>NZ_FWXD01000003.1 GCF_900176275.1 Andreprevotia lacus DSM 23236 | reverse complement strand
TGATCTGTTGCTCCGGCGTGAGCGGTTTGGGGTCTTGGTCGATGGTCATCACCGCCAAGGATGCCGCAGTTCGCCAGTCTTGTCGCCCATGCTTGCGTAACCAGGTCAGGACGGTGGAGCGGCCTTGGATGCCGTAGCAGGCTTGGGCCTGTTTATAGGTAAGCTGGCCTTTTTCGACCTGTTCAACGACAGCCAGTTTGAAGGCGAGGGTGTAGTCCCGTTGTGTGCGCTTGATCTTTGATTCCATGACACTTGTCCTTGTGTGAGGGGAAAAGTGTCAACGTATTTCAGGACGGGTCACGTACCCAACAAAAAGCCCGCATCAGCGGGCTTTTTGTTGGGGGGCGTTGCAGTTCAGGCAGCAACCAGCCGCACCGCCAGCGGTGTACCACCCTCAACCAGCGCCAGCAGGCGGTCGATGTTGGGGTGGGCGCCCGGGCGAGCCTGGGCGTCGGCGGTGTGCTCGGCGTACAGGCGCAGGCCCTTGTCGGCGGCAGTGGCGTTGATCGAGCCGAATTCCTGATACAGCGCGTGATAGACGCGCACGCTGCCGGCCTGGCCGGGTTTGTTGTCGATGCGGGCAACGATGGTGTCGCCGTCGAGCAATTCCAGCGCCGCCAGGTGGTCGATGGCGGGCAGCGTGGCTAGGATATCCTTGAAAATCATTGTGTGTCCTGTTGGGGTGTTGCGTCCGGCAGATAGGCGTCTTCGCCCCAGATGTCCACCGGCGGGATGGGGTCGAGAAACTGGGTCTCGAATACGCTCATGATACCGCCATCA
Organism: Andreprevotia lacus DSM 23236; assembly: GCF_900176275.1. GTDB lineage: Bacteria > Pseudomonadota > Gammaproteobacteria > Burkholderiales > Chitinibacteraceae > Andreprevotia > Andreprevotia lacus. The sequence goes on along the minus strand of NZ_FWXD01000003.1, from coordinate 231,097 downwards.
GGCGGGCCGCTGGTGCGTTCACCCGGCTCGGCCAAGGGTTTCATGTCGGCGTCGTACAGCGCCTGCACCACCGGTGTCAGCTCGTGGCTGCCGGGGCGTTTCACCACGCCGATCTCGCCGCTGTACAGCTGCACCACGCTGCCGGGCGGGTAGAAGCCCAGTGTTTCCATGAACAAGCGGTCCAGCTTGTCGTCCACGCCGGCGCTGAGCGGCGAGATGCTTTGCGCCAGCGCGCTGTCGACCGACTTGGCCGAGCGCCAGGCGCGCTTGGACAGCAGCGCGCAATAGCGGTCGGCCAGACCCAGCAAGCGGGCCTCGAAGCGCAACTGGTCGCCCCTGAGCTTGCCGGGGTAGCCCCGGCCGTCCGGGGTTTCGTGGTGTTGCAGTACGCAGTTGAGCCACACGGTGTCGGACACGCCGCGTGCGCGCAATTCGTCGCGGCTGGCCAGCGGGTGTTGCTGCATGATCTGGCGCTGTTCGGTGGTGAGCGGGCCCGACTGCTGGTCAAGCTGCTCTTGCAGCGTCTGCATGCCGATGTTCATGGTCAGCGCGGCGGCAATGACCGGGCGGCGCTCGCTTTCGGTCTGGCCCAGCCGCTTGAGCGCCAGTTCGACCACCACGCCGACATCGACCGCATGGCGTGGCGCATACGGCGTGTCCTGCGCCAGCAGGGTCATGGCCAGTGCCACGTTGCGGTTGCGCGTGCATGCGCTCTGGATCTGCGCCGCTAGCATGATGATTTCACTCTGGAAATACTGCGGATCGCGATCCATCAGCAGGTCGGCGAGTCTGGCGCGGGCGCCGAGGATGACCTGGGCGATACTGGTGCGCTTGGGCGGCTTGGTTTGGGCGGGCGGATTCACGGCGGTCGCGGGCAATGGAACTGGATAAGCTTAGCGATTATGGCCAGCTTTGTGGCTGCGTTATGTAGAGAAGTGTTGCAGCCGGGTTACATGCAACACTTTCCGCCGTTTTTGCTTGCCGGTCGGCAGCCTGCGGACTAGGGCCTGTTAACACTTATTTCGCGCTTGCGCTGGGCCGCAAAGAGGTCAGCTACAAGGCACGCAACGCAGGCAATAACCGGTTATTGCCAAGGCGCGTAACGCCGTAGATGGCCTCTTTGCGGCCCAGCCCTGCGGGTTCGGGGTATTTCGGGCGGTTCGCTGCCTTGCAAACCGCTTGCGGTACCCGTACCGCGGCGCGTTCTGCGCCTTGCGCTCCATCCCGAACTACCCCGAACGCAAGCGTGAAATAAGTGTTAACAGGCCCTAGCAGCAAGGGCTGCTCCGCGGACTGCGCCGCTTTTCAGGCGAGGTGTTCAGTCGGCTTCGTCTATCCAGGCCATCTGGATGGCCTCGAGGATTTTTTCGCCGCTGTGCTTGGGGTCGTCGTTGAAGCCCGGCAGCGCCAGCACCCAGTTGCGCAGATCGACGAAATTGATTTTCAGCGGGTCGATATCCGGGTGCGTGTCGGCCAGTTCAATGGCGATCTCGCGGCTGTCTGTCCATTTCATGCCGTTTTTTCCTCTTTGACTTTGGCGACCTGGCCGGCGGTGAGTGCCAGCAATTGTTCGGGCGTGAGCTTGAACACGCTGTTGGGCGTACCGGCAGCGGCCCAGATTTCGGCCATGCCGAGCAGGTCTTCGTCGATTAGTGTAATCGGTTCGCTGGCGTGTGCCACCGGCGATACGCCGCCGATCACGTAACCGGTTTTTTCGCGCACGAAATCGGCATCGGCACGACCGATCTTTTCGCCCACCAGCGCAGCAACGGCTTTTTCATCCACGCGGTTGATGCCGCTGGTGACGACCAGCACATGACGTTCGCTCTGCTTGGCGCGCAGGATCACTGATTTGGCGATCTGTGCCACTTCGCAGCCGATGGCGGCTGCAGCGTCGGCCGAGGTCTTGGTCGAAGCGTCGAACTCGACGATTTCGGTGCTCATGCCGGCGGCCAGCAGGGCCGCCTCGACACGCCGCATGCTGTCGCTCATCAGTGGTTTTCCTCGCGCGCATGGTTGATGGTGTATTTCGGGATTTCCACCACCAGTTCTTCATCGGCAATGATGGCCTGGCAGGACAGGCGCGAGTTGGCTTCCAGCCCCCATGCCTTGTCGAGCATGTCTTCCTCTTCTTCCTCGGCCGTTTCCAGGCTGTTGAAGCCCTGGCGCACCACTACGTGACAGGTGGTGCAGGCACACGATTGCTCGCATGCGTGCTCGATGAAGATGTCGTGATAGATCAGCGCATTGCAGATGCTGGTGCCCGGTTCCGCATCAAAGGTGGAGCCTTCGGGGCACAGGGTGGGGTGGGGCAGGACGACGATCTTGGTCATGGTGATCTCAAAGTTCTTCAATCTTGTGGCCGGACAAGCCGCGGCTGACGGCGCGATCCATGCGGCGGGCGGCAAATTCGCTGGTGGCTTCGTTCAGGGCCTCGGCGGCCAGGCGCACTGCATCTGCATCGTGGCCGGCAATGGCGGCGTCGGTGGACGTCAGCGCGGCTTCGACTTCGGCGCGCTCGGCGTCGCTCAGCAGGTCGCCATCCTGTGCAAGCGCGATGCGTGTGGCGGTGAGGATGCCTTCTGCTTCGACGCGCGCTTCGGCCAGCTTGCGTGCATGCATGTCGTCGCTGGCGTGCTGCATCGATTCGCGCAGCATGCGGCCAATGTCGTCGTCCGACAGGCCATAGCTGGGCTTGACCATGATGCTGGCTTCCACGCCGGTACTTTGCTCCTGCGCCGACACGCTGAGCAGCCCGTCGGCATCGACCTGGAAGGTGACGCGGATGCGAGCGGCACCCGCCACCATGGGCGGAATGCCGCGCAGCTCGAAGCGCGCCAGCGAGCGACAGTCGCTCACCAGTTCGCGCTCGCCCTGCAGCACATGGATGGCCATGGCGGTCTGGCCGTCCTTGAAGGTGGTGAATTCCTGCGCGCGTGCAGTCGGAATGGTGCTGTTGCGCGGGATGACTTTCTCGACCAGCCCGCCCATGGTCTCCAGACCGAGCGAGAGCGGGATCACGTCCAGCAGCAGCCATTCGTCGTCGCCCTTGTTGCCGGCCAGTACATTGGCCTGCATGGCGGCGCCCAGTGCCACGACCTTGTCCGGGTCCAGATTGGTCAGCGGTTCACGGCCGAACAGCTCGGCCACGGCGCGGCGCACGTGCGGCATGCGCGTGGCGCCACCCACCAGCACTACACCCTTGATGTCGTCGGCAGTGAGCTTGGCATCGCGCAGTGCGCGCTTGAGCGGGGCGATGGTCTTTTGCACCAGATGCGCGGTGATCTGCTGGAAGATGGCGGCGGTCAGCTCGACATCGACCAGTGTGCCATCCGACAGCTTGGCCGTGATCTGCGTGCGGTCGTGATCGGTAACGGTTTCTTTGGCCTGGCGCGCCTTGGTCAGCAGCAGGCGGTGGTCCTTGTCGTTCAGCTGCGACAGGCCGGCTTGCTCCAGAATCCAGCAATGCAGGCGGTGGTCGAAGTCATCGCCGCCCAGTTGCGAATCGCCGCTGGTGGCGCGCACTTCAAACACGCCGCGGGTCAGCTCCAGTACCGACACGTCGAAGGTGCCACCGCCAAGGTCATAAATCACGTAAGTGCCTTCGGCGGCGTTGTCGAGGCCGTAGGCGATGGCGGCGGCGGTGGGTTCGTTCAGCAGGCGCAGCACGTTCAGGCCAGCCAGCCGTGCGGCATCCTTGGTGGCTTGGCGCTGTGCATCGTCGAAATAGGCCGGCACGGTAATGACGGCGCCGACCAGCTCGCCGCCGAGGCTGGCTTCGGCGCGGGCTTTCAGGCTGGCGAGGATGTCGGCCGAGACTTCCACCGGGCTCTTGATGCCGGCCGCAGTTTGCAACTTGAGCATGCCGGGTTCATCAACGAAGCGGTAAGGCGTGGCCGCATCGGCCACGTCGGTCAGGCCACGGCCCATGAAGCGCTTGACCGAGACGATGGTATTGGCCGGGTCCTGATTCTGCCCGGCTTGTGCCGCATGGCCGACGGTGACTGCGCCGCCGGCAGCGTAATGCACTACCGAGGGCAGCAGGGTGCGGCCATTTTCATCCGGCAGGCACGCCGGGCTGCCGCTGCGTACCGTGGCAACCAGCGAATTGGTGGTGCCCAGATCAATGCCGACCGCCAGCCGGTGCTGGTGGGGGGCGGCGCTCATGCCGGGTTCGGAGATTTGCAGCAACATCGGGTTCAGGCTCTTGGCTAGGGCGCGGCAGCGCCGGTACACAACTTAAAAGGTTACGGCGTCGATGGCGTTATCGACTTCTTCGCTCAGCTTGTCCAGAAAGCGCAGCTTGCGTACTGCCTCGGCAGCGGCGGGCCAGTCTTGCTGCTCGTCCAGCAGCACCGCCAGCTCGTTCACCAGCGTACGATGCTCGCCGGCCAGTTCGCTGCTCAGTGCTTCCAGCGTGTCGCCGTTGCGCTGCGTTTTGGCGTCGGCAATGGTTTCTCGCCATTCCATCTGCTGCATCAGGAACTCCACCGGCATGGCGGTGTTGGTCTCTTCCTGCGTATCCACGCCGTGCAGCTGCAGCAGATAGCGCGCGCGCGACAGCGGGTTTTTCAGCGTCTGGTAACCCTGGTTGATCTGCGTGGCGATCTGCAGGCTGAGGCGTTTTTGCGCGTCACTGGCCGCTGCAAAGCGGTCCGGGTGGTATTCGGTCTGCAGCGCGCGATAGGCCGCGTCCAGCGCGGCACGATCCAGCGTAAAGCCGGCCTGCAGGCCGAACAGGGCAAAGTGGGACTGGGTGAAATCGAAGCTCATGGCGAAACCGGGTTACTCCGCTGCGGGCCTGGCAAAAGCAAGAGGGGCGGTTTGCACCTTGCCCCTCGTGGCTGGCTTGCGCTGCTGCGGGTCAGACGTGGAAGCTTTCGCCGCAGCCGCACTCGTTCTTCACGTTCGGGTTGTTGAACTTGAAACCCTCGTTCAGCCCTTCCTTGGTGTAGTCCAGCTCGGTGCCGTCGATATAGGGCAGCGACTTGGCATCGGTGAAAATCTTCACGCCAAAGCTCTCGAATACCATGTCGGTATCCAGCGATTCGTCAACGAATTCAAGCTTGTAGGCCATGCCGGAGCAGCCGGCGGTTTTCACGGCCAGACGCACGCCCAGACCCTTGCCGCGGCGGGCAAGGAAGCCGGCAACGTGGTTGGCTGCGCGTTCGGAAAGCGTGAGCGCCATCGTGTTCAACTCCAATGCGGGGGGCGGCGGCACACCGGGGCGTGCAGCAACCCGTTCTGATTAACCGTGCTTCTTCTTGTAGTCTTCCACTGCGGCCTTGATGGCGTCTTCCGCCAGGATGGAGCAGTGGATCTTGACCGGCGGCAGGGCCAGTTCTTCGGCGATCTGGGTGTTCTTGATGGCCATCGCTTCGTCCAGCGTCTTGCCCTTGACCCATTCGGTCACCAGCGACGACGACGCAATGGCGGAACCACAGCCGTAGGTCTTGAACTTGGCATCCTGAATCACGCCATCGCTGCCGACCTTGATCTGCAGCTTCATCACGTCGCCACAGGCCGGCGCACCGACCATGCCGGTGCCGACCGTGTCGTCACCCTTCTCGAACGCGCCGACGTTGCGCGGATTTTCGTAATGGTCGAGAACCTTTTCGCTATATGCCATGGTGTATCTCCAATTCAGTCAGTTCGGTTTTTGCCAGGCACGTCCACGTTTTTTGGTGTGGATCGCTGTGCCAGGCAAGGCGCGGTGTCGCGACGTTTACTGCTGTAAACGAGCGGCGACGCAACGCAGCATGGTGCTGCGAGACGCGCCAAAAATCAGTGGGCGGCCCATTCGATGGTGGAAAGATCAATCCCTTCCTTGTACATATCCCACAGCGGGCTGAGTTCACGCAGCTTGCCGATCTTCTGGTGCACCAGCTTGATGGTGAAGTCGATGTCTTCCACGGTGGTGAAGCGGCCGATGGTGAAGCGGATCGAGCTGTGTGCCAGTTCGTCGCTGCGGCCCAGTGCGCGCAGCACGTAGGACGGTTCCAGCGAGGCCGAAGTACACGCCGAGCCCGACGATACCGCCAGTTCCTTCAGCGCCATGATCAGGCTCTCGCCCTCGACATAGTTGAAGCTCACGTTCAGGTTGTGCGGCACGCGCTGATCCATGTCACCGTTCAGGTGCACTTCTTCGATGTCGTTCAGGCCGGCCCACAGGCGGTCGCGCAGCATGCGGGTGCGCTCCAGCTCGGTGCCCATTTCCTCGCGGGCAATGCGGAACGATTCGCCCATGCCGACGATCTGGTGCGTGGCCAGCGTGCCGGAGCGGAAACCGCGCTCGTGGCCGCCTCCGTGCATTTGCGCTTCGAGGCGCACGCGCGGCTTGCGGCGTACATACAGCGCGCCGATGCCTTTGGGGCCATACGACTTGTGGGCCGAGAAGCTCATCAGGTCGACCTTCAGTGCCTGCAGGTCGATCACGACCTTGCCGGTGGCCTGTGCAGCGTCGACGTGGAACACGATGCCCTTTTCGCGGCACAGCTCGCCGATGGCCGGGATGTCCTGGATCACGCCGATTTCGTTGTTCACGAACATGACCGAGATCAGGATGGTGTCCGGGCGGATAGCCGCCTTCAGCGCATCCAGATCGATCAGGCCGTTTTCCAGCACGTCCAGATAAGTGACTTCAAAACCCTGGCGCTCCAGCTCGCGCATCGGATCAAGCACGGCCTTGTGCTCGGTCTTGACGGTGATCAGGTGCTTGCCCTTGGTCTTGTAGAACTGCGCCGCGCCCTTGATGGCGAGGTTGTCCGATTCGGTGGCGCCCGAAGTCCAGATGATTTCCTTCGCATCGCAATTGACTAGCTTGGCCACCTCTTCACGCGCCGATTCGACGGCGTCTTCCGCTTCCCAACCATACGCATGGCTGCGCGAGGCCGGGTTGCCGAACAACTCGGTCAGGTACGGGATCATTGCCTGCGCCACGCGCGGATCAACCGGGGTGGTGGCGGAATAATCGAGGTAGATCGGCTTGCTCATTGCGGTTTCCTTGGGTTGGCTGGCGCCGTGTTCATTCCGTGATACGTTGGCTGGCGGGGCGCCTTACTGCGGCGCGGTCAGTTCCGCCGGCTTGCTGCGCGCATCGAGCAGCACCTTGCTGCTGCACTCGCTGCGCTTGCGTTGCTTCTCGTGCTGCTCTTGCACCAGTTGCGCCAGCGTGACCGACTTCAGATAGTCGTAAATGGTGTGGTTCAGGCTGGCCCACAGGTCGTGCGTCATGCAGCGGCCATCGTCGTGGCAGTTTTCCTTGCCGCCGCACTGCGTGGCATCCAGCGGCTCGTCCACGGCACAGATGATGGCAGCGACGGTGATTTCCTCGGCCGCGCGGGCCAGACAGTAGCCACCGCCCGGGCCGCGCACGCTGTCCACCAGTTCGCGGCGACGCAACTTGCCGAACAACTGCTCCAGATAGGACAACGAAATGCGCTGACGCTCGCTGATGCCCGCCAGCGTGACCGGGCCGCCAGACTGGCGCATGGCCAGATCAAGCATGGCGGTAACGGCAAATCGGCCTTTGGTGGTGAGGCGCATCGGCGGTTCGGGTCCTGAGTGAGAGCGGTTCGGGCGGCCTGTACACCGTGGTGTACGGGCTGCGACTGAAGCGAATGGTAAAATACCCTAGTGTTTTAGTCAACTAAAACGGGGCTTGGTTCGCACCGTTGCAGTTGCACTCAATCCACGATCTTGTTCAGGTATTGCGGATCGAACTGATCCTTGCTGGCGCGGGCCTCGGCGCAGTCCACGCCCATCGCTTCCAGTCTTTTCAGCAGCGCGTCGATCTTGTGATCGGTGGTGACCGAATGATCGAGCAGCGCGTGGATGGCTTTCACCATCGGGTCGTTCACGTCGCCGGAAATGCCATAGGCCGAGAAACCCAACGACTTGGCTTTCTGTTCGCGCGTGGCCTCGGTTTCTTCGAGGATGCGTGCCGGAATGCCGACGGCGGTGGCGCCGGGTGGCACCGGTTTGTTCAGCACCGCATTGGAGCCGATCTTGGCGCCGGCGCCTACGGTAAAACCGCCCAGGATCTTGGCGCCCGCACCGACGATGACGCCGGCTTCCAGCGTGGGGTGGCGCTTGCCGCCGTTGAGCGAGGTGCCGCCCAGGGTCACGCCCTGATAGAGCGTGCAATCGTCGCCCACCACGGCAGTTTCACCAATCACGATGCCCATGCCGTGGTCGATGAACACGCGCCGGCCAATGGTCGCGCCAGGGTGGATTTCGATGCCGGTGAAAAAGCGTCCCAGGTGCGACACGAAACGCGCCAGCACAGGCCACTCGGACTGCCACAGCGCATGCGCGACATGGTGGAAGGCAATGGCGTGCAGGCCCGGATAACACAGCACGATTTCCCAGTGCGAGCGGGCAGCAGGATCGCGTTCCTTGATAACGCGTATGGTTTCGCGCAGGGCCTCGAGCATGGCGTACGGCGTCCGGGTGGGTAAAGCCGAGTATTTTACTCGACTTTACCCGCTTGCGTCAGCCCTCGTCGGGGGCCTATCTATAGCCGGCCGAAATAGGCGCCGTAGCCTTGCAACTGCAGCTCGCCGCGCTCCAGTACGCCGCCATGCAGGCCGTGCCCGTCCAGCGCCTTGGCGTCCTGCAGGGCCTTGGGCAGCTTCCAGCGCTGCGGGCTGTTGCCGAGGTTAAGCGCGACCACGATGGTTTCCTTGCCCGATTTGCGGGTGAATACCAGCAGCGGCTCCGGCGCGTTCAGGAAGGCAAGGTCGCCGTCGATCAGCGTGGTCTGGCGGCGGCGCCAGGCCAGAAAGCGCCGCGTGAAATTGAGCACCGATTCGCGCGGTTTTTCCTGGGTGTCCACGGCCAGCGCCACGTGTTCGGCCGGGATGGGCAGCCACGGCTTGCCGGTAGAGAAACCGGCATTGCTGCCTGATTTGCTCCACGGCATGGGGGTGCGGCAGCCATCACGCCCCTTGAATTCGGGCCAGAAGGCCTTGCCATACGGGTCTTGCAGGTCTTCAAAGGCGATTTCGGCCTCGGGCAGCGCCAGTTCATCGCCCTGATACAGGCAGCTGGAGCCACGCAAGGTGGTCACCAGCGCCAGCATCAGCTTGGAGAAGGCCGGCCCGCCCTGGTTGTGGCCCCAGCGGGTGGCCACGCGCGCCACGTCGTGATTGCCGATTGACCAGCAGGCCCAGCCGGGGATGGCGTATTCGGCCAGCCGGCGTTCCATGATCTCGACCTGCTCGCGCACGAAGGCGGCCGAGAATTCCTCGGTCAGCAGGTTGAAGCTGTAAGCCTGATTGAATTTGTCGTTGTCGGCCGTGTATTGCGCCATGCGGCTGGGCGAATCGTCGTCGCCGATTTCACCGAGGCTGCTGGCGCCGTATTGGTCCAGCAACTTGCGCAGTTTCTGCAAAAACTTGAGGTTCTCGGGGCGCGACTTGTCGAACTTGTGGCGTTGCATGCCATAGGGGTTGGTGGCCGGCACCGAGCTGCTGTCGGCCACCTTGGCTGGCGGGTTGTCGCGCAGTTTCTTGTCGTGGAACTGGAAAATACAGGCATCGAAGCGGAAACCGTCCACCCCGCGCTTGAGCCAGAATTCGACCTCGCCCAGGATGGCCTTCTGCACGTCCTTGTTATGGAAATTGAGGTCGGGCTGGCTGGTCAGGAAGTTGTGCAGGTAATACTGGCGGCGCCGGCTGTCCCACAGCCAGGCACTGCCGCCGAACACCGACAGCCAGTTGTTGGGCGGTGTGCCATCGGGTTTGGCGTCGGCCCAGACATACCAGTCTGCCTTGGGGTTGTCGCGGCTGCTGCGGCTTTCGATAAACCACGCGTGCTGCTCCGATGTATGCGACAACACCTGGTCTATGATGATCTTGATGCCCAGCTTGTGCGCCTGCTTGAGCAGTTTGTCGAAATCCTTGAGCGTGCCGAACAGCGGGTCCACCTGGCGGTAGTCGGATACGTCGTAGCCGAAGTCCGCCATCGGGCTTTTGAAGAACGGGGAAATCCACACCGCATCCACATTCAGGCTGGCGAGGTAGGGCAGTTTGTCGATGATGCCGGGCAGGTCGCCGACGCCATCGCCGTCGCTGTCCATGAAGCTGCGCGGATAGACCTGATAGATCACCGCGCCGCGCCACCAGTCCTTGGTTTCCATATGCGGCTGTTCCTTGTCGTACAAAATGGGCTGGAAAGCATGACGCAGCAAGCTTTCGTTCGTGATGCTGATTGTTGCCTTGCATTGGCCGCGCAGGCAAGATTGGCCTATAAACAAAGCTCCTGCTTCTGCATGCCTGCAGTGGTACACAACAACAATAGGTGAGGCATGTACGCCCTTCCAGATCAGGCCGCGATTGACGCGCTATTCAACGGCAGTCATGCCGATCCGTTTTCCATCCTCGGCCTGCACGAGCACGATGGCAGCCTGTGGCTGCATGCGCTGCTGCCCGATGCGGGCGAAGTCTCGGTGATCGACGCCAAGAACGAGCGCACGCTGGCTACGCTTGATCGCGTCGATGCACGCGGATTTTTCTCCGGCAAGATTCCCCGCCGCAAGAATGCCTTTCCGTATCGCTTGTCGGTGCGCTGGGGTGATGGCACTTTCGATATCGAAGACCCTTACCGTTTCGGGGAGGTGCTGGGCGATGTCGATGCCTGGCTGCTGGCCGAAGGCACGCACCAGCGGCCGTTCCAGCGCCTGGGTGCGCATCCGGCGGTGATGGAAGGCGTGGCCGGCGTGGCGTTTGCGGTGTGGGCGCCCAATGCGCGCCGTGTATCCATCGTCGGCGATTTCAATCTGTGGGATGGCCGCCGCTACCCGATGCGGCTGCGTCGCGAATGCGGCGTGTGGGAAATCTTCCTGCCCGGCGTGCAGCAGGGCGCGCTGTACAAATACGAGATTTTCACTGCCGAAGGCCATATCGAGCTGAAAGCCGACCCGTATGGTTTCTCGGCCGAGCTGCGGCCGGGCACTGCGTCGAAAGTGGCCGCGCTGCCCGAGGTGGTGCCGGCCAGCGATGCGCGCCGCACGGCCAATGCCTTCAATGCGCCGGTCAGCATCTACGAGGTACACCTGGGCTCGTGGCGGCGCATCCCCGAGCAGGGCAATCGCTGGCTGAGCTACCGCGAGCTGGCCGATACGCTGATCCCCTATGTGAAGGACCTGGGCTTCACGCATCTCGAATTGCTGCCGGTGAACGAGCACCCGTTTGATGGCTCCTGGGGTTACCAGCCACTGGGCATGTATGCGCCGACCAGCCGTTTTGGCACGCCGGCCGATTTCCGCTATTTCATCGAGACAGCGCATGCCAACGGCATCGGCGTGTTGCTCGACTGGGTGCCGGGGCACTTTCCGACCGACAGTCATGGTCTGGCGCGCTTTGACGGCACGCACCTGTTCGAGCATGCCGACCCGCGCGAGGGCTTCCATCAGGACTGGAGCACGCTGATTTACAACTACGGCCGCAACGAGGTGCGCAACTACCTCACCGGCAATGCGCTGTACTGGATCGAGCGCTATGGCATCGACGGCCTGCGCGTGGACGCAGTGGCGTCCATGCTGTACCGCGATTACAGCCGCAAGGAAGGGGAGTGGATCCCCAACCAGTTTGGCGGGCGCGAGAATCTGGAAGCGATCCAGTTCTTGCGCAGCATGAATGAAACAGTCGGCACCGCGCGGCCCGAAGCGATCACGCTGGCCGAGGAGTCGACCGCCTTTCCGGCTGTCAGCCGCCCGCCGGCCATGGGCGGTCTGGGCTTCCACTACAAGTGGAATATGGGCTGGATGCATGACACGCTCGAATACATGCAACAAGACCCTGTGCATCGTAAATACCATCACCACAAGATGACTTTCGGGATGGTTTACGCCTTCAACGAGAATTTCGTGCTGCCGCTGTCGCATGACGAAGTCGTGCACGGCAAAGGCTCGCTGCTGGCACGCATGCCGGGCGATGCCTGGCAGCAGTTTGCCAACCTGCGCGCCTATTACGCCTTCATGTGGGCGCACCCGGGCAAGAAGCTCTTGTTCATGGGCGGCGAGTTCGCGCAAGGGCGCGAGTGGAATCACGAAGACAGTCTGGATTGGCACCTGCTTGACCCGGCGGTGGGTGGTGGCTGGCATGGCGGCGTGCAGATGCTGGTGCGCGACCTGAATGCGGTGTACAAGGCGCAGCCGGCGCTGCACCAGATCGACTTCGACCCCAGCGGTTTCCAGTGGATTGCGCATGACGATGCCGAAAATTCGGTGTTCAGCTTCATCCGCAAGGGCGAACAGCCCAGCTGCGAGGTGATCGTCATCGCCAACTTCACCCCGGTGCCGCGCCACGCCTACACCGTGGGCGTCCCGCTGGCAGGCCGCTGGCGCGAAATCCTCAATACCGATGCCGCCTGCTACGGCGGCGGCAACGCCGGCAACGACACGCTGGAAACGCAGCCGCATGGCAGCCACGGCTTTGCGCAATCGCTGACCCTGGCGGTGCCGCCGCTGGCAACGATTTATCTGCAGCGGGTGGCTGAATGAAGCTGGAAACCGGCACGCCTTATCCGCTGGGCGCAACCTGGGACGGCGACGGCATCAACTTCGCGCTGTTCTCAGAGAACGCCACGCGGGTGCAGCTGTGCCTGTTCGATGCGCACGGCGGCAAGGAATATCGCGAGTTGGAATTGCCCGAATGCACCGATGGCGTCTGGCACGGCTATCTGCCCGACGGCGTACCGGGGCTGGTGTATGGCTATCGCGTGGATGGCCCCTACGCGCCGGCACAAGGGCACCGTTTCAACCCGCACAAGATGCTGCTGGACCCGTATGCACGGGCCATCGTCGGCGCGCCCATCGACCACCCCGATTTCAACGGTGACGATCTGGAAAACCCCGGCAAGCCGGACCCGCTGGATAGCGCTGCGCTGGCGCCCAAGGGCAAGGTGGTATCGGGCCGCTACGACTGGGGTGGCGATACCCCGCCGGCCACGCCCTGGCACAAGACCGTCATCTACGAGGCGCACGTCAAAGGGCTGACCGCGCGCCACCCGGATATTCCGGCCGACATCCGTGGCACCTACGCCGCGCTGGCCCACCCGGCGCTGATCGCGCACTTGCAGCGGCTGGGCATTACCGCGCTGGAGCTGCTGCCGGTGCATGCGCATGCCGACGAGCCACGCTTGCAGCGGCTGGGGCTGGTCAACTACTGGGGCTACAACACGCTGGGCTTTTTTGCGCCGGACGAGCGCTACTGGAGTGGCCACGACCATACCACGCCACTGACCGAGTTCCGCGATGCGGTAAAGGCGCTGCACGCGGCCGGTATCGAGGTGATCCTCGATGTGGTGTTCAACCACAGTGCCGAGCTGGATGCCAGCGGCCCGACCCTGAGCTTTCGCGGCATCGACAACGCCAGCTATTACCACCTGAACGAGCAGGGCGAGTATGAAAACTGGACCGGCTGCGGCAATACCATGAACCTGGCGCACCCTCGCATGGTGCAACTGGTGATGGACTGCCTGCGTTACTGGGTGGGCGAATGCCATGTCGATGGCTTCCGTTTCGACTTGGGCCCGGTACTGGGGCGCATGCCGCAGTTTTCCAGTTATGCACCGCTGTTTGCCGCCATTGTGCAGGAACCACTACTCAACAAGACCAAGTTCATTGCCGAGCCGTGGGACATCGGCCCCGGCGGCTATCAGCTCGGCCACTTTCCCGATCGCTTCGCCGAGTGGAATGACCAGTATCGCGACACCATGCGCCGCTTCTGGCTGCATGACGGCGTCACGCGCGGCGAGTTTGCCAAGCGCTTTGCCGCATCGAGCGATTTCTTCCACAAGCGCAGCCGCAAGCCGTATGCGTCGGTCAATTTCATCACCGCGCATGATGGTTTCAACCTGCGCGATCTGGTGTCGTACAACAACAAGCACAACGAGGCCAACGGCGAGCAGAACCGCGACGGCCACAACGAGAACCAGAGCTGGAATTGCGGCGTCGAAGGCGCCAGCGATGATCCCTCGGTGCTGCTGGTGCGCAAACGCTCGAAAAAGGCGCTGCTGACCACCTTGCTGCTGTCGCAGGGCACGCCCATGCTGCTGGCCGGCGACGAGCTGGCGCACACCCAGCAGGGCAACAACAACGCCTATTGCCAGGACAATGACATCACCCATCTGGACTGGGCCAGTGCCGATGGCGACCTGACCGATTACATCTCCAGCGTGCTGGCCGTGCGCGCGCGCATTGCCGCGCTGGTCGAGCCCAACTGGTGGGACGGCCAGATCGACGACGGCGAAAACCACCCGGACGTGCAATGGCTCAATGCCTCGGGCGAAGCGCTCAAGGCGCACGACTGGGAAGACAGCGCCGGCCGCGCCATGATGGTGCAGCTGTCGGGCGAGTGGTTGATCGTCGTCAACGGCTCGGCCAACCAGGTACCGTTCCGCCTGCCTACCGGCGTCTGGTGCCTGGAGCTGTCCAGCACTGATGACCTGCCTACCTGCATTTCCAACGGTGAATACCGCGCCTCAGCGCGCAGCGTCGCCGTACTGCTCCACCATTCAACCATCCCGTCGGACAAGATCGTATGACCATCCAGACCATCGCAACCCGCCCGTTTGAAGGGCAAAAGCCCGGCACCTCCGGGTTGCGCAAGAAAGTGCGCGTGTTCCAGCAGGCGCACTATCTCGAAAACTTCGTGCAGAGCATCTTCGATGCGCTGGGCGGCATTGCCGGCAAGGTGCTGGTGCTGGGCGGCGACGGCCGCTATCACAACCGCGCAGCGGTGCAGACCATCCTGTGCATGGCGGCCGCCAATGGCGCTGCCAAAGTCATCGTCGGGCAGGGCGGCATTCTGTCCACGCCGGCGGCCAGCTGCGTGATCCGCAAATACCAGACCTTCGGCGGCATCATCCTGTCGGCCTCGCACAACCCCGGCGGCCTGGACGAGGATTTCGGCATCAAGTACAACACCGACAACGGTGGCCCGGCGCCGGAGAAAATCACCGACGCCATCTACGCACGCACTACCACCATCAGTGAATACAAGACGCTGGATGCGGCGGTTTACGACATCGACACCCTGGGCAGCGGCCAGCTGGCCGGCATGGCGGTTGAGGTGATCGATTCGGTGCTTGATTACGCAGCGCTGATGCAGCAGCTATTCGACTTCCCGGCCATCCGTGCCTGGTTTGCTGCTGGCCACACCATGCAGTTTGATTCGCTCTCTGCCGTATCCGGCCCCTATGCCACGCGCGTGATCGAAGGGCTGCTGGGCGCGCCGGCCGGCACCGTGGTCAACGGTGTGCCGCTGGAGGATTTTGGCGGCCATCACCCGGACCCGAACCCGGCCCATGCCACCGAGCTGATCGCCACCATGAATGCCGCGACCGCGCCGGATTTCGGCGCCGCCAGCGATGGCGATGCCGACCGCAACATGATCGTCGGCCGCAATCTGGTGGTTACCCCGTCCGACAGCCTGGCCATCCTGGCAGCCAACGCGAAGCTGGTGCCGGGCTATGCCCGCGGGCTGGCTGGCGTGGCACGCTCGATGCCGACTTCGTGCGCGGTAGACCGCGTGGCCAAGGCGCTCGGTATTGCCTGCTATGAGACCCCCACCGGCTGGAAATTCTTCGGCAACCTGCTTGATGCGGGCAAGGCCACCTTGTGCGGCGAGGAAAGCTACGGCACTGGCTCTGACCACGTACGCGAGAAGGACGGCGTGTGGGCGGTGCTGTTCTGGCTCAATCTGCTGGCCGCCACCGGCAAGTCGGTGAACCAGCTGGTGAGTGAACACTGGGCCACCTACGGCCGTAACTTCTACTCGCGCCATGATTACGAGGCGCTCGATGTCGAGCCCGCCAACGCGCTGCTGGCGGCGCTGCGCGAAAAGGTCACTACCTTGGCCGGCACGCAGTTGGGCGGCAAGACTGTTGCACTGGCGGATGACTTTGCCTACGACGATCCGGTCGATGGCAGCCATTCGGGCAAGCAGGGCATCCGCATTGTGTTCGACGACGGTAGCCGCATTGTCTACCGCCTGTCCGGCACCGGCACGGAAGGTGCGACCTTGCGGGTCTATCTTGAAAGATATGAGGCCGATCCTGCCCAGCACGGGCAAGAAACCCAGGCTGCGCTGGCAGGGCTGATCAAGGTCGCCGGTGAGCTGGCCGATATTGCCGGCCGCACCGGTCGCACCACGCCGACCGTCGTGACCTGATCGGCACACCGCATCCACAGGCATTCCGGCCGCAAGCGCGGCCTGCAAACCGGCCCGGCGGCAATGTATCGCCGGGCCATCACAGTCGATAGAGGATGTAAGCCATGGAAATGCAATTGATCGACAAGGCCACGCTGGCCCGCCAACTGCCCAACAAGGCCGTGGCGCTGGTGCTGGCCGGCGGGCGTGGCTCGCGCCTGAAGGCGCTGACCGATCACCGCGCCAAGCCCGCGGTGTATTTTGGCGGCAAGTTCCGCATCATCGATTTCGCGCTGTCCAACTGCCTGAACTCGGGTATCCGCCGCATCGGCGTGGTGACGCAGTACAAGTCGCACTCGCTGCTGCGCCATATCCAGCGTGGCTGGTCCTTCCTGCGCAACGAGATGAACGAGTTCGTCGACTTGCTGCCGGCGCAGCAGCGTGTGGATGAAGAACACTGGTATCGCGGCACTGCCGACGCGGTGTACCAGAATCTCGACATCCTGCGCAGCTATCGCCCCGAATACGTCGTGGTGCTGGCCGGTGACCATATCTACAAGCAGGACTACGCGCGCATGCTGGTCGATCACGTGCTGCTGGGGGCGGATTGCACCGTGGCATGCATCGAGGTCGCTCGTGCCGAGGCCAGTGCCTTTGGCGTGATGGACGTGACCGAAACCCGCCAGATTGCTGCCTTCGTCGAAAAGCCGGCCGATCCGCCAGCCATGCCGGGCAAGCCCGATACCTCGCTGGCATCGATGGGCGTGTATGTATTCAACGCCGATTACCTGTATCGCCTGCTGGACGAAGACCTGGCCGACCCCAAGTCCGAGCACGACTTCGGCAAGAACATCATCCCCAAGATCGTCGGCGAAGGCCGCGCCTTTGCGCACCCGTTCTCGATGTCATGCGTGAAGTCCGACCCGGCTGCCAAGGATTACTGGCGCGACGTCGGTACAGTCGACGCGTACTGGGAAGCCAACCTCGACCTCGCCTCGGTCATGCCCGAGCTGGACATGTACGACCAGGACTGGCCGATTCGTACCTTCCAGGAGCAACTGCCGCCGGCCAAGTTCGTGCAGGACCACAACGGCAGCCACGGCATGACGCTGAACTCGCTGGTATCGGGCGGCTGCATCGTATCCGGCTCGCTGGTGCTCAACTCGGTGCTGTTCTCCAAGGTGCGCGTGCACTCGTTCTGCACCGTCGATTCGGCCGTCATCCTGCCCGAGGTGGTGATAGGTCGCTCCAGCCGCTTGCGCCGCTGCGTGATCGACCGGGGCTGCATCATTCCCGAGGGCACCATCGTCGGCGAGAATGCCGAGGAAGATGCACGCCGTTTCCACCGCACCGACAGCGGCGTGGTGCTGATTACCAAGAGCATGCTGGGCCAGCAGACCACCTGCTGAGGCAACGTACTGCTGTAAAAAAGCCTGCCCACACTGGGCAGGCTTGTCTTTCAAGGAAGGTCTGCAATGCGCGTACTGCACGTCTGCTCGGAATTGTTCCCCTTGTTGAAAACCGGCGGTCTGGCTGATGTCACCGGCGCACTGCCGGGGGCGCTGGCCGGGCTGGGTGTTGATGTCCGGCTGTTGTTGCCGGGCTTTCCCGCCATCAAGGCTGGTCTGCCGGAAGAGGGCGACGTCGCGCAGCTGGATACCCCGTTTGGCCATGTGCGGCTGGTTTATTCGCACCTGCCGGGCAGCGGCGCCGGGGTATACGTGATCGACGCGCCGCAGTTCTATGACCGGCCGGGCAACCCGTATCAGGACGACGCGCAGCAACCCTATGGCGACAATCACCGCCGCTTTGCCCTGCTGGGCTGGCTGGCGGCCGAGCTGGCCAGCGGGCTGGACCCGTACTGGCGGCCCGAAGTGGTGCATGGGCATGACTGGCATGCGGGGCTGGCGCCGGCTTATCTGGCCGCACGCGGCCGGCCGGCGCGCAGCGTGTTGACCGTGCACAATCTGGCGTACCAGGGCCTGTTTCCGGCCGACGCCTTTGGTGAGCTGGGTCTGCCGGCCGATTTCTTCGACATTGAAGGGCTGGAATTCCATGGCAAGGTGTCTTTCCTCAAGGCCGGGCTGTATTACGCCGACCACATCACCACCGTATCGCCCACCTATGCGCATGAAATCACGACCGAAGAACAGGGCTGCGGCCTGAATGGCTTGCTGCGTGATCGCGGCGCGCAGCTCTCGGGGGTGCTCAATGGCGTGGACGACGCGGTCTGGAACCCGGCGACCGATGTGCTGATTGCCGCCAGCTATACCGCCGACAAGCCTGCGGGCAAGGCCAAATGCAAGCAGGCGCTGCAAGAAGCGCTGGGCCTGGCCACCGACAGTGACGGGCCGCTGTTTGCCGTGGTCAGCCGCATTACCGAGCAAAAGGGCCTGCACCTGATACTGGATACGCTGGACGAAATCGTGTCGCGTGGCGGGCAGTTCGTGCTGCTGGGCTCGGGCGATCCGGACAAGGAAGCCGCATTTGTGGCCAAGGCTGCCGCCAACCCGCAGCAGGTGGCCGTGCGTATCGGCTATGACGAGGACAAATCGCACCGCGTGATGGCCGGTGCCGACGTGATCATGGTGCCCAGCCGCTTCGAACCGTGCGGGCTGACCCAGCTTTACGGCCTGAAGTACGGCGCGCTGCCGCTGGTGCGCAAGGTGGGCGGGCTGGCCGATACCGTGGTCGATGTGGCGCTGGAAAACCTGGCCGATGAAACCGCGACCGGCTTCGTCTTCAACGACTTCACCGCCGCCGACCTCACCGCCGGCATTCGCCGCGCCTTTGCACTGTGGGCCAAGCCGCAAAGCTGGAAAACCGTGCGCCGCAGCGCCATGCGCCGCGACTTTGGCTGGCAGGCTGCCGCGCACGCCTATACCGACCTGTATACCCGCCTGCTGGCCGCATGAGCGCGCCGGCAGCGACACCATATTCAAGACATGAGCAGTGGAGCAACCATGACGGCCGCGTTTGAACACAACTCCCCCAGCAATGATGTCGAAGCGCTCAAGCGCTCGATTGCCAACAAGCTGATGTTTGCCATCGGCAAAGACCCGATCACCGCCAACCCGCGTGACTGGTTGTTTGCCACCATGCTGGCCGCGCGCGATCGCCTGATCGAACGCTGGATGGCGACTACCCGCGCGCAGTATTCGCAGGATGTGAAGCGGGTTTACTACCTGTCGATGGAATTCCTGATGGGCCGCGCGCTCACCAACGGCCTGCTGGCGCTGGGTATTTACGACGAAGTGCGCACCGCGCTGGACCAACTCGGCATCGATTACGACGAGATCGACGACATCGAACCCGATGCCGCGCTGGGCAACGGCGGCTTGGGCCGTCTGGCTGCGTGCTTCCTCGATTCGATGGCCACGCTGGGCCTGCCGGGCTATGGCTACGGCATCCGCTACGACTACGGCATGTTCAAGCAGCGCATTGTCGACGGCAACCAGGTGGAATCACCGGACTACTGGCTGGCCAACGGTTATCCGTGGGAGTTCTCGCGCCCCGAGGTGCAGTATCTGGTGCGCTTTGGCGGCCGGCTGCAGGACGAGGGCGAACACAAGGTGCGCTGGCTGGACACGCAGGACGTATTTGCCTCGGCCAACGACCACATCATTCCGGGCTACGACACCACGGCCACCAACACCCTGCGCCTGTGGTCGGCCAAGGCCAGCAATGAAATCAACCTGTCCAAGTTCAACCAGGGTGATTACTTTGCTGCGGTCGAGGAAAAGAACGCATCGGAAAACGTCTCGCGCGTGCTCTACCCGGATGATTCGACCTATTCGGGCAAGGAGCTGCGGCTGCGCCAGGAGTATTTCTTTGTGTCGGCCAGCCTACAGGACATCCTGCGCCGCTACCGCCAGGGCCACCCGGAAGCGAAAGACCTGACCCGCTTGCATGAAAAAGTCGCCATCCACCTGAACGACACCCACCCGGTGCTGGCCATTCCCGAGCTGATGCGCATCCTGATCGATGATGCCGGCATGCTGTGGCGCGATGCCTGGGGCATTACCCGTCAGGTGTTCTCGTATACCAACCACACCTTGATGAGCGAAGCGCTGGAAACCTGGCCGCTGGACATGCTGGGCCGCGTGCTGCCGCGCCACCTCAAGCTGATTCTGGAAATCAACGACGCCTTCCTCAAGGAAGTGCGCGTGCGCCTGGGCGACGACGCCGAGCTGATCCGCCGTGTATCGCTGGTGGACGAGGGCGGCGAGCGCAAGATCCGCATGGCCTATCTGGCCGTAGTGGCCAGCCACAAGGTCAATGGCGTGTCGGCGCTGCATTCGCAGCTGATGGTCGAATCCATCTTTGCCGATTTCGCCAAGCTCTACCCGGAGCGTTTCAACAACAAGACCAACGGCATCACCCCGCGCCGCTGGCTGGCGCAGGCCAACCCGGCACTGGCCGGCGTGATCGACCACTACATCGGCAAGACCTGGCGCAGCAATCTGGGCGAGCTGGCCGAGCTGCGGCAGCACATCGATTTTCCCGCCTTCGTCAACGCCGTGGCCGAGGCCAAGCTGGCCAACAAGCAGCGGCTGGCGCAGTTCGTGGCGCGCAAGCTGGGCGGCGTGATCGACCCGAACGCACTGTTCGACGTGCAGGTGAAGCGCATCCACGAATACAAGCGCCAGTTGCTGAACGTATTGCACGTGATCACGCGCTACAACCGCATCCTCAAAGACCCCAATGCCGACATTGTGCCGCGCGTGGTGGTGTTTGCCGGCAAGGCGGCCTCGGCGTATCACATGGCCAAGCTGGTGATCAAACTGATCAACGACGTGGGCGTGAAGATCAACAACGACCCGCGCGTGGGCAACAAGCTCAAGGTGGTGTTCGTGCCGAACTATGGCGTGACGCTGGCCGAGCTGATCATCCCGGCCGCTGACCTGTCCGAACAGATTTCCACCGCCGGCACCGAGGCATCGGGCACCGGCAACATGAAGTTTGCGCTGAACGGCGCGTTGACCATCGGCACGCTGGATGGCGCCAATGTGGAAATGCGCGAGGAAGTGGGGGCCGACAACTTCTTCATTTTCGGCAACACCGCCGACAAGGTGGAAGCGCTGCGCCGCAATGGTTATAACCCGCGCGAATACTACGAAAACGATGCCGAGCTGCGCGAAGTGCTCAACATGCTGGCCTCCGGCACCTTCAGTCCGGACGACCCGGCACGTTACCGGCAGATTTTCGATGTGCTGGTGAACTGGGGCGATCACTATCAGCTGCTGGCCGACTACCGCAGCTATGTGGACACGCAGGATCAGGTGGACGCGCTCTACCGCAACAAGGACGAGTGGGCGCGCAAGGCGGTACTCAACATCGCCGGCATGGGCAAGTTCTCCGCCGACCGCACCATCAACGAGTATGCGACCGATATCTGGAACGTGACGCCCGTCAAGCTCTGAGCACTCACGAACAAAACCCCGCTGGCTGCATTACGCGTGCCTTGCCAGCGCTGTTGCGCTGGGTTTTGTTCGTGGCGCCTGCTTGATTACACTCGCAATATCACGCGGCGGCTTCGGCCGCCGCTTTTCTTCGCCCCGGGAACCAGACCATGCAAGACGACAGCCACCTGATTGAAATCCAGACTGCGAGCGAGCGCGTATTTGACGGCGCCTTGCTGCACATCAACCGCGACACCGTGCGCCTGCCCGACGGCGGCAGCGCCACACGCGAATACGTGGTGCACCCCGGCGCCGTGATGATCATCCCGGTGTTGCCCAACGGCAAGCTGCTGATGGAGCGGCAGTTCCGTTTTCCGCTTAACCGCGTGTTCATCGAATTCCCCGCCGGCAAGCTCGACCCGAACGAAGACCCGCTGGAATGCGGCCGCCGCGAGTTGCTGGAGGAGACCGGCTACACCGCCAGCGAGTGGCAATACCTCGGCGTGATTCACCCGCTGATCAGCTACAGCTCCGAAGAAATCCAGGTCTACCTGGCCAAGGGTTTGGTCGCTGGCGAAGCGCGGCTGGATGAGGGCGAGTTTCTGGAACTGATCGAAATGTCGCTGGACGAGCTCAAAGCCGCCGTGCTGGATGGCCGCGTGACGGATGGCAAGACCACGACCGGCATTTTTTGGGCGGATCAGTTGTTGGCTAAATCTCAACGCTAGTGATGTAGATGCTGAGCGCCCGACATGCCACCACCCAGCCATCCTGCAAAGCGGTGCGGCAGGGTGGGGCGTGGGCCGAGACCGCATGGCCGTGGCGTGTTCTATTGGGTGGGTTAGGTGTTTTGCTCCAACTGCTGTTGCTGCCGCAGTATTGCCTGGGCATTGCACTCAGTCTGGTGTGGTGCTGGCTTGCTGGCGCCCGTGTACGCAATGAAGCGGTGGACATCACCATCGTCTGGCCGTGGCGACGCAAACGGTCTATCTCGTGGGCGTCCGTCAGCGAAGTGCTATTGCGCCATGACGGTGGCAAGAATGTGTCCGCCTCGTTGGTATTACAAGATGGCGAACATGTCGCACTCGATGCCTTTGCCCATATCGAAACCTTGCTGCAAGGGGCGGCAGAGCGGGGCATTCCGGTTTATCGGGTCGGTTGCTGGCCGAAACATGGGCCAACCAAGCCGCAAGCGTTGATGGTGTTTGCGCATGGTGAATTGGTATCGCAGGCAGGTCAGTTGAAAGGCTGGCACAGCTTGTTTGCCTGGGCTGATTCCTCCGCCGTGGCGAACGATCTGGCGCCGGAGGTGCTGATTGCTGCAGAAATGCTGGCCGCAGGGCTGGGCAAGCCGTGCGACGGCTTGCCATCATTATTGGCAAATTGGGTAGCCAACGCAGGCGCGTCGCCGGATGTCGTGGTCGATCATTTCATCCCGCAGTTGAAGAATGCGCTGGATGCCATGAGTGCAGACGTTGCCATGGAGCGGGCTTTGTATCTGGCGGGGCTATGGCAGCGTTTGCGGTGAGCAACAGTTGGTTTGATTGTGGGCGACGATATGGGTGCATGGGATACGAGCACACTGGGTAATGATGTGGCGCTGGATACGATGGCAGAGCTGACATCGGCATCTGGCTGGAAAGCGGTTGAGCGGGTGCTGGACGTAGCTGCCGGTGAGGTGGCGCAAGACGGCGGCGCATCAGACCGCACCGCCAGTGCCGCGCTGTGTGCTGCCGAACTGGTTGCCGGAGCGCTCGGGCGCCCGGCAAGTGGGGTGCCTGAAAGTATGGCGCAGTGGCTTGCTCAGACCGCGCCACCACCTCCCTATGTGCTTGCCAATGCCAGACGGATAACCCGGGCGGTAATGCATGAGTCCGAAACGCGCGAGCTATGGCTGGAAGCTGGGCAGCTTGACCCTTGGCTGGACGAGGTCAAGGCACTGATGGCGCGGCTTGGCGCGTAATGCCCTCGTGCGGGCTCAGACCCCCGGACGCTGGTTTGACGACATTGATGTCAACTGGAGGCAGCAAACTGATGCATCTCGTGTTCAGCATTCTGGCTTGGCTATGGAGTCTGGGACTGCTGCTGCGTGCAGGATTGCTAATGCATGACCTGCGGCGGTGGTGGCGTCTTCCGGGGCCGACACGTACTGAGTTGCTGCATAACGCCATCAGGGGCTTGCGGTCGCGCTGGCAGTTTTATGCGGCCTCCTTGCCCGGCGACTTGAGTAACGTGCGCCGTCAGGCAGTACGTCAGCCCTGGCTGGCGGCGACTGGCCTGTGGCGCTGCCTGCGATGGCGACTCCATGCGCTCGTGGTGGCACTGCTCGCCATCCCTCTGCCGGTGCTCATCGTCTTGTGTGTGCTGCCGTTTCTGGTTGCCAATACGCTGCTGGCTACGCGCGTCGCCATCGATGATCAAGGCGTCAGTATTCGTCGTCTGGGCAGGAAACGTCGCTACGTGCCTTGGTCCGACATCAAAACGGTGGGTGAAACCGGCTTCCTCATGGACAGGGATGGCTTCGTTCAACTGATGTCAGATGAGCAAATCCGCTTGCCGCTGACGGGCTGGCGCTGGCCGGCAGACTTGTTTGCCGAAGCGCAACGACGCGACATTCCTGTGCTCAGCGATCTCTGGACAGCACACCAGCACAGGCGCGCTAGATCCCCGCACGATTGTTGAACCTCGCAGAGCCTGCAACGGTAGGTCAACGCTTGTTAGCGTGACGGGTTTAGCCAAAGATCCAGCAGGATTATCGCCAGCATAATGATCAAGCCTGTGGCCACAACAACGCCTGATCTCTTGCTGGCATGTTGTCGGTATTACCTCAGCAATATTGGCCACACCAAACAAAAATCTAATGCTGGGTGCTGCTCCTGATCGTTGTCACGATGTGTGAGCACGTACAGCAGGGCCCACAGCACGCAAACCAAACCAAATCCGAATACTAAGTAGACGTGCTGCATGAGCCATCCGATCATTCTTCGTTGGTTTCCATGTGTGATCGGGTAGTGCTCAGCGGGCTGTTGTCCTCGAACTTAGCCCTCATTTCCATCGCTGATCTCGCACAGCAACGCATCCTGCACCTGCTTGCGGGTGAGGTGCGGGGCGAAGAGTTCGATGAAGTCGAAGGCGTAGCCGCGCAGATAGGCATCGCGGCGGATGCCAATGCGGGTGGTGGAGGGGTCGAACAGATGGCCAGCTTCGATGGCAACCAGGCCGGTGTCGCGTTCCGGTTCGAACGCCATGCTGGCGATGATACCGACACCCAGGCCGAGGCCGACGTAGGTTTTGATCACGTCGGTGTCGATGGCGGTGAGCACCACATTCGGCGTCAGCCCTTCATTTTCAAAGGCGCGGTTGATCTTGTTGCGACCGGTAAAGGCGAAATCGTAGGTGATCAGCGGATAGGCAGCGATTTCGTCCAGCGTGATCGGGTGATCCAATGCTGCCAGCGGGTGGCCCACGGGCACGACCACGTCACGATTCCAGTTGTAGCAATCGAGCATGGCCAGCTCGGGGTAGTGATCGATGCCCTCGGTGGCGATGGCGAGGTCGGCGCTGCCATCGACGACCATTTCGCTGATCTGGGTCGGGCTGCCTTGCTTGATCGACAGTCGCACCTTGGGGTAGCGCGCCAGAAAAGCCTTGATGGCCTTGGGTAGAGCGTAGCGCGCCTGCGTGTGCGTGGTGGCAATGGTCAGGCTGCCGCCCTCGACATTGACGAATTCCTCGCCGATGCGCTTGAGGTTCTGCGCCTGCATCAGCATGCGTTCGGAGATGCGCAGGATTTCGCGCCCCGGCGCGGTTACGTCCACCACGCGCTTGCCGTTGCGGATGAAGATCTGTACGCCCAGTTCGTCTTCCAGCAGACGGATCTGTTTGGAGATGCCCGGCTGCGACGTGTGCAGCTTTTCAGCTGCTTCCGACACGTTCAAACCTTGCTTGGCGACTTCGACGAGGTAACGCAGTTGCTGCAGCTTCATGGCCTATCCGAATAAATAACCGATGCGTCTATCATCGTAACATAACAGTCTAAGGACTTATAAACATGATGTTATGATCGCCGGCTATTTGCAACTGGGTATGGGCATCATGGCATGGTTGTCCGAGCTGCTGGCGCAGCTTAATTGGGTTTATGTGGTTTCCGGTTTGGCGGTGGGTTTCATCGTCGGCATGACCGGGGTAGGGGGCGGTTCGCTGATGACGCCCATCCTGGCACGGCTGGGCGTCGGCCTGCCGACGGCGGTTGGTACCGATCTGCTGTATGCCGCGATTACCAAGTCCGGCGGCATTTATGTGCACCAGAAGCACAAGAATATCGATTGGGACATCACCGGCCGCCTGGCGATGGGCAGTTTGCCGGCTGCAGCGCTGACCATTCTCGTCTTGCATTTGTCGCATGCAGACCCATCTACGATTACCAAGCTGATGAAGTTCACGCTGGGCATCGCACTGGTGATTACCGCGCTGGCCATTCTGTGTAAAAACCGTTTGCTGGCGTTTGCGCAGCAGCACGCCAGTGACTGGCTGGATTTGCCACCGCGCACCCTGCTGTGGGCCACCATTGGTGTCGGCGTCTTGCTGGGCGTGATCGTTACGCTCTCGTCGATCGGCGCCGGGGCGCTAGGCACGGTGGCCTTGTTCCTGCTGTATCCGCGCATGCCGACGGCACGACTGGTGGGCACTGAAATCGCCCACGCGGTGCCGTTGACCTTGCTGGCCGGCCTTGGCCATGCCGGCCTTGGCAACCTGAACTGGGCTTTGCTGTTGAACCTGCTGTGTGGCTCGCTGCCGGGCATTTATGTCGGCAGCCATCTGACCGGTGCAGTGCCGGAAAAGGTGTTGCGCCCGTGTCTGGCGGTGATGCTGGGCATCGTTGGCTGTATGCTCGTGTTTAAATAGTGCTTTGCGCCTGTTAGCGACTAGAGGGAGTAGTGGAATGAGCCTGGAACAGAAGATTGCCGATACGCTGGCGTGCCTGAAGCAGATCGAAGCCGAATACAGCCCGGCGATTTTTGCCAATTCCTATGGCGCCGAAGACATGGTGCTGACCGATCTGATCGCCCGGCATGGTCTCAAGATCGATCTGTTCAGCCTCGATACCGGCCGCCTGCCGGCCGAGACTTATACGCTGATGCAGGAAACCGCCACGCGTTACCCGGTAATACCAGTCAAGGTCTACTTCCCCGATGCGGCGCAGGTAGAGCAGTACGTGAACGAAAAAGGCATCAATGCCTTTTATGAATCGGTGGACCTGCGCAAGGAATGCTGCCGCATCCGCAAGCTGGAGCCGCTCAAGCGCGCACTGGCCGGCCGCAAGGCGTGGATTACCGGTTTGCGTCGCCAGCAATCGACCACACGTACCGAGATGCAGATCAAGGAATTCGACAGCGGCAACGGGCTGGAGAAATTCAACCCGCTGATCGAGTGGACCGAGAAGGAAGTCTGGCAATACATCCGCGATAACGGCGTACCGTATAACGCACTGCACGATCAGCACTACCCGTCGATTGGTTGCGCGCCCTGTACGCGCTCCATTGCCATGGGCGAGGATGTGCGTGCCGGCCGCTGGTGGTGGGAAAACCCCGATCTGAAAGAGTGCGGCCTGCATGCCAAGGTGTCGTCACTCATCAAGCCCTGAGCTGCGATACGGGCACCGGAAAACGGCGCAAAAACGGAGGTCCTGTCCGTTTTTTGCGCCGTTGTCTTGTCTGCTGCGTTGACAGCAACCGGGCTGGCTGACTAGATTTGCGCTCTGGTCTATATATACCTATCAGGCGCTTGGCATACGCAGGCGCGCTGCGCCAACCAACAGCCGCAAACAAGCGGCGATGAAAACAGCATTTTCACAAGGACAAGCAATGAGTATCAAGTATCTGATCGGCGTTGATGGTGGCGGTACCGGCACCCGTATCTGTATCGCCGGTCTTGATGGCGTTGAACTGGTGCGCGCCGAAGGTGGCCCGTCGGCACTCGGCCAGGGCGTCGACAAGGCCTGGACCAATATCACGCTGGCGATCCGCGATGGCTTTCGCAAACTGGGCATCGACCGCCCGGATTTCCACGAGTGCGCGGTCGGCTTTGGCCTGTCCGGCGTCACCGTGAAGGCATGGGCGCAAGAGTTCGAGAACAAGAACCCGGGTTTTGCACAGATCGTGGTCGAGACGGACGGCTTTTCCACCCTGCTGGGCGCACACAATGGCGGGCATGGCGGCATCATCGCCATCGGGACAGGTTCTATCGGTGAAGCCTGGCTGGCCGATGGTTCGCGCCTTGAAGTGGGCGGCTGGGGCTTCCCGACTTCGGATGAAGGCTCGGGTGCCTATCTGGGCTTGAAGGCCATCAACCACGTGCAGCGCCTGATGGACGGCCGCCGCCCGCTGACCGACTTTGGCCGCAAGCTGCTGTCGATTACCGGTGACACGCGCGAGAAGGTGTTCGAGTGGATGGGCAAGATGAAGCAGACCGAGTGCGCATCGCTGTCGCACGTGGTGGTCGAATTTGGCGAAAAGGACGAGCTGGCCAAATCCTTCCTGCTCGATGCCGGCCGCGAAGTCGAGATCATCGGCCAGGCGCTGCGTGCCACCGCACCGCAACTGCCGCTGGCGATCTGCGGTGGTGGCCTGTCCGAAGCATTGCGCCCGTATATTCCGGCCAGCTTCCTCGCTACCACCAGCCGGCCGCAAAAAGACTCGTGCGCAGGCGCGTTGCTGTTGATTCACAAACACCAGCACTAAACCGAGCTTGAGGCGTTGATCCCGCAGGAGGGCCGAACGCATGCAGTCAACCCAGAAACTGCAAGTGCTCCGGCCTGATCCGGACAGCGCTACACCGCTCTACCTGCAGCTGGCCCACAAGCTGGCTGCCGCCATCCAGGCCGGTTTCTGGCGCCCCGAAGAGCCGCTGCCGTCCGAGCGCAATTTCTGCGACCTGCTCGGTGTTTCGCGCGTGACCGCGCGCAAGGCGCTTGATCTGCTCTATGAACAGGGGCTGATCCTGCGCCGGCAGGGCGCTGGCACCTTCATTACCCCCAAGCTTGAACAGCCGCTGACCCGGCTGACCAATCTGTCCGAGATGCTCAAGCAGCGTGGCTTCACGCCCGGCTCCAAATGGCTGAGCCGCGAAGTGGTGGCTGCCAGCCCGGAAGAAACCTCCCGCCTCAATCTTGCCCCCAACAGCCAGGTCAGCCGCCTGCTGCGCGTGCGTACCGCCAACGATACGGTGATGGCGGTGGAAGAAACCGCGCTGCCGCAAACGCTGGTGCCCAACCCGCAGCTGATTGGCGATTCGCTGTATGAATTCCTCAGTGTGCACCGGCTGGCCGTGGTGCGCGCGCTGCAGCACATTGCTGCAGTCAATGCCGACGAGCGCCTGGCCGGGCTGGTCGATATCCCCGTGGGCGGCGCCATGCTGCATCTGATCCGTGTCGGCTATCGCGACAACGGTCAGGCAGTCGAGCTGACTCACTCCTGGTTCCGCAGCGATTTCTACGATTTCGTGGTCGAACTGCACCGCTGAAACCGCAGTCTGACTGGCTGCGTCAATTGTGGTTTCTGCTCATTTCCATGTCATGGTTGTAAAAATGCAACAAATTTTTTGCGCATGCTGCTGCATTGCGCCTGCCAAAGCGCGCCAGCGTTTACGGCTGCCATTGTTGTCTTGCTGTGTGGCTGGCCACTTGCGGCTATATGACAAAATGTAGTTGCACGCCATTTTGGTGCATCAGGTATTTCCCGAACTACATAAAACGCTTGTTCGGTATTGGCTAATTCGCTGTTTTTAAAGTGCGAAAGCGCTGCGCCGTGGCTGTGCTTTGTAGTTTCAATCTGGTGCGTTCCGTCCTGGGTTACAAGCGGCGTTGCTTGGGCCTTGCATGCATGGCGGCGGGGCGATCTTGAGAGAGGTCAAACCTTGCTGCAGTGCACATTCATTGCCCGCAAAAATTGTTGTAATCTGGCCCAGCCGATACCAGTTGCGGCGCTCCGTCCAGACCAGTGCAGATAACGCTGGCAGGCGAGATGCAGCGGCCCGTCCAGGTCGACCCGCAGCGTGGCTGGCGCCATATAACAACGATTTGACGAGGCGTGTGGCGAGTGATTATGGTTACTTCGCCTGGCGATCTGCGTTGAGCAAAAAGTCCAAAACCTAGTCCAAGGATAGATCGATGATGAAGTTCAAACGCTCGCTGGCACTGACTGCAGCCGTATTTGCGGTAACGACCATGACGGCAATGGCGGCCGAGAAAACCAAGATCGAATTCTGGTCGAACAGCCTGTCGCCCAAGTTCGATACCGTGATGAAGGATCTCACTGGCAAGTTCAATGCGTCGCAAGGCGACATCGAAGCCAAGTGGGTGGATGTGGATTGGGATGCTTTCCTGCCGCGCCTGACCGCCTCGCTGGCTGGCGGTACCGCGCCGGATCTGGTGAATCTGCCCAAGCCGTGGATGGACGAGCTGGCGCAGAAGAAGCTGCTGCTGCCGATTACCAAACAGGTGGCCGGTTTCAAGGGCAATTACACCCAGGGCGCGTTGAAGGACGTGACCTACGAAGGCGACAAACAGATTTACGGCATGCCGTGGTACCAGGTGACCGGCGTGTTGTTCTATAACAAGGAGCTGCTGACCAAGGCCGGCGTGAAAGAGGCGCCGAAGAGCTTTACCGAGCTCCTGAGCGTGGCCAAGCAGGTGAAGGAAAAGACGGGCGTGACCGGTTTCGCGCCCAAGCTGAACGACGGTTTTGCCGGTTGGTTCCTGTATGACGGTTTGCCGGTGGTGAAAAACGGCAAGGCGGTGTTCAACAGCCCCGAGCATGTAAAGCTGGTTGAAGCGTTTGCAGATGCTTACAAGTCTGGCGCCATCCCGAAGGATGCGTACAAGATGGGCTTCGAAGAGCAGATCGCAGCGTTTGACGGCGGCAAGGTCGCCATTTTTGCCGAAGGCGCACATGCGCTGAAACGCACGCAAACCGACGCACCGAAGATCTATGCGCAGACCGGCGTGGCCCCGTTCCCGCTGGCGCGTGGCAAGACGCCTTTCGGCGGCTATCTGTTTGTCTGGTCTGTACCCAAGACCTCCAAGCATGCGGATGCGGCGGTCAAGCTGGGTCAGTTCCTGACCTCGGATGATGCGCAGCTGGCGTTTGCCAAGGCATCGGCCACCTTCCCGTCGACCAACAAGGCGCTGGCTGATGCGTTCTTCCAGGCAGGTGCCAAGTCGAACGATCCGGTGGCCAAGGCATTGTCGACCGCAGCCGATTCGATCAAGGTGACCCAGACGCTGACCGTGTCGGGCCTGCCGGACGAAGCTGCCATGAACAAGAAGCTGGACGAGGCTGTGGAAGCAGCCATCACCGGCCGTACTCCTGCCAAGCAGGCGCTGGATGAGGCAGCAGCGTACTGGAACGAAAAGTTCTCTGCCAAGAAGTAAGTTTGGATGGTTTGAATAGATTTGCAGCGGTAGTTTCTCTGGTACACTGCCGCTGCAAAATTAGAAATCCGCATGATTTAGTGGTTTAGCACTGGGTCAGATGTGGTGTAATCGCCGGGAATTGTTCCGGGCGTTTTTGTCGGTAACTCCTCGAGGAAGACAAGAGATGAAGCTCAAGAAGATGTTGGCCGTTGGCGCGGTCGTGTTCGGCTTTGCTGCTCTGCAAGCACACGCTGACACCGAACTCGAATTCTGGACCATGAACCTGGCTCCGAAGTTCAACGGTTACTTTGACCAAGCCGTCACCAAGTTCAACGCTGCCAACCCGGGCCTGAAGGCCAAGTGGGTTGACATGAACTGGGACCAAATCCAGCCGAAGCTGGTTGCGTCGATCGCTGCTGGCAACCCGCCGGCGCTGGTGAACTTCAACGTGCCTTGGGTGCACGAGTTCGCTGCTCAAGGCAACCTGGTCGCTCTGGACCAATACCTGGGCGCTGACAAGAACAACTACTCCACCGCTGCCCTGAAGGACGTTACCGTCGGCGGCAAGGTGTACGCGTTCCCGTGGTACAACTCGGTTTCGATCATTGCCTACAACAAGGACATCCTGGCCAAGGCTGGCGTGAAGGCTGCTCCGAAGACCTTCGACCAACTGGTTGCTGACGGCAAGCAAATCACTGCCAAGACTGGCCTGCCGGCATTCGCGCCGAAGCTGGGCAACTTCGTGGGCTGGTTCTACTACGCTGGTCTGCCGGTTATCGAAAACGGCAAGGCTGTGTTCAACTCGCCGAAGCACGTAGCATTCGTGCAGAAGTTCGCTGACCTGTACAAGGCTGGCGTGCTGCCGAAGGACGTGTTCAAGGTTGAATTCGAACAAGAAATCGCCCTGTACAACGCTGGCAAGATCGCGATGATGACGACTGCTCCGCAGGCTCTGAAGCGCACTGAAACCGATGCCAAGGCTATCTACGACAAGACTGGCGTTGCCAAGTTCCCGGAAGATGCTGGCAAGCAAGCATTCGGCGCATGGCTGATGGACTTCGTGGTACCGAAGGGTGCCAAGGATCCGGCCGCTGCTGCCAAGCTGGGCAAGTACCTGACTGGCGACGAACAGCAAGTTCTGTTCTCGAAGGCGACAGAAACCACCTTCCCGTCCACCAAGAAGGGCAACCTGGATCCGTACTTCCAGGCTGGCGCCAAGTCGGCTGACGTTGTCGACCAAGCTCGTGCCGTTGCTGCCGGTTCGATGGACAACGCTCGTACACTGTACCTGGCTCCGGGCGTTCTGCCGGACGAAGCTACTCTGACCAAGAAGCTGCAAGACGAAGTTCAAAGCGCGATCGAAGGCCGCAAGCCGGTCAAGGCCGCTCTGGATGAAGTTGTTGCCGCCTGGAACGAAAAGCTGGCCAAGTAATTTTTACTTGAGTTAGCAAGCTTCAAAAAAACGGAACTGCCGGCAACGGCAGTTCCGTTTTTCCCCACCTAAGAATTAAAAATCCAGTCGAGTTGCGCCGTGAAAACTTCCAGCAGCTATACCGCTATCGCCTATCTATTCTTGGCCCCCGCCTTGATTTTGATGGGCATCTTCACTTTCTGGCCAGTCGGGTTTAACACTTATCTCGCTTTCCAGGACTACAGTCTTGCCGACGGTACGTCGACGTGGAACAACTTCGCCCATTTCAAATACATCTATGGCGAAGAGCTGTTCCACCAGGCCATCAAGAACTCCCTCTTGTGTCTGCTCGTCGTGCCGGTGATTCAGCTCGCCGCGCTGGTTGTGGCCAAGCTGGTCAATGACAAGCTGCCTTTTATCACCCTGTTCCGGGCCTCATACTACATCCCGGTTATTACAGCAGTATCGATCGCTGCCGTGGTGTGGACCAACGTCTACAAGTATGACGGCATGCTCAACCTGGTCCTGACCTGGTTCCTGCAGAAGCTGCACATCCTGGCTGCTGGCCAGGTGGTGGACATCCAGTGGATCGGTGATCCGAAGATCGCCATCTTCTCGGTCATGGGCTTTGTGTTCTGGAAAGGCATCGGCTACTACATGGTGCTGTACCTTGCCGGTCTGCAGGCCATTCCGGCCGAAGTGGAAGAGGCCGCCGTGCTTGACGGCGCCAACGCCTGGCAGCGTTTCTGGAAAATCACCGTGCCGATGGTCAAGCCGACCATCCTGCTGTGTACCCTGCTGTCGACCATTGCCGCGCTCAAGATCTTCCAGGAAGTCGCGGTGTTGACCCGTGGTCAGTCGGATACCTATACCGCACTGTTCTACGTCTATGCCCAAGCGTTCCAGAACTACAACTTCGGTCGCGCAGCTGCCGCCAGTCTGGTGGTGACGTTCTTCTGCATGATCCTGGCCGTCGTTCAGTTCCGCTTCTTCGGCGACAAGAAATAACAGGTCAAGGTAACCAACATGGCATCCAATACGCTTCGTCGCATTATCGGCCTGATTCTTCAATACGCAGGCTTGCTGGCCTTCATGGCCTTCACCACTTTCCCGTTCTTCTGGGCGCTGTCGGTCGCACTGTCGGCTGACCCGTCCTACATCTGGCTGTTCCCGGATGCCTTCGTGCCGCATGATTTCAGCTTCATGTGGTTCAAGCGCGTGTTTGCGGAAATGCCGTTCATGGTGTATCTGAAGAACTCCACCATCATGTCCTTCTGGACCATCATCGGTGTGGTCGCTGTTTCGGTCATGGCGGGCTACCCGCTGGCACGCCTGAAGTTCCCGGGCCGCGGGCTGATCTTCGCCGGCATCATCGCCACGCTGATGCTGCCGTCTGAAACCAACATCATCCCGAACTTCATCACGCTGAAGAACTTCGGCATGTGGGCTGCTGCGCTGCAGGAGCACCTGCATCTGCCGTCGGACTGGAACATGCGTGAGTGGGTGGGCCTGAACAGCTACTTCGGCGCCATTATCCCCAACTTTGCCGGTGCCTTCGGTATCTTCCTGATGAAGCAGGCCTTCGAGCAGATCCCGCAGGATCTGGTGGATGCGGCCCGCGTCGATGGTGCTACCGAGTTGCAGATCATGTGGCGCGTGATGGTGCCGGTGTCGATTCCGTCGATTGCCGCGCTGACCATCTTCACTCTGGTGAACGCCTGGAACGACTATCTGTGGCCGTCCATCGTGATGAACAGCAAGGAAAAACTTCCGCTGGCCGTGGGCGTGTTCAACGACCTGACCGGTCCGTTTGCCACGTCGACCAGCCTGGTGATGGCCGCCATCGTCATGACGGTGATTCCGGTTCTCATCTTCTTCGCATTCACCCAGCGTTACTTCATCGGCGGCCTCGACGGCGCGGTCAAGTAAGCCACGGCTCACGCATACCAGATATTTTAAGGAATCGACTCAATGGCTTCGGTTACCCTCAAAGGCATCAAAAAGAACTACACCAAGGATGTTCAAGTCATCAAGGGTGTGGACCTGGAAATCAAGGACGGCGAATTCGTCGTTTTCGTCGGCCCGTCGGGCTGCGGTAAATCCACGCTGCTGCGCATGATCGCCGGTCTGGAAGACATCACGGAAGGTAGCCTGTATATCGGTGATACCCTGTCCAACGATATCCACGCTTCCAAGCGCGGTATCGCGATGGTGTTCCAGTCCTACGCGCTGTACCCGCACATGTCGGTTGCCGACAACATGGCGTTCGCGCTCAAGCTTGCCGGCACTGCCAAGGAAGAAATCGCCCAGCGCGTGAACAAGGCCGCTGAAATCCTGCAGATTACTCATCTGCTGGAGCGCAAGCCCAAGGCCTTGTCGGGCGGTCAGCGTCAGCGCGTGGCCATCGGCCGCGCCATCGTGCGTAACCCCAAGGTCTTCCTGTTCGACGAACCGCTGTCCAACCTGGACGCGTCGCTGCGTCTGAACATGCGCGTCGAGCTGTCCAAGCTGCACCAGGACCTCGGCACCACCATGATCTACGTGACCCACGACCAGGTCGAAGCCATGACACTGGCCGACCGTATCGTGGTGTTCAACGCCGGCATCATCCAGCAAGTCGGTTCGCCGCTTGATCTGTATGAAAACCCGTCCAATCTGTTCGTGGCCGGCTTCCTCGGTTCGCCGAAGATGAACCTGCTCAAGGCACAGCTGGTAGGCGTTGAGCAGGGTATCGCCGTGGTGCGCCTGCCCAAGGGCGTGACACTGCGTGCTGCCGTTGACGCCAAGCGCGGCAAGGTCGGTGATGAGGTGACGCTGGGTATCCGTCCGGAGCATCTGCGCGTGGCCTCCATGGGTGAAGCTGGTGCCGTGCCGGCCCGCGTCGACCTGATCGAGCACCTGGGTGACCATGTACTGGCGTACATCGAAATCCCGGGCATCAACGACATCCTCAGCCTCAAGCTGCCGGGTCACACCACCGAGCTGAAGTACGGTGATTCGATCCACGTACTGTTCCCGGAAGATGATTGCCTGCTGTTCGATAGCGAAGGCATCGTGTTCAATCGCGTACGCAAGTAAGCGCGATGGACGCAAAAAGCCTGCCGGTTCGGCAGGCTTTTTTTATGCCCGGCCCGGGCAAGGGTAATTGGCTGAGCTTACTCTTCGTGTGATGCCTTAATGCTGCGTTTGCCACGGCGTGGCTGCAGTCGCAATCTGGCGCGCCTGGCCTGCTTGCTGGCAATGATGGTTGCCAGCGCGATATCCGGCGATTTGCGAAAGCCTTGCCGCCGCTTCAGCTCGGCGCTGCCGCGCGCGCGGACCTCGGCGTTTGCCGCGCTCTCCTCATCCAGCGTGGCGGTGCGCAGCATGGCGTCGGCTCCGTGCCGTGCCGCGCGCCGGCTGAACTGCTTGTTGCGGCGGATGTTGCGCCGGCTCGATGTCGGGCATTCACCATAGGCATTGCGGCGGTCTTTGGCGAGGCTGAGTCGTTTTTTCTCGGGTGGGGTGCGGCGCATTCGGGTGTTCCTGTTTCGTATCAGTCAGAACAGGCTGGCATTGCGGGCCGGCTCGGCCGCCCGGGCGGACAGTGCTCCATCCGGTGGCAGCCGCAGCAGGCTGCGTGCCTCCTCCGGCGTGGCGGCATTCAGCCACCCGTCGTAGTCTGCGCGGGCCACAATGACCAGGCTGCGCTTTTCGTCCCCCGGCTTGTGCATGCGCCGCATCAGCGGGTGCTGGTCGGCATTCACGGTGATCTGGCTGAACGAAAAGCTGTAGCCACCGTCTTCCTCTGCCCACGGGCGCCAGATACCGGCTACGGCAAACGGCGTTTCATTCGCCATGGCAATGCGGTAGCGTTCGGCGCGACCGGATTCATAGCAGGGTTCATAAAACGCCTGCATGGGCACCAGACAACGGTATTGCCTGGCCCAGGCCGTTTTGTAGCTCTTGAGCTGGCCCACGGTTTCGGCGCGTGCATTCATGGTGGCGTAGTGTTTTGCGCCCGGCGGCAGCTTGCGCTTGGGCACCATGCCATAGCTGGCGAGCAACACCTCGGTATCGCCACGCTCGCCGGTCACCACGATGGGGGCTGCATAGTCTTGCCAGACCTCGTCAGCCCAGCCGCTATCGATTACGGGCAGGTTCATGTATTGCTGCAGGGTTTGCGCGGGCAGCGAACGGTAGTTGACGCACATGGGGCAGGGCAGTAGCGGTAATGTCTCAGCATAAATGCAGTGCGCGAATTTGTCCCCGACGTTGCATCATGGGCGGGCCGGTTCTAGAATCTGCAGGGTACGGAGATGGCATTCCTCCCCAAACCGCCCTGACCGGCTGATGATGCCTGCACACGTTCCCGGTGGCGGACGCGCTGCAGGTGCGCCTGTCGATCACCCGCCGGGTTTGCCCACACGACAAATCTGGTGCCATGTTCAAGATTTCCTCGCTGTTGTCCCAACTCGTCTATCTGGCCAAATGGGTGCTGCTGGCCAGCGTTGCTGCGCTTGCCACTGGCTCTGCCACCGCGGCATTCCTGTTCGCGCTTGATTGGGCCACGCATACGCGTGAAACGCACCGCTGGCTGCTGCTGTTGTTGCCGTTGGCCGGCTTTGTGGTCGGCTGGCTTTATCTGCGTTTGGGCAGCCGTGTCGAAGCCGGCAACAACCTGTTGATCGACGAAATCCACGACCCGCAGAAAGTGGTGCCACTGCGCATGGCGCCTCTGGTGCTGGGCGGCACGGTGATCTCGCATCTGTTTGGCGCCTCGGTGGGGCGCGAGGGAACAGCGGTGCAAATGGGCGGTGCGCTGGCCGATCAGCTCACCCACCTGTTCCGCCTGCAACACGAGGACAGGCGGCTACTGTTGATGGCCGGCATCAGTGCCGGCTTTGCTGCGGTATTCGGCACGCCGCTGGCCGGCGCGGTGTTCGGGCTGGAGGTGCTCGCCATCGGCCGGCTGCGCTATGACGCATTGCTGCCCTGCGTGGTTGCAGGCATCGTGGCCGACCGCGTGGCGCTGTGGTGGGGCGTGCTGCATACCCATTATGCGATCGGCAGCATTCCTGCCATCGGCATCTACAGCCTTGGAGCCGTGCTGGTGGCCGGGTTGCTGTTCGGCCTGGTCGGCATGGCCTTTGCCCGTGCCAGCCATGCCCTGTCCGGCTGGATGAAGCGGCGTATCGCCTATGCCCCGTTGCGCCCCGTGCTGGGTGGGATAGTTGTCGCAGCAGCGGTGTTGGCGCTGGGGGCTGACCGCTATATCGGCCTGGGTATTCCGACCATCGTGCAGGCCTTCCAGCAGCCGCTGGCGCCGTGGGACTTTGCCGGCAAGTTTGCCTTTACCGTGCTGTCGTTGGGTACTGGCTTCAAAGGGGGTGAGGTGACGCCGCTGTTCTATATCGGCGCCACACTGGGCAATGCACTGGCGCCATTATTGCACCAGCCCTTGCCGTTGCTGGCCGGCTTGGGTTTTGTCGCAGTGTTTGCCGGCGCGTCCAATACACCGCTGGCGTCGACTTTGATGGCCATGGAGCTGTTCGGCGCCGATGTCGGTATCTATGCCTTGCTGGCTTGCACCATGGCATATCTCTTTTCCGGTCATCACGGCATTTATCGTGCACAGCGCGTGGGGCAACACAAACGGGCCGGGGAGTACCCCGAGCACGAGGCCTAGGGCCTGTTAACACTTATTTCGCGCTTGCGCTGGGCCGCAAAGAGGTCAGCTACAAGGCACGCAACGCAGGCAATAACCGGTTATTGCCAAGGCGCGTAACGCCGTAGATGGCCTCTTTGCGGCCCAGCCCTGCGGGTTCGGGGTATTTCGGGCGGTTCGCTGCGTTGCAAACCGCTTGCGGTACCCGTACCGCGGCGCGTTCTGCGCCTTGCGCTCCATCCCGAACTACCCCGAACGCAAGCGTGAAATAAGTGTTAACAGGCCCTAGTTCGCAGTCAGGTACTGACGCAAAAACGCGCGCCGGGCTGGCTGGCGCTGCAGCCAGTCTGTTGCGTTGAACTGCAGCACGGTGCGCGTGCCATCGCTCAGCGTCGTTTCAAACGGGCGCCCCAGCAGCTCGGTGTGCACGTAGACGGCGAATGACTCGGCAAAGTCGTCATACACGCTGGTTGCCGCATACAAGGTGGGGAAGGCGCTTTGTGCCAGCGCCTGATACACGGGCTGCACATCCGTTGCCGCCAGCGGGCGGTCTCCGGCGTAATCCACCTTGTCCAGCAGCGGTAGCGTATTGGCCAGCGTGGGGACGATGCGCTTGTCGGCACTGATGGTCCACGCCAGTTGCAGGAAGGCATAGTCGGCCGTATTGCCCAGCTCGGCGCTGCTGCGCCACCAGTCGGGCAGGATGGCTTCGCCGGTGGACAGCACATGCGCAAACTCATGCAGCAGGATGTGCTGGATCGCGGTCTTGCGCGTGTTGTCGGCGCCATCGGCAATGCGCAATGCCAGGTTGGCGTTGCCGGGCCGGAAGGGGATGTTGATCTTCCAGCTGGCCCACTGGTTGGCGGTGCGCTGCATCAGCACCTCGGCATCAAGCAATACGAAACAGCCGATGATGTTACCGCTCTCGTCCAGCAGCACGTCGGTCAGCCCGGTCGAGCCCAGCCCGGCCACAAAGTAGATGCCCAGCAGCTTGCTGGCCAGCCGCTGCTGCAGCGTGGCGGGCAGCTCGGTGATGGCCTGGGCGACGTCGGCCAGGAAGTCGGTGGGTAGCGCAACCGGGCGCAACTGGCGCGGGTTGCCGGTCAGTGCGTTGGCGTAGCTGAAATAGTCGATGAAGTGTTGCGGTGCGGTTGCCGCGCGTTGCGTCAGCGGGAGTGCAAGCCGGGCGCGCCAGCTGCCAGTGCCGGATAGGATGACCATGCGGGGCCGAAAGGATGGACTAAAGTGCAACGATAGCACCGTCGGCCGCTGCCTGCATGCGCGCCGCCATCCAGACAAACCGCGATTGCCATGCCGCGCGTCTACTTGCATGCTGTAGGCAGCTACTGTCGCCAATTGCAAGAGAGCGGTATGCTCGGCCGCTTTCCTTCCGGAATCCCAGCGTGACTTTCACCTCCAGCCCGCTTGCCGGTACTTCCCGTTTCAGCATGCCTTACAAGGGCATGGCGCCCTTTTTGCGCATGAGCATTGCCGGTGTCGACATGCGGCCGTTGGCGCAGGCCATGCTGGCGCAGGCAGGCGCCGAGCCGGACAACGCCGCGCTGTGGCTCACGCTCTCGACGCTGATGCTGGCCATCGGCCAGCGTGATTCCGGTCTGGCGATACAGGGGCAGGCGCTGTCTATGGCGCGCACCTATCGCATCCCGGCAGCCAGCCAGCCGCCACGCCTGACGGTGCTGGTGCTGATGACCGATGGTGAACTGTCGGCCAATACGCCGCTGGAATGCCTGCTGGAAAACACCGACATCGAGCTGATCTATTACTACCTGTCGCCGCAAGCCTGGTTTGCCGAGGAAATTCCCGAGCACGACGTGCTGCTGGTGGGCATGGGCGAGAGCGATGCCACGCAGGTGATGTTGCAAGCGCTGCCCGAAATCCTCGCGCAGTGGCCGCGCCCGGTGCTCAACCATGCCAGCCATATCCCCAAGGTGGGGCGCGAATACGCCAGCGCCATGCTGCAGGGTGTGCCTGGCTTGCTGATGCCGCCGACCTGGCGCACTGACCGTGCCACTTTACAACAAGTGGCTGCCGGCACCGCTGCTGCGCTGGCGTGCTGGGCGGATTGCGATTTCCCGCTCATCGTGCGGCCGGTGGGCTCGCACGGCGGGCATGGGCTGGCGCGCATTGCCGATACGGCCGCGCTCGCGGCCTATCTGGCCGCCGAGGGCGGGGATGATTTCTATGTCTCCCGCTTTGTCGATTACAGCGGCGCGGACGGCCAGTTTCGCAAGGCGCGCGTGGCCTTGGTCAGCGGGCAAGCGTTTGCCTGCCATATGGCAGTGTCGTCGCACTGGATGGTGCATTACCTGAATGCCGGCATGTATGACGACGCCGACAAGCGCGCCCAGGAGCTGGCCTTCATGGACCGCTTCGACGACTTTGTGGCGCGCCATCGTGTTGCGCTGGACGAGATCGCCAGTCGCACCGGGCTGGACTATGTCTGTATCGACTGTGCTGAAACCCGCGATGGCGAGTTGCTGGTGTTTGAAATCGACCACGCCATGGTGGTGCACGCCATGGATGAGGAGCACATGTTTCCGTACAAGCAAATCCACATGGCCAAGGTGCGCAACGCCTTCCGCGATTTGCTGTTGCGCACGCAGGCAGCCGGCCAGGCTGCGGCCTGATGGCCATGGAGGGCATGAGCATGACGCAGATGAATCCCAACAGCCTTAATTTTTCCGGCGGGCCGGGCGCACTGCCGGAAAGCGTGCTGCAGCAGGTGCAGCAGGCCATCATTGCCGTGCCGGAGGTCGGCCTGTCGGTGCTGGGCATCAGCCATCGCTCCGACTGGTTTGCCGCGGTGGTGGCCGAGCTGGAACGCAATATCCGCAGCCTGCTGGGCCTGCCGGACAGCTATCACGTGCTGCTGCTGCAAGGCGGTGCCACACAGCAGTTTTCCATGGTGCCGATGACCCTGCTGCACGGCGCAACCGCACCGGCCGACTACCTGCATACCGGCTACTGGAGCGGCAAGGTGCTGGCCGAAGCACGCCGCGAAGGGCCGATACGCACGTTGTGGAGTGGCCAGGACAGCGGCTTTACCCGTTTGCCGGATGACGGTGAGCTGGCCTTCGCCGCCGATGCGCCATATCTGCATTACGTGAGCAACGAAACAGTGGAAGGGCTGCAGTTCCAGCGCGTGCTGGGCCGCGATGATGTGCCGCGCGTGTGCGACATGTCGTCCGACTTCCTGTCCAAACCCTGCGAGGCGGAGCGCTTTGCGCTGATCTATGCCCATGCGCAAAAGAACATCGGCCCGGCGGGTGTCACCGTGGTGCTGGTGCGTGACGAAGTGCTGGCGCACGCGCCGGACGATCTGCCCGGCTTTCTGGATTACCGCAGCCATGTCAAGGCACACTCCAACTTCAACACGCCGCCGGTGTTCGCCATCTATGTGGTGCTGCTGGTAACGCGCTGGCTGCTGAACGAGGTGGGCGGGCTGCACAACATGGCGGCGCGCAATGCCGCCAAGGCCGAGCTGCTGTACGGCGTGCTCGATGCCAGCGATGGCTATTACCGTGGTCGTGCGCGTGTGCAGGATCGCTCCAGCATGAATGTGTCGTTCAACCTGGCCACGCCGGCGCTGGAGCAGCAGTTCCTGGCCGAAGCCACGGCAGCAGGGTTGTCCGGGCTGGGCGGGCACCGCTCGGTGGGCGGCTTGCGTGCCTCGCTCTACAACGGACTGACCCTGCCGGCGGTCGAGGTGCTGGCTGGCTTCATGGATGACTTCCGCCGCAAGCACGCCTGATTCACCGGCTTGCCGGCCCGCATGGGCTGCACGCGCATGCTCGTTTGCCGGCACCCCAACCCTCGCTGCTGGTGCCCACCGCTGGGCTGTACTTTCGTACGCTTGACATCGTTGTGAATATTCCCGCTAATGGCTGCGGGGGACGGACCAACCAGCTTGCCGTTCCCGCAGGCGGGCAGACACGGCACCGATAAGGCCGGCACCCGCCACGGCCGCTCTTGCAGCCGACCCACCAAGGCTGGAGGAGATGGACAACATGTTGAAACGCCTGATGCTGGCGGCCATTCCGGCCGTCCTGGCAGCGACGCACGCGTTCGCAGCCTACCCGGCCTGGCAGCCGGATACCTATTACGCAGCCGGTACCATCGTGCTGTATAACGGCCACGACTACAAAGCCGTGGTCAGCCAGACCGACTACACCGGTACCGGCTGGACGCCCGCGCTGGCCTCGCTGTGGACCGATCTGGGGCCGGATACCGGCAGCACGCCCAGCCCGACACCCAAGCCTACCGCGACACCGGTTCCGACCGTAACGCCGACTACCAAACCCACCACGGCGCCGACCCCGACCGTAACGCCGACCACCAAGCCGACCGCAACGCCGGTGCCGACGACCGCCCCGACGCCGAAGCCCAGCGCCACACCGCTGCCCACGGCGACCCCTGTACCGACTGCCACGCCGGCGCCCACCGCAACGCCCAAGCCCTCGGCCACACCGGTGCCGTCTTCCTGCTTTGCCCAGTGGGATTCCAGCCGCAGCTACAGCACCGGCGACAAGGTGACTTATCAGGGTCTCAACTATCAGGCCAACTGGTGGACCACCAGCAACCCGGCCAGCGATAGCGGTTCGGTCGGCAGCGGCAAATCGTGGCTGATGATCGGTGACTGCACAGGCACCACCCCGACGCCGGTTGTCACGCCGACACCGGTCAGCGGCGGCCCGACGCCGACCCCGACGCCGGTTGTTACGCCAACACCTGTCGTGGCCGGCGTGCCCAACAAGCCGACCATGCAGATCCAGAACTACAACCACGCGGGTGACTTCCCCATCCAGTGGAACATCTGGTCGGGCAATACCGCCACCAGCTGGGAGCTGTATGAAAACGGCAGCAAGGTGCAAAGCGGCAGCGTGCCTGCCACTACAGGCGCGCAGACCGGCACGATCCAGGTGACGGGCAAGAAGCTGGGCATCTACACCTATCAGGTCAAGGTGATCAACTCGGCCGGCAGCAACCTCAGTGATGCCGCCTATACCACCGTGGGTGCCGCATCGCTGATCAGCGTGGCGCAGTGGGATGGCGATGGCCAGGCGCTGCAGCAGACCGTGGCCTTGAACAGCAGCAGCGTGGTCGATCTGTCGGTGGCGGGGGTATCCAGCCCGTCGTTCACCGTGGCATCGAACAATCCGGCGGTGGCTACCGTCAGCGTCAGCGCCGGCAAGCTCACCGTCGTGGCCAGGGCCCCGGGCCGGGCCGGCATCCGCATCAGCGATGCCAGCGGTGCGGTGCGGCTGATCGGTGTGCGCGTCAAGAACGCCGATGGCAGCCTGCCGGGCGTGCCCAACTATCTGTCGCTGGGGACTGTATCGGACGACACGGCAACCTCGCTGGCGACACTGCAGAACTTCGGCAATGGCGACCTCAATACCCGCAGCGATTTCCGCTATGTCTATTTGAATGGCGGCGCATCGGTGCCGGGCAATACCAGCTGGTGCACCTGGACGACCATTCCCTGCTTCCGCGAAACCAGCTTCATTCGCGAATCGAAGAAACTGGGCATGATCCCCATCCTGGTGTTCTACAACATTGCGGATGGTGGCGAGAGCTATCCGACCGATCTGGCACACGTGCAGGACGCCACGTACATGCAGGCCTACTTCAAGGACTGGCTGAACGTGATCACCATCGCCAATACCGAGGCGGGTGATGATCCGGTGGGTTATGTAATCGAGCCGGATTTCATCGGCTACCTGATGCAGAACTCTGGCCTGAGCGCTGACCAGATTACCGCGCGTGTCGATCAGGCTTATGCCAGCGGCGTATTGACCGCCAGCGATCCGCAATTCCCGAATACGGTCAGCGGCCTCGTCAAGGCAGTCAATTACATCATCCAGAAGTACAGCAAAAATGCGTGGTATGGCTGGCAGATCAATGTCTGGTCCGATGCGCAAAGCGGTGCTTCCGGCCAGGGCCTGATGCATATTACCGATGCATCCGAACATGGCTGGGCCAATGGCCGTCCGTATATTGCCGCCAGCGCC
The DNA here is from genome assembly GCF_900176275.1 of Andreprevotia lacus DSM 23236. Classification (GTDB taxonomy): domain Bacteria; phylum Pseudomonadota; class Gammaproteobacteria; order Burkholderiales; family Chitinibacteraceae; genus Andreprevotia; species Andreprevotia lacus. The sequence goes on along the minus strand of NZ_FWXD01000003.1, from coordinate 187,036 downwards.
CAGCGTGTGGCCAATTATTACAACACGGCCGGCATTACCAGCTATGGCGCCAGCTTCATTTCCTTCGACAAGTATGGTTATGACGGTGGTGCAGCGGGCAACAGCAAATGGCAGTTCAATGCCGACCACTGGAACAACTACCTTTACTACGTGAGCACGCTGCATGCGGCACTGCAAAAACCGGTGGTGCTGTGGCAATTGCCGGCCGGCCATGTCAACGGCTCGGTGGGCAACAACCCGTATACCGGCGCGCCGTTTGCTACGCTGGGCAATAACAGCAGCAAGCACTATGAAGATACCGGCCCGACGTATTTCTTCGGCGATACCTTCAGTGCCAGCCCGAGTGTATTCGCACCGTCCTATTACGCCACCAATGCCGCTGGCGACAGCAAGATCGGCAGCAGCGGCAGCAATATCGTGTGGGGCAATCACTGGGCCGAAGCGCGTGATGCCGGCGTGGTGACCGCGCTGTTTGGTGCCGGTGTCGGTGACTCGACCGACAATATCGGTCTGGGTGGCCAGCAGCTGACCGATGATCACTGGTGGTTTGTGCAGGCGGCACGGTATTACAACAACGGGCCGACGCCACTCAAATAAACAGTCCAGCTAGCTGGATAGGTATTCATGTCAGGCGAGCCGTAAGGCTCGCCTTTTTTGTTGTGTGTTTGCCTAAGGTCCGGATAGGGGAATAGGGCTGTACATAATTGCCGATTGCTCGCCAATCCATTGAGCCATCTGGTTTTTTCGGTTTGTTGCTGCCGGTTTGTGCACTTGCGCTATACAACAATCAAGATGGGAGTGAAAAAATGCCCGTCAGGTTGATAGCGGTAAATGCTTTCCTTAACGTATGATTCATTCTTTGCCTGACTAATCAACTGGAGTCCGTCATGACCGATTTTTCGGCCTACACCCTGCCACAATTGTTTGACCTGCAAAAGGAAATTGCCGCAGCCATCGAGCAACGCAAAGTCAGCGAAAAGCGCGACGCGATTGCCGCCATCAAGAAACTGGCTGCCGAAAACGGTTTCTCGCTGGAAGAGCTGCTGGGTGCTGCAGGCAAGGCCGGCAAATCGACTTCGACCGGCGTCGCCAAATACCGCAATCCGGCTGATGCCAGCCAGACCTGGACCGGCCGTGGCCGCAAGCCGCAATGGGTGGTCGATTTCCTCGCTACCGGCGCTGCGCTGGACCAACTCGCGATCTGATTTCGCTGCACGCAGGCAGGGCCGCCCATATAGGGGCGGCTGCAGCCCGTGCCCATCGTCAACACAAATTCAAATAACTGTTTTAATCCGGTCATCTTCGCGTCGTAGTGTGCGTGCTTTTACATTGGCACGGATATCACCATGGATCGGCGCGGCTTTCTCAAACTGACTGGCTTTATTACTGTTTCCAGCCTTGGCGGCATGCTGGCCGCCTGTTCCAGCGGCGGTAGCGACGGCACCACGCCGGACAACAACAGCAAACCCGCGTTGTTCCAGTTTCCGCAAGGCATCGCCAGTGGCGATCCGCGCCCGGACAGCGTGCTGTTCTGGACCCGGGTGCTGCCGCAGGGCTCCGACCCGATTGCCGTCAGCAGTGGCGCCGATATCGCGGTCAAGCTCATCATCACCAGCAGCGATGCCAGCGGTCAGATCGGCAAGACCGATGCGCTGATCGGCGCCACCACCGAAGTCGCGCTGAGTGCGCTCACAGCGTGGGATCACACGCTGCGCCACAAGATCACCGGCCTGGCACCGGCCACCACCTATTACTACCAGTTTGTTGCCGGCGACAGCCGCTCGCCCGTTGGCCGCACCCGCACCGCGCCGGCAAGCGATGCCGAAGTGGCCAGGCTCAAGTTTGCCTTCCTGTCCTGCCAGGACTGGAGCATCAACCACTGGGGCGCGTTCGATCTGCTGGCGGCCGATGATCTCGACTTCATCGTGCATCTGGGTGACTACATCTACGAAACCGTCGGCGAATCGTTCCAGAACGGCAGCGTGGAAAGCCGCCACGGCAAGCTCAGCCTGCCGGATGGCCCGTACAAGAGCGGCAACAGCGGTGCGCGCTACGCATCCACCCTGGCCGACTACCGCGCGCTGTACAAGCAATACCGCAGCGACCCGCGCCTGCAGGCCGTGCACGCGCGCTTCCCGCTGATCGCCACCTGGGACGACCACGAGTTCTCGGACGATTGCTGGGGTGATGCCACCACCTATACCAATGGCACCTATAACGCAGCCACCGGTGTGGGTGACAACGACCACGACACCGCACGCCGCCGCAGCGCCAACCAGGCGTGGTTCGAGTTCATGCCGGCTGACGTGACCTTCGATGCCAGCAACCCGGCCTTCACCAACATCAAGCTCTACCGCGACTTCCGCTTTGGCAAGCTGGCGCATCTGGTGATGACCGACGAGCGCCTGTACCGCGCCGACCACGTCATCCCGGAGGCCGCTGTCGGCAGCAGCATCGGCAGCCGCTATCTGGTGCCGGCTGCCACGCTGGCCGCCATCGAAGGCAAGAAAATCGCTGCGGCAACCGCCGCCGGGCTGGACCCGCTCAGCCCGGTGACCATGCTGGGCCAGACACAGCGCAACTGGTGGCAGCAAACCATGCAGCAAAGCCCGGCCACCTGGAAGTTCTGGGGCAACGAGGTCTCGCTGCTGCGCATGCGTCTGGATGGCAGCACCATTCCCGGTGCGCCGGCCGCGCTCAAGACCGAGTTCGTGCTCAACGCCGACCAGTGGGACGGCTATAACGCCGAGCGCAAGAACCTGGTCGGCTTCCTGCGCAACCAGAGCATCCGCAATGTGGTGGCGCTGACCGGCGATATCCACAGCTTCTATGCCGGCAGCGTGTATGACGACTACAGCACCGGTGCGGCCACCATGGTCGATCTGGTCACGGCTGGCATCAGCAGCGATTCGTTCTACAGCTATTTTGCCAGCAGCACGTCCGACCCGACCTTTGCTGCAGCCGCGCCGCTGGTGGTGATTTCCGAGCAGAAGGCCGAGGCGATTGCCATCCAGATGCTGTCCGCCGCCATCGCCATGGCCGCAGGCGTGACCGACCTGAGCAACACCAGCGCCATCCAGCAGGCCGTGGGGGCCGCGATTGCCGCCGGCAAGGTGCCCGCCGCTGCGTTTGTTGCTACCGCCAGCCTGTCGGCTGCGCCGATCAACAGCTTCAACGACACCGTCGGCGGCACCATGGGAGCGACCATTGCCACCACCATCGCCGCGTTGGCTGCTGCATCGCGCTCGGTCGCCGCAATGACACTGGCCGGGCTGATCCAGCAGCAACTGGCTGCCGCGTTGAAGATCCCGGCTGCCAATGTGCCGGCCAGCGAAGTGGCCAAGCGCCTCAACCCGTTTGCCAACAGCCAGACCGGCGTGGCGCCGGTCAACAACCCGTGGATCAAGTATGCCGATACCGATGCACAGGGTTATGCGGTGGTCACCGTGCTGCCGGGCGAGCTGCAGGTCGAGTTCCGCAAGGTGGCACGGCTGAGCAATGGCCAGGCACCGTCGCCGGCATTGCAGCAGACCACCCGTTTGCGGGTGCCGGTGAATCAGCCGTCCGTCGAGTTGCTGTAAGCGCGACTAAGCAATCCTGGTTGGCGTTGCCCGGCCGGGCTTGCTTTGCATCTTCCCCACCGGCGGCGCATGCTGCGTCGCCGGTTGATCGCCCGCCGTGCAATTATGAGCACCCTCGTTGGTCGTGTGGCGTAAACCGGCTACCCTGTTGCCCCGTTGAGCTAGCCTGTCGCTTTGCTCACGCTTTCATGTTGGAGTTGCCGATGCAGACCAAGCCTTCATCACCAAGCCCTGTCGCCGGAGAGGGCGATGGTCTGGCTCGCCTGGCAGGACAGGGGGCGGTCGTTCTTGCGCTGGCTGGCACTTTGGCGGCTTGCGGCGGAGGCGGCGGTAGTAGCAGCCCAAGCCCCAGTCCGAACGGCGGGGGGGCGACACCTGTCCCCAGCCCGGTTCCCACTTTGCCGCCGCAACTTGCGCCGAGTGCGCAGCAGGCGGCCCGTTTTCTGGCGCAGGCATCCACCGGGGCCGATACCGCGCAACTGACGCGCGTGCAGGCCATAGGCTATGCCGCGTGGATCGACGAGCAGATGGCGTTGCCACAGAGCATGAGCCGCTGTGACTGGCTGGCGAGCAAAAGCTTTGATACGGCCGGCAACAAAAACGGCATGAATGGCTTCGATGCCTGTGCATGGCGCAAGCTGATTGCCTCGCCTGATACCTTGCGCCAGCGTGTGACCCTGGCGTTGTCCGAGCTGCTGGTGGTATCGATCAATGGCTTGTCAGGCGGTTGGCGCGCCTTTGCCGCCGCCAACTATCTCGACATCCTCGAAAACAACGCCTTCGGCAACTACCGCACCCTGCTGCAGCAAGTCTCGACCAGCGCGGCCATGGGCGAATACCTGACCTTTCGCGGCAACGTCAAATACAACGCCAAGACTGGCGCCTTTCCGGATGAGAACTACGCGCGCGAATTGATGCAGCTGTTCACCATCGGCCTCTTGCAGCTCAATGCGGATGGCACGCCCAGGCTGGTAAACGGCAAGACGCAGGAAACCTATACGCTGGACGACATCACCGGGCTGGCGCGCATTTTCACCGGCTGGGACTGGGACCTGTCGGTGGGCAATGGCAACACGCCGGACTTTCAACGCCGCCCGATGGTGCAGGTGGCTGCCCGCCACGAGACCGGGGCCAGCACCTTTCTGGGGGCCACCGTGCCGGCCGGGCTGGATGGCGCAGCCAGCCTGAATGCCGCGCTGGACATCATTTTTGCGCACCCCAACGTCGCGCCGTTCGTGAGCCGGCAGTTGATCCAGCGGCTGGTCACCAGCAACCCCAGCCCGGCCTATGTGCAGCGCATCGCCGCTGTGTTCAATAATGATGGCAGCGGGGTGAAGGGCAATCTGCGCGCGGTGATCCGCGCGCTGCTGCTGGACGACGAGGCGCGCAACAGCGCCACCGCCGCGCAAACTGGCTTTGGCAAGCTGCGCGAGCCGATCCTGCGGCTGACTGCCTGGGCGCGCGCATTCGGGGCGACATCACCGAGCGATGCCTGGGCCATCGGCGATACCTCGGATCCGGCCACGCGGCTGGGGCAAAGCCCGCTGCGTTCGTCCAGCGTGTTCAATTTCTTTCGCCCCGGCTATGTGCCGCCCAATAGTGCAATTGCCACGGCCGGGCTGGTGGCGCCGGAATTCCAGATTACCAACGAGTCGTCGGTGCTGGGTTACATCAACTACATGCAGCTGGCCATCGGTACCGGTATCAGTGACATCAAGGGGCAGTACGCCAGCTTGCTGGCGCTGGTCGACAACCCGGCTGCACTGGTGGCGCAGGCCAATCTGCTGCTGGCGGCCAACCAACTGGGGGCCAATACCGTGTCCTTGCTGCAGAACACCATTGCCGGCATGCCCACCGGTACCGATGCCACGCGCAATAACCGGGTATATGCCGCCATCCTGCTGACAATGGCCGCCCCCGAATATCTGGTACAGAAGTGAACGGAGACAAGACGATGAAACGCGATGTCATGGACCCGTCCCGCCGTGCCTTTCTCAAGCAGGCTTCCGCTCTGTCGCTGGCAGGACTGGCCACGCCGTGGGCGATGAGCCTGGCGGCCATGGGTGAGGCTGCAGCTGCCGGTGCAACCGACTACAAGGCACTGGTCTGCGTGTTTCTGTATGGCGGCAACGATTACGCCAACACCCTGATTCCCTACGACCAGACCAACTACAACCTCTACAACGGCCTGCGCCCGACCTTGGCGTACACCCGCAGTGCGCTCGATGGCACAGTGCTGGTGCCCACGCAGGCGCTCGCCGGGGGGCGCCAGTATGCGCTGGCGCCCGAGCTGGCGCCGCTGCTGCCCATTTTCAATGCAGGCAAGATGGCGACGGTGCTGAACGTGGGTACGCTGGTGCAGCCCACCACCAAGGCGCAATACCAGGCCAAATCAGTACCGCTGCCGCCCAAGCTGTTTTCGCACAATGATCAGCAGTCGGTGTGGCAATCGTCCTCTCCCGAAGGGGCGACCACCGGCTGGGGTGGCCGCATGGGCGATCTGGTGATGGCGGGCAACGGCAATGCCACCTTTACCTGCGTGAACGTATCGGGCAATGCGGTGTATCTGTCCGGTGGCACTGCGGTGCAATACCAGGTATCGACCAGCGGCCCGGTGCCGCTGCGCGCTGCCAGCAGCCTGTTCGGTTCCAGCGGTGCTGCCGCGGCGCTGCAAACACTGATCACCCAGCCCAGCCCCCAGTTGCTTGAAGCGGAATACAGCCGGGTGACCAAGCGCGCGCTCGATACCGGCAGCCAGCTGACCAGCAATCTGGTGCCGGCCAGCGCGATCACCACCGCGTTTCCGACCGGCAACAGCCTGGCCGACCAGCTCAAGATGGTGGCGCGCATGATCGCCAGTGCGGGTGCCATTGGTGCCAAGCGGCAGGTGTTCTTCGTGTCGCTAGGGGGCTTCGATACGCACGATGGCTTGCTGAATGTGCACCCGGGCCTGTTGACGTCGGTATCCAGCGCGCTGGCGGCGTTCTACAACGCCACCGTCGATCTGGGCGTGGCCAGCCAGGTCACCACCTTTACCGCATCGGACTTCGGTCGCACCCTGTCGGGCAACAACGACGGGTCGGATCATGGCTGGGGCAGCATGCATTTCGTGCTGGGCGGCGCGGTCAAGGGCAAGCAGCTCTACGGCACGCCGCCGGCCGTTGCCAACAATGGCCCGGATGATGTGGGCGAGGGACGCTTGCTACCCACGCTGTCAGTCGATCAGTATGCCGCCACGCTGGGCGGCTGGTTCGGCATATCCAATACCGACCTGCTGACCGTACTGCCCAATTTGCGCAACTTCAATGCCAGCAGCTGGAATATCGGGTTTGTGTGATTGACCGGGGAGGGCGCATGCCATCCCCGTGCTGACAGGGACGGTATTTCCCCGCCGGGCCCTGTGCGTGCACCTGAAAAAGTGTGAAACCTGCCACAAGTTCATGACAACATCATCGTGTCTTTGATGTCGGCTTGCTGACGTTTTTCCGGTGTGCGCGATCGGTCGCGGTTTACTGTCGGCGCCAGCCGGGCCGCAGGCTGCGTGGCAAACGGCGCTGGCAGCAGCGCACATAGATACTGTCTTGTCTTGAAATGAAGTTTGAAAATCCAGCATTCTCGCGGCTTGACGGGTATCGGCTGCACTGGATTTTGTGCCGGGCTAGAGGTAAAAAACAGGCTCTCGCACACGTATTCAGCTGCCCAGCAGGTACAAGAAGTCATGTCCCCTCTTTCGGTTGCGGTTACCGCCTTGTGCATGGACAGTGCTGCGTTGCCTGCCCTGCGGGCCGCGCTGGCTGACTGCCGTGATCTGGCGCTGGCCGACCTTTGCCAGTCGCTCAGCCCCTATCATGGGCGGGCACTGCCCGAGGCCGCACTGGCGCTGGTGGTGACCGGAGCGGCCGCGTTGCCGGCCGCCAGCGCGCTGATCGCCCGCTGGCGCAGCGAGCAGCCCGCCACTCCGGTGCTGGTAGTGGCCGACGATCTGCCGGGCGAGGGCCTGCTGGGCCTGCTGGCCAGCGGGGCCAGTGATTTTCTGGGCGTGCCTTTCCGTGCCGACGAGCTGCTGGCCCGCTTGCGTCGTGCCTTGAGTACCCGCGCCGCGATGCCGGCAAACCCGCCCCAGGCTGCACCCTTGCCGCGCCCGGCGGGCAATCTGCCCGAGCCCATAGGCCAGAGCCCGGCGTTTCGCAGCCAGATTGCCCGGCTGGGGCGGATTGCCCAGTCCGAAGCCGGGGTGTTGATCCTCGGCGAGACCGGCAGCGGCAAGGAGGTGTGCGCGCGCACCATTCATTATTCATCGCAGCGGGCGGGGGGGCCGTGGGTGGCGGTCAATTGTGGCGCCATCCCGCAGGAGCTGGTCGAGGACGAGCTGTTCGGCCACGTGAAGGGCGCCTACACCCATGCCCATGCCGCCCGGCCCGGCCTGGTGCGCGAGGCAGAAGGCGGTACGCTGTTCCTGGATGAAATCGATTCGTTGCCATTGGGCGCGCAGGCCAAGCTGTTGCGCTTTCTGGAGGACAAGCAATACCGGCAGGTGGGCGCCAACACCATGCACAAGGCCAATGTGCGCGTGCTGGCGGCCAGCAACCGTTGCCTCAAACTGCTGGTGGCGACTGGTGCTTTCCGGCAAGACCTGTTTTTCCGCCTCAATGTGTTGTCGCTCACGCTGCCTGCCCTGCGCGAGCGGGCAGAGGACATTCCCCTGCTGGCCGTGCATTTCGTGGCGCAACTCTGCGGTGACCAGGGTTTGCCGGTGCCGCAGCTGCACCCGGATGCCCTGGCGGCGCTGCGCGAGCATGACTGGCCCGGCAATGTGCGTGAACTCAAGCATGTGCTGGAGCGGGCCGTGCTGATGAGCAATGGCGGCATGCTGTTGCCGGCCGATCTGGACCTGCCCCAGCCCCTCGTCACGGATGAGGCGGAATCATTCAATCTGGCCAAGGCGCGCGCGGTCGAACGCTTCGAGCGCAGCTATATCGAGCGCCTGCTGCAAACGTGCGAAGGCAATATCACCCAGGCGGCGCGTCTGGCACAAAAGAACCGCCGCGCGCTGTTCGAGCTGATCCGCAAACACCATATCGACGCCAGCCTTTATCGCGGCTGAGCGCTCGTTCGCCTGCATTTCCCCCAGCATTGATCTCCCTTTTGCCGCCGCGTTACGGCTTGCCGGGTCGTTTTTGTCGTCCTGGCCATCGTGGGCTTGCGCTGCCCGCCCGCGCCACGTGCAGGGTAGGACAAAAACATCCATCTGCATGGCTGATTGTGTCCACCTGGCGCAGCACGCCTGCCTGCTTGCTTTGCGGCCGGCCGGGCTGTGTACATGCCGGATGTTTTCATGCGCGCAGCTTTTTTATTGCTTTCAAAAACAATCATAGCTTCAAGGGTTTGTCGTCAGTAGGTGTGCGGGTATGGCAATTGCATGAAGTCAGCTGCAGTCGCGTTCACGAGGGCGCAGATGGACGACACCAGACATCAGCTCGCCATACAGGCGCTGGCCCGCTACTGGCAGGCCCATCCGCAGGCGGCCGATACGGTCGAGGGCATGCGCGCCTGGTGGATACCGGAAGTCGCCATCAGCACCGATGCGCTGGCCGAATTGCTGGCCTGGCTGGAGAGCCGCCGCGTGGTGGTGGCGTCCACCGCTGTCGATGGCCGCGTGCGCTATGCGCTGGCCGACCCGGCGCGAACGACTGCAACTGGTGCGCTGATCCCGGCGGAAGGGCCGCATGTGGACGATTCAGCCAGCCTATCAAGACCTGAGGAGATGTGAATGCCAGTCGCAGTCAGTTATCCAGGGGTGTACGTCCAGGAAATACCGAGCGGCGTGCGGACCATCGTTGGCGTCGGAACGTCGATTGCCCTGTTCATCGGCCGTGCCAAGACCGGCGACCTGTTCGCCCCGGTGCAGTGCCTGAGCTACGAGGACTTCGTACGGGCTTTCTCGGCCACGTATGCCGGCAGCGATCTGGCTAGGGCCATCAAGCTGTTCTTCACCAATGGCGGCACGCAAGCCTGGGTGATCCGCATTGCCGACAGCAGCGCCGCACCGGCCCAGCTGACCTTGCGCGATGAATCGGGCGCCGCCGGCGGCACGCTCAAGGTGGCTGCACGCGCGGCAGGCCTCTTGGGCAACGATATCCGCCTGTCGGTGAACTACAACACCGCGCAGCCGGAAGCGACCTTCAATCTGGAAGTCTTCCGCTGGGTGCGGCTGGCCAACGGCGCGCTGGTCAAGAACGGGGTGGAAACCTACCTCAACCTGTCGATGGACAAGGACAACCAGCGCTACATCGAGGATGTCGTCAACGGCAGCTCGGCGCTGATCGCCGTCACCGACCCCAACAAGGCCACGCCGCTGTCGGGCGAGGGGTATTCGCTCAGCGGCTATGCCGTCGGCGCTTCTACGGTGGCCGTGCTGCGTACCAACCTGATTGCGCTGCTGGCCAAGGGCAGCAGGTTCCGCCTGAGCGTGAACGGCTCGGCGCCGTGGCCGATCGACCTCAGCAGTCTGGCCATGCCGGCCAACAACGCCAGCTTCCCGACCAACTTCCAGACCGCGCTCACCGCACTCATCAACACCCAGCTGCCGTCCACCACGCCGATTGCCGCAACCCTGATCCCCGGCCCGGTGGGCGAGGGCAACAACGCCACCACCAATCTGCTCAAGATCGCCAGCAGCAGCGGTGATGTGTTCATCGACCCGGCCTCGACCGCCGATCTGGCCAGCGTGCTGTTGCTGGGCGCCGCGCAGGGCGGTATCGAAGTCTCGCGCTCCGCCGTGCGCCGTCCGGCGCCGAGCGGCGTGGTCACGCGCATGAACAACCTGCTGGCTGCCGGCTCGGACTTCCTGCAGTTTGCCGGCACCAAGCAGAATGCGCCGACGGCACTGGCAACCGGTGGCGCCTCCATCCAGCTCAACGGCGCCAGCAGCCTGGCAACAACCACTGCTGCGGGTGTGACCGCGCCGGCGCATCTGTTCCAGGATGCCTCGGCCACCAATGACGACGACGGTCGTGGCGGCGTGCGCGAGAAGCTCGCCATCCTGGCCGCCGCCGTGGTGGCCAAGCGCGCCAGCGACCCGACCTTCGAGTGGACCGCCGAGGTATGGGGCAATCGCCTCGCCATCCTGCCGGTGGGCAGCCTGGCAGATGGTGTGACCAGCACGCTGTCGGCCACCGGTGCTGCCTCCGCATTTGCCTCGCCGGTGCTCAATACCCGTTACTACAGTCTGGCGGCTACGCCGGGCGGCACCTTCTATGAAGGTGGCGTCAGCGGCAACGACGGCGGCACGCCGCAGCCGTCCGACTACGAAAAAGCCTATACGGTGGCCGACCGCGAGATCGACCTGTTCAACCTGCTGCTGCTGCCCAAGGATGCGGGCCACAGCGATGGTGACACCCGCAAGCTGTGGGGGCCAGCCTCTGTGTTCGCACAACGCCGCCGCGCCTTTCTGCTGATTGATCCGCCCGCCAACTGGAGCGATTCGCAAAAGGCCACCGACGTGAGCGTGGGCGTGAATACGCTGCGTGTCGGTCTGGTCAAGGACTACTCGGCGGTGTTCTACCCCAACCTGAAGATCGACGACAACGGCAAGGAAGTGCTGGTTGGCCCCAGCGGCGCCATTGCCGGCCTGATTGCCCGCATCGACGGCAGCCGGGGCGTGTGGAAGGCTCCGGCCGGCACCGAGGCCGATCTGCGCGGCGTGCTGGGCGTGCAGTACCGCTTCTCCGACGGCGAAAACGGCGTGCTCAACCCCAAGGCGGTCAACACCATCCGCGTGTTCCCCAACGGCATCGTCAACTGGGGCGCGCGCACCATGGATGGCGACGACGGCTTTGGCTCGGAATACAAATACATCCCCATCCGCCGCCTGGCGCTCTACATGGAAGAGAGCCTGTATCGCGGCCTGAAGTGGGCCGTGTTCGAGCCGAACGACGAGCCGCTGTGGGCGCAGATCCGCCTGAACGTGGGTGCCTTCATGCACAACCTGTTCCGTCAGGGTGCGTTCCAGGGCGCTACGCCGCGCGAGGCGTATTTCGTTAAATGCGATGCCAGCACCACCACGCAGAACGACCGCGATCTGGGCATCGTCAACGTGCTGGTCGGCTTTGCGCCGCTCAAGCCGGCCGAGTTCGTCGTGCTGTCGCTGCAGCAGATTGCCGGCCAGGTTCAGACCTGATCGTGACCGCACCGACGCAACCCAACGACAAGGAAACCTAAAAAATGGCGCAATTTCCGGTCAATACGCAACGTTTCGATCCGTACAAGAACATGAAATTCCGGGTGAAATGGGACGGCCGCTATGTGGCGGGCGTGTCCAAGGTGTCGGCGCTCAAGCGCTCGACCGAGGTCGTCACCCACCGCGAGGGCGGCGATCCGAGCAGCTCGCGCGTATCGCCCAGCCTGTGGAAGTTCGAGCCGATCACGCTGGAGCGCGGCCTCACCCACGACCCGGAGTTCGAAGCCTGGGCCAACCTGATCTACAGCACGCAGGGCGATGCGGCGATCTCGCTGAAGAATTTCCGCAAGGACATCACCATCGAGCTGTTGAACGAGCAGGGCAAGGTGGCGCTGGCCTACAAGATCTACCGCTGCTGGGTGTCCGAATACCAGGCCCTGCCCGAGCTGGACGCCAATGGCCACGCCATCGCCATCGAGCACATGGTGCTGCAGAACGAGGGCTGGGAGCGTGACGTCGACGTGAACGAGCCGGCAGAAAGCTGAGGCGGCGCGGATCGGGCAGACCATGCGATCGGAAACGGTAATCCTGCAAAGCACGCCCGCCAGCCCGGTGCGCCGTCTGGCACTGCGCGAGCTGAGCGGGCGCGACGAGCTGGCCGTGGAGGGCGTGGACACGCGTGCAGCGGTGGCCTTGCTCGACCGCCTGCTCGACCACAGCGCCGCGCCGCGTGCCGGCAGCATGCCGGCTACGGAGCGCGATGCGCTGCTGGCCGCGCTGTACCGCCAGCTGTGGGGGGACCGTATCGTTTCCACCTTGAGCTGCCCGGCTTGCCACAGCAAGTATGACTTGTCGTTCTCGCTGCGCGAGCTGCAGCAGCATCTGGCGGCAGGGCGTACGGCGCAGGGCAGCAACTGGCGTGCCCCGACGGCGGAAGAGGAAATGACCGCCGCCGAGCATGGCGCGCGCGATGGTGTGGCCGCGCTGGCTGCCGTGCTGGGCATGTCGCCTGCCGGCATGGCGGCTGCCTGCGCCGAGCTGGAGGCACAGGCCCCCATCATCGATGTCGAGCTGACTGCACCGTGCAGCGAATGCGGCGCGGTGCAGGATGCGCATTTCGACCTGCAATCGTTCCTGCTGCAACGTTTGCTGGGCGAGCGCGCGTTGTTGCTGTCCGAAATCCACCGCCTGGCCGGCAGCTATGGTTGGTCGCTGCGCGAAATCCTGGCGCTGCCGCGCAGCACGCGCCGCGCATTGATTGAAACCGGCGACGCTGTGGCAAGGCAGTTGGCATCGCGCGGGAATCTGCGCTGGGGCAGGGCATGAACTACCTCGAACGCCTGCTGCGCCGTGCGCTGCTCGAAGCGCCCGCCACCTCGGGTGGTGTGCTGCACGACCCGTTTGCCGACGAAGCACCCTGGCCGCTGGATGAGCCTGCTGCGCGCCTCGTGCAGCCGCAGGCCGCCGCGGCGGTGTCGATATCCACGGCCGAGATTGATCCGCTGTCGCCCCCGGCAGCAGATGCACCCATCTGGCCGGAGCCGGCTGCGCTGGATGCGCCAGCACATCCCCGGCCTGAACCACCCGCGCTGCAGCCGGCATCGCTACTCGCTGTACCTGTAACTGCACAAGCCCAAATCACGCCGCCCGCCGACCTTGCGCCGACCGCGGCGATGCCAATGGTGCCCGCAGACGAGCCGCTGTCTGCACTGGGGCAGGCCGATGCCTTCATGCGCGCGCTGGGTTCGCCATTGTTCGCTGCGCCCTTGATGCCCGAGGCCATCTCGCCAGTGCACGCCGAAGCGGCGTCGCCGAGAGCTGATTCGCCGCAGGCCGTTGCACCGCAAGCCGTTGTGAACGCAAGCAAGCCGCTGCAGCCGGTTGGCCAAGTACAGCTGCAGCCGCCCGAAGCACCGGCCCCGCTGGCTGCACCGGCCTCTGCGGCAGACCCCGCTGTGGCAGCTGCAGCCGCGCAGGCAGCCGTTGCTGCGGCAAGCCCGGCCACCACCCCTGTGCCGGGGCGTGTTGCGCCATCGCCGCAAGTCATCACCGTACTGGCTGCCGCCGCACCGACGGCCAGCAGCATTGTTACGTCCACCTATCGCTTCGGCATCGGTCAGTTGTGAGGAAACCATGGCACTGCTGGACCTGAGCCTGATCACCAAGACCGTCGTCAACCTGCTGGAGCAGCGCTTGCCGCTGTTTGCCGACTGGCCAGCCTCGGCCACGCTGGAGGTATCGCCCGCACCACCCGATGCGGTCAGTGGTGATTACGCGCTGAGCTTTTACCTCTACCACCTGCGCGAGGATGCCTATACCAAGGGGCAGGATTGGGAAACCAACGACGGCACGCCGCAGCGCTACAAGCCCATGGGGCTGACGCTCAACTACGTGCTCTGCCCGCGCAGCAATATGGCGCAGCCTGCCAAGCGTGCCTATGCCGATCAGCTGGTGATGGGGCTGGCGGTCAAGACCTTGCACGATTATCCGGTGATCGACGACAACACCATGATCGACCTCGGCCTGGGCGGCATGGTGCAGGCGCTGCCGCTGGCACTGCGCGGGCAGGGCAACCGCCTGCGCATCAGCCTGCGGCCAGTGGCAGTGGAGGAGTCATCGCAATACTGGCAGTCCGGCACGCAGGCGATGCGTATGGCGGCCTATTTCGAGATCAGCGCCGCCTTGCTGGAGCCGGAAGTACTGCAGACGCGCGCCGGCCGTGTGCTGGGCCTGGGCGTGCATGCGCAAACGCGCGGCCGGCCGGTGATCGATACCACGCGCAATACCGTGCAGTTCAATATCCCCGGCGACCCCTCGCTGCACGAGGTCGACATCGCGCCGGCTGAAGTGGCCTATGGTCAGCCATTCAGCGTGCTGGGCAGCGAGCTGGGCAACAGCCAGAGCCAGTTGCTGATCGGCCACGCTGACTTTGCCGCGCCCGTGGTGGCTGATGCCGCATGGGGTCTGGCCGGCAACGGCACGGTGCTGACGGCCACCGCGCAGCCCACGGCCAGTGCGCAGGCGCTGCTGCCCGGCATCTATAGCGTGCAGGTGCGCACCGTGGATCGCGTGACCTTGCCCGATGGCAGCCAGCGCGATTTCGACAGCATCTCCAACCCGGCGCCGCTGGCCATTGCACCGCGCATCAGCGCGATCAGCTTTGGTGGGGGCGGGCTGGGCACGCTAATGCTCGACGGCTTTGACCCCAGTGCGCTCGGCAGCAGCGATCTGCAATGCTATGCCGGCGCCAGCAAGCTCACCCGCGTTGCCGCCGCACCCGCTGCCGGCCAGTTCTGGCCACGCAGCGGCCCCAACCGCATCGAATTCAAACTGCCGGCTGGTATTACCACCGGCAGTCTCGTCCCCTTGCGCGTAATTGTGCGCGGCGCCGAATCCGGCCCGAACTGGGGCGTAGCGCCATGAATGCGGTGCACGAGGCGCAAACCATCGCGCTCGACGAACGGCTGGCCTGGCAGGCTTATGTCAGCGCCGTGCTGGCACGCCAGAGCGATGCACCGGCGCCAGAGGGCGGGCGCCTGAGCGCACTGGCCGAGTGTTTTGGCTTGAATGTGCTGGAGCGTGATGTCGTTGCCATGCTGTGGACGGCCAGCCTGGCGCCGCAACTGCGTGCCGAGCTGGTGCAGCACGACCCGTGGGCCTTGCAACTCACGCTGCTGGTGGCTTGCCGCACCTTCGGCCACCCCGAGCGGCTGCGCCTGCCCAGCGAATCGCCGCTGCGGCTGTGGCTGCTGGTGAGCGAGCACGACACCGGCGACGGCAATGCCGTACTGCAGCTTGATCCGCATATCCAGGCATGGCTGGATGGTGCACCAGAGCTGGATCGCGCCCTGATCGGGTGCGTGCAGATCATTGATTCATCGGTGGCGTTACCCGATTGGCCGGTGGCCGAGACGGCCAGCCGCATTGCACAACAACTGCCGGCGGGTGAGCGCTGGCTGGTGGAGGTGTTGGGCGACGACAGTCAGGCAGGGCTGGACTTCGCCGCAGCAGTCGCCGGTCAGCTGGGTTTGCCGGCGCTGTGCGTGTTGCCGCAAGGGCACGCGCCAGATAAGGAGCTTGCCATACGCATCCAGCGGCAGGCCTTTCTGGATCGGGTTGCACCGGTGTTTGCTGCTGCAGAAGGCGCTCACTTGCTCAAACTGGTGCTGCAACACGGGCTAAGTGTATTTCCCTTGCAGTTCTCGCTTGGTACGACTGCCCCGGTTCCGTCGGCGCTGCAGCGTTTGCCGGTATCGCTGCCGGCTCCCGATGCAGCAGCACGCCATCAACTCTGGCTGCACCATTTGCCGCAGGCCGCGGCTTGGCCAGCTGCGCCGCTGGGCGAGTTGGCTACACGCTACGCACTGAGCCAGCAACAGATTCGTCAGGTGGCAGCCATGCAGCCTGCGGCGGCGGCAGAGGCCGCACGACATGCGCGCGTACTGACCCGCGATGACCTGGGCGGGTTGGCCCAGCATATCGATGGCGAGCTGGGCTGGGATGATCTGGTGCTGCCCGAGACCGTGCGCGAACGCTTGGGCGAGTTGGCTTTTGAGGCCGCCGAGCGCAACCGTTTCTGGGCCGATGCGGCCACGCAGCGACTCTATCCCTACGGACGCGGGCTCACCGCGCTGTTTGCCGGTCCCCCCGGCACGGGCAAGACCATGGCGGCACAGGTGATCGCGTGCGAGCTGGGGCTGGACCTGTTGCGCATCGATGTCTCGGCGGTATTGAGTAAATGGGTGGGGGAAACGGCGCAGCACTTCCAGCGCATCTTGTCCTCGCCGGCCTGCCGGCACGCTGTGCTGTTCTTTGATGAAGCCGATGCGCTGTATGGCAAGCGCGTCGAGGAAACACGCGATGCGCAGGATCGCTACGCCAATATGGACATCAGCCATCTGATGGTGGCGCTGGAAAGTTTTGACGGCATCGTGCTGATGGCCACCAATCTCAAGGCAAATATCGATCCGGCATTCCTGCGCCGCATTCGCCATGTAATTGAATTTCCACGCCCGGATGCAAGCGCGCGCATTGCCATCTGGCAGCGCGTATTGAGCACGCTGTTTGGCGATGGATTGTTAGCCACTCAGGCGCTGGAGCGGCTCGCAGGTGTGGCCGCGACCGGTGCACAGATCAAGGGGGCCGCGCTGTCCGCCGCATTTGCAGCGCGGCGTGCACGGCAGCAGCCGGACCTGCCGCTGCTGGCTGCTACCCTGGCCCGGGAGTTGGCCAAGGATGGTGATGGGCTGTCTGCCCGCGAGCTGGCCAGCTTTGAGGGGGCTGCCTGATGGCCGGGCCAGCAGCGACACGGTCACACAAGGTCGGTGGCGTGCAGCGCAAGGCTCCATCAGTGTCGCGCGGCGCACGGGGTGATGCGCATGAGCGGCAGGCAGACAGGGCGGCACAGGGCATTGCCCGGGGTGAGCTGGGGTTGGCGCGAGGGCTGACGCCGGCCAGTGCCGCCGGTTTTCGCCAGCCCGGCAGCCGTGGCGAGCCACTGCCGCTTGCATTGCGCTTGCGGCTTGAGCAGGCATTCGGTGCGGGCTTGAATGTGTTGCGCATCCATCGTGATGCCGCGGCATGGTCAGCCACCGCGGCGCTTGGCGTGCGTGCCTTTGCCAGCGGGCCGAGCCTGTATTTTGCTGCGGGGGCCTATCGTCCCGACCTGGCTGATGGTCTGGCCTTGCTCGGCCATGAAACGGCCCACGCGCTGCAGCAGACGGGGCGGATGGATGCTGCAGGGCATTTGAGCGCGACGGCGGTATGGGGCGGCGGCAATGTGCAGTGCGAGTGGGCTAGCCCCTTGTCTTCGACTGATCCGGTGCCCGCACTGGTTGATACCCTGACGCTCTACCGCGATGCTGCCACGGCCGGCAGCGAGGAGCGCTTGCTGCTGGAGCGCCTGTTGGCGCAAAGCGCACCAGCGACTGCGGCGGCCTATTGGTCGGCCCGTGCGGGCCATGTCAACGCGCAGAGCGTTGATCCGGAGCTGCCTGGCTCGCCGGCAACGTTGAATGTACTGGTGGCTTCCGCGCTCTATGACGGACTGAAGCAGCAGGGTCATGTCGCCGCTGCTGCGGCGCTGCTGCAGCTTCGTACCGATCTGCAGACGACTTTTTTCTCCGGCGCCACTTACGCACGGTATGTCGAGGATCGCGGCGGCCGCTTCGATGACCTCAAGCAACGACTGTACGCCCACTGGTATGCCGACAGCTGGTTTGGTCTGGGTAATCCGCGCTTCATGCTCGACCGTACCCTGGTCGGACTGATCGGGCCGTCTGCTGTGTTCAGCAATCAGGAGGTTGCTGCGGGAGATCTGGTGAATACGGCCAGCGCCGAATTGCTGCGGCGCCACGCAGGCACCATCGGGCCAGACGAGCTGCACTATGTCACGGTGCATGTGGCCGCGGTGATCGAAAGCAGCCGCCGCACTTTGCTGCAGCAGGCACAGGAAAACGTGATGCGATTGCCGCAGTCGGCAACCGCATCGCGCGCGCGGATCAAGCGCGCGGTGGCTGTCCAGCTTGAACAGGACTGCACCCGCCAGTTGATGGCCCATGCTGCTGCCAGCCGGCGCGGCCCTCCCGCAGTCGGCGCCGGCTCCAGTGTCGAGGCCGAGCGCATCTGGTTCGAAGACGTGTTGCCGGCACTGCGGGATATGGCGCACTTTGCAGTTGCGTTCTGGGAGAGCGCCGATGCGATGGAAACCAGCCTGGGCGACGGAAGCGCACTGGCTGGGGGCGACCAACCAGCCCGTGCACTGCTGGCCGGAATAGACACGACATTGCCGGGCTACCGCGACCAGTTGGCCGTCTTCCTGCACGCGCTGCTGGACCGGCCGGCCACGGGGGTATTGCCGGACCCGGCTACCTTCGAGGCTACGCGAAATACAGCGGTACGCAATCTGGACCGCAGCATGCTCAGCCTGGTGGAGCGGCGCACGGCGGACCGGCTCATTGATGCCTTGCCTGGCAACCGTGCCGGCCACCGTGCCTTTGCTTTTGACAGTGCCATGGCGGGGCGACTGATTGCACAGCCAGAGCGGGCCGTCATTGCATGGGCGTTGAACTTTGCTGCAGGTTTGCGCTTGCGTGCACAGCAGTACCAGCCTGCGGCGGATACCGGCATGCGTGCGATGCAGGCAGCAGTACAGCCCGGCGCGGCAGGTACGGACATTCTCGACATCTTCCGCGTCCGGTTTGCCAACCATGCGCTGACGGTGGCAAGACGCGTCGGCTGGGATGGCTGGATCGACTGGGCAGACCTGATCGTGCAAGGGCGCGAGACCGCCCCGGGCGGCGGGCTTACCGATGATTACGTGGTCTTTGGCAGCGACTGGATGATTGATGCCGAAACCGGCGTGCAACAGATGGCGGCAGACCTGCCAGTGGCAGTGCGCGGTTTCGAACCCTTGCGTACCAGCGATCTGGTGGACTTCTATCAGGCGCAGGATTACCGCCGCCTCAGTGAGCACATCGACCGGCTGCTGACTGCCAACCGCGCCAGTTACACGCTTGCTGCCGAGCCGGTACTCAACCAAGCTTTTTCCGCTGCCCGTGCCGAATTCACGCCGGTGCGCTATCTGATCGACGATTGGGAATGGGTTACTCCCTGGGTGACCGAAAATGGCGAACGCCAGCGTCAGCCACGCCGCAATTTGCGCGAGCTCGTGCAGCAGCACCCGTTGACGCAGCAATTGCTGGCCGGCGTCCGCGCGCGCTACCCCGGACAAACCATTGCCCATGGCGTGGGCAGGGCCGCTGATCACGACCGCTTCATACCGGCCATCTGGATCATGCCCTCACCGGCGGCGCTGGTTTCGCGTCTGCAAGCGTTGCCAGCCATCAATCAAGTGCTGGTGACCATGTTGCCTGCGCTGATGGCGTATCTGAATGCGCTCACCGCATCCAGCAGCGTGCCGAACGTCAGCCAGCAGTCCTGGCAGCAACTGGTGCGGGATATTGAAGCAGGCAGGGCCTACCGGCCCGACGCCGCGCTGAGTGGGCCAGTGCAAATGGCAACCATCACGGCGACGACGCTGGCAGGGCTGCAGTGGGGCGTCTGGTGGGAACTCTGGCGGGCCAGTCTGGCGATACGTACGGCGCCTGAACAGGCTGACCTGATCGAACAATTGCGCACCGCGATGGATGCTGCGCGTTTGCCACAGGCCCTGAGGGATGAGCACCGCACCGGTTTCGATGCCGCCTTGCAGGCACAACGACGGGCCCTGGCGCATGAGCGGCGCCGTCGCGTCGAAGTGCAGTTCCGGCCCGCGCTTGATCGGTACGAACCCCGTTCGATGACACGCTTTCGCGTACCCGGGCAGGCCGGACAGACGGTGGTACGCTTGCTGGTGCGCGAAGTGAGCACCTTGCTGACCCAGTTCGTCGGCAGTGTTGATGATCGGGCCGAGCAGGAAGGCCATCTGGCGATGGCTGTGTTCGAGCTGGCCGATACCCTGCATGCCAAGTTGCTGAGCCAGCAGGACATGGGCGATGTCCATGCCTGGGTACCGCTGGTTGACACGGCGCTGTTCTGGGCCGCCCAGGCGACGGGCGGTGCCAGCCAGACGATACGTGACAGCTTTACCGTGGCCGAGGAGCGCGGCAATACCACCCTGTTCGAACAGCGACGCACGCAGTTGCGCGAGTTGCTGGAGCATCAGGTCAGCGTCCTGCAGCGGGCCATCCTGGATTCGGGCATGGTGGGCGAGGCCGGTGACGGCACGCTGGAAAGCACGGGTACGGTTCGCACCCAGGATAGCAACCGGCGCATCGGGCGCGGTCAGGGCTTTACCATTGAAGGCACGACCTGGGAAATCCAGGAGGTCCACGCCAACTTCGCGTTCCACCCCGGCACCTTTGGCTTGCGCAGCATGCCCAATGCC
This sequence comes from Andreprevotia lacus DSM 23236, assembly GCF_900176275.1. Lineage (GTDB taxonomy): Bacteria > Pseudomonadota > Gammaproteobacteria > Burkholderiales > Chitinibacteraceae > Andreprevotia > Andreprevotia lacus. The sequence continues at coordinate 166,389 of NZ_FWXD01000003.1, read as the reverse complement.
GCCTCGGTTGGCTCGATGCTCAGCCTGGACGGCGGACGAACCCATCTGGCTGACGGCAATCGCCCCCATGTGCGCTTGCTGTCCGTCATGGTCAACGAAGGCCCCGAGCCGCTGGAGCTGTATGCCGACAGCCCGCAAACCATCGAGGTACTGACCCGGTTGACCTGGGCGCTGTATCTGCGCAATACCATGGAGCAACTCGGCGAGCTGGCCGGCGCGATTGAAACGTTTGGCGGCTACATGATGGATGCTGCCGAACTGTTCCCCGGCGGCGGCCAGGCACTGGCGGCCACACGGCTGATCACGGCCACCGTGGCGTTCTTCTCCGGCGACGGGCCGGAGATGATCCAGCACCTGATCACCCACCCGCGCGAGCTGCTGGAGCGCGTATGGGAGCGCACGCTGGGCCTGCTGCATTTCGAAAACCTGCTGCAGTACCTGCTGTTCAGCAATCATAGCCTGAATGGCTTGATAGGCGAGCCACGTGCGCCCGGCCCGCAAACCATAGGCAACAGCAGTAGCGCCCGGCTGCGCCGGCTGTTGCTCAAGGTCCAGAATTTTGCCCGCAACATCGGGCGCTTGTTTGCCGGCATGGAAGACCACGTGCAGGACCGGCGACAGCAGGTGGAAGGGCTGGTGCAGAGTTCGCCCGGCCTGGTGCGGGTGGTGCAACTGATCGCCGATTATTACCTGATCATCGCTGCCATGGTCGATCGCCTGGGCGGCCTGGAAGGACGTGCGGAGGCGGTTGCCGACTTCGGCAGCTTCATCAGCAACTTGCCGCAGCGGCTGGACGAGATGATAGCCAGCCTGGGCGAGCTGGAATTGCCACGGGAAATCTTGCCGCTGGAGGATCTCATCAATGTGCTGATCGACGTGATCGGTCACCGCCTGGGCGGCAAATACCGGCTTGGCGTACACATCCTGTTGCAATTGCTCGACTTCATCGGTGCCCGTCAGCAATTGGTCAGTGGCGTGGCTGGCCTGCTGCGCGATGCAGGCGTCACGACCGACAACCTTTTTCCGTTCTGGAACGACACCATCGTGCCGCAGGTTACCGCCAGGCTGACCGAAGCCCAGAGCATGATGCGCAATACCTTGCACACTACCTTCGAGCAGTTCGGTACGCCGCTGGGTCTTTCGGTTCCGCATGCACAGGTCACCACCAGCAATCGTGGCTTTCCGGGCGAGACCGAGGCGCAGCCCCAGCTGGAGTCCGCCGTGGCAGCGGGGCTGAGCCGTCAGTCGCAAGGCGGACTGGGCGGCACGCAAGCCGCCAGTTTGCTCGACCGTGTGGCAGCAGAGCCGGGCGAACCATTGGCGCCTTCCACGCGTGGAGATGTCGAACAGCGCTTCGGGCAGGATTTTTCGCACGTGCGTCTGCATCGTGGCGGCCGAGCGCAAGCGTTGACCGGTGCCGTCGGTGCACGTGCGCTCACGGCTGGCAGCCATGTCATTCTCGGTGCAGGTGATGCCGCAGCGGCAAGACCGCAGTTGCTGTATCACGAACTGGCGCATGTGGTGCAACAGACGGGGGCTCGCCAACGCGGCGGCTCGCACCCTGCCACGCCCCGCCGCAGTCGTGCCCGTCGCGGCATCCATTGGGACGGTGCAGCAGAAGCACAGGCCGACGCCGCCGCTCGTGCCGCAATGGCGGGTAGCGCGCGTGGTATCGCGCTGGGCAGGGCCGATGCCGGCCAGCCCAGCATGATAGAACTGCTTGGGCAACGGTTTCTGCGGCAGGTCACTGATATCACCAGCATTGAGGAAGAGGTCGAGGAGATCGACAGCACAGCCAGCACGACCGGTCGCAGCTTGATCGGCCGAGATGTCCGCCGCGCTGTTTCACACGTCGCGCAGGATCTGCGCACCCGCCTCCGGCCGGGCAGTAGCGGCTTGCATACATCTGCCGGTACCTACCGGCATGTCCTGGATGCCATCTCGACTCACCTGATGAATCATCACGAAGAGATTGCCGAAGCCATCGAAGACATTGCCATCCGTGCCAGTTACGAGGCCGAGCGTGCCCGGCCTGGCCACCCCGCCCGCATGGCGTTGGACGTGCGTGATTTCACGCGCCGGCTGGAGCGCTACATCTTGGGCAAGACCGGGATATTGCTTGATTTTGACATGCCGGTACGGGGGCGAGGGCAAGAGGCGACGTTTCGCGATGCGCAACATCCCTATGCCAGTGCCGAAGTGAAATTCGTTTACCTCGCACATGTGAATGGCAACACCAATTTGTGGCACTTGGCGCTCGAGCATGGCACCGGTCCCGGCGGGGGGCAGACCAATATACTGCCGGCGCGTCGCCAGGAGCTACGGCCTTTGATTCGCGCGGTGCTGCACGATCTGGGCCCCAGCAGCTCAATCTGGGCGAGCAACGCATACCGGTTTTCACACGCCATCTTCCGCGCCGCCGAAGAACTGGAACGTCAGCAGCAGATCGCCGCGAGCGCCGGCACGCTGCCAGCAACCGCGCTGCCGGCCAAGAGCGAGTATCTCAATACCACGGGTACGACGCAGACCGCGGGCTACGGCAACCAGCGTCTGCACCTGGGCACCTTCGCGCAGAAGGATTCGGGCGAGCAGTCGGGCAAAGAACGAGAATCGCACCACATCACGCAATACCTGCTGGTGGAGTATTTCCATAACGGCGCCAGCAACGGATCGGAAGAACCGGCCAGCAAGTCGGCATTTCCGCTGCTGCGTCGGCGGCTTGACGCTTATGGCAGTGAGCTGGCCACCAATGGTGCGCGCCGGCCCAGCATGTTTCGCGGCATCCAGATTGAGTCGCTGGAGGCCGGTCGTGGCGGCTTGATGCCGACCATCCTGTTGGCGCGGCCCACCCACCGTCGCGGCAACCTGCACATGAATGCCGCAGCGGAGGACTTTAGCGACAGTGGCGCGGTGACCCAGTCCGAAATCGTCAACCACATCTTCCGCCAGGAGTTGCCCGAGCCCTATTTGCGCCTTGAGCGCGCAGCGGTCAACAACCCGCGCAGCAGTACGCATTACGACGCATGGGTTGCCTATCGCGACCGGCCGGCCAACCAGGTCGGCAACCACATTTACCAAGCCATGCAAAAGACCTACGGCTACATGCGCACCCATATGCAGACGCAGCTCAAGTCAGCGCTGCGCGGCATCGAGCTGGGCTATTACAACGATCTTTATCTTGCCCATCATCCCGGCACTGCCGCCAACAGCAGCGCGCTCATCAAGCCGGGTGAGATGAACCATATCTGGAGCCTTGCAGTGGCTCACAACGACAAGGGCATGAGTGCCCGCGGCTGGAGGGGCTGACATGGCCAATACCGGTTATTCCCGCACCCCCAAGTTGCTGAAAGGCGCGCTGATCTACTTTGGCGCGCCCATGCTGATCCCCATCCCCAACATCATCATCTTTCAGTACAACCCGGAGACGATGACGCGCACGCTCACGCCGTGGCAGCCGCCGCAGCGCGCCATCAAGTGGGGCGAGCACGACACTATAGACCCGGCACACCGGCTGGAAGACCTGACGCGCGATCAGCGGCTGGCACTGTCGCAGCCGTATGACCCGGCAGAGACCTTCTCGCTGGTGCTGGAGCTGGACGCCACCGATGCGCTGGAAAGCCCCGACTCGCACCCGGTGGCCACCGTGTCGGGCGTGGCCGACCGCATTGCCGCCATCGAGATGCTGCTTTATCCGCCGGGCGACAGCGTGCTGGGTGGCTTGCTGGGCAGCGTGGCCGGCTCGGTGTCGTTCTCGGCGGGCGGGCTGTCGGGCAGCTTTGGCGCCGATACCGGCGTGGAGACGCAGCTGGCGCGGCGCGAGGTGCCCATCGTGCTGTTCTTCTGGGGGCCGGGGCGCATCGTGCCGGTGCGCATCACCAGCCTGTCGATCGAAGAACAGCAGTTCTCGCCGCTGCTGTACCCGATCCGCGCCAAGGCCAGCATCGGCCTCAAGGTGCTGGATCTGGACGATCTGGTCACGGTCAGCGGCGACCCGGCCAGCGGCGCCACCGTCGATATCGCCAAGGCTTGCTACATGTTCACGCGCGGGCAGAAAGAGGTGCTGGCCATGGCCAATCTGGCCAACAGCGTTGAATCCATCATCGGCATGCTGCCGATCTAGGGGACGCCATGTTCGATCCGAAAAGCCGCTACGCCAAACTCACCCCGCTGGTGCTGACCGATGCACGCGGCCGCAGTGTCGAGGTGACGCCGCCGGCAACTGCCCCACAACAGGTATTCCGTGGCGTGCATGTACGCCGCGATGGCGAACGTACCGATCATCTGGCCGCGCTGTACCTGGCTGATCCGGCGGCCTTCTGGCGGCTGGCCGAATTCAACGATGCCATGCGTGCCGAGGTGCTGACCGAGTTGCGTGAAGTGCAGATTCCGCAGCAGGGCAAGACATGAGCTTGGGTGCTGTCCTCTGCGTCAACGGCGTGCCTGATGCCACGCTGGATGTGCCGCAGGAAATCGAAATCGTCGAAACGCTGTTCGAGCCGGCGAGCTACCGGTTGCGCTACGGCATTGGCATCGTCGAGGGGGATTTGAGCGTGCTGGCCGATGCGCGCTTCGACCCCGGTGCCGATCTGGGCGTGGTGGTCAAGGCGGGTGACGGCTACGCCATGCTGTCGCGCGGGCCGGTCTCCGGGCACTACGCCACCCTGGTGCAGGGCGGGGCGGGCTCGCTGGTCGATGTGCTGGGTGCCGATCAGTCGGTGACCATGGGTTACGAGAACAAGGCCGCCCTGTGGAGCGAGATGACCGACTCCACGGCGGTGAGCAGCGTGCTGGCTACGTATGGCTTCATCCCGGATGTCAGCACCACCAGCGCCATGCACAGCGAGGACAAGCATGTGCTGGTGCAGCGTGAAACCGATCTGGCTTTTGTGCGCCGGCTCGCGCGGCGCAACGGCTTCTGGTTCTGGCTCAGTTACGACGCGATGACAGGGCTGGCCACCGCGCACTTCAAACAGCCCCCGGTGAGCGACCCGCCCGCGCTGGATTTGCGCATCAATGTGCCCGATCCGAATGTCGACGAGCTGAACCTGTCGTGGGATGTGGACCGTGCCGTGGCCGTGACGCTCACTCAGCTTGATCTGGGCAGCAAATCCGACATCGACGGCAGCCGTGACCGCTCGCCACTGGCCGGGCTGGCCAGCAAGGCGCTGGCCGATATCGTCACCGAAGTGCGCAAGCAGCACTTTGCCGTGCCGGTGGATGACGCGGGCGATCTGGGTGCGCGCGCCGAGGCAGCGCTGATCGACCACGGCTGGTTCGTGCAGGCCACAGTGACCTGCAAGCAGTCGGTGCTGAAGAACGTGCTGCGCGCGCACAGCGTGGTGCAGCTCACCGGCGCCGGCTCGCGCCACTCGGGCAACTATCTGGTAGCGCGCGTGGTGCACAAGATCACCGCTGACGACCACGTGATGACGGCGGAGCTGATCCGCAACGGCTGGAACTGAGGGGGCGATATGGACAGATTGAGCGAAATCGAACGCCTGGTACGCAATCGCTACTTCGGCAAATACCGCGGCAAGGTGATCGACAACAACGACAGCACCCAGCGCGGCCGGCTGCAGGTGGCGGTGCCGGCGGTGCTCGAATCGCTCAATTTGTGGGCCATGCCCTGCGTGCCCTATGCCGGCCCGTCGGTGGGGTTTTATTCGCTGCCGCCGGTGGGGGCAGGGGTGTGGGTGGAGTTCGAGGGTGGTGATCCGTCCTTTCCGGTGTGGGTGGGCTGCTTCTGGGGCGATGGCGATCTGCCGGAGGAGGCCACTTCGCCGGACGTGCACCTGCTGCGTACCACGCAGGGCTTGATTTCGATTGATGACGGCAGCGGCGACATGCTGCTGCAGAACCAGAACCAGGCCAGCGTGACGCTGGCGCAGGACGTGACCACGGTGGGCGGCCAAGCCAAGCAGACGGTGGGCTCGGCCGGCGTGGTGTCCGAGAGCGGCGCCGGTGGCAAGGTCGAAGTGGCCGGGCCGGGCGTCAAGGTCAACAGCGGCGCGTTTGAAGTGATGTAGGGGGCGATATGGCGGCTTTGCTTACCACCGCATCCAGTTTGCAGTGCCCGCATGGCGGCACCGTCAGCATCGTCTCGGCCAATACCTCGGCCAAGGCGGACGCTGCGCTGGCGCTGGCCAATGACACCTTCACCATCAGCGGCTGCCCGTTCCAGATTCCGGTCGGCACCGGTTCGGTACCCAGCCCCTGCGTGAAAGTGCAGTGGGTGGTGACCAATCTGCAGACCAAGGTCAACGGCACGCCCACGTTGTCGCAGAGCAGTGCCGGCATCTGTCTGGCCGCCACGCAGGCGCCGCAGGGGCCGGTGAGCATCGTGCAAACGCAGCCCAAGGTCAGCGGCACTTAGGCCGCGCAAGGACAGGACGATGGACAGTTACTTCACCAGTTTGCGCTACCCCTTCGGCATTGATGCCGCACGCGGGCAGGCCGAGCAGGAAACCGACTACAGCGCGCACGTCGAGCAGCTCATCATGCAGGTACTGCTGACCGGGCCGGGCGAGCGCATCAACCGGCCGGACTTTGGCTGCGGCGTGCGCCGGCTGGTGTTCGCCCCCGGCGGCGAGATTGCCGCCACCCTGGCGCAGACCACCGTGTATCAGGCGCTGAACCGCTGGCTGGGCAATGTGATCTCGGTCAGCGAGGTCTCGGTGCAGGCCAGCGATGCGCGGCTGGATATCCGCGTCGGCTATGTGGTGAAGGCGCGCGGCCAGCGCCGCTACCTGAATCTGCAGGTGACGCCATGAGCCTGCCCGATCGCATCGAACTGTTGCGCCAGTCCAGCGCGCTGAGCGGCATCGACTTCATTTACGTCGCCCCCACGCAGGACGAGCTGCAGGTCTACTTCGTGCACGACAAGCTGCCGGCTGCGGTAAAGACCGCGCTGACCGGCCTCGCGCCAGACCAGTTCAGCATTACAGGCGAAGGGCAGGTGACGCCAGCGCACGTGGCGGTGCTGACCAGCAGCATGGTGCAGGTGAACGGGCGCGATGCACTCAAGCTCACGCTGAGCGGGCCGGGTGGCTTTGGCTATTACCGGCTGGCCATCAACAGCGCCAAGCTCGACGGTTACTACAACCGTGTGCGTTTCTCGTTCAAGGCCGCCTGCGCCAGCCAGCTCGACTGCGAAACCGGCCCGCACGCCTGCCCGCCCGAGGCGCAGATTGATTTCCCGGTCGATTACAGCGCGCGCGATTTCTGGAGCTTGCGCCAGGCACTGTTCGATTTTGCCGCCCAACGCTACCCGGACTGGCAGGACAGGCTGGAGGCCGATCTGGGCGTGGTGATGGTCGAATTGCTCAGTGCGCTGGGTGATGAGTTCTCCTACGCGCAAGACCGCATCCTGCGCGAAACCACGCTGGAAACCGCCAGCCAGCGCCGCTCGCTGCGGCAGCTGGCACGGCTGGTCGATTACCCGCTCGATAACGGCAGCGGCGCATTTGCGTGGCTGGCCATCAGCGCCAACAGCATCGGCAAGGTCAAGGGCGGCACCGTGGTGACCGACCCCGCGCAGCAGATTGCCTTCGAGGTCGGGCACGGGCTGGCGGATTACAACGTCGATTTCCCGGTGGACCCGGCGCTCAACCAGCTTGCGCCGCACCTGTGGGATGAAAATGATAGCTGCCTGCCGGCAGGCAGCACCCAACTCACGCTGGCCGGGCACTTGCAGGCACTGCTGGCACCATGGGTCGCCACCGACCCGGTCGGCAAGTGGATTGCGCTGCTGACCCGGCCTACCGACCCGTCCAAACCGGCACGGCAACTGGCGGTGCGCGTGGCATCGGCCACCGATGGCAGCGATGTGCTGCTGGCGCAGGACATCACCACCATCGTCTGGGATGTACCCACGCCGTTCGAGCTGGATCTGGAAACGCTGGTGGTGCTGGGCAACCTGCTGCCTGCCACGTCAGGCCGCACCTTGCCGGCGCGCAGCGAGCCGGCGTTGCGTTTCCGCATCGGCGCGCCTGCCGGGCCGGCCGACCCCAATGCCGACCTGCCGCAGGCGCTGGAGCGCATCGGCATCAACGAGGCGCTGGATTACGCTGCCGTGCATACACGCATCAAGCATCTGTTTTCGCTGCCCGGTTCGGATGTCGTGCCGCTGGCCTGGTATGCAGATGATGATGGCGCCAGCGTGCCCGAGGTGGAGGTGGTGCGCGAGGGCCACGGCCCATGGCATTGGCGCGATGCACTGATCGGCGAAGAAACCGCGCTGCCGACCGACCCGGTGTACGTGCTGGAGGATGGCCTCTATCGCACGGTGTTCTCGGCCGAGCGCTTTGGCAAGGTAACGGCACTGAGCGACTACGCCAGCTCGGAGGGCATGACCCTGCGCTTTGGCGATGGCGAATTTGGCCAGCAAGCCCCGCAGGGCGCGGTGTTTGCCGTGCGCTACCGGCTGGGCAACGGGCGCTTGATGAATGTCAGCGCCGGCACGCTGGTGCGCTTTGACAGCCAGCCGGCCTTTGTCGATGCGGTGACCAACCCGCTGCCGGCCAGTGGCGGGCGCGACCCGGAAAGCGCCGAGCAGATCCGCATCAACGCACCGCAGGCCTTCCGCACGGTGACCGAACGCGCGGTGCGGCCCGAAGACTACGCCGACATCGCGCAGCGCCTGCCCTGGGTGCAGCGTGCCGGTGCGGTGCAACGCTGGACCGGCAGCTGGCCGACGGTGATGGTGACGCCGGATGTGCGCGACAGCTATGGCGCTAGTGCCGGCCAGCAGGCCGAGCTGACTGCCTTGCTCGACCGCGTGCGGCAGGCAGGGCGCGAGGTCAGGCAGCGCCAGCCGCGCTATGCCAGCTTCGATCTGGAAATCGTCGTTTGCGTGCTGCCGCGTGCCTATCGCGGCGAGGTCAAGGCAGCGGTGCTGCAGGCGCTGTTCGGCAGCGACGGCATGAGCGGTTTCTTCGACCCTGATCACTTCACCTTTGGCACGCCGCTGTCGCGCGCGGCGCTGCTGGCGGCCATACAGGCGGTGCCGGGCGTGAAGGCGGTGGAGGACATGCAGGTGCGCAGGCGCGGCTGGTTTGGCTGGCGTGCGTTCAATGAATTCAGCCTGAGCGTGGCGCCGGACGAAATCGTGCGCGTGACCAATGACCGTGACCTGCCCGAGCGCGGCGCGGTGAAGCTCGTGATGGAGGGCGGCTTATGAGCTGCGCATGCGACAGCCATGTATTCCCGCAGCCACGTGCCATTCCGGCCGCGCTGGCGTCGGCGTTTTTCCGCCCGGCGCATGCGCCTGGCCTGTTTGGCGATTGGCGCAATGCCTTGCTGGCCGATATCGGCCGCTCGCCGGCACTGCGCGACTGGCGCGCGCGCGACGGGCACGATTTCGGTCTGATGCTGGTCGAGATGGGCGCCTATGTATTCGACGTGCTCGGTTTTTACGATGCGTTGGTGGCGGGCGAGAGTTATCTGCATACCGCCAGCCTGAGCGGCGCACAGCGCCGGCTGGTGGGTTTGCTGGGCTACCGGCCACGCCCGGCGGTGGCCGCCATCGCGCAACTGGCGGCCGAGGCCGACGGCAAGCAGCCGGTGCAATTGCCGAAAGGCACCGCGTTCCGCAGCAGCGCTTTTGCCGGCGAGCCGCCGCAGATCTTCGAGCTGGATGCCGCCACCGGCATAGACCCGCGCATCAACGCGTTGCCGGTTGCCAAGGTGCGTGCCACGACCTTGCCTGCCAGCTTCGATAGCCTGCTGGTTGACCCGGCCAGCGTGCGCGTGCGGGCGGGTGATGCCGTGGTGCTGGACATCAACGGCCAGCTGTACGCGCGCCGCATCAGCACCGTCAGTACCGAGGTGCAGCGCACGCCACCCAACCTCAGCCGCATCGGCTTGAGCAGCAGCGTGTCGCCCGCCAGTGGCGCCACCTATGCGCAATTGCGCATCCTGGCCGGTGGTGCCACCACCAGCTTGTGGCAGCTCACGCCTGGCAGCGGCGAGGGCAATGCGGCCAGCGGCAGCCAGATCGCGCTCAATGTGATTGCACCGATCTACAGCGGCCAGATCGTGCTGATCGAGCAAGGCACTTCGCTGGATGCCCGCCATGTGAGCAGCATTGCCGAAGCGCAACGCACGGTGCTGTCGTCGCTGTCGAGCACGATTACCGACAGTGCCAGCCATACCAGCACCCTGACCAGTCCGGCCATCAAACGCGGCAGCACCACGCTCACGCTGGACAGCGCGCCATCGTTCACGCTCGACGTCAGCAAGGCCAGCGTGCACTACGCGCTTTATCCGGCTGCGCAGGTGCTGGCGCCGGTGCTCGATACGCTGGGCCAGACCGACCCGGTGGGGCTGCCCGCGCTGCGCGATGCGCCGCGCGTCACCCTGCACGGCGTGCTGTTGCAGGACGCCAATGACGATGGCGTCAGCACGCAGGGCAGCCTGGATGCCGCCAACCACAGTGCCACGCTGGATGCCACGCCGGCCTGGGGCAAGACGCTGGCCGCGCCGGTCACCCTGTTTGGCAATGTGCTGCAGATTTCGCGCGGCGAGAGCGTGCATGGCGAGGTGCTGGGCACCGGTGACGGTGCACAGGCCAGCCAGTCGTTCAAGCTGCAGAAAAAACCGCTCACCTATCTGCCGGCCAACAACGCCAGCGGCATGGTCAGCACGCTGGCGGTCTGGGTGGGCGGCGTGCAATGGCATGAGGTCGATACTTTTTATGGCGTTGATGCGCATGCGCAGGTCTACACGGTGCGGCAGGACGATGCCGGCGACAGCCATGTGACGTTTGGTGGTGGCGCACGCCTGCCGACCGGCGCGGTGGTCAGTGCCGACTATCGCCATGGCGCCGGTGCCGCCGTACCGCCGGCCGGGCTGATCAAGCAGCTGGCCAAACCGGTGGCCGGCCTGCGGCGCGTGCACAACGTGCTGCCGGCCTATGGCGGTGCCGATGCCGAGAGCTCGGCCGAGCTGGCGGTGTATGCGCCGCAATCGGCCTTGCTGCTGGGCCGGGCGATTTCGCTGCCTGATCTGGAGGCGGCTGCATCGCAGGTGGCCGGAGTGCGGGCAGTGCGCGCCAGCTGGCGCTGGGATGCCGCCGGGCTGCGCCCGGCGGCGGTGATCGGCTACATCGGTGATCAGCAACTGGCCAGCACCATCACCAGCCGGCTGCGCGCCTTGTCCGAGCTGGATGCGCCACTGCGTGTCGAGCAGGCGCTGCCGCAAACGGCGCGGCTGGCGCTCGCGGTGCTGGTCGATCCGGATCACTCGCCCAGCCAGGTGAAAGCGGCGGTGCTGCTGGCGCTGTATGCGCCGGTCACCCTGCCGGGCACGGGGGGCTTTCTGCGTGCCGAGCGGCTGGGGCCGGATGGCCCCGTGTTCGTCAGCCAGCTGATGGCGGTGGTGATGGCGGTGCCGGGGGTGATCGGTGTGCAGTCGCTCACCTTCAACGAAGGGCCGTTCACCCAGCCGGCGCGTGTACCGAACGCCGGCCACTATTTTGACTTTGGCAGCGGCGGCGTGCTGGTGAACGGCACGGCGGCGAGCGAAGGAGTGCCGGCATGACCGCGCATTACGCAAACCGTGCCCATGGAGGACAGCATGCCCAACGCACGTGACGGCTACCGCGAATATCTGGCCGAAAAGCTGTGGCAGTGGCTGCCTGCCATTTACCGCGAACTGGATGCGCCGCAGGGCAGCCTGCGCGCGCTGATCGAAACGCTGGCCGCGCAGGCAGCGGTGCTCAAGCGCAATCAGGACCGGCTGTGGGACGACGCCTATGTGGAGCTGGCCGACGACTGGGCCATTCCCTATCTGGCCGAGCTGGTCGGCACGCGGCTGGTATCGGCGCTGGACCCGCGCGCGCGCCGCGTCGATGTGGCCAAGACGCTGTACTACCGCCGCCGCAAGGGCACGCTGGCGGTGCTGGAGCAGCTGATTGCCGACATGGCCGGCTGGGACGGCAAGGTGATCGAGGAATTCCGCCTGCTGGCGCGCACACGGCACGGGCTGGACGGTATCCCTACGCGCGGCCCGCTCACCGGCACGCCCGAGGGCGGGCTGGCCGATTTGCGCCAGGCGCGCGGCGCCTTGCTGACCGGTGATCTGTTCGAGGAATTCCACTACACGCCCGATACGCGCCGCCCGTCCGGCGTGCACGGACAGCGCGGCCCGGTGGCGGTGCGTGGCCAGCGTGGCATCGCCAAACTGAGCTTCCATCTCTACCGCCTGCAGAGTGTCGGGCTGACCGGCGTGCAGCCGCGCCGCATGAAGAATCTGGCCGGCCAGTGGAATGGCTGGAGCTTTGACCCCAGCGGCCGCGACATTCCGCTGTTTGCTGCCGGCAGTGCCGAGCAGGACTGGCACCGCTGGCACAGCGCCGATGAATGGGCGCTGCCGCGCGCGCTGACTTGCCGGCTGCTGGGCGAGAGCTGGTTCGAGATCGGCGATGTCGCCGTCGCATGGGCGCAGACCACGCCGCTGATCGGCACACAGGCACAACGCATGGCTGCCGCTGCCGATCTGCGCCTGTTGCTGGGGCAGCGCTTTGCCCAGCGTGACGATCTGCGCCGCGTGCTGACCGGTCTGGCCAGCGGGGCGGTGCTCACCCAGGCGGGGGTATTTGCCCAGCTGCTGGTGCAAACGCGCAGCAGCAATTGCGGCAGCGCCACGTTGTTGCCCGATGCCGCCAGCGGGCAGGCCAGCCACGGTGTGGCCGCAGTGCGGGTAAGCGACAGCGCCGGCGTGATCGACCGCGAGCAGACGCGCTCGGCCAAGCTGGATGACTACGCACTGCCCACGGTCAGCGACGTACGCTTGCTGATTGAGCCAGAGCGTGGCCGCTTCGTATTTGATCGTGCCGGCCACACCTTGGCCAGCACCAGCGTCGATTACCACATCGGCATGGCCGCGCCGATCGGCGCTGGCGCCTATGCGCGCGATGTTGATCTCGCTGCGGCGCCCGTGGTGTGGCAGGGCGGCACGGTGGGGGCGATTCCGGCACAGGGCCAGACCTTGATCCAGGACAGCGCCACCTATGCCAACCCACCCGATCAACTGGCGGTGATTGCCACTTCGGTGGTGGCCGCCGAGGATGAACGCCCGTACTTGACCTTGAGCAACCACTGGCGCTTCCAGTCCGCGCAGGACGATGCCGAGTTGTTGCTCGATGGCTTGTGGGTGGGGGCAACTGCACCGCACTCGCTGTATCTGCAAGGCAATTTCGAGCGCGTGACCTTGCGCTATTGCACGCTGGACCCCGGCGGCAGCGACGGTCTGGGCCAGCCGCTGGCGGCCATCCCGCTGGTGGTGAAGGGCTACGTCGAGCAACTGGTGATCGACCACAGCATTATTGCTGCCATCCGGCTGGAGGGGGCCAGTTCGGCCATCGGCACGCTCACCCTGAGCGACAGCATCGTGCACGCCAGCAGCGGCATTGCCATTGATGCCTTGCCGGCCCATATGACCAGCCGGCGCAGCACCATCATCGGCGCCGCGCTGGATGCGCTCGCGGTGCAGGTGGAGCAACTCGACGCCAGCGACACGCTGATTGCCGGTGTGGTCACCGTGGCCGATACGCAGCACGGCTGCTTCCGTTTTTCTGCGCGCGGGCCGGGTTCGCGCGTGCCGCACCCGTATGAATCGCATCTGATCGACGATCTGCCGCGTGTTTTTGCCAGCACCCGCTATGGCGACCCGCATTACGCCACGCTGGCGCCGCATGTGCCGGCCAGCCTGGTGTCGGGCGGCGAGAACGGCAGCGAGATCGGCGCGTTTGCCGCACAAATGGTGCCTGTCCGCCTGAGCAGTCTGGCGGCCAAGGTTGAGGAATATCTACCGTTCGGCCGTCTGCCGGACTTCATTATTGAGAACTGAGGGAGACAGTCCCATGTCCACCGTCGATCTGTCGCGCAACGCGACCGACTTTTTGAAACGCTACGCCGGCGTGCGCATGCAGCAAGGGCGGGTACTGACCGATGACGACTTCAACGAGGCCGCGCAGCTCGATCAGGAAGACCAGCGTCGCACGCGGCTGGATGCCATCGGTGCCTATGGCACGCCGGATGACGGCTTCCTGCTGAAAGCACCGACCGTGGTGGGTGGCAAACCGACCTTCAAGCTGGCGGCGGGTTCGCTCTATCTGGGCGGACTGCGGCTGGAGCTGGCGGTCGATGAACCATTCCACCTGCAAAAGGACTGGCTCACCTTTGGCGCCAACGCCAGCGACTGGCCGGTAGCGCCGACCTCGGGCAGCCGCATCGACATGGTGTGGGTGGAGGCCTGGCAGCAGCCGGTGACGGCAGTGGAGGACAGCGAGCTGTTCGAGGTGGCGCTGGGCGGGCCGGATACCAGCACGCGCGTGCGCACACTGCACCGGGTGTATGTGCAGCCGAACGTGAATACCGACGAGTGCCCGGCGGCGTGGTCGGCATTGACTGCCAGCTGGTCGGGTCTGGGCACCTTGGCCGCTGATTACGAGCTGGCCACCACGGCGCGCCTCAAGGTGGCGTTCACCACGCCGCAGGAGACCAGCAATCTGTGCTCGCCACCGCAGAACGGCGGTTATCTGGGCGCCGAGAATCAGGCCATCCGCGTGCAGCTGGTGGATGACACCCACTACACCTGGGGTTTTGACAACGCCGCGCCGCTGTACCGCGCCTTGCTGAGCAGCGTGAACGGCCATCGGGTGAAGCTGACCCTGCTGACCGAGCCGCGCGATGCGGTTCACTGGCCGCTCAAGGATCAGGTGGTCGAGCTGTTGCCGTGGTCGGCCGCACTGGCCAACGGCGAGCGCGTGGCCGATTTGTCCGGCCATCTGACCAAGGTGGCGAGCAGTTATCTGCCGGACAGCGCCGAGTTCACCATCGTCGATGAACCGCCAACCGGTTTCGAGAACCGTTGGGAAGGCCGTGCGGACCAGGCTGATTTTTTCAATGGCGATGCCAAGCAGCGTTTTGTATATGTGCGGGTGTGGAATCGCGGTGACGACCTCAGCTCGCCGGCCAAGATTCCGCTGGCCAACAACACGCTGGGCCATACCGGCTTGTCGGTGTCGTGGACAGGCGGGCCGCTGCGCGCCAATGACTACTGGATCATCGCCGCGCGCCCGGCCGCGCCACAGGTGCTCACGCCATGGGGCTATGACAAGGCTGGCGTGCTGGCGCATGGTGTCAAACGTTACCGCGCACCGCTGGGCTTGATCCGCTGGACCTTCAGCGGTGGCAACGTCACCGGCGAGGTCATCCATGACTGCCGGCGCACCTTTTTGCCGCTGAGCAAAATCCGCAACTGCTGCGGCGTGACGGTGGGCGATGGCACCAACAGCTTCGGCCAGTTCACCTCGATCAATGCGGCCATTGCTGCATTGCCGGCCAGCGGTGGTTCGGTGTGCATCCTGCCCGGGCGTTATGAAGAAAACGTCTACATCGGCAACCGGCAGCACATCACCCTGCACGGTTGCGGGCCGCGCACGCGCATCGTCGCGCCGGTGGTGGCCAATGGCAACGAAGCGCCGGCTGTCTACGTGTACAACAGCAGCGACGTGCATATCGAAGGGCTGGCGCTGGAGGCCGGCGCCATGCCGGCCGTGGTGGTATGGGAGAGTGACCACACCACGCTGAGCGACAGCGTGGTGGAGATGCGCGACCAGTTCGGCATCTTTCCGGCGGTGTATCTGCAGGGCGAGCAACTGGCGGTCACGCATTCGATGATTACCACCTTGCCCGGCAACGGCGGCATCTATGCCAACCCGTTTGGCGGTGGCAGCGCACGCGGTGGCATCCAGATTGCCGGCGGCAGCGAGGACGTGCGCATCGTCGATAACCAGATCATCGGCGGCGCCGGCCACGGCATCACGCTGGGCAGTCTGGTGCAGGTGGCCAGCGGCGGTGGCGAAACCGATGTGCCCGACCAGACTCCGACCGGCAACAATCCATGCGATGTGTGCTCGGCCATCGGCATCATCCTGATCGACGACCCCAACAGCACGGTGACTTACCGCTCGCGCGGCGATCTGTACCGTATCGAGATTCGTTGCAACGACATCGCCCGGCATGGTGGCAACGGCATCAGCGTGGTGCGGCTGTTCGGGCTGGTGAACCAGCAGGTCGACCTGATCGGCGTGCATGGGCTGCGCATTGCGGATAACCGCCTTGCCTATAACCTGCAGCGTCAGGTGGAACAGATTCCGCAGGCTTATCGCCTGTTTGCGGCCTACGGTGGCGTGGTGCTGGCGCTGGTGAGCGAACTGGTGATCGAGCACAACCTGATCGCCCGGCACGGCCTGGGGCGCAGCAGCCCGGTGACCGGTGTCTATGCACTGATGGCGCAGGGGTTGCGCATCGAGCACAACCACATCATCGACAACGGCGTGATCGACAGCCAGCCGGTGACCAGCGCGCAGGCCGGCCTGCGTGCCGGCGTGCATGTCTGGCTGGCGCTGAGTGCGCCGGAGTTGGAAAAGACCTCGACCAGTACCGGCGCACAGCAGGCTGCCGATCCGCAGCGCAGCCCGCAGCTGCGCATCCACGACAACGTGATCGTGCAGCCCCTGGGGCAGGCGCTGTTCCTGCTGGGCGCCGGGCCGCTGGCGATTACCGACAACCGGCTGGCCAGCCAGGGCACCACGGCGACCGATCTGCAGTTGCTGGCATCCACCGTGCTGGTGGCCGATTTCGGCTTCAGCCGTGAGTGGACGATAGGTCTGCTGGTGACCCTGTTGCTCAAGATTTTCGACAAGAGCTCGCCCAGCACCGGCAATGGTCAGGCCATTTGCACCTATGCCAAGGCATCGGTGTTCACCAAGGCGATCAAGACCAAGCTGCCCACCGGCAAGCTGCAGTTCAACGACAACCAGGTGAGCTACGACAGCCTGGGTGACAGCGACAACCCGTCAGGCTATGCGCTGGCATCGACGGTGCTGCTGTCGCTGGATGACGTGGCGGCGCTGGCCAACCAGTTCGAGTTCAGCGCGCAGCAACAGCTGGCGCTGGTCGATCTGCTGGCCTTCGGCTTGTCGCTGCGCGTCAACGACAACCGGCTGACCGAGACCTGGGGCCGTGCACTGCTGTCGGCCTTTACCACCGGCCTGATGAATACCACGGCCGACAATCAATCCACCCACTGCCTGTCGGCCAACGGCATGCTGGAAAGCGTGCACGACAACCTAGTGCTGGCCGAAGCCTTCTGCGACGGCATTTGCAGCGCGCAGGGCAAAAAAGCACTGGCTGCCTTTGTCGGTGCCGGCGCGGTAGCCTTCCAATCCTGATCCGGAGTGTTTGCTCATGGCAACGTTCGACCGCAAGACCAATTTCGACGCCCAGCATGCAGCCGGTCTGCTTGGCGCACTCAAGGGGCTGACCAGCATTGCACCGCAGGCCGGCCTGTTGTTGCAGGGCCTGTCAGCCGGCGCCGTCAACAGCCAGCAAGTGGAAGCCAAGCGGCTGGCTGCCAAACATGGTGATGGCGATGCACGCGTACAGGCAGCGCAACTGCGCGCCAAGGCGCTGGCCGCGTTGGCCGACGATGTTGCCGTTGGCGTGGCGCACGTCGGCAACCTGCTGCAAACGGCCACGCAGGACAATCTGTTTCACGGTTATGTGCTGGATGCCGACGGCAAACCGGTGGCCGCACAAACCGTGGAGCTGACCGTGCCGCGCTGGGTGGAGCAGCACCGCGCACCGCTGACGGGCAAGACCGATGGCGATGGCTACTTCCGCATCTGGCTGGGCGCCAGTTCGGGGCAGAGTAGCAACACAGGGCAGGGTGCCGGCACCAGCGGCCCGGTATCGCATCTGGATTTGCTGCGCGGTTTTGCCGCCCGCTTTGCCAAGGATAGCGATGCCGCCAAGGCCAGCGAAGTGAAGGCCGCCGAGGTCAAGGCCAGTGGTGTAAAGGCAGATATCCAGAAAGAAGCCGCCAATGTGCGGTTGGCGCTCAATACCGGCAATCAGCCCACAACGGCGAGCACCACCAATCCGGTGCCTACTCCGGTACCTTCGCCGACGCCCGGCCCGGCCCCATCGCCGGGCGACAACAAGGATTTGCTCGACAGCCGGGTGCGTATTTTCAATCCCGGTGGCCAGCTGGTGTACGAGGACAGCCTGCCGCCACAGTTCGAGGTGAATGGCGATACGGTGGAATCGCAATTCCGTTATTACGCGCTGGTGGATTAGCCCAGCCTGCCGGCAAGCCGGCGCGTTGCTGCGTGCCGGCTAGCCGCAGAGCACTGATCGCATGGAGATGGCTGGTTCCAGAGAATGGAACAGATCGTCGTTGTCCTGATAGCGTTCACGGATCTGCAGCGCTTCGTCCAGATGATCAAGCAGCGCATCGACGCAACGCGGGTCAAAGTGGGCACCACGTTGCTCGCGCAGGAAATCCAGCGTGGCCGGCAGTGTCCACGCCTGTTTGTAGGGGCGCGGGGACAACAAGGCATCAAAGACGTCGGCAACGGCAACAATACGGCCGGCCTCGGGAATGGCATCGCCTTGCAGGTGTTGCGGATAACCGCTGCCGTCATATTTTTCGTGATGGGTGAGGGCAACCGTGGCGGCCAGTTGCAGCAGCGGTGAGTCGCTGCGTGCCAGCAACTCATGGCCGATGGCCGGATGGGTCTGCATGATGGTCAGCTCGTCTGCATCCAGCCGCCCCGGCTTGAGCAGGATGGCATCTGGTATCCCCACCTTGCCGATATCGTGCATGGGCGCTGCATGCAGCAACAATTCGGCTTCTGGTGCACTCCAGCCCATGGCACGGGCAATCAGCGCGGCATAGTTGGCCATGCGCAGCAGGTGCGCGCCGGTTTCCGGATCGCGCGCCTCGGCCGCGCGTGACAGGCGCACGATCATCTCGCGTTCGCGCGCACGTATCGCTGCCGTGGCCTTGCTGACCTCGATTTCCAGCCAGTCGGCCCGCTGGGCCAGCGCCAGCTGGTTGGCGCGCAGCGTCATCATGTTGCGCATGCGGGCCACGAACTCGTGGTTGTCGATCGGTTTGGTGATGAAATCAGTCACGCCGCACCCTAGTGCTTCATAGCGTACGTCGCTTTGCTGATTGGCCGTGACCATGATGAGCGGCACATCCCGCAAGCGTGGCTCGGCGCGAATGCGGCGCGCCACTGCCAGCCCGTCAGGCTCGGGCATCATGTAGTCGACCACGATCAGGTCCGGTTCGTTGTCCAGACACCATTCCAGCCCCTGCCGCGATTCCTGGAACAGCAGCGGCTCTGCTTCCGGCAAGCGTTTGAACAGATGCTGTATCAGCAGCAGATTGGTTTGCGTATCGTCGATGATGACTACTTTCACGGGGCACCTCCCTGCTGTATCGCTACGGCCCTCACCAGCGCGATCAGCTTGAGCAAATCAAGATGCAATGACGCGCCGCGCGGGGCGACATCGTGCCAGTCCATGTCCGGTGAGATCGCCCCGGCCAGCGCCTGTGCCTGGGTCGCCCAGTCGCTGGCAAAGTGGCTGCTTGCGCCGGCCAGGGTGGTGAGTGTGTGCGCAAGCAGGGTGGCATCCTGCTGGTGCAGCGCCTGGGTCATGCGCGCTTCCAGCGGCATGGCTTCGCTGGCAAAGGCATTGCACAGCACCTGCCAGAGCACCGGGTCATCGCCAAAGCGGGTCGCGGCCTGGTCAAACTGCTGCGAGACCGGCGCAGTAGCGGTGTCCACCGTCGGCATATACCGGTCCAGCATGTCTTTGAGTGCCTGCCATTCGATGGGTTTGCTCAGATAATCATCCATGCCGGCGGCAAAGCAGGCTGCACGGTCTTCTGCCATGGCCCTGGCCGTCATCGCGACGATGCGTGGCTGCACGGTCAATGGCAGCTGCCTGATTCTGTGCGTGGCCTCCAGACCGCTCATTTCGGGCATCTGGATGTCCATGAAGATCAGGTCGTAATCGTGATGGCGAACCTGCTCAAGCGCGTCAATCCCGGAACAGGCGACCTCAATCTGGCTGCAACCCTGCTTGCTCAGCAGTCGCAGTGCCAGATGGCGGTTGACAGCGTTGTCTTCCACCAGCAACAGCCGGCCCGGGCGCTGGCTACGGCTGGATGTGCCCGCTGCCGGCGCAGCTGCTTCACCCGGCAACGCCAATGCCGTGCGCAGCGCAGCGTCAAGTTCGTGGTCCGACAAGGGTTTATTCAGTACCGTAGCGCTGGTTTGCTGGAACCAGCGCGCCTTGTCGTCGATGGCACCAGGTTCGCGCAGCATCAACAGCTGGCTGCTCTTCATTCCCGCCCGTTGCAGCATGGCGCCATATTGCGCCGGCTCCTGCTGATCGCCTGTGGGGCAGGCCAGCAGCAGCACATGCCCGGGGACGCCGGCAGCAGCGGATTCCAGCCATGCCTGCGCTTCGTCCGCGCTGGCGGTCTCGACAACATTCACTGCCCATTTTGCGAGGCGTTGTGCCAGGGCCTGGCGCTGGCCGGCATGGGGCTCCACCAGCAGTACGGTGCCAGTCGGGCAGTTGGCAAGCTCGATGGGCTGCCGGTCTGCCGCGCAGGGCAGGGTAAAGACGAAGGCACTGCCTTCGCCGGGCTGACTGTGCAGTTCAATGGTGCCGCCGAGGTGCTCGACGATGCGCTGGCAGATGCTCAGGCCCAGACCGGTACCGCCATAGCGGCGCGTGGTGGAGGTGTCTGCTTGTTCAAAGGCGCTGAACACGTGCAGTTTCTTGTCCGGTTCGATGCCAATGCCGGTGTCGCTGACGATCAGCCGCAAGGCCGGATGGTCCCGCAGCGTGGCAGCTTGCAGGTGCACCACGATTTCGCCCTGCTCGGTGAACTTGATCGCATTGCCCACCACGTTGGTAATGATCTGCCGCAGGCGATGCGGGTCGAAGATCAGCCTGCCGGGCAAGGCAGGATCGATTGCGGCGTAAAGCGCCAGCCCTTTTTCATAGGCGCGATGCGCAATGCCTTTCAGGCAATCATGCAGCACTTCGTCGACGATGATGCTTTCCGGGTAGATATCCAGGCGGCCCGATTCGATTTTGGAAAAATCGAGTATTTCGTTGATGACGGTCAGCAGGGTTTCTGCCGATGCCCGTGCAATGCGCAGAAATTCGTGCTGTTCCGGATCAAGTTCGGTATCGAGAGCCAGTTGCAGCATGCCCAGCACCCCGTTCATGGGGGTGCGGATTTCATGGCTCATATTGGCCAGAAAGTCCGACTTGGACCGGTTGGCCTGCTCGGCGGCTTCCTTGGCCTTGGCCAGTTCCTGCGCGCTGCGGTACAACGCCGTGACATCGGTATGCTGGATCACGGTGCCGCCATCGCTGGTGCGATGCTGGCTGATCGCGAAATGGCGCTCGTTCAGCTGGCGCTCGAAGGCGTAATGCGGCAGGTCAAGTTCGGCCATACGCTGGGCAATATACTGTTCCTCGCTGCAATGCAGCGGCAGAACAGGGTCATTGCGATAATGCGCTTGTACCAGGGTACGAAAGGGCATGCCCGGGCGCAGGGCGGCTGCAATGGCCTGGTACGTGGATCGCAACTGCTGGTTGGTCACCCGTATGCGCCGCTGCTCATCCAGAATCAGTATGCCGGCATCCATGCTTTCCACCGCATCCTGCAGGTGGGCGTAGGAATCGGCCAGGGCGCGCTGGGCCTCGTGACTCTCGGTCACGTCATTCAAGGTACCGCCTACACCCAGAATGCGCCCCTGCTCATCAACGATCAGCCGGGCGAATACCTCGACCATGCGGGCATGCCCCAGGCGGGTTTGATAGCGCACTGTCAGCCGGCAGGTTTCCTGCCGCCCCTCGATGAGCGCGATGAATTCATTCAGGTGCTCATCGCGATCCTGCGGGTGCACAAAATTCATGAAGCTCTTGCCCAGCGAATCTTCTACCCGGTAGCCGGTCAATTCCTCCCATGGCTTGTTCAAGAAGACCCAACCGCCTTGCCAGTTGGTTTTGAACACCACTTCCTTCAGGCTGTTGACGACCCGGCGGTAGCGGCTCTCGCTGGCAACCAGTGCCTGGTGGGCCGCTTCGTGTTCCTGCACCAGCCTGGCAATCTGCCCGGACAGCGTTTGCAGGTCGACGCCATCGCCCTGGAGCATGCCCGGATCCGCCGTCAGTGCCGCCAGCGTTTGCTGCAGATTGGCCTGTATGCCGGAGGTCGCAGCGTTGCCGCCCCGGTCAGTCGCTGCCGGGCCGCTGGCGCCAGCGTGCAAGTATTGCAGGTAGGTTGCGCGCACCATGCCGATGAATTGCTGCAATTGCGCACGATGGCTGGCCGGATTGTCGCGCGCATTGGCGGCGATCTGTTGCTCCAGACGTGTCCAGTCGGCATCCGGCTCCAGGTTGAAGGCATGGGACAGCTGCCTTGCCAGCAGGGCGTCATCCACGGCTTGCTCCACCGGTCCAGCGCTGCATGCACTCCAGCAGACCGCTGCGGGATACTGGCTTGATCAGCACGTCGTCAAAGCCCGCTGCGTGCACCGCAGACAGCTCGGCTGGCAGTACATGCGCGGTATAGGCCACCAGTACAGGCCGCTTGGCTGGGTATTGGTCCAGAATCTGCGCGCACACTTCAAAACCGCTTGTTTCCGGCATGCTCAGATCCAGTAGCATCAGGTCAAATGCCTGCATGGACTGCATCACCAGCGCCTCGCCACCGCTGGCGGCCTGACTGACGGTGTAGCCGGCATGCTCCAGCAACAACTGCGCAATGCGGCGGTTGGCTTCCTCGTCATCGACAACCAGTATGTGGGGAGATGTCATACTCACGCCCCTTTGATCGGCAGGCTGATCCTGAAGGTACTGCCGCTTCCCGGTGTTGAATCCAGCGCCATCTGTCCCCCTGCCAGCTTGACCAGTTGTTGGGCCACGCTCAGGCTCAAGCCACTGCCCTTGTGAGCGCGAGTGAGGAAAGCATCGATTTGCCCGAAGGGTTCAAAAATCCGCTCACGGTCTGCCGCAGCGATGCCGGGACCGGTATCGCTGACAGCAATATGCAGCTGACTTCCGGTAGCTTCTGCAATCAACCTGACTTTTCCCTGCGATGTATATGTAAGGGCATTGTGAACCAGGCTGCTGCAGATTTCCTTCAGTAACTGCGGATCGTGATGGATGACCGGCAGCTCGCTGGCGTGCAGCTCAAGATCAAGATCAAGCAGCTTGGCGTCGGCGAGTGACTGGTGTTCGGAAACCACTTCCCGAAGCACGGTTTCGGGCTGAAACCAGCGCGGTTGCTGGCCCAGCATGCCGGCTTCCAGCTGGGTGACCTGCAGAATGCGCGTTACTTGCCGGTCGAGCTTGCGGCCGCCGTCGAGCACCATGCCGCTCAAGTCCTGCGTGGTCTTGTCCAGAGCGGTATCGTGCAGCAACTCTGCGGCGCCAAGTACGCTGTTAAGCGGGGTGCGCAGCTCGTGGGAAACGCGCGCCAGAAAATCGCTCTTGAGGCGGTTGGCAGACTCTGCCTTGGCGCGGCTTTGTTGCAGCCGGTAGGTCTGCACGGTCAAGAAGGTGCCAGCGATGACAAACAGCAGGCTCAGCACGCCGGCGGCGGTCAGATAGTTGCCACGGCGCTTCTCGTATTCGGTCAAGGCATCGACCTCGGCGGTACGCATCACCACCAGTAAATCGGTGCCCTCGATGGGGCGCACCGAATAGCGGACCACGTCGCCATCCGGCTCGGTCTCTTGGGTGCTGCCACTCTCGGTTTGTACCATGCGCAGGCTGTTGAACCATGGCTGCTTGCTGACGTCTCCACTCGGTTGCCAGTCCTTGCGCGCGGTTTGCTGGGCGCGGATGATGCCGTCGCGGCCCACCAGCATGATGCCGTCGTGGCCGGACTGGATCAGGTCGCGATAGAGCGAGGTGAAGTAATCGGGAGACACCGACACCACGACAATGCCGAGAAAGTCGCCCTTGGCATCGTTCAGGCGGCGAGTAAACTGGATGGACCAGCGCCCCGAGCTGCGGCCCAGTACTGGCGTGCTGATAAACAAGCCAGCACGCGGATTTTGTGCATGTACGATGAAATGTTCCCGGTCATGCAGATCCACTGGCTTGAAGGGCTTCTTGCTGGTCATCCTGAGTATGCCGGCTGCATCGACAATGCCGATTTGCGTGTAATACGGGTTGATGATCACCCCGCGATCCAGCAAGTCGTTGATCTCCAGCAGGGCAGGTTTTGATTCATAACGTTCTTTGATGAATAGCGAAGTCTGGTCTACTTCCCGCACCACGCTGGTCATGTGCTCGTCGATGGCGCGCAGCAAATTTGCACTGATATGTTGCTGACTGCGCAGCGCCAGTGCCTTCTCGTTGCCCAGCCAGATCAGCAGCATGCCCCACAGCACAACCAGCGTGACGCAAGCAAACAACGGAATCATCCACAGCAGGTGGCCGGTGTGCTTGTGCGTGGTCATGGCGCTAGCCCTCCGCAGCCTGCAGTGAAGACTTGAGAAATTGCTCCAGCTCCCAGTCCAGCCCGATCATCTCGCACGCAAGGCTATGCAGATGGTCGGCCGGGACCGTGCCCTGCGTGTGCAGGGCCAGGCTGATGTGCCGTTCGATTGCGGCTGCACGGCGTGCCTCGAACATGCCGAAGGTGGCCCGCAGCTGATGCAGCAGGCCGCGCGTGGCATCCAGATTGCCCATGGCCGCAAGTGGTTGCAGCTGGCTGATCTGCTGCGGCAGTTCCTGCCGATAGGCGCGCGCCAGACGTGCAAGCACGGCAGGGTCGCCGTGCAGTTTTTGCAATACGGCGACCGGATTGAAATACTGGAAATCGGATGCAGGCATGATCGGGTTCTCCGCATCGGTGTGTGGAACTCGGGGTCTATGCTAGGCCGTGCAAGCGGGCAAGGGCCACCCGGTTGGCTACCAGGGGGTGCCCCGGGTTGAGCCTTGGCGTTGCAGTGCCTCGCGCAAGGCGGGTATGCCTATCCGGTAGGCCGAATCAATGCCGTCCAGCAAGGCATCTATCAGGCGCGGATCGATGTCCGGATTGCGCAGGCTGTACTCAAGCAGCAGCAGGCGTTTTCGCAATGCAAGCAGGCCAAACTGGCCGCTTAGCCCCCCAGCCGTGTGGGCTAGCCGAGACAATGGCCCATGCTCCTTGTTCAGCCAGAGTTGCCGCAAGCGCTGGGGCAGTTCGGCGGACTCTTCCAGATAGCTGTTTGCCAGCAGGGCGAACAGTGCCGCATCACCATCAAGCCGCCGCAGCGCTTCGTCAAAATCAAGCACGGGGTCATAGGGTGATGCATCATCAAGGTGACTGCCGGCTGTCGCCGGGGGGGCACCGCTTTCCACTGGCTGGATCAGCGACAGCAACTGAGCCTGGGCGATGGGCTTGACCAGCACATCGGCAAAGCCGCCTGCCTTGATCTGGGCGAGATGCGCAGGCCCGTCCGGCATGGTGCTGGCGATCCAGCGGCCGGGCTGTGTGCTGTGGTACTCAGCGTACAATGTGCTGCCCTCGCCATCTGGCAAGTGCATGTCCACGATCAGGTGGGTTGGCCGGTGCAGCGCCAGCAACGCGCGCGCCTGTTCCAGGGTGGCCGCCTGCAGCACTTTGGCCCGGGCGGCGGAAAGCCAGTGTTCCAGCAACGTACGGTTGACCAGCGAGTCGTCCACCACGAGCACGAGTTGGGTATAGGCTGGCGTAGGCATGATGTGCTTTCCTCTTACTAATTCGTCAACCGGGGGCTGACCGTCTATGCTGGCTGGTGATTGCCCGGTAAATCTCTGACAAAATTGCACGGATGATTGAAACGAATACTTTGTCGGTGCTGATAGCAGACGACCATTCTCTTGTCAGAATAGGCGTACGCGCGCTGCTGGAAAAACTTCCCCGCTATCAGGTGATCGGTGAGGCCGGCAATGCGGCCGAATCGCTGGCGCTGACTGCCAAGCTGCAGCCCGACATCCTGCTGCTGGATATCGGCATGCCGGATCGCAGTGGCCTGGCGGTGGCCGGCCAGCTGCAGCAAGAGCGACCGGGTCTGCGCATCATCGTGCTGTCGGCACTCGAGACCGCCGAGGCGGTGCTTGGCGCGCTGCATGCCGGTTGCCGTGGCTATCTGGTCAAGGACTTGTTGCTGAACGAGCTGGAGCTGGCACTCGATGCCGTGGCGCATGGTGATATCTATCTCAGCCCGCGCATCTCGCACCATCTGGTGGCCACGCTGCAGCGCGATGCAGCACCGGTTGCCGACGCCGTCAGCCATGCGCCGGCCGGCGACGCGCTGCTGACCGAGCGGCAGGTGGAGGTGCTGCAGGGTATCGCGCGCAGCCTCACGACCAAGCAGATTGCCCGCGAGCTCAACATCAGCCCCAAGACGGTCGAGTTTCATCGCGCGCAGATCATCGAGCGCCTTGGCGTGCGCGACGTGGTCAGCCTGGTGAGAAAGGCCGCCAAGCTTGGCCTGGTTGATCTGGACGAATAAACGCAAGCCGGGCATTGCTTAGTGCCCGGTCAGCGCATGCAGGCCGGGGATCACCTTCCTGAGCGCATTGATGGCCTCGGCCTGCAATTGCCGCACGCGCTCGGGCGACAGGCCCATTTCCTCTGCCAGCTCGATCAGCGTATTCGGCTCCTGGCCGGCGATGCCGAAGCGGCGCAGCAACACCAGCCGGTGACGCGGCGTGAGCTTGCGCAGGCCATCATGCATGTGCCGGTGCAATTGCTTGCTGAACATTTCCTGCTCGGGGCCGGGGGCATGCAGGTCGGGCAGAATGTCTGCCTGTCCCTCGCCCGATTCCGACGCGGTCAATGAATCCAGCGACAGCGTGTTCTCGGCCAGCTCCATCAGCTTGGGTACTTCATCGGCCGAGATGCCGGTCATCAGCGCGATCTGGGCGTGGCTGGCATGCTGGGTGCTGCTGTGCAGCTGCCGTTCGGCCCGGGTGCAACGGTTGACCTGCTGGACCACGCCCAGCGGCAGGCGGATGGTGCGCGTCTGCAGCATGGTGGCGGCCTCTATGCGCTGCCGGATCCACCAGGTGGCATAGGTGGAGAAGCGGAAGCCGCGCTCGGGGTCGAACTTCTCTGCCGCGTGAATCAGGCCGAGATTGCCTTCCTCTATCATGTCCAGCAGCGGCAGGCCGCGCATCAGGTAGCGTTTGGCGATGCTGACCACCAGGCGCAGGTTGGCGGTGATCAGTGACTGGCGTGCAGCGAAATCACCGCGCTGCATGCTGCGACACAAGTCACGCTCTTCCTGGGCTGTCAGCAGCTTGTGCTTGCCGGCTTGCTGCAGGTAGTACTGCACGCTGTCCAGCTCGGCATCGCTGCCTGCGGCCGGCTGCTCTGCCGTGTCGGAGGCGGCGGCTTGGCTGTCCTCGTGTGTGTCGTCAGCGTAGCTGTCGTCGCTGTCGGCAAGATCCGGCATGAATGTTTCTGCCGGGATTGTTTCTTCGCAAATATCGAGTGTCATGTCCATGGCGCGGGCTCCGGCGTGGCGGATTAATGGGCAATCGGACTGCGGTGTAGCGTTGAAATCGTGTGAAGCAGGTCGTTCGGACAAACACGGCTGCGCATGTTGCCGGGCGTGGCTGCATGCATCATCTGCTCCCGCGCTGCGGCGCCCATACCGTGGCGCCATGGAGCAAAGTATGGTCGCCGGCAGGTGCAGGAACTACCGGTGCAGCTACTAGGAAGCCCCCTAGGACGGTTACCGGGTGCGAGCGGGGAAGAGGGCTGGGTTCAGCGTAAACCGGCTTGCAGCGCGCTACAGATGGCGCTGATCCGGTCGGGCACGGCGCCGCTGGCCAGCAGCCACGGCTGGCCGGCCAGTTGCTGCAGATACCAGTCGTGCTGCAGCTGGCGGAAGGCGGCAGTCTGGCGCGTGCCGTCCTGCACGAAGGGGAAATCGGGTGCGCACAGCACGGTGTGGTGGTAGTGGCGCGTTGCCAGCGCATGCAGCGCGGGTTCGGCCTGCTTGAAGTAGTACAGGCAGTAGAACAGCGTGGTCAGCGGTGAGGTATCGCACACCAGATAGCGCGTGGCCTGCCGTGCGGCCTGTTCCTCGCGCCGCACCTGTTCCTGCGCGATGGCGAGCAGATCGTCGTAGCGCAGTTCGCCGGCCTGTTGTTCCCAGCGCTCGCGGCCGTATTCGGCGACATAGCCGGTGCCCAGCGCGCCAGCCAGCGCCACGCTCAGGGTGGATTTGCCGGACGATTCGCCGCCCAGCAGACAGATGCGTTCGACAAAATCGGCATACACCTCGGGGGCGAGCAGCTGGCGGTGTGCGTGGATGTCGCCGCGCAGCAAGGTGCCGGACGGATTGCCCGGCTGGGCTGTACGGTTCAGCCGCACATGGGTAACCGGGTGCGGGCGTGCCAGTGCGGCGCTAAAGCGCTCGGCCAGCACCGCGGCAAAGCCGTCGCCATAGTCCTCGCCGGTAAAGACGGCGTCGATGGTAGTTTCCAATACGTGCAGGCACAGGCTGGCGACGAAATGGCGCTGCTCGTCATCGGGTGCATCGTTCGGTGGCAAGTCGGGCACCGGCTTGCCGGCTGCTTGCCAGCAGGCAATGCGCTGCGGCGTGACGATCAACACCTCGGCAGCCGGCACGCGCAGCGCCAGCCAGCGTCTGCGGCGTTCCGGCTCGCAGCCGGGCAACTCGGGGCTGGAATAGCTGATCACGAACAGTCGTTCGCATTGCGCCTGCGCAGCGTGCAACAGTGCTTCATGCCCGAAGTGCAGCGGGGCGAACTTGCCGACCACCAAGCCGTGCCGATAGGGTTTCATTTTCTTACGCCGCTACAGCAACGCCATCCGGCGCGGCCTCGGCCAGCTCCTGCCGCCAGCGGTACAGGCCGTACCAGGCGTTGCACCAGAACACCAGATACAGCCCGGCGCTCAGATACAGCTCGCGTGCGAAATACAGCGGCACGGCAATGGTGTTGACCAGCAGCCAGGCAAACCAGTTTTCCAGCCTGCGCCCCATCAACAGAAACTGCGCCAGCACGCTGAAGGTGAGCACCAGCGAATCCAGCCATGGGTTCCACGCATCGGTAAAACGGTGCAGTACCGCCGCATAGGCAATGGCCACCAGCACGCTGAGCGCGGCCAGTGCCACTGCATGCGGCAGCCGGGTGCGGCGTACCGCCACCGGCGCGCCTTGCGCCCCGCGCAGCCAGTTCAGCCAGCCGGCCATGCTGCTGACGATGAAGAAGCCCTGCAGGGTCACGTCGGCATAAAGCCTGGCGTCGAAGAATACCCAGCCATACAGCACGCAGCCGACCACCCCGATCCACCAGGTATGCACATTGTTGCGCGCGGCCAGCCATACCGATGCGGCGGTGGTGATGCTGGCGGCGATTTCGAGTGGCGAGGGCATCATGGCTGCGCCTCGCCGGCGAGGGCCGGGGCACGCTCATCGTGCAGTCGATCGGCCAGATCACCAATCTCGTCAGCCTGCACCAGCGTGTGCAGCCAGTGCGGCGGGATGCTGGCTACGCCGTAATGCGCACCGGCCAGCTGCCCGCAGATGGCTGCAGTGGTGTCGGCGTCGTCGCCCAGATTGGCGGCAAGCAGCACGGTGGAGGCAAAGTCATGGCCGTGCAGGAAGCACCACAACGCGGCCTCCAATGATTCGATCACATAGCCGCTGCCGCGTATGGCTTCACGCGGCTTGTCGCGCCAGTCGCCAGCGGCAATGGCCTGCACCTTGGGCGCCAGCGCGCGATAGCCGTGCGCAAACAGGATGTCATCCTTGCCCGCGCCCTGCAGCGCCATATGTAATTGGGTGGCAAACAGACGCGTGCTCTCGATGACTTCCTCGGCGCCATGGGTGGTGCGCGCGCTGGCGGCAGCATGGTGCAGCAGCGCATCGGCCTGCTCGAAATAGAACATCGGGATCGGCGCCAGCCGCATCAGCGCGCCGTTGCCGGCGGTGCGCGGGTCGGATGAGCCGCTGTACGGATCACCACTGGCGCGATAGCGCTGCAGTGCCTGCGCCACGGTCACGCCAATGTCGAAGCAAGCGCCGGTGCTGCTCATATAGCCGTAGCTGGCCCAGTTGCAGTAACGGTTCATCTGGTCGGTGGCATCGAAGCCCTGGCGATGCAGCAGGCTGTGTGCGAGGCACAGCGCCATCGCGCAATCGTCGGTCCACGCGCCGGGTGGCAGATCGAACGGGCCGCCACCGGTCATGTCGGTGACGGGGGCAAAGCTGCCGCGCGGGCTGAATTCCACCGTGGTGCCCACTGCATCGCCGCAGGCCAGCCCCAGCAGGCAACCGCGATAGCGTTCAAGCAATGTTGTCATGGTTCAAACCGTCTTGTTGAACAGCGCCAGCCGCGCGTCATCGCGCAGCTTGTACAGCTGCGCCGGGCGGTGCTTGCCCGAGCGCATGGCGTTGGGAATGGCTTCAAGGAAATCCAGCTCGCCCAGCTTGCGGCGGAAGACGCTTTTATCCAGCGAGATACCCAGCACCTGCTCGTAGGTGTGCTGTAGCTCGGTCAGGGTGAATTGCCCGGGCAGCAAATGGCAGGGCAGCGATGAATAGGTGGATTTGTCACGCAGCCGCTGGCTGGCGTGTGCCACGATGCGGTTGTGGTCGAACGGCAGGTCGGGCAGGCCATCTACCGCCAGCAGCTCGAAGCGGTGCTCGGCATCGGGTTGCAGCACGCTTTCGTGCACCAGCGCATAGTAGGCAATGCTGGCCGACCAGCCGCGCGGATCGCGTACGCCACCGCTGAAGGTGAACAGCTGCTCCAGATACGGCGACACCAGCCCGGTTTTCTGCCGCAGCACGCGCTCGGCGGCGGCCAGGCTGTCGCGGTCTTCTTCCGGGTGAATATAGCCGCCGGGCAGCGCCAGCTGCTGCGCATACGGGTCGAGCTCGCGCCGCAGCAGCACGATCTTGAGCTGGCCGTCGCTGAGGGTGAACAGCACGATGTCGACGGTGACGATGAGCGCGGGTTCCATACAAGCTCCGTTAGTTATTTTCATAATAGAACTAACTGCCTTGTGGCTGCAACTACCTGCGTTAGCCATTTATCCGCTCTGGCTTGCTCGTAAGTGACTGCTTTGTGATACGGATCACCTGCTTTGTGGCATGATCCATATGCTTTCTTGTTTTGTTAGTTGCAAATTGAAAATATGTATGCGAGGATGAGCTCACACCATGACGCATGGATCGGAGAACGCCATGAGCAAGACTGCCAACATCCAGTTGTTGATCATCGACCCGCAGAACGACTTCTGTGACATCCCGGGCGCCGCGCTGCCGGTACCGGGCGCCAATGCCGACATGCAGCGCGTTGCCGCACTGGTGGCGCAATATGGCGATGCGCTGGCAGCCATCCATGTCACGCTCGATTCGCACAACCCGCTCGACATTGCTCACCCTGCCTGGTGGCAGGATGCGCAGGGCAATAACCCGGCGCCGTTTACGCTGATCAGCGTGGCCGATGTGCAGGAAGGGCGCTGGCGGGCCAGCGATGCACAGCAACAGGCTGCCAGCCTGGCCTATGTGCAGGCGCTGGCCGAGCGCGCCCGTTACCAGCTCATCATCTGGCCCGAGCACTGCCTGATCGGCGGCTGGGGCCACAATGTGCAGCAGGAACTGGCGCAGGCGCTGGCCGCCTGGGGGCGCCGCGAGTTGAAGGCGGTGAACTACGTTGGCAAGGGCACCAACCCGCTGACCGAACACTACTCGGCCATCCAGGCCGAAGTGCCAGACGCCGCCGACCCGCACACCCTGCCCGATACCGGCTGGATCGCCAGCCTGGCGCAGGCCGACACCATTCTGGTTGCCGGCGAGGCGCTGTCGCATTGCGTGGCCAGCACCGTGCGTGATCTGGCCGACCAGCTCGGTGCCGATCAGGTGAGCAAGCTGGTGCTGCTGACCGACTGCGCCAGCCCGGTCAGTGGCTTCGAGGCACTGGGTCAGGCCTTCATCGACGAAATGGTGGCACGCGGCATGCGCTTGGCACACAGCGATGCGCTGGCTGAAATCCTGCCGGCCACGGTGACCATGTACCGCCCGACCGGGCCGAACGAGCTGGCACTGGTGCGCGCCAGCGGCAACAAGCGCTGGCCCCCACGCTTGCCCGAGCAGCCGATCTTTTACCCGGTGACCAACGAGCAATATGCGTGTGAAATTGCCGGTGACTGGAACGTGAAGCAGAGCGGGCAAGGCTTCGTCACCCGCTTCAAGGTGCTCAAGTCCTTCATGGACCGCTACACCGTGCAGTGCGTGGGCGGAGGCAATCACACCGAATGGTGGGTGCCGGCTGAAGAGCTGGAGCAGCTGAACGACCACATTGTTGGCCGGATTGAAGTGACGCAGACGTTTCCGGGCTGACCAGTCCGGAAACAATCGGGAGAAGGGGCGATGAAATATGGAAATCACTGATTACGGCGACGGCATTTTCACCGTGGCGCATTTTCTCTCCCCGGCTGAGTGCGACCACTACATCACACTGGGCGAACAGATCGGCTTCGATGAATCGGAAATCAGCACCCGTGCGGGCAGCGTGATGGACAAGGCGATCCGCAACAACGACCGTGTGCTGTTTGACGATACGGCAATGGCAGCACGCCTGTTTGCGCAGGCACGCGGCGTGCTGCCCCTGCTGCACGAGGGCTGGATGCTGCAGGGTTTCAACGAGCGCATGCGCTTTTATCGCTATGGGCCGAATGAGTACTTCCGCTGGCATCGGGACGGCAGCTTTGTCCGCACGGTGCAGGAAGCCAGCCAATTGACGTTCATGATTTATCTGAACGAGGCATACACCGGCGGCAGCACCGATTTTCGCACTGCCGTGATTCAGCCGAGGCAAGGCATGGCACTGTGCTTTCCGCACCGGCTCATGCATCAGGGCGCGCCGGTGCTCTCGGGCAGCAAATACGTGTTGCGCACCGATGTGATGTACCGCTTGCCGGTAGCAAGCGGTTTGTCCGCAGTCGATTCGGCCGCTGCCTGAAGCGCGCGTCCCTTAACAGGAAAGGTAATGAACTATGTCTGAAGCGTTTGTACCCGTCATCGAATCGCTGCTCGACACCGATCTGTACAAGTTCACCATGATGCAGGAGATCCTGCATCACCAGCCGGAAACGCAGTCCGAGTATGCGTTCAAGTGTCGCAACCGGCCGGAGATTCCGCTGTCGCGCAGCAAGGCCGAGATCGATGCACAGCTCGATCACCTGTGCAGTCTGCGCTTTGCCGAGGATGAGCTGGCGTTTCTGGGCGGGCTGCGCTTCATCAAGTCGGATTTTGTCGATTTCCTGCGCCTGTTCCAGTTGCAGCGCCGCTTCATCACGGTGTCGATTCCCGAGGGCCGGCCGGACGAGCTGGATATCCGCGTCAAAGGGCCGATGCTGCACTGCATGCTGTTCGAGATTTACCTGCTGGCCATCGTCAACGAGGTGTATTTCCGCCAGTTTCCGCAGGACGAAGCGCTGGCCATCGGCCGCGCCAGGCTGAACCAGAAAATGGTACAGCTCAAGCAGTTCAGCGAGCAGCCGCTGCATCGCTTTCCCTTCGTGTTCTTCGACTTCGGTACCCGTCGCCGCTTCTCGCGCCAGTGGCACGAGGAAATGGTGCAGACCCTGGCGCGCGAGGCCGGCACCTATATGCGCGGCACCAGCAATGTGCTGCTGGCCAAGCGGCATGGCCTGGTACCCATCGGCACCATGGCGCATGAATATCTGCAGGCCTTCCAGTGCTTTGGCTCGCGGCTGCGTGATTTCCAGAAGAACGCGCTGGAACACTGGGTGCGTGAATACCGCGGCGACCTGGGTATTGCGCTGACCGATGTAGTGGGCACCGATGCCTTCCTGCGTGATTTCGACCTGTATTTCTGCAAGCTGTTCGACGGTGTGCGCCACGATTCGGGCGATCCGTTCGAGTGGGGCGAAAAGGTCATCGCGCACTACCAGAAAATGAAAATCGACCCGGGCACCAAGCAACTGGTGTTCAGCGATGGTTTGAATCTGGAAAGCGCCTTTGCGCTGTACCGGCGCTTTGCCGGCCGCGCGCGCTGCGGCTTTGGCATTGGCACCGATCTGTCCAACGATTGCGGCCAGCCGCCGTTGCAGATCGTGATGAAGCTGGTGGCCTGCAACGGCCAGCCGGTGGCCAAGGTGAGCGACACGCCGGGCAAGGGCATGTGTGAGGACGTGAACTTCCTCAACTATCTGTGTGATGTGTTCCAGATCAAGCAAAACTGAGGAAACCCTTATGAGCCTGCGTATCGCCATGGCACAGCTCAATTACACGCTGTGCGATTTTGCCGGCAATCTGGCCCGCATCGAGGCGGCGCTGGATGAAGCCGGCGCAGCCGATCTGATTGTATTCAGCGAGCTGTGCCTGTCCGGTTACTACCCGCAGGATCTGGTTGAAGAGCCGGATTTCCTCGACCGACAGCAGCAGGTGCTGGATGCCCTGCTGGCGCGCTCGGCGCGCAGCGAGGCCGCCATCGTGATCGGTGCGGTCACGCGCAACGCGGGCATCGGCAAACCGCTGCACAACAGCCTGCTGGTGCTGCAGCGCGGCCGCGTGGTGTTGCAGTATCACAAGCAATTGCTGCCCACCTACAACATCTTTGACGAGCGTCGCCACTTCGAGCCGGGGCCGGCGCAGCCCGCCTTGCTTGACTTGAATGGCGTGCGCATCGGCTTCGTGATTTGCGAGGATGCCTGGAACAACAGCGGTGCCGATTACGCCATTGACCCGGTGCAGGGCGTGGTGGCGGCCGGTGCGCAACTGGTGGTCAGCATCAATGCCAGCCCGTCCAACGTGGGCAAGCTGGCGCAGCGCGATGCGTTGTTCAGCGGCATCGCCCGCCACTGGCAGGTGCCGCTGCTGTATGTGAACCAGGTCGGCGGCAACGACCAGATCGTGTTCGATGGCGCATCGTTCGCGGCCGATCCGCTGCACGGTATCGTGCAACGCCTGCCACTGTTCGAATCTGTCGTTGCCACGCTGACCTTTGAGCCGGATGGCGCCGCCGCATTCGCGCGCAACGGCCAGCCGCTGACGAAGGCTGCGCCGGATGATTTGCCCGACAGCGAGTTCTATTACCGCCAGATCGTGCAGGGCTTGCGTGATTACGCGGCCAAGGTGGGTTTTACGCGCGTGGTGATCGGTAGCTCTGGCGGCATCGACAGCGCGCTGACCGTGGCGCTGGCCGCCGATGCACTGGGCGCGGAGAACGTCGTCGCCATCACCATGCCGTCGCAGTATTCCAGCGCCGGCAGCGTGGGGGATTCGGTGACGCTCTGTGCGAACTTGGGTGTGCAGTTGCTGGAGCACCCGATTGCCGAGCTGGTGGGCGGCTATCGCGGCACGTTCGAGCGCGATTTTGGCGCTGCGCCGTCGCGGCTGACGGTGGAAAACCTGCAGGCGCGCATCCGTGGCACCATCTTGATGGAGTACTCCAACCACTTCGGCCACCTGCTGTTGACCACCGGCAACAAGTCGGAAATATCGGTGGGTTATTGCACGCTGTATGGCGATACCAATGGCGGCCTCAACATCATTGGCGACCTGTACAAGACCGAGGTGTTTGCGCTGTCCCGCCACTACAACGCACGCCACGGCCGCGAGCTGATTCCGCTGGCCATCATCGAAAAAGAGCCATCGGCCGAATTGTCCGAAGGGCAGCGCGATACCGACAGCCTGCCGCCGTACCCGGTGCTGGATGAAATCCTCAAGCTGCATATCGAGGGGGACCGCCTGCGCCCGGCCGAATACGCCAACGCGCGCGATTTTGTCGCCGCGCTGCAGCGTGACGGGCAGGGCGAGCTGGTGCGGCGCATTCTTGGCCTGGTGGCCAAGTCCGAGTTCAAGCGCCGCCAGGCGCCGCCCATCATCCGCGTGCGCAACCGTGCCTTTGGCAATGGCCGGCAGATGCCGATTGCCGCACGTTATGGCAGCGGAGTGTGAGCATGGCACAGCGGGAATTCGATGCGCTGGTCTATATCGGCCGTTTCCAGCCGCTGCACAACGGCCATCTGGCCATGTTGCAGCAGGCCTTGCAGCAGGCCGACCGGCTGATCGTCGTACTTGGCTCGGCCGGCGCGGCGCGTACCGCGCGCAATCCGTTCAGCGTGGCCGAGCGGACCGCCATGCTGCGCGGCGCGTTGGCCGAGGTGGCGCCGGAGCGACAAGATGACCTGATCGTGCTGGGCGTGCGCGACTATTACGACGGCCCGCGCTGGGCCGCTGCTGTGCGAGCCGTCGTTGGCGCGCATACCAGGCCGGGTCAGCGGGTGGGGCTGTTTGGCCATCTCAAGGATGAGTCGTCAGAGTATCTGCACGACTTCCCCGACTGGCTGCTGCTGGCGCAAGCCAGCTTTGGTCGGCTCAATGCGGCCGACCTGCGCCAGCGCTGGTTCGATGCCGACGGCGATGTGAGCAGCATCGCTGCCGACCTCCCGGCACCGGTTGCCGCACAGCTGCAGGCGTTTAGCGGTAGCGAGGCCTTTGCCGATGTGCTGGCCGAATACCGCCACCTGCAGCATTACCGGCAGATCTGGTCGGCTGCGCCCTATCCGCCGGTGTTCATCACCGTCGATACGGTGATCGAATGTACCGGCCATGTGCTGCTGATCCAGCGCAACGGCCAGCCGGGCCGTGGCTGCTGGGCCTTGCCCGGCGGCTTTCTCGACCAGCACGAGCGCGTGTTCGACGCCGCGCTGCGCGAGCTGGCCGAAGAAACCCAGCTGGCGCTGTCACGCGCCGAACTGCAGCAGGCACTGCAGGGCAGTGCGCTGTTCGACTACCCCAGCCGCAGCGCACGCGGCCGCACGGTGACGCACGCCTTCCACTTCCGCCTGCCGCAGGCCGAGTGCCCGACCATTCACGCCGCCGACGATGCCGCTGCCGCGCGCTGGGTGCCGATCGGTGAGCTGCTGGCGCTGGAAACCCGAATGTTCGAGGATCACCTCGCCATCATTGATCATTTCTTGCCGGTGTTTTTACCCGGCAAATACAACACAGAAAAATTGAATGAATAACGAAAAAACCAACAAACACCAAGTTCCTCAGCTATGTATTGCGCCACGCGCCGGGTGAAATCGGCCTGACACTGGATGCGCAGGGCTGGGCCAATCTCGATGATTTGATGAAGTGCGCCGCGCGGCATGGCACGCAGCTGACATTGCCACTGATCCGCGACGTGGTGGCAAGCAACGACAAACAGCGCTTTGCGCTGGACGAGGCCGGGCAGCGCATCCGCGCCAATCAGGGGCATTCGGTCAACGTCGACCTGGGGCTGGCGCCGCAAACACCGCCCGAGGTTCTGTACCACGGCACGGCCAGCCGCTTTGTCGAACAAATCCGCCAGCATGGACTGCGGCCGCAATCGCGCCAGCAAGTGCACCTGTCGGCAGAACGAGCCACCGCCGCGGCGGTGGGCAGCCGGCACGGCAAGCCGGTGGTGCTGCTGGTACGTGCCGGTGACATGGCGCGGCAGGGCTGCAAGTTCTACTGCGCCGATAACGGCGTATGGCTGGCCGATGAGGTCCCGGCTGAATTCATCAATGTGCCGGAAACCACATGAAACGCCCGCACGACAACTGCTATTGGGTGCAAGCAGGCCGCTTGCTGGCCGGCGAGTATCCACGTGATCTGGATACCGCATCCAGCGCGGCCAAGCTGCGCAGCTATCTCGATGCCGGCGTTGATTACTTCATCGACCTGACCGAGGAGG
Source organism: Andreprevotia lacus DSM 23236 (assembly GCF_900176275.1). Taxonomy (GTDB): domain Bacteria; phylum Pseudomonadota; class Gammaproteobacteria; order Burkholderiales; family Chitinibacteraceae; genus Andreprevotia; species Andreprevotia lacus. The sequence continues at coordinate 128,785 of NZ_FWXD01000003.1, read as the reverse complement.
GCGAGCTGCAGCCCTATGATGCGCTGCTGCACGATCTGGCTGGTGCGAACGTCGTGCACAAGCGTTTTGCGATTCCGGATAAATCGGTGCCTGCCAGCGCCGCACTGATGCGGGCCATCCTGGCCGACATTGCGCAGGCACTGGCTGCAGGGCGCGTGGTGTACGTACACTGCTGGGGCGGCGTCGGCCGCACCGGCACCGTGGTGGCCTGCCATTTGATCGAGCAGGGCATGAGTGCCGAGGTTGCATTGGCGCAGCTGGCGGCATGGTGGCAAACCGTAGCCAAGTCCAATCGCTTGCCGGTGTCGCCCGAAACGCCAGCGCAACGCGACTGGGTTTTGGCTTGGCCGCAGCAATAAAACTTTCCTGTGTAGTCAGTAAGCGTGCTGCTCGGGCATAATCGCCAGTCTGGACAAATACGGGATGCATACGCATGACTTCGGCACTGCAATTTGCCGCACAACAGATTCGCCACAGCATCCAGTCGGCCACATCCGGCCTGGTCGGGCGCGAACAACTGGCCGAGTTGCTGATCCTGGCTGCCGTGGCCCAAGAGCACCTGCTGGTCGTTGGCCCGCCGGGCACCGGCAAGAGCGCCGTGGTGCGTCGCGTCGCGCAGACACTGGGCGGGCGTTATTTTGAATACCTGCTGGGCCGCTTTACCGAGCCATCCGAACTGTTTGGCCCGGTAGACCTGAAAAAGCTGCGTGAAGGCACGGTGGAAACCGATATCACCGGCATGCTGCCCGAAGCCGATATCGTGTTCCTGGACGAAGTCTTTCTGGGCTCTACCGCCATCCTCAATACTCTGCTGGGCGTGCTGAACGAGCGCAAATTCCGCCGTGGCCATACCCAGGTGCAATGCCCGCTGCGCGTGTGCGTGGGCGCGGCCAATGGCCTGCCCGATGACGAGGCGCTCGCGGCGTTCGGCGACCGCTTCCTGATTCATTTGTTCATTGATGCGCTGCCCGATCATCAACTGGAAGCCATGCTGGCAGGCGGCTGGCGCTCGGACAATACGCCCGTGCCCAGCGAGGCCAGCCTGGCGCATCTGGACACGCTCAGCCAGGCCATGCGCACCGTGGATTTGAGCGCGGTGCAGCCGGTGCTGGCCAGCGCCATACGTCGCTTGCGTGCGGCCGGTATTCAGCTGTCCGACCGGCGCATCGTCAAATCGCAACGGTTGATCGCCGCGGCTGCCGTATTGGCCGGCCGCAGCAGCGCCAGTGCGGCAGACCTGTGGCCACTGCTGTATGTGCTGGCCACGCGCGATGCGCAGCACAGCGCCCGCGAGGTGCTGCGCGAAGAGCTGGCGGCGGCCAGCCATCCCAACCTGCTTAGCGCGGTGGAAACCGCAACGTTGCAGCCCTTGTCGCGTGCAACACGCCTGCAGGCCCAGGCTGAAGCACTGCTTGCCGATGAGTCCGGAGCCACCGAAATCGAAGCCTTGTTGCGCGAAATCGATGCCAATTTCTCGGGTGACAACTTGCCCGAAGCGCTGGCTGCGCCACGCACCCGCCTGGCGCAGCGCCTGCAAGCACTGGTCTGAGCCGACATGATCAAGTGGAACTGGCAGCGCACCAGCGCGCCTGCGGCGCCGGCTGCTGCAGTCGCTGCAGGCGCAGTGGTCAAGCGTCTGTTCGCTCGGCTAAGTCGTCTGCCCGACGAGCAACAGGCACGCTTGCGCCTTGCCGCGACGGCTGAGTTGCTGCTGGTCACTGGCGCCGAGGCCGATCTGCCCTGGGTGGATGGCATAGCCTATGCCGCCCCCAGCGCTGCCGCACCGCAACTGTGGCTGCCGCTGCAATGGCAGCCGGATGTGCCGCTGGATTTACTGGCCGCTGCGCTGCGCGAACGCCATCGCCATCAACCCTTGCTGCTTTGGCATGCGCCCGCCGCGGTCATGCCGCTCAACCAGCTTTACCCGCTGGATGCGCTGACCCTGGCGCGGCTGGCCGAATTGCGCCGGGAGCTGGTTGCATGAGCCTGCAATTACCCGAAGCCCTGGCTCCCTGGCGCGACTGGCTGGGCTGGTTTGATGCCGACCGCATTCCGCAACTCGGGGATTGGCTGTTGCGGCTGCAACCCCTGCTGGGCCGCTATCAGGGCCGCGATCCGGGCGGCATGCCCGAGCCGGACGGGCTCGATGGCGTGCAGCGGCGTGGCCACTATGAACGCTTGCTCAGCAGCGAGTGGCTGCTGGCCGAGGAAGTGCCCGACGAATTCCTGCGCCGCGCCGCAGTGGGCGAGCACCTCTTTCTGGCGCCGCGCCCGCGCGCGCGCAAGGCTGCGCGCAATATCACCGTGCTGTTCGATGCCGGGCCATGGCAACTGGGCGCCCCGCGCCTGGTGCATCTGGTGATGTGGATTCTGCTGGCGCGGCGTGCTGCAACGCTGGATGCCCAACTGCAGTGGGGCATCTTGCAACAGCCGGTCGAGCTGTTCCCGGCCGACAGCGCGGACGACCTGCTGCGCATGCTGCGGGCGCGCTGCTACCGCCTGGCCGACGAGCCGGCGCTGCTCGAATGGCAGGCAGCACTGTGCGATGACCTTGGTGAAATCTGGCTGCTGGGGCCCGAGCACCTCCAGCGGCAAGTTGCAGCACACGGTATGTATACCCATGCACTGGCTATTGGCGCCAACGCCGAATGCGACGGCTTGCAGCTTGCGCTGCATGAGCCTGCGGGCCGGCGTGGCCTGCAGCTGCCGCTGCCCGAGGAGGAGATTGCCGGCAAGCTGCTGCGCGGCGTCTTTCTGCAAAACGTGCCCAAAGACCGGCCACCCGAGGGGCGCGCGCGTTTTTCATCTGCTCGTCCGCCGGTGGTGTCTGCCGGTGGCCATCATGTGGCGGTGCGTAACGAGCATGTACTACAGGTTTTTTCGCCGCCTAAAACCACCACTCGGCCGATGAAATCACGCAAGCAGTATTTGCCGGCCAACGCCGAAGTACTGGCTCTGATGCTGCCTAACAAGCGGGCGGCGGCATTGCTACGCGACCCCAGCGGATTGGCTGCCTGGGAGCTCGCCGGCTTCTCCGGCCACTTGGCAGTGATTGACAGCGTGCAATTCAAAGCGCCGCCAGGCCGCGCCAGCTATCTACCGACAGTTTTCTTGCACGGTGGCGATGCCTTGTTCGTACTGGACACCGCGAATACGCTTTGGTGCTGGACGAGCCACGGTCCCGTGCGTGTACAGGAGCAAGACGTACTTGCACTGCAATTGGCTGGTGACAGGGCGGCCGGTTATGTGTGGCGCCATGCATCGGGACAACTTTATTACAACGTCGCAGGCGCGTTTGTTGGTTCGGGCGCAAAATTTTTAATCGGCCAGCTGCCACAAGTGACTTCCGTCTTGCTGCCCGCCCCGTGCAAATCGGTCCGTTCGGCTTTTCCCGGCTGCGCAACCTGCCGACAAGATGGTGACGTAGAGCACTGGCAGATTCACCCTGCCGGCGCAAATTTGCAGCCGGAGCATCGCGGTCAGCCGGTTGAGGTATTGCTGCAGCCTGGCTGGTGTGCCCGCGCGCTGGTGGCTGATGCCAAGCACGACGGCAAGCTGGCGCTGCTGATCCAGTCGCCCAACCGCCAGGCCATTGCGCTGTGGTGCGATGGCAAGATCGAGGCGCTGCACGTGGCTCAGTCTGCCATACGCCATATCACGGTCAGCGCCGATGGCAGCACGCTGGCGCTGTTGACGGATGGTCCGGAGTTGATTGTGTATTCGCTGACCACGCGCGAGATTCGCGCCACCATTTCCGGCCGGGGTGAGGCATGAGCGCGGTGCGTTCGGCTGCAGTGCGCCAGCCCGCGTCGCGCAGCCGCCAGCCGGTAGACGGCATCTGGCTGCCGGCGGACTGGTATGACGAAACCGCACGCCAGCAATTGTTGCTGGGTGCCTGGTGCAACGGCGCCACCGCCTGGCGGTTTGCGCAGGGTGACCTGCTGCGCTTTGCTACTGAAGTACCTTGCCCGGCACATGGTTGGCCTTTGCGCCGGGTGGGGGCGACTTTGTGCTCCACCGAGCTGGACGATGACGAGCTGGCTGCGCTGCCTGCGGCGGATGTCTGCCTGGTGCAGGGTGGGCTATGGTTGCCGTTGCAGCTGGCGCAGGCCCGTGTACTTGATCCGGCACTATGGCTGGCAGTGGACGGCTATCCGCTGCAGCCTTGTCTGGATTTGACCCCCCGCATGCGTGCCGCAGAGTTGTTGATTGACCCGGCCACACGCGATATCCGCGATGTGCTGGATGGCAAGGTGCCGCCCGCCAGCCCGCAGCGCGACGACGTGCTGAGTGCATTGCGCCGCAAGCGCCAAGATCCGGCAACCTCCGAAGCCGCCAACAGGACGGTGTCCGCAGCAAGCAGTGGCTCCGGTGCCGGCAATACTGTGTATGTGCTGGGCATCCTGCTCGGCTTGCTGCTGTTCCTGCTGTTTGTCATGGCAGTGCTGGTTTCGGTCATGCAAGGCAGGAGCGAAGCGTTGACCTGGTTGCTTGCGCCACTCGGTGCGTGGTTAATCTGGGTGATTGCCCGTGGGGTATTCGAAAACCTGCGGGGTACTACGCCGGCAAGCTGGCAGGTTGATCCGGTGCGCGTGGGTGGAAGCGCTGCCCGCGGCACAGGGTCTGCCGGTGGGCAACAAGGCGGCAAGCAACTGCCCGAGCGCCGGCGCAAGCTCTTGCCGCAGCGTTGGCGTGACTGGCTGGCCCGCTTTGCCATGACATCACAGCTCTCGCAGTTGCTCAGCATGCGCCAGGCGGCGTATATGCGCCGCATGCTGGCACTGTTCGAGGAAGGCAAGCTGGATGAGGCGCTGCGTCATGCCATTCCGCTGGGTGGAGACGGCGATCTGGGGCAGGCGTTCGGCACGCCGATGGCCCGGCAGAACCTGAGCCTGAGCAGCGCAGGTGCAGGTGGCGCCAGCCTGAATGTCGGTAACGAGTTGCAGGCACACATGCGCAAACTGTACCGACAGAGCTTTGAAAAGCTTGATCGCGCCGGGCGCATTGATGAAGCGGTGTTTGTGCTGGCCGAGCTGCTGTTTGCCCGCCAGGAAGCGCTGGATTATCTGGAAAAGCATGGCCGCCTCAAGCAGGCTGCCGAGTTGGCGCTGCAGTGGGATTGTGCTTCGGAAACCATCGTGCGGCTGCACGTGCTGGCCGGCGATTGGCAAACGGCGCTGGCGGTGGCTCGGCGCGACGGTGCATTTGCCAATGCCTTGCTGCAGTTGCAGGAGCGCTGGCCGGATGCTGCCGCGCGCCTGCGACTGGAATGGGCAGACACCCTGGCACTGCAAGGGCGCTGGCTGGAAGCGGTAGACGCGATCTGGCCGCTGGCCACGCACCGGCACAAGGCGGCTGCCTGGTTGCAGGCGGTGGAAGCGGCCGGTGGGCAGCTGGCCATGCGTGCGCTGGTGCAACGTGCCATGTTGCTGCCAGACACCCTGCAGGTCCATGCCGGCTTGCTGGCCCGCGTCCAGCATGACCCGCACGCGGTAGCGGAGCGTTCGGCCCTGGCGCTGGCCCTGCTGGCCGTGGAGGCCAAGGACGCGCTGCAGACCGGTTTGCCGCGCCTGCTGATCACCGCCGTACTGGCAGACCAGGCCAGTTGCGCAGGGCAGCTTACCAAGAGCCAGCTCCAGCAATTGCTGGATCGCAGTGGCAGCAAGTTGCTGCAGAGCGACCTACCCAGCTCGGGCCTGCCTGTGCCGCCGGCCAAGGACAAGCAGGAAGAGTCCGGCACGCTGTATTGCCCCGCGCCAGCAGCTGGTGCATTGCCGATTTTCGACGCGGTCGTTTTGCCGGAGGGCAACTACTTGCTGGCAGTCGGCGAGGCCGGCTGCCTGGTGGTCGACGCTGCCGGGCGGGTCAAACATCGCTATGCCATGCCGGCACGGCGGCTGGTGCTGGCCTACAGCGGCCAGGTGGCGCTGGCGCTGGCGCCGCGTGAACAAGGCTGGCGCGTGGCGAGGCTGGACCTGATACAGCGGCAGGTGCACGAGCTGGGCTATGGCGAATTCAGCCACTATGCGGAGCAATTCGATGGTGTTGCCTGGACCGTAGCGCATCGCCGCAGTTTGCGGGTGCTGGATGTGAGCAGCTCGCTGCAGCAGATGTTGTGGCAGGTGAATGATCTGCCGGGCGAGGTGCTGGCCCTGACCACGACCGCGCAGGCCGAGTACATGCTGGTGGAAGACGGGCGTGGCGGCATGGAGCGCTGGACCTATACGCTGCCCAAGCGCCGCTTGAGCTCACGAGATCGCATTGATGCCCCGCCGCAGCCGGATGCGCTGCGCATGCTGGATGCCAACGGCGTGCTGGTGGATTACTGGCAATCCCGGCTGGGCGCGAAGGGGGTGGCACTCAGCTACCGAGTCTATTCGCACACCTATACCTCGCAGTTGTTGGTGCCGCAGGGCAAGCAACTGCTGCAGCAAGGCTATTTGCGGATGGGGCGGCAGATGCTGGCCACAGGCGGCATCTGCGATGAAAAACTGGTCTGGCACCTGTACCGGATCGGCAACGAACGGCGCCTGGCGGAGCTGGCGTGGCCGCTGGATGCCGCATCGCGTCTCAAGGAGTGTGAACAGGGCTGGCTGATGTTTGATGTCGCCGGCCGGTTGTTGCACCTTGATGCGGAATGCAACAGCTCGGTGGCGTTGACCCTGCACGGATAAAACGCTGTGTTACTCCGGGTGCGCTGACGGCCTGCTCACGGGTAACTGCGCCCGTAATACAAAAACATTGCAAAGCGTTTCCAGGGCGGGGCGTCGTTCAGGCCCTGGGTCTTCCCCAGATGGGTGCTGTCGGCCCAGTCGAGGGCGGCGGCGAGGTAGTCGGCGATGTTCTGCGCGGACCAGTGCTCGCCGCGCTGCGCGTGATCCTGCTGCAGTGCATGGGCGAAGATGAGGAAGCTGGTGGCGTCGGTGACGTTTTGCAGCAGTTCATAAAGCGTGCCGACGGGTGCGCTGCCGGTCTGTGCTTCAGTCGTCATCCTTTCCCTCCTGTTTCAGCAGGGCCAACAATTGGCCGAGTACGGCGCTGGCGGCCTTGATGTGTTCTGCATCGGTGCCGGTGGCGGCCAGTTGCTCGCCCAGTGCATTGGCCCAGCTGCGCTGGGCTGCCTGTATGGCGGCCAGTGCACTGCTGCCTGCTGCTTCCAGCACCAGCAGCTTGGCGCGCTGGTGCTGCGGGTTGTCGGCATAGCGGCACAACTGTTCATCCGCCAGCAGATCGGCCACGCGCTGCACGCTTTGCCGCGCCAGGCCGAGTGTGCGGGCGATTTGCGCCACCGGCATGGGTGCGCGTTCCACGCAGGCCAGCACCTGCCAGCGGGCGGTGCTTTGCCCGGCGGGTTTGGCCAGCGCATCGCCGGCGGCGGTGAGCGCGCCATTGAGCTGGAAGATTTGCACCATCAGCCAGCTCAGCGCATCGGCGGCCGGGGTGCGGGCGGGGTTTGTGTTTTGCATATTGACAGTATGCTGTCCAATTGACTATGCTGCAACAAATGACAGCATGCTGTCGTATTCGCAAGCCGCAACCACCAAATCCAGCAAGGAGTGTTGAAATGAGCCAGCCCAGCCCCGTTGTTGCCTTGACCCTTGAATCCACCCAGGCCGTCGATGCGCCCATGCGTCTCTACCACCATCCCATGTCGGCCAGCGCGCGCCGCGCGGTGATGACGGTCTTGCATCTTGGCGCGCCAGTCGAGCTGGTGGAGGTGGGCAATATCAGCCTGCCGGACGAGCGTGCCAAGCTGTTGCAGCGCAATCCCAATGGCAAGATTCCGGTGTTCGAGCATGGCGACTTCGTGTTGTGGGAGTCGTACGCCATCATGCAATACCTGTGCGACCTCACCCCGGGCCAAACGCTCTATCCCGCCACACTGCAAGCGCGGGTGGATGTGAACCGCTGGCTGTTCTGGTGTGCGCAGCACTGGTCTATCGCCCTGGGGGCGCTGGCATGGGAGAACTGCATGAAAGGCATGCTGGGCATGGGCGAGCGGGATGCGGTGGTGGTGCAGCGTGCCGAGGTCGATGCGGTTCGCCTGGGCAAGGTGCTGGATGACCATCTGGCCACGCGCACCTGGCTGGTGGGTGAGCAAGTAACGCTGGCAGAGTATGCGCTGGCCGCCGCGCTGGGCTATCAAGAACAAGGCCGGATGCCGCTGCAGCAGTTTGCCCATCTGCAGGCATGGTTCCAGCGTGTGCAGGCGCTGCCGGCCTGGCAGCAGACAACGTTCTGACCTGCTTGTAGCGCGGCTGTCATGCAGTCCCACTACAAACCGGCTTGCAGGTTTCTTCCCACCAAGGAGTCATCATGAGCACCAGGGTTTTGGCCATTGTTGGCGGTATCAGCAGCAATTCGATCAACCAGAGCGTATTTCGCGCACTACAGAAACTGGCGCCGGCAGGTTACGAGCTGAGCCAGTTCGACATTTCGACCTTGCCCTTCTTCAGCCAGGATCTTGAGAATGATCCGCCTGCCGTGGTCAAGTTGCTGCGCGAGCAAGTGGCTGCGGCCGATGCCATTCTGTTCATCACGCCGGAATACAACCGTTCGATTCCGGGCGTGCTCAAGAACGCCATTGACTGGGCATCGCGTCCGTATGGGCAGAGCAAGTGGGATTGCAAGACCGCCGCTGTGCTGGGGGCATCGATCGGCAATATTGGCACTTTTGGCGCGCAACATCACCTGCGCCAGGTGCTGGCTTATCTCAACCTGCGCGTGCTGGGCCAGCCCGAGGCTTATCTGAATGTGAGCCAGTCGCTGGAAAACGGCGAAATCACCGCGCAGCCCACGCTGGATTATCTGGCGAGCTACTGGAAGGCGTTCACCGCCTGGATCGAGCACAACCGCAGCTGATCAGGCTGTTGCCTCAGGGCCGGGTCGTCTTGTGGGCGCCCCGGCCTTTTTTCGGCAATGGTGACAGCTGGCTGGAGTAGGGCGGCGGCTCGTCCCAGCGACCGGCATCCGGCACGTGCATGGCATATGGGTAAAGCTGGTGCACCTTGATCACGTACTGGCGGGTTTCATCGAACGGCGGGATGCCGCGATGGCGGTCGACCGCCTTTTCGCCTGCGTTATAGCCGGCGGCGGCCAGTGCGACATCGCCGCGATAGCGGTCCAGCAACCAGCGCAGGTAGCGTAGCCCGCCGCGTATGTTCTGGCTGGCGTTATAGGCATCGCGCACATTGAATCGCTCTGCCGTAGCGGGGATCAGCTGCATCACGCCCATGGCCTCGGCCTGTGAGCGGGCCTTGGGCTCGAAGCGTGATTCAACGGTGGCAATCGACAGCGCCAGCCGTGGGTCGATGTTGTACCAGCCGGCCATGCGCTCCACCATTTCGGCCACCCAGCGTTTGCGCGGCGGCAGGCCGTCGATGATTTGCTGCAGATCGACCAGGCCGGCAATCGGCAGTACCGCATGCGGCGGGTCTACATTGCCCAGTACGCAAGGTGGCAACGCATCGCTGCTGAAGCGTATGGTTTCCAGCATGGTCTGCGCCTCGGCATGGCCCTGCTGCGCGGCGACCGAGAACAGGCTGGCCGCTGCCTTGCGGTCTTCGGGCACGCCGGCGCCAAACGCATACAGGATGCCCAGCCGGTATTGCGCCTCGGTCACGCCGCTGCGCGCCGCACGGCAGTAGCGTACGGCGGCGGCCCACGGGTCGCGGCTTTCCAGCCTAGCCGCAGCCTGCATGTCCTGCCGCAGTGCGGCCGGTTCGTCCGGGTTGATGATGGGGGCGCCGCCGGCAATCAGCGCGGCGACGACAAACGAAAGCATCACAGCTCCTGGCCCGCGTTGCCGGGGCAGAGGATCAATATGGAAACAGCATACGCCGCTGGTTTGGCAGCCGGATGACGATTGCATCCGGCGCTGGACCGGCGGTCGTCTGCCAACGGGCTCTAGCGCTGGCGCATGAGTGGCGGCAGGCCGTGCCGGCTGCGTGCATCGGCGCAGCGTTCGTCACCGGCAGTAAACTCGCGGCAGGTGCTGGCGCGCAGCGCATAGATGCTGCAGCCGACCGAGATGCCGACCGTGCCCTGCAACGCGGCGCAGTGTACCGGTTTTTGCTCGGTGCCACGCATGGCCACGTGGTGGGGCGATACCGGCACCGTCAGCATGGCGGGCACGCTGCCACCGGGTGCGGCATCGGTCTCGCCCCAATAGAAAGACACGCGATAACTGGCGCAACAAGCGCCACAGGTCTGGCAAACGTCACTCATCGGCAAGGGCTGAGCATGCGATGGCAGCCATTCTGGCGACGGTACATGACAATTCAAACGGCAACCTTGCGTACGCGCCTGATCGGCGCGGGCATGGCCGGCTTGCCATACTGCAGCACACTCACGCCGCTACGGAGCGACCATGGCCGAACCGCATTCCACCACGCCCCCGCTCTTGCGTCTGTGGCTACGCCTGCATGGCAAACCGGGCGGACGCTGGCTGTTTTCGCGCCTGGTGTGCTGGAAGGCACCGTACTTCGGCTCGATCTCCCCGCGTTTCACCGTGCTGGCCCCCGGCCATTGCGAGCTGACCATCAAGAAGCGCCGTGCAGTCTGCAACCACATCGGCACCGTACATGCGATAGCCATGTGCAATATGGCCGAGCTGGCTGCCGGCTGCATGACCGACGTGACCATTCCCGCCAGCCATCGCTGGATACCCAAGGGCATGACGGTGCAGTATCTGAAGAAAGCGGATACCGACTTGCGCGCCGTGGCGCGCATCGACGGGGTGGTGGATTGGGCCGGTGGCTTCGAGCTGCCGGTGCAGGTCGAGGTGCTTGATCGTGCCAACCAGGTGGTGGTCAGCGCGGTGATTTCGATGTGGGTGTCGAAGCGCAAGCCGGGGTAGGTCGCGCCGCACGCCGGTGCGCCACGCCAATGGCATCGCGTATCATGCCGTTTTGCATTGCGGAAGCGCGCATGGCAGCGATCGACATAGTCTATCTGTGGGTAAACGGCGCCGACCCGGCTTGGCAGGCACGCCGTGCCGCTGCGTGGGCGCGCTGGTGTGCAGCGCATGATCCGTCCGCATTGGCACGCTATGGCAATGTGGCTGGACGCTATCGCGATAATGGCGAGCTGCGCTACAGCCTGCGCGCGCTGGAACGCTTTTTTCCGGACCACGGGCGGGTTTATCTGGTCACCGACCAGCAACGGCCGGGTTGGCTGGGTGAGCATGCGCAACTGACGGTGATCGATCACCGCGAGCTGCTGCCCGCTGAGGCGCTGCCGGTGTTCGATGCGGGGCATATCGAATCGTATGTGCACCGCATTCCCGGTTTGAGCGAGCGCTTTGTCTACTGCAACGACGATGTGTTTTTCGGTGCGCCATTCGACGTTGCCAGCTTGTTTGGCCCGCGTGGCGCAGTGGTGTACCGCGAGGCCACGCTGGTGCCCGATTACCCCGAGCTGCAGCCGCACGAGACCGCGCTGGTGAATGCGGCTGTCTGGTCGCGGGACTGGCTGCAGCAGCATGTGCCGGGCTATCAGCATGTGCCGGCACCCTATGCGCATATCCCGCGTGGCATGCTGAAAAGCGCGCTGTTTGCGCTGGAGGAACAAGCCGCCGAGCTGTTTGCCCGCGTGCGCAGCACCACCTTCCGCGATTGGCGGGTACCGCCGGTGCTGACCGACCTGTATCTGCGCTGGCTGGTGGCCACAGGGCAGGCGGACGAGCGCGTGATTGCGCCGCGTTACCTGAGCACCGGTGACGCCGATGCCGCCGGGCAATTTGCGCAGCTGGAGCGCGACCTAGGCACCATCCCGTTCTTTTGCATCAACGACACCAGCGATGATGCGCCGGATGATGACCCGGCGTTGCAGCGCGTTGCTGCAACTCTGGCACGCCTGCTGCCCGAGCCATCGCGTTATGAACGCAACTGACGTCGTAGCTGCAAGGCACTCTGGCTGCAGGTCAGCACGATGGCGATCCAGATCGGCACGTAGGTGCCCAGCCCGCTGGCACTGAAGGGCTCGTGCAGGAAGGCTACCGAAATGATGAACAGCAGCGCCGGCTCCACGTAGCCGAGGATGCCCAGCAAGCTCATCGGCAACAGCCTGCTGGCGGCCAGATAGCTGGCAAACGCCCACGCGGTCAAGGCGCCCAGCCCCGGCAGCAGTAGCCACAGCATGGGCTTGAGCGTGAGTGCACTGGTGGCGAGCGGATGGCTGGCCAGGTGCCAGGCTGCCCACGGCAGGATGAGCAGGGTTTCCAGCAAAAAGCCGCTGACCGCTTCCAGCTGTACATGGCGGCGCAGCATCAGATAGGGCGGATAGCCCAGTGCGGTCAGCAGGGTGACCCACGAGAACGCGCGCGTCAGCCATAGTTCGTGCAATACCCCGGCCAGCGCGAACGCCACGGCTAGCCATTGCAGCCGTGACAGCCGCTCGTGGTAGAACACGCGCCCGACCAGCACCATGACCAGCGGCAGCAGGAAATAGCCGAGTGAGACTTCCAGCAGGCGGCCTTCCAGCGGTGCCCACATGAACAGCCATTGCTGGATGGCCAGCAGCAGGGCGCACACCGGCAGCGCCAGCCACAGGCGTTTTTCGTGCCGCAACCGGCCCAGCATGGTGCGCAGGCGTGGGCCATGGCGCAGCAGCGCCAGCACCAGCAGCATGGCCGGCACGGTCCACACCACACGCCAGGCGTAGATATCGATCCCGGCCAGCGGAGTGAGCAGAACGGTGTACCAGCCCAGCGCGGCAAACACGCACGAGGCCGTGACCGACAGCAGGACGCCACGGCCGGACAGCAAATGGGAATGAGCAGCAGACATACCCGATGCTAGCAGGCGGGTACGTCTGCTGGCTGTGCTGGCTTTCCGCGATGCCCGCCAGTTTGCCCGCGGTGCGGGCGGCAGGCGTGCAACACAGCCAGCAGGGATTTGTTGGGCGCTCTACACTAGCGCTTTTGCCGGAGCTGCACATGGACCCGAACGCATCGTATTTTCGCCACGTTGATGGTGGCTACTACCGCTGGATTGCCGACGCGCGCCACAGCGAGGATCTGAGCCCCGTGGTGGTCTACGAGCACCTGTGGCCGTTCGAACGTGGCATCTGGGTACGCCCGGCGGGTGAGTGGGCGGGGCGCTTCAGCCCGGTGGGGGTCGACGAGGTGGTGGCCGCCCTGCGCGGTGACCGCGCCCAGGCGCAGGCAGCGGTGACGACCGCCAAGGCACTGCGTCGTGCTGCCCGTGGTACGTGAGGCAGCGCAAAAACGACAGACGTAAAAAAACCCGGCAGTTGCCGGGTTTTTTCTAGCTCAACGCAAGGGCCGATCAGGCAGCCTTGATGTTGGAAGCTTGCTTGCCCTTCGGGCCAGTGGTGACGTCGAAAGTCACGCGTTGGCCTTCAGCCAGGCTCTTGAAGCCATTGGACATGATTTGCGAGAAGTGCGCGAACAGGTCGTCGCCGCCTTCGTCCGGAGTGATGAAGCCGAAGCCCTTAGCGTCGTTGAACCACTTAACGGTACCGTTAGCCATGGTATTTCCTTTGAATGAAAAATGAAAAAAACGGGGATTAGCCGGTGCATGACAATCAAGGGAATTGGCAAAACGAGGTAGTCGCTACAACGAACACCGCAACTTCACGGCTTGATAAATCCTGCGCTGATCTTTTTACGCATGTTTTGGCGGCTGCGCAAGCTTTTTCTTAAATAAGCTGCGGCGTGTCAGCTGCGTTTTGTGATCTTTCCGCTGCGGTGGCAGCCAAGGCACGCTAGAATAGAGGGCTAAACCAGTCACCTGGGCCGTGTTTGCATATCACCCGGCCAGGCTGATCATCCGTGTTGCGGCTACACGGCCAGAAGGCGGCCGCAACCCCACCCGCATCGAACCTTTCCTGCACCGCCGCCATTTTCCTGCGTGCCTGTAGCCGGTTTTGTTGCACCCCCGCGTTGTTGCTGCAGCGCGGGGCGCCACGTTGTTGGCATTTCCTGCAGGAGTAGCCGTATGGCAAAGGAAGACCTGATCGAATTTGAGGGCGTCGTTACCGAACTGCTGCCCGATTCGCGTTTTCGCGTTAAGTTGAGCAATGGCGTCGAGATCAATGCCTATATCTCGGGCAAGATGAAGAAGCACCGCATCCGTGTACTGGAAGGCGACCGTGTGACAGTGGAAATGTCGCCGTACGACCTGACCAAGGGCCGGGTGAGCTTCCGCCACAAGGACGAGCGTGCACCTGCAGCCTGATGGGCTGCCCGCATCGTCAGGAAAACGCCCCGCAAGGGGCGTTTTTTTATGTGCGCCTTACACCAGGTACCGCTGGTCTGCACGGTTTCGGCACTGGGGTGGCGCAGGACTACACTGGGTCGGGACAAGATACGGTGCCGCGATCACGGCACCAACGGCCGGGCCGCACTGCGATCCTGGTCGCGGGGAGGTCGATGGACCAAACCAGTTGGGCGCCGACCGGGCGCCGTCGTGTGTGACTGCCGGCATGTTGCGCTGATCGCGCCTGCTGGCCGATCTTGGAGCCTGTGATGGAAAAACATGCAATCTTGCACGGGGCACAGCCCCATATGCTTGAACCGCTGACTGCCGATTCGCAATTCGAACGGCGTGCAGCCGACCGGCGCGTGCTGCCCGACTCGGACGACGAGTTCTGGCACTGGGCCAACCTGCTGTTGAACGGCAACGAGCGGCGCAGCTCGGTGGGGCGGCGCAGCGAAGACTATTTGCACTGAAGCACGTGCTTGGCACAAAAAAACACCGGCCTTGGCCGGTGTTTCTGTTTGGCGATCAATCCTCGATCAATCGAACCTTGTAGCGCTTGCCCTTGATGTTGCTCTCGGCCAGCCGTTGCAGCGCCTGGCGTGCCACGCGGCGGTCGAGCGCCACATAGCTCAGGAACTCGGCGATATTGATCTTGCCGATACTGTCGCCGGTCAGGCCGACCTCGCCGGTCAGCGCGCCAAGGATGTCGCCAGGGCGCAGCTTGTCCTTCTTGCCGCCGGCAATGCACAAGGTCACCATCGCCGGCTCGCGCGCGGCCGCGCCCGGGGTGAGCGTGTCCAGCCCGAACCAGCGCACCGGCCCTCCCTGGTATTCCTCGATCAGCTTTACCCATTTCTTGTCGCCGGGCGACGCCAGGCTGAGCGCCATGCCCTTGTCCTCGCCCCGGCCGGTGCGGCCGATGCGGTGGATGTGCACCTCGGTATCGCGCGAGACATCGACGTTGATCACCACGTCGAGCGTGCTGATGTCGAGACCGCGCGCGGCCACGTCGGTGGCCACCAGCACCGAGCAACTGCGATTGGCGAAGCGGATCAGGATTTCGTCGCGGTCGCGCTGCTCCAGATCGCCATACAGCGCCAGCGCGGCAAAGCCTTGCGCCTGCAGCTCGGCCACCAGCTCGCGGCAGTGGATCTTGGTATTGCAGAACGCCAGCGCCGATTGCGGCCGGTAATGATCAAGCAGCAGGCCGACGGTGGCGTTGCGCTCGGCGTCGTCGATTTCATAAAAGCGTTGTTCGATGCGGCTGGCGTCGTGCAGCGACTCGACCTTGATCTCGACCGGGCTTTTCAGGAAGCGTGCACTTTCCTTGCGTATGGTATCCGGGTAGGTGGCCGAGAACAGCAGTGTCTGCCGGCGTTTGGGGCAGGCACTGACGATGCCGGCGATATCGTCGTAGAAACCCATGTCCACCATGCGGTCGGCTTCATCCAGCACCAGCGTGCTGATGGTGTTGAGCACGATGCTGCCACGGCCCAGATGATCGCGGATGCGGCCCGGCGTGCCGACGACGATGTGCGCGCCGTGCTCCAGCGAGGCAATCTGCGGCCCCATGGGCGAGCCGCCGCACAGGCTGAGGATTTTCACGTTGTCGATGTGGCGCGCCAGCCGGCGTAGCTCCTTGGCCACCTGGTCTGCCAGCTCGCGCGTGGGGCACAGCACCAAGGCCTGGATGCCGAAAAAGCGCGGGTTGACATGCGACAGGATGCCGATGCCGAACGCGGCCGTCTTGCCGCTGCCGGTCTTGGCCTGGGCGATCAGGTCATGCCCGTCGAGGATGATGGGCAGGCTCCGGGCCTGGATGGGCGTCATCTGCAGATAGCCCAGGCTGTCCAGGTTGGCCAGAAAGTCCGGCAGCAAGCCGAGTGCGGAAAAAGGTGCTTTGTTCACAATGACTTGGCGCTAACTCAAAGGGGCGACAGTCTAACAGGCTGCCACGGTGCAGCATAGCAAACGCAAGGTGAATCAGTGTGGCTTGGCTGCAGGCAGCCAGTGGCGGATCAGTGCATCGAGCTTCTGCAGGTCGATGGGTTTGGCGATGAAGGCGTTCATGCCGGCCTCGAGGCATTGGCTTTCGTTGTCATTGCCAGCATTGGCGGTCAGCGCAATGATGGGCCAGTGGCGGCTGCGCGGTTGCGCGCGCAGGGCCTGCGCGGCGGCCAGGCCATCCATGCGCGGCATCTGCCAGTCCATCAGCACCAGATCGAAATCGAACTGGCTGGCCAGTTGCACGGCTTCCTGCCCATCCTGGGCGACGACGACCTCATAACCGCGCTTGGCCAGGAAATAGCTCATCACGCGCTGGTTGACGCTGCTGTCCTCGGCCAGCAGCAGGCGGAAGGGGCCGGCATCGCTGCTGTGAGGGGCGGCACGGGGCGGGCCGAGCAGCACGGGGCGCAGCAGCGTGGCCAGTTGCCGCGCCAGGTATTGCGGGTTGAGCAGCGGCAGCTTGAGCGGCCTGCTGTTGAGCGGCAGATCGCGCAGCACATCCCAGCTGGGGATGATGATGCCGCGCGCATGCGCATGCCGGGTGCCATTGTCGCAGAACACGATGTCGGCTTGCTCGGGTGGCACCCAGGTGACTTCGGCACCGGCCAGCGCGGTGCGGATGTCATCGTGGTAGGGGGCCTTGCTGTCCCAGCCCAGCTTGCAGCCGGCCAGGGTGGCCAGGTCGGCCGGCAAGGCTTGCCAGTGTGCGGCCCAGAGCGGGCCGGCATCGGCCGGGCTGGCGGGCAGGGTGAACCAGAAGGTGGTGCCGTGTGCCTCGCAACTTTCCACACCGATTTCGCCGTCCATCTGCTCGACCAGCAGTTTGCAGATGGCCAGCCCCAGACCGGTACCGCCGTAGCGGCGCGTCGAGGTCGAATCAACCTGATAGAAGCGCTGGAACAGTTGCGGCAGCTTGTCCGCCGCGATGCCGATGCCGGTATCGCTGACGGCGATGCGGATGCCCTGTGGGGCTGGTGCCAGGGTTACGTGGACCTCGCCCTGCTCGGTGAACTTGAGCGCATTGCCGATCAGATTGACCAGCACCTGCTTCATGCGGATGGCGTCGCCCAGATAACCGGCCGGCAGATCGGGAGCAATGGACAGCCGCAAGGCCAGGCGCTTTTCGGCGGCGCGGGCGCCCAGCATGGTGCACGCCTCGGCTGCGGCCACGCGCAGGTCGAAGGGTTTGCTTTCCAGTACGAATTTGCCGGCCTCGATCTTGGAGAAGTCCAGCAGATCGTTGATCAGCGACAGCAGGGTATCGCCGGAGTGGGCGATGGTATCGACATAATCGGTTTGCTCGCCGGTCAGCGGGGTTTCGCGCAGCAGTTGCACAAAACCGAGCACGCCATTGAGCGGGGTGCGGATTTCGTGGCTGATGGTGGCCAGGAATTCGCTCTTGGCGCGGTTGGCGGCCTCGGCGTGGTCGCGGGCGGCGGCCAGCTGCAGGTTGAGCGTGCGCATTTCCTGCTCGACGCGCTTCACGCCGATCAATTGCGACAGGATGGCGGCAAACAGCTTGAGCATTTCCCGCTGCGACGGTTGCAGCGGGCGGCGGCGCAGGAAGTTGTCGGTGGCGATCCAGCCTATCATGCGGCCATCCAGCCACAGGCCGATCATGGCATTCCAGCCACGCCCGACTACTACCTTGTTGTAATAGAGCGCCGCATCTTCGTTGGCGATGACCTCACCGGGGCGCTTGAGGCTTTCCTCGAACAGCGGGTGCACCGGCAGCGTGCTGATGAACCAGTGCTCGTCGGTCAGCTGGCCATTGTTATCGGTGCCATAGGTACCGCGCATTTCGTTCTTGTCGAAATCCGTCTCGAAGATCGCCACACGGTCCAGGTCCAGCTCGGACAGGGACAGGCTGACGGCACGGCGGTACAGCTCGTCCAGATCGGGGGCATCGGTCAGCTTGAGCGTGACCTGATGCAGCTTTTGCAGCCGCGCGCGGTCTTCCTCCGCGTGCATGAGGCCCACGCGCAGGCGTTCGGTGATCTCGTCGGGCGAGCTGTCGCGGCCGTGGTTGTGCGCGACATGGCGCTCCAGCAGCAGCGAGGCAATGGCCTCGCACTCCAGGTGAAATGCGGCCGAGTCGAGTATGGCGGCGACATGATCCAGATCGCCGAACTCGACGTACAGCAGCCCGACCAGTGTATTGGCATGCATCAGTGGCAAGGTAACGCGGTACAGCGACGAACTGGCGGTGACGTCATCCCAGATATCGTGTGGCGCATAGTCAACCGGCTGGATGGACAACACCGGCTCGCTCATTTGCCGTATCAGCTCCTCGCCAGCCAGGCCGAAGAAGTGCTCCGGCTGCTGCGGCTGGGCAAAGGCCAGCGCGCGCTGGCCGGTGACTGCCTGCGCATGGATTTCCGGCTGGCCCGCCGCAGGCAGGATCAGGAACACCCGCCGACCCTGAAAAGCCTGCAGTGTGCGGTTGGCAAGCTCGATGCAGAAGCGTTCCCAATCGCTGCTGAGTATCCACTGTTCCAGCCGCAGCCAAGAGAAATGGTCCGGCGACATGGCATTGGAGCGCGTGATGATGGCGGTATCTGGCATGTCAACCAAGCGTGAAAGTTATGGGAAATTATTTTCAGGATCTTCGCTATGTTAGTGAGGTATGTGAAAAATTTCCATGTCAGCATGTTCACAGTGGTCTATCGGTGTTGCATGCAGTGCTTGCGGCTGCTGCTGAGGCCGCCAAACGCGTATAATTACCGGTTTTTACGCAAGTTTTCCGCAACATGCCCATAGCCAAAATCGAATCGCTGGACTTTGAAGGTCACGGCGTCGCGCGCGTCGACGGCAAGACCATTTTCATCGATGGTGCCTTGCCGTTCGAGACGGTGACCTACAGCAGCTACCGCAAGAAGCCGAATTTCGAAAACGCCCAGGCGACCGAAATCCATACCGAGAGCTTCATGCGCACCGAGCCGGCCTGTCCGCACTTTGGCGTGTGTGGCGGCTGTTCGATCCAGCACATGGAGTTCTCGGCCCAGGTGGCTGCCAAGCAACGCGTGCTGGAAGACAATCTGCAGCGCATCGGCAACGTCAAGGCCGAGGCCATGCTGCCGGCCATCTACGGCCCTGAATGGGGTTACCGCCACCGCGCACGGCTGTCGGCGCGCAATGTGGCCAAGAAGGGCACGGTGCTGGTGGGTTTTCATGAAAAGCGCTCCAGCTTCATTGCCGACATGACTGAGTGCAAGGTGATGCCGGCATCGATTTCCGAACAGTTGCCGCACCTGCGCAAGTTGGTTGGCCAGCTGTCGATTTTCGACCGCATGCCGCAGATCGAGCTGGCGATGGGCGAGAACGTCACCGTGCTGGTGTTCCGCAATATGGAAGCCATCAACGCGGCCGACGAAAAACTGTTCAAGGAATATGCGGACCGCTGGAACGTGCAGATCTGGTTGCAGCCCAAGGGGCCGGACACGGCATACCCGCTGTATCCGCTTGATGCGCCGGCGCTGACCTATGTGTTGCCCGAGTTCGGTATCGAAATGCCGTTCAAGCCGACCGAGTTCACCCAGGTCAACCATGCGGTCAATCGCGTGATGGTCGAGCGTGCGATCAAGATGCTCGACCCGCAGCCGGGCGAGGTGATTGCCGACATGTTCTGTGGTCTGGGTAACTTCACGCTGCCGATCGCACGCCGTGGCGCCAAGGTGCTGGGCATGGAGGGCAGCAAGCAGCTGGTGGAGCGTGCGTTTGAAGGTGCACGTCACAACAAGCTCGATCACATGACCGACTTTGCCGTGGCCAACCTGTTTGAAATGACCGAGGAGTGGCTGGACAGGCTGGGCCGCTTCGACAAGATGCTGATCGACCCGCCGCGCGATGGCGCCATCGATCTGGTCAAGGCCATCAGCGCCGAGCACGGCCCCAAGCGCATCGTTTACGTGTCGTGCAGCCCGTCCACGCTGGCACGTGACGCCAATGTGCTGGTGAACGTGAAGGGCTATACGCTCAAGTCGGCCGGCGTGATCAATATGTTCCCGCATACTGCGCACGTTGAATCCATCGCCTGGTTCGAGAAAACCGGCCCTGGTCTGACCAAGGCCGAGGTCGCTGAAATGGAAGCGGCCGAACTGGCGCTGCGTGAGGCAGTGAAGGCCGAGCAGAAAGCCGCTGCGGCAGCGGCCACACAGGCCAAGGCCGCCAAGGAGGCTGCGCTGCAGGCCGAGCGCGATGCCAAGCGCGCGGAAAAGCAGGTGGAGAAGGAGGCGCGGCGTGCCCGTTATCTGGCCGAGCAGGCTGCGGCAGGCAATCCGGTGGATGACACTGGCGCGTAAAGCCTTGGCTGTGTTGCCGAGGTGCAGCATGCAGGCCACACAATAAAAAACGGCGGAAGATTCCGCCGTTTTTTATTGTCGTGCGCAGGTCAGACGCCGCCGCTGGCCTTGAACTTGCGCTCCAGCGCATGCACGCCGCTGGCCATCAACAGGGTGAGCACCAGATAGATCAGCGAGATGGTCAGATAGGGCTCCCAGTAGCGCGAATAAGCGCCGGCTACGGTGCGCGCGGCATAAGCCAGCTCGGCCAGACCGATGGCGGAGACCAGCGAGCTGTCTTTCAGCAGCATGATGGCCTCGTTCCCCAGCGGCGGCAGCATGCGGCGGAAGGCCTGCGGGATGATCACGCAGCGCATGGTCTGCCAGTAGTTCATGCCCAGCGAGCGGCTGGCCTCGAACTGGCCACGCGCAATCGACTGGATGCCGGCGCGGAAAATCTCGGTGATATAGGCACCGGCATTGAGCGTGAGCGCCACCAGGCCGGACATGAAAGCACCGTAATCCTGCCGCAGGGTGCCGGCCAGCTCGCCGCTGATCAGCAGCCCGTCGTCCGGGTGCACCAGCATGGGCATCAGCGCGAAATGGATCAGCAGGATCTGCACGAACAGCGGTGTGCCACGGAAAAACGTTACATAGGCGCCGGACGGCCAGCGCACGAAAAAGCGCAGCGGGTATTTCCACGGGCCGTGCGGCACGTCGGCCAGACGGGCCATGCCCATCAACAGGCCGATCAGGGTGCCCAGTACCACGGAGATCAGGGTGATCATCAAGGTCATCTTGATGCCGTCGACAAACAGCTCGCGGTATTCCCAGATCATCTGCAACTGGAAGTGGGCGAGGGGCGGGACGGCGTGTTGCACGCCTTCCCAGAAATGGATGAAGTCCATTATTTCTTCTTTTCAAACAATATTGAATGCAAGGGCCGACGTAAAAAGAAGCGCACGAGCCGTGCGCTTCTCTATGGGCATGGCCCGGCCGGCTGGATCAGTTGCCGAAGTATTTCTTGTAGATCTTGGCGTAGGTGCCGTCTGCCTTGATGGCGGCGATACCCTTGTTCAGCTTCTCCAGCAGGGCCTTGTTGCCTTTCTTCACCGCAAAGCCGTAATACTCCTTGGCGAACGAGGCATCGTCGATGGTCTTGAGCTTGTCGTTCTTGTTGTTGGCGATGAAGTTCACCACCACGCCGTTATCGGCCACCACGGCATCCACGCCGCCGTTCAGCAGTTCTTTCAGTGCCAGCGGGGTCGATTCAAAGCGCTTGATGTTGGGGTTGGTCTTGCCCAGCAGCTTTTGCACTACTTCGTCGCCGGTAGTGCCGGTCTGCACGCCAACCTTCTTGTCCTTCAGGTCGGCAAACTTGGTGATCTTGCTTTTCGGGCCGATGGCGATCAGCTGTTTGGCTTCGAAGTAGGGGTCGGAGAAGTCCATCGACTGCTTGCGCTCGTCGGTGATGGTGACGGCGGAGGAGACAATGTCGCGGTCACCCGTGCCCAGCGTGGCGAAAATGCCTTCCCACGGGGTGTTGACGAACTTGAGGTGCAGGCCCGACTTGGCGGCTGCTGCGGTCAGCACGTCCACGTCGAAACCGACGATTTCCTTTTTTTCGTTCTGCGATTCGAACGGCGCATAGGCTGCATCGGTGGCTACCTGCAGCGGCTTGTCGGCCGCCAGCGTAGTCGAGGCAATAACGGCGCAGAGCGCACCGGCAATCAGACCCAGTTGACGCAGCTTCATGGTAAATCCCCTCAGTTTGAATTTTTAACGCGATCAGCAGCGGTACAGGTGATACCACCACTTACAACTCGCCCGCAGCGTAGGTGGCGCTGTAAGCTTCAACAATTGGGGCAAACCCTAAACGGCCGTTTAATGCCTTGGTCATGCCGGCAAAATCCTGCACGATACGGCCGGCAGGATTTTGGTCGGCAGCGTTCAGCCCAGCAGCTCTTCCAGCCCGCCCGGTTCGGCGCGTGCCGTGTCCCACAGCGCGGCAGCCTGCTCCGGGTTCAGGCCCAGCAGCTCCAGTACGCCTTGCGGCCATTCTGTCGCGGGCTGGTCGATGCCGGCCTCTTCCAGCTTGATCGCCAGATGCAGCACTGCGGTCAGCTTGGATGGCTTGGGCTGCGCGGTGGGGTCGTTCTGGAACTTGATGGCCGCCTGGATTTCGTCCGGGAAGTTCCAGCGGCGTGCCAGTTCCTCGCCCACCATCACATAGTCGAAGCCGATGTTGTTGTCTTCCAGCAGCACGCGGTTGCCGCCGCTCTCGACAAAGCGGTCGATCTTGACCGCGATTTCGGGCGCCACGATATGGATCATCATTTCGCCGATGTTGTGGATCATGCCGCTGGCAAAGGCGATTTCCGGATTGTATTTGACCGCCTTGGCAAAGGCGCGCGCGGTATTGGCGACGCGGAAGCTGCGGCTCCAGAACTGCTTGCGGTCAAAGCCGGGAATGGCGACGAAGGCGCCGGTGACGCCCGAGGCGACCACCAGGGTGCGCACGGTGTTGAAGCCGAGCACGATGACGGCTTCATTGACCGAGCCGACCAGACGCGATGCGCCGAAGTGTGCCGAATTGGCCAGCCGCAATACCTTGGCGGTGATGACCTGATCCAGCGAAATCTTCTTCGCAATGGTCTCGATGTCGATGTCGTCCTGGCCGAAACTGTCGATCAATTCCTGTACGACGCGCGGAATGGTCGGCAGCTTGTGTGTTTGTTCAAACAGTTCTTCTAGCTTCATAAGTGATGCCTCCCTCTAGGCTGGCTTTTATGTGCACTGCAAAACAATGCTAGTTCAGCATTGCCGGCCTTTCCACTTTTGCGCCGTGCTTTTTGCGCCTTGAGCGCGCCGCATATGAAAAAAGCCGCTCGGATGAGCGGCTTTTTTCTGGCCCGGAACAACGATCAGTCGTTGCGGGTTTCCACCTGCACCAGCGACTGGTCGCCAGACTGGCCATTGCTGGCTGCAGGGGCCTGATCGCGACGGCTCGGACGGGCCGGTGCCGGAGCGATTTCTGCGGCCACAGCCTCGACCTGCTGTGTTTCCACCAGTACCAGCGGTGCGCTGGCTGCAGCGGCTTCAGCGGCCTGCGCCTGGGTATCACGACGGCGACGGCGCTGTGGTGCTGCCGGTACGTCGACCACCGGGGCCGGCGTGTCGTTGCGCGTTGCCACCATCACCAGACCGGCTTCTTCCGGCGTGACCACGTGCAGCGCCGGGCTGGCGGCCGGAGCCTCCAGCGGCAGCGAGGCCTGTGTAGGTGCGACGGTTTCGGCAACCGGGGCTGCCACGGCTTCCACCGCTGCGGCCACTACAGGTGCCGGCTCCACCACAACCGGTTCAGCTACTGGCGCGATGACCGGTGCTGCAACGGCTTCAACAGCTTCGACTGCCGGGGCTTCGGCCACTGCGGTTTCGGCGGCCGCCGCCGGAGCAGGTTCGCTTGCCGGCACAGCGGCTACGCTGACCGGTGCGGCCACTTCGGCCACAACCGGCGCGGCTGTCGGCGCAGGTTCTGCAACGGCGGCAGCTTCGACGGCGACGGTTGCAGCCACGGCTGCAACGGCAACAGCAGCGGGTGCCACTTCGGCAACGCCGGTTTCGCCAGCAACTTCCGCACCCTCGGCATTGCTGCCTTCGCCTGCGGTCTCTTGTGCGCCGTTTTCGCCACGTTCACCACCACGGCCACCACGACGGCCACGACGACGACGGCTGCGGCCTTCGCCTTCGGCCGGCACTGCGGCTTCCGGCGCACCTTCCACCACGGCGGTCGGCTCGATCACGGCCGGTTCAAGCTGTTCAGCCTCGACCGGCTTGGCTTTCTGCTCGTTGCGCGGGGCGCGGGGTTCGCGCGGCGGGCGCTCGGCGCGCGGGGCGCGTTGCTGCTGGCCTTCGCTGCGCTCGGCGGCCGGGGCGCGCTCTGCCTGTTGCTGGCGTTCCTGACGTTCCGGGCGCTCGGCGCGTTCAGCACGCTCTGCGCGCGGTTCGCGGTTTTGCTCGCGCTCGCCACGACCCTGCTGGCGCTCGCTGCGCGCTGCCTGGTCTTCCTCGATGCGCGGCTTGCCGCCACGGCGATTGTTGTCGTTGCGTTCGCCACGTTCGGCGTTCTTGTCGTTGCGCTCGCCACGCTCTGCACGGTCGCCACGTTCACGGCGGCCTTCGCCACGGTTTTCGTTGCGGTCACGGCGGCCGTCGCGGCGGCCGTCACGCGAGCGTTCGCTGCGCTTGGGCTGCTCGGCCGGAGCCGGTGCTTCCTCGGACTTGCCGCTGAACCAGGCCACGATGCGGCCCCAGAGCGACGGGGTGCTCGGCGCAACCTTGACCGGCTCGGGCTTCTCTTCGCGAACCGGCGCCGGTTGTGCCGGGGTGATGCCCTTGACGGCGGCTTCCGGACGCTTGGCCAGATCTTCCTTGGCCTTGCCCGGCTGGTAGGTTTCCTCGACCGGGGTTTCCACCATCTTGTACGACGGCAGCACTTCCTCGATGTGGTTGAGATCGTCGTGGCGCAGACGGGTCACGCTGTAGTTCGGCGTTTCCAGATGCACGTTCGGGATCAGCACCACGCCAACCTTGAGGCGGGCTTCGACGGCGAACAGTTCGGCACGCTTCTCGTTCAGCAGGAAGGTGGCCACATCGACCGGCACCTGCGCGTGGATGGCGCCGGTGTTGTCCTTCATGGCCTCTTCCTGAATGATGCGCAGGATGTGCAGTGCCGACGATTCGGTACCGCGGATGAAGCCGGTGCCATGGCAGCGCGGGCAGGCGATATGGGTGGTTTCTTCCAGCGACGGCTGCAGGCGCTGGCGCGACAGTTCCATCAGGCCGAAGCGCGAGATCTTGCCGGTCTGCACGCGGGCACGGTCGTGGTGCAGCGCTTCGCGCAGGCGGTTTTCGACTTCCCGCTGGTTCTTCGGGTTTTCCATGTCGATGAAGTCGATGACGATCAGGCCGCCAACGTCGCGCAGGCGCATCTGGCGGGCGATTTCGTCGGCCGCTTCCAGGTTGGTGCGTGCAGCGGTTTCCTCGATGTCCGAACCCTTGGTGGCGCGGGCCGAGTTCACGTCGATGGAGTAGAGCGCTTCGGTCTTGTCGATGACGATGGCGCCGCCGGACGGCAGGGCCACTTCACGTGCGAATGCAGTTTCAATCTGGTGTTCGATCTGGAAGCGCGAGAACAGCGGCACGTCGTCCTGATACAGCTTCACGCGCTGCACATTGCCCGGCATCACGTGGCTCATGAACTGGCGGGCCTGCTCGTAGATGTCGACCTTGTCGATCAGCAGTTCGCCGATGTCCGGCTGGAAGTAATCACGGATGGCGCGGATCACGAGGCTCGATTCCTGATAGATCAGGAAGGCGCCCGACTGGCCGTTGCCGGCGCCTTCGATGGCGCGCCACAGTTGCAGCAGGTAGTTGAGGTCCCACTGCAGCTCTTCGACTTCACGGCCGATGGCAGCGGTGCGCGCGATCAGGCTCATGCCGTGCGGGGTTTCGAGCTGGTCCATGACGGCGCGCAGTTCCTGGCGCTCGTCACCCTCGATGCGGCGCGATACGCCACCGCCACGCGGGTTGTTCGGCATCAGCACCAGGTAACGACCGGCCAGGCTGATGTAGGTGGTCAGCGCTGCGCCCTTGTTGCCGCGCTCGTCCTTTTCCACCTGCACGATGACTTCCTGACCTTCGCGCAGCTGGTCGGCCACGCGGCCACGGCCGCCATCTTCCTGCATGTAGTTTCGGGAGATTTCCTTGAACGGCAGAAAACCGTGGCGCTCGCAGCCGTAGTCGACGAAGCAGGCTTCCAGACTGGGCTCGATGCGGGTGATGACACCCTTGTAGATATTCGATTTCCGTTGTTCTTTACCAACGGTTTCGATGTCGAGGTCGATCAGTTTCTGACCGTCGACAATCGCGACGCGAAGCTCTTCGGCTTGCGTCGCGTTGAACAGCATACGTTTCATTTAGGCTCCTGCACGCACTCATACGGCAGGGGCGCCTCGGCACGGCACAGCAGCCGATCGGGGTCGCAATCGCATTCCCGGGTTGGGGAACAGGGGATGGCAGAACGGGATCAGGGGAATCTGGCGCGGGTTTTGTACATCCTGAATTTCGCGGATTAAGCCGAGGCCTTAAAGGCCGGTGAGCCATCCTGCCGGGCAACCAGGTGCAAGGGCAGAACGGTAAAAAGCCGTGTGAGTGCGTTGTATGGTCGAATCAATTACCATCGCTACTTTTTTTGCGGTGAGCTGAAATAACCGCATCCCAGCATGGTCTGTATGCAACGTACGTCTGGCGAGTCCCGCGCTCGCGCTCCCGAAGATTGATAATGACTCCGGAAGGGGCCCAACTGCTGGGCGGCGGGAAGGCAGTCGCCGGCGTGAACGGCGCATCAGAAACCAAAGAGCAGGATAATCAGGGCCACGAAGGCCGGCAGCACGCACTTATCCTGGTGCCACCACGCTGCCGGTCGGAATCGCAGCGCAACACAGAGTATATGTCAACATGACCGAGACGAGCAAAGCGTCTGTCACCTTCATCGAAATCACCGAAGAGACCGCGGGCCAGCGGCTGGACAATTTCCTGCTGCGCCACCTCAAGGGCGTGCCCAAGAGCCATGTCTACCGCATCGTGCGCGCCGGCGAGGTGCGGGTAAACAAGGGCCGCGCCGATGTCACCCGCAAGCTTGAGGCGGGCGACGTCGTGCGCGTGCCGCCGGTGCGCGTGGCCGAGAAACCCGATAATGCGCCGGCACTGGCTGCCAGCGGACAGGTCGAGCTGCCTATCCTGTTCGAGGATGACGCGCTGATTGCCATCAACAAGCCATCGGGCGTGGCGGTGCATGGTGGCTCGGGCCTGTCGTTCGGCGTGATCGAGCTCTTGCGTGCGCAGCGGCCGCAGGCCAAATTCCTCGAGCTGGTGCACCGGCTGGACCGGGATACCTCGGGCATCCTCCTGGTGGCCAAGAAGCGCAGCGCGCTGGTGAAGCTGCACGAGATGCTGCGTGACAACCACCAGATCGACAAACGCTATCTGGCGCTGGTGCAGGGGGTATGGCCCGAGCCGCGCAGCCACGTCAAATTCAAGCTGCTCAAGTATGAGACGCCCGATGGCGAGCGCCGGGTGAAGAAATCGGCCGACGGCCTGACCTCGCATACCGTGGTCAACCGCCGCCAGACCTTTGCCGATGCATCTTTGCTGGAATGCGAACTGAAAACCGGCCGCACCCATCAAATCCGCGTGCATCTGGCTGAAAGCGGCCACCCCATCCTGGGTGACGACAAATACGGCGATCCGGCCATCAACCGGCTGTTGCCGCGTGCCGGCCTGCGTCGGCTGTTCCTGCATGCGTGGCGGCTGACCTTGATTCACCCGCTCAGCGGCGACAAGCTGCAACTTGAAGCACCGCTGGCCAAAGAATTGCAAACCTATCTGGATACCCTGAACTGATGCCTGCTGCTGATTTTGCCAACCCGGCGCGCCGTTTCGATCTGCTGGTGTTCGACTGGGACGGCACCCTGATGGATTCCACCGGTACCATAGCCCATGCCATCCAGCTGGCATTTGGCGAGCTGGGCCTGCCGGTGCCGACCGACAGCGATGCGCGTTTCGTCATCGGTTACGGCTTGCGCGAGGCCATGCAGCATCTGGCGCCTGCTGCCGATGCGGCCACCATTACCGCCATCGTCGATGCCTATCGCCACCATTATCTGGCACGGGACGAGGCACTGGTGCTGTTCGACGGCGTGCGTGAAGGGCTGCAGGCATTGGGCGAGGCTGGTTTCCAGCTGGCGGTCGCTACCGGCAAATCGCGCGTGGGGCTGGATCGGGCGCTGGCATCGACCGGTCTGGGGTACCACTTTGTGGCCACGCGTACCGCTGACGAGAGCTTTTCCAAGCCGCACCCGGCCATGCTCGAATACCTGTTCGACGAAACCATGGTGCCGGCGCAGCGGGCAGTGATGATCGGCGACACCACGCACGACCTGCAGCTGGCGATCAATGCCGGCTGCGCCAGCCTGGCCATGAGCTATGGCGCGCACCCGCTGGACGAATTGCTGGCACTGTCGCCGTTGGCGCACTTTGACGATTTCAAGCAACTGTCGGCCTGGATACTGCAGCATGGTTGAGGACAACACGCCACAGCGCATCCGCATTTGTGCCGGCAGCGAGCTGCCCGATCGCGGTTTGGGTGTACGCTTTGAAGTGGAGTGGGATGGCCGCACGCAGGCGGCTTTCGTGGTGCGCTATCGCGGCCATGTGCATGCCTATCTGAACAGCTGCGCGCACATTCCCATCGAGCTGGATTACCAGCCGGGTGATTTTTTTGATTTGAGCCAGAATTATCTGGTCTGTGCCACGCACGGTGCATACTATGCGCCACAGACCGGCTTGTGCCTGGGCGGGCCGTGCCCGGGCCGCCATCTGACCAAGCTCAATGTGGTCGAGGAAGACGAGCAGGTTTTCTATTACCCCGCGAGGAAAGACTGAACCATGCAAGAAAACTGGGAACGCCAGGTACTCAACGATCTGCTGCAGGCCGGTGTGAAGGAACAGCGCCTGAAGCGGCGCTGGGGCATTTTTTTCAAGCTGCTGGGTTTTGGCTACCTGCTGCTGGTGACGCTGGTGCTGGTGGGCAGTGGTAGCTCGCGCGAAATGGAAAGCGCATCCAGCGGCCCGCACACCGCCATGGTCAATATGGATGGCGTGATTGCTGCCGGTGGCGAGGCCAATGTGCAGGTCATCATCGACGGCCTGACGCGCGCGTTTGACGACAAGAACACCAAGGGCGTGATCCTGTCGGTCAACAGCCCGGGCGGCAGCCCGGTCGAAGCCGGCCAGTTGCATGACGAGATGGTGCGCCTCAAGCAAAAACACCCCAAGACGCCGCTGTACGTGGTGGTGGGCGATATTTGTGCCTCCGGTTGCTACTACGCTGCCGTGGCGGCCGACAAGATTTATGCCGACAAGGCCAGCATCGTGGGTTCGATCGGCGTACGCATGGATGGCTTCGGCTTTACCGGCGCGATGGAAAAGCTGGGTGTCGAGCGCCGCCTGCTGACTGCTGGCAAGAACAAGGGCTTCCTTGACCCGTTCTCGCCGGTGAATGATGAGCAGAAAGCCAAGGCGCAGGACATGCTGAGCGAAATCCACCAGCAATTCATCGACGTGGTGAAGACCGGCCGTGGCAAGCGCCTGGGCGACGACCCGGACCTGTTCACCGGGCTGGTATGGAGCGGTGCCCGAAGCGTGAAGATGGGCCTGATCGATGGCCTTGGTTCGGTCGACAGCGTGGCACGCGATGTGATCAAGGCCGATGACGTAGTCGACTTTACCCCGCAGCCAGGCTATCTGGACCGCTTTGCGCGCAAGGTCGGCGTGACGGCCGCGGCGCACATCGCCAGCCAGTTGCGCCTGTCGGTGCAGTAAACGGGCAGGGCAGGCATGGCGAAACGGCGCAGACATCCGGAAGAGCACGACAACCACGAACGGTGGCTGGTGTCGTATGCCGACTTCATCACGCTGCTGTTTGCATTCTTCGTGGTGATGTATGCGCTGTCGTCGCTCAACGAGGGCAAGTACAAGGTGTTGTCCGAATCGCTGGTCAATGCCTTCCGCAACGACCCGACCACCTCGCAGAACCCGGTGCGCCTGCCCAACCAGATCGTGCCGGGGGCTCCGCAAAAACTGACGCCGCCGCAGAACAACAACGCCAAAGGGCAGCAGCCCAATCCCAAACTGGCCGAAACCACGCAGAAGATGCAAAGCATGGCCAGCGATATCCGTACGTCGCTGGGCGCGCTGATTGATCAGGGCAAGGTGCGCGTGACGCAATCCAAGCGCGGCATTGCGGTGGAAATCAGCGATTCGGTGCTGTTCCAGACCGGCCGTGCCGATCTGGAGAGCAACTCGGTGGCCACCTTGCGTGGCGTGGCCGAGCTGGTGAAAAGCAGCGACAACCTGATCCAGATCGAGGGCAACACCGACAACCAGCCGATTGCCTCGCCGCAGTTTCCGTCCAACTGGGAACTGTCGGCCGCGCGGGCGGCCAGCGTGGTGCGGCTGTTCGTGCAGACGGGGGTGGCGCCGCAGCGACTGGTGGCCATCGGTTATGGCGAGTTCCGCCCGCAGGAAAGCAACGACACGGTCGAGGGGCGTGCGCGTAACCGGCGCGTGACACTCAACATTCTTGCCGACAGCAAGGACGAGGTGGCTGTGCTTCCCAGCGATGGCAAGCCCTGACCCTGCTATCAGCAAGGTGGACTGGCTATACTGCTGCACGTTGCCCATGAAAGCGTCGTCATGTTCCGTTTGCCCGATCAAAGCCCGGCCGTAAAGCTGCATACCACCCAGTTGCTGTATCGCAACGTGGCGGTGGGGCAGTGGATGAGCATCGTCAACGCAACCCTGTTGGCCGGCGTGGCGATGACGCAGTTCCGCTGGCCCTATGTGCTGGTGTGGTGGGGGTTGGCGCTGCTGACTGCCGCTTACCGCCTGCGGCTGGCGCGCGACTTTCATCGCGCCGAGATCAATGAAGTCACCGTGGATGACTGGCTGCGGCGCTACGTACTCAGTGCGCCGGTCTCGGGCCTGATCTGGGGCGTGGGGGTGGTGCCCTTCATGGTTGGCGGCACCGATACGCTGCGTTTCTTTATTGCCTTCGTGCTTGGCGGCATGGTGGCCGGCGCGGTGCCCATCCTGTCGGCCGTGCTGCCGGTGCTGCAAAGCTATGCCTTCCTGATGATCGTGCCCGAGACCATCGCCAACCTGTTCCATGGTGGCTACTACGGGGCGATTTTCAGCGTGATGTCGCTGCTGTTCCTGTTCGGCATCCTGCGCAGTGCCCAGTTTTTCAATGAAATGCTGACCGACTCGATCAAGGTGGCGCAGGATCAGCGCCGTCTGGTGGCCGATCTTGAAGAGGCGCGCGAGGTGTCCGAATCAGCCAGCCGCGCCAAGAGCGAGTTCCTCGCCAATATCAGCCATGAAATCCGTACCCCCATGAATGGCATTGTCGGTATGGCGCAGTTGCTGGCACACCATCCGCTGGATGCGGAATCACGTCAGCAGGTGGCGGTGATCCAGGCGTCGACCGATGCCTTGCTGTCGCTGGTCAACGACGTGCTGGACTTTTCGCGCATCGAAGCCGGCCATTTCGGGCTGGACCCGGCGCCATTCGCCCCGGCGCGGCTGTTCAACGATCTGGCGCAGATGTTCAGGCCGCAGGCATCACTGCATGGCGTTGAGCTGCACTTCCAGCTGGCGGCAAATGCACCCTGCAATCTGATTGGCGACGCCGTGCGCATCAAGCAGGTGCTGGTCAACCTGATCGGTAACGCGCTCAAGTTTACGCCGCAGGGGCAGGTGTCGATCGAGGCTGAATGCTGGCCGGGCAAGGATGGCGATGTGGTGCTGGCCGTGGCCGTGCGCGATACCGGCATCGGCGTGCCGCAGGAGAAGCGCAAGGCCATCTTCGAGGCCTTTGCGCAGGCCGACAACTCAATCACGCGGCGCTTTGGCGGCACCGGCCTGGGGCTGTCGATTTCACACAAGCTGATCGAGCTGATGGGCGGGCGCATCTGGGTGGACGATAACCCCGGTGGCGGCAGCATCTTCCGCTTTACGCTGCCGCTCCAGCCGGCCGAAGCGTTGGCGTCCGTGCCATCGCCGGCGCCGCGTTCCGGGCCGCTCAATGTGCTGCTGGCCGAGGACAACCCGGTGAACCGGCTGGTGGCCGAGCGTTTCCTCAGCATGGCTGGCCATCACGTGGTCATGGCCGAGAATGGCGAGCAGGCGCTCGCGCTGATCGAACAGACTGTGCAGCCCTTCGACGTGGTGTTCATGGACGTGCAGATGCCGGTGCTGGACGGCCTTGCTGCCACTGCCAGGCTGCGGCGGCGTGAACGGCAATTGCAACTGCCGCATCTGCCGGTGATTGCGCTGTCGGCCAACGTCAACAGCGAGGACAGGGATGCCTGCTTGCGCACCGGCATGGATGAATTTCTCGCCAAGCCGTTCCGGCAGGATGAGCTGGATGCGCTGCTGGCGCGCGTGGCGGCAGGGGAGTTCGCGCAAGCGGGCTGAGGCAGGCTCCATTGCATTTGCGGGAGCGATCACGGTGAACGGGGTTCTTCCCCGCCAAACGTGCAAGAACCCGGCTGGGCCGGGTTCTGGGTGCCGCATGGAGCGGATCAGGGTAGGGGGTAAAACCAGGCCTTAGCGCTGGTCGTCGTCATGCACCGCTTCAGGCGTGAAGCCCTGACCGCCCAGCTTGTGGATCAGCGCGTCGAAGCCCAGGAACAGCACCGGGGTGACGTAAAGCGTGATCAGCTGCGAGAACAGCAGGCCACCGACCACGGCCACGCCCAGCGGCTGGCGCAGCTCGGCACCGGCGCCCAGGCCGAGCGCGATGGGCAATGCACCCGCGATGGCGGCAACGGTGGTCATCATGATGGGACGGAAGCGCAGCACGCAGGCCTGGCGTATCGCCTCATGCGGCGGCAGGCCCTGTGTGCGCTGCGATTCCAGCGCGAAGTCGATCATCATGATGGCGTTCTTCTTCACGATGCCCACCAGCAGCAGGATGCCGACCATGGCAATGAAGGTCAGCTCCAGCCCGGCGATGCGCAGGCTGAGGAAGGCGCCAATCGCGGCAGACGGAATGCCGGCCAGAATGGTGATGGGGTGAATCCAGCTTTCGTACAGCACGCCCAGGATCACGTAAATCACCGCAATGGCAATCACGATCAGCCACAGCTGGCTGCTTTGCGATGACTGGAATACCGCTGCCTCGCCGGCAAATGCGCCGAACACATAGGCCGGCATGCCGATCTGTTTTTGCGCGTCAATAATGGCTGCGCTGGCGTCTGACAGCGATTTGCCCGGCTGCAGGTTGAACGACAGCGTGACCGCCGGCAGCTGGCCCTGATGGTTGACGGCGGTGGTGACGCGTTCGCGCTCGATGTGTGCAATCGCGCTCACCGGCACCAGCGTGCCGGCCTTGCTGGCCACATAGAGCTTGTCCAGCGCCGATTCATCGCGGCGCGCCTCTGGTGCCAGCTCCATGATGACCTGATAGCTGTCCTCGGGGTCATAAATGGTCGAGACCTGGCGGCCACCATAGGCGGCGTACAGCGTGTCCTGCAGCGCCTGCGTATCGACGCCGAGCAGCTGTGCCTTGTCGTGATCGATCTTCACATTGGCCTGCAGGCCGTTCTTCTGTGCATCGGTGTTCACGTCGGCCAGCACGCTGGACTGGCGCAATGCGCCCAGCAGTTTGTCGCCCCACTGGTCCAGCTCGTCGGCATGCACCGATTGCAGCGTGTACTGATAGGCGCTCTTGGATGTGCGGCCGCCCACCGACAGGTTCTGTACCGGGCGGAAATAGACGTTGAAGCCCGGCGAGCCGGCGGTGATCTTGCGCAGGCTGGCCAGCACGGTCTGCATGTCCGGGCGCTTGCCGCGCGGCTTGAGTGTGATGAACATGCGGCCGTTGTTGCTGCTGTTCACGCTGAAGACCACGGTGGCCACGCTGGGGTCGGCCTGCGCCTTGCCGGCAATGCGTGTCTGCGCGTTCAGCATGGCGGGGTAGGACACATCCTGCGGGCCTTCTACGGTGACCTGGATCTGGCTGATGTCTTCCTGCGGGAAGAAGCCCTTGGGCGAAATCAGGTAGAGCCAGACGGTGCCGACCACGGTGGCCAGTGCCACCAGCATGATCAGGCCGCGATGGCGCAGGCTCCAGTCCAGCGAGCGCGCGTAGCCGCCCAGCGTCTTGTCGAAGGCGGCCTCGAACAGCCGGCTCCATGCCGGTATCTTGGCATCTGGCGCTTCGTGCTTGAGGAAGCGGCTGGCAAACAGCGGAATCAGGGTCAGCGATACGGCGGCCGATACGGCAATCGCCAGCGTCACCACCACGGCAAACTCGTGGAACAGGCGGCCGATGGTGCCGGGCATGAAGAAAATGGGAATGAACACCGCCACCAGCGATACCGAGATCGAAATCACGGTAAAGCCTACTTCACGCGCGCCCTTGATGGCGGCGTCCATCGGCTTCATGCCTTCCTCGACATGGCGCACGATGTTTTCCAGCACCACGATGGCATCGTCCACCACCAGGCCGATGGCAATGGTCAGGCCCATCAGCGAGATGTTGTCGAGGCTGAATCCCAGCGCCAGCATCAGTGCAAACGTGCCCAGCAGCGACACCGGCAAACTGGCCGATGGAATCAGCGTGGCGCTGGCGCGGCGCAGGAACAGCAGGATGACCAGGATCACCAGCGCAATGGTCAGCCCCATGGTCAGCGTGACATCGTGGATGGCCTCGCGGATCGAGATCGAGCGGTCGTTCACTTCCTGGATGTTGACCGACGCGGGCATCTGCGCCTTCAGCTGCGGCAGCATCTTGCGGATGGCGTCGATGGTGGCTACGGTATTGGCGCCCGGCTGGCGCTGCACCGCCAGCACGATGGAGCGTTCGCCATTGATCCACGCACTGGTGCGCAGGTCTTCCACGCTGTCTTCGATTTTGGCCACATCGCCCAAGCGTACCGGATCGCCATTGCGGGTGGCGATGATGACCCTGGCAAAATCGGCTGCGTGCTTCAGGTTGGCATCCGCGCGCAGGATCAGCGTCTGGCGCTTGCCGTCCAGCTGGCCTACCGGCGCGTTGGCGTTGGCGGCCTGCAGCGCATCCGATACCTGGGTGAGGCTCAGGCCGCGCGTGTTGAGCTGTTCCGGGTCGACCGATACGCGCACCGCATAGCGCATCTGGCCGAAAATCTGCACCTGCGCCACGCCGTTGATGGTGGAAAGGGCGGGCGAGATCAGGTTGTCGCCATAGGCGTTGAGGTCCGCCAGGCTCATCGACGGCGAATTGATGCCGATCAGCAGGATGGCCGCGTCAGCCGGGTTGACCTTGCGATAGCTCGGCGGGCTGGTCATGTCCTTGGGCAGGCTGCGGCTGGCGCGGAACAGCGCGGCCTGCACGTCCACCGCGGCGGCATCGATATTGCGGTCCGGGTCGAACTCCAGCGTGAGCGAGGTGCTGCCCAGCGAGCTGGTCGAGGTGATGGTGTTGACGCCGGGAATGGTCGAAAACTGCTTTTCCAGCGCGGTAGCCACCGAGGTGGCCATGGTTTCCGGGCTGGCGCCGGGCAGGTTGGCCTGCACGCTGATGGTAGGGGTGTCGTAGGTGGGCAGCGCCGAAATCGGCAGCTGGAACCAGGCGGCAATGCCGGCGACGACAACGGCCAGCCACAGCAGCAGGGTGGCGACCGGACGATGGATGCAATGCGTAGAGAGATTCATGGCAGCTCGTAAAGGCTAGGCGCTACATCGGGGCCCGCGCCGGGGCGGGTGGTTGCGGCAACGCCAGGGCGCGCCGCCGCAACGGGCTTTATTCGCTCTTGCTCTGGCTGGCGCTGCTGGCACGGCCGTTGCCGCCCTTGCTGGCCGGGCCGCTGGCTTCCTGCACCTGCACACCGGGCCGCAGGTTCTGGCCGCCTTCAGAAACGACTTTCACGCCCGGCTGCACGCCGGTGACAATGGCGCGCTCGTCGAACACGCGCACCAGCTGCACCGGCTGGCTGGCCACGGTCTGGTCCGGCTGGATGCGGTAGACGAAACGCCCGGCCGGGCCGCTTTGCAATGCCTGTGCCGGCAGCACCACCGCATCGTGCGTCACGCCCGCTTCGATGCTGATCGGGGTATACATGCCCGGCCACAGCAGATGCTTGGGGTTGGCGAACTCGGCCTTCATCACGATGGTGCCGCTGGTGGTGTCGATGGTGTTGTCGATGAAGGTCAGTTTGCCTTCCAGCTTGCCGCCCTTGCCCAGATCGGTAGTGACGGTGACCGGGCCCTCTGCCTGCGCGGCGCGCACGGCATTCAGCTCGGCTTCGGGCAGGGTGAAGCGGATGGAAATCGGGTCGAGTTGGGTCAGGGTGACCAGGGGTTGCGTGTTGCCCGGCTGCACCAGACTGCCGGGGTAGGCATTCAGCGCACCGGTGCGGCCCGAGAACGGCGCGACGATGCGGCGGTCGGTCAGCGCTACGCGTGCGTTGGTCGAATCGGCCCTGGCGGCGGCAATCTGCGCCTTCAGCGTATCGACCCTGGCTTGTGCGGTATCGATGGCCGACGGCGAGACAAAGCCCTTGGTGGCCAGATCGCGCGAGCGCAGCAGATCACGCTCGGCCTGCACCAGCTGTGCCTGATACTGGACGATGTTGGCATCCATTTTCTGCTGGCTGGCGGCTGCGTCGCGGTCATCCAGGCTGAACAGCAGCTGGCCGGCCTTTACATCGTCGCCTTCCTTGAAATGGATGGCGCGCAGCACGGCGCTGACTTGCGGGCGCAGATCAACCTGATTCAGCGACATCACGTGCCCTTGCGCGGAGAGGCGCAGCGGCACATCGGTGGTTTCAGTCTTGACCGCGCGTACCTGTTGCGGGCGCGGTTTTTTGGCGGCTGCCGCCGCCGCGTCATCGGCACGCTGGCAGCCGGACAGCGCAACCAGCAGGACGGCCCCGACGGGCAGGGCAAGCAACAGCGGAGAGACTACTTTAGTCATGCATGATTCCAGCGCGAACGCCACGGCGATAGCGCCAGATCACCAGCACCATGCTCACGGCTACAAACAATCCAAAGCCGAGCACGATAACGTGCATCGGTGGCATGCCGTTTACAGCAAACTGGTCCTTTACAATTTCTTGAGCATTGGCCGGGACCGGGCTGCTCAGATACTTCACCAGCAGCACATGCAGTCCGACCATGACCAGGATGCCAAGGTTCTCGTTGAAGTTCTGCACCGCGATCGAATGGCCGGCGCCCATCAGCAAATAGCCCCGGTGCTGCAGCATGGCGTTGAGCGGCACGACGAAGAAGCCCGACAGGATGCCGACCACGAACATCAGTCCGGCGGCGGCGCCCGGCGTGTGGATCAGCAGCATGCTCATCACCAGCACGCCCATGGCGACCCCGGCCGGCAGCACGTTGAATGCCTTCTTGAGCGGGATGAAGCGGCCAGCCAGCACGGCGCCCACGGCGGTACCGACGGCAACGGTGGCCACCAGCAAGGTAGCTTGCTGGATGGAGTAATTGAGCCAGAGCACCGCCCAGTTCAGCACCACCAGCCGCATGGTGGCGCCAGCCCCCCAGAACAGCGTGGTGACCGCCAGCGAGAGCTGCCCCTGCGGGTCTTGCCACAGGCGCTTCACGCAGTCGGAGAACTCGTGGATCAGCGCCATCGGCCGCCATTCCAGCGGCTTGAGCTGCACATTGAGCTTGGGGATATAGATATTCAGCCAGGCCGCACAAAGATAAAGCAGCAGGATGATGCAGATGGCGAATGGTGCCGGCGAGAACCATTCCGGGATGAACTCCATCGCATCCAGCCAGTCGCCGACAGCCTGGCCGGTGAGTGCGCCACCCAGTACGGTGCCGAAGATGATGGCACCCACGGTGGCGCCTTCCAGCCAGCCATTGGCTTCCACCAGTTTTTCATGCGGCAGGTATTCGGTGATCAGGCCGTACTTGGCCGGGCTGTAGGCCGCCGCGCCGAAACCGACGATGCCATAGGCCAGCAACGGGTCCATTCCGGCCAGCATGGCCACGCAGCCCATCAGCTTGATGCCGTTGCAGATCATCATCGCCTTGCCCTTGTGCATCGAATCGGCAAACGAGCCGGCAAACGGGGCGAGGATGACGTAGGAGAGCGTGAAGCACTCCAGCAGCATCGAGTGATGCCAGCTGGGCGCCATCTGCTCTTTAAGCAGCGCCATTGCGGCAATGAAGAGGGCGTTGTCCGCCAGCGCGGAAAGAAACTGTGCGCTGAGGATCAGAAAGAAACCACGGTCCATTAATGCTGTCAGTGAAGGCGAATCACGCGGTTATAACACGTTTGTCTGGCAATTGCGGCGGGCTTGAACCGATTCGATGCGGGAATGTCCGAACGAGAGCTTGTAAGCTGCATGTTAAACTGACGCCGGGGCGTTACGCCCCCTGTCCCTGGAAGTACATGGAAACCCTTCAATACCTGCTGCCGCTGTTTACCGACTACGGTTATCTGGCTGTTTTTCTCGTTCTGCTCATTTGCGGTCTTGGCGTGCCCATCCCCGAGGACATCACCCTGGTGGCCGGCGGCATCATTGCCGGACTGGGCTTTGCCAATGTGCACTGGATGTTTGCGGTGGGCATGGCCGGCGTGCTGGTGGGCGATACCTTCATGTTCTTTGCCGGCCACCACTGGGGCGAGGGCGTATTGCGCTGGCGCTGGGTGGCGCGGCTGCTGACGCCGGCCCGCTATGCGGCGGTGCAGGACAAATTCTGCCGCTATGGCAACCGCGTGCTGTTCGTGGCGCGTTTTCTGCCCGGCCTGCGCTCGCCCATCTTTCTCACTGCGGGCATGAGCAAGAAAATCCCTTACTGGCGCTTTCTGGCGCTCGATGGTGCTGCCGCGCTGATCAGCGTGCCGGTCTGGGTCTATCTCGGTTATTACGGCGCCTACAAGCGCGACTGGCTGATGATGTGGATCAAGCGCGGCCAGGGCGGCCTGCTGCTGGTCATCCTCGTTGTGCTGGTCGGCGTGGCCATCTGGGCCTGGCGCCGTCACCGTGCCCGTTGCCGTCCATCCTGACCGGAGTATTCATGCCGCGCCCCATACTTGCCACCATCCACGCCGACGCGCTGCGTCACAACTACCACGTGCTCAAGGCCGGTGCGGCAGGCAGCCGTGCATTCGCGGTGGTCAAGGCCAATGCCTACGGCCACGGCCTGCTGAATGTGGCGGCAGCGATCAGCGATGCCGATGGCTTTGGCACGGTGGAGTTTGCCAGTGCGCTGCGTTTGCGCGATGCCGGTTACCACCAGCCCATCCTGCTGCTGGAGGGCGTGTTCGATGCCGACGAACTGCATGGTGCCGCCGCGCATGATTTCTGGCTGGCGGTGCACGACGAGGCCTCGCTGGCGCGACTGGAGGCGCAGCGGCTGGCTGCACCGGTGCAGGTGTTTCTCAAACTCAATACCGGCATGAACCGGCTGGGTTTCCCCGCCGAACAGGCACCTGCGCTGGTGGCCCGGCTGCAGGGCAATCCGAATGTGGCCGGCATTACCTTGATGGCACACTTTGCCACGGCCGATGAGCCTGCCAAGGGTATCCAAGCGCAGATGACGTGCTTCAATGCTGCCTGTGCCGGGCTGCAGTTGCCGGTCACCTTGGCCAACTCTGCTGCCACACTGGCCTATCCGCACACGCATCAGGACTGGGTGCGCCCCGGTATCGCGCTCTATGGCAGCAGCCCGTTTGGCCTTGCGCGCACCGCACAGTCGCTGGATTTGCAGGCGGCCATGACGCTGGAATCAAAAATCATCGGCGTGCAGGAACTCCAGGCCGGGGATGCAGTCGGTTACGGGGCCACCTTCGTTGCCGAGCGCAGCATGCGCATCGGTACAGTGGCCTGTGGCTATGCCGATGGGTATCCGCGCCACGCCCCCACCGGCACCCCGGTAGTGGTGGCAGGCCAGCGCTCGCGCCTGATCGGCAGGGTATCGATGGATATGCTGGCGGTAGACATTACCGATCTGCCGCAGGCCGGCGTGGATAGCCCGGTCGAGCTGTGGGGGCGGCAACTTTCCATTGATGAGGTGGCCGCCGCCGCCGGCACCATAGGCTATGAATTGATGTGTGCCGTTGCACCGCGTGTGCCCATGCAAGTTGCCGATGGGATGCTCGCACGCTCGTAAAGCGCAACAGGTTTCATTACAATTGTGCCCTTAACAAATTTCGTCTTACCAACCACACAGGTTGCATCATGGCATTGATCGTCCAGAAATACGGCGGCACCTCGGTCGGCACGACCGACCGCATCAAGAACGTCGCCCGCCGCGTCGCCAAATTCAAGGCCCAGGGCCACGACCTGGTCGTCGTCCTGTCGGCCATGAGCGGTGAAACCAACCGCCTGATCGCACTCGCCAAGGATATCCAGGCCAATCCGGACCCGCGCGAGCTCGACGTCATCGTTTCCACCGGCGAGCAGGTCACCATCGGCCTCCTGGCCATGGCGCTGAAGGAACTGGGCATTGAAGCCAAGTCCTACACCGGCGCCCAGGTGAAGATCCTGACCGATTCCATGCACACCAAGGCGCGCATCCAGTCGATCGACGATGCCGCCATGCGTGCCGACCTGAATGCCGGCCGCGTCGTGATCGTCGCCGGTTTCCAGGGTGTGGATGCCGAAGGCAACATCACCACCCTCGGCCGTGGTGGCTCGGATACCTCGGGCGTGGCGCTGGCCGCCGCGCTCAAGGCTGACGAGTGCCAGATCTATACCGACGTCGATGGTGTTTACACCACCGACCCGCGCGTGGTGCCGGAAGCCAAGAAGCTCAAGACCATCACTTTCGAGGAAATGCTCGAGATGGCCAGCCTTGGTTCCAAAGTGCTGCAAATCCGCTCGGTTGAATTCGCCGGCAAATACAACGTGAAACTGCGCGTGTTGTCGTCCTTCCAGGAAGAAGGCGAGGGCACGCTGATTACCTTCGAGGAAGACCCGAACATGGAAAAGCCCGTCGTCTCCGGCATCGCCTTCAACCGTGACGAAGCCCGTATCAACGTGATCGGCGTGCCGGACAAGCCCGGCATCGCGTACCAGATCCTCGGCCCGGTGGCAGACGCCAACATCGACGTGGACATGATCATCCAGAACGTCGGCCAGGACGGCACCACCGATTTCAGCTTCACCGTGCCCAAGGGCGAATTCGCCCGCACCATCAAGGTGCTGGAAGGCGTGCAGGCGCACGTGGGCGGCAAGAGCGTCAACGGCGACGACAAGATCTGCAAGGTCTCCATCGTTGGCGTGGGCATGCGCTCGCACGTGGGCGTGGCTTCCACCATGTTCCGCACCCTGGCTGAAGAAGGCATCAACATCCAGATGATCTCGACCTCGGAAATCAAGATTTCCGTGATCGTGGACGAGAAGTATCTGGAGCTGGCTGTGCGCGTGCTGCACCGTGCCTTTGGCCTCGATCAGGTCAAGTAATTGCGGGATTGCGCTACCCGCGCGAAATAAATTCGCGCTTTAGTGCATCTGTCATTTGACGGAAGCCGGAACCCTAGGTATTATCCGGCTTCCCTTGACGGAGACGTGGATGAGTGGCTGAAATCACTTCCCTGCTAAGGAAGCATACGGGCTTAAACCTGTATCGAGGGTTCGAATCCCTCCGTCTCCGCCAAGACCTCCTTCGGGTGGTTCTGGGCAAGTAGTAAAGCAGTAACTAAATAGTGCACCCGTAGCTCAGTTGGATAGAGTATCTGGCTACGAACCAGAGGGTCGGGCGTTCGAATCGCTCCGGGTGCACCATTTACCCCCTCCTGCAGTAAATCCCCCAAAGCTGTTTTGAATCTGACAGAGATAGGCATCGCGCTTCAGGCGCCACGCTCGGTGTTTTCCTGCGCACAAAGCAAAGCGGCGTTGCCGCACCTTGATTGCCGGTGCAACAACGCCGCCTGGTGTTGCTGACGATTACAGGCTCAGGGCCAGTCGTGTGCCTGCTTCGATGGCCCGCTTGGCATCCAGCTCACCTGCCAGCTCGGCCCCGCCGATCTTGTGCACGCGCACGCCGCTGGCGGCCAGTGTGTCGAACAGCTCGGCCACTGATTCCTGTCCGGCGCAAATCACCACCTGATCGGCTGGCAGGCATTGTTCCTCGCCCTTGATGCGTACATGCAGGCCGGCATCGTCGATGCGCAGATACTCGGCATTGCCCAGCAACTGCACGCCCCGCTGCTGTAGCGCGATCTTGTGCACCCAGCCCGTGGTCTTGCCCGGCCCGCTGCCCGGCTTGCCGGCGCGGCGCTGCAGCAGCCAGATGGTGCGCTGATTGTGATGATGCTGCGGCTTTTGCAAGCCGCCCGCGCTGTCGAGCTGCGCATTGATGCCCCATTCAGTCAGGTAATCGCTGACCGGCGTGGTTTCAACTGCCGGTTCGGACAGCATCACCGCCGTATCCACACCGATGCCACCCGCGCCAACGATGGCAATGCGTTGCCCCGGTGCCACCTTGCCGCTGATCAGGTCTGGATAGCGCACCACCATGGGGTGGTCGATACCGGTGATGGCCGGCACGCGCGGGCGCACGCCGGTGCTGACGATCACTTCATCGAAACCGGCCAGTTGGTCCGGACTTTCGATGGCGCAATTCAAGTGCACCGTCACCCCGGCTTGCTGTAACTGGTAATCAAAGTAACGCAGCGTTTCCTTGAACTCGTCCTTGCCCGGCACATGGCTGGCCAGGCGGAACTGGCCGCCGATGGCATCACCGGCCTCGAACAGGGTGACCGCATGGCCGCACTGCGCGGCAGTCAGCGCGCACGACAGCCCGGCCGGGCCAGCACCGATGACCGCTACGCGCTTGGGCTGCGCTGCCGGGCGGATGGCCAGTTCATCTTCGCGACAGGCGCGCGGGTTGACCAGGCAGGAGGCCTTCTTGCCCTCGAATACATGATCCAGGCAGGCCTGATTACAGGCGATGCAGGTATTGATGGCCTGCGGCAGGCCGGCGGCAGCCTTGGCGACGAACTCGCCATCGGCCAGCAGCGGGCGCGCCAGCGACACCATGTCGGCATCGCCGGCAGCGAGGATGCCCTCGGCCACTTCCGGCGTATTGATGCGGTTCACGGCCACCACCGGCACCTTCACATGCGGGCGCAGCTGGCGCGTCACCCAGGCAAAGCCGCCGCGCGGCACGGCCTGTGCAATGGTGGGGATGCGCGCCTCGTGCCAGCCGATGCCGGTGTTGATGATGTTGACGCCCGCTGCCTCCAGCGCTTGCGCCAGCGTGATGGCTTCGGCCAGCACGCCGCCGTTGTCGACCAGATCAAGCAGGGACAGGCGGAAGATCACGATGAAGTCCGTGCCGACCGCTGCGCGCACCGCGTGCATGATGGCCAATGGCAGCCGCATGCGGTTTGCCAGGCTGCCGCCCCACTCGTCATCGCGCTGATTGGTGCGGGCGACGAGGAATTGGTTGAGCAGATAGCCTTCGCTGCCCATGATCTCGACGCCGTCATAGCCGGCCTGCTGCGCCAGCCGTGCACAGTTGGCAAAGTCGGCGATGGTGGCTTCGATCTCGGCCACGCTCAGTGCGTGCGGGGTAAATGGCGAAATCGGTGCGGTGATGGCCGACGGCGCGACCGACTCGGGGTGATAGGCATAACGCCCGGCATGCAATATCTGCAGACAGATCTTGCCGCCAGCCTCGTGCACCGCACGGGTGACGGGGGTGTGACGGGGCACATCGGCCTCGCTCGCCAGCATGGCGGCATCCGGATAGATGC
Organism: Andreprevotia lacus DSM 23236; assembly: GCF_900176275.1. Classification (GTDB taxonomy): domain Bacteria; phylum Pseudomonadota; class Gammaproteobacteria; order Burkholderiales; family Chitinibacteraceae; genus Andreprevotia; species Andreprevotia lacus. The sequence goes on along the minus strand of NZ_FWXD01000003.1, from coordinate 84,926 downwards.
GGCCAGCCGGGTTGGGGGCGATGCCGCCGGTGACGATCAACCCCACGCCGCCGCGCGCGCGTTCGGCGTAGAAGGCGGCCAGTTTTTCGGGGCCGTCGTCGGCCTCTTCAAGGCCGGTGTGCATGGACCCCATCAGCACGCGGTTCTTCAGCGTGGTAAAGCCCAGGTCGAGCGGGGCCAACAGGTGCAGGTAGGCAGGCATCGATTGCTCCATAAAACGATTGTTTTAAAACACGCTATCATGCCGGCGGGCAAACGGTATTGGGGTTTACATGCAGCCGGCCATTTGTCCGTGGTTTGCCTTTGGTCGGTGCAATGCCGCTGTGGCGGACTTCCTGTATTCATAGGCCATGCCGGGGCAACTAGACTTTGCCATTGGCACACCGCCTGTGCGGCGAACCGGAGTCATCATGTCTGCAAGCAAAACAACAAGCGCCATCTTTGAGTGGTTCATCCCGGATGCCTTGCGGCAGAACCCGTTCGACCTGATGCGTGCGCGCAATATCGTCGGCTGTGCCGTGCTGGCCGCGCTGATCGTGCCGGTGTTTTCCATCCACTATTTCAAGCTGGGCCATTATCCGATGGCCGGCGGCATCCTCACTGCCGGGGCGCTGATGTTCGTTGCGGCGTTGCTGCTCAAGGCCACGGGGGCTTTGCTGCTGGTGCGCGAGTTCCTGATTGCCGTGTTCTACGGCATGGTGGTGTGGATGTGCTACGTGAACGGCGGCATCGAATCATCCAGCGCGCCGTGGTTCCTGCTGCTGCCGGTGGCGGCCATCTTCATTGGCGGCCTGCGCAGCGGCGTGGTGTGGACGGTGCTGAGCGTGATCGCCATCGTGTTGTTTTCTGCCGCGTATGCGCAGGGCTGGGCGCTGCCCAAAAGCCCGATTCCGCATGCGCTGCACGCCAGCCTGGTAACCCGCTCGCTGATCGGCCTGTCGGTCGTGCTGCTGGCGCTGGGGGTGATGTTCGAACTGGGCAAGGCGCGCAGCTTTGCCAAGATCAGTGTGGCGCGCGAGCAGGCCGAATCCAGCCAGGCGGCGGTGCGGCAGATGCTGGCCGACGTGCAGCGCGCGGTGAGCACTGCATCGAGCCAGTCGGCCGAGATCAGTGCGCGCACCGGCTCCATCAGTGGCACCATGCAGCAACAGGCCGGCCAGTCTGCCCGCATGGCGCAGGAGCTGGCACAGATGGCAGCGGCGTCTGCCGACAGTGCAGCACAATCGGCCGACGCTGCTGCCGAGGCCGCCAGCACCGGCAGCCTGGCGCGTGCCGGTGGTGCGGCCATGACGCAGACCATGCGCAGCCTGGAAGAGGCAACGCAGGTCATGCTGGCTTCGGCCCAGCGTATCGAGGAGCTGGCACAACGCAGCGGCGAGATCGGCCATATCGTGCAGGTGATACGCAGCATTGCCGACCAGACCAATCTGCTGGCGCTCAACGCGGCCATCGAGGCGGCGCGCGCCGGTGAAGCCGGGCGCGGCTTTGCCGTGGTGGCCGACGAGGTGCGCAAGCTGGCCGAGCGCACCGGTGGTGCCACGCGCGAGATCGAGAGCAAGATCAGCGCCATCCTGTCCGGTACGGCCGAGGCGCAGCAGGCCATGCACAGCGGCAGCGAGAAAATGACCGTCAGCACGCAGACCGCGCGCGAGGCTGACGACACGCTGCGCGACATCATTGCCGGTGGCCAGCGCGTGACCGAGCTGACCAATGCCGTGGCCGGGCACGAGCGCAGCCAGGCCGAGCGCTTTGCTGGCATTACCCGCGAGGTGGCGGCACTGCAGGCGGGCATGCAGGAAGCCAGCGCATCCACCGAGGCCATCAGCGGGGCGGTGGCGCGGCTGGATGAGTCGGTACAGTCGCTGGCGGGCAGCATGCAATCGCTGCGGGCCTGAACGTTGCCGGGTAAAACCGTCGCCATCCTGCGGCCGAGCTGTCAAAATGGCGGGATGTCTGCTCAGATTTCCCAAGGCCCGCAAGGCCGCTTCATCAGTGTTGAAGGCGTCGACGGCGCCGGTAAAAGCACGCAACTGGCCTGGCTGGCCGACTGGCTGTCCGGCCAGGGTATCCGCTTTGTCAGCACGCGCGAACCGGGTGGCACGCCGCTGGGTGAAAAGCTGCGCGCCTTGCTGCTGAACGAACCCATGCATCTGGAAACCGAGGCACTGCTGATGTTTGCATCGCGGCGCGAGCATCTGGCACAGGTGGTCGAGCCGGCGCTGGCGCGCGGCGACTGGGTGCTGTGTGATCGTTTCTCCGACGCGACCTATGCCTACCAGGGCGGCGGGCGCGGGCTGGACCTGGCCAAGTTTGCCGCACTGGAGACGCTGGTGCAGCAGCGCGGCGACGGCCTGCTGCAACCGCATCTGACCTTGCTGTTCGATGTGCCGCCCGAAGTCAGCGCCGCGCGCATGGCCAACGGCCGCGAGCTGGACCGCTTTGAGCGCGAGGCCGCCGATTTTCATACCCGCGTGCGCGATGCCTATCTGCGCCGTGCAGCGGCCGACCCTGCGCGCATCAAGGTGATTGATGCCAATCGCGGCATTGCCACCATTCAGGCCGAGCTGACGGCCTGCTTGCCGGAGTGGCTGGCTGCATGAGTGCACTCGACCTTTATCCGTGGCAACACGAAGCCTGGGCGCAACTGCTGCACGACCCGGCGCGGCTGCCGCATGCCTTGTTGCTGACCGGTGAGCCGGGCATCGGCAAGCGCCGCTTTGCCGAACGGCTGGCCGCATGGTTCCTGTGCGAGGCCGCCGACAAGGCGCTGGCGCCCTGTGGCGTGTGCGAAGGCTGCCGCTGGCAACTGGCCGGCAATCACCCTGACTTTCGCCTGCTCTCACCCGAAGAGGGCGAGGCAGAAGAAGGCGAGGAGGGGGCCAAGGCCAAGAAAAAGTCGGCCATCATCAATGTCGAGAACGTGCGCGAGCTGACCGACTTCGTACAGCTCACCTCGCACCGGCGCGGCAGCCGCGTCACCCTGGTGGTGCCGGCCGAAACGATGAATACCGCCGCCGCCAATGCCTTCCTGAAAACGCTGGAAGAACCGCCCGAGGGCGCGCGCTTCATTCTGGTGTCCAACCACTGGCGTCGCTTGTTGCCCACCATCCGCAGCCGCTGCCGCGTGTTTGCCTTGCCGCAGCCGGACGAGGATGTTGCCACCAGCTGGCTGACCGCGCAGGGCGTGGTTGATCCGGCGCTGCATCTGGCCCATACCGGTGGCGCACCACTGGCGGCGCTGGACGATGCCGCCGCCGAGTGGCTGCCGCAGCGCAACAGCCTGCTGGCGCATCTGGGCAACCCCGGCGCGCTGGACGTACTGGCCGTGGCCACCGAGTTTGATCGTGCCAAGGTAGACATGGCGTTGTTGGTGGAATGGTTACAAAAATGGGTGCATGACCTGGTCAGCTTGGGGCTGTCAGGAAAAATTCGCTATTATCCAGATTGCCGCGAAGCCTTGGCCCGACTGGCGCCGCGTGCTGCGGGCATGACTGCCTATGCCGAGCGCTTGCTCGAAGCCAGAAAACTGGCACACCACCCGCTGAATGCGCGGCTCGTGATCGAGTCGCTGCTGTTTGATTACCTCGCCGCGCTGAAAAGCGCCGGGAGCCCCCGATGATCGACGCACCCAAAGCACCCGTAAACCGCCCGGGTGTACTCTCGCTGAATATCAAGGAAAAGGCCGCGCTGTATGCGTCCTATATGCCCTTTGTGAAAGGCGGGGGCATCTTCATCCCCACCGCCAAGCCTTACAAGCTGGGCGACGAAGTATTCATGCTGCTGTCCCTGCTGGACGACCCCGCCAAGATCGCCGTATCGGGCAATGTGGTATGGATTACGCCGGGTGGCGCGCACAACAACCACCAGCAGGGTGTGGGGGTGCAGTTCTCGGCCAACGAGGCCGGCGCACAGGCACGCAACAAGATAGAAGGCTTGCTGGGTGGCTATCTGCAGTCGTCACGGACGACGCATACGATGTGACGGGTGAGTTTGCCGCAAAATGGCTGGAGGCTGCTCCGGCCATTTTTGTTTTTGGTGTTGAGGCTGGCGCTAACCATGATTCACCCACTGCCCATCCCCCATGCAGTGCTAAAATCCCCGCTAGCCCCTCATTGCAAGCAAACCATGTTCGTCGATTCGCACTGCCACATCAATTTCCCCGACCTCGTTGCCGATCTGGACGGCAAGCTGGCCAATATGCGCGCCAACAAGGTGTCGCATGCGCTGGTAGTGTCGGTGAATCAGCCTGATTATCCCAGTGTGCTGGCACTGGCTGCGCAGCATGACAACCTGTTTGCCTCGGTGGGCGTGCACCCTGATTATGAAGACACCATCGAGCCGACCGTTGAATGGCTGGTGAGCGAAGCGCAGCATCCAAAGGTGATTGCCATTGGTGAAACCGGGCTGGATTACTACCGGCTGGAGGGTGATCTGGAATGGCAGCGCGAGCGTTTCCGCGTGCATATCCGGGCTGCGCAGCAGACCGGCCTGCCGCTCATTATCCATACCCGCTCGGCCTCGGCGGACACCATCCGCATCCTGCGCGAAGAAGGGCAGGGCAAGGTCAATGGCGTGATGCACTGCTTTACCGAGAGCTGGGAAGTGGCGCAGCAAGCGATGGAGCTGGGCTTTTATATCTCGTTCTCCGGCATCGTCACCTTCAAGAAGGCCGAGGAGCTGAAGGAAGTGGCCAAGCTGGTACCGCTGGAGCGCATGCTGATCGAGACCGATTCACCGTATCTGGCGCCGATGCCGTTCCGTGGCAAGACCAATGAGCCGGCGTGGGTGAAGCATGTGGCCGAGCATATCGCCGATTTGCGCGGTATTTCGGTGGCCGAGGTGGCCGAGGCCACCACGCGCAATTTCTTCACCTTGTTTGCCAAGGCCGGGCCGCTGCAATGAGCTTGCCGGTTGAAGTGACCCTGCTCGGCGTCGGTTCGTCCGGCGGCACGCCCGCGCTGGGCTGCCCGTGCCCGACCTGCACTTCGACCGATCCACGCAACCGCCGTACCCGTGCCTCGGCCGTGTTCCGTGCCGGCGGGCAGACTTTTTTGATTGATACCGGTGCCGACCTGCGCCAGCAATCGCTGCGCGAGCAGCTGCTGCACGTCGATGCGGTGCTTTATACCCACCCGCATGCCGATCACTTGCATGGCATCGATGATCTGCGCGCGTTTTGCTGGCTGCAAAAGGCGCCGATCCCGGTGTTTGGCAATGCGCTGCTGTCTGAACATATCAGCAGCCGTTTCTCCTACACGCTGCTGTCGCCCAATAATTACTGGGACAAGCCGGTGCTGCAACTGACCGAGATCGACGACGAGCCGTTCGAGTTTGCTGGTGTTACCGTCACGCCGATTCCGGTGCTGCACGGCAAGTGGCCGATCCAGGGTTTCCGCATTGGCAATGCGGCCTATATCACCGATGTATCGGAAATCCCCGAGGCCAGCTTTGCGCGCCTGCAAGGGCTGGACCTGCTGATTCTGGATTGCCTGCGCGAAGTGCCGCACCCCACGCATTTCGGCGTGCAGCAGGCGCTGGACGCGGCCACCCGCATTGCCGCGCGGCAAACCGTATTCATCCACATGACGCACGAGCTGGAATACCACGCGCTGTCTGCCCGCATGCCAGCCGGCATGCAGGTGGGTTATGACGGCATGCGGCTGTCGGCCGATTGAGCAGGAGTATCACCATGTCCCGCCTGAATGTATTCGGCCAGCCACTCATTCCGTGCAGCCTGGACCCGCTGACCGGCTTCATGCGCGATGGCTGCTGCAGCGATTGCGATGATGATCACGGCAAGCACACCGTTTGCGCGCAAATGAGCGCCAGCTTCCTCGCGTATTCGAAGTCGCGCGGCAACGACCTGTCCACGCCGTGCCCCGAGTTCGGCTTTGCCGGACTCAAACCGGGCGACCAATGGTGTTTGTGCGCGCTGCGCTGGGTAGAGGCCTTGCTGGACGGCATGGCGCCGCCCATCGTACTGGCCGCCAGTGATGAGTCTATACTGGACCAGGTTTCGCTGGAAACGCTGGTGTTGCATGCGGTCGACCGGCCACCCCTGCATTGATCAAGACCGGTCAACGGTCGGCCAGTTGCGGCCGGCCGCGTTACTACCACAGCGGTACTTGCCGTTTCACCTTTGCCTTATCGATTACCCATGCGTCTGCCTGTTCTGCTGTTGCTTGCCATTGTCACCCTGAGCGCCTGTCAGCGCGTCGATCCCAACTCACCGCAGGGCAAGCGCCAGGCCAGCATGAAGCAGATCCTGCACCTGTCCGAAACGCTGTCCGGCATGGCACGCGGGCGGCAACCTTATGTGGCGGCGGATTTCTCCCGTACTGCGCAGTTGCTGCAACAGGCAGCGCGCACGCCGTGGCAGCATTTCCCGGAATACACGGCTGCCAAGCCGCTGGATGCGGATGCCGCCAGGGCATTCAACAAGGCCGCCAGCGATTTCGAGACTGCGACCGACCAGCTGAACAAGGCTGCGGCCAGTGGCCGGGTGGACGATGTGCGTGCGCCGATGTGGCGTGTAGAGGACAGCTGCAGTGCCTGTCACCGGGTGTTCAGGCCGCAGTAGCGCAATGTTGCCCGCCGCAGGCGCACGGCGGGCAAGGGCTGATTACGTCTGCCCCCATTGCTGGACTGCGGCGCGGATGGACGGTGTTGCGGCGCCCAGGTCTTCGGGCCGCATGACGGGCAGGAAGGTCACGTCGGCATTCAGCCACAGGAAAAAGGGCTCGGCCAGGCGGGGCATTGCGGATGCATCATCGAATTGCACCACGATGTATGCACCACGCTGGCCATCCAGGGTGCTGAAGTAGGCGGCTTCGGCCTTGATGTCGGCCAGCAGCCCGGCCATACGCTCGCCAAACTGCGGGTCACGCAGCGCCCGGTTGCCTGCTTCGCTGGGAATGCGAACTTGCATCAGATAACGCATGGCGGTGTTCCTTGTTGCGTTGCTGGGCTACCCATCGTAGCCCCGCATGCAACGAGCGCATGACCGCAATGCACGCCGCAGGGATGGGCGGCCTGCAAGTGGCGTCGGGCTGATCGGCGGTTGATCAGCCCGTCCCGATCAGGCGATCAGCCGCTCCAGCACGCCCAGATATACTTGCGACAGCTTGGGTACGTCTTCGACTGCCACGCACTCGTTGAGCTTGTGGATGGTCTTGTTGATCGGGCCGAATTCGACCACCTGCGGGCAGTGTTTGGCGATGAAACGGCCGTCCGAGGTACCGCCGGTGGTGTTCAGTTGCGGCTCGTCGCCGGTGACATCCTTGACCGCCGCCTTGATGGCGTGCGTCAGCTCGCCCTCATCGGTGAGGAAGGGCTCGCCCGACAACGACCAGTTCAGCTCATAGTCGAGACCGTGTGCGTCGAGAATGGCGTGGACCCTGGCCTTGAGCGTGGCGGCGGTGTTTTCGGTGCTGAAGCGGAAGTTGAACAGCACTTCTACTGTACCGGGAATGATGTTGGTGGCGCCGGTGCCGCCATGGATGTTGGATACCTGCCAGGTGGTGGGCGGGAAGTAGGCGTTGCCCTTGTCCCATTCGGTGCCGGCCAGCTCGGTCAGCGCCGGGGCCAGCAGGTGGATGGGGTTCTTGGCCAGGTGTGGATAGGCGATATGGCCCTGCACACCGTGCACATACAGATGGCCGGACAGCGAGCCACGGCGGCCGTTCTTGATGGTGTCGCCAAACACTTCCGCACTGGTCGGTTCGCCGACGATGCAATAGTCGATGGCTTCGCCGCGTGCCTTGAGCGCTTCGATGACCTTGACCGTGCCGTCGTGCGCCGGACCTTCTTCGTCCGAGGTGATCAGGAAGGCGATCGAGCCCTTGGGGTTGGGGTGCTTGGCAACAAAGGCTTCGCAAGCAGTGATGAAGGCCGCCAGCGAGGCCTTCATGTCTGCCGCGCCACGGCCATACAGGTGGCCATCGCGCAGATCGGGTTCGAACGGGTCGGAGTGCCAGCGGTCGAGCGGGCCGGTCGGTACCACGTCGGTGTGGCCGGCAAACATCAGCACCGGGCCGCTGGTGCCACGGCGTGCCCACAGGTTGTCGACGTCGCCGAAACGCATCGGCTCGATCTTGAAACCAAGCGCTGCCAGGCGGCGCGCCATGATTTGCTGGCAGTCAGCGTCATCCGGGGTGACCGAGGCTTGCTTGAGCAACTGTATGGTCAGCGCCAGGGTTGGATCGTCATGCAGTGGAGCAGCCATTATTTCAACAAAGCCTCGTAGCGGTCGGTGGAAAAGCCCACTGAAATCGTACCATTGCTGTCAAGCACCGGCCGCTTGATGACAGAGGGCTGCGCCAGCATCAGCGCAATGGCGCTGTCGGCGTCAACCACGGCGGCTTTTTCTGCATCGCTTAGCTTGCGCCAGGTGGTGCCGGCCTTGTTGACCAGCTTTTCCCAACCGGCCTGCGCGATCCAGCCTTGCAGCAATTCAGCGCTGACGCCGTTCTTCTTGAAATCATGCCAATCATAGGCAAGGCCTGCGTCATTCAGCCAGGTACGTGCTTTTTTGACGGTGTCGCAGTTGGGAATGCCGTACAGCTTCATGGGGGTCTCTATAAACGGTGATGGGCCGCAGTGCGGCCCAGGAAAAGGTTGGCGTTTCGACCGCAATCAGTGCAGGTCGATGTTGAAATTCAGATTAGGGTCTTCCGCTGCCTCGGGCTTGGGCGCGAGTGCTGACTCGGAGGCCTTGGGACGTGCCGGTGGCGCTTCGCCGCCGCCAGCGTTGGCGTTGTTGATCATCCACGACAGGTTGGTGGCCGAGTCGGCATTGTGCAGCGCCTCGTCCAGCTCGATTTCGCCCGAGCTGTACAGGCGGAACAGCGCCTGCTCGAAGGTGACCGAGCCATCGGTCAGCGATTGCTCCATGGCTTCCTTGATCTCCGACAGCTGCCCGTTGCGGATCAGCTCGGCAATACGCGGGGTGTTGAGCATGATTTCCACCGCCGGCACCAGACGGCCATCGGTGGTGCGCACCAGGCGTTGCGAGACGATGGCCTTGAGCGAGGTCGACAAGTCGTACAGCAGGGCTTCGCGCGCATCCTGCGGGAAGAAGTTCACGATGCGGCTCATCGAGTGATAGCTGTTGTTTGCATGCAACGTGGACAGGCAAAGGTGGCCGGCCTGCGCATACTGCATGGCGTGCAGCATGGTTTCCTGATCGCGGATTTCGCCGATCATCAGCACGTTGGGGGCCTCGCGCATGGCGTTTTTCAGCGCCTCGCCATAGCTCTTGGTGTCGAGCCCGACCTCGCGCTGGTTGAACAGCGACTTCTTGTGCGGATGCATGAACTCGACCGGGTCTTCCAGCGTGAGGATATGGCCGGCGTGGTTCTCGTTGCGGTAGTTGAGCATGGCCGCCATGGTCGAGCTCTTGCCCGAGCCGGTGGCGCCCACCATCAGGATGATGCCGTGCTTTTGCATCACCAGTTCCTGCAGCACCTCGGGAATGCGCAGTTCCTTCAGCGATGGCGGGTCAACCCGGATATAGCGTGCCACCATGGCCACTGCGCCGCGCGCGCGGAACACGTTGATCCGGTAGCGGCCAACACCCGGCACGGAGATGGCAAAGTTCGATTCCAGATCACGCTCGAAATCGGCAATCTGCTTGGGGGTCATCAACTGGTAAACCAGTTGCTGCACGTGCTCGGCGTTCAGCACCTGGTTGTTCACGGGCCGGCAGTTGCCGCCTATCTTGATGATGACCGGCGATTGCGCCGACAAGAACAGGTCGGACGCCTTGTGTTCGGCCATCAGTTTGAAAAACGGCAACAGGTTCATGGTGGTGGTTCCAGTTTATTTTGGCCTTAGTTCCCGGCGCAGGATTTTACCCACATTTGATTTCGGCAACTGATCTCTGAATTCAACCTGGCGCGGCACCTTGTAGTTGGTGAGGCGCTCACGGGCAAATGCCACGATATCCTGTTCGGTCAGTTTGTTGTCCTTGCGCACCACGAATACCTTGACCGCCTCGCCGGATTTCTCGTCCGGCACGCCGATGCAGGCCACTTCCAGTACGCCCGGATGCTCGGCAATCACGTCCTCGACCTCGTTCGGGTACACGTTGAAGCCCGACACCAGCACCATGTCCTTCTTGCGGTCGGCAATGCGGAAGAAGCCGGCGGGGGACATCACCGCCACGTCACCGGTAGCCAGATAGCCGTCGGCCCCCAGCACCTTGGCGGTTTCCTCCGGGCGCTGCCAGTAGCCTTTCATCACCTGCGGACCTTTGAGGAACAGCTCGCCCGCTTCGCCGGCCGGCAGCACCTGGCCGTCTTCGTTGCGGATTTGCGCATCGGTGCTCGGGATCGGCAGGCCGATCATGCCGTTGTATTCCTTCAGCGTCATCGGGTTGATGACTGCTGCGGGCGAGGTTTCGGTCAGGCCATAGGCTTCGACCAGCGGCACGCCGGTAATCAGCTTCCATTTGTCGGCTACCGCGTGCTGTACCGCCATGCCGCCGCCCAACGCCAGCTTCCAGCGCTTGAAGTCGAGTTTGGCAAACGCTTCGTTATTGGCCAGTGCGTTGAACAGCGTGTTCACGCCGGTCATGCAGGTCACCGGGTATTTGGCGATTTCGGCCACGAAGCCTGGAATGTCGCGCGGGTTGGTAATCAACAGGTTGGTGGCGCCGATCTTGGTAAACACCATGCCGTTCGCGGTGAGCGAGAAGATATGGTATAGCGGCAGCGCGGTGATGATCATTTCCTCACCCTCGGTCACCGCATCCTTGATCCATGCGTGTGCCTGCTGCATGTTGGCGACGATGTTGCCATGGGTCAGCATGGCGCCCTTGGCCACACCGGTAGTGCCACCGGTGTACTGCAGGAAGGCAATGTCGTCGTGCGTCAGCACCACCGGCGTGAGTTTGTGTTTGCTGCCGCTGGCCAGCGTGCTGTTGAACGGCACGTGGCCGGGCAGGCTGTAGGCGGGCACCATCTTTTTGACGTGCTTGACCACCAGATTCACCAGCCAGCGCTTGGGGATGGGTAGCAGGTCGCCCACCTCGGTGATGATCACGCGCTTGAGCGAGGCTTTTTCTGCCGCGCTGACTTTCTCCAGCGTGTGCGCGAAGTTGGCCAGGATGACGATGGCCTCGGCACCGGCATCGTGCAGCTGGTGGCCCAGCTCGCGCGGGGTGTACAGCGGGTTGACGTTGACCACCACCATGCCGGCCTTGAGGACGCCGAACAGCGCGATGGGGTATTGCAGCAAATTGGGCATCATCAGCGCCACACGCGCGCCACGCTGCAGCTTCAGGTCGTGCTGCAGGTAGGCGGCGAACGCATCCGACAGCCGGTTCATCTCGGCGTAGCTGATGCTGCGCCCCATGTTGATGAAGGCGGCACGTTCGGGAAAGCGCTCGACCGTGCGGGCGATCACCTCGGGTATCGAGCCGAATTCGTGCACGTCGATATCATGCGGCACGCCTTGCGGGTAGCTCTCAAACCACGGTCGATCCATTGCACAGTCTCCTTGTCGGTAATTTGTAACTGTAGTGAGGTCAGTTACAAGGCTCAAGCTTTGAGCATCGCTAGTTTCGCCAAGTGGTTGTTTCTGTTAGAATCGGGGGTATTCCCTATAGAGCTGTGTGAACACTGGGTTGCCGTGTCGGCAAAAGCAGTGTGCGCGGCCCTTGGCGTCAGCCGGGAAGTCCTTTTTGAAATGGGCGCAGTTTTGCAGCCCATTTTTTGTTTGTGGCGTTTGTTGAAAGGAAGATATGGCCAATCTGCAGGATGTGCTGGAATCCACGCTGCCCGGTCTCGGCTACGAGCTGGTAGACCTGGAGCTGGCGCAAAACGGGCTGGTCCGCTTGTTCATAGACAAGCCGGGCGGCATCACCGTGGAAGATTGCGTGACGGTGAGCAATCACTTCACACGCTTGTTCATGGTGGAGAACATCCCGTACGAGCGGCTGGAGGTGTCCTCGCCCGGGCTGGACCGGGCACTGAGGAAACCGGCTGATTTCGAGCGCTTTGCTGGCCAGCAGGTCAAGGTCAAGCTGCGCTTGCCGCTGCCGGACAAACGCAAGCGATTTATCGGCACGCTGATCGGTTTCGAGAACGAAGCGGTCATCGTGGACGTCGAGGGCGAGCGCCTGACGCTGCCCCTGGCACAGATCGACAAGGTGCGGCTCGAGCCGCAGTTCTGATTTTAGAAAACGCGTTTGCGAGCTTTTGCTGAAGGTGTAAAAGACAATGAGCCGTGAAATCCTGTTGCTGGTCGATGCGCTGGCACGTGAAAAGAATGTAGAGAAAGACGTCGTGTTCATGGCGCTGGAAATGGCGCTGGCCTCGGCGACCAAGAAGCGTTACGACGATGAAGTGGATATCCGCGTCGATATCGACCGCGACAGCGGCGACTATCGCTCGTTCCGCGTCTGGACCGTGGTGGAAGACAATGACCACGAAGAACCCAGCCGCCAGATTGCCATTACCGATGCACCGGACTACGACAAGAACCTGAAGCTGGGCGACTTGTGGGAAGAAGAGCTGGAGCCGATCGAATTCGGCCGTATCGGCGCGCAGACTGCCAAGCAGGTCATCCTGCAGAAGATCCGCGATGCCGAGCGCGAGCAGAATCTGAATGATTTCCTGCAACGCCGCGAGCATATCGTGTCGGGCACCATCAAGCGCATCGAGCGCGGCAACGCCATCATCGAGATCGGCAAGCTGGAAGCCGTGCTGCCGCGTGACCAGATGATCCCGAAGGAAAACCTGCGCGTGGGCGACCGCGTGCGTGCCTTCCTGTTGCGCATTGACCGCCTGGGCCGTGGTCCGATGCTGGTGCTGTCGCGCACCACGCCGGAATTCATGGCCAAGCTGTTTGAAATGGAAGTGCCGGAAATCGAAAACGGCCTGATCGAACTCAAGGGCGTGGCACGTGATGCCGGCGCCCGCGCCAAGATCGCCGTCAAGTCGAATGACCAGCGTGTCGATCCGCAAGGTACGTGTATCGGTGTGCGTGGTACCCGCGTCAACGCGGTGACCAACGAGCTGGCCGGCGAGCGTGTGGACATCATCCTGTGGTCGCATGACCCGGCGCAGTTCGTCATTGGCGCGCTGAGCCCGGCCGAGGTCAACTCGATCATCGTCGATGAAGACAACCACAGCATGGATGTGGTCGTTGATGAGGACAACCTCGCCATGGCCATCGGCCGTGGCGGCCAGAACGTCAAGCTCGCGTCCGAGCTGACGGGCTGGAAGCTCAACATCATGACCGTCACCCAGGCCGAAGAGAAGCACGAGGAAGAGTTCACCAAGATCCGCGAACTGTTCGTCAAGGCACTGGACGTGGACGAGGATGTGGCCGACGTGCTGGTGCAGGAAGGCTTCAACACGCTGGAAGAAGTGGCTTATGTGCCGCTGGCGGAAATGCTCGAAATCGAAGGTTTCGACGAAGAAACCGTCAACGAGCTGCGCTCGCGTGCCCGTGATGCGCTGCTGACACAGGCCATCGTGCGCGAAGAGCAACTCGAGCACCAGGCTGAAGACCTGAAGAATCTCGAAGGCATGACGGCAGATATCGCCGCCGCGCTGGCAGAGAAGGAAATCCATACCCGCGACGAGCTGGCTGAACTCGCCGTGGATGAGCTGACCGAAATCACCGGTATCGATGACGAGTCGGCCAAGCAACTGATTCTGAAGGCCCGCGAGCATTGGTTCGCGTAATTGCTCGTAGAGGGCTGGGAGAAATGCATGAGTGAACTGAACGTCAGTCGATTTGCTGCCGAGCTGAAAATGCCGCCGCAGGAGCTGCTGGAGCAGCTGCGCGCGGCCGGCGTGGTCAAGCAGAACGAATCGGACCCGGTGACCGCAGACGACAAAGCGCGTCTGCTGGATCACCTCAAACACAAGCACGGCGCTGCCGGCGGCGACAAGCAGAAGATCACGCTGACCCGCAAGCAGACGTCCGAAATCAAGAAAACCGATTCGACCGGCAAGACCAAGACGATTCCGGTGGAAACGCGCAAGAAGCGCGTACTGCCGACCGATATGCCGGTGATCGAGCGTGCGCCCGAGCCGGCAGCGGCCCCGGTGGCCTTGAGTGATGCGGAGCGCGCAGCGCGCGAAGCCGATGCCCAGCGCAGCAATGCGCTGCGCGAGCGCCAGGCTGCCGACATGCGCGCCAAGCAGGATCGCGCTACCGTGCGTGACGACGTGGCCGTACCCGAAATCGTGGCCGCGGTTGAAGTCGTGGCCGAAGCGCCGGTTGTTGCCGTGGAAGTGGCGACGCCTGTTGCTGCACCGGCACCCGCACCGACCCCGGTCGCTGCTGCGCCTGCCCCGGCACCCGCGCCGGCCCCGACACCTGCACCGGTTGCGGCGCCTGCGCCGTCGCCAGTGCCCTCGGTGAGCGGCGATCGTCCGCGTATCGGCATGCGCGTTGACCTGCGCAAGCCGCGCGATACCCCGATGCGTGCGCCGGAGCCGGTCAAGGCTGAAGCGCCGGTTGCTGCTCCGGCAGCCGCTGCTGCGCCGTCGCCATCGGCGAACACCGCCAGCAAGCCGGGCGAGAAGAAGAAGGACGGCGACAAGCGCGGCGGCTGGGAAGACACGCGCGGCAAGAAGGGCGGTGCCGGCATCAAGACACGCGGTGGCGATGCTTCCGCAGGTGGCTGGAAATCCAAGAAGGGCGGTGGCAGGCACGGCAAGGGCGGCGGTAACGATGCCGACAATGCCCACGGCTTCCAGACCCCGACCGAGAAGATCGTCCACACCGTGGACGTGCCGGAAACCATTTCCGTGTCCGATCTGGCGCACAAGATGGCCGTCAAGGGCGTCGAAGTCGTCAAGGCATTGATGAAGCTGGGCATGATGGTCACCATCAACCAGATTCTGGACCAGGAAACCGCCATGATCGTGGTGGAAGAAATGGGCCATACCCCGGTTGCTGCCAAGATCGACGATCCGGATACCTATCTGGAAGAAGAAGCCAAGGGCGAGCACGAGCAACTGTCGCGTGCCCCGGTGGTGACCGTCATGGGTCACGTCGACCACGGCAAGACCTCGCTGCTGGACTACATCCGTCGCGCCAAGGTGGCTGCGGGCGAAGCCGGCGGCATTACCCAGCATATCGGTGCGTACCACGTTGAAACCGACAAGGGCATCATCACCTTCCTGGATACCCCGGGCCACGAAGCGTTTACCGCCATGCGTGCCCGTGGTGCCAGCGCGACCGACATCGTGGTGCTGGTGGTGGCTGCCGACGACGGCGTGATGCCGCAAACCATCGAAGCGATCCACCATGCCAAGGCGGCGGGTGTACCCATCGTGGTGGCGGTCAACAAGATCGACAAGCAGGGTGCCAACCCCGAGCGTATCCGCCAGGAGCTGGTGGCGCAGGAAGTGGTGCCGGAAGACTGGGGTGGCGATACCCAGTTCGTCGAAGTGTCCGCCAAGCAAGGCATCAACATCGATGGCCTGCTGGATGCGATTCTGCTGCAGGCCGAAGTGCTTGAGCTGAAGGCCGCCATCGATACCCCGGCCAAGGGCATCATCATCGAAGCCCGTCTGGACAAGGGTCGCGGTGCGGTGGCGTCCATGCTGGTGCAATCGGGTACGCTGAAGAAGGGCGACGTGGTGCTGGCCGGCAGTGTGTACGGCCGTGTCCGCGCCATGCTGGACGAGAACGGCAAGTCGATCAACGAGGCTGGTCCGTCGATTCCGGTGGAAATCCTCGGCCTGTCCGAAGTGCCGGCAGCCGGTGTCGATGCCATGGTGCTGGCCGACGAAAAGAAGGCGCGCGAAATCGCGCTGTTCCGTCAAGGCAAGTTCCGCGACGTCAAGTTTGCCAAACAGCAAGCCGCCAAGCTGGAAAACATGTTCGCGCAGATGGCCGAGGGCGAGGTGCAGAACCTGCCCATCATCATCAAGAGCGACGTGCAGGGCTCTCTGGAAGCGCTCAGCGGCAGCCTGCAAAAGCTGTCGACCGAGGAAGTGCGCGTGCAGATCCTGCACTCGGGCGTGGGCGGTATTTCCGAATCGGACATCAACCTTGCACTGGCTTCCAAGGCGGTGGTGGTGGGCTTCAATGTGCGTGCCGATGCGGCAGCGCGCAAGCTGGCCGAGGCCGAAGGCGTGGACATCCGCTACTACAACATCATCTATGACGTTGTGGACGATGTGCGTGCTGCGCTGACCGGCATGCTGGCGCCGGAGAAGCGCGAGCAGATCATTGGCTTGCTGGAAATCCGCCAGGTGTTCGTGGTGTCCAAGGTGGGCTCCATCGCCGGTTGTTACGTGCTCGACGGTATGGTCAAGCGCGGTGCCGGTGTGCGCGTGCTGCGCAACAACGTGGTGGTGCACCAGGGCGAGCTGGAAACGCTCAAGCGCTTCAAGGACGACGTCAAGGAAGTCAAGTCGGGCTACGAGTGCGGTCTGCAGATCAAGAACTACAACGACATCCAGGAAGGCGACCAGCTGGAAGCGTTCGAGATTATCGAGGTAGCTCGTACCCTGTAAGAACCTGATTACGATCTGGCTGTGAGGGCCTGATCGGGGCTCATGCGCTGCTCAAAATCCTCATGTACTTACAGTACATTCCGGTTTTTGCGCTGCTCGTCACCCCGCTGAGGCTCCTCTCGCCGAGATCGTAAAGCAGGTTCTACGCAGCATTCGGCTGTAAATACGGCAAAGGCGGGTAATCCGCCTTTTGCCTTTTCTGGCCGTACCGCGCTACATGTTTAAAGAGGGCATTTCATGGCCAAGAATTTCACCCGCTCCGACCGCATTGCACAGCAGCTGCAGCGCGATGTGGCCGAGCTGATCCGCGCCGAGCTGGATCACCCCAAGGCATCGCTGATTACCGTCACCGATGTGGAAGTGACGCGCGATTATTCGCACGCCAAGATTTTCTATACCTTTCTCGGCACCGCCGAGGACACCATTGCCATCGGCGTGAAGCTGGAAAACGCCAAGGGCTTCTTGCGCAGCGCGCTGTCCAAGGGCTTCAAGCTGTTCAAGATGCCCGAGCTGCATTTCGTCTATGACCACTCGGTCGAGAACGGCATGCACCTCGACAGCCTGATCCAGCAAGCCGTCAGCCAGCAGGCGCTGGATGACGAGGGCGATGCCTGATGGCCAAGCGCAAGATCGACGGTGTCTTGCTGCTCGACAAACCGTTCGGCATTTCCAGCAACAATGCGCTGCAAAAGGCGCGCTGGCTGCTGTCGGCCGAGAAGGCCGGCCACACCGGCGTGCTCGACCCGTTTGCCACCGGCCTGTTGCCGCTGTGCTTTGGCGAGGCGACCAAGTTCTCGCAACGCATGCTGGATGCCGACAAGGGCTATCGCGCCACCATCAAGCTGGGCGAGGTCTCGACCACGCTGGATGGCGAGGGCGAAATCACGGTCAGTGGCGAGGTCGATTGCGACGAAGCCCGGCTGCGTACGGTGTTGGCATCCTTCCTTGGCGAATACGAGCAAATGCCGCCCATGCATTCGGCGCTCAAGTTCCAGGGCAAGGCGCTGTATGAATATGCGCGCCAGGGTGTCGAGATCGAGCGTCAGCCGCGCCGCATCACTTTTTATGAACTGAATCTGCTCAGCTTTGACGGTGCGACGCTGGTGCTGGATGTGCTGTGCTCCAAGGGCACCTATATCCGGGTGCTGGCCGACGACATCGGCAAGGCGCTCGGCTGCGGCGCCTATCTGGCCGGCTTGATCCGTACCCGCACCGCCGGCTTCCTGCTGGAAGATGCGGTGCCGCTCGATACGCTGATCGAGATGGAACTGCCGGCGCGCGAAGCTGCCTTGCTGCCGGTGGATAGTCTGGTGAACGACTTGCCGCAACTGGCACTGGATGCCCAGCAGGTCGACAGGATTCTGCATGGCATGCCCTTGCCCGACCAGGTGCCGACGGACGGCGCAATCCGGCTTTACGGCCCGGTGGGAAACAGGGATAATGCGCGATTCATCGGTTTGGGCGAAGTGGCTTCCGATGGTGTGCTGCGGCCCAAACGACTGCTGGCTCATTTCCCGGATTGACGGGGTGGGGCAGTGAGGGGAGCAAATGCCGGTTTATGCTGGCTTCTGCTCGGCGAGTCCCTGTGTTTTGCAGGCAAGGCTCAATAATCATCAATTGGAGTTTTAGAAATGGCTGTTACCGTTGACCAGAAAGCTGGCATCGTCAAATCGTACCAACGTGCTGAAGGCGACACCGGTTCCCCGGAAGTACAAGTTGCCCTGCTGACCGCGCGCATCAATGACCTGACCCCCCACTTCAAGGCCAATGCCAAGGATCACCACTCGCGTCGTGGTCTGCTGAAGATGGTGTCGCGTCGCCGCCGCCTGCTGGACTATCTCAAGCGCACCAATGCCGACAGCTACCGCGATCTGATCGCCAAGCTGGGCCTGCGCAAGTAAGCCAGTCTCAAAAAAAGTCGCAGTCACCGTACTGCGACTTTTTTGTTTTCGGGCCGCCAGGCCCGCCGCAGTCCGGCGCCCATGCCGCGTGGATTGCCCAGTTTCTGTATCCGGTTCTTGCCCAAACAGGCTTCGGCGGCTGAACCGGGTTCGTTGTGCCGAAGCCGGCGACGTGGCCGCGTCGTAATCGAATGTACCCAATCCCTCCGCGCCGCTGGCTCACGGCGTACGCAAAGGAAACGCTAGTGTTCAATAAAATCTCGAAATCGTTCCAGTACGGCAAGCACACGGTAACCCTGGAAACAGGTGAAATTGCCCGTCAGGCTTCCGGTGCCGTTGTTGTGTCCATGGATGACACCGTCGTGCTGGTGACCGTGGTGGCCGCCAAGGGCGTGAAGCCCGGCCAGGATTTCTTCCCGCTCACCGTTGATTATCAAGAGCGCACCTACGCTGCCGGCAAGATCCCCGGTGGCTTCTTCAAGCGTGAAGGCCGCCCGTCCGAGAAGGAAATCCTCACCAGCCGCCTGATCGACCGCCCGATCCGCCCGCTGTTCCCGGAAGGCTTCTACAACGAAATCCAGATCGTGGCCACCGTGCTGAGCCTCGATCCGCAAATCGATTCCGACATCCCGGCCATGATCGGCGCCTCGGCTGCGCTGTCGATTGCCGGCGTGCCGTTTGCCGGCCCGATCGGTGCTGCCCGCGTCGGTTACGCCGATGGCCAGTATCTGCTGAACCCGACCAAAGACGAGCTGAAGACCAGCCAGCTGGACCTGGTGGTGGCGGGTACCTCGCAAGCCGTGCTGATGGTGGAATCCGAAGCGCAAGAGCTGTCGGAAGAAGTGATGCTGGGCGCCGTGGTCTATGGTCACGACGAAATGCAGAAGGTCATCAACGCCATCAACGCGCTGGCCGATGAGGTGAACCCGGAACTGTTCGACTGGGACGAACCGACCCGCGATGAAGCGCTGGAAGCGCAAATTGCCGGTATCGCTGGCGAAGCGATCGCTCACGCGTTCCGCATTCCGCAAAAGCAGGCCCGCACCATCAAGCTCAACGAAGCCTGGAGCCTGGTGAAGACGGCGCTGATCAACGAAGAAACCGATACGCTGACTGCCAACAAGATCCGCGGCATCTTCCACGACATGGAAGCCAAGATCGTGCGTAACCAGATCCTGGATGGTTTCCCGCGTATCGACGGCCGCGACACCCGCACCGTGCGCCCGATCGTCGTGCGTACCGGCGTGCTGCCGCGCACCCACGGTTCCTCGCTGTTCACCCGTGGTGAAACGCAAGGTCTGGTGGTTGCCACCCTCGGCACCAAGCTGGACGAGCAGAAGATTGATGCACTGGCCGGCGAATACACCGACCGTTTCATGCTGCATTACAACTTCCCGCCGTACTCGACCGGTGAAACCGGCCGCGTCGGTACGCCGAAGCGCCGCGAAATCGGCCACGGCCGTCTGGCCAAGCGCGCGCTGATCGCCGTGCTGCCCAGCCCGGAAGACTTTGCCTACTCGATGCGCGTGGTCTCGGAAATCACTGAATCCAACGGCTCGTCGTCGATGGCTTCGGTGTGTGGTGGCTGCCTGGCCCTGCTGGATGCCGGTGTACCGCTGAAGAACCACGTGGCCGGTATCGCCATGGGCCTGATCCTGGAAGGCAACCGCTTTGCGGTGCTGACCGACATCCTGGGTGACGAAGATCACCTGGGCGACATGGACTTCAAGGTAGCCGGTACCGACAGCGGCATCACCGCCCTGCAGATGGACATCAAGATCACCGGCATCACCAAGGAGATCATGAAGGTTGCGCTGGATCAGGCCAAGTCGGGCCGTATCCACATCCTCGGCATCATGAAGGCCGAAGTGGCTGGCGCCAATGCAGAAGTGTCGCAGCATGCTCCGCGCCTCTACACCATGAAGATCAACCCGGAAAAAATCCGTGACGTGATCGGCAAGGGTGGTTCGGTGATCCGCGCGCTGACCGAAGAAACCGGCACGCAGATCGATATCCAGGAAGACGGCACCATCACCATCGCCTCGGTCTCGTCCGAAGGTGCTGACGAAGCCAAGCGCCGCATCAGCGAGATCACTGCCGAAGTCGAAATCGGCAAGATCTACGAAGGCCCGGTCGTCAAGATCCTGGATAACAACGTTGGTGCCATCGTCTCGATCATGCCGGGCCGCGATGGTCTGGTGCACATCAGCCAGATCGCCAACGAACGCATCAAGAACGTGAGCGACTACCTGAAGGAAGGCCAGGTCGTGCGCGTGAAGGCGCTGGAGCAAGACGAAAAGGGCCGCGTACGCCTGTCGATCAAGGCTGTGCTGAACGACGAAGCACCTGCTGCACCGGTAGAAGCTGCGCCGGCAGTCGACGCGGAGTAATTGCCCGCATGGCAAGTGGTAGCTTTGGCTACCTGGCCGAAAAAAGCCCGAGCTTATCCTCGGGCTTTTTTATTGCTTACGAAATTCAATCTAAATCTGTTAGGCTGCCGGGCAGTCAAAGCGCGTGGCAATGATTCGTATCGCGCTGTCATGGTCGAGTTCATGGGAGGGGTGATGTCGCAATTTGCCGAGTTGCATGCGCTGTTCCGGCGTGAGAATCAGCGCATGATTTGTGGGCGGGGCCATGAGCCCGGCCAGTTGATTGCGGGAGTCTCGCACCGGGTTTTGCAACGCCTGACCGGCGAAGAGCTGGCACGTTTGCAGCGGGACTATCCAGAGCAGCCGGCCTTGCATGATTTCTATGCCGAGTTTGGCAGCCTTGAGCTCTATGTGGCTGAGACACTGTGTGTGTCATCGGATGAATATCCCACCGCTTTTTTGTTGGCCGCACCGGAAGAGTGGGACGACCTGAAGGACAGTGTGCAGGATTGGCTGGAGTGGCTTGAGGGCGATGAGCTGGATGAAGTCATGCCGTTTGCTTTGGATGATTCCATCGTATTCGGGCGTGTTCCCCGTGCGGCGACCTACTTCATGCTGGTGGTGCGCGGCGAGCACGCTGGCAAGGTTTACGAATTTGACCACGATGGCTACGAAGTGGATTGCGTTGGCGCATCCTTGCCCGCTTTCATTGCCTGGCTGGCAATACCTGATGAGGCGCTTTGCCGCTATATTCGCGCACACACTCGATATTCGGATGGTGTAACTGAAAAAGAGTGGCTGGCGGAGCGCTACGAATCTGACTGAATAGTGCTGCCGTCGCCCGAGGTGGCTTGGTGCTGTGAAAGTCTTCTGAACAAGGAGCTGCAGTTTTGAAAAAAGCCGCAATTGCCCCGGCACTGCCGGCCGCTCAATTGATCGATGCACGCATCGCCGAATATCCCGACTGGCGCGGTGACGTGCTGGCCCGCGTGCGTGCGCTGATCCACGCTGCAGACCCTGCCGTGGTCGAGGAATGGAAGTGGAGCGTGCCGGTATGGTCGCATGGCGGCATCCTCTGCACCGGCGAGGTCTACAAGAAGGCGGTGAAGCTGACCTTTCCCAAGGGGGCGTCATTGCCCGATCCGGTCGGGCTGTTCAATGCCAGTCTGGATGGCAATGCGCGGCGTGCGATTGATATCCCGGAGGGTGATCAGATCGATGAAGATGCCTTCAAGGTGCTGATTCTCGCTGCAGTTGCGTTGAATACAGCTGCTTGAGCGGCCTGTTTCCCGCGCAGGGGGTAGGTTGTATATGGGCATGCTGGTGCAATGGACGGTGCAATATCGTGGTAGCGATCCGGCCAATTGCCGCCGCAAAGTAGCGCGTGCACTGGAGGTGCAGGGACGCGATGAGCGTTACCGTACCTGGGTGAATCATACCTATCTGGTCGAGTTTTTCTCCGAATTGCAGGCAGATGAGTGGGGCGCTGCAAGAGCGGAGCTATTGGATAGCATGGCCACGCTTTGCCCGTGGTGGGAGATTTGGCTTGGCGTGGATGCGCTGAGCGCCTCCTCCAGCAGGGTCAAGATTAAAGGGGTGGAGTCGGTGTCCTGCAATTTGAACAAGGATCAGCAATTTCGCAGTGCCATTGGCTGAGCGGTCCAGTGCCTATGGCAATAAAAAAGGGAGCCTTGCGGCTCCCTTTTGTTTTGCACCGTGGCTACTTAGGCAGCAGCAGCGGTCTTCTTGGCAGCGGCCTTCACTGCGTCGGTAGTGGCAGTGGTGGCAGCCTTCACCGAAGCATCGGCGAAGTCGGCAACTTGCTTGGCGGCCTTGGTCAGGCTGTCCACAGCGGCAGCAGTGGCTTGCACGGTCGACTTCACGGCAGCGACGGCAACATCAGCGCCAGCCGGGGCAGTCTTCACGAAGCGGTCCAGGCCGGCAACCACGTTCTTGTTGAAGGCAGTGGTGCGCTCTTCAACCAGTTGCGACACTTCGGCTTGGGCTTGCGAAGCGATTTCGTAGAAATGACGCGAGTAAACGCTGGCTTGGTCAACGCTGGCTTCGGCCAGCTTGCTGCGCAGTGCCAGGGCTTCCTGCACGTCTTTCACGCCGGCGAATGCCTTGGCGGCCTTGGCCGATTCTTCCAGAGCGGTCTTGGAAGTTTCCAGTTGCAGCTTCAGCAGGCGCTCGGCCGAATCCAGGCCGATGCGGGCAAAACGCAGGTAGGTTTCAACGTTTTCGGTGGCGAAATCGCTGAATTGTTGTTGGGCTTGTTGTTGAATTTGCGACATGACAGTTCTCCTAACGATGGGGTTGTCGGCGTGGAACGATGCCGATGTTGCTTTGCACAATACGAGGCTATTGTGGAAAGCCCTCATCCTTTCGTCAAGCTTTTTTTGTTGCGTTGCAGCATGTGCTGTTGCGTTGCCGACGAACGGCGGCTATCGTGCTAAGAGTCAATCCGTGTACGCAAAGGTCGTGGCATGAGCGCCGAAAAAAGAGTAATCAAGAAATATCCCAACCGCCGGCTCTACGATACCGCCACCTCCTGTTACATCACGCTTACCGACGTGAAGCAGCTGGTGCTGGAAGGCATAGACCTGCAGGTGGCCGACGCCAAGACTGGCGAGGACATCACCCGCAGCGTGCTGCTGCAGATCATCATGGAAGAAGAGGCGGGCGGCATGCCGCTGTTCAGCTATGAAGTGCTGACGCAGATCATCCGCTTCTACGGCAACGCCATGCAGGGCCTGATGGGCAACTATCTGGAAAAGAACCTGCAACTGTTTGCCGAAATGCAGACCCGCTTGCAGGATCAGGCCAAGCACGCGCTGAATGGCGAGAACCCGATGCTGGGTAACGCCAATCTGTGGGGCGAGTTCATGAAGTTCCAGGGGCCGGCGCTGCAGAGCATGATGGGCAACTATCTGGAAAGCAGCACCAACCTGTTCGTGGACATGCAGCAGCAGCTGCAGGACCGCGCCAAGCACCTGTTTACCGGTTTCGGCATGCCGGGCTATGCCAAGCCGACCGAGCCACAACCGGGCGAGCCGCAGCCGTCCACACCGCCTACCGGCGTGCAGGAACCGAGCCCGGCGCCGGCCAAGGCGCCGCGCAAGCGCAGCAGCTAAGGCGCGCAGGCATCAAAAAGGGCATACCGCGGTATGCCCTTTTTGTTTTCCGGCAGCTCACTCAGTCACGGCAGACGAAGGAGGCCGACGACACCAGCTCCTGCAGCAGTGCCGCCACGGCCGGGCCGTTCATGCTGTAGGGGTCCAGCACCGGCAGCGGCGAATACTTGAGCAGCAGGGTGAGGTTGACGCGATCAAGCTTGCCGCGCCCCATGCTCCAGCCGGCATATTGGCGTGCGTCGACTTCGCCGTAGTCGAGCACGGTCAGGTCGGTGTGGCGCGCGTCGCGGCCCAGGCGCTGGTACAACAGGTTGACCTGCTCGCGTCCGCCCTCCAGCGCTTGCAGGAATACGTCGTTACCATAAGCCAGTACACCGGTGATGCCGTTGGTGGCATTGTGCTTGCGGGCCGATTGCAGGATGGCATCCACCATCTCGTTGCTGATGGTTTCCTGGGCGCGGCTGGCGTAGATCAAGCGGACGAGCATGGGGTTTAACCTCGTTTGGGCATCAGCGCGAGGAATTCGCGCCGCAGGGTCGAGTCGCGCAGGAAGGAGCCGCGCATCACGCTATTGGTCATCTTGGCATCGGTATCCTTCACGCCGCGCCAGTGCATGCAGAAATGATCTGCTTCCATCACGATGGCCAGTCCGTCGGGCTGCAGGCGCTCCTGCAGCAGATCGGCCACCTGCGAGACGGCTTCTTCCTGGATCTGCGGCCGGTTCATGATCCACTCGATCAGTCGTGCATATTTCGACAGCCCGATCAGGTTGGAGTGCTCGTTCGGCATCACACCCACCCAGACGCGGCCCAGGATGGGGCACAGGTGGTGCGAGCACGCGCTGCGCACGGTGATGGGGCCGACGATCATCAGCTCGTTCAGGCGTTCGATGTTCGGGAATTCGGTTACCGGCGGCATGGCATCGTAGCGGCCGCGGAATACCTCGCGGATGAACATCTTGGCCACGCGCTTGGCGGTGTCCTGCGTGTTGTGGTCGCTCTGGGTGTCGATCACCAGGCTTTCCAGTACGCCGCGCAGCTTGTCCTGCACTTCGGCTTGCAGCTCATCCAGCTCGCCCCCTTCGATGAAGGCCGAGATATTGTCATTGGCGTGGTAGCGCACGCCGGCCGACTGCAGGCGGCGGCGGATGCGCTCGGATGCCGGCAGGGCCAGCAGTTGCTCGGGGGTGATGCCGGGTTTGCTCATTCTGAAGCCTTGTATGCGCGCAGCCATGCTGCGCGCCTGTGCGTGTGTCCAGTGTGGATTATCCTGCTGATTGCGCTTGGGCGCCATGCCCGGGCAATAACACCGCTTGGGCATGAGCAGGTTTCATGCCGGCATGCATGATGTGTGCGGTGGCGTGCTGCAGGGGCGCGGCCCTCGCAAGCGCTTGATCCCTTTGCAAAGCTGCCGCCGTGTGCTCCGTACGGAAGATCGATTGCCGGTTTTGTGCTAAACCGCTGTATACTATCGGGTTTTCCCATGGCAGAGAGATGGCCGTGAACAAGATTCCCCGTGTCGGGCTCGTATCCTTAGGTTGCCCGAAAGCCCTCGTAGACTCCGAACAGATCATTACCCAGCTGCGTGCCGAGGGTTACGAGATTTCGCCTTCGTATGACGATGCCGATCTGGTGGTCGTCAACACTTGTGGCTTCATCGACTCCGCCGTGCAGGAGTCGCTGGATGCGATTGGCGAGGCGCTGGCCGAAAACGGCAAGGTGATCGTCACCGGCTGCCTGGGTGCCAAGAAAGATGGCGACATGATCCGCGAAGTGCACCCCAAGGTGCTGGCGGTGACCGGCGCGCATGCGCGCGACGAGGTGCTCAACCACGTGCACCAGCATCTGCCCAAGCCGCATGACCCCTTTGTTGACCTGGTGCCGCCGGCCGGCGTCAAGCTGACGCCCAAGCACTATGCCTACCTGAAGATTTCCGAAGGCTGCAACCATCGTTGCACCTTCTGCATCATCCCGAGCATGCGTGGTGATCTGGTCAGCCGCCCCATTCATGACGTGCTGAAAGAGGCCGAAAACCTGGCCAAGTCGGGCGTGAAGGAACTGCTGATCATTTCGCAGGACACCTCCGCCTACGGCGTGGATGTGAAGTACAAGACCGGCTTCCACAACGGCCGCCCGGTCAAGACCCGCATGACCGAGCTGTGCGAAGAACTGGGCAAGCTGGGCATCTGGGCGCGCCTGCACTATGTCTACCCCTACCCGCACGTCGATGAAGTGATTCCGCTGATGGCGGAAGGCAAGATCGTGCCGTATCTGGATATCCCGTTCCAGCACGCCAACCAGCGCATCCTCAAGTTGATGAAGCGCCCGGCCAACAGCGCCAACGTACTCGAGCGCATCAAGGCATGGCGTGCCATCTGCCCGGACCTGACCATACGCTCGACCTTCATCGTTGGTTTCCCGGGTGAGACCGAGGCCGAGTTCGAGGAGTTGCTGGCCTTCCTGGATGAAGCGCAGCTTGATCGCGTCGGCTGTTTCACCTATTCGCCGGTCGATGGCGCCACCGCCAACGACTTGCCTGACCATGTGCCGGAAGACATTGCCGAAGACCGCAAGCGCCGCTTCATGGAGAAGCAGGCGGCCATTTCGGCGGCACGCCTGCAGGCCAAGATCGGCCGCGAGTACACCGTGCTGGTCGATGAGATCGACGAAGAAGGCGCCGTGGCCCGTACTTATGCCGATGCGCCGGAAATCGACGGCCTGGTGTATTTCGACCCGGCACCGGGCGTGAAGCCGGGTGATTTCGTGCAAGTGCGCATCACCAATGCGGACGAGCACGATCTGTGGGCCGAGCAGCTTTGATCGGCGCGGCTTGAGCATGGAACAGTCGTACGAGCGCCGCTTCGGCGGCATTGCCCGTTTGTATGGCCGTGCGGCGCTGGAGCGCTTCCGCGCCGCGCACGTGTGCGTGATCGGCGTTGGCGGTGTGGGGTCATGGTCGGCCGAGGCGCTGGCGCGCTCCGGCGTCGGCAAGATCACGCTGATCGACCTCGATGACGTGTGCGTGTCCAACACCAACCGCCAGCTGCCGGCCATGCTGGGCAACTACGGCCGCATGAAGGTGGCGGTGCTCAAGGCACGCATCCTCGCCATCAACCCGGATTGCGAAGTGCACGCGGTCGAAGATTTCGTCGTGGCGGAAAATCTCGATGACTACCTTGGTCGTGGCTTTGATTACGTGATCGACGCCATCGACAGCGTCAAGACCAAGGCGGCCATCATTGCCTGGTGCAAGCGCCACAAGGTCAAGCTGATTACCACCGGCGGTGCCGGTGGTCAGACCGACCCGACGCAAATCCGCATTGATGACCTCACCCGCACCATCCAGGACCCGCTGGCGTCCAAGGTGCGTGCCTTGTTGCGGCGCGAATACGGTTTCCCCAAGGGTGACAAGAAATTTGGCGTCGATTGCGTGTATTCGACCGAGCAGCTGCTGTACCCGCAGCTTGATGGCACGGTCTGCGCGCACAAGCCCCAGCATATGGGGGTAGAGGGCGAGGGTGCGGTGCGGCTGGACTGCGAAGGCGGCTTTGGCGCCAGCGTGGCGGTCACCGGCAGCTTCGGTTTCGCGGCCGTATCGCGCGTGCTGCGCAAGCTGGCCGATCAGCACTGACCTTCATTTCTTTGCCAGCGTGTTGCCACGAGCCGGTACGCCCGCGCTTCGTGGCAACTTTGCCGCGCGCGCCCGGCGCGCGACTCTGCTATCGTTGCGCCGTTTGCGCTGCTTAACGTTTTCTTTACATGTCCCTCACCAATACTCGTCAACTGCTGGCCTCGCCGCCGCTGTGGGCCGTTTGCCTGCTGGCCCTCGTCTGGCTGCTGCCTGGCCTGTTCGGCAGTGAGCCGTGGAAACCCGATGGCGCTTATACCTTCGGGTTGATCAGCCACATCAGCAATACCGGTGACTGGGTAGTGCCGACCCTGGCCGGCGAGCCGTTCATGGAAAAGCCGCCGCTGTATTTCATTACCGCCGCGCTGTTGAACAATGCGCTGGGCGGATGGTTGCTGGCGCCGGTTGATGCGATGCGGCTGGCCACTGGTCTGTACATCGGCCTTGCCATGCTGGGCATTGCGCTGGCTGCGCGTGAGCTGTTCGGGCGCGGCTATGGCCGCTGGGCGGTGATTATCCTGCTGGGCTGCCTCGGTTTTCCGGTGCGTGCGCACCAGTTGATTACCGATACCGCGCTGTTTGCCGGCATCGCCTGGGCGACCTATGGTCTGGTGCTGGCGCCGCGCCGGCCGCGCCTGGCCGGCGTGCTGCTGGGGGCGGGCGTGGCTGTGGCGTTGCTCTCCAAGGGGCTGATCGGGCCGGGCGTGGTCGGCTTGACGGCCTTGCTGTTGCCCGCGCTGTCACCAGCCTATCGTACTCGCCGCCATGCACTCACCCTGCTGATTGCACTGCTGGTGTTCCTGCCCTTGCCGGCGCTGTGGATGAGCGCGCTCTATCAGCGCAGCCCCGAGTTGTTCCACACCTGGTGGTGGGACAACAACTTCGGCCGCTTCTTTGGCACCAATCACCTGGGGCCGCGCGCCACGCATGGTTTCTATTTCAAGCTGCTGCCCTGGTATGCGCTGCCGGCCTGGCCGCTGGTGCTCTACGGCGCGTGGTGCTATTTCCGCGACAAACAGTTGCTGCGGCTGGTGGCGCCGGGTGTGTTCTTCATCATTGGTTTTTCGGTACTGAGCGCTGCATCCGACGCGCGCGAGCTGTATGGCATGCCCTTGCTGGTGCCGCTATCGCTGCTGGCCGTGGCCGGTGTGCGCGAAACGGCGACGCTGCGCGTGCCGGGGCGCGTGTTGTGGGCACTGATCGCATTGCTGGTGCTCGGCCTGCTGCTGCTGGGCGGCTATGCGCTGGCGACTGGTGCGCCGGCCAAGGTCTATGCAGTGGTGTCGCGCCGCTTTGGCGGCTGGCAGCCGCATTGGGTGCCGCTGGCCTGGGTTGCGGCCGGCTTGCTGCTGCTGGGGCTGTACGCGCTGTGGCAGCAGGCGCCGACGCAGCGCCTGTCCGGGGGCTTGTGGCGCTGGGCGGTGTTGCTGGCGGGCATCTGGGGCATGCTGGGCACGGTCTATCTGCCGGCGCTGGACGAGCAGATGGCCTATCGCCTGCCGTTCCGCATGCTGCGTCATCCGCTGCATCTGGCGCTGAAGGATGGTTGTGTGGCCAGTTTGCGACTGGGCGAGCCGCAGCGTGCGCTGCTGTCGCACTATGGCCGCGCGCAAACCCTGCGGCTGGAAACCCAGCCGGCCGCAGGCCAGTGCCGCTGGTTGCTGGTGCAGAGCGAGAACGGCTGGGCGCCGCATTTCAGCCAGCCATTGCAGCCGCAACTGGTGGTGGCACGGCCGGGCGATGACAAGGAACGTTACCTGCTTTATGCGCTGCCGCAGCCGCTGGCGCAGATGGGGCTGCTGCTGAACTGACCGCTCGTCGCCTGCTTTACCAGAGGCAGGTTTGTTATCTGGTCAGGCTTTCCCTATAATCCTCCTTTTCCCGAGTCAGGCAGCGGTTTGGTCGACTTGGCGATACATGATTGTGCGAGCGTGGCGGAATTGGTAGACGCACTGGATTTAGGTTCCAGCGCCGTAAGGCGTGAGAGTTCGAGTCTCTCCGCTCGCACCAGCATCAAGATTGCAGCGCGTCGGCCTGGTCGATGCGTCCCGCCTGGGTGCTATCGCCGCACCGCCTGTTGATTGATTCCCGTTTTCTCATCCATCCCGTCACGCGAGACGGCCGGACAAGTCAAGGAACGAACATGCAAGTACAACTGGAAACCCTGGGCCAGCTCGAGCGCCGTCTGAGCTTTGCCATTCCGCGTGAAGAAATTGCCAAGCAAGTGGATGCCCGCCTGAAGCGCGTGGCCAAGACTGCCAAGATCGACGGTTTCCGTCCGGGCAAGGCGCCGCTGAGCATCGTGTCGCAACAATTCGGCTTCCGCGTGCAGGAAGAAGTGCTGGGCGAAACCGTAGAGCGTTCGTTCGGCGAAGCCGTGGCCAAGGATCAGATCCAGGTTGCCGGCTATCCGCGTTTCGAGCCGAAGGAAGGCAGCTCGGAAGAGGGCGACTTCGAATTCGTCGCGACTTTCGAGGTGTACCCGGAAGTGAAGCTGGGTGACTTCGCCGGCAAGGAAATCGAAAAGCCGACACTGAGCGTGAGCGATGCCGAGATCGACAAGACCCTGGACATCCTGCGCAAGCAACGCACCCGTTACGAGCGCGTCGAGCGCGCTGCTGCGAACGAAGACCGCGTGATCATCGACTTCGTCGGTACCATCGACGGTGTGGCGTTTGACGGTGGCACCGCACAGAACTACGCCTTCCTGCTGGGCAAGGGCCAGATGCTGCCCGAGTTCGAAGCCGGCATCGTCGGCATGAAGGAAGATGAAGCCAAGGACGTGACCGTCAACTTCCCGGCCGACTATCAAGGCAAGGACGTGGCCGG
Organism: Andreprevotia lacus DSM 23236; assembly: GCF_900176275.1. Lineage (GTDB taxonomy): Bacteria > Pseudomonadota > Gammaproteobacteria > Burkholderiales > Chitinibacteraceae > Andreprevotia > Andreprevotia lacus. Next base: position 54,579 of record NZ_FWXD01000003.1, on the reverse strand, counting down.
CAAGACCGCCGTGTTCGCCATTACCGTGAAGAACGTGGCTGAAGCCAAGCTGCCGGAAGTGAACGAAGAGTTTGCCAAGAGCCTGGGCATTGCCGACGGCGACATTGCCAAGATGCGCGAGGAAGTGAAGAGCAACCTCGAGCGCGAAGTGAAGTTCCGCCTGAAGGCGCGCGCCAAGGAAAACGTCATGAGCGCCATCATCGAAACCACTCCGGTGGATCTGCCGAAGGCGCTGGTGCAACTGGAAATCGGCCGCCTGGCCGAGCAAGCCCAGGCTGACCTGAAGCAACGCGGCATTGACCCGAAGCTGGTGCCGCTGTCGCCGGCCATGTTCGAACAGCAAGCTCAGCGCCGTGTCCATCTGGGTCTGGTGCTGGCCGAGCTGGTGAAGGCCAATGGTCTGGAGCCGAAGGCTGAACAGATCAAGGCCATCATCGACGAACTGGCGCAAAACTACGAAGACCCGACCGATGTCGTGGCTTGGTATTACGAGAAGCGTGAACGTCTGGCCGGCCCGGAATCGATGGCGCTGGAAGACAACGTGGTTGACTTCGTGCTGTCCAAGGCCAAGGCTGTAGAGAAGGCGGTCGGCTTTGACGAGCTGATGGGCCAGCAAGGCTGATCGATTTAGTTCGATAGCACCTTGTAAAACCGGCGCGGCGCCCTGATGTCCATCTCGATGGCGCAGCGGTTTCCGCGCCGTACTTATTCTTGCCGGCGCAGCACGATGCGGCGACGGCCCATGTAGCGAACCCAGGGGAAACAGGATGCAGCAATTTGATCCGCAGAACCTCGGCTATGTGCCGATGGTGATCGAGCAAAGCGGCCGTGGCGAGCGTGCCTATGACATCTATTCGCGCCTCTTGAAAGAGCGCGTCATTTTCCTCGTCGGCCCGGTGAACGATGCAGTCGCCAACGTGGTGGTGGCACAGTTGCTGTTCCTTGAGAGCGAAAACCCGGACAAGGATATCCACCTCTACATCAACTCGCCGGGTGGCTCGGTGACGGCAGGCATGTCGATTTACGACACCATGCAGTTCATCAAGCCCAAGGTCTCTACCCTGTGCATCGGCATGGCGGCCAGCATGGGCGCCTTCCTGCTGGCAGGTGGCGCCGAAGGCAAGCGCTTTGCGCTGCCCAATTCGCGCATCATGATCCACCAGCCGCTGATTGGCGGCCTGCAAGGCCAGGCATCGGACATCGAAATCCACGCCCGCGAGTTGATCAAGACCAAGCGCCAGTTGAACGAGCTGCTGGCCCGACACACCGGCCAATCGCTGGAAACGGTGGAACGCGATACCGACCGTGACAATTTCATGAGCTCGGAAGAAGCCAAGAAATACGGCCTGATCGACGAAGTGCTGGTGTCGCGCGAAGGCTGATTCACCGAGGTAAATGCCGCCGGCGCTGCCGGCGGCCACTGACTGGTTTCAAGATGACCGACAAAGAAAAATTACTGTATTGCTCCTTCTGCGGCAAAAGCCAGCATGAAGTGAAGAAGCTGATCGCCGGGCCGGATGTATTCATCTGCAACGAATGCATCGACCTGTGCACCGATGTGCTCAAGGAAGAGGCGACGCAACTGGCCAGCATCGAGGCCACGACGCCGGACGGGCGCAAGCTGCCGGTGCCGACCGAGATCCGCGCCAATCTGGATCAATACGTGGTGGGCCAGGAGCGCGCCAAGAAAATCCTGTCGGTGGCGGTGTACAACCACTACAAGCGCCTGTCGACCAAGGGCGTGGCGGCGGCGCAAGGCGTCGAGCTGGCCAAGTCCAACATCCTGCTGATCGGCCCGACCGGCTCGGGCAAGACGCTGCTGGCGCAAACGCTGGCGCGCATGCTGGATGTGCCGTTCGTGATTGCCGATGCCACCACGCTGACCGAGGCCGGCTATGTGGGCGAGGATGTCGAGCACATCATCGCCAAGCTGCTGGCGCAGTGCGACTACGACATCGAGAGGGCGCAGCGCGGCATCGTTTACATCGACGAGATCGACAAGATCGCCCGCAAGTCGGAAAACCCGTCCATCACCCGCGATGTATCGGGCGAGGGCGTGCAACAGGCGCTGCTCAAGCTGGTGGAAGGCACGGTGGCGTCGGTACCGCCGCACGGTGGCCGCAAGCACCCGAACCAGGAAATGCCGCAGGTTGATACCACCAACATCCTGTTCATTTGCGGCGGTGCGTTCGAGGGGCTGAACAAGATCATCCGCAGCCGCTCGGAAAAGGGTGGCATCGGCTTCGGTGCACAAGTGGTCAGCAAGGACGAAAGCGCCAATGCCAGCCAGCTGCTGCATGAAGTGGAGCCGGACGATCTGATCCGTTTTGGCCTGATCCCGGAATTTGTCGGTCGTTTGCCGGTCATTGCCACACTGGGTGAGCTGGACGAAGCGGCGCTGGTGTCCATTCTGACCGAGCCGAAGAACGCACTGGTCAAGCAGTACCAGCGCCTGTTCGAGATGGAAGACGTGGCACTGGACATCACCAGCGAAGGCCTGGCGGCGATTGCCAAGAAGGCGATGGAACGCAAGACCGGTGCACGTGGCCTGCGCTCGATCCTGGAAGGCGCGCTGCTCGATACGATGTACGAGCTGCCGGCGATGGAAGGCGTTGCCAAGGTGCTGGTTGATGCCGACGTCATCCTCGACGGCAAGGTGCCGGAGCTGGTTGCGATGGAAAAGGATCAGGCCGCTGCGGCCTAAGCACCTGTTATTGCACTGCTTTTGACGCCGCCGTGCACAGACGTGCCCGGCGGCGTTGAATTTATGCCGGTGAAGCCACATTATCCCTTCATTCTCCCTGTTTTTAACTTAGGCGAATCTCATGTCCGATAACCATACTTTGCCGACCGGGTCCGCTGTGTACCCGATGTTGCCGCTGCGCGACGTCGTCGTCTTTCCGCACATGGTGATTCCGCTGTTCGTGGGTCGCCCCAAATCGATCCGCGCGCTGGAAGCAGCCATGGATGGCGGCAAGCACATCCTGCTGGCTGCGCAGAAGAACGCGCAGAAGGACGAACCCTCGCTGGGTGACATTTATCCGGTGGGCACCATTGCCACCGTGCTGCAGCTGCTCAAGCTGCCGGACGGCACCGTCAAGGTGCTGGTCGAAGGTCTGGTGCGCGCCAATGTCAGCGGTCTGTTTGACGAAGACGGCTACTTCCGTGCCGAAGCTGCCCCGTTCGACCCCGAAGAAAACGAAGGTCACGAAGTCGAAGCCATGCGCCGCACCCTGCTGGCGCAGTTCGACCAGTTCGTGAAGCTGAACAAGAAAATCCCGCCGGAAATCCTGACTTCGCTGGCAGGCATCGAATCGGCTGGTCGTCTGGCCGACACCGTGGCTGCGCATCTGCCGCTCAAGCTGGAACAGAAGCAGGCCATTCTCGAAATGCCCGACGTGAAGAAGCGCATCGAGCACCTGCTCAAGCAGCTGGAAACCGAGCTGGACATCCTGCAGGTGGAAAAGCGCATCCGTGGCCGCGTGAAGCGCCAGATGGAAAAGAGCCAGCGCGAGTACTACCTGAACGAACAGGTGAAGGCGATCCAGAAAGAGCTGGGCGAGCTGGACGAAAACGCCGATCTGGACGAGCTGGACAAGAAGATCAAGCTGGCCGGCATGAGCAAGGAAGGCCGCGAGAAGGCCGAGGCCGAACTCAAGAAGCTGCGCATGATGAGCCCGATGAGTGCCGAGGCCACCGTCGTGCGCAACTACATCGATACGCTGCTGGGCGTGCCGTGGAAGAAGAAGTCCAAGATCAGCAAGGACCTGGGCGCTGCCGAGGACATCCTCGACGCCGATCACTATGGCCTGGATAAGGTCAAGGAACGCATCGTCGAGTATCTGGCGGTGCAAAGCCGTGTCGACAAGCTCAAGGGCCCCATCCTGTGCCTGGTGGGCCCTCCCGGCGTGGGCAAGACCTCGCTGGGCGAGTCGATCGCCCGCGCCACCGGCCGCAAGTTCGTGCGCATGGCGCTGGGTGGCGTGCGTGACGAGGCAGAAATCCGTGGTCACCGCCGCACCTACATCGGCTCCATGCCCGGCAAGATCGTGCAGAGCATGACCAAGGTTGGCGTGAAGAACCCGCTGTTCCTGCTCGACGAAGTGGACAAGCTGGGCCAGGACTTCCGTGGCGACCCGTCGTCGGCGCTGCTGGAAGTGCTCGACCCGGAGCAGAACCACGCGTTCAACGACCACTATCTGGAGGTCGATTACGACCTGTCGGACGTGATGTTCGTGGCTACCGCCAACTCGCTGAACATTCCGCCAGCGCTGCTGGACCGCATGGAAGTCATCCGTCTGTCGGGTTATACCGAGGACGAGAAGGTGAATATCGCCCTCAAATACCTTGTGCCCAAGCAGATGGAGAACAACGGCGTGAAGCCGGGCGAGCTGAGCATTTCCGACGCTGCCGTGCGCGACATCGTGCGCTATTACACCCGCGAAGCCGGCGTGCGCTCGCTCGACCGCGAGATCGCCAAGGTGTGCCGCAAGGTGGTCAAGGCGCTGTTGCTCAAGCCCAGCGACAAGAAGATCACCGTTACGCCCAAGACGCTGGAAAAGTACCTTGGCGTGCAGCGCTACGAATACGGCGTGGCCGAACAGCAGAACCAGGTGGGCCAGGTGACCGGTCTGGCATGGACCGAAGTGGGCGGCGAGTTGCTGACCATCGAAGCCGTGACCATGCCGGGCAAGGGCAACATCACCCGCACCGGCACGCTGGGCGACGTGATGAAGGAATCCATTGAAGCCGCGCGCTCCGTCGTGCGCAGCCGCGCAGAGCGCCTGGGTATTGCTGCCGATGCCTTCGAGAAGAAGGACATCCACGTACACTTGCCCGAGGGCGCCACGCCCAAGGACGGCCCCAGTGCCGGCATCGGCCTTGCTACCGCGCTGGTATCAGTGTTAACTGATATTCCTGTACGATGCGATGTAGCGATGACGGGCGAGATTACGCTGCGCGGCGAGGTATTGCCGATTGGCGGCTTGAAGGAAAAGCTGCTGGCAGCGCACCGTGGTGGCATCAAGCAAGTGCTGATCCCGGAAGGGAACGTCAAGGATCTGACCGAGATCCCGGACAATGTGAAGCGCGGGCTGAGCATCCATCCGGTGAAGTGGTTCGATCAGGTGTTGGGCCATGCGCTGGAGCGCCAGCCGCAGCCCCTGGACGCAGCTACGGAGAACGCGGAAGCAATTTTGCCGCAAAGCAGCGCCAATCCAAGCGTTGATGCGGGCCAACAGCTCACAAAGCACTAGTTGACACGCGATTTTGCCGCTTGCTATAAAGCTCAAGCAATCGGCTGACCGGAACCATCCAACCAGAATGTAAGGGGACGTAAGTGAACAAATCCGAATTGATTGATGCCATCGCAGAATCCGCCGGCCTGTCCAAGGCTGCTGCTGGCAAGGCACTCGATGCCACCGTTGAAGCCATCTCGGCCGCGCTGAACAAGGGCGACGAAGTGACGCTGGTCGGTTTCGGTACTTTCTATGTTGCCGAGCGCGAAGCTCGCAACGGCCGCAATCCGCGCACCGGCGAGACCATCAAGATCGAAGCTGCAAAACAGCCGAAATTTAGGGCTGGTAAATCCCTGAAAGATGCAGTACAATGATGGTCTTTCGTCGCTGAGGTAACAGCAGCGACGAAAGACGGATGGGTGGTTAGCTCAGTTGGTTAGAGCACCTGCTTCACACGCAGGGGGTCGGTGGTTCGAATCCACTACTACCCACCAAAGTGATTCAGTAGTTCAGTTCGAAGCAAATTTGGTGAAAACCCCTTGCAAAGTTTCTGAAGTCTGCTAAAATCGCTTTCTCTTCTGGAGCGGTAGTTCAGTTGGTTAGAATACCGGCCTGTCACGCCGGGGGTCGCGGGTTCGAGTCCCGTCCGCTCCGCCAGAATCAAAAGCCAAGCACGCAAGTGCTTGGCTTTTTTCTTTTCTGCAACCTGTGATCCAGCGACCGAGACAGCGCAGTGCGCTTCTGGCATGATACGGCGCGAAACATCGCGGAGTTGCATGTCACATGTTCGATTTTGTTGAGAAGAATAAAACGTCGGTACAGGTCGTTCTCGGCCTCGTAGCGCTGGGGTTGATGGTTGGGGTAGGTGTACAGGGCCTGAGCGCCCTGCAGGGTGGTAACAACTACCTGGCCAAGGTGGGCAGCACCGAAATCACCGAGGCAGACGTGGCCAAGGCCACGCAGGGCCAGCCTGTCAGCAATGAAATGAAGCCCATGGTGGTGCGTCAACTGATCGACCGCCAACTGGTGCTCGAGCAGGCGCACAAGCTGCACTTCGGCCCGAGCGCCGACCAGCTGCGCGATACCATTGCCGCCTATCCGGTATTCCAGGAAAACGGCCAGTTCAACAACCAAACTTATCAGAAAGTGCTGGCGGCACAAGGCATGTCGCCCAAGGACTTTGAAAAACTGATGAGCGACGACCTTGCCGGCCGTCAGCTGCTGTCGGCGTTGCCGCTCAGCGTGATTGCTTCCAACGCCACGCTGGATCGTCTGACCCGCGCCATTGGCGAAAAACGCCTCGTCGCCGGAGCCCTGATCAACCCGGCCGATTACCTGGCGCAAGCTACGGTGAGCGATGCCGAAATCAAGCAGTACTACGACAAGAACGCTGCACAATTCAAGTTGCCCGAGCAGGTCAAGCTGGAATACATCGCGCTTTCGCGCGGCACGCTGGTGGATGCGCAAGTCGTGTCCGACGCCGACGTGCAAAAGTATTTCGACGAACACCAGAAAGAGTTGACGCGCGAGCAGCGCAAGGCTTCGCATATCCTGATCGCGGTAGCGCCTTCCGCCAATGCCGAGCAGCAAAAGGCCGCGCAAGACAAGGCCGAAGCGCTGCTCAAGCAAGCGAGGGCCAATCCGGCCAAGTTCGGTGAGCTGGCCAAGGCCAATTCGGATGACAAGGGTTCGGGTGCCAATGGGGGCGATCTGGGCTGGTTTGATGACAGCGTGCAGTTCGTGCCGGAATTCAAGGCCGCTGCGCTCAAGCTGGGCAAGGGCGAATTCTCCGGGCTGGTACGCACGCAGTTCGGTTTCCACATCATCCATATCGATGATGTGAAGACCCGCACGCTGGCCGACGTAAAGCCGGAAATCGTTGCGCAACTCAAGCAGCAGAAGGCGCAGACTGCCTTCCAGGCGCAGCTGGAAAAGTTCAACGACACCGTTTACAACCAGGCCGATAGCCTGAAGCCGGCAGCTGACGCCTACAAGCTGGCCATCATGTCCAGTGACTGGGTAAGCAAGACCTCGGCCAAGGACAGCGTGCTGAACAATCCCAAGCTGCTTGAAGCGGTCTTCAGCGATGATGTGCTGAAGAAAAAGCACAATACCGAAGGCATTGAAACGCTGCCGGGCACCGTGGTGGCCGCACGTGTGGTTGATTACAAGCCGGCCCAGCAACAGCCATTGGCTAGCGTATCGGCCGATATCCAGATCAAGCTCAAGCAGGAAAAGGCGGCCAAGCTGGCGGCTGACGATGGTGCGAAGAAGCTGGCCGCGCTGCAAAAGGGCCAGGACGTGCCGCTGAAGTGGCAAGAGCAGCGCGAGCTGACCCGCATGGGGGACCGCAGTGTGGACCCGAAAGCACTGAATGGCCTGTTTTCGGTGCCTGCTGCCAAGCTGCCAGCCTATGCCTCGGGCAATGTGCCGGGCCAGGGCTTTGTCATCTACAAGGCGATCAAGTCCATTCCCGCAGAGCAGCCGGGTGCTGGCGAGCGCAAGGGCCTGATGACTCAGCTTGAACGTGCTTATGGCAAGGCCGAGCAGGACAGCTATCTGGACGGCATCAAGGCCAACTTCAAGGTGGTTTACGGCCACGGCATGACTGCGCCGGCCAAGCCGGAAGCGCAATAGGTCGCGCTTCATCGCTTGCAGCAACAAAAAAGCCACGCATTGCGTGGCTTTTTTGTTGCCCTGATGCCGCTTTCCAAAGGTCACGGCTCGGGTCGGGACAGGCGCTTACAGGCTGGCTTCCAGCACGCGGCGGCTCACGTCCAGTGTCACGTCCTGTCGCTCGCCCAGCTGCGTCATGCCATGGCGTGCCAGCTGGCCGACGATGCGCTCGACTGCGTCGCTGCCGATCTGATAGGCGGCCAGATGGGTCGGGTTGCCCATGCGCTCGAAGAAATCGCGCGTATGGGCGATGGCGGCATCGATGCGCGCATCATCGCTGCCCTCATGCAGCCCCCATACGCGCTCGGCGTATTGCAGCAGCTTGGCGCGCTTGTCGGCACGCCGCACCTGCAGCATGGCCGGCAGCACGATGGCGAGGGTTTGCGCGTGATCCAGGCCGTAAACGGCGGTCAGCTCGTGGCCCAGCATGTGGGTGGCCCAGTCCTGTGGCGCGCCGGCACCGATCAGGCCGTTCAGCGCCAGGGTGGCAGACCACATCAGGTTGGCGCGTACCGTGTAATCGGTCGGCGTGGCCAGCGCCTGCGGGCCGACTTCGATCAGGGTTTGCAGCAGGCCCTCGGCAAAACGATCCTGCACCAGCGCGCCGGCAGGGTAGGTCAGGTATTGCTCCATCACGTGCACGAAGGCATCGACCGCGCCGTTGGCGATCTGCCGCGGTGGCAGGGTATAGGTCTTGGTCGGGTCGAGGATGGAGAACGCCGGGAAGGTGCGCTCGCTGCCGAAGAACAGCTTGTCGTCCCCGGCGCGGCTGATTACTGCGCCGTTGTTCATTTCCGAGCCGGTGGCCGGCAGGGTCAGCACGCTGCCTAACGGCACGGCGTCCTGAATGGTGCTGCCGAAGGTGGTGAGGATGTCCCACGGATCGTTGCCCGCATAGCGCGCGGCTGCCGCGACAAACTTGGTGCCGTCGATCACCGAGCCGCCTCCCACCGCCAGCAGGAAGTCGATCTGCTCTGTTTTGACGATCTCGACCGCCTGCAACAGCGTCTCGAAACGCGGGTTGGGCTCGATACCGCCGAACTCGCGCACATCATGGCCGTGCAAGGCCGCGCGTACCTCATCCAGTGTGCCGTTCTGCTTGATGCTGCCGCCGCCGTACAGCACCAGCACGCGCGCGTTGGCGGGCACCAGCCGCGCCAGCTCGGCGATCTTGCCGGCACCAAAGACGATGCGGGTCGGGTTGTAGAATTCAAAGCCTTGCATGGATGTGCTCCTCTGGTACAGATACGGTGCAGCAGCAGATGGTGAATGCTACCGTAATGGTGCTGCTGCGCTATTCAAAACAGTTTGCTTATAATTAGACCGGTCGTCTATAAATTCAAGCACTCATTCCATGTCCAACGATATCCAATCCTTCGAACTGCTGTTTGATCCGCTGTGTGGCTGGTGTTACGGCGCACACCCCATTGTGCGCGAGGTGGCGGCCCAGACCGGCAAGCCGCTGCGGCTGACGCCCACCGGCCTGTTTGCTGGCGCCAACGGGCGCGAGATGGATGCAGGCTTTGCCGCCTATGCCTGGCAGAACGACCAGCGCATCATGCAGATGACCGGTCAGCAGTTTTCCGATGCCTATCGCCGCGACGTACTGCAGGCCGGCGGCCGTTTCGATTCGTGGCTGCTCACGCTGGCCTTCCACATCCTGTCGAGCGCGCAGCCCGATGATGCGCTGGCGGTGCTTGAAGCGCTACAACAAGCCCGCTATGTGGCCGGCCAGGACGTGAGTGATGTGAATGTGCTGGCTGGCGTGGCCGAGGGGCTGGGCATGCCGCGTGCTGCTTTCCTCGCTGCCATGCAGGATGATGCCACCGTGCGGGCTGCACGGGCACGCCTGCAGGCCGGCCAGCAGGCGCAGCGTGCTGCAGGTGTGCGTGGCGTACCGGCGCTGCTGGCGCATACCACCAACGGCATTCGCCTGATTCCGTCGCTGTATGACCCGGCCAGCCTGGCGGCCATCGGTGTGGACATCTGATCCCGCGGCCTATTGTTGCGAAATTCGGGATAAATCATCTATTGAATGCTGGTTTATCCTGAATGGCTACGGGCTTAAGCTGTCTCCATCGCACATCACTGCCACAAGGACAGCCGCCATGACCCGCACCACCACGACCACCCGATTCGACAGCCAGCAAATTGGCATCTTCCTGATGCGCACCGCGCTGGGGGTGATGTTTCTGGCTCACGGCCTGACCAAGCTGCTGGTGTTTACCCTGCCCGGCACCGCACAGTTCTTTGCCTCGGTCGGCTTCCCGGCCTGGCTGGCCTATCCGGCCACGTTTGCCGAGATCATCGGTGGCGCCATGCTGCTGGCCGGCATCATGCCGCGCTGGGTAGCCGGCGTGCTGACCGTGCAACTGGCTGCCGCATCGACCGTGCACTTCGGCAATGGCTGGGCCTTTGGCAACCAGAACGGTGGCTGGGAATACCCGGTGTTCCTGACTGTGACGGCCGCTGCCGTGGCCCTGCTGGGCGACGGGGCGCTCACCCTGGTGCGCAGCCGCCTGCCCAAGCGCTGAAGCGCTGGCATTTCCAACCATCACGCGTAAAGTATCCTACCAACCGCCCGGCAATGCCGGGCTTGCACTGGAGTTCATCATGACCCGCCTGCCCACCGTATTCGTCTCCCACGGCTCGCCCATGCTGGCGCTGGGTGCCGGTGCCACCGGCACGGCCTGGCACAGCCTGGCGCAATCCTTGCCCAAGCCGCGCGCCATCGTGGTGTTCTCCGCGCACTGGTCGGCACCGACACCCGTGGTCGGCACCGCCGCCAGCCACGACACCATTCATGACTTTGGCGGCTTCCCGGCCCCCTTGTACGAGGTGCGTTACGACACACAAGGCGACCCCGAACTGGCGCTGCAGCTGGCCAAGGGCCTGCAGGATGCCGGCTGGCCGGTGCGCGTCGACGATGAGCGCGGGCTGGACCATGGCGCGTGGGTGCCGCTGAAGGACATGTACCCGGATGCCGAGGTGCCGGTGGTACCCATCACCATCAACAGCCGGCAAAGCCCGGCCTGGCACTACCAGCTGGGGCAGGCGCTGACCACGCTGTTGCCGGACGACGTGCTGCTGGTGGCGTCGGGCAGCCTCACCCACAATCTCTACGAAATCGAGTGGGGTCATGACGGCGAAGCAGCGCCACCCTATGTGACGGCGTTTCAGGAGTGGTTCCATGACCGCCTGCAGGCCGGTGACGTCGAGGCGCTGCTCGACTATCGCGCCCGCGCGCCGGAAGCTGCCCGCGCCCACCCGACGCAGGAACACCTGCTGCCCATCTATGTGGCGCTGGGCGCCGCAGGCGAACGCCCGGCAGTGACGCGGCACTTTGCCGCCGTCACCGAGCGCATCCTGGCCATGGACGTTTACAGCTTTGCTGCTGCCTGATCCGGCGGGGCGGATGTTGCTTCATCCGCCTCGTCGATCAGGTCGTAATCGCCACGCTCGAATGCGGCCATGATCTCGCGGGCCCGGGCCAGCTCACCGGCCGGCACCTGCACCTTGATGCCGCCGAGCGCATTGGACCACAGGGCGTTGTATTGGACCGTTTGCATATCTTTCAGGCTGGCAGGAATTCCTTCTGCTTCCAACAGGCCGCGAAGTGCTTCGGCCGGAAAAATCTGGTCAAAGCTGGTGAGCGTGACGTGGTCATCGCCCGGCATGTCATGGCGGGCTTGCATCACTTGTGGCGATTCGGGCTCCGCAGCGGTTGATTGCTTGTGCACCACGGCCAGCCCCAAGCAGCGGTCCAGCAGACGCTGTCGCGACCCGCGCAATACAAAGGCGCAATCGATTATCGGCAGCACAGGGAGCAACAGCAACCAGGACATCGAGGTGGCTGTCTCCGGGGGCATTGCCGTTTTTGGCCAGAGTGCGACCAGGGGCAGTGCACTCCAAAGCACGCTGCGTGCAGCCAGTTGCCAGCGTTTGGCGGGCTGCAGATCGACAAGCCGGATGACCTGCAGGCCGAACAGCAGCTTGGCCGGGCTGCGTGGCAACATGGCTTCGACCAGCACTGGCGGTAACCAGATCACTGCAAAAGCGCTGGCCGAGTCGATGTCGTGCAGAAGGGCGGATAGCACGCCAAACAGCATGAGGGCTGCAACAAAGTCAAACAGGCGTGGCAGCACGCGATATGCAAAGCCAGCTGATTCATGGGCCGTGCCTTGCTGCGAAACATCGGGCATTTCTGCTCCTTGGGTGTGGCGAGGATGGACGCTGTCTTTGAGGGAAGCGTCGAAGGCATCATCACCTGAGCTTGCAGAAAAAGAAAGCTGCTGTGGCGCTGCTACAACCACCAACGCCCACGGCTGCTACAAATCACACGGCGACGGCAGCGCCGGGTTAGCCGGTGCTACGCCATCGGTGAACGCCGTGCCCGCCTTGCGCAGCGCCGCCACGCGCGCATCCACCTGTTGCGGGCTGAGTACCTGATTGGCGGCGTGATAGACCCAGTCCACGTCTTCTTCCCAGCGGCGCAGGGTTTTGTCAGCGGTCATGCCTTCGGCGGTGAACCACAGGTTGAAATTGATCGACATCGGCACGCGTGGGTAGCTGCTTTTGCCGTGCCGGCCGCTGTAGACGCCATCGACGTAATACACCGTTTCGTCCTTGGCCACCTGCACCAGCAGCGTATGCCAGCCGGTCAGCTCGCCACGCTGGGTATGACTCTGGTTGTATTGCCTGTAGGGCTGCATTTGCACCGTTTCCCAGCTGGTCATGAACAGCGCGGCATTGCGCTCACCCCAGCCGCCGTGGTGCAGGTATTCGAAATCGATCTCGCTGAAATCCGGGTCCATGTCGCGTTTGAGCGGACTGATCAGGTAGAAGGTCTGCACCGTGCGGTCGCCGTCGGGGCCGCTGACCGGGGCGGCAGAAAAGCGCACCCGCGCGGCATAGGTGCCAGCAAGGTATTTGCGTGCATGGCAGAGCTGGGCCTGACGCGTGGTGCTGCCATCGGTTTCGGCATTCATGCGCAGCAGCCGGTTGCCGGTCTGTTGCGGGTCGGCAACCATGCTGAAGCGCTGTGCGCTCCACAGTGCGCCCGTCGGGCCGGGCCAGCCGGCGGCGGTGCGCATGATCCAGCCATGCGCGGCCAGCTCGCCGGGATTGGCATAGCTGAAGTCATCGAACAGCTCGCCCGCTGCGGTGTCGGCCTGCGCGGCCTGGCGGTGACAGCCTGCCACCGCGATTACGAGCGGGGCCAGCACGAGCAGGGGCAGGGCGAGTTTGTTCATGGCGATCCTCGTAGTGACGTTCAACGTTTCAACAACAGTTCCCTGCAGCGATTGACGAGCAACAGCGAGGCTCCCTCGCGGTGGCGAGGGCGGGGGGGAATCAATCAGAGAGCGCCGTCATTTCGCTCGCATAAGCAGTGAGAACCCGGCTTGGCCGGGTGCTTGATGCCGTTGGCCCGCAGCTCAAGGCCCTATGGAGTGCAAGGCGCTCAGCGCAGACGGCGGAACACTTCCACCAGATGGCCATCGGCATCGCCCAGCCCCATGCTCACCAGCGGATAGCGGCCGGCCATGGTCAGCTGGTCGCCATCGAAGCTGATGTCAAAGGCGATGGACTGGCCGACGTAGTTGGGGAAATTGCAGAACTCGATATGCTCGACGTACTGATTGTTGTCGAGGCTCCACGTGCCGCTGCCCGAGTTGTAGCTGGCAAAGGCTTCCAGTCGCAGTTCGGGCGTGCCGGCGTAGGACGGGAAGTTCGGCCGCTCGTTCCTGGCCGAAAAGAAGGCAAAGCGCGTGGCTGTGATCATCTTGATCATGCGCCAGTCGTCGGGCAGACAGGGATATGTGGTGTCGCCGATGGTGAGGTCGGACGAGAGCAATTGCCATTCGCCTTCAAGCGGGTGTGTCATGGTGATCCTTGTGGTGGAGAATGTCTGCGTTATTGCATCCAGCACTCTGCAGTACGGTACTGGCGCGGCGTCACGCCGGTGGTCTGGCGGAAGGTACGGGTGAAATTGCTCGGGTTGTCATAGCCGACGCGCTCCATGACCTCGCTGACCGGCAGCAGGGTGTCGCGCAGCAGCGTGGCGGCCATCTGCATGCGCAACGCGATGGTATAGGCGCGCACGCTCTGGCCGGTCAGTTTGCGGAAGTGCTGGTTCAGCGTGGTGCGGTTGCTGCCGCACCAGCGGGCCAGTTCGTCCAGGGTAAAGCTGGTGTTGTAGCGGTCGTGCACCAGCAGCAGTACCTGATCCAGCCGGTGGCCGGTGGCTGCGGTGCTGGCATGGGCAGGGGCGTCGTCACTCAGCACGCGCAGGCGGAACAGCAGTTCGATCAGCCACGAGCGCATGCGGCAGGGCCAGTTGCCGTCACGCTGCTCGTCGCCTTCGGCGGCGATGCGCGCGCAGGCGGCGGCCAGTTGTGCGTGCAGCGCGGGCAGCAGCGTCAGCGGCTGGCCCATGTGTATCGCATCCAGAAACGGCTGCAGCAGCCAGGCATCCTGGCTGGCCGTGCCGTCGAACCAGGGCGTGCTCTGCAGTGCCTCTATGCTGAACACGCTGTTGACCACGCAAGGGTGGAAATAGACACAGGACAAGGCCAGCCGTGTGGCGCGGATGATGGCCGGGCGGCTGGACTCATCCAGCAGCAGCACGGCCGGCGCGCTCACCAGTACGGGCTGGCCATGCAGGCTGAGCAGGGCCGAGCCTTGCCGCACGTGCACGATCACGTAGCGCGGGTGCGCCGGGTCGGCCGGCGCCAGCACTTCGCCTTCGGCCACGGCGATGGGCATGACCAGATCGGGATAGATGCTGCGGCCGATGACGGCCAGCGGCGGTAGCGCGTTGCGGTCCATATTGGTCTTCCTGTCGTTTTGCACAGTGCTGCGGCCATGCTGCTATCACGGTCCGCCTGCTGTCATCCCTAATCTTGGCCCTGCTGCCGGCCTTTGCCGGTCTTCAGGAGCCCTGCCATGTTCAAGACATCCCTTAACCGTCCCCATCTTGCTCTGCTGCTGGCCGCTGCGCTGGCCCTGCCGGTGGTGCACGCCAAGCCGCTGAAAACCGGCAAGGCCGCAAAACCCGCGCCAGCGGCCGAGGCGGCACCGGCAGTACCCAAGGTCAGCGGTCAAACCGTGGCCTTCCAGAGTGGCGACGGCACATTGCTGTCGGGCGTCTGGTACGGTCCGGAGCATGCCGACCGCGTGGTGCTGCTGTCGCATCAATACAACCGCACCCAGGACGACTGGGCACCGTTGCTGCCCGGCCTGCTTGCGCAAGGTTATGCCGTGCTCACCTACAACTTCCGTGGCTATCCGCCGTCGGCCGGCAAGATAGACCTGAGCCATATTGCCGATGACCTGCGCGCCGCCAGCACTTTTGCGCGCTCGCGCGGGGCAGGGCATCTGGCGCTGGTCAGTGCCAGCATGGGCGGCATTGTTACCGTGCCGGCTGCGCTGGACATCCAGCCCGATCTTTACGTGTTGCTCAGCTCGCCGGGCGCCTATGGCAGCATTGCCGCGCCGGATGAGGCGCTCAAGGCATCGACGGCAGCCAAGCTGTTCATCAACAGCAAGTACGACAGCTATCTGGCCGACACCACGCACATGCACGAGGTAGCCGGGGGTACCAAGGCGCTGCAGGTCTTCCCTGGCGGCGCGCATGGCGCGGATCTGCTCAGCGGCGATGGTGCACCTGTGGTCATCCGCGCCATCAGCGATTTCATTGCGGCAAACTGGCGGTCTTGAGCTGTGGCGGCTGGGGCTGCGCCGGCAGCCCCAGCAGGCGGTCCACGGTGACGAACTCGTAGCCGCTGGCTTTCAGCCACGGGATGAGCGCATCGACCGCGGCCACCGTCTTGCCGCGTTTGCCACCCGCGTCGTGCATCAGGATGATCGCCTCTTCATGCATATTGTCCTGCACCGCACGCTCGATGTTGTGTTTGCCGAACAGCATGCGGTTCTTGTTCCAGTCCTGCGTATCGAGTGACCACAAGATCACCTTGATGCCGCGCCGTGCCAGGAATTCGATCTGCGCATCGCTGATCTCGCCATAGGGCGGGCGCATCAGCGTCGGCTCGAAGCCTACCATGCGCTTGAAGATGGCCTGCGTTTTGCCCAGCTCCTCGTCCCAGAAGGTCTGCTCGTCCACACCCGACAGATGCGGGTGGGTAAAGGTGTGGTTGGCCAGCGTGTGGCCTTCGCGCCACGCACGCTCCACTGCCCACGGGCGCAGCTCCATGTTCTGCCCCAGCATGAAGAAGGTGGCATGCACGCCATGCTTTTTCAGCACATCCAGCAGCGGCCCGGTGTATTCGCCGGGGCCGTCGTCAAAGGTCAGCGCCACCTGGCGCTGGTGGGTGGTGCCTTCCAGCCACAGCTCGCGCGGATATTTGGCGGCCTGGCGCTCCATCTCCTGCAGCGGCACCTGTTCCCAATAGGGCAGGAAATCGGTGCGGATGCGCTGGCGTGCCTTGGGCTGGTCGGCCGCAATGCCGGATGGTGTTTGCGGCGCGCGCGGCCACCACTCCCAGGCCCAACAGGCGGTCAGGGCAACGACGAGCAGCAGCAGGATAGAGGCGAGCATCGGGCGCTTCCGTAGCAGGGCAAGGCTGGGTTTCATGGGCTATCCGCCAGTGGCATCGGCTTCATTATGCGCGACAGCCGGATGCGCGACATGCATACGGGCCATGCAGCGCATGCCTTGACGCAAGCCATGGTTTGCCGGAAAACATCATATCGTCAATCGCTTGCAAGGATGCAGCATGGCCAGACCCGGCGTGCGCCCGTATACCGGGATCTTGTTCGTGCTGCCGTTCTTGCTGCCGTTTGCGCTGTTCAGCCTGTGGCCGCTGCTGTGCAACCTCTGGCTGTCGCTGATGGATTACTTCCTGGCCGAGCGCGCCACGGCGTGGAACGGATTTGCCAACTATGTGGCGCTGACCGAATCGGATTACTTTATCCGGGGGCTGAAAAACTCGCTGCTGTTCCTGCTGACCGTACCGGCGCTGCAGATCGGTGCACTGGGGCTGGCGCTGCTGGTGCGGCGTGCGCTGCCGGGGGCAGGGTGGTTTCGCACCATGTACTACCTGCCGGTGGTGGTGGCGGTCTCGGTGGTGGCAGTGGCATGGCGCTATGTGTTCCAGTATGACGGCCTGCTCAACAGCATGCTGGACTGGAGCCACCTGTGGCCGGGGGCAGACATGGATTGGCTGGGCCGGCCGCAGTTTGCGCTGTATGCCGCGATGATCTTCGCGGTGTGGAAGAACGTCGGCTATTACATGGTGCTCTATCTGGCCGGCCTGCAGGCGGTGCCGCGTGCGCTGCATGATGCCGCGCTGCTGGACGGCGCCGGCTTCTGGCAACGCCTGCGCCACGTCACCCTGCCGGCGCTGCAGCCGGTCATCCTGCTGTGTACCCTGCTGGCCACTATGGGGGCGCTGAAAACCTTCCAGGAGGTGTTGGTGCTGACCGGCGGTGGCTCGGACACCATCACCCTGCTGATGTTTGTCTACGGCGCGGCGTTCCATGGCCAGAGCTTTGGGCTGGCCGCCGCAGCAGCGGTGGTGATGATGATCATCTGCTTTGCCGTGGCGGCGGTGCAGTTCCGCTACTTCGGGCAAAAAGGCATCTGGGGGAAGGAAGTATGAGCACCGAGCAACTGGCCCTGAACTTGCCGGCTGCAGTGCAGACCCGGCGCATCCGGCTGGGGGCGCTGGCCCTGCCGCTGCACTATGCAGCGCTGCTGCTGTGCGCCTTGCTGATGACCTTTCCCTTCCTCTGGGCGCTGGCGGTGGGCTTGTCGAAAGACCCGTCCGGCATCTGGCGGTTTCCGCAGGCGTTCTGGCCGCGTGATCCGGGCTGGTACTGGTTCGGCCGCGTGCTGAACGAAATCCCGTTCTTTACCTACGTGGGCAATTCGCTGCTGCTGTCGCTGTGTACCGTGCTGGCCACCTTGTTGCTGGCCATTCCCGCTGGCTATGCGCTGGCGCACATGGAATTCCCCGGCAGGCGCTGGCTGTTCGGCCTGTTGCTGGCCACCTTGATGGTGCCGATGGAAATCGGCGTGGTGCCCAACTTCCTCACCCTGTCGCAGCTGGGCTGGCTGGGCACTTATGGCGCCGCCATGCTGCCCAATATCGCCAGCGCCTTCGGCGTGTTCATGATGAAGCAGTATTTCGAGGCCCTGCCGGCCGATGCGCTGGAGGCCGCCCGCGTCGATGGTGCAAACGAATGGCAGGTGATGTGGCGCATTGCGGTGCCGATGTCGTGGCCGGCCGTCACCACGCTGGCCATCTTTACCTTCGTCAGCGCGTGGAATGACTACCTGTGGCCATCGGTGGTGCTGAGCGACCGGATGAAGATGCCGCTGGCGGTGGGCATCTTCCACGATCTGACCGGGCCGTTTGCCACCTCGACCAGCCTGGTGCTGGCCGCCGTGGTGCTGGCGGCGCTGCCGGTGTTGCTGTGCTTTGTGTTCACGCAGCGCTGGCTGTTGGCCGGGGTGATGGACAGCCGAGCTTGAGGGAGTAGCCGCAAACAAACCCCCGCTGGCTGCGTTTTGCACGCCTTGCCAGCACCGCGTTGCCGGGTTTTGTGCGCGGCTTCACTCGTGCATGAAGAAGCACTTGCTGCAGTTGCGCCCGGAGAACTTGGCTGAATACAGCGCCACATCGGCACGCTGGTAGGTCAGGTCGATTTCCTCTCCGGCGTAGGCGGGGACGGTGACGCCCAGGCTGATGGTGACCTGGATGGTGTTGTCGCCGCTTTGCACCACGGTCTGTTCTACCTGATGGCGCAAGCGTTCAGCCGTGGCCAGTGCGGTGGCAGGGTCGCTGTGCGGCAGCAGGATGACGAATTCCTCGCCGCCCACGCGCGCCAGCAGATCGGTATCACGCAGGTCGGTCTGCAGTACACGCGTGATCACGCGCAGTACTTCGTCGCCGGCGGCGTGGCCGTACAGGTCGTTGACCTGCTTGAAGAAGTCGATGTCGGCCATGATCAGCCCGTACAGATGCCCGCCGCGACGGTAACGCGCGCGCTCGCGTTCCATGGCCTCGAACAGCGCGCGGCGGTTGAAGGCCCCCGTGAGCGGATCACGCATGGCCAGCCGTTGCAGCGCTAGCGTGCTGCGGTGCAGCCGGTGATAGGTGAACACCAGCAACAGCAGCAGCACGGCGACGACCATGGCGGCAGGTTGCAGTTGCTCCAGCACGCTCAGCATGATCCGGCCGCTGGGGACTTCGTAAACCAGCCACCAGCCGGCATCGGGGATGGGCACGGCAATCAGTTCGCGCGTGCCGCTGTGGCGGAATTCGCCGCTTTGCGCCAGCTTGTCGTCCAGCTCGCCCGCATTCAGCCCCAGTTGCATGGCCAGCGTGGGCGCGATACGCGGGTTGATGCGCTGATTGCTGCCCGCAATCAGCCGTGCCTCGGCCAGGCTGGCGGTCGGGCTGCGTACCAGCAGCAGGCGCCCGCCCGACAGGTGCCGGGTATCCAGCGCCTGTTGCAGAAAGCCCAGTCGCAGATCTGCCCCCACCATGCCACGGAAATGCCGGCCTTCGTACACCGGTGCACCGTGGCTGACCAGCAGCTGCTGGCTGGCCGGATCAACATAGGGCTGGGTCCAGAAGGCCGCACGCCCGGGGTTGCGGGCGGGGGCGGCCCGGGTCAGCAAGTCGTCGTTGTTGGGGCGCAGCAGAAACCCGGGCTGCCCGCCGGCCGACCGGTCGTGCAGTTCGCGTACTGGCACCCAGGGCGACACGGCATACAGCGGGCCGGCCGACAGGTAATACACCCACGCCAGATCGGGGGTGGTGCGCAGTGCGGCGCGATGCAGTGGAAACAGCCACAGCGCCATCTGGGTTTCGCGTTGCAGGTCGGGACTGGCCGCGCTGGCGTTCAGGACAAGATTGCCCACACGCGCCGGCACCAGCTCGGAGGGGACCAGCGCCAGGCTCAAGCCTGGTGCGCCATCGCTGCTGCCCAGATAGGCCGACAGCGGGGAGGGGGGGAGCGGGGTATGCGGTTCCAGCAGCGCTTCCGCAGCTTCGCGCTGGATTTGCACCTGGTAGGACACTTCGTTCAGACGGGACTGGATCAGGGTGGCCCGCGCTACCACGGTTTCGCGCAGATCGGCCATGGTGGCACGCTGTTGCGCGCGCAGGGGCAGCAGGATCAGCACCGAGATGATGATCAGCAGCGACAGCAGCGCGCCAAACGACAGCCACGTGGCACCACCGCGCAGATGATGCAGGCGCAGCGTCAATGGTGGCAGCAATCTGGGCCGGCTGGGTGACATGGAGGCGCATGGACGGAGTAGACCATGCTTGAATAGTGCAGTAATTGCCGCACCCAGAAACTGTCAGCATCCGACTATGCGGCCGGATTGCCGACGAACGGCTGTCGGATGCCGCGCGCAACAAGCCGTGCAGCCGGTGCGCCAGGCAGGTGGTCAGTCTGCTGCGGGGCTGGCCGGCTGGCTGCCGGCAGGGGCGACTTCGCAGCGGTTGCGCCCCAGCTTCTTGGCGGCATAGAGCGCGGTATCGGCCCGGCTGATGGTGGCAGACAGATGATCGCCCGGCAGGTGCTCGGCCACGCCGAAGCTGGCGGTCACGTTGTGTTCGCCGGCAACCACGTGCAGCGCGGCAATTGCGCGGCGCATGCGCTCGACGGCTTCCAGTGCTTCGGGCAGGCCGGTTTCCGGCATCACGATGAGGAATTCCTCGCCGCCCCAGCGGCCGCACAGATCGTATTCACGCACCGACGAGGCCATGGCACGGGCAATGTCCACCAGTACGGCATCGCCACGCTCATGCCCGTAGGCGTCGTTGATCTGCTTGAAGTGATCGATGTCGGCCAGCACCAGCGTCATTGGCCGGCCCTGGCGCAGCAGGCGGTTGGATTCGGTGCGCAGCGCATCCATCAGCATGCGCCGGTTGGCAAGACCGGTGAGCGCGTCGTGGTTGGAGGCATCCTTGAGCGCCTCGTTCAAGTCACGCATCACGGCCTGATAGCGATCGGAAATACGCGCGATCTTTTCCAGCTTTTTCAGCTGGCGGCGGTAACGCTCCAGCAGCGACTGGTTTTGCTCGCGCGCCATGTGCTGATAAAGGTCGGAGACATGGGTGACGCGCTCGATCAGGTGCAACTGCGAGCGGAACTCGCCATACAGCTCGTTCAGTGCGCCGCGCAGCGGATGGTCGTCGTACTGCGCATCGGCCAGCAGTGCCTCGATGCGCAGATCCAGCGGGGTGACGTCGTTCATGGCCGGCCTTATTGCTGCACGATATTGAACGGAAAGCTGCAATCTTCCTTGAACTCTTCGGCCAGCTCGGCCACGCGCTCGTTTTCCTGATCATAGTGCCAGTTCACGCTGACCGTGCGGCCGCCGGCATGGGCTTCTTCGAGATTGTCGAAAATCTCCATCATCACCTTCACGCTGCTGGTGTTCAGGTACAGCAGGTGCAGGTTGAGCACCAGCGGCTGCACGGTTTCGGCCAGATAGCGCTGCACCCAGCCCAGCAGGGGCGAGAACAGCTCGAAGGAGTTTTCCGGGTAGGAATCGCCGCGCATCAGCAGGGTACCCGCAGCGCTGTCGGTGCGGATTTCCGGGGTGGATTGGCTGGCAGGGATGTGCAAATCATTCATGGCTTGGTACTACCTGTAGGTTTCTTGTTGTTTGACCGGCTCACTCATCGCTGCAGATGCCTGGCCGGGCACGACATCAGATCACGACGCTGAGGCTGAAAAAGGCGCGACCGTCGGGCAGGGGCCGCAGGCTGCATGCCAGCGGTGCCGCTGCCCGGCGGGCGATATCGATCAGGCCCAGGCCCGCGCCGCTGCCGCTGTCTTCATCACGCGGCTTGCGCAGCTGGGTTTTGTAGGCGGTCTTGAGCTCGGTCTTGTCCATGGCGGCCAGCGCCCGCACCTGGGCCTGCAGTACGTCGCCGTCGGCGCCATCGACCAGATTGCCGGCCGATACCACGTAGCGGTCTTCTGCATCACGTGCGATGACCACGGTGGCGCTGGCCTCGTGGTCTTCCCAGCCCTTGCTCGCCGCGTAGTGGCGGATATTCTGCGTCATTTCGATATAGGCGCCGAATACATCGGTAGAGGCCGACGCCGTGGTATTGGCGCTTTGCAGGTAGTTGCGCAGCGCGGTGCCGATTTCTTCAATCAGGCTGCGCGTGAGCGGGCCGTTGAAGCACAGCAGGATGCGCTGGGCATTGTAGGTCTGCTGCAAGGCATGTAAGTCGAGTAGTTCCATGCGATCTCTCTGCTCGGCCGCAAGGCCGTGGGTGCCGGCATTCAGGCCGGACGGAAACAAACAAGGGTGATGTCGTCGCGCTGGGCATGTGTGCCCTGATAATCGGCCAGCGTGGCGGCAAAGGCGCCGACCTGTTCGGCCAAAGGCAAACCGGCATGCATGTTTATCATATCGGCAAAGCGCGTATTGCCAAATCCGTAGCCGCGTTCGCCGCCGGCCTGGTCAAGCAGGCCATCGGTGGTCAGATAGAAGGTGGCGCGCAGCCCGTCCAGGCGCGTATTGGTGTATTCGCCCGGCTGGCGCTCGCCGATGGCACGGCGATTGCCGGCCAGCACCTGCACCGTGCTGCCGTCATGGTAATACAGCGGCAGATGCGCACCGCAGAAGGTGACGCTGTCTGCATTGGCGCTGACCCATGCCAGCGCGCAGTCCATGCTGGTGGCAATCATGCCGTTGCGTTCATCCAGCTGTTTGCCGCGCACGATGGCGTCCAGCCGGGTCAGCACGGCGGCCGGGTTGCGTACGTCCGCTTCGACCAGCGCCTGATCGAGCGCCGAGGTGGACAGCATGGTCATGATGGCGCCGGGCACGCCATGGCCGGCGCAGTCCACCACGCCGATCAGGTAGCCGTCGGCATAGGCGCGGAACACATAAAAGTCGCCGCCGACGGTATCGCGCGGTTGCCACAGCACCGCCTGTGCCGGCCCCAGTGTGCTGCTGAGTGCCTGCTCGGGCAGGATGGCCCGCTGGATCAGGCTGGCATAGGTGATGGAATCGCTGATCTTCTTGTGCGCGGCCGCCATCTGCTGGTTGGCCTGCACCAGCTCGGCGGTACGCAGGCGCACGGTGGATTCCAGTTCTTCTGTATGGCGCTGGATCTTGCTGACCATGCTGCCGAAGGCATTGGTGAG
Source organism: Andreprevotia lacus DSM 23236 (assembly GCF_900176275.1). GTDB lineage: Bacteria > Pseudomonadota > Gammaproteobacteria > Burkholderiales > Chitinibacteraceae > Andreprevotia > Andreprevotia lacus. The sequence goes on along the minus strand of NZ_FWXD01000003.1, from coordinate 31,516 downwards.
GGCGCCGATTTCATCATGCCGGGCCGGTGGCAGCGCCACGGCATAGTCGCCGGAGGAAATGGTGCGCGCCGATTGCTCCAGCTGCAGCAGCGGCCGGATCAGCAAGCGGTTGACGGTGTAGACGAACAGCGCAACCGCACCGACAAACAGCAGCATGGCGGCAATGGCAACGGGCAGCAGCAACTGGTCGTCGATCACCTGAGCCGCATCGAGATCGACAGCGGTGACGACATACCATTTCAGCTCAGGCAGCCAGGCTACGGCAAAGCGCTGCGGCTTGCCTTGCAGCATGGCCGAGAACAGTACGGCATCGCTGGGGTGGGCGGCGGCCTGGGTCAGCGCTGTCTCGGCGGCGGCGGCATCCTGCGGGCGCGACAGCAGGCCATACAGCGATTGGTCGTTGCCAGCCTGCTTGACGGCAGAATTGAGCGCAATGCGGCTGCCGTCCGGGTGGGCCTGGATGGCGCCGTGCGCATCGACCACCATGGCGGTCACGCCGCGTTCATGCGTGCCGACGAAATCCTTGAGGAAGGTGGACAGGTCCAGCCCGGTGCCGGCAAGGCCAATGGCCTCCTTGCCGTTCTTGACGATGACGTTGAACCAGATCTTGGTCAGGCCGAGTTTGACGTCGTGATCGACATTGATGTTGAAATCGGTGGTGTTGCGCATGGTGCCAAAGAACCAGCCGTCGTTGCTCGAGGCCGGGTTGAGGCGGTAGCGCGGCGCGCTGCTGAAGGTGGATTTGCTGTCGTTGAAGTAATACTGGTTGCTGCGCGCCGAAATCACGAAGTAGGAGTGATCGCGGAAGTCTTCCCGATAGCCCTCTGCTTCCTTGAAGGCAATGCTGCGCAGGGCTGTGTCGTCTTCGTCGAGCAGCCAGCGGCGCGTGACTTCGGAATGCGCCAGCCGCAAGGAGAGTGCCAGCTCGCGCGAGACGGGGGCCACGATGCGCTCGCGGTTGAGCAGGGTGAAGTTGCGCGCATAGGCATCGCCCAGATGCGTGCGGATTGAATCGACCGCCTGCCAGCCGAGCACACCGGCCAGCAGCAAGGTCAGCAATGCTGAAACGATCAGCGCCAGCAGCAGCTTGCCGCGCAATCCGAGGCGAAATGCCATTCCCAAGTCCGACTTGTAAGTTTGATGATTACTATAGTGGCAATCGCTTCTTTACGGGCGAGTATCACGCGAACAAGCTGCAGCAATGTGTATTAGCTGTTACTTTTTTGCTGAATTGGCAGGTGTATTCCATTTTAAACAACATGAAACATACATTTCCCTGACGAAAGTGAAATATGTTAGCGTCGCTACAATTTTGTTGCGGAAAAATGGTGATGCTGGACAAGTTGAACCGCCTGTCGACCTCGCACGGGCGGATTTATTTTGGCAATGGCCTGGCTACCGGCGTGTTTGCGCTGATGCTGGGGTTGATGTGCTTTCTGGGCGTGCTGGCGTTTCACTTTCCGGCCTATCTGACCACCCCCCAGCTGCGCGAGGTCTATAACCCCGACGCAATGCGCACCCTGCTGTTCTGGTCCATGGTGGCCAGTGGCGGTGTTGCGCTGGCCAATATCGTGCTGGACCGTGCGCGCTGGTTGTCTGCCGCCGCCTTTGCACTGGTGGTGCTGGCAGCCCTGCTGGGCGGCAGCAAGGTGCCGGTGCAGCCTTACGCGCAGCACACCCCGTATATCGGGCTGGACTGGTTCATTCTCGACTTGCTGGGCTCCAGCCTGATTTTCATTTTTGTCGAGAAACTGTTCCCGCTGCGGCGCGATCAGCCGGTATTCCGCCCGGAATGGCAGACCGACCTGCAGCATTTCATCGTCAACCACATGGTGGTCGGCTTCATCCTGCTGGCCACCAATCTGCTGGTGCACCGCTTGTTTGGCTGGGCGGTGCGTGACGGCATCCAGCAATGGGTGCAGGATTTGCCGTTTGGCGTGGCGCTGTTCCTCATCGTGCTGGTGGCCGATCTGGTGCAGTACTGGACGCATCGCGCCTATCACGAGGTATCGTGGCTGTGGCGTCTGCACGCTGTCCACCACAGCGTGAAAAGCATGGACTGGCTGGCCGGCTCGCGCCAGCACATCCTGGAGCTGATCATCACCCGCACCCTGGTGCTGGCGCCCATCTTCGTGCTGGGTTTCTCCAAGGACGTGATCGACGCCTACATCATCATCGTGGGCTTCCAGGCGGTGTTCAATCACACCAATGTAAACGTGCGACTGGGGCCGCTGCGCTACATCCTGGTCACGCCCAACTTCCACCATTGGCACCACTCGCAAGACCGCGAAGCGCTGGACCGCAACTACGCCGCGCACTTTGCCTTCCTCGATTACCTGTTCGGTACAGCCGTGAAATCAGATCGCAAATGGCCGAGCGATTATGGCGTGCTGGGTGACTATGTGCCGAATGGCTATCTGAAGCAGCTGGCCTTTCCTTTCGCCAGAAAGAAAAAGTGACGCCACCAGTCCCGGCCGATGCCGGGGCGATGGACAGACGTCAGCCGAGGCCGCGCATTGCGCGGCCTTAGCGTTTCAGGCCCAGCGACTCCCACCCGGCCACCCCCAGTTTTTCCAGTACCTCGATATTGCGCTCGAAAATGGCCGCCGCATCGGGGAAGGCCGCAGCGGCGCGCGCGATGCTGTCCTCGCGCAGCAGGTGCAGCGTGGGGTAGGGCGCGCGGTTGGTGTAGTTGCTGATCTCGTCCGGCTCGGTGCCTTCAAACTGGAATTGCGGGTGGAAGCTGGCAATCTGGATCACCCCCTCCAGCCCGTGTTCTTCCACTGCTTCTTCGGCAATACCGGTGACATCGTTGAACACGAGGAAGTCGGCCAGCAAGGTGGGGTGGATCAGCAAGGTGGTATCGGTTTCGGCCGGATCGGCAGCAACCAGATAATCCAGCTCGCGGTCGAGGTCCTCCAGAAAGCCATCCAGGTGACGTGCCTCGCTTACCACGATGCGTACCTGGTTCTTCACGTATACCGCCTTGGCAAACGGGCACAGGTTCAGGCCGATCACGGCCTTTTCCAGCCACAGGCGCGTGGCGGCGATCACATCATCTTGGTTCATGGACGGCAGCAGCAGTATTGATGCTGCTATTTTGCCGTTGCAGCCCTGGCTTGTCTGCCCTGCCGGACGGATAGCGGTGCTTTGTGGGGCCTGTTGGCTTGAACGGCAGCTTCGCAATGATCTTGTTCGTGCCACTGACGAGCGACAGCGAGGCCCCCTCGCAGCGGCGAGGGCGGGGGGCGTGGATTCAAACAAGCGAAGCGCCCTCGTTGCTCGCTCAGTAGACGGTGAGCACCCGGCTTTGCCGAGTGCTTGATGCAGATGGCACGCAGACCAGGCCGTGAGTACATGACAGGCGCTTCGGCAGAATTGGCGCTGCACAGCGTGAATTGTGGCTGAACATGCGTGCGCAATAGCGGTTTAATGAAGTGGCCTCTAAACCGTGCCGTTCCGACCGGTGTTGCTTGCCGCAATGGATGACGGCATGACCTGAACAAGGAGAGATACTCATGAAGCTGCTACAAACGACCGTGCTCAAGGCTGCTGCACTCGCTTGCCTGCTTGTTGCACCGGCTTATGCTGCAGACCGGATGGGCGCTGCCGACTTCATCAGCGGTGGTGTCGGCGACGAAGAGCTGGCGCAGATCAGGAGCCAGCGTGGTGATTACAACGTGCACGTGCTGCTCACCGAAAAGTCCGGCGCCTATCTGTCCGGTGTGCATGTGGTGGTGAGCGACCGCAATGGCCAGGTGGTGATCGATACCGAAACGCGCGGCCCGTATTTCTACGCCCGGCTGCCGGCAGGCCAGTACACGCTGGTGGCCAGCAGCGACGGCCACACGCAGACGCGCAAGCTGAACGTGGGCCATGGCAAGGGCAGTGACATGCATCTTGCCTTGTAGGCGTTTGCAATATTCATCACGCCCCGGCTGTAACGCCGGGGCACATCAATCAAAAGGGGGAGACCATCATGAGCACCGATATCAACAAGGCCGCGATCCGGCAGTATGTGGATGCGTTCAATCGTGGTGACTGGCAGACCATGCAAAAGCTGTTTGCCGACGATGCTGTGGTCTATGGCGTGCTGGGCTGGGGCCGCCTCAACGATGTGTTGCCCACCTGGATACGCTTGCACGAAGCGCTGCAGATGAAGCTGGAGGTGGTCGATCTGGTGGCCGAAGGCCACAGCGTGGCGTTGCGCCTGAACGAATCCGGTCGCGCGGTCGGCCAGTTTTTTCATCATCCGGCTACCGGCAAGACTTATGAAGCGGTGGCGATGGAGTGGTTCGAGTTGCGCAACGGCCTGATCACGCGCCGCTGGGGCGCGCGCGACAGCGCCGGCATTTATCGCCAGCTGGGCTACACGGCATGAGCTTGATTCACGCCGCGTAGCGCCGTGACAGTGCTACACGGCGCAAGGCCGCCAGCAGATGGGCGTCCGGTTCAATCCGGCTTCAGCCAGACCAGCGCGCCATGGCAGGCGTCGCTGGCCTGTTGCTGGAATGCCGCTGCGATATCAGCAGGCAGGCTGAGCCTCAGCGTGACCGCATCGGCGTGCTGTACGTCGAGCAACGTGGCATCGGCCTGTTGCTGCACCAGCCGGCGCAGCAGGCCTTCCAGTGCATACGGCACCTGCGCGTGCAGCTCGCGCATTGCGCGTAGCGGTACTTTTTCGGCTTGCAGCAGTGCCTGTGCGACGGTATCGGTGTAGGCGCGCACCAGTCCACCTGCGCCCAGCTTTACCCCGCCAAAATAACGCACCACCACCGCGACGACTTTTTCCAGATCCTGGTGGCGCAGCACTTCCAGCATGGGGCGGCCGGCGGTGCCGCCCGGCTCGCCATCGTCAACCGCGGCCGAATGACCGCCAGCCAGCAGCGCCCAGCACACATGCACCGCCTCGGGGTGCTCGGCGCGCAGGCGGTCCACGATGGCTTGCGCGGCAGGCCGGTCGGCCACCGGCATCACCAGTCCGATGAAGCGACTTTTCTTGATCTCCAGCAGGCTGTGTACCGGTGCGGCAAGCGTGTAAGGCATCGCGTTTACTTGTTGCGATAGGCGCAATAGCCCGGGCGGGGGCCGATCTTGGGGTGATTGCGACAGGTATTGGGCCGCACATCGTAAATTGTGCAAAGCCGTGTTTCGGCATCCAGATAGGTGCAGTCGCCACTGGCGCGCTGCGCCAGCGTGTACACGCTGTGCTTGAAGTTGAAATGCGCGACCACGCCAGCTTTTTGCAGCCGCTTGGCGATCTGCTTGGGCTGTTCATGCTCGGCCTCGAACGGGTCGACCACGCCCATGCGCACCAGATCGGGCAGCTTGACCTCGACCGGCATGGTACAGCACGCCGAGGTGCAATCGAGGCACATGCCGTTGCGGTAGCGTGCCCAGGTATCGAGGTTCTCCAGCGTGGAGATGTGAATGAGTTTCTTGTCCATGATGGCCACGTCCGGTCGGCCCGGTGATGCAAAGAGGGCGGATTGTCGCACAATGTGCGCTGCATGCCGCTTGCCCGTCTGATCACCGGCTGGTAAAACCGCGCGCTCGACCGGAGTTTTCATGAGCATTTACAGCCCACCCGCCCATACCGGGCTTGATCTGATCCACGCCGACGATCACCTGATCGTGGTGGTCAAGCCTGCCGGCCTGCTGGCCGTGCCGGGGCGGGGTGATGACAAGGCCGATTGCCTGCTCAGCCGCGTGCAGCTTGAATACCCCGATGCGATGACGGTGCACCGGCTGGATATGGATACTTCGGGCCTGGTGGTATTCGGGCGTGGGCCGGACATGCAGCGCGCGCTCAGCGTGGCCTTCATGGACCGGCAGGTGGACAAGCGCTATGCCGCCGTGGTCGGCGGCCAGATTGCCGAGGAGGGAGAGGTCAACCTGCCACTGTGCGTGGACTGGCCCAACCGGCCGCTGCACCACGTCAACCACGAGATCGGCAAGCCCTCACACACGCGCTACTGGCGCACCGGCTACGATGCGGCGGCTAACACCAGCCGGGTCGATCTGGAGCCGGTGACCGGCCGTACCCATCAGTTACGGGTGCACATGCAGGCCATCGGCCACCCCATGCTGGGCGATACGTTGTACGGCGGCGAGTGGATGGGCCATGCGCCGCGCTTGCTGCTGCATGCGCGCCTGCTGGCGCTGCGCCACCCGGTCAGCGGCGCGGCCATGCAGTTCGAGGCAGCTGCGCCGTTCTGACCCTAGGCATGGTTGCCGCCGACCAAGCCTTGCGCAGCAGCGCTACTGCGACAGCAGGCCGGTGCCGTCCTTGTCGAAGATCAGCGTGCGGTCCAGCACGATCTGGCCCTGTTCGTTGAGCGAGGCTTCGGGCACCGGCCCGTATGAGGTCTGGCTGGCGGCATCGACGATGCGTTGGGCGCCGGCATCGAGCTGCGGGTTGCCCGATGATTCGAGCAATTCATAGCGCACCAGCCGGCCATCACCATTCAGGATGAGGCGTAGCCGCACGCGGCCATACAGCGATTTGCCATTGTCATCACGCGGGAAGTTGAGCAGGCCCATGCGCTCGATCTTCTTGCGCACATTGCCGTCCCAGAAGCTGAAACGCACCCGTGCCGCGGTATCGAGTTGCGGCGTGGTGAAGGTGCCACGGCCAAAGCGGTTGGTTTCTGCCGATGGGGGCGTGTAGTGCGTGTTCAGCGCCGGTGCCGCCGTCGGCTTGGCCAGCAGGCTGCCCAGATCGCCCACCACCACTTCCTTGGCTGGCGCGTTGCCGCTGTTGCTGCCGCGCGCGCCGCTGTCGGCCGGCTTGCCGTTGCCCACCCCCGTGCCTTCTGCCGTAGCCTGCTTCTGCCCGGCTGCGGTGCTCTTGCCGCCAGTCGGGCTGCTGCCGGTGGTCGGCAGTGGCGTGATGCCGCTGCCCGGCCGGCTGGCAACGGTGCTGGCTGCCCGCGTTGCCGGCGTGGTGGTCGAAGCCGGGGTGGAAGCTGCGCTGCGTGCGGTGGCGCTGGCTGCCTGTGGTGCCGGGCTGGTGCTGGCCGGCTTGCTGGCACTTTGGGCCTGTGCGGTGGCTTCTACGCGCGAAGCCGCCACGGCAGCGGGACGGCTGGCTGGCAAGGGCGTCACTGCTGCACGCGGGGCCGGCGTGCTGCTTGGTGCCGGGGCGCTTGCAGCAGCGCGTGCCGGCGCGGCCGTCGGCGGCAGGCTGGGCAAGGCACTGGGGGTAGGCAGCGGCACATGCGTTGGCGCCGGGTGTGGTGTGCTGGTGGCTGGCGGCAGCGGCGTGGGCGCGCGTGTCGGCAGCGGTGTCGGGTTGGGGGTGGCGACCGCTGTCGGTACCGGTGTGGCCGGTGCGGTGGGCTGCGGGCTGGGGGCCTGCGTGGGTTTGGGCGCGATGGTTGGCGCTGCGGTCGGGCGTGCCGTGGGCTGCGGTGTCGGGGCCGCTTGTAGGGTTGGCAGCGGCGAAGGCTGCTGCGTGGGGGCCGGGCTGGGGACTGGGGTATTTGTCGGTGCCGGCGCTGCAGTGGGCGCGCTGGTGGGGCGCGGGCTGGGTACGGCACTGGGCTGCGGTGTGGCTGCCGTTGCGAGCGTGGCGGGTTCAGGCGTCGCACTCGGGGCCGCGGTCGGCATCGGTTCGGATGCTGCATGGGCGACAGGCTGGGCCGGGTGCGGCGTTGCCGTGGGGGGGACGGGGGCGGCACTCGGTTGGGGCAGGGGGGCGTGTGCCGGCTGCGAGGCTGCAGGCGCGCTGGCAGGGGTATTGTCCTTGTCCTGTTTGTGCGGTGGCACGGCGTAGCTGGAGAACTCCGTCACGGCCACCGGCTCTGCCGGCGCGGCGGGTGCCGGTTTGGCCGGCTCGGCTGGGGGTGGGGGCGCTGCTTTCTGGCGGGCGTTGTGTGCATTTTGCTTGTCGCTGCGCGCGGCATGGCGCGTTTGCTGTGGCGGTGTGTGCGGCGCGGGCAGTGGCAACGTATCGGCCGGCGGTGCTGTTTGGGTATCGGGGGTGATGTCTTCGGGCTGGGCCAGCGTTTCCGGCGCCAGGCTGATCAGCAGGCCGCTGCCGGCGTCTTCGGTGCCATTGCTCAACGGTGGCAGTGCCAGTGCCAGCAGCATCAGCAACACGGCGTGCAGCAATAGCGAACACAGCGCCGAGCCGCTCAGGCGCCGGTGCCGTTGTGCAATTTCTGCATCGCTATAGATGGAAAGCCGCCGCTTCATTGATTCGCTATGTGGTACCGCATTGCTGGAACAGGCCACGCCACGCAACGGGGCAGGCAAGGCAGAGAAGGTAGCACGGCACGGCCGCCTTGCCCACGGTGCCGGTATGGCACGCTGGCGGGCAGGATACCGTGCATGTCTTTCACCAATGTAGCGGCCCTTGCCGCACTGTGCCTGCATTCACCGATGTATTTTTCATCGGGCTGACGTTATGATTTCGCTGCTTGATGACTATTCTTTGGGGCGATCCATGTCGATATCCGTTTTGAGCTATCCCGGCGCCATTACGCTGGGTTTATCCATCAGCACTGACCTGCACGACGGGCACAACCATCGTGATATTCCAGCTTTCTGGCAGCGCGTGGCGACAGAGCAGAAGCTGCGCGATCTGCCCGGTCACCTGCACGAGCAGGGGCAAATCTACGGGGTGATGTATGACTACGACCCCGTAACCACCAGCTTTCGCTATGCCGCAACGGTGCCGGTGGCGCCAGGCACGGTGGCGCCCGAGGGCTATGAGATCGTCAGCGTGCCGGCAGGGCGCTATGCGGTCTATACCACGCAGCCGGCGCGAGACCAGGCCGAGTTTGGCCGCTTCATTGCTGCCGGTTGGCAGGAAATCATGCAGCGCTGGTTGCCGCAATCGGGCGAGCAGATGGCCTATGCCCCCAGCTTCGAGCTGTATGCCGATGCCGTCGGCAGTGATCTGTATGGCGCCATGCAGATCTGGGTGCCGCTGCAGGATTGATGCTTGCACCATGGCGGGCTGGATGCCCGCCACGGCATACGCGTTACCCGGTCAGGGGGCGACGTATAGCGGCGGTGTGGTGGTCGGCTGGCCGGTCAGGCTGTGGTCGAACAGTTTGCTCGGCCGGCATTGCGTGCCCTTGCACGACCAGACGCTGACGAAGCGCGAGGTACCCAGCGGCACGGTGGTGCTGGCGGTCGAGGTCAAATTCACCGTGGCGCCGGGGAGCCCGTGAATCCCGCTGACGCAACTGCCGTCCGGGTTTCGCAGCGCCGGTGGCGCAGGCGGGATGGCACTGCTGTACGGTGCACCCAATGGGCTTGAGAACACCTTCACACCGTCGACATGGATTTCCCAGCTATCGGCCAGCGTCGGGTCAGGCATGGGGGGATGAACTTCGATCTGGCAGTTGTTCATCTGGGTATAACCCACGCTGGTCTGCCCATAGGCTGTATATCTCACGAACAACTGCCCATCGGTCTTGACGGCGCTCACAGTGAAATCGCCCGGCAGCTTGCTCACATCCACACTGGTGGCCGGCGCATCGCCCTGCAGTGCCCAGGCACCCCATTCGTTGCTGCCCGGCTGTTCGTTCTGTGTCCACCACTTGGCGCGATAGAGCTTGCCGGCGTAGATCACCTGCTCGCCAGCGTTGTAGGCGCGGGTGGCATCCCAGTTGGGCAGGGCCAGCGGGTCGATGGACAGATCCCAGGCGCCGTTGGGCGTGTCGGGTTGCTGGCCCTGCGTCCACCACTTGGCGCTGTAGTTTTTGGCGTTGAACGAGGCCTGATCGCCCGCGTTGTAAATCTGGCTGGCCAGCCAGCCGGGCGCCAGTGGCGTAACCGGGCTGCCCAGCCGATCGCTCACTTCCTGGTTGCTCAGTGCCGGCACGTTGGCGTTGTAGCCAAAGCGCGCCGGGGTGCCGCACATGCCTGAAGTGGCAGGCGGGATATACGGATAGTTGGGATCGGGCAGCGGCGGCATGACCGGCAGCCTGCCGTCCAGACCGGCCGGCAGCTTGACGATGACGGGTGGCAGTGGCGAGCACGCCATTACCGGGCCGGCCAGGCCCAGCAGGCACAACATTGCAGCCATCGATGATGGTTTCATGACTACTCCTCCTTATTGTGGGCCCTTGTTGCAAAGGGTGTAGCCAGCGTTGATGCTGTTGGCATTAATGTCAACAAATCAAAAGCTTACACATTAGTTTGCGCTGTTGGAGCAAGGCATCTGGCGGATTGCGGCGCGATGTGTGTTGTATCGTTTTTGTTACATTTATGTTAGAGGTGGCCACGCTTGGAGGGGATTCAAGCAGCATGCGGGTACGACTGCTCGCCGAGCGTGGCGAGCCACGCGTGAAAACTTACGCAACGCAGGCAGCTGTATTTCGAGCGGATCAAAAAAGGCGAGCCGGATGACTCGCCTTTTCGCTACCGCAGCAGCATCAGGGATTGATGTAGCGTGGCGGCGGTACGGTGGCCTTGCCGGTCAAACCGTGATCCAGCAGCTTGGTCGGACGGCACTGTGTGCCCTTGCAGGCCCAGACGCTGAGGAAGCGCGAGCTGCCCACCGGGACGGTGGCGCTGCCGCTTTGCTGTTGGCCTTCTACAGCGGTCCACACTGTGGTGCCGGCCGGCAGGCATTTGCCATCGGGGCCGACGGCCACCGGCGGGGGTGGGGGGAAGCCGGAGGATTGCGGTGGATTGAGCATGCCATCGGCAACCTTCACGCCGTCCAGTCGTACCTCCCAACGCTCGGCCAAGGGACCGACCGGGCTCTTGTTGTCGCTGGCACCGCATTGGCCATTGGTGACAAAGGTGTGGGTAATGGTACGGTTGACCAGGTAGTTCAGGATCAGCTGACCATTGGTCTTGCTGACCTGGATGCTGAACGCGTCGGGCATGGCACTGGTATCAATGGTGCCGGCAGGCGGGTCGCCCAGCAGTTCCCAGCCTCCCCATTCGCTGGCGCCCGGGATTTCATTCTGGGTCCACCACTTGGCGCGATACAGCTTGCCGTCGTAAACCACTTGCTCGCCGTTGTTGTAGGCGCGGGTGGCGCTCCAGACCTGCACGCCACTGGCGTTGGCATCTTCCTGCCATGCGCCGTTTGGGGTGTCGGGCTGCTGGCCCTGTGTCCACCACTTGGCGGTGTAGTTCTTGCCATTGAACGAAGCCTTGGCACCTGCGAGGTAAACCTGCGTCGGCAACCAGCCCGGCGCCAGCGGCGTGCTGTTGATGTTGCCACCCAGGCGGTCGGTGACCTCCTGATTGTTTAGCGACGGCATGGTGGCGGTCGTGCCGTAGTAAGAACTCATCGGGCAGGTGCTGGGGTAAGGCGTCGGGGTTGGCGTCGTGCCTGGGGCCGGAGTTGTGGCCGGCACCGGTGTTGGCAGTGGTGCAACATCGGGCGGCATGACAGGCAGCTTGCCGTCGATGCCGGCCGGCAGGGTGATGATGGCTTGCGGCGGCAGCGTGCACGCCCATGCGGCGTTGACGCCGAACAGGCAAAGCAGCCCGGCCAGTACGGTCGGTTTCATGATGACTCCTCCATTATGAGTATCCCGCGCTGCTGCGCGGGTGTACCCAGCGTGGGAAATCACCTACTGAATGTCAAGAAATCAATGACTTATAGTAGTTTTTTCTGTTATTGATCTTACGTTTCCTTGTGGGTGCTGGCCGTTGAAAAGCGTGCGGCGCGTGGGTCCAATTCGTCGCCACGCCGTTGCGTCAGCACTTCATACAGCTCGGGCCGGCGGCCGCGCAGCCAGCGCTGGCCGGTGCTCATGTCGATCAGGCCCAGGTCCAGATCGGCCACTACCATGGCATCGGCGGCTGCCCAGGTTTCGGCAATGATGCGGCCATAGGGGTCGAGCAGCATGGCGTTGCCGGTGCGGACCTCGTCCTCATCCTGCCCCACGCCATTGCTGAAGATGACGAACATGCCGTTATCGTGCGCGCGCGACGGCAGCCAGCGCAGCAGCCATTCGCGCCCATTCGGCCCCCTGAATTCGGCTTCGATGGCGGCCGGGTTGCTCACGCGCTCGTGCCATTTCTGCAGTGGTATCGGCTTCATCGCATGCGGGCTGCGCGAATTGGTGCCGCCGGTCTGGTGCGGCGCGATCAGCAGGCTGGCGCCAGCCAGCGCAGTGGCACGGGCGTTTTCCACCAGATTGTTGTCCCAGCAGATCAGGATGCCGGCGCGTATGCCCCAGGGCGTGTCGAACACGGTATAGCGCTCGCCGCTGTGGATATGCGGGTGCTCGAATGCGTGCAGCTTGCGGTGCACGTGCTGGCTGCCATCCGGCATGCAGACCGCGTAGCTGTTGAACAGCCGCCCGTCGTCGGCACGCTCCAGCCAGCCTGCGCCGATGGCAATGCCGTGCATGGCGGCCAGCGTGCGCACCGCGCTGATTGACGGGCCGGCCAGCGGCTCGGCCAGCGCTTCTAGCGCGGCCACATCCAGCTTGGGTACGTGCCAGTAGCCGGTGATGCACATTTCCGGGAACACCAGCAGTTGCACGCCGGCAGCGGCTGCTTCGCGGGTGAAGTCGGCAATGCGGCCGAGGTTGTAGGCCTTGTCGCTGGCACGGTGCTGGAATTGCACGCTGGCGGCGCGCAGTGTGTGGGTACTCATGCTGCTTTGCTCCATCGGTGTGATGACGTCATTAAACGTCGTACCAATTCATGCGTAAAATGAAAAAATATTGATATATTAATAATGAATTGGAATGAAAAAGCATGGACATCAAACTCTGGCGTGCTTTTGTGGCTGTTGCCGAGCATGGCCACTACGGCCAGGCTGCCGAAGCGTTGTTCATCACCCAGCCGGCGCTGAGCAAGCAGATACAGGCGCTGGAGCTGGAACTGGGAGGGCAGTTGTTTGAGCGTGGCCGGCATGGCGCGCTGCTGACCGCATTCGGTGCCGGCGTACTGGATGACGCACGTGCGCTGGTGCGCCATGCCGCGCAGGTGCGCAGCCATGCGCGTGAGGTACTGGCCGGGCAGCGCGGCCGGCTGCGCATCGGCTTTGGCCTGTCCACACTCGATCTGGCACCGCAGGCAATTGCGGCCTACCGGCAGCAGTATCCGCAGGTGGATATCACACTCAACGATCTGTCATCAGCCGAGCAGCAGCGCCGCCTGCTGGCTGGTGAGCTTGATCTGGGCTTTGTGCGCCTGCCGGTGGACGGTGCACTGGATTGCCTGCCGCTACGCAGCGAAACGCTGGCGCTGGTGCTGCCGGCGCACGTGCGCTGGCAAACGCTGCCGGTTGCGCTGGATGAACTCAACGAGACCGGTTTCGTTGCGCTCACACCATCGCGCGGGCCGGGTCTGGCGGGGCAGATTGCACGCTGGTGCGCCAGCCGGGCCTTTGTGCCGCGCGTGCTGCAGCACAGCGACGACATCCAGACCGTGCTGGCACTGGTGGCGGCCGGCGTCGGGCTGGCCTTGCTGCCGGCGCGCGCTACCGCCTTGCTGGCGCAAGGCATACGCAGCCTGCCGCTGCCGGATGCGGCTGCGCAATGGCAGCTGGGGCTGGCCTGGCAGGCCGCGCGGGCGAACCCGGCGCGCGATGGCTTTGTGGCCATGCTGCGCGCCGGGGGCACCGCTTGACCGAGAGTCGCAGACAAAACCCAGTGAAACGGTGCTGGCAAGGCACGCGAAACGCAGACAGTACAAACCGTACGGCAAGTGAGCGTAACGCGGCCAGCAGGGCTTTGTCAGCGACTCACGCGGCCGGGGCAGCCGGCTCGCCATTGGCAAACGACCAGTCGTCACCATGGCTGTTGCTGACCACGATCATCACATCCTGCGGGCGTATGCCGGGGGATTCGGCCAGCAGCGCGGTCAGGCGCAGGTAAAACGCCTGCTTTTGTGCGTTGCTGCGCGTCTTGCCGGTGGTGATGTCGAACAGCACATAGTCATCGCTGCGCGGGCCGCCGCGATAGTGGCGGTCGAAGATCAGCTCGTGTTCGGCCAGCTGGTGAATGATCTGGAAGCGGTCGTCCTCGGGCACGTCGAAGGTGTCGACCAGCGCGCGTTGCAGGCTGTCCGACAGCGCGCGCAGATAGTCGGCGGATTTGCCGTGGCGGAGCGAGATGCGGCTGAAAGGCATGGTGGTGGTCCTCAGGCTGGGGTGGGCAGGGTATCGAGCAGGCGCACGGCCGACGCGGCGCCGGGCCAGCCGGCGTAGAAGGCCAGGTGGGTGATGACCTCGGCCAGTTCGGCACGGCTGATGCCGTTGTCGAGTGCACGTTGCAGGTGGAAGGGCAGTTGCTCAAGCCGGTACAGCGCGATCAGCGCAGCAACGGTAATCAGTGACCGCTCGCGCGGCGGCAACTCGCTGCGTTGCCAGATGTCGCCAAACAGCACGTCATCGGTCAGTTGTGCCAGCTTGGGGGCGCTGTTGCCAAAGGCAGATTGGGCGGGGGTCATTGCGTCTCCTGATACGGATTTGACAGCGCCACCTTAACAAGCCAGATTAATGCTGAATATCGGGAAGTTTTTGATTGAATGTTTTGATATTCGGGATGATTGATGCGACGTATCCAGTTCGATCTTGATGTGCTGCGCAGCTTTGTCTGTGGCGTGGAGCTGGGCAGCTTTGCCCAGGCGGCAGACAGGCTGGGGCGTTCGACATCGGCGATCAGCGCACAACTCAAAAAGCTGGAAGAGCAGGTGGGGGCACCCGTGCTGCGCAAGTCCGGGCGCGGGCTGGCGCTGACGCCGGCCGGCGAGGTGATGCTGGCCTATGCACGCCGGCTGCTGGCGCTGAACGATGAAGCTGCCGATGCCGTGCGCGGCGTCGAGCTGGCCGGCCAGGTACGCATCGGCCTGCAGGAGGACTTTGCCGAACACCTGCTTACCCGTCTGCTGGGCCGGTTTGCCCGCGCGCACCCGCAAGTGCATGTCGAGGTCAGCATCGGGCGCAACCACGAGTTGCTGGCGCAACAGCGCGCCGGCAAGCTTGATCTCGCGCTGGCGTGGGACAGCGGCAGCGACTTGCCCGGCCAGCGGCTGGCCGAGTTGCCCTTGCACTGGATCGCAGCGCCCGGTCTGGCCAGCGATGGCGCGGCATTGCCGCTGGCGCTGCTGGCTGCACCGTGCCTGTTGCGCACTGCGGCCATCGATGCGCTGGAGCGGGCCGGCCGCAGTTGGCGCGTGGCGGTAACCAGTCCCAGCCTGAGCGGCATCTGGGCCGCCGCCGCCGCCGGGCTGGCGCTGACGGTGCGCACGCGCATCGGCATGCCGGCCACGCTGGCGGTGATCGATGGTCTGCCGGCCTTGCCCCCGCTGGGCGTGATGCTCTATCGCGCCGGGCCGCGCAGCGATGCTGTCATCGATACGCTGGGGCAAATCGTTGCTGATGCAGTGGCCGACGAAATGGCCAGCCTGAATACGATGTAAATCTGAACAGGAGTTGCACGATGCACAAGCCGAAATCCCCCGCACTGGCGCGCAAGCCGGCTGCCATGGCCGTGTCGAGTCTGTTGCTTGGGCTGCTGCTGATGCAGGCCGCCCACGCAGGCACGGTGCTCGACAGGCTGCGCGAGCGGCGTGTGGCGGCGCAGCAGAACGAGCTGGAGAGCGACGATGGCGCCGACAGTGCCAGCCTGCCGGCCGGTGTGCGTGTGTTGCGTGATGTGGCCTATGGCAGCGACGCGCGCCAGCGCATGGATGTGTATCTGCCGCAGCAGGCGGCCAATGCCCCGGTGATCTTCATGGTGCATGGCGGTGCCTGGCGGCTGGGCGACAAGGGCGCGGCGCAGGTGGTCGACAACAAGGTGGCGCACTGGGTGCCCAAGGGCTTTGTTTTTGTCTCGATCAACTACCGCATGCTGCCGGCGGCCGACCCGCTGGTGCAGGCGCAGGATGTGGCTGCCGCGCTGGCCTTTGCGCAAGGCAAGGCGGCGAGTTGGGACGCGGACCCGGCCCGCTTTGTGTTGATGGGGCACTCGGCCGGCGCGCATCTGGTCTCGCTGCTGAATTCGGCCCCGGCCAAGGCGCTGCAGGCCGGCGCCAGACCGTGGCTGGGCACCGTCTCGCTCGACAGCGCCGCCATCGACGTGCCGACCCTGATGCAGCATCGCCATCTGCATCTGTACGATGCCGCCTTCGGCAGCGATCAGGCATTCTGGCAGTCGGCATCGCCGCTGCAACAGCTGGCCAAGGGCGCGCAGCCGTGGCTGGGCGTGTGTTCCAGCCGCCGCGCCGAATCCTGCCCCAGCGCGCGTGAATACGCGGCCAAGGCCAAGCTGCTGGGTATCAGCGCCAGCGTGTTGCCGCAGGACAAATCGCACAAGGAAATCAATCAGGACCTGGGCGGCAGTGGTGACTATACGCAGCAGGTCGATGCCTTTCTGGGCCAGCTGGACCCGGCCCTGCGGCGGTTGCTGAACCGAAGCTGAGGCAGCCCAGCACCCCGCGTGCTGCGTCGGCAGCCTTTAACCCGCATCGCCATTCATCCGGTGATCGATCAGATGCAGGATGACGTTGGCCAGCACCACCATGCAGCCGACGATGATGGCCCACTTGAGCTGACCCAGCCCGGCCAGCACGCCGACGGTACACGAGCACCACACGGTGGCGGCGGTATTGATGCCGCGCACGCTGCCTCCCTCGTGCCAGATCAGCCCGGCACACAGGAAGCCAACCCCCGTCACCACCTGACCGGCTACGCGGGCAGGGCCGGTGGGGTCGCTGCCCAGGGTGGCGGCCAGCACATAGGCTGCGGCACCCAGTGCGACCAGCGCATTGGTATGCAGGCCGGCCGGGTGATGGCGCCATTGCCGTTCCAGCCCGATCAACCCGCCCAGCACCACGGCCGCAAACAGATGGGTGATATGCAACAAATCGTCTGGCGAGGCGGCAAACATGGTGGCTCCTGCGGTATGGGACTGCCTTGATTATCGGTGCTGCGTCGGCGCTGCGCGAGCCGGCATCTTGATCTGCTCAGGGCGGTGGCAGTGAGGCGAGCAGCGCAAGGACAGGTGCGCGGTAGTCATCCGGCGCATAGTGATACAAATCCTGATGCGCGGCCCCCTCGACCACCCACAGCGATTTGGGCTGTGGCGCGGCAGCGTACGGGCGCTGCGCTTCGGCCATGGTGGTGTGCTGGTCGGTGCTGCCTGCCATCACCAGCAGCGGACAGCGCACGCGGGCAATGGCCTCGATGGGGCGCAGCGCGGATGGCGATACACCCAGCCGCAGCGGCAGTTGCCAGTACAGCAGCGGTGCCAGCCAGCGCCCCGGCAGCCCTAGCCGCATTTGCAGCCGGTCTGCCACCGCATCCTCGATGCTGGGGTAAACCGACTCCAGCACCTGCGCATCGACCGCCAGCGGCGCCGGCCCAAGCACGCTGGCTGCGCCGCCCATGGATTGACCCACGGCGATCACCTGCCGGCAATGCTGCTGGCGCAGATAGTCGAGCGCGGCGTGGGCATTGGCACTTTCAAGTGCGTCGAAGGTGATGTGTTCGCCCGGGCTTTCACCGTGTGCCTGAAAGTCGATCAGCAGCGCGGTATAGCCCAGCGATCTGAACCAGCGCGCGCTCGGTCATTGCAGTACGGTCGGCGCGCACACCGTGCAGCAGCAAGGCGCAGCGCGTATTGCCAGCCGGCACCAGCCAACCGGATACGTTGCCGATTTGCACGCTTTGTGCGCCCAGATCGGCAGGCGCGGGGCCGATCGCGCGCAGCGCCGGCCCATCGAGCGAAGACTGAACCGTGCTGCGATCAGCTCACCACCAGCGTGAAATAGCCGGGCGCCAGGTCCGTCGTGTCCGTAACGGCACTGACGGTTGCATTCGGATTGTTTGTGGTCACCGTATCGGTGGTGACGCCGTTGATGACGGCATAAATGCTGTAGGTATCGCTGATTTGCAGCGTCTGGACCATGAAAGAATCGGTGACAACGATGGATTGCAGTGCCCGGCCATTCTCGCTGATGGTAAAGGTGACCGGGGCCAGCGTGGTTTTCTGGAACTGCAGCTCGTCGCCCTTGCTGGATGGCCCTACCACCATTTCGAAGTCGTAAGTGCCCTGCTGCGCGTTCTGCTTGATCTGGGCCAGGAAACTGGTGGCGCCGCTGATGGTGGCCGGCGCGCTGGTATAGGTGTTGCCGTCCACGATGGTGGTGGCAACCACCTCATAGATATGCTCAACCGGCACGCTCAAGGTGGCTTGCGGGGCGAGGCCGGGCAAGCGGGCAATGATCTGCTGGCCTTTATTGATAATGTACTGGGCGATATACGCCGTCTGGTTGTGCAGGGTGATCTGGGACATGGCGGTGCTGGCTCCTGGGCTGGGTGGTTTACTGCGCCGAATCGGGCAGGGCGTAATCGAAATCGTAGAAGTGCTGGCCATCCTCAATGCGGATGGCCATGTTACCGGTGAGTCCGGTCAGTGCGTCGCTGCCGCTGTCGGGCACCACGTGGATCGTCAGCGTGGGCTGGCCACGGTTCATGGTGCCGTTGTGCTGCAGCACGAAGCTGCCTTGCCGGCCGGCCAGGGTACCGGTCACTTTCTCGATGGCGACATAACCGGCCGAGCCGGGCACGCTGCCGCCGGCAGCCAGCATCTGGCCCAGGCTGTGGGCATCCAGCTCGCCGTGGAAGTGTTTGTCGATGCTGCGGCGGCCAATGGCCGGATCGCCTACCTGTTCTTCGTGCGGCTGGGCAACAAGCGTGACGTCGAACTGACCGGTAATGCGGGGCATGGCGAGGCTCCTGTCTGCGGGCTGGCGGCGTGCTTGCCACCCTGATGAAGTGATGCGCAAGCTTAGACGAGTTTGGCGTGGCGCTCCATCGCAGATCAATGTGCTGATGATTTTTCAGCAGCCTGCTGGGTTGGCTGTGGCAGTCGAGACAATCTGTGCAATCCGGCACGCTGGCGATCAGGGGCGCGCACTGTGCTGCAAGCCGCGTGCAGACTGGCCCGGCTGCATTTGGCGCGCTGCTGGAACGCCGCTTGCTGAAGAAGAGCGCATAGCGGGCCGCATTGGCCTGCCTGACCGGCGTGCGCCGGTGCTGCCCCTCCCTTTCAGAAGGACTCGATCATGAGCAACAAGCGTCAAATCAAACTGGGCGTTTTCCTGTCCCCGTCCGGCCACCACGAGGCCTCATGGCGTCACCCGGATACCAACCCGGCCGGTGCTACCGATTTCGAACATTTCAAGAAGCTGGCCCAGCTGGCCGAAAAGGCCAAGTTCGACACCATCTTCACCGCCGACAGCGATGGTTTCTGGGGTGGCACCGGTGACCATGAAACCCGCAGCCGCCGTGCGCAGGGCGCCGGCTTCGAGCCGATCACGCTGTATTCGGCGCTGTCGTCGGTCACGAAGAACATCGGTTTCGTCGCCACCGCCTCCACGACGTACAACGAGCCGTGGCATATCGCCCGCAAGTTTGCCTCGCTCGATCAGATCAGCGGCGGCCGCGCGGCGTGGAATGTGGTGACCTCGGGCAATGCGCAGGCCGCGCTGAATTTCGGCCTGGAGGAGCACCCGGAGCATGGCGAGCGTTATCGCCGTGCCACCGAGTTTGTCGAGGTCGTGAAGGGGCTGTGGGATAGCTGGGAAGACGATGCGCTGCTGTACGACAAGGAAAACGGCGTATTCAGCGACCCGGACAAGCTGCACGATCTGAACCACGTGGGCGAATTCTTCAAGGTGAAGGGGCCGCTGAACGTGGCACGCTCGCCGCAGGGGCAACCGGTGCTGGTGCAGGCCGGTGCGTCCGAGCCGGGCCGTGTGCTGGCGGCGCGCACTGCCGAGGCGATTTTTGCCGCGTGGCAGACGCTGGACGATGCCCAGGCGTTCTACAGCGACATCAAGACGCGCGCCGAGCAATACGGCCGCAACCCGGATCACATCAAGGTGCTGCCGGGTGTGTACCCGGTGATCGGCCGCACCGAGCAAGAGGCGCTGGACAAGAAAGAACAGCTGCGCGCGCTGATCCACCCGCAGATCGGCCTGTCGCTGCTGGCCAGTCTGGGTGGCTTCCCGGTATTGCGCGACTACGATCTGGACGGCCCGGTGCCGCAAGACCTGCCGGACACCAACAACAACAAGAGCCGCCGCCAGTTGTTGCTGGAGCTGGCCAAGCGCGAGAATCTGACCATACGCCAGCTGTACGAGTGGGTGGCCGGTGCGCGTGGCCATCGCGTCATCCACGGCACGCCGGACAGCATTGCCGACCAACTGGAAGAATGGTTCGTCAACGGCGCGGCCGACGGCTTCAATCTGCTGGCACCGACCTATCCGGCCGGTCTGGTCGAGTTTGCCGACCTGGTGGTGCCCATCCTGCAAAAGCGCGGCTTGTTCCGCACCGAGTACGAGGCATCGACCTTGCGCGGCAATCTGGGCCTGCCGATTCCGGAAAACCGCTACACCGCCTACCGCGACGCGAAGCAGGCGTAAACACGACCGTGAGTGGCAGGCAAACCGGCATCAAGAACCCGGCAAAGCCGGGTTCCCACCGGGGATGAAGGCGGCACGTCTGCTTCTCCGTTTTGATTCCAAACCCCCCGCCCTAGCCGCCGCGAGGGGGCCTCGCTGCACTCGTGGGTGCTTTGAGTGGTTTCAGGCGCAGAGGCCGGTGCCTGCCCATGCAGGCACCGGCTGGCGTATGCTGGGCGCAGGGCGTAACGCCATTGCGCCCGCTTTTTCATTCTGGAGGAGTGCGCATGCGCTTGTTGTTTGCCCGCCATGGCGAAACCGACTGGAACGCCCAGCGGCGTTTTCTGGGCAGCACTGATCTGCCGCTCAATGCGCACGGGCAGACGCAGGCGCGTGCGCTGGCGGGGCGTGTGCCGGACGGCATCGATGTCATCGTGGCATCGCCGTTGCAGCGCGCTGCGCAAACAGCCGCAGCAGTGGCCGAGCGGCTGGCGCTGCCGGTGGCGCACGATGATGCCTTTGTCGAGCGCTGCGTGGGCGTGTTCGAGGGGTTGAATCTGGAAGAAATCACCGCGCGCTACCCGGACGAATGGGCGCGCAAGGTGGCGCGGCAATGGGCGCTGGCGCCGCAGGGCGGTGAATCGATCGAGGCGGTGTTTGCCCGCGTGGGAGAGGGCTTGCTGCGCCTGCAACAGCAATACGCCGGGCAGACGGTGCTGCTGGTGGCGCATGCCTTTGTCGGCCGCGTGGTGCATGCGCTGCACCAGCCGCTGGATGCCGAGGGTTTCTTTGCCTATGTGCTCGACAACGCCCAGCTGGTTGAATACGGGCAAGCCAGCGGGCTGCGCACGCTGGATGAGGCGCGCAGCAGCTTTCTGGCTCCGCCGCAGGCAGACTGAGCCGGGCAGGCCCGCTTACCTGGCCGGGTGTGCGGTGCGCCAGTCGCGCAGTGCCTGCAGCGTGTTGCTCACGTGCTTGTCCGGCGACAGGCTGCTGTATTCGTAAATCACCTTGCCATCAGGCGCGATCACATAAGAAATGCGGCTGGCCATCTTGCCCACCGGCAGGCCGGCGTCGTATTGCTTGATGATGCTGCCGTCGGTATCGGCTGCGACCGGAAACTTGCCCCGGCATTCGCTGACCGAAAAACGCTTGAGCGTGTCGATGTCATCGTGCGATACGCCGATCACCGTGGCACCCAGCGCCTTGTATTGCTCGACCGCCTCGGCAAACAGATGCGCTTCCACCGTGCAGCCGCTGGTAAACGCAGCCGGGTAGAAATACAGCACGACCGGGCCTTTCTTCAGCTCATCAGCCAGTGCATAGCCATAGACCTTGCCGCCCAGCGAGGCTTGCGTGCTGAAGACGGGGGCGGCATCACCCGGCTTGAGCGCCGCATGGGCGGGCAGCATGCACACTGCCGACAACAGGGCGATGGCAATCTGATGTTTCATGGCGAATATCTCCGTGCGTCGCAGTCGTCGTAATTGATTAACGCAGGCCGCGAGCAAGCAGCCTACGCTGCGCAGTATGCAACAGCCTGCTGTCGCAGCGCTGCACCGATTTGAACAAGATTGATCCGCACCCCGCATCCGGCCTTGCTCCGGGTAATGGCATGGCTCTTGCTCTGATGAGTTCATTCTTCAGACCAAGAGAGCTTGTCATGCGTTCCCTGTTTCATCGTTTGCGCCCGTGGGCTGCGGGCACCGGCATCGTGCTGGCGCTGCTGCTGGCCTTGCCCGCGCTGGCAACACCACAACCGGCGGTGATCCGCATCGGCGTTTCGACCGCCGGCGTGGGTAACCCGCCACGCGTAAGCACCGGCTGGACTTCGGTGGCGCAGGTGCACCATTACGTCGAAGACGAGTTTGCCAAGGATGGCGTGAAGGTCGAGTGGATTTTCTTCAAGGGCCAGGGGCCGGCAGTGAACGAGGCAATTTCCAACAACCAGCTCGATTTCACTACCTTGGGTGATTTGCCGGCCATCGTCGGCAGATCGGTTGGGCTGGATACGCGCTTGGTGCTGGTCACCGGCTCGCGCGGCAATGTGTTCGTTGCGGTGCGGCCCGATAGCGGCATCAAGACCATAGCCGACCTGCGCGGCAAGCGCGTGGCATTCAACAAGGGTACCGCCACGCAGCTGGCAGCGGCACGCATCCTGGCCACCGTGGGGCTGAACGAACGCGACATCCGCGTGGTCAATATGGAACCGGCCACTGCCAAGGCGGCATTTCTGTCCGGTGATGTCGATGCGCTGTTCACCACGCTGGAGGGGGTGAAGCTGCAGCAGGAAGGCAAGGCACGCATCATTTACAGCTCGCGCGATTTTCCCGATGCATCATCGCAGGGCTTCGTGCTGGTCAACCAACGCTTTGCGCAGCAATACCCGGCTGCCACGCAGCGCGTGGTGACGGCGCTGGTGCGTGCAGCCGACTGGGCCAGCAGCGATGGCAACCGCGATGCGGTGCTCAAGCTGTGGGGCTCGGCCGGCAGCATTCCCGAGGCGCTGTACCGCGAGGAGTACAACAACATCCCGTTTGCACAGCGGTTGTCGCCCTTGTTTGACCCTTTCATCGTGGCGCGCAGCCGGCAATCGGCCGCCGATGCCTACAAATACAAGCTGATACGCCAGCCGGTGGATGTAGACCGCTGGATAGACCGCCGCTATCTGGATGCGGCGCTCAAGGCGTTGAAGCTGGAAAAGCGCTGGCCGCAGTTTGATGCGGCGGGCAAATCGCAAATCAACGGATAAGCACCCGACAAGGCGGCATCATGATAGACCTCTACTACTGGACCACCCCCAACGGCCACAAGATCACCATCGCGCTGGAAGAGCTGGGCCTGCCTTACCGCATCGTGCCGGTGAACATCGGCAAGGGCGAGCAGTTTGCCGCCGATTTCCTGCGCATTGCGCCCAATAACCGCATCCCGGCCATCGTCGACCATGCGCCGGTTGATGGCGGCGCGCCGCTCAGCCTGTTCGAGTCCGGCGCCATCCTGCTCTATCTGGCCGACAAGACCGGCCAGCTGCTGCCGCAAGACCTGCGCGGCCGTAACGACGCCTTGCAGTGGCTGTTCTGGCAGATGGCCGGCCTCGGGCCGATGGCGGGGCAGAACAATCACTTCGGCCACGCTGCGCCAGAGAAAATCCCCTACGCAATCACACGCTACGTGAACGAGACCGCGCGCCTGTACGCGGTGTTGGACAAGCAACTGAGCGGGCGCGATTACATTGCCGGTGATTACTCGATTGCCGACATCGCCAGCTACCCGTGGATCGTCGGCCATGTGCGCCAGCAGCAGAACCTGGACGACTTTCCGTCACTCAAGCGCTGGTTCGAGCGCATTGCCGCACGGCCTGCGGTGCAGCGTGCCTATGCGCTGGCGCCCCAGATCAATCCGGCAGCCAACGGCCCCAAGACCATCAGCGACGACGAACGCAAGCTGCTGTACGGGCAGGATGCCAGCACGGTGGTTCGTTGAGCCGGTCTGGCATTTACCGTTGCAAGGCAAGCTGTATCAAGAACCCGGCCTGGCCGGGTTTTTGCATTTTGCGGCGCAGCGCAAGGATTGTTGCGTTTGCCAATTCCTGCTGCAGTGGCTTGCAGCAAATGCAGCAGCGCTTGGCGTTTTTGCCGCAATATTCCCGTAGAAGCTAATGATTTTGTTTGGCATGCGTATTGCTTATATGTGACCAGAGGCCTGCATGGGCAGGCACGCATGTCATCAGCCGTAAAGCGGCCAATATCAGGAGCAGCAGCATGAGCCAGAACATTCTCGACAATCTGCCGCAAGGCATCAGCATTCACCCGGTTGCCGGCCGCATCGGTGCCGAAATCCGCGGCATTACCCTGTCTGGCGATCTGCCAGCCGAGGTGCGCAATGTGATCCGCGCCGCATGGCTCAAGTACAAGGTGATCTTCTTCCGTGGCCAGACGCATCTGGACGATGCCAGCCAGGAGCAACTGGTGGGTCTGTTCGGTGACAAGGCCGTGCCGCACCCGACCGCACACACCAAGGAAGGCACCAGCTATGTGCTGGAGCTGGATTCGCATCGCGGTGGCCGTGCCAACAGCTGGCATACCGACGTGACCTTCGTCGATGCCTATCCGCAAGCGTCCATCCTGCGTGGCGTCACGATCCCGGAAGCAGGTGGCGATACCGTGTGGGCCAATACCCACACCGCCTATAACGACCTGTCGCCGGAGCTGCGCGAGCTGGCCGAAAAGCTGTGGGCCGTCCACACCAACGAATACGACTACGCCGCGCGCAAGCCGCAGGCCGATCCGGAAGCGCTCAAGCGTTATCAGGAAGTGTTCACCTCCACCGTGTACGAAACCGAGCACCCGGTGGTGCACGTGCACCCGGAAACCGGTGAGCGCCATCTGCTGCTGGGCCATTTTGTCAAACGCATCGTCGGCCTGCCGGCTGCCGACAGCCGCCACTTGTTCAACCTGCTGCAAAACCACGTCACCAGCCTGGAAAACACCGTGCGCTGGCGCTGGCAGCCGGGCGATGTAGCGGTGTGGGACAACCGCGCTACCCAGCACTACGCAGTGGATGACTATGCCGACGCGCATCGCGTGGTACGCCGCGTGACCGTGGACGGCACCGTGCCGGTGTCGGTGGACGGCCGCCGCAGCCGTACCTTGAGCAAGGTTGCCAAGCACAAGGCCGACAGTGCTGCCAACGAAGGCACAGCCGCACGCGAAACCGCCGTAGCGTAATGCCTGCATGGGCCGCCGTTCGGTGCGGCGGCCTGTCCCCAGCGCCCCGGTCATGCCGGGGCGTTATCTTGCATGGAGCAATCCTGATGATCTATCGCCGTTTGCCGGCCGCGCTGGCACTGGCCGGCCTGCTGGCGCCGTGGGCGCCTGCACTGGCGGCGCCGCGCCCCAATATCGTGGTCATCGTTGCCGACGATCTGGGCTTTTCCGACGTCGGCGCGTTTGGCGGGGAAATCCACACCCCCAATCTGGATGAACTGGCCGGCAATGGCCGGCTGCTGACCAACTTCCACACCGCGCCCACCAGCTCGCCCACGCGCTCTATGCTGCTGTCGGGCACCGATCATCATCTGGCCGGCATCGGCACCATGATCGAGGCCATCCAGCCCAACCAGATCGGCCTGGATGGCTATGAGGGCTATCTGAACGAACGCTCGCTATCACTGCCCGAAATCCTGCGCGATGCCGGTTACCACACCTATATGGCCGGCAAGTGGCATCTGGGGCTGACGCGCGAGCAGGGGCCGCAGGCTCGCGGTTTCGAGCAATCGTTTGCGCTGCTGCAGGGGGCGGGCAGCCACTTTGCGCCCGTGCCGGGCAAGATCAATGAATACGATCAGGTGACCTACCGCGAGAACGGCAAGCTCACCACCATTCCGGCTGATTTCTTCTCGACCAATTTCTATACCGACAAGCTGATCGGCTATCTGCGCACCCAGCGCGACGACAAACCGTTCTTTGCCTACGCCGCCTATACCGCGCCACACTGGCCGCTGCAGGCACCGCCTGATTACATAGACCGCTACATGGGCCGCTACGATGCGGGCTATGCCGCCATCCGTGCCGCACGCATCGCCAAACAGAAGGCGCAGGGCGTGATCACGGCTGATTTCGCCGTCAACGCCGGCATCAGCGATGCGCTGGCGCCCCGTTGGGAGCAACTGACACCCGCTCAGCAAAAAACCGAAGCCCGCCGCATGGAGGTCTATGCGGCCATGGTCGAGAACCTCGATGCCAACGTCGGCCGGCTGATCGGCGAGTTGAAGGCGCGTGGCCAGTACGACAACACGCTGATCTTCTTCATGTCCGACAACGGCGCCGAGGGCGGCACCGGTCACTATCTGGGCAGCAAGTTCATCGACAACAGCGACGCCAATCTGGGCAAGCCGCTATCCAACGTCGATTACGGCCGCCGCTGGGCCGAGGTGGGCGCCACACCGTTCCGCTTGTGGAAGGCAACGTCGGCCGAGGGCGGCATCAACACCCCCGCCATCGTGCGCCTGCCCGGCCAGACCGCAGGCCGCACGCCGGTGCGCGCCTTTGTGTCAGTGCAGGACATCCTGCCGACCCTGCTGGAGCTGACCGGCATTCCCAATCCCGGCAGCCAGTACGGCCAGCGCAAGGTGAACCCGATTACCGGCGTGTCGGCGCTGCCGCTGTTCACGGATCGCGCACAGCAAGTGCGGCCGGCAGACTTCGTGTTTGCCGACGAACTGTTCGGCAGCCGCTACGTGCGGCGCGGTGACTGGAAGCTGGTGTGGCAGAGCAAACCGCTGGGCACGGCCGAATGGCAGCTGTTCGACCTGGCCGCCGACAGGGCCGAACAGCACGATGTGGCCGCCGACAACCCGGATATCGTTGCCGACCTGAAGCAGCAATGGCAGCAGTATGTAGCGCGCAACGGGGTGGTGCTGCCTACGGTGCCGCGCTGATGGCGGGTACGAACGCCACGAACAAAGCCCGACGGTAGGCCAGCAGGGATTTGGTCGTGGTACTCAGTCGGGCAGCAGCGCGCGCGCCGCTGCCCACTGCGCCGCATCGGCCACCGCCAGCAGGCCGCTGCCGGCATCTGCTGCACGATAAGGGCTGCCATCCAGCCGGGCAGCCCGGCCACCGCTCTCGTGCAGGAACAGCGCACCTGGTGCGTGATCCCACGGCAAAGTGCGCCAGTAGAGAATGAAATCCCACTCGCCCCGGCTGAGGGCAGGGTACTCGCTGCCGGCCGGGCCGATGCCGGCACTGTGTTCGGCGAGGCTCAGCCTGGCCTGCAGCGCCTGCTGGTAGTCAGCCGGCATGAAGCGGGTCTTGAGCACGCCATGTCGTGGCGCATGCGCAGCAGCCGGCGCTTGCCAGCGCACGCCATCCAGCCACGCACCTGCACCCAACTCGGCTTGTGCAAAGGTATCGGCCACCGGGGCGTAGATCCAGCTTGCTACTGTCTCGCCATCACGCAACAGTGCCACCATGGTGGCAAAGTCCGGCTTGCCGGCCGCAAAGTTGGCCGTGCCATCGAGCGGATCAAGCAACCACACCCAACCCTGGTCCAGCCCGCGCAAGAGTGACGATTCCGCCGCCACGGCTTCCTCGCCCACCACGCGCGAGCCGGACAACAGACTGCACAATAAGGGCGTCAGCGCCTGTTCCAGCTCTCTATCCACAACGGTGACCAGCTCGCCCGGCGATTTTTCCTCTACATCGGCAGCACCGAGCTGGCGAAAGCGGGGCAGGGCGATCTGCTGGTTGAGTTGGCGCAGTGTGGTACGGAGGGTGTCGTGGGGGAGCTGGATCATGCGGGCTTCCAATGGCTTGATGCGGTCAGGTCACTAGCGGCCGATCATCGGTCGCTGGAAGTACACAAGGGGCTGCAGTTGCTTGAGGCGGTATAACTGCGCTGGCCGGTTGCTGCCCAGGCGCCAGCCGTCCGGTACCGCTTCAAGGAAGTCGCCTTCTTTGACGCGTTTGCGAAAGGCGCTTTTGTCGATGTTCTTACCCAACACGATTTCATGTATATGCTGCAGCTCGGAAAGCGTGAAGCTTTCCGGCAAAAGATGCACCGGCAACGATGAGTATTCGACTTTGTGGCGAAGGTGCTGCAGGGCAGCTTGAATAAGCTGGGCATGATCGAAAGCGAGCGGCCCCGTCTGATCCAGTTCATCCAGTACAAACCAGCGCGTGTCCTCCACGGCCGAACCGGATTGCAGATCGAGTTGTTCAGGGTTGATCAGTGCAAAAAACGGAAAGGTGGCAGACCAGCCGCGCGGGTCGCGGGTGTGGTTTCCTACCCCTGCAAACTGTTCAAGATAAGGTGTTGCCACCCCGGTCTTTTCCTTGAGTTTGCGCAAAGCCGTGGCCTGCAGATCATCATCGCGATGAATATCAATGAAACCGCCCGGTAATGCCCAGCGCAACCTGAACGGGTGCTCTGCCCGTTGTACCAGCAATACTTGAAGGCTGAAATTCTGAACGGTGAAGATCACTATATCCACACTGGTCAGCGGGATGTCGTAATCATGAATATTGTAGCTGCGAAGAAATTCCGCTTCTTGTTGTTCAGCCTGCATGGTGAGGGAGCAGTTGTTCCGGTCCGCCAGTTTATTCCTTTGAGATGTTATTGTCTTTGAAACCATAAGATAGTTGTTGTTGGACAATAAGTGTGGATATACTTCTTGCAGCCCGTGCAAGTTGCATGGGCAGAATAATAAAAACAAAGGACTGCATCATGAACAACAATAATCGCGCGGCCCGTGCCGGTATCGCGCAAGACACACTGGATATTCTCGCCCGTGGTTTTTATGAGTTGCCGGATGGGCAACAGGTGAGGATTGCAAACGAACAAACGGCAGCGGAAACAGCCACCAGGCACTACCAGGCACATGAGCTGGTCTCGCTCGTACACAAGCCGGGCAGTGAAAAACGCAACAGCCGTTTTGAAGTCAGCAACCAGACCACGCTTGCTGCCGCGCGGCAACTGATCGATAGCGGGCATCGCGACGTACTTTGCCTTAACTTTGCGTCGGCGCGGAACCCCGGCGGTGGTTTCCTCGGTGGCTCGGAGGCGCAAGAGGAAAATCTGGCCAAGTCTTCCGGGCTTTATCCCTGCTTGTTGCGGCAGATGGCAATGTATGAGGCCAATCGACAGATGAAGTCATGTACTTATCTGGACGACATGATCTATTCACCCCGAGTGCCGGTATTCCGTGATGATGATTATGGCTATCTGCCGCAGCCCTACCTGATTTCGATGGTGACCGCGCCAGCGGTCAATCGTGGTGCGATCGTGCGTAATGAGCCTGAAATCCTGCCTGGGCTCGAGGCAATCATGTTGAATCGGATTGCCATGCTGCTGGCGCTGGCCCGAGAGCATGGTCATTCGGCCCTTGTGCTTGGCGCATGGGGATGCGGGGTGTTTGGCAATCAGCCGGCCGACATGGCGCGCTGGTTTGCCGTGAATCTGCTAGGCGAGGGCCGCTTTGCATCTGCTTTTGATCTGGTGCACTTTGCCGTGCTGGATCGTCGGGAAGGGGGCACTTATCGGGCATTTGCCGATGCATTTGCCGGGGCAAGCGCGGCTGAATAAAAAATGCCGCCCTTGTTCAAGAGGGCGGCATTTCTGTCTGCCTACACGCCGTGTTGCTTGAACCATTCCCGCAGCCGTTGCCAGCCATCGGTGGCCGCTTCGGCGCGATAGCTGGGGCGATAGTCGGCGTGGAAGGCGTGCGGGGCGCCGGGGTAGACCTGCAATTGCGACGCACTTTGCGCCTCAGTCAGTTGCTGTTGCAACAGGTCAAGGTCGGGCTGCGGGATGCCTTCATCGGCGCCGCCATATAGCGCCAGCACGGGGGCTTGCAGCTCGGCAATCACGTCCAGCGGGTAGCGCGGCTGGATGTCGGTGGCAAAGCCGCGCAGCTTGCCATACCAGGCCACGGCCGCTTTCAGCCGGGGCTGGTGCGCGGCATACAGCCAGGTAATGCGGCCACCCCAGCAAAAGCCGGTGATGGCAATGCGTTCGGCATCGCCGCCGTTGGCCAGCGCCCAATCCAGGCTGGCATCGAGGTCGGCCAGCACTTGGATATCAGGCACGGTAAAGACGATTTCACGAATCTGGGCGATTTCCAGCCCGCGCACGTCGCCCTGGCGATGGTACAGCTCGGGCGCGATGGCCAGGTAGCCCAGTTTGGCCAGCCGGCGTGCGATATCGCGGATATGTTCGTGTACGCCGAAGATTTCCTGCACCACCAGCACGACCGGGTGCGGCCCGGGCTGGTCAGGTGCTGCGTAGTAGGCAGGGAAGGCGCCCAGCGGCGATTCAATGGTGATATCGCCGTGCCTGAGGCCGGCGCTGTCGGTGCTGATGCGGGTATCGCTGGTGATGGGCTGGGTTGCTGCGGCAAAGGCGGTGGTCTGGCTCATGGCGGTTCCTGTGCGGGGGTCGATACTGCAGCGTGATGGCTGCAGGCCGGCGTGTTCAGCAGGAAATATGCCAGAAGATGGCCGTTGCGGGGGCTGCGATTCAGTGTGGCATGGTGTCCGGGCCTTGCTCGTTGAGCAGCACGGTATTTTCATAGCCGCGCTGATTGCGCAATGCGGCATCGACCGCAGCGGCGAACGAGGGCGCACCGCGTTGCAGCTCGGTATCAATCAGTCGCTGCACGCGGGTACGGTCCCCTTGGCAGGCTTTCAGCAGCTTGCCGTATGCGCGTCGCACCGAGAGCGGGTGCTTGCCGCGCAGCGATGTCTTGCCACGGAAGAACAGCAGAAAGACCGCGACGATGATGGTGATCATCGAGATCAGCTCAACCCAGATCATTGGCTTGTACCTGTTTGGCGCTCAATCAAGCGCTCCAATAACAGTATGTCGTGATTTGCGATTTTCTTACACCCCTTCTGTCAGCAATGAGGCCAAAGTGACACGCCTCTGCAACGTAGTACTTGCTGCAATGTTGCGCGGGCTGGTGTGCCGGGGGAGGGGGCCGTGCTGAAGCATGCCAGCCGCCACGGCGTTGCACCCGGACCGTATTTGCATACCTGTGCTGTTTTGCGCACTTGTGCCCCGTGGCCTGCTGGGTTTTCAGCAGTTCGCGTAATTTATTCCAGATTTGTCTAATAAAAATTGCTGGCATGACTTCTGCTTATATCGACGCGAGGCCGTGGTATCGGCCGCAACGCAAGCCCCTGGCCCGCAGAGGCCAGGTCGATATAAGGGAGCATTACTCATGCAAGCAAGCAAACGCTGGCTGGGCGCAGGGCTAATCGCACTGGCGGGCAGCGCCGGGGCTGCCCCCAGCACCGAAGACCTGCAAAAGCAGATCCAGGCACTGCAACAGGCGGTGGACGCCCTCAAGCAACAACTGCAGACCCAGGCGGATGACGCCAAGGTCGTGGCCGCCGGCACGCCGGCAGGTGAAGTCGCCACCAAGCAGGACATCGATGGCATCCGCACCGACCTGGAAAACTACAAGTACGACCAGCAACGCAACCGCGACACCAAGACCGCCCTCACCAAACGCGGCATGACCCTCGGTGGCACGGTGCAAGTGCGCGCCGGCACGCAAAGCCAGCAAACCAGCGCCGGCACCACCAGCCCGTCCGACGTGCGCCACGCCTCGTTCGACATCCCGCTGGTGCAGCTCAACATCAACGGCAGCCTGTTCCGCGACTACTCG
>NZ_FWXD01000041.1 GCF_900176275.1 Andreprevotia lacus DSM 23236 | reverse complement strand
GCCCAGCGCAAGCGCGAAATAAGTGTTAACAGGCCCTAGTTCAGGCCGCGTGCACGTCAGCGCGCTCTGCCTTGCCGGCAGGAATAGGTGGCGTCGCGGTTTTGCGGTAAAATCATCGCCAATTCAAGACTCTACCTCGGGGCGCGCTGCGCCCCGATCCCGTTTGGGGGCCAGATGAACGCCAATACCGATACCGCTGCATTGAACGATGCCGAACTTGATGCCGCCCGGAAGCAGCAGCAAAAACTCAACAAGCTGAACAAGTGGCTGCGCCATGCCGTGGGCGACGCGATCAATGATTTCAACATGATCGAAGAGGGCGACCGCGTGATGGTCTGCCTGTCCGGCGGCAAGGACAGCTATACCATGCTGGATATCCTGCTCAGCCTGCAGCGCTCGGCGCCGATCAACTTCAGCATCGTGGCCGTCAACCTCGATCAGAAGCAGCCGGGCTTCCCCGAGCATGTATTGCCGGAATACCTGGCCGCGCTGGGTGTCGAATACCGCATCATCGAGGAAGACACCTACAGCATCGTCAAGAAGCTGGTGCCCGAGGGCAAGACCACCTGCAGCCTGTGCTCGCGCCTGCGTCGCGGCATTCTCTACCGCGTGGCCGATGAGCTGGGCGCGACCAAGATTGCGCTGGGCCACCATCGTGAAGACATTCTTGAAACGCTGTTCCTCAACATGTTCTACGGCGGCAAGCTCAAGGCCATGCCGCCCAAGCTGGTGTCGGACGACGGCAAGCACGTGGTGATCCGTCCGCTGGCGTATTGCCGTGAGAAGGACATCGTCAAGTATTCCGAGATCAAGGGCTTCCCCATCATTCCGTGCAATCTGTGCGGCTCGCAGCCCAATCTGCAACGCGCGGTGATCGGCGAGATGATTGCTGACTGGGACAAACGCTTCCCCGGCCGCATCGAGACCATGTTCCGCAGCCTGCAGAACGTGGTGCCGTCGCACCTGGCCGATACCAAGCTGTATGACTTCGCCAACGCCAAGGCCGATGGCGTGGCGCGCGAGGATGGCGACAAGGCTTTCGACAAGGAAACCTTCAGCGATCCAGGCCGCATTTCCATCCTGGCGTCCAAGCCGGCCGATGCCGGTGACTGCGGAGCCGACGACTGATGCTGTTCCGCTCCAAGCGCTTTTCCAGCCGGCCCGATGATGAGCTGGTGATCGACATCTCGGAAGAGTTCGGCATCCGCAAGCTGCACTTCGGCAACGACGACACGCAAAGCGCCATGCGCGTCAGCAACCCCAGCGAGCTGGTGCTGGCCTACAGCCGCTGTGTGTTCGGCTGCCTGCTGTTTGTCGAGCCGCCGCGCGACATGGTGTTGATCGGGCTGGGTGGCGGCTCCATTGCCAAGTGGACGCATGAGTTCCTGCCACAAACCCGCCTCACCTGCGTCGAGCTGCACCAGCAGGTGGTGAATGTGGCGCGCAGCATGTTTTTCCTGCCCGACGATGATGATCGCCTGAATGTGATCACCGGTGACGGTGCGGCGCATGTCGCCAATATGGCCGATGATTCGGCCGACCTGATCGTGATGGACGCCTACAGTGCCACCGGCATCGCCCCGCCGCTGGCCACGCCCGAATTCTTCATGACCTGTCGCGACAAACTTACCGATCAGGGCGTACTGGCGGTCAACTTGTGGGGTTCGGACAAGCGCTTCCAGCAATACTGCGATCGATTGTCCGACGTCTTCGACGGCCACTTCCTCTGCCTGCCGGCCCGCCAGAAAGGCAATGTGATCGCCTTCGGCTTCAAGACCGGCCTGGGCGACCCGAAGTGGGAAACCCTCGCTGCGCGTGCTCAGAAGCTCGAAGCCCAGTACGGGCTGGAGTTCAACGAGTTCGTCGCCGACCTGGCGCGCATGAACCCGCATAACGACCGCAAGCTGTTTGCCTGACCCCTCCGCAGCCGGCATCGTCCGGCTGCATCTCTGCTGTTTTCCCCTCTCTTCTTTTGTGCCACGTTGTCCTGCGGGTTGCTACGCCTGATTTTGTACAGCCATTCTTTCTGTTTCTGACGTGATTTTTGTTTTTTGTCTGTTTTTTTCTGTCAAAAATATTTCCGTGTATTAAGATGCTGCGCAAATTGATGGGCGCTGTTTGGCCTGCAAGCGGCAAGAACTCGCTGAAGCGCGTGTTACATGCTTGGCGCTTGTCGTAGCTGTGACAGCGCTTGAGTAGTACCACCTTGATTGATGAACAGACGGAGAGGTCCACATGGATTTTTTTTACAAGGGAAATGGCAGGGCAGCTCTGGCTGCTGCGGGTCTGGCCATGGTGCTGGCGGGCAATGCCGGTGCCGCCAATGGCGCGCAGTACTCTGATGACAGCCTGACGGCGTTTACCAGCAATAATCTCTACACAGCTGGTTCCGAAATTTCCGGCATGTTGTCGATGTCCGCTGCGACATCGCCGCAGCGCTCTTTCTGGAGCGCTTTGCTAAGTACGCTGCCAGCCTCGTCTGCACAGGATGTGGCCTATATCGCGCGTCTGACTGAAGGCAAGCCGGGCACCTATAACTGCGGCAATTTTGGCACCGTGACGCTGGAAATTACTGATCCGGATGGTGATGGTGTCAATCGGTCCGGTGATTCATATCGGCTGACGTATCAGGGGTGTTTTACCGCCTCGACGACGCCGCCTTACCCCAGTGATTTGAAGGATGGTGTATTCACGCTGAACGTGGTTGAGGATCTGATCGACAACGACAAGCAGCGTTCGGGCAAGTTTTATGTGATCGATCGTCTCATGCATTCCACGCAGGATGGGACCCATTATTCTGCGGTGGAAGGCCAGGTTGAATACGCGTTTGTCCGGGATGCCAAAGGCTGGGTCAGTGGCAAGTCTCATCAGGAGCTGAGTTCATTTGGCTCACATGATCTGGATAGCTCAGGCCATGAGATTGCCAGGAGCAGCAGCCCTTTTCTGACGATTGATTACACTATCAATCGTACAGGCCGCAATCGTTATGAGGTTCGCCAGACCGAAAGCTGGCAGGGCCGGCGCGAATGGGCCAGCGGTTCCAGTTACCGCTCGATTGATGACGGCAACGTCGCTCTGTCCGGGGTTGCGGAATCAATCGCATTGACTGGTGCCCCGGGGCCGCTGGACCTGACGACATACCGCGAATTGAGTGTCGATCAGCGTGGTTCCGCTGGCTTGGTCCGCCTGGCTGGTGCCGGTGTAAGCTATGCCGCGCTGGATGAGTCCACCAGCTACTACCTCGAAGGGCGTTACGGCAAGTGGGCCGCGACTTCGACCGGCCGTGGCGGGCGTGATGCATGGCCGAATGTGCTGCGTGACAGCTTCACGGCAGATAACGCGATGAACGTGCTGTACAAGGGTGGTTATGTTGATGGCGGCGGTTATTTTGACCTCAAGGTGGATGTCGAGCAGCGTGACGATCAAAACCGCCCGCGTAGTTTTGCGATCAGTGGTCGTCTGAATTCGCCGGCCGGTATTTCGACCGTGATCTCCACCCAGCAGCCATTGGTATGGGGTCGCTATGGTCAGCCTGTCGGTGGCATGGTGAACTTCCAGGGCAGCCAGAACAGCAGCGGTCGTCTGCGTGTGACGGATGACGGCCGCATTGCCATTGCTGCGCGCTTGAGCGATGGCAGCCGCGCTGCCAACGAGCAGGGCTGGAACAACCTGCCGTGGATTTACTTCCGCTGACATGGTTGCAGGCAGGGCCCCGGCGCGGCCCTGCCTCAATGATGCGCGCCGCCGCCCCTCTGTTGTAGAACAGCCAGGCAAGTCATCCAGCAGGCGTGCGCCGGCTCATGCAAAGGCTGGCGCGCGCGTCTCCCCCTTCCTAAGCTGCTATCAAGATGAGAGAATCGGTGTAACCCAAGATTTACAAGGTATTACCATGCTCGATCGTGACGGCTATCGCCCGAACGTCGGCATCATCATCGTCAACCGTCAGAATCAGGTGTTCTGGGGCAAGCGCGTGCGCGAGCATTCCTGGCAGTTTCCGCAGGGAGGCATCAAGCAGGGCGAGTCGCCGGAGCAGGCGATGTATCGCGAGCTGATGGAGGAGGTGGGGCTGGAGCCCCGCCAGGTGCAGATCATCGGCCGCACCCGTGATTGGTTGAAGTACGATGTGCCGACCCACTGGGTCCGCCGCGAATGGCGCGGCACTTACAAGGGCCAGAAACAAATCTGGTTCCTGCTGCGGTTGACTGGCCACGATTCCGACGTCTGTCTGCGTCGTACCAGCCATCCGGAGTTTGATGCCTGGCGCTGGAATGAATACTGGGCGCCACTTGAAGCGGTGATCGAGTTCAAGCGCGGCGTTTATGAAGCAGCGCTGACCGAGTTGTCGCGTTTGATTGATGGCTCGCCGCGCAGACAGCTCACGCAGCAAGCCGTACAGCAACACCAGCAACAACAATAAAATCTGCATCCGGTCTGCCCAGCGGGCGGGCCGGACTGCAAGCTGGAGTTCCACATGCCCCGGCTTCATCCCCCGCCTTCCGAATTGCACTGGCGCTCGCTGGCGCTGCTCAATGTTTTCCGCTTTCTTGGCCTGATTGCGCTGCTAACCAGTCTGACGCTGCTGGTGCGCCGTTCGCCGATGTCGGCCGATCAATGGCCATTCTTTCTGCAGCTGTGCGGCGCCTACATCACCATGGCGCTGATTTTTGCGGTCGGGATTGCGCGGCGCTTGCCGGTTTTTCATGTGCAGCTGGGCGTGCAGGTGCTGGCCGACGTGTTGTTCATCGTCGGCATCATGCACTTGATGGGCGGCATCAAGAGCGGGCTGGGCATCCTGCTGCTGCCCTATCTGGCCGCCGCAGGGCTGATTGCGCGCGGTCGCATGTCCTTGTTCCATGCTGCGCTGGCCAGCATTGCCATCCTGCTTGAGCAAACCTGGCAATGGTTGCAGCTGCGGGCCGCGCTGGATGAATTTCTGGTCCCAGCGCTGCTGTGCGCGGCCTGTTTTGCGGTGGCCTGGCTGGCGCATCGGCTGGCGCGCTATGCCGCCGAAAGCGAACGGCTGGCCGAGCAGCGCGGCATAGACCTGGCCAATCTGGCCCAGCTTAATGCGCGCATCCTGCAAGACGTTTCCGATGGCGTGCTGGTGGTCGACCGGCACGGCACCATACGCCAGTGCAATGATCAGGCGGTGCGGCTGATTGGCCTGCAACCGGCGGCGGACGCCACCTTGCCAGCCGTATTGCCCGGGCTGGACCTTGCGCTGGCCGCATGGCGCGACAATCCAAAACAGTTGCCCCCCCTGTTGCAAGCCATGTCGCGCAAGACACTGCGACCGCGCTTTGTCCGTCTGACCGCCTCGTATGATCTGGAAGTGCTGGTTTATCTTGAGGACATGGACAAACTGCGCCGTGAGGCGCAACAACTCAAGCTGGCTGCGCTGGGGCGGCTGACCGCCAATCTGGCGCATGAAATCCGCAACCCGCTGGGGGCCATCAGCCATGCCGGGCAATTGCTGCGTGAGGATTGTGGCGACAGCCCGCTGCAACTGCGGCTGACGCAGATCATCAATGAGAATGCCGCCCGGCTGGAGCGCATGGTGCGTGACGTGCTGGAGCTGAACCGGCGCGACCGGGTGCAGATGAGCGAAATCCGTTTGCCCGGCTGGTTGCTGACTTTTCTGGATGAGGTGCGGCAGGCCGAGGAAATTACCGTAACCGTGGCGCTGGTCTGCCCGGACGAGGCGGTGGTGCGTTTCGACCCCGGTCATCTGCATCAGGTATTGTGGAATTTGCTGCGCAACGGCTGGCGCTATTGCAGCAAGGGGCCGGGCAGCCTGGCGGTGATGGTGTCGGAGCGCGATGGCCGCTGGCGGCTGGATGTGCTCAACGATGGCCCGCCGGTGCCGGCCGATGCACAATCGCAATTGTTCGAGCCCTTTTTTACCACTGAATCCAAGGGCACCGGCCTCGGCCTGTATATCGCGCGGGAAATCTGTGCCGCCAATGCGGCGCTGCTGGAATACATCCCGTCGGGCGAGGTGGGGGCATGCTTCAGAATCGTGTTCGGGAGATACGATGTCCAGAAAACCTAGAGCAAACAAGCGCATCCTGGTGGTCGACGACGAGCGCGATCTGGCCGAACTGCTTGAGCTGACCCTGATGAAAATGGGGCTGGAGGTCGACAAGGCGCATAGCGTGGGCGAAGCGCGCGGGCTGATCGATGCCAACCGCTACGACCTGTGCCTGACCGACATGCGCATGACCGATGGCGAGGGACTGGAAATCATCCGCCATATCCAGCAAAAAAAGCTGGACCTGCCCACGGCCGTCATCACCGCCTATGGCAGTACCGAAAACGCCGTGTCGGCGCTCAAGGCCGGTGCTTTTGACTATCTGGCCAAGCCGGTGTCGCTGGATCAGCTGCGTACCCTGGTCAAGTCGGCACTGCGCATCGACGACAGCCCGCCCGACACGACGCAGGACGTCAGCAGCCGCACCCTGATGGGCGATTCGGCAGCGATACGCCAGGTGCTGGACCTGATCGACAAGCTGGCGCGCAGCCAGGCACCGGTTTACATCACCGGCGAATCGGGCAGCGGCAAGGAGCGCGCGGCGCGTGCCATCCATGCCAAGTCCAGCCGGGCCGAGAAGGAGTTCGTTGCCGTCAATTGCGGGGCGATTCCCGAAAACCTGATGGAAAGCGAATTCTTTGGCTACAAAAAGGGCGCGTTTACTGGCGCCACCGAAGACCGTGATGGCTTTTTCCAGGCCGCTGGCGGTGGCACGCTGTTTCTGGATGAGGTCGCCGATCTGCCGCTGGCCATGCAGGTCAAACTGCTGCGCGCCATCCAGGAGCGCAAGGTGCGCAAGGTGGGCAGCACGCAGGAAGAGCCGGTAGACGTGCGGCTGATCTCGGCCACGCACCAGAATCTGGCCAAGTGCGTCGAGGCCGGCCGCTTCCGGCAGGACCTGTACTACCGCATCAACGTGATCGAACTGAAAATGCCGCCGCTGCGCGAAATGGGCGACGACTTCGAGCTGATTGCCCGCCACGTACTGGCACGGCTGGCCCAGCAAAACGGCATGCCGGAGCCGCGCTTCGACGATGGCGCGCTGCAGGCGCTCAAGTACTATGACTTCCCCGGTAATGTGCGCGAGCTGGAAAACATGCTCGAACGCGCGCTGGCACTGTCTGATGGCATCACCATCCACCAGGATGACCTGCAGCTCAACCCCGCGGGCAGCGAGCCGCTGGGCAGCGTGGGCGATGGCGGCGGCACCCTGCAGGACTACCTCGACCGGGTGGAAAAGCAGGCCATCCTCGAGGCACTGGAAAAAACCGGCGGCAACCGGACGCAGGCCGCCAAGCTGCTGGGCGTGACCTTCCGCTCGATGCGCTACCGCATGGAGCGGCTGGGCATGAAGGAATGAACGTGATCGACGCGGACGGCTGGTATGGCGCCGCCCGGCGCGTGCCCAGCCCCAACTGCGATGCGCGACCGGAGGGCATCGCGGTCGATCTGCTGGTGATCCACAACATCAGCCTGCCGCCCGGCGAGTTCGGCAGCGATCATGTCGAGCGGCTGTTCACCAACAGGCTGGACCCGCAGGCTGCGCCCGGTTACGACGCGCTGGCCCGGCTGCGCGTGTCGGCCCATTTCTTCATCCGCCGCGATGGCGAGGTGCTGCAGTTCGTCCCGTTGGGGCTGCGGGCTGCACATGCCGGTGTCTCGTGCTGGCAAGGGCGTGAGCGCTGCAATGACTTCTCGCTGGGCATTGAGCTCGAGGGCACCGATCTGCAGCCCTATACCGAGGCACAGTACGCCAGCCTGATTCCTCTGGTGCAGGCATTGGCCGCAGCCTGCCCGCTGCGTGCGGTGGTGGGACACAATGATATTGCCCCCGCACGCAAGACCGACCCCGGTCCGTTTTTTGACTGGGCACGCCTGCATGCTGCTTTGCCGCAACTGTAGGCGGAAAGTTCCGATTACACCTATTTTGCAGCGCTATAATCCGGCGACCGCAACTCTCACACTGAGACCATGAGCAATCCCAACGCAGGTCGCGAATCCAGCCTGGCAGCCCTGTCGCTTGCCGCGCTCGGCGTCGTCTATGGCGACATCGGTACCAGCCCGCTGTACACCCTCAAGGAATGCCTGGACGGCCATACACCGCTGGAAATCATTCCCGAGAATGTCTACGGCATGCTGTCGCTGATTTTCTGGGGGCTGATGCTGGTCGTCTCGCTCAAATACGTGTTCATCATCCTGCGCGCCGACAACCGGGGTGAGGGGGGCGTGCTGTCGCTGATGGCGCTGGCACTGCAAAAAGCCACGCCGGGCAGCAAGAAGGCGCTGGTGATCGCTGCGGCGGGTATTTTCGGCGCCGCGCTGTTCTATGGCGACAGCATGATCACGCCGGCCATTTCGGTGCTGTCCGCGCTGGAAGGCGTGGGCGTGGTATCGCACAAGCTCGATCCCTATATCGTGCCGATGACCATAGCCGTGCTGATTGCGCTGTTTGCCATCCAGTCACGCGGCACCGCCACTGTGGGCAAGCTGTTCGGCCCGGTGATGATGCTGTGGTTTGCCGTGCTGGGCGTGCTGGGCTTGCTGCAGATCATCAAGAACCCGGCCGTGCTGGCGGCGATGAGCCCGGTGTATGCCTTCCGCTTTGCCGAGTATCACTCGGTGCAGGCCTTTGTGCTGCTGGGCGCCGTGGTGCTGGCGCTGACCGGGGCCGAGGCACTGTATGCCGACATGGGCCACTTTGGACGCCCGGCCATCCGCCGTGCGTGGTTCGGCTTCGTGCTGCCCTCGCTGGTGCTCAATTACTTCGGCCAGGGCGCCTTGCTGCTGGCCGATCCTAAAACGATCAAGAACCCGTTCTTCCTGCTGGCGCCGGACTGGGCGCTGGTGCCGCTGGTAGTGCTGGCCACGCTGGCCACGGTGATTGCCTCGCAAGCGGTGATTTCGGGGGCGTTCTCGATGACCAAGCAGGCGGTGCAGCTGGGCTTCTGTCCGCGCATGAATATCGAACACACCTCCGAGACCGAAATCGGCCAGATCTATCTGCCGCAGGTCAACTGGATGCTGCTGATTTCGGTGATCCTGCTGGTGCTGGCCTTCCGGTCCTCGGCCAACCTCGCATCGGCCTATGGCTTTGCCGTGACCTGCACCATGGTGGTGACCACCTTGCTGGCCTTCATGGTGCTGGGTCGTACGTTGACCCGCGCCAAGCGTGTGGTGCTGTGGATCGTGCTGTCCTTCCTGTTCATGATCGACTTGCTGCTGTTCTCGGCCAACGTGCTGAAGATTCCGGACGGTGGCTGGTTCCCGCTGGTGATCGGCATGATCGCGTTCACCGTGATGATGACCTGGCACCGTGGCCGCGCGCTGCTGGGCGACAAGCTGCACGAGGGCGAGTTGCCGCTGTCCGGCTTTGTCGAAAGCCTGGAATCCGGCCCGCCGCAGCGGGTGGAAGGCGTGGCGGTGTTCATGACCGGCAGTACCGATTCGGTGCCGCATGCGCTGCTGCACAACCTCAAGCACAACAAGGTACTGCACGAGCAGGTGGTGTTCCTCACCGTGTCGACTGCCGATATCCCGTTTGTGCCGCGCAAGGAGCGCGTGGTGATCCGCAAGCTGGGCAAGACCTTCCACCAGATCATTGCCACTTATGGCTTCAAGGAAGAGCCGCAGGTGCCGGAGATTCTTGCTCAGGTGGAGGAGCTGCAGCCCGATTTGCGCTTCGACCCGATGGAAACATCCTACTTCCTGTCGCGCGAGACCATCGTGCAGGGGAAGCACCCGGCCATCAGCCGCTGGCGCGGCTGGCTGTTCAGCATCATGGCGCGCAACTCGGTGCGGGCAACGCAGTACTTCAAGATTCCGCCCAATCGCGTGGTGGAAATGGGGACGCAGGTCGAGCTTTGAGTTCTGCCTGGAATGAGAAAAGCGCGGCCATGCCGCGCTTTTTTTATCGCCCGAAGAGCACGAAGGGGCGCTTCAACCGCGCGGCAGCGCGTCCAGCCGCCGTACCGTGCGGTCGGCCCAGCTGCTGCCGCGATTGCCCCGGCGTAACCAGATGGTGCGCATGCCCAGTCGTTTGGCCGGCTTGAGGTTGGCCAGCGTGTCCTCGACCAAGACGCAGCGGTGTGCTTGCAGCCGGAAGCGGTTCAATAGCCGGCGATAACCGTGGGTTTGTGGCTTGGGGCAGTAGCGGCTGCTTTCCACGGCGAAAATGCCATCGAATTGATCCGCAATGCCCAGTGCGTCGAGCATGGCGCTGGCGTAGTGCAGCGGTCCGTTGGTGAACAGGATCTTGCGCCCGCGCAGCTGGTGCAAGGTGCGTTTGAGGCCCGGCATGGGGTGGATTTCGCGCAGCAGCTCGGCCAGCGGGTGGCAGTAATGCAGAAAGTGCTGCGGATCGACATGCGGATGATTGCGCATCAGCCCGAGTATGGTCGCGCCATAGCGGCGCCAGTAATGCACGCGCAGATGCGAGGCGGCGGCCGCATCCAGTTGCAGCAGCTCGGCCATGAAGTGCGTCATGCGGCTGTCTATGGTCGGAAAGGCGTGGCGGCTGGCGTCGTGCAGCGTGTTGTCGAGGTCGAACAGCCAGACCGGATGGTGACGGGAAGCAGGGCGGGGCATGAAAAAGCCGGCGCTGGGCCGGCTGGGTGTGGGCCTAGGCTGATTCTAACCGAATCGCCCTGCGGGCCATCACCCGACTTTTTGTACAGCGGGTGTCTGGTGAATGTAATGCTCAAGCTGGTCGATGGTGAATTGCTGATCGGCAATCTTCTCGCGTACCAGATCGCCGATGGACAGGATGCCGATCACCTTTTCGCCATCCAGCACCGGCAAGTGGCGGATGCGTTTTTCGGTCATCAGGCCCAGGCATTCGTCGACGGTGGCGGACGGCGGGACGCAGATCAGCTTGCGGGTCATGATCTCGGAGACCGGCGTGCCGGCCGAGGTCTTGCCCATCAGCACCACCTTGCGCGCATAGTCGCGTTCGGAAAAGATGCCGACCAGTTGATCACCTTCCATCACCAGTAGTGCGCCGATGTTCTTTTCGGCCAGAACCTGCAGGGCCTGATATACGGTGGATTGCGGCGTTACCGACAAAATGGCGTGAATCTCCTTGCCGGCAAGGAGTTGACGTGCGTTTTTCATGATCATCTCCGGATCATCAGGGGCGGGTGTATTACCACTTTAGCTGCCGTTCGTCGTGTTGCAAGTCATGCCATCCCGCCATGGCCGCGACGCCGGTTTGCACGTTCAATTGGACAGCATCTGCGCCAGCATCTGTTTGACGCTGGTGGTATCGAAAGGTTTGTCGCAAATGGCAGATACGCCTGCTTCGTGGACTGCGGCCAGTCGCTCCTCGTTTTTTTCCGATGACACCATCAGCACCGGCACCATGCTTTGCGCACTGTGCTGGCGGATATAGCTGGTGAGTTCGCGGCCGTCCACATCCGGCATGTTGTAGTCGGTCACCACCAGGTCGAACAGGCTTTCGCCCAGCAGGGCAATGGCCTCGCGGCCGTTGACGGCCTCGGTGAAGTGCTCGAAGCCGAGCTTTTCCAGAATGCTGCGCACATGGCGCCGCGCGGTGCCGCTGTCGTCCACCAGCAGCACCTTGAGGTCTTCCACGTGCAGTGCGTCGAAATCATCGCGCTCTACGTCGGCGTTGAGGTAGGACAGTGCGTTGTTGAGCGCCACCTGCAGCTGGTTACGCGTGAACGGCTTGGGCAGGATGGCCAGCGAGCCGGCCTGGCGTACCGGGTCGAGCACGTGCGGCTTGGTCTCGGACGAGATCAGGATGAAGCCGAGGTCGTTCTGAACCTCGCCGGTGCGCAACTGGTAGACCAGCTCGGTGCCGGTCATGTCCGGCAGATAGAGTGCAGACAGCAGCACATCCAGCTGCGGGCCGGCCGCGATACGGGCCAGCGCATCGGCGCCACTGCCGACGACCTCAATGCGCGTTACGCCCAGCTGGGTCAGTTCCTGCTTGATGAATTGCGCTTGCACTATCGAGGGCTCGACCAGGCATACGTTCAGGTATTTCAGTTCTATCATGGTTCGCCCGCTCACCGTATATGCTTGAACTTTGGCTCAAGCTGTCAGCTTGTCAAGTCAGCTTACGGGCCAGCTGCGATGCCCGGTGCGGCAGGACGTTAAAAAGCCGCCCGTCGGGGCGGCTTTTGCACAGCTGCGTTGCTGATTACTT
This sequence comes from Andreprevotia lacus DSM 23236, assembly GCF_900176275.1. Lineage (GTDB taxonomy): Bacteria > Pseudomonadota > Gammaproteobacteria > Burkholderiales > Chitinibacteraceae > Andreprevotia > Andreprevotia lacus. The sequence continues at coordinate 18,383 of NZ_FWXD01000041.1, read as the reverse complement.
CGCGCGGATCATCGTGCCCACGCCCTGCTCGGTCAGCACTTCCAGCAGCAGCGCGTGCTTCACACGGCCATCAATGATGTGCACCGAGTTGACGCCGCTCTTGGCAGCATCCAGTGCCGAGGCGATCTTGGGCATCATGCCGCCGGAGATGGTGCCATCCGCAAACAGCTCGTCAATGCGGCGTGCGGTCAGCTTGGTCAGCAGGTTGCCGTCCTTGTCCAGCACGCCGGGCGTGTTGGTCATCAGGATCAGTTTTTCGGCGTGCAGCACTTCGGCCAGCTTGCCGGCCACCAGGTCGGCGTTGATGTTGAGGCTTTCACCTTCGCTATCGACACCGATCGGTGCGATCACCGGGATGAAGTCGGCCGCGTCGAGGTGGGTGACGATGGACGGGTCGATCTTGTCGATCTCGCCGACCTGGCCGATATCGACGGTCTCTTCGCCGGCTTCGTTCTTCAGCAGCAGCTTGTGCGCGCGGATGAAGTGGCCGTCCTGGCCGGTCAGGCCCACGGCCTTGCCGCCGTGCTTGTTGATCAGCGACACGATTTCCTTGTTCACGTGGCCGCCCAGCACCATTTCCACCACGTCCATGGTTTCGGCGTCGGTCACGCGCATGCCCTGGATGAACTCGCCCTTCTTGCCGATGCGGTCGAGCAGATCATTGATCTGCGGGCCGCCACCGTGCACCACCACCGGGTTCATGCCCACCAGCTTGAGCAGCACCACGTCCTGCGCGAAGCCGTCCTTCAGCTCCTCGTCGATCATGGCATTACCGCCGTACTTGATCACGATGGTCTTGTCGAAGAAGCGCTGAATATAAGGCAGCGCTTCGGAGAGGATGTTGGCTTTGTCGAGGGCGGTGATCTGGGTCATGGCAAGGCTCCGGCACGGCAGGGGGATTTGGCGCGAATTGTAGACCTGTTGCGGCTTGCCGGGATATCCGGCTTTGCAATTTGTAACGTGAATTTGTGCCCCTTTGCATTCGATAAACAAACCGTGCAAGCTTGTTGACAGTGCGCTGTGTTGTGCTCAATAATAAATGAACATTCATTTATTAGTTGTTGCTGCCGTGCCCAAAACAGGGGCAAGAGGTGGCGGCAACGGGCAGAGCCAATCATGCTGTGCAAACGCTGGTCACGACGCAAGGAAGCCCGCCCGCAAGAGATTCTTGAAGCGGCGCTCAATCTGTTCGTGCAGAAGGGTTTCAGTGCCACGCGCATCGAGGACATCGCGCGCGAGGCCGGCGTCACGCGCGGCACGCCGTATCTCTACTTTGCCAACAAGGAAGAGATCTTCAAGGCGGTGATCCGCGAGCTGCTGTTGCCCGAAATCAACCAGGCCAGCGCGCAGCTGGCCGAATTCAAGGGCAGCGCGGCCGATCTCTTGCGCGAGCTGGTCTGGCTGTGGTGGCGCACCATGGGCGAGACCTCGCTCTCTGCCTTGCCCAAGCTGATGATTGCCGAAGGCGGCAATTTCCCCGACGTGATCGACGTTTACCAGCGCGAGTTCGTCGAGCCTGGTCAGGCCATTTTCCGCCGCGTGCTCGAAATGGGCATCGCCAGCGGCGAGTTCCGCGCGGTCAATATCGACCAGACCATCAATGTGCTGGTCGCGCCCATCATCATGGCCATGCTTTCGCGCAGCGGCAACGTGCCCTGCGGCGACATGGCGGCCGATCCCGAGGCCTATCTGAACTCCTTCATCGAGGTCGCCCTGGGCGGCCTGCTGGTCAGGCCGCAGCCCCCGGGCAGCAGCTGATCCTTTGCGCTTCGCGCCGCCGGCGTCGCAGCGTCGGCATTTCCGGTTTCGTTTTATCTTTGCAGGGAAAACATCATGGAAAGTCGTCGTATGCGGCCGTGGGCCGCGCTGGGTGTGCTGGGGTTGATCGGCACATTGTCTGCCTGCCAGAAGCCGGTCGAGCCAGTCGATGAGGTGCGCCCGGTGCGCACGCAGGTTATTGCACCACAGGTGGTATCCGGCCAGGCCGAGCTGACCGGCGTGGTGCGCGCGCGCATCGAATCGCCACTATCGTTCCGCATTGCGGGCAAGCTGGTCGAGCGCAGTGTGGATGCCGGCAGCCGCGTTGCTGCCGGCCAGGCGCTGGCACGACTGGACCCGGCCGATGCCAGCCTGTCGGCCACGGCGGCGGCTGCGGCCTTGTCGGCAGCGCGCACGCAACTGGCGCAAGCCAAACTCGATCACCAGCGCGCTACCGACCTGCTGGCAAAGAATTTCGTCAGCAAGGCCGAGGTCGACCGCAGCCAGACCGCGCTCAACGCCGCGCAGGACATGCTGCGCCAGGCCGAGGCACAGGCGAAGCTGGCCGGTAACCAGGCCGCGTATTCGGTGCTGCATAGTGATGCCGCCGGGGTGGTGACCCAGGTCAGTGCCGAGCCGGGCCAGGTGCTGGCGGCCGGCCAGCCGGTGCTGGTGCTGGCGCGCGACGGCGCGCGTGAGGTCGAAGTGGCCGTGCCCGAAAACCTGCGCGGCACGCTCAAGGTGGGCCAGGCGCTGCAGGTCAAACTGTGGGCGGTGAACGGCAAGACGTTCAGCGGTACGGTGCGCGAGCTGGCGCCGGCGGCGGATGCGTCCAGCCGCACCTTCCCCGCCCGCGTGACCCTGGCCGACGCCGATGGCGCGGTGCAACTGGGCATGTCGGCCAGCGTGCTGCTGCCGACGGCAGGCAAGAGCGAGGCGGCGCATTTACCGCTGACCGCGCTGCTGGACCAGAACGGGCAGAAGAAACTGTGGCGCTATGACCCGGCCAGCCACAAGGTGGGCAGCATTCCGGTCAAGGTGGTCAGCGTGACCGACGACGGCTTCCTGGCCGATGGCGTGGCACCGGGCACGGTCGTGGTGACGGCCGGCGTGCATCTGCTGCGCGAAGGCCAGACCGTGCGGTTGATCGCCAGCGGCGTGGCTGCCGCCAAGCCGGGGGTGTGACATGCACCCGGAGAACCAGGATACCCACGTCGAAGCGCACGTCAGTCGCTTCAACCTGTCGGCATGGGCGCTGACGCACCGTTCGCTGGTGTTGTATCTGATCATCGTGCTGTCGCTGGCCGGCATTCTGTCGTACAGCAAGCTGGGCCAGAAGGAAGACCCCGAGTTCACTTTCAAGGCCATGGTGGTGCGCGCGTTCTGGCCGGGCGCCTCGTCCGGCGAGGTGGAGAAGCAGCTCACCGACCGGCTGGAAGAAGCCATGCAGGGCCTGGCCGACGTCGACACGATGAAGAGTTACTCGCGTGCCGGCGAAACGCTGATCCTTGTGCAGCTGCGCGAATCGGTGCCGGGCAAGAATGTCGAGAACAACTGGTACCAGATCCGCAAGCGTATCGGCGATATTGCCGGCACCTTGCCGCAGGGCACGGTCGGGCCGTTCTTCAACGACGAGTTCGGCGATACCTTCGGCAATCTGTATGCATTCACAGCAGATGGTTTTAGCTACCCCGAACTGAAGGATTACGTCGAGCATGCCAAGACCGAGCTGCTGCGCAATTCCGATGTGAACAAGGTCAAGCTGATCGGTGCGCAGGATCAGAAGATCTATGTCGAATACGCCTCGGCCAAGCTGGCCAGCTTGGCGATCAGCCCGTTCCAGATCAACCAGATTCTGGCCGCCACCAATACGGTGACACCGGCTGGTGCGGTCAACGGGCCGGACGAGCGCGTGTTCCTGCGCGTGACCGGCGGCTATGACGCGGTGCAGGTGCTCAAGGACACGCCGATTACCGTCGCCGGCAAGACCTTTCGCCTGTCCGACGTGGCCAAGGTGTATCGCGCCACGCTGGACCCGCCCGAGGCCAAGGTGCGCTTCCAGGGCAAGGAGGCGATCGCGCTGGGCATCTCGATGCGCAAGGGCGGCGACGTACTGCGCATGGGCGAGCAGATCGACGCGACCATGAAAGCGGTCAAGGCCAATCTGCCGGTGGGCATTGAAGTGCATGCGATCTCCGACCAGCCTGCGGTGGTGCACGAGGCAGTGAAGATTTTCATGGAGTCGCTGCTGGAGGCCGTGGCCATCGTGCTGGCGGTCAGCTTCCTCAGCCTGGGCTGGCGCACCGGCATCGTGGTGGCGCTGTCCATACCGCTGGTGCTGGCGCTGACCTTCCTTGGCATGTGGTATTTCAATATCGAACTGCAGCGCATCTCGTTTGGCGCGCTGGTGATTGCACTTGGCCTGCTGGTGGACGACGCGATCATTGCCGTTGAAATGATGGCGCTCAAGCTCGAAGAGGGCTGGGATCGCTTTCGCGCCGCCACCTTTGCCTATTCATCGACGGCATTTCCGATGTTGACTGGCACGCTGATCACCGTGGCGGGTTTCTTGCCGGTGGGGCTGGCCAAGTCGGACGCGGGTGAATACACCTTCTCGATCTTTGCCGTGGTGGCCATCGCGCTGGTGCTGTCGTGGATCGTCGCCGTCGTGTTCACGCCGTATCTGGGTTACCAGCTGCTGCCGGAGCGCAAGGCGGGCGAGCATCACGAAGTGCATAACGGGCGTTTCTACCGCATGTTCCGCAAGCTGGTGACCTGGTGCATCACCATGCGCAAGACCACCATTGCCATCACGGCCGGCGCCTTCGTGCTGTCGCTGGTGCTGTTTGGCCTGTTCGTGCCCAAGCAGTTCTTCCCGTCGTCGAGCCGACCGGAGCTGATGGTGGACATGTGGCTGCCGTACACCGCCTCGTTTGAAGCGACCGAGCGCGAGGTCAAGAAGCTGGAGGCTGCGCTGAAGGATGACAAGGACATCGTCAGCGTCACCAGCTACGTTGGCCAGGGCTCGCCGCGTTACTACCTGCCGCTGGACGAGCAGATGCCCAACCTCAACTACGCCCAGCTCACCGTGATGACGCGCAACGAGCATGTGCGCGAGAACGTGGCCCGCCATCTGCAGCAGCTGTTCGAGAGCGACTTCCCGCAAGTGCGCGGCCGTGTGACCCGGCTGGAGAACGGCCCGCCAGTGGGCTACCCGCTGCAATTCCGCATCTCCGGCGATGATCCTGCCGTGCTGCGCAGCGCGGGCGAGCAGGTGGCGGCCATCATGCGCGCCAATCCGCATGCCCGTACGGTGAACTTTGACTGGGGCGAGAAGGTCAAGGTCTTGAGGCTCAAGGTGGATCAGGACCGCCTGCGCCAGGCGGGGCTGACTTCGCAGCAGCTGGCACAAACGCTGCAACTGGCAGTGTCCGGCGTGACGGCAACGCAATATCGCGAGGGCAACGAGCTGATCGACGTGGTGGCGCGGTTGCAACCGAGCGAGCGCAAATCGCTCGCCAACGTGGAAAGCCTGCCAGTGCAGTTGGGCAATGGCCGTACCGTAGCGCTGAGCCAGTTGGCCAAGGTCGAACTGGATACCGAAGAGAGCCTGATCTGGCGTCACAACCGCGTGCCGACGCTGTCGGTGCGGGCGGATGTCAACGACGCGCAGCCGCCTGACGTTGCCATGGCATTGTGGCCCAAGGTGAAGGAAGTGGAGGCAAAGTTGCCGGCTGGCTATCACATCGAAATCGGCGGCACGCTGGAAGCCTCGAAAAAGAGTGAGGACTCGATCGGCGCTGTCATGCCGCTGATGCTGGTGGTGGTAATGACCCTGCTGATGCTGCAGTTGCAAAGTATCCAGCGCATGCTGATGGTGCTGCTGACCGCGCCGCTGGGCATGATCGGCGTGACCATTGCCTTGCTGCTGTTCCGTGCACCGTTCGGCTTTGTGGCCACGCTGGGGGTGATCGCGCTATCGGGTATGATCATGCGCAATTCGGTCATCCTGATGGACCAGATCGAGCAGCATGTGCGCGAGGGCATGAGCGCGTGGGACTCGATCATCGAATCGGCCGTGCGCCGCTTCCGCCCCATCATGCTGACCGCCGTCGCTGCCGTACTGGCGATGATTCCGCTCACGCAGGATACGCTGTGGGGGCCGATGGCCATTGCCATCATGGGTGGCCTGCTGGTGGCTACCGTGCTGACCCTGTTATTCCTGCCGGCGCTGTATGCAGCCTGGTTCCGCGTGGCCCGGCCAGACGCCGCGCTGCTTAAGAATTGAATCGCATCGGGAAAGAAACGACATGAAGAAAACCACTCTGGCCCTCGGGCTGGCGCTGTGCGCGCCGGCCGTCTGGGCTGCTGATCTGGCCCAGTCGCTGCAGGCTGCGCAAAAGTACGACGCCACCATTGCGGCGGCGCGCAACACGCTGCTGGCCGGGCGCGAAAAGGCCGAGCAGGGTCGCGCCTTGCTGCTGCCCAAGCTGTCTGTCGACGGCAGCTACGCTGGCGTCGGCACCGACTACCATCCCGGCAACGAATCGCCGTCGTCGCCGGCCTATGACAAGAACGGTGCGCAATACGGCGCCACGCTCAATGCCACGCAGCCGCTGTACCGTGCCGATCTGAGCGCCAGCAAGGATCAGTTGCTCAAGCAAAGCGATCTGGCCGAGCTGCAATACAGCGCCGCCGAGCAGGATCTGATCCTGCGCGTGGCACGTGCCTATTTCGATGTGCTGGAGGCCGAGGCCAAGGTCGAGCTGGCCGTGGCGCAAAAGCAGGCAGTGGCCTTGCAGCTGGAACAGGCCAGGAAAATGTTCGAGGTCGGCACCGCCACCATTACCGACACCAATGAAGCACAGGCGCAATACGACGCCATCGTCGCCAACGAAATCCAGTACAACAACGATCTGGCGGTGCGCCGTGCCGCCTATACCGAGTTGACCTCGCTGGATGCGCAAGGCTTGCTGCCGGCCAATCCGGACCTGCCCACACAGCCGCCGCAACCCAATGTGCTGGATGAGTGGCTGCAGACTGCGCAAGAGCGCAATACCAGCCTGCTGGCGCAAAAGCTCAATCTGGATATTGCCAAGCGCGAGATCGACAAATACCGGCTGGCCAGCTCGCCCACGCTGGATCTGGTGGCCAGTTATGGCGCGCAGTGGCGCAATAGCGGTATTTCGTCATCGGGCGGCAATGACCGTACCAATAGCGGCTCAATCGGCCTGCAACTGTCGATTCCGCTATTTACCGGCGGCGCGCGCAGCTCGCAGTTGCGCGAGGCCGTGGCCAAGGACGATGCGCAACGCGATACCGTCGAGGCCACCCGCCGCGGCGTAGTGCAGCAGACCCGCCAGGCCTTCCTTGGCGTGCAAAGCGGTGCCGCGCAGGTCAATGCCTTGCGCCAATCGCTCAAATCGAGCCAGTCCACGCTGGAATCGACCAAGCTCGGGCGCGAAGTGGGGGTGCGTACCACGGTGGATGTATTGAATGCGCAGCAAAGCTATTTTCTCACCCGCTACAACCTGATATCCGCCCGATATGAGTACCTGTATAGCCGCCTGCAATTGGCTGCCGCAGTGGGGACTTTGGGCGAGAACGATTTGGCGCAAATCAACGGCTGGCTTAAATCAGGTTCTGCGAATAAATGAAATTACCTGGTCGGGCTTGAAATGCGAATAAGTGGACTGCATAATCAGATGCATGAAATAAAGCGCGCTTGCCCAGATCAGGAGATTTGAGAATGGATTTGTCCGGTTACACGTTGCCCGAGCTGTTCCAGCTGCAAAAAGACATTGATCGTGAAATTGCCAACCGCAAGGTGACCGACAAGCACAATCTGCTGGTCGAGTTGCAGAATCTTGCGGCAGCCAAGGGGTTTTCGCTGAATGAGGTGCTGGGCATCGAGTCCGGCAAGAAACTCGGCGGCAAGAAAGCGGCTGTGGCCGGCAAGGCACAGTTCCGCAATCCGGCCGATGCAAACCAGACCTGGTCCGGTCGTGGCCGCAAGCCGCAATGGGCGCTGGACTGGATCAATGCCGGCAAATCTATCGACGATCTGCGCATCTGATTGCCGTTGGTGCTGCATCGTTGATCGATCCGCACACCGGTCGTACCGCAAAAGGGCAGCCCAGGCTGCCCTTTTGCTTGCTGGCGCCGCTGATTGAGTACAATCGGGGTTGGGGTGGCACGCTTGGGCGTGCTGCCAGATTGCAACACTGAGTACCTGCCTGCCCATATGCCACATCCGCTGACCGAATTCCTCAACCCGCAACAGGCCGCCGCCGTCGAGCTGCCGGCCGAGCATGCGCTTATCCTGGCGGGGGCGGGCAGCGGCAAGACGCGGGTGCTGACCACGCGCATTGCCTGGTTGCTGACCACCGGGCAGGTCAGCCCGGCCGGCATACTGGCGGTGACATTCACCAACAAGGCGGCCAAGGAAATGCTGGCGCGGCTGACCGCCATGCTGCCGCTCAACCCGCGCGGGCTGTGGATGGGTACCTTCCACGGCCTGTGCAACCGCATGTTGCGCCTGCACCACCGTGACGCCGGCTTGCCGGCCACCTTTGCCATTCTTGATTCGGCCGACCAGCTGGCGGCGATCAAGCGTGCCATGAAAACGCTCAATATCGACGACGAGCGCTTTCCGCCCAAGCCTACCCAGCATTTCATCAATGGCCAGAAAGAAAACGGCCACCGCGCCAATGCGGTGCAAAGCTGGGATGATTACTCGCGCACGCTGGCAGGCATCTATCAGGAATACGAGGCGCAATGCCGCCGTGAAGGCGTGGTGGACTTCGCTGAATTGCTGCTGGCCTGCTACGAGCTGCTGGAGCGCAATGCCGCATTGCGCGAGCACTATCGCAGCCGCTTCCGCCATGTGCTGGTGGATGAATTCCAGGACACCAACCGCCTGCAATACGCTTGGCTGAAATTGCTGGTGGGCGAGAACAATGCCATGTTCGCGGTCGGCGATGATGACCAGTCGATTTACGCATTCCGTGGCGCCAATGTCGGCAATATGTATGACTTCCAGCGCGATTTCGCGGTCAAGCACGTGATCAAGCTGGAGCAGAATTACCGCTCGCACGGCACCATCCTCGATGCGGCCAATGCCGTGATTGCCAATAACCGCGAGCGCCTGGGCAAAGAACTGTGGACATCCGAAGCGGCCGGCGAGCCCATCCGCGTATTTGAGGGCATGAGCGATTTTGCCGAAGCCGATTTCATCGTCGAGGAAATCAGCCAGCTACGCCGTGACGGGCAGGAATTGGGCGAAATGGCCATCCTCTATCGCTCCAATGCGCAATCACGTGTGCTGGAGCACGCGCTGGTGCAGGCCAATATCCCGTATCGTGTCTATGGCGGCCTGCGCTTTTACGAGCGGCAGGAAATCAAGCACGCGCTGGCCTATCTGCGCCTGATGGCCAATCCGGATGATGACAACGCCTTCCTGCGCATCGTCAACTTCCCCACGCGTGGCATTGGCAATCGCAGCATCGAAACCATACAGGAAACCGCACGCATGACCGGCACCAGCCTGTGGCTGGCCGCATGCACGGCAGCTACCGGCCGCAGCGCGGCAGCAGTGGGGCGCTTCATCCAGCTGGTCGATGGCATGCGCCAGCAGACCGAAGGACTGCCGCTGCCCGAGCTGGTCAGCGTGGTGGCCGAAATGTCCGGCCTGAGCGAGCACTACCGCAACGACAAGGAAGGCGAAGAGCGCCTTGCCAACCTGGATGAACTGGTCAACGCGGCAGCCAGCTTCGTGACCGAGAATGAAAACGACCTGATTGCCTTCCTCGCCAACGCCAGTCTTGAGGGCGGTGAGCACGAGGCCGGCGTGGGCCAGGATGCGGTGCAACTGATGACCATCCACGCCGCCAAGGGGCTGGAGTTCCACAGCGTGTTCCTCTCTGGTGTGGAAGAGGGCTTGTTCCCGCACGAAAACAGCGCCGCCGACCCGCGCGGGCTGGAGGAAGAACGCCGCTTGATGTACGTGGCGATCACGCGCGCGCGCCGCCGGCTCTACCTGAGCCTGGCGCAAAGCCGCATGCTGCATGGGCAGACGCGCTATTCGATTGCCAGCCGTTTTCTTGAGGAAATCCCGCAGGAGCTGCTGCACTTCCTCAATCGCGGTTATGCGCCGCAAAGTTTTGCCGCGCCGGCTACCGCCAAGACCAAAACGCCCGATCATGGCCTGGCGCTGGGCATGACGGTGAAGCACCCCAAATTCGGCGTGGGCGTGGTCATCAATCACGAGGGCGGCGCTACCGGCAATGTGCAGGTCAATTTCCGCGAGGCTGGGCCCAAGTGGCTGGCGGTGGCCTATGCCAAGCTTGAGCCGGTGGCAGGCTGAGGAGTGCACATGGCAATCGCGGCAGGTGCCCCCAATCTGACCGGCCAGCAGGCGCTGGTCATTGACCCCAATAGCGGCATGCGCCAGGCCATCGGGGCCGGGCTGAACGATTGCGGCGTCACGCAGATCGATTACGTTGGCCGCCTGGCCGATGCACTGGCGCGGCTGGGCCAGGTGCCGTACGACATCGTGCTGTCCGAGTTCGATCTGGGCGGCGGGCTGGATGGCGTGCACCTGTTCGAAGCCTGCCAGCGCCATCAATTGCTCAAGCCCTCGTGCGTCTTCATGGTGGTGACCGGCGAGCGCCGTTCGTCGCAAGTGATGAGTGCCGCCGAGCTGGCGCCGGATGGCTATCTGCTCAAGCCGTTTTCCAGTGCCGATTTCGTGCAGCGCCTGTCGCTGGCGCTGGCACGCAAGGCGCAGCTGCGGCCCATCGACGAGGCCACACGCACCGGCGACTATCAATCTGCCATTACCGCCTGCAACACCCAGCACCCGCTGCCGGATGCACTGGCCCGCGCCAAGGGGCGTTTGCTGACCCTGATGGGCGAGCACGCCGAGGCGCGTGATTTCTATCGCGAAATCCTCGCTGGCCGCGATGCGCCGTGGGCCATGCTGGGGCTGGCGCGCTCGCAATTCGCACTCAAGCAGTACGACGAAGCCCATTTGCTGTACGCGCGCATCAAGGCCGAGCACGAACTGGTGATCGAGGCCTATGACGGACTGGCGCGCACCCAGCAGGCGCAAGGTGATGCCAAGGGCGCCCAGGCCACGCTGGCCGAGGCGGTGCAGCGCTCGCCGCTGGTGGCGCAGCGGCAACGCGCGCTGGGCCGGCTGGCGCTGCGCAATGGCGAGCCCATGGTGGCAGAAGCCGCGCTGGGGCAGGCGGTGGAGCTGGCGCGCACCGCCATCGTGCGTGACCCCGCTGTGTATGCCGAGCTGGCGCGCGCGCAGCTGGCCAATGCCGATGTCCTGGGCGCGCAGCGCACTGCCGCGCAGGTCAAACGCGATTTCCGCCATGAGGAAGTGGCGATGGTGGTGTGCGAGCTGATCGAAGGCGAAGCATTTGCCGCATTGAAGGATAAAGACAAGGCCGAGCGTGCGCTGACCAATGCGCGTGACCGGCTCGACGCAATGACCGATCCGCCGGCCGGCGTGCTGCTGGAGCTGGCGCAAAGCTGCTATGCGCGCCGTGATGCCGAGGCCGGCGAGCGCTATGTGAAACACGCGCTGCGCGTGCGCACCGACGACAGCGAGCTGGCAGGTACGGTCGAGGCGCTGTACCACAACATCGGCAGGCCCGAGCTGGCGGCGCCGCTGATCGCAGCGGCCAATCAGGATGTCGTCGAGGTGAACAACGACGCGCTGCGTGCAGCAAATGCCGGCGATTATGTCGGCGCGGCCGAGCGCTTCATCGGCGCGCTGGAAACCCTGCCGGGCAATCTGCAGGTTTTGCTCAATGCGGCCAATGCGCTGCTGGTGTGCGTGAACAAGGCCGGCTGGGATGTGCGCTATATGGAAACCGCGCAGCGCTATCTGGAGCGCGCCCGCAAGCTCGACCCGGCCAATGGCAAGGCCCGGCAGCTGCAGGATGCCTTCCGCCGCACGCAACGCCGCTACGGTGTGGACGTGGCGCTGGGGACGGTTGAAACGCCGCCACCGAATGTAGACAGCCGGGTTTGAGCGCCCGAGTGGCCCGTGGCCGTGGTGGCTAGATCAGGCCGGGGGCGGGCTTGGCGCCGCCGACAAAGCCCAGTGTAGCGGTGCTGGCAAGGCACGCGAAACGCAGGCAGTACAAGGCGTGCGGCCAGTGAGCTGCACGCCGCCGGCAGGGTTTTGTTCACGGCGCTTATAGCGTCAGCTCACCTTCGCCCACCTTCCAGAAGCGCCCGCCAACGGCGATTTGCCGGTTGGCTGTCGCGCTGACATACAGCACCGACAAACGGCTGACCACGCGCTGTATGGTGTGGCCCTGCTCGATCTTGAAGCTGAACGGCGCGGCCGAACCAGTGGCCAGCTTCCAGCCGGCCACGTTGGCGGCGGCATCGCCGGCACCGAAATCCTCGAATACATTGAGCTGATCCGACGCAAAGCTGCGCAAGGTGGTCACGTCCCCTTCCTGATGCCACAGCACCACCTGCGCGATATGGTTGCCATTGTGTGCCAGCAGGCCCAGCGGCCCGGGCTTGGGGCGCGCTTTCAGCACCGCTTGCTGCGTGCGTGCCGGCACCACCAGTTGTTCCTGCCCGGTATCGACAAACAGGTTTTGCCCGGTGAGGTCGCCAAAATCCAGCCCCAGCGCGCCCGTCAGCGCATCAACCGACAGGCTGACCGCGCGGCTCTTGCTGGCATCGGCATGTGCATGCCACAGCGTGCCGTCGCGCCAGGTCTTGATCGGGCCAGCGCCAAAGTTGACCGGCGCGCCCAGCCGCTCGCCCAGCGCGGCGGCAATGGCCAGCGCCGCATGGCGCGACGAGGGCAGCGCATATTGTGGCGTATACACCCGCGCCCGGCCGCTGGTCGGCTCGACGAAGGCCGTTTCCGGTGCGCCCAGCTGATAGGCCACGGCTTGCAGCGTGGCATCGTCATCCAGCGTTTCGCACTCGACCACGGCAATGGCTGCGCCGGCCAGAATGCGCTCGGCAAAGCCGTTCATCAGGTGAAACCGGTATCGCGCCATGGAGAATCCTCAGTAATACCCGTCAGGAAGCGCCCCGAGGGGGACGACTCTTTGCTAGAATAGCGCCGATTTGCGTCGCGGAAACCCCGTCTTGCCGACAGGGTCATTTACTGCGACGTGCCTACTGACGTTCATAGATTAGTTGCCGCCATGTCTCAACTTGAAACGATTGCCGACAAAGATCTGCCGCTCGCGCGGGATCTCGACCTCCTTGCACGTTTGCTCGCCGATACCATTCGCGAACAGACCGGCGCCAGCACGGCCGACCAGATCAATGCCATTCGTGACCTGGCGATCAGCTATGTGGAAGGCACCGATCCGGCTGCCGGCGTGCAGCTGGCCAAGTCGCTGTCCACGCTCGACCTGCCGGGCGCCGTGGCGCTGGTGCGTGCATTCAGCTATTTCTCGCACCTGTCCAACATTGCCGAAGACCTGCACCACAACCGTCGTCGTCGCACCCACAAGATCAATGGTTCCGACCCGCAGCGCGGCAGCATCGGCGATGTGATCGCCCGCCTGACCGAGCGTGAAGTCAAACCGTCCGAAATCCTTGGCCTGCTGTCCGAGACCCTGATCGCGCCGGTGCTGACCGCGCACCCGACCGAGGTGAAGCGCAAGACCATCCTCGATTGCCACCGTGCGATTGCCGAACTCTTGACCGAGCGCGACCGCCTGCCGATGACCCCGGACGAGCAGCAAGCCAACCAGGCCGCGCTGGAGCGCGTGCTGCTGACCCTGTGGCAGACCCGTGAAATCCGCACCTTCAAGCTGACGGTGCAGGACGAAATCGAGAACGGCTCGGCCTATTTCCGTAACACCTTCCTGCACGAGCTGCCGCGCCTGTACGTGGACCTGGAAGACCGTCTGGCCGCACTGGCCGGCCAGGACGTGCAGCTGAACAATTTCATCCACGTCGGCAGCTGGATCGGCGGTGACCGCGACGGTAACCCCTTCGTGACCGGCGACGTACTGCGCTACGCGGTGTCGCGCCAGTCCGGCGTGGCGCTCGACTATTACTATCAACAATGCCAGAAGCTGGAAAACGAGCTGTCGATGTCCGCGCGCATCGTACAGGTTGACCAGTCGCTGCAAGTGCTGGCCGATGCCGGCGCCGAAGGCCGTGGCAAGAAGGGCGAAGAGCCGTACCGGATGGCGGTATCGCACATCCGTGCGCGCATTTTTGCTACCGCATCGCAGATCGGTACTTTCCACCATGCACTGCATGACGTGGCGCGTGCCGAGCCGTATCAAAGCGCGCAGGAACTGTCGGCCGATCTGGCCGTGGTGGCGAACTCGCTCAAGTCGCACGGCGCAGCCAAGCTGGCCGGCGGTCGCCTGCGCCGCCTGCAGCGCGCGGTCAGCGTGTTCGGTTTCTATCTGGCGCCGATCGATATGCGCCAGAACTCGGGCATCCACGACAAGGTGATTGCCGAGCTGTTCGAAAAGGCCGGTCTGGAAGACTATCTGGCGCTGAACGAAGCCAGCCGCCGCTCCGTGCTGCTGCGCGAGCTTGCCAGCCCGCGCCCGCTGATCTGTCCGTATGTCGAGTATTCCGAGCTGACGCAAAAGGAAATCGACATCTATCGCGCAGCCGAAGCCATGCAATCGCGCTATGGCGAGGCAGTGCTGCCGAACTACATCATCTCGAACTGCGAATCGGTATCCGACATCCTCGAGGTGGCGGTGCTGATGAACGAAGTCGGCCTGATCCAGCTCGCCCCGGTGGTGGTGGCCAAGATCAACGTCATTCCGCTGTTCGAAACCATTCCTGACCTGCGCGGCGCCAGCAAGATCATGTCCGAGCTGTTCGCCATTCCGCAGTGGCGCCAGATCGTCAACGGTCGTGCCAATGTGCAGGAAGTCATGCTGGGCTACTCGGACTCCAACAAGGATGGTGGCTATCTCACCTCCAACTGGGAGCTGTACAAGGCCGAGCAGGATCTGGTGAAGGTGTTCGATGAAACCGGCATCACCATGCGCCTGTTCCACGGCCGTGGCGGTACGGTTGGTCGCGGCGGCGGCCCGGCTTATGACGCCGTGCTGGCGCAGCCGGCCGGTTCGGTCAACGGCCAGATCCGCGTGACCGAGCAGGGCGAGGTGATCGCTGCCAAGTTTGCCGACCGCGAAGTGGGTCGCCGCAACCTGGAAATCCTGCTGGCTGCCACACTGGAAGCCAGTCTGCCGGGTAACGCTGCTGCGGGTATTGATGACGTGGCCCATCATGCGCTGCTGGAGCGCCTGTCGGTACGTGCTTACCAGTCCTACCGCGATCTGGTCTACGCCACACCGGATTTCGTCACCTACTTCCGCGAAGCCACGCCGATCGGCGAAATTCCGAACCTGAACATCGGTTCGCGCCCGGCGGCACGCAAGGCGACCAACAGCATTGCCGATCTGCGCGCGATTCCGTGGGTGTTCTCGTGGTCGCAATGCCGTCTGATGCTGCCGGGCTGGTATGGCTTCGGTACCGCCATCAGTGAATACCTGGCCGAAGCCGGCGACGAAGGTCTGGCGACGCTGAACCAGCTGTACAAGAACTGGCCGTTCTTCCAGGTCACCATCTCCAATATGGAAATGGTGCTGGCCAAGTCGGACATCGCCATTGCTGCCCGCTATACCGAGCTGGTACAGGATCAGGATCTGGCCAAGCGCATCTTTGGCCGTATCAAGGCCGAATGGCAACGCGCGGTTGACGCCGTGCTGGCGATCACCGGCCACGCGGCACTGTTGGGTGACAACCCGACATTGGCCCGCAGCCTGGATAACCGCCTGCCGTATCTTGATCCGCTCAACCATCTGCAGGTCGAGCTGCTCAAGCGCATGCGTGCCGGTGATGAGAGCGAGGAAGTGGCGCACGCCGTTCACCTCACCATCAACGGTATTGCAGCGGGCCTGCGCAACTCGGGTTAAGCTGGCTTATCCGCAGCACTGGATAGACACACCCATGAACGCCGCCATGAAACGGATTGCTTGCAGCACCGTCGTCATGGCGGCGTTTGTTTTGGCGCCTGCGCACGCCGCCAAAATCCCTTCGCACTTCAGTGATCAGCTCGAAGCAGCATTGTCGTGCCGCTCCGAATGGTCGCCTGCCTATTGGCACAGCTACTTTGGTACTTATCTGGGGGCGCCGCTGCGCCGCTGGGGCAATGCCGACTGGTATGACGCACAAGGCGCCGAGCTGGCCGGCAATGCCACCACCGAAGTCTTCGTCAATGACGATGCCAGCACGGCGCTGATGGTGGGGGCGCTGATCCCCGCCAAGGTCGAGGGCGTGCGCCAGCAGATCGAACAGCGACTGGGTTACGCCTTCGTGGCCTTGCCCGGCCCGTATCCACGCTATCTGTCCAAGTTCGGCAGCGTGCTGGTGGGGCTGAGCAATGAGCAGACCAAGTGGTACTGCGCACGCTGGAATCTGGGTAACCGCCCCTGAGTGCCCGCCGCCCCGTCGCCCCGCGACTTGCGGGTGGCCGGCGCTTGAAGTAGTGCCTCCCCGTGTGACCCCATATTCCTCGTCCTGTGCCAGCACCTCTCGCGTGCCGGTGGCTTGACCTAGGGCCTGTTAACACTTATTTCACGCTTGCGTTCGGGGTAGTTCGGGATGGAGCGCAAGGCGCAGAACGCGCCGCGGTACGGGTACCGCAAGCGGTTTGCAACGCAGCGAACCGCCCGAAATACCCCGAACCCGCAGGGCTGGGCCGCAAAGAGGCCATCTACGGCGTTACGCGCCTTGGCAATAACCAGTTATTGCCTGCGTTGCGTGCCTTGTAGCTGACCTCTTTGCGGCCCAGCGCAAGCGCGAAATAAGTGTTAACAGGCCCTAGCTGTGCCATGGCGTGTGGCAGACGGGCGGGGTATTTGCCTGGCGAGCGATGCGCCAATGTCCCCGTTCGATGCCGGTGCCGCCCGCGGTACGGTCGCGGACTGACACTGCATCACGATGATACTGGCTGTGTGATGACCACCGTGGGCCGATGCGGCCGTGTACGGACTTCTGCTGATACCACCTGAAAATCAAAATCGTCAGCTTTTGTCGCAATGCCGCCAGCATTTTTTGAGCAAGCTGTCGGCTTGTCCTTTTACCGCATTGTTTTTTGTTTGTAAGTTTTTTGAAAACATGTGCGGCTGCCGTTACGTTCGTCCCCGCTGCAATTGCTGCAATCCATCAGTTTTTTCAAAATAAATTCTGTAGTTTTTGTGAAAAAACTACGGGATTTTGTCATAAAGACGTACAACAGCGTTAGATAATGTTGCTGTGCAACATGGTGCAAAGCCATATTTTTCGCGGTTTTGTGGAGAATTCATGCGCCAATGTTGTATCGCATCAAACCGAAAATGGGTGAAATTGTAGTTACAGCGGATTACGACAAATGACCTGTCAGCTGGCCGACGAACGGTAGCCAGGCAGGCGCTTGACATTGGTTTCCGGCTCAGCAGTAATGAACACCATCACGGACCGATTGCGGTCTGGCGATAGCCCGGTGGCCTGAAGTAGCCCAAAAGCTTTCACAAAGATGACGGCGTGGTTCTCAGGCAAATACCAGTGGATGCGCGTGAATAACGCCAATACAAAAGAAGGATGGAGAACGCTTTATGTCGCACTTCAGTCGTTTTGCTCTCGCAGCCATTCCGGCAGCGCTGATCGCCGTACAGGCTTATGCTGCTTACCCGGCATGGCAAGAAGGCAATACCTACACTGCTGGTACTTTCGTGAGCTACAACGGCCACGACTACCAAGCGCTGGTCACCCACACTGCATATGTCGGCGCAGGCTGGACTCCGTCCTCCACGCCGACCCTGTGGAAAGACCTGGGCGTGAGCAGTGGCACTACTCCGACTGCAACGCCGGCCCCGACTGCTGCGCCGACCGCTACCCCGGTCCCGACCGCAGCGCCGACGGCTACCCCGACTGCTACTCCGAAGCCGACCGCTACCCCGGCCCCGACTTCCGCCCCGACTGCTACACCGGTGCCTTCCGCCGGTTGCTATGCAGCTTGGGACGCTGGCACTGCCTACAACGGCGGCGCTCAAGTGACCTACAACGGTCGCAACTATCAAGCCAAGTGGTGGACACAAGGCAACGTACCGTCGTCCAGCACTGGTGACGGCCTGCCCTGGACCGATCTGGGTGCCTGCGGCGGCTCGACCCCGACAGCAACACCGAAGCCGACTGCTACGCCGGTTCCGACCGCGACACCGACAGCCACCCCGACTGGCACCCCGACAGCTACACCGAAGCCGACCGCAACACCGGCTCCGACCGCTACCCCGGCGCCGACCAATGTGCCGACTGCTACACCGAAGCCGACTGCTACACCGGTCCCGGGCACCCCGACCGCGACCCCGGTTCCGTCGGCAGGCGGCAAGGAAGTCGGTTCCTACTTCGCTCAGTGGGGCATCTACGGCCGCAACTACCAGGTAAAGGCCATCCAGACCAGCGGCTCCGCGGCCAAGATGACCTTCCTGAACTACGCCTTCGGTAACGTCTACCAGAAGAACGGCGGCTACGAATGCGACATCCAGTACCGTACCGAATCGGGCAATGGTGACGGTGGCGATCCGTTTGCCGACTACAGCAAATCG
>NZ_FWXD01000039.1 GCF_900176275.1 Andreprevotia lacus DSM 23236 | reverse complement strand
TGCTCGAGTTACTACCAGAAGCTGCATCGGCAGCATGGGGTGATCTGCTCGATGACGGATGGGTATGATTGCTACCAGAATGCGCTGGCAGAGCGAGTGAATGGCATTCTCAAGACGGAGTTGTTGTTGCAGCGGCCTGCGGACCTTGCGCAGGCCCGGCGGATGGTGGGTGAGTCGGTCGCGATTTATAACCATGAGCGGCCGCATCTGTCGTTGCAAATGCAAACGCCCGATGCGGTGCACCGGGCGTCGTTGGCAGGATAATGCGGGTTCAAACCAGCTGTTTTGGGTGTCAACCTAATTCAGGACGGGTCACAGATGCCACCCCTGCTGTCATGCCCTGTCGTAGAGCCGTATCAGGCTGGTGTAGTTGTCAGTCGCGTACCCTTGCTGCATGGCTTGCACCAGCACTGCATGGCAAGCGGCGACCAGCGGCAGCTGGCCCTTGCTGCTGGCCAGCACATAGCCCAGGTCTTTTTCCATCAGTCCGGTCGGGAACAGCGGGGCAAAGTTGCCGGCCAACATATTGGTCGATGCGGCCTTCATTGCCGGGCTGATGACCGGGGTCTGGGCAAGGATTTCACTGGCCCGGGCCACATCCAGCCCATGCCGCTGCAGCAGGCCGAACAATTCGGCCACGGCCGCAGCCTGCACGCCCAGCAAGGCGTTGACCGCCAGCTTCAATACCGCGCCGGCACCGACCGGGCCGGCGTGATGTACTGCACTGCCCATGGTGAGCAGCAGCGGGGTCAGCGCTGCAATATCGTCGGTAGCACCGCCAGCCAGAAAAATCAGCTGGCCGGCCTCGGCCTGCGGTCGCGAGCCGGCCACCGGCGCATCGACCCAGCCAGCACCACGTGCCTGCAGCTGCGCTGCCAACTGGCACACCCAAGCGGGTGTCAGCGTCGAGCACTCTACGGCCACGCAGCCTGGCTGCAGGCCGGACAATGCGCCGTTTTCGGCATCGGTCCAGACCTGTCGTGACACGTCGTCATCGCGCAGCATGGCAATTACCACCTCGGCGTCCTCTGCCGCTGCCCGTGGTGTCGGCGCCAGCCGCGCACCCTGCGCCACCAGCGGCGCCGCCTTGTTAGCATCGCGGTTCCAGACCGTCAGCGTGTGCCCGGCCTGCAGCAAACGGCTGGCCATGCGTGATCCCATTGCGCCCAGCCCCAGAAATGCGGCCCTGGTCATGACGCGCTCCCAGTCAGACCGGGGCGGGGGCTACTTGCACGCGGGCGGTGTGCAATCGCAGATGCGCGGGCAAGGAAGGATGGTGTGAAGAGGGGCATGGCTGGCTCCGTGTGTTTGCCCATTCGGGCAGGTGGAGTCAGCATATTCTTGTGCAATACGGCGATAAACCATTGTGTATGCAACTTGGTCATGCCGATAATGCATGAATGGACACCGATCTGCTGCGCATCTTTGCCGAGGTCGCTCACGCGGGCAGTTTTGCCGCCGTGGCGCGGCAACGCAATGTCGATCCCTCATCGATCTCGCGCCAGCTGGCCGAGCTGGAGCGTGCTGTCGGCGCACGGCTGTTGCAGCGAACCACACGCAGTCTGGCACTGACCGAGGCAGGCGATGCCTATCTGCGCCGCATCGAGCCACTGCTGGACGAGCTGGACCATGCGCGTGATCTGGCGCTGCAGGGGGCGGCGGCGCCATCGGGCACCTTGCGCCTGACGGCCTCGGTGGCCTTTGGCCAGCTGCGCATCGTGCCCCTGTTGGGCGAGTTTCGTCTAAGCTATCCGGGCGTGCAGCTCGATTGCCTGTTCACCGACGAAAATGTCGACCTGATTGCCCAGCGCGTTGATCTGGCCATCCGCAAGGCAGCGGCGGTTGAAGGTGATCTGGTGGCCACCAAGTTGGTCGATACTCGCTACCGCATCGTGGCCAGCCCGGATTACCTGGCCGCTGCAGCACCCATTGCGCAGCCGGATGATTTGCTGGCGCATCGCTGCCTGTTGTTTCCCTATCCCGGCTTCCGCTCGCAGTGGCGCTTTCGCGATGCGGCCGGTCACGAGGTCACCGTGCCGGTAACGGGCGACCTGATGTTGTCCACCGGGCTGGCGCTGCGCGATGCGGCGCTGGCCGGCCTCGGCCCGGCATTGTTGCCGGACTGGGTGGTGGACGAGCAGATTGCCGCCGGGCGCCTGTTGCCGCTGCTGGGGGAGTACCGTGTGACCGGTACCGAATTCGACACGGCCGCCTGGCTGGTTTACCCCAGCCGCCGCTATCTGCCGGCCAAGGTGCGCGTGATGATCGATTTTCTCAAGGCACACCTGAGC
This sequence comes from Andreprevotia lacus DSM 23236, assembly GCF_900176275.1. Taxonomy (GTDB): domain Bacteria; phylum Pseudomonadota; class Gammaproteobacteria; order Burkholderiales; family Chitinibacteraceae; genus Andreprevotia; species Andreprevotia lacus. The sequence continues at coordinate 32,152 of NZ_FWXD01000039.1, read as the reverse complement.
GGCGCTTGAGGGGGAGGCCCGTTCCCGCTACGCAGCCTACCGGGGCATCGCGGCCTGTGCGGAAGCGCTGCTTGTGGCCAGACCCTGCGACTACCCCGTCCTGAATTATTTATTGCATGCACATGCAAATATATTGACGCAGAAAAATATTGCGCAATAATATGCATGCGCATGCATATAAATGGGTGTGCGCTGCTGTCATCACCAACGTTCGAGGAGTGCGTGTCATGAACTGGATTTATCTGGGTATCGCTGTGCTGTTTGAAATCGCCGTTGCCATTTGCGCCGGCAATGCCAAGGGGTTTTCCCGTCCGGGCTGGACGGCTGCGACGCTGCTCAGCGGCGCCATTGCGACCTATTTTCTCAGCCTCGCCTTGCTGACGTTCGATGTGGGGGTCGGGTATGCGATCTGGACAGCCGTGGCGGGTGTTGGCGTCGCCGTGCTGGGGGCGTTGTGCTTCGGGCAGCGATTGTCCTGGGCCAAATCCATCGGCATCGCGCTGGTCATTGGTGGTGTGGCGGGGCTGCGGCTGAGTGGCGCGGCTTGAAGTGGGCGCTACAGGCAGACCATTCAATCAATTCGAGAGGGATTTAAAAATGACAACGACCAATCAGGCAAGCGGGCGCAACGGCCGGGCATGGGCAATGCTCATGCTGGCCGGGGCATTTGAAATTGGCTACGCACTCAGCGTGGCGGGCAGCAGGGCATTCAGCGTACTCAACTGGTCCATCGCTGCTGCGGTGTTCTTTCTGCTCACGCTGTATGCGCTGAGTGTGGCGCTCAAAACCATCGATGTCGGTATCGGCTATGCGGTCTGGGCGGGCATCGGTTCGGTCGGGGCCGCGCTATTTGGCAAGGTGCTGCTGAATCAACCGCTCACGCTGATCCAGCTGGGCTGGCTGGCCGTCATCATCAGCGGCGTGGTCTGGTTGAAACTGGCTGACAGCAGCGTCTTCCGGGCCCGCCGGCAGCCGGGGTGATAGCGGAGGCGCGTGGCCACCATTGACGGCGCGGAGCCAGCTTGTCTGGGTGAGGGCAAATCAAGCGCTGCCCGTATGTGTGCATGGACATACATATGGGAGAATGGGCCATCCACACGATGCGAGGAGTTGCCCCGGTGCAGGCAAGGAAAAGCGATGCATGGCAAAGCGTGATCCAGATTGTTGCCACGATCGAGGCCGAGCTGGCTGGCATGTTGCAGACCCGGCACGGGCTGGGGCTGTCGGAGTACCGCGCGCTGGAAGTCCTGGCGCAGTCGCCCGATACCGAGTTGCGCATGCAGGAGCTTGCCACCCACTTGCGGCTGAATCAAAGCTCGGTGTCACGCATGGTTGAGCGGCTGGTGCGCAGCGAGCTTGCGATCCGCGATATTTGCCCGGACGACAAGCGCGGCGTGTATACCGTGTTGACGGCCAAGGGCTTGGCCTGCCTGCAGGCCGCACAGCCCGATTACGAGCGCGTACTGGACGCGGCGCTCCGCACGCATGGGGGCGAGGCCTTGCTGGACAGGCCACCGCCCGCCGCACAGTAGCACCAGGCGTCTTCGGAGGGCTGGCGGGCGGGCTGCAGCAGGTGCAAAAAAAGGGGGCGGATCAATCCGCCCCCTGACTTTGTTGCTGGTTGGCGCGCCGGCCCACTGGGCTGGCGCACATTACCACTCATTCAGGCGGTAGCCAGTGCCGCTGCATGCTGCGGCGCCACCGCATAGTGGTCGAACTGCATGGTGAAGCTGGCGCGGCCGGTGGTCAGTGCACGCAGCTGGCCGATGTAGCCAAACATCTCGGCCAGCGGTACGTGCGCGTCGATCACCGACGCGTTGCCGCGCATCTCCTGCTGGCGTACCAAGCCACGCCGACGGTTGAGGTCGCCGATCACGTCGCCGACATGGTCGAGCGGCGTGATCACTTCCACGGCCATCAAGGGCTCCAGCAGCACCGGCCCGGCTTCGCGCAGCGCCTGCTTCAGCGCCACGCTGGCCGCCAGTTCGAACGCCTGTTGCGACGAATCACGTTCGTGATAACTGCCGTCCAGCAAGCTCACCTTGATGTCGACCGTCTGGTGTCCGGCCAGCACGCCCACCTTGGCCGCGTTGCGCACCCCTGCCTCGATGGCCGGAATGTACTCGCGCGGGATGGCGCCACCGCTGATGCGGCTTTCAAACGCAATGCCGGCGCCACGTTCCTGCGGCTCCACCAACAGCGTCAGCTCGGCATACTGGCCGGGGCCGCCGCTTTGCTTGCGGTGCAGATGCTGCACCTGCGCGCTGCGGGTGATGGTTTCGCGATAGGCCACCTGCGGGCGCCCCACACTCACTTCCACCTTGAAGCGCGAGCGCAGCTTTTCCAGCGTTACCTCGAGTTGCAGCTCGCCCATGCCGCTCAGTACCGTCTGGCCGGCATCGGCATCCTGCCGCAAGCGCAGGCTGGGGTCCTCGGCCAGCAGCGCCTGCAAACCGCGTGACAGATGTTGCTGGTCTGCCTGCGTTTTCGGCTCGATGGCCACGTCGATCACCGGCTCGGGCGCGTCGATGCGTTCCAGCACCAGCGCATGCGCCGGGTCGGTCAGCGTGTCACCGGTCACCGTTGCCTTCAGCCCCACCACGGCGACGATATCGCCGGCCACGGCCACATCGCGTTCGCGCTTGCGGTCGGCATGCATCTCGTACAGCCGCGAAATGCGCTCGCGCTTGCCGCTGGTGGCGTTCAGTACCGTATCACCCGGCTTGAGCTGGCCGCGATACAGCCGCACAAACGTCAGCGCGCCGTGGTCGTCCTGCACCACCTTGAACGCCAGCGCAGCCAATGGGCCGGTCGGGTCGACGGCAATATCGTGCTCGCTGGCCACCGCTACCTCGCCGGGTGCGGGCAGATAGGCTACGGCCGCATCCAGCATGGGTTCGACGCCCTTGTTCTTGAACGCAGCGCCCGCCACCACCGGCACGAATGCGCCGTTGATGGTGCCCTTGCGGATGGCAGCCTGCAGCGCGTCCACGGCAATCTCCTGCCCGTCCAGATAGGCGGCCAGCAGCGTGTCGTCCTGCTCGACCGCCGTTTCCAGCAGGCGGGTGCGCCATGATTGCGCATCGGCGACCAGTTCGGCCGGGATGTCGGCAGTGCTATATGGCGCGGCTTCGTTGCCCGCCGGCCACAGCAGCGCCCGCATCGCGATCAGGTCGATCACGCCGTGGAAGTCATGCTCGCTGCCGATCGGCAGTTGCAGCACCAGCGGGGTGACGCCCAGCCGGTCGGCAATCATGCCCACCACGCGCAGGAAGTCCGCACCGGTGCGGTCCAGCTTGTTGACGAAGGCAATGCGCGGCACGCGGTATTTGTCGGCCAGCCGCCAGTTGGTTTCGGTCTGCGGCTCCACGCCGGCCACGCCGTCGAACACCACCACTGCGCCATCCAGCACGCGCAGCGAACGGTTCACTTCGATGTTGAAATCGATGTGACCCGGGGTATCGATCAGGTTGATCTGCGTGCCCTGCCAGAACACCGTGGTGGCGGCGCTATTGATGGTGATGCCGCGCGCCTGTTCTTGCGGGTCGAAGTCCATTACCGCCGTGCCGTCGTGCACCTCGCCCAGCTTGTAGTTCTCGCCGGTGTAATAAAGGATGCGTTCGGACGTGGTGGTCTTGCCCGCGTCGACGTGGGCGATGATGCCGATATTGCGTAGTTTTCTGGTTTCCATTTCATTGTTCCAACAAAAAGCCCCGGAGGGCGCACCGTCCGGGGCTATGCCGGCAGGTGCTCATGGCCCTGCCCGGTGCAATGCCGGGCGGGCTAGGCGGTGTCTTGCGGTGCGGCTACGGCCGGCGCAACGCGCCATGCAGCAGCCGAAACCATGCCAAAGGACGAGCGCAAGGCCCCGTTCCCCTGGCCGGTCTGAATTGTTTCGATCTGCTTGTCGTAGGTCCGCATGGCGAACTCCTGAGCCTGTCATGTACTTGGTGACCGCTGTTGCGTGCGATCTGCATCAAGAAACCGGCTTAGCCGGGTTCACACCTGATGTGGCAGAAGAACGTCCGGCTCTCTTGCCTGATTCCACTCCCCCCGCCCTCGCCGCCGCGAGGGAGCCTCGCTCTTGCTCGTCAGTGGTGCTGGTCGGGTATTGATGTGTTGATGCTTGGGTACTGACTGACCTTGTTGAAAATGTTGAAAACAAAAAACCCCGGTATCGGTAACCGGGGTTTTGCAATCTGTAGCTACCCGGTTGCCTTGGCCACCGAGTAAACGGGTGACCTAGCCTGAAACAGCGATCATGGCGCGATCTGCGCCGCACACGCGCACGCCGACAACCGCTGTGGCAGCGGCAGACAGTGCGATGGTGGTGTTGCGGATTGCGAGCATGGCGTTTTCCAGTGAATACCCGACTACTCTAGTACGAAATTATGGTGAAAGCAAGGTGGTTTGATAGCGATTGTTGTATAACTGGGGGCAACCGATAGCTAATTCAAATATGCACTATGCTGCTGGACGGGCAGTTTGCCCCAGCAGCATGCCGTGCCACGAACCCGGATGAATCATGCTGAACTGGCGTTTGCGTGCAGCGCTGCTGCTGTTGCCGTCCTTGCTGCTGCTGTTGTGGCTGTGGCGCAGTTCACAGCCGCAACAGGCGGTGTTGTTGCTGCCTGCCTGGCAGGTATTGTCTTCTACTGCGCGCGGGCAGTTTGTCGTGCAAGTGGTTTTTGCATCGGCTTGTGCTGTCGCCATGGTGGTCAGGGCTGTGCCACGGCGTGCAGCCATGGTGCATCTGTGGGGCCTCTGCGTTGGCGGCGTGGTGGTCGGCATGTACGCTGCGGCAGCATGGTTCAGCCTGCTCATGTTGTTGCTGGCGGCCACAGCCTGGCGGCTGCAGCGCAAGCTTGCACACACCGACTCCTGGCCGGGTGACGAAGCGCTTATGCCGCCGCATCACTGGTATGACACGCCACTTAACTTTCTGATGGCTGGAGTATTTGCGCTGGCCGTCGTATGGCTGCATTACCACGCGGGGCCGCTGCCCTATTTTGCCGGCCTGAATTATTTGGCCAAGGCCAGCCCGAGCGAAATTGTCCTGCAGGCGTTGCTGTTGCTGGGCAGTGCCGTCTGCCTGAGTGTGTCCCAGCGACGGGTGAAGCGCTGGTCACTGCTGGCGTTCGTCGGTGCCATGCGCAGTATTGCGGCCTGGGTGTTCATCTTTGCCAGCCCCGCGCTGGGGCTCGTGCTAATGATGCAGGCAGCGGTTGCCAGGAGTTTGCTGCGGCAAGAGCAGCAGTGAGTGACGAAGCGCATTAATGCATTTGGCATATCTTGCAATTGATGACAATTTGATGGCAGCATTGCGCATGAATTGTGCTGCCGGCCCACCCAGGGGCAGCACCAAGACCATGCCCGGGATGCCATGCGCCGTACCCTGCTTGCCCTGTTTGCCTCCTTGTTCTCCACTGCCACGCCGGCAGCCGATGCGCTCTACCAGCTGATCAAACCGGCGCCGCTGGCGCGGCTGGGCTGTTGGGCGCGCCACTACCCGGCCTACCGCGAGGTGGTGGGCTATTCGGTGCTGGGGCATTTCTTTCTGCGCGATCCGGCCACGCATGAATACATCGTGCTGCACCCGTTCAAGAAAGCGGCCAAATCTTATGGCAGCTTCGACACCGTCGCCGCGTTCGAGCATGCCGTGCTCAAGGACCCCGGCTTTGTCGAATACGTATTCCGCCCCGAGCACGTGCAGGCGGTGCGCGGCCGGCTGGGGGCGCTGAAGGCGGATCAGGTCTACATTCCCGAGCCCTATCCGGTGCTCGGCGGCCGTGCCGGGCCGGAAAGCTACGGCAAGGGCAATGTGTGGGTGTTCATTGATCTGGTCGGGCAGGTGCAGGGACTTTGCTAGGCGCGCCCCATGCGCGCTCACTCGCGCGGCAGCGCACTCCATTCCAGCCCGAAGCGTGCCAGATACTTGCGCAGCCGGTCGGCATCGTTGACCGAGGCTTTTTCCTGCCGCGATACGTCGAACAACCGGCGCCCGGCGTCGGACAGTGATTTGGCCTGGCGGCAAACCTTGAGCACGTTTTGCAGCTGCAGGCGGTCGAACAGGTCGATGCGGGTGGCCTCGTCGCCCAGCAGTTCGTCCAGCTCGCTGTGCGTGTCATCGCGCCAGGCCAGTTTCAGCCGGCCGATTTCCTCATCCACGGTGGCAACGCCGATGCGGCCGGCGTCAGAGAGGGTGGCCATGCGCGTGACCGAGGCCGACAACTCGCGGAAATTGCCGCTCCAGTGCGCATCGGCCGAGGTGGCAAAGCGCAGATAGGCATGGCGGGCTTCGGCGTTGAAACGCACCTGCTCGCCGTTTTCGCGCGCAAAACGTGCCAGCTCGAATTCCAGATTGGGCTCCAGGTCTTCCGGCCGCTCGGCCAGCCCGGGCAGCTCGTAGGTCCACAGATTGATGCGCGCATACAAGTCCTCGCGGAACTTGCCCTGCTGCACCCATAACCGCAAATCGCGCACCGTGCCGGCAATCAGCTGGAAGTCGCTTTCCACTTCGCGGTCGCTGCCGAAGGGGAAGAAGCGTTTTTCCTCGATGGCCTTGAGCAGCATGGCCTGCTCGTCCAGCCCCAGCTCACCGATTTCATCCAGAAACAGCAGCCCGCCGTCAGCGCTGCGCAGCAGGCCGGCACGCTCGGTCTGCGCGCCGGTGAAGGCGCCCTTTACATGGCCGAACAGCGCCGACATCGCGCTGTCGCCGCGCAGGGTGGCGCAGTTGACTTCGACAAAGCGGCCGGCCAGCTGGTGGCGTGATTTCTTCATTTCATACACGCGCCGCGCCAGAAAGGATTTACCTGCGCCGGTTGGCCCGCACAGCAGCATCGGCGCCTTGGAGCGCACCGCCACGCGCTCGATCTGCTCGATCATGCGGTTGAAGCGTGCATTGCGCGTGGCAATGCCCGACTTGAGGAAGGACACCGTTTCATCGCGCTCGCGTGCAAAGCGCGTGGCGATCTTGTCGTAGCGCGACAGATCAAGATCGATCAGCGCGTAGTTGCCGGCTACGTCCCCCTCTTCCTTCTTGCGCGGTGGCGAGGTTTGCACCAGCCGCGCCGGCAGATAGCGCGCCTCCGCCAGCAGAAACCAGCAAATCTGCGCCACGTGTGTGCCGGTGGTGATGTGGATCAGGTAATCCTCGTGTTCGGTGTCGAAGGCATAGCCGTGCGCAAAGTCATGCAGCGCGGCGTAGACCTCCTCGAAATCCCAGGGGTCGCGCAGGGTGGTCGGCACGCTGACCACCTCGGTTTCCGGCGAAATGGTGGCGATATCGCGCCGCAAGGTCTCGAACAAGCTCTGGCTGCGCACATCATGCAGCAGCTCCAGCCGGTCGATGACCAAATCTTCCTGCTGGCACAAGCCCACGCTGGGCCGCCACCTGTCCCAGCGCTGCCGGCCCCGGCCAGTAAAATCGAGCACGGTACCGACAAAACCGATGGCGACGACTTTCTTGCGCATGCTTATCTCAAAGAATAAATGGCGATCTCATGTTAGCAGAATTTTTAATTTTTCTGATGCGATCGCACCGAGGTCAGAAAAGGTGTTTTGAAAATTAATCTTTAAGAATCAGCTATTTGTTCATTTGTTTGGCATGCTGTTTTCGGGCTGGCACGCCGGTTGCATTGAAGCTGGCATACAACGCAAACAGCGAGATGCAAAAATGGCTAACCAACAAGTGTTCAATACCTTGCTCGCCAAATTGCCGGTGCCCGATACGGTAAACCGGTCACAAGCCCCGTCCTATGCCTACCAGCCCAAGCACAAGCTGGCGCAACTGGCAGTCACCGGTTGCATGAATCAAACCTACTACGCCGATGCGCAAGCGCAATTGAGCGACGTGCTGACCATGTGCCAGGGGCTGGATACCGCCTTCATCGCCAAAACCGCCATTTATGCCCGCCGTTGCGGCCATATGAAGGATATGCCGGCTTTGTTGACCGCCGTGCTGGCCGCACGCGGCGCCGATGAATTGCCGCAGGCGTTTGCCCAGGTGATCGACGGCGGCAAGATGCTGCGCAACTTCGTGCAGATCATGCGTAGCGGCGCCGCCGGGCGCAAGTCGCTGGGTACCCGCTCGAAAAAGCTGGTGCAGGCATGGCTGAACAAGGCCAGCGAGCTGCAATTGCTGCAGGCCTCGGTAGGGAATGCGCCGTCGCTGGCCGATGTGGTGAAGATGGTGCATCCGAAGCCGGCCGAGCCGTGGCGCGAGGCGTTCTTTGCCTGGTTGATCGGCAAGCCGTTCGACATGGCCCAGCTGCCGCCGTTGACGCGTGAATTGCTGGCCTTCCGTGCCGGTGGTGCAGTGACCTTTCCGGATGTGCCGTTCCAGTTGCTCAGCAATGAGAAGCTGACCGCGCAAGACTGGGCAACGCTGGCCGAGCGCATGGGGTGGCAGGCATTGCGGATGAACTTGAACACGCTGGCGCGCAATGGAGCGTTTGCGCTGCCGGGGGTGGCTGATCGGGTTGCGGCCCGGCTGGCAGACCCGCAGGCTATCGCCAAGGCGCGTGTGTATCCGTATCAGTTGCTGGCAGCCTATCGCTCGGCCGACCAGACGGTGCCCGAGCAAGTGCGTGAAGCCTTGCAGGATGCGATGGAAATCGCGCTGGCCAATGTGCCCACGCTGGAAGGTCAGGTGGTGGTATGTCCGGACGTGTCCGGTTCGATGCAGTCGCCGGTAACCGGTTATCGCCAGGGGGCAACCACCACGGTGCGTTGCATCGACGTGGCGGCGCTGGTGGGGGCGGCCATGTTGCGCAACCATCCGACTGCACGGGTCATGCCGTTCGAGACCAAGGTGGTGAATGTGCGCTTGAATCCACGCGATAGCGTGATGACCAACGCGAAGCGGCTGGCGGCGGTGGGTGGTGGCGGAACGAACTGTTCGGCGCCGCTGGCCAAGCTGGTGGAAGAAAATGCGCAGGTGGATACGGTGATCATCGTGTCCGACAACGAGTCATGGATAGACGCTCGGCGTCATGGTGCAACGGAAACGATGCGGCAGTGGGACAAGCTCAAGCAGCGCAACCCGAATGCGCGTTTGATCTGCATCGATATCCAGCCATATGGCACCAGCCAGGCGCAGTCACGGCGCGACATCCTGAATGTCGGCGGTTTTGGTGATGCAGTATTTGATGTGATGGCCCAGTTTGCCGCCGGCGATTTTGCCGACGATCACTGGGTAGCCATGATCGAAGCCATCGGCGTTTAGCGCCGCAAGCAGCGCCCCGCCGGCAGCAGAGCGCTTGCTAGCCAACACGATGCACTGGGGCTTTGCTGGCGGTGCTTGGTGGTGATTTATTGATGACTTGGCGCCCGCTGGAGGGTGGGCGCCAGCAGTATCCGGCAAGACCTGGCCGGCCAAAGCAAGATCTGCCCGCTGGGCAGGGGCCGACTTTGGCAGGACGGGCCGTGACGGTGGCACGCATGCCTGCGGGTGTACATTTTGGGAATCAGTCGGTTCGAAGCCGACCCGCGCGCAAGCGTGAGACCACTCGCAGTACTTGTCGTGCCAAGGTGATGAATGCAGATGAAACTACAAGAGTGCGGCCGGGCAGGTTCGAATCCTGCAAACCGGTGGCGCCCGGGCAAGGCTCTGTGGAGGGTTGCCCATCGGGTGTGCCGGTTGGACTCAGAGGGGGAGTACTGTACTGAGGCGTTTCATCGCCGCTTGTTATCACCGTGTTGAACCCGGCAGCCTGGTGCGGCCGGTGCAGTATTCGGCGAATGCCGATGGAACTACATGGAGGGTTGCATCCTCGGATTTACGGGTTCGAATCCCGTCGGTGCCGTGCAGTCTGGCGGCCCGTGGCGGAATTGGTAAACGCACAGCTTTTGTTCCATCAACGCTTTGTCGCCGATCTTTTTCTGTGGCACGCACCTTGGGTGCGGGCTGCGTGCAGTGTTCGTGACGAATGCTGGCGGAATTACATAAGGCGGAGGTCGCAGGTTCAATTCCTGCCACCTTGGGCAAGGCCCGGGGTGTAGCTCAGTGGTAGAGCGTTGCTTGTCGCAAGACCTGATTTCGCCGCTCTTGTCGTCACCTGTTTGATCCGGTTGCCCTGGGGTAGTCGGTGCAGTATTCGGCGAATGCCGATGGAACTACATGGGGAGCCGCGTCCTCGGATTTACGGGTTCGAATCCCGTCGGCGTCACGCATTGCGTGGGCCGTGGCGGAATTGGTAAACGCACGGCTTTTGTTTCATCACGTTTTGTCGCCGTTCTTTTTGGCAGCGCGCACGCTGGTGCGGGTTGCGCGCAGTGTTCGTGACGAATGCTGGTGGAATTACATCATACGCGGGTTCGAATCCCGCCGGTGCCGGCTTGCCGGTGCTGTCGCTCAGGGGTAGAGCAATGCGTGCCGCAAGGCATGATTTCATCGTTGTTGTCGTCACCCGGTTTGATCCGGTTGCCCTTGGGGCAGCCGGCAGGTTTTGCAGCGAATGCCGACGGAACTACACCCTGTCACGGTCGCGATGCGGGTTCGAATCCCGCCGGTCTTGCTTCGGCAGGGCCGTGGTGCAACTGGTAGCACACGAAAAAACGTTTCGTCATTTTTGTCGCTGCGCCCGATTTCCGGCTGCCTGGTGCAGTCGGTGCAGTATTCGGCGAATGCCGGTGAAACTACATCCTTCTAAGATCGAGGACGCGGGTTCGAATCCCGCCGGTGCCGACACGGTGGCGCCGTAGCTCAGTGGCCAGAGCGCGTGCTTCACCACCTTTTGTCGCCGATCCTCTTCGGGGCTGCTGACAAACCCCGGCGCCATACTGTTGGCGGCGCGTGCCCTAGTGCGCGTGTCCGGCAGGGTTTTGTCAGTGGTTCTGCCACCACTGGTGGTGGCGTGCCGTGTTCATGGCGAATGCAGGTGGAAATACATAGTGAAGTGGTCGCGGGTTCGAGTCCCGTCGGCTCCGCATCGATGGGGCCGTAGCTCAGTGGTAGAGCGCTTTTCAATTTTCACCGCTCTTTGTCGCCATCCTGTTGCAAGTCGTCGCCATTCAGCGCCGGCGGTAGTAATGGGCAAGCTGCGAGATGCCGGGTGTTTGCCGGCTGGTGCGGTTTGCCATGTTGTTTGCGTCGTCGGGCAAATGCCGGCGGGAGTACATCACCTATTGGCTGCGGGTCTGATAAACCCGGCCGGCACTGCCGGTAGGCCGCTCTCGCTACTCTTGTTGCCCGGCGACGCATCTTGTTCATGCCGCATGCGCATTGCTTGCGGGGTGAACGCCCTTGGGTGTGAGCGCGAAAAGGCGAGCGGCCGGAAAATTCGGAGCCGGTGAAGGGTAAAACCGAGGGCCTAAGTGGTGGCCGGTATGTTTGGGGGCGTAGTCATGAGGTCTGCGTAAGGTTTCATGATGGGGCGCGTTTTAAAGGTCCGCCACGCGTCGGGGTAATGCCTGACGTCGGTCTATTGCGGGTTCGAGTCCCGCCGCATCCACCATTTTTTCAGGCGAATGCCGTCGGAACTACAGGTAGAGCACCCGCACATGTGCGGGGTGTCCCGGGTTCAAATCCCGGCCGGGGCGACTCGGTAGCTCAGCATCGTTCCGGCCTTGTTGTCGCCTGTCTTCTGTTATTGGGGTGCTCTGCTTATCTATATGGATAAATCAAGATTTTTTCATATCGGAATTGTCGGAATTTTTTATGGCGTTATATGACTGTTGTTAGCGATATTTGTTAATTGAAACAACGATATATGTGTTTTGTTTGGCGCCATTTTCGTGACTGGCACGCTATTCGCATTAACAGTCTCAGCCCTGGCGGGTACAAGGCAGCAAGCAAGACCCGCCAAGGCGGCAACAGACCAGTTAAGGACATACCATGTTGAGCGGGAAGCAAAAGCGCGCAGCCATCATGGCCAGGCGCAAGGAAAAGCGGGAAGGGTTTCAAAGCGTGATTGCAACGGTGCAACCACGCGCTGTCAGACCGGCAGGCAGGGCCCCGGTCGATGTGTGGGCACTGGCACCGAGTGGCTCGGTTGGCGAACCCGAGTTCGTTCGTCGTGGTTACTACGAAGATATCGCCTTCACCTGCCGCGATTGTGGCGCCCGGCAGGTATGGACAGCCGAACAGCAGCAGTGGTGGTACGAAACCGCCAAGGGCTATGTGTATTCCACCGCGGTGCGGTGCCTCGGTTGCAGACAGCAACGCCGGCGCGCACTAGGTGGGCAATAATTGAAAAGTGAGAAGAAAAATGGGTAAGCAACAAATTCTGGAAGTCGCCAACGGCAAGCCGATCAAGCTGTGGACCGAAGGCGTGGTGGTGGATGACGGTGCGCGTGAGCAATTGATGAATACCGCCAAGATGCCCTTCATCTACAAGCATCTGGCGGTGATGCCGGATGTGCATCTGGGTAAGGGGTCGACCATCGGGAGCGTGATTCCCACCCAGGGCGCCATCATTCCGGCTGCGGTCGGGGTGGATATCGGTTGCGGGATGATGGCCGCGCGTACCACGCTGACTGCATCAGACCTGCCGGATAGCCTGGCCGGGCTGCGTTCCGCGATCGAGGCAGCTGTGCCGCACGGTAAAACTTTCGGTCGGCGCGATAACGGCGCCTGGGAGGCGCCGCCTGAAGCTGTAGATGCCATGTGGGCCACGCTGGCCGGAGGCTTCAAGGACATCACCGATAAATACCCCAAGCTGAAGAACACCAACAACCATAAGCACTTGGGAACACTAGGAACCGGTAACCACTTCATCGAAGTGTGTCTGGATGAGGAAAACCGCGTGTGGTTCATGCTGCACTCGGGGTCGCGCGGGGTAGGTAATGCGATTGGTAACCTGTTCATCGAGCTGGCCCAGGCCGATATGCGCCAGCACATCGCCAACCTGCCGGATCGCGATCTGGCCTACTTCACCGAGGGAAGCCAGCACTTCGACGATTACGTGCAGGCGGTCGGTTGGGCACAGGATTACGCCCGCCGTAACCGCGCCGCGATGATGCAGAACGTGATTGCCGCCGCGCGCAAGGTCATCACCAAGCCGTTCGCGGCCGATGTGGAAGCAGTGAACTGCCACCACAACTACGTGCAGAAAGAAACGCACTTCGGTGCCGAGGTATTGGTAACGCGCAAGGGCGCGGTATCGGCGCAGAAAGGCCAGCTGGGGATCATTCCGGGCTCGATGGGCGCCAAGAGCTTCATCGTGCGCGGGTTGGGTAACGAGGAATCGTTCTGCTCCTGCAGCCACGGCGCAGGGCGGACCATGAGCCGGACCCAGGCCAAGAAGCGCTTTACCGTGGACGACCAGATCCGCGCCACCGCACACGTTGAATGCCGCAAGGACGCCGATGTGATTGATGAAATCCCGATGGCATACAAGGACATCGACGCCGTGATGGCTGCGCAGTCCGAGCTGGTGGAAGTGGTGCATACCTTGCGCCAAGTGGTGTGTGTGAAGGGGTAAACATGGCGCGAGCCAAAACGGCTACCTCTGCACCGCACTGCCGCTTGAGCATCGTGCAGGCCCGGCGGGCGCCCGTTGCCGTCTTGTTGCGGCGCGGGCCCACCCGCTGGGTGCAGCTCATCCGTTGGGATACCGCCAACGATACGTTCGAGTTGGGCCAATGGCTGCATGGCCGGGTGTATGAATGGGGCTGCGATCTGTCGGACAACGGCGAACTGATGACCTATGTGGCGCGCAAGGGTGGCCAGCGCACCTTGCAAGCACTGGGCGAGGACACCTGGACGGCAATCTGCCGTCCACCCTATCTGACCGCGCTGGCCCTGTGGCCGCATAACGGCTTGGGCGGCGGTGGCTGCTTTCTGCGCGGAGGTCGCTTCTGGCTCAACCTGCCGGAGCAGCAGCGTCGACCTATGCAACGCGCGAAGGGCTTCAATATGCAGATCGTTGGTAGCGAGCAGTTGGGCGACAAGGACAGGAAGGACGAACCGCAATGGCGACGGGTAAGCGATGAAGGTGTGCAGCCCGCCGTCTGGCGCAGGCTTGCCGCAGAGGGTGCACTGGCGCTGGAAGGAACATGGCAGCCAATCAAACGGCCATTCGCAGCGGAACGCCACTTGCAACATTGCACGCTGGAGAACAGCCACGGCAAGCACGAGATCGCACCTGCCGAGTTTGTCGATTTTGATCGGCATGGGCGCGTGATTACCGGGCGCGGCGGCGAGCTGTGGGTATGCGATCAGCCAGCGGCAGCACAGTTGGATTGGCGGTTGCTGGCGGATTTTTCCGGCTTGAAGCCGGGACCGAAAGCGGCACCGGAATGGGCGACGCAATGGCCGTACCAAGTAGCCCGGTAACGTAAACGCACTGGGTCGGGCAAAACGAAGGAACATTGCACCAGCATGGATAACTACCTCGCATTCAAGAAACTGGGCGAAAAGAGTCTGATCGGAATCGCACTGCAGGAGTGGGATAGCGAGCGTAGCTGGGATGCGATTCACGAATTGCGTGGTCGCCCATCGCTGGCCATGCAGGCGCGGGTCGAGTGCTTGTTTGTCGCCCGCAACTGGCGCAAGCGGGCGCTGGCATTGGATATCGCTTGCCAGCTGGGGGCGATGGCTGGGCAGGGCAAAGCAAGCTATGCCATGGAATGGAGCCACGCGCTGCTGTTGCGCGGTCTGAATGATCGGCATTGCATGGTGGTGTATGCGGCGATCTTTGGGTTTGGTCATCGCCCTTGCGCGCAGGCATTGCCGGGCATATTGGCGCTGGCTAGCCACGCGAGTGCCGAGTTGCGTTATGCGGTCGCCTTTGCTTTGGGCAGCTATTTCGAGCCGGAATCGACTGCCACACTGGTGGCGCTCTGCGGCGATGTGGATGACGACGTCCGCAACTGGGCGACCTTTGCTCTGGGAGCGTTGCATGAAGCCGATACCCCGGAGATTCGGGCCTGCTTGTGGCGAGGCGTGGATGATCTACACCCGGAAGTTCGCATGGAGGCGCTGAGCGGTTTGGCCAAGCGCAAGGATGAAGCGGTGCTGGGCAAGCTCATCGCTGCGCTGGGGGATGAGGGTTGTACGACCGGGATACTTGATGCTGCTGAGCAGCTGGCGGACGCGAGGTTGCTGCCGGCATTGCATGGCATCTGTGAACGGATAGAGGGTGACCCCGAGATTGATGAATACTGGAGACGCTGCCTGCAACATGCAGTCGATGCGTGCAGCAGCGTGTCCCAAAGCGGGCAAACAGCCTGAAGGCTGGAGGCAATATGCGTGAATGGCTGAAGAATTTGCTGCTGGGCGAGCCCGCCCGGTACATGGTGGCGCCGGTGCCTGCGCCGGCCATGGCGGTGAGCGAGGAGCGCTCGCTGGCACAGGTGGTGGCAGATACGGCTGCCGTGTTGCGGGTTTGCTCGCATCGCTTGAATGAGTTTGCTGCATCCAGCGACGGCTACGAGCGCGAAGCCGTGTTGCTCTATCTGGCCGACAAACCCGGCCCGCGCAGTCTGGCGCTGATTGTGGCGCGGTTGAATGACTGGGTGCCGCAGGTACGGGCGCAGGCCTTGCTGCAGTACCGGCGCTATCTGGACGAGGCGCGAGTGGACGATGTGCTGGCCTGTCTGGGCGATATCTGCGAGCTGCCGCATAAGCAGCGTGCAGATCATGCCGAGCTGGTGGCGCAGACTTTTGATCTGCTGTTGCAGTCACGCCATGCCCCGGCATTGCGCCAGCGGCTGACGACCATGCGCGGCCAGCCGGCGCGGCATGCGTTGCAGGTTCTGCTGCAACGCGGCGACGTAGGTGAGGTGGTGCGCGAGGGCATGCGCCATGCCGATCCGTCGGTGCGCCAGCAGGCGTTGACGGTGGGCGTGACCCTGGCGCCGCCGACTGGCTGGCATATGTTGATGGCCGGGCTGACCGACCGGGCATCGGCGGTGCGCAGCCAGGCGGTACGGCTGCTGATGGCCACGCCGCTCAGCGACAACGACAAGCTGATGCTGTGCCGGCGCATGTTGCTCGACCCCAGCCTGGGGCCGCGCGAAACCGCCTGCTGGCAGGCTGCGCGGCTGGGCGAGAACCTGCCGCAGTTTTACCGCACCGCCTTGCTGCGCCCGGATCTGAACGCCAACGAGCTGGCCGCTGCGCTGTGGGAGGCCGTCACGCACAAGCTGCCCGAGGTGGCGCCGCTGGCGGCGCGTTGCCTGGCGCATCAAAGCGGTGCGGTGCGCATCGCCGCGCTGCGCGCCATGCTGCAATGGGCGCCCGAGCGGCGCGAGGCACTGCTGGAGCAAGTGTGGCAGCACGGCAGCCCCAAGCTGCAGCGCTTTGTGCTCAAGCTGATCGGCAATGGTCTGGCGCTGGAGGGCGATGCGGTCTACCGCGCCGCGCACGCCGCGTGGCAGCGCAACGACCACTGGCTGGCCACGGTACTGACTGACCGGCTGAGTGAATGGGCGCAACTGGCGCTATGGCTGGATCTGGCACGCCAGCCCGCATTGCAGGATGTGGTGCGTGTGCAATTGCATGCGCTGGATCAACCCTACAACACGCTGGCGTATGCGCGCCCCTATCGGGCCGAGGCGGAACGCCTGCACACCTTGCTGGCCGATACGGCCAGCCGTGATCTGATCGCCACGCTGCCCAATCTGCACGCAGCGTTGCAACAAGCCGGCCAATGGCCGGCAACAAAGGAATGAGCATGACTGCAATCTTGAGTGCCCACCCGATAGACGATGCGGTGCGCAACCGCATCCAGACCGAGCTGGATGCCATCGAGGCCCGTCGCGACGTAAAGGTGCTGTTCGCCTGTGAATCAGGCAGTCGTGGCTGGGGCTTTGCCTCGCCCGACAGCGATTACGACGTGCGCTTCATCTACGTGCACAAGCTGGACTGGTATCTGCAGGTAGAGCCGCAGCGCGACGTGATCGAAATGCCGATCAGCGACGAGCTGGACATCAGCGGCTGGGAGCTGCGCAAGGCGCTGCAACTGCTGCGCGGCTCCAACCCCACCTTGTTCGAGTGGCTGGATTCGCCGGTGATCTACCGCGAAGACGCCACGCTGGCCAGCACGCTGCGCGCACTGGCGCCGGGGTTTTTCTCCAGCCGCAAGGGGCGCTGGCATTACCTGGCGATGGCGCACAAGAACTTCCGCGGCTATCTGCAGGGCGATACGGTTCGGCTGAAAAAGTATCTGTACGTGCTGCGGCCGCTGCTGGCCTCGCAATGGGTGGACGAAGGGCGCGGCATGCCGCCGATGCGCTTTGCCGAGCTGGCCGACGTGATGGTGCGTGACGTCGCTCTTCGCGATGAAATCAACCAGCTGCTGGCGGTAAAGATGAAGGCCGGCGAGGCCGAATACGGCGCGCGCTTCCCGCTGATCCACGCTTTCATCGAGCAACAGCTGGAGCGCGTGACTGAACTGCCCGATTACAAGCGGCCCGAGGGTGATGCCATTGCGCTGGATCGGCTGCTGTTTGAAACCGTACAGGCAACGTCGCACTGAATAAGGAATGCCACGCCGGGTGCGTGGCCGAAAAAAGACTGAGAACATGAAAGACTGGATAGAACTGGATGGCGCCACCGGTGAAGGTGGCGGCCAGATTTTGCGCAGCGCGCTCACCCTCGCCATGATTACCGGCACACCGTTCCGCATCGAGCGCATCCGCGCCGGGCGGCAAAAGCCGGGCCTGCTGCGCCAGCATCTGACTGCCGTGCAGGCTGCGGCGGCCATCTGTGGTGCCGAGGTGAGCGGGGCTGAGGCCGGCTCACAAACGCTGACCTTCCGCCCCGGTGCGATCCGTGGCGGCGATTACCATTTTGCCATCGGCACGGCTGGCTCATGCATGCTGGTGCTGCAAACCGTGCTGCCGGCACTGTGGTTTGCCGATGCGCCGAGCACGGTGCTGGTAAGCGGTGGCACGCACAACAAGGCCGCACCGCCGGCGGATTTCCTGATCCGCAGCTGGGCACCGCTGATGGCGCGTATGGGCGTGCAACAAACCATCGCGCTGGAGCGGCACGGCTTTTACCCGGCCGGCGGCGGTTCGGTGCGCGCCACCGTGCAGCCGGTTGCGGCCCTGCAGCCGCTGGTGCTGACCGAGCGCGGCGCGCTGCAAGCGCTGGACGCCACCGCCATCGTCGCCGACGTGAGCTACAGCGTGGCCAAGCGCGAGCTGGACCAACTGGCGCTGCGCCTTGATGACCCGGCCTGGCCGCTGCAAACGAAGGTGCAGGAACTGCCCGCCACCCACGGCCCGGGCAATGCACTGCTGGTCGAGCTGGTGCATGAGCACGTCACCGAAGTCTTCACCGGCTTTGGCGAGCGCGGCATCTCAGCCGAAAGCGTGGCCAATCGCACCGCTGACGAGCTGCGCCGCTACCTGAAAGGCAACGCCGCCGTCGGTGAACACCTGGCCGACCAGTTGTTGCTGCCGCTGGCGCTGGCGGGCGGCGGCGAATTCACCGCCACCGTGGCATCGTCGCACCTGCTGACCAATATCGGGGTGATTGAGAAGTTTTTGGCGGTGGAGGTGGCGCAGCTAGAGCAACAGACCGGCCAAGTACGAGTGGTGGTGAGGGCAGACTGATTGATCCGGCGCGGCTAATTCGCCGCGCAGGCCAACTTGCGTAAGCAGGCCTCGATAAAGGAGGAGAGTCCGGCGATCAGGCCGAGAAGTTCGTAAGGGTGATATTGAACTACTGCTTCTTTTGGCGGCGCTCCTATTTGAAGCCATAGCACCTCAAGCTCATGCTGCTCGTCTAGCGTGTAGTTCTCGTAAAGCTCATAGTGGTAACGGGCTTTTTCGAACACATATTGGTAGGTTTTGAGTAATTTGCCCAAGTCTGAGAAATCGGCGTAGCCAGCCATCTGCGTTGCTGCTGCGGCTTGGATATCTTTCCTGACTTTGCCGGGTAGCGTCTTCCAGATGCAGTCGTAATCGTGATTCTTCTTTGGCGTTTGCCCGCAAAGCAGCACCGCGCATTTGAGCAATATTTCAAAGCCCAAAATTCGTAGGATTGCAGCGGAATCTGAAGCCGTATTGGGGCTGCTCGCCAAAAGGCCTGCATCGTGGATGCGCGCTTTTGCTTCCTCGAACATGCGTTGCAGATGATCGAGAGACGGTTGCGTGGTGATGGGGGGTGACTTTAATTTCTTCATCAAGTCATCGTAGTCAACGTTCAGCGTTGCGTTGCTTCTGGCGCAACCAAGCCTGTGCTTGGCGGGGGTGTCGAAACTCCACCCATCGCAAATGTGGGTAGTCGCTACCCGCGCGCAACGCAGCCATCTGCCGCTGTCTGCGGTGATAGGTCGTGATCACCCATACCAGGATGGAATCACGTGACAGCGTGCGGCGTAGTGATTCGCGGTTGCCGTGCCAGAGTGTTTCCCGCTTCAGATAGCGCCGCAGCGTGCGTGTGAACGCGCGCCACAGCACGGTGTGCAGCGGATAATTGAGCCAGATGATGGTGGTAGCGCGCGGCCAGAGCTGGTCGCGCACCGCGCCATAGTTGCCGTCCACCACCCAGCCCGGTAGCGCGGCCGCGTCGTTCACCAGTCGCTCGAACTCCGCAGCCGGTTTGGGCTGCCAGCCGGGAGCCCAGTACAACTCGTCCAGTTCGATATAGGGCTGGCCCAGCCGGGCGGCGAGCTGGCGCGCAAACGTGGTCTTGCCGGCACCGCTGGTGCCGACGACCACGATGCGGCCAAGGTGATCTGTCTGCATGTGTCCTCCTTCGGCGGCCGGGCCGCCATCATCATTGCGCTGATCGCTCAGGCTGCTTCGAACTTCATGCCCTTGAACACCCGCGCCGGGTTGCCGCGTTCCACTTCAAAGTGCAGCTGGCGGCGCTCGGCGCGTTGGGCTGCGTGTTGCGCCTGCTGCACCTCGGCCAGCTTGTGCGCGATCAGCGCCACGGCCAGCCGTTTGTTGGCGTGCTGGCTGCGCTCGGTCTGTACGCGTACGCTGATGCCGCTGGCGACGTGTGTGGCGCGGATGGCCGATTCGGTCTTGTTCACGTGCTGGCCGCCCGGCCCGCCGGCCTTGCATGCCTCGAAGCGGATTTCGCTTTCCAGCGTCTGCGTCGGTGCGGCGCAGGCGGCCACGCCGATGAACCAGTTCTTGCGTGCATGGCGCGGGCGGTAGGGACTGGGGCAGCGCCATTGCACCGTGCCCAGCCAGCGCTGCGCCAGCGCGACCGCGCCCACGCCTTCCAGCCCGAGCAGCGCGGATTTCAGCGTGCCCGGCTCGTCGCCGGGCTCTTCTTCCAGCAGGGTGCTGGTCAGCCCGGCTTGCTCGGCCTCGCGCGCCAGCCGCGCCAGTGCCTTGACCACGGCGAGCTGGCACTCGGCCGGGCCGTGCGCGGCAGAGAGTTGCAACAGCATCATCGGCAGCACTCCCCGCTGGTCTTGTAGGTCAGCACCGGGGCCAGCCGCGCCAGCTTGCGCAGCAGGCCGGCTTGCTCCAGCGCATTCACCACGCTGGTGATGGGCTTGTAGGCTTCCGGCGCCTCCTCGTATAGCAGTTCGCGGTCTTCGCACACCACATGGCTGCCGAAACGGGTGCGGCCCAGCTGGGCTGCGGTATAGCGCCGTTCCAGCCGGCCCTTGCAGTCCTTGCGTGCCCACTTGCGGCCCGCACCGTGCGCCAGCGAATACAGCGCCGGCAGGCCGGCCTCCTGCACCGGTTGCACCAGATAGCTGTAATCGCCGCGCGAACCGGGGATGACCACCGGGCCGGCATCGCCCGGCGTGGCGCCCTTGCGGTGCAACCAGCCGTGTTCACCCTCGATGCAGGCAGGGCTGACCAGGTTGTGGTTTACATCCAGCATGCAGTGGCCGTCGGCCTTCCAGCGTGCCAGCATGCGTTGCGCGATCAAGGCGCGGTTGGCCTCGGCAAAGCGCAACGCGTGGTCGTGCCGGTGCAGATAGGCCGCGCAGGCAGCGCTGTCTGCCGCCAGCGGGTTATAGCCGTGCGCGATCATGTGCAGTTCCAGAATGGCCTGCCCCAGCCCGCGCGAGCCGCTGTGCACCAAGAGTTGCAGGCGGTTTTCGTCCAGCCCCAGTGCGGTGACTGCGCTGGCGTCGTAGACCTCGTCCAGCCTTTGTACCTCGGCAAAGTGGTTGCCGCTGCCTATGGTGCCCAGCGCGGCGGTGTAATCGGCATCGGCAAGCTGAAAGCTGGCGATCTGTGCCTGCCAGCTGTCATCCAGCGGGCAATCGATGCTGCCTAGTTGCTTCACCAGTTTGGTGGCGCTGTCGCGGCGCGGGTCCAGGCTGGTTTGCCACAGCGCCATGCCGCAGCCGATGTCGCCACCGATCAGTGCCGGGTAAATGTGGCCGACGCTGAAAAAAGCAGCGCCCACCGGATAGCCACGGCCGGGGTGCAGGTCCGGCATGCCAGCCACACGGCGCATGCCGGGCAGGGTGGCGGTTTGTTTGAGTTGGCGAAGGGCTTCCCCTTCGATCCAGGTATCGGCCAAGGCGCACAACGTGATGCCCTCGGCCAGCGTTTGCATGGCAGTGCCCATGTAATCATCCGTTCAAAGATAAAAAGAAATGCAGAACGGCAGGCCGTGGCCCGGGGCGATGGCGGATGAAACTTGCAGATGGCGGCTGACGCTAACGCGCGATGGTGCGTTATTGGCCTGCAATGCGGTGCAGCTGGCGTTGCTTGGCAACGGCCGGCGTGCAGCAGGCGGAAAGTGTCAGCGGCTTAGCAGGAAGAGTCGACGCGATCGAACCCGAGCCACAGCCCACGGCGGGAGGCAGATGTGCGTTGTTTCATGATGTTGTCCTCCAAGGGTGCAGGGGTTGATCGGAAAGGTGGCGCAAGGTAGCACGCAGTTTTGCTGCGCTGCAACGCGTGCAGGCCGGGGTGTTGGTTTTTGCCGACAGCCGGAATGATTGGCCCGCCAGGGTGAGGCCGCATTTGCCATGCGGGCCCAAGTCATTGATCTGGCGGGGCTATTGGGTAATGGCCCTGCCGGAACCCGGCCAGGCCGGGTTCCTGATGCTGCGGATGACGACCGCAAGCCCGGGCAGTTTCTCAGCGCCTGTGATGTACCTAAATGGTTGATTTTCAAAGGCCCGATTCGTGTCACTGACAAGCGAAGCGAGGCCCCCTCGCGGTGGCGAGGGGGGAGTGGAATCAATCTGGGAGAACCGCTGCTTCACCCTCAAAAGCGGGTAAGCACCCGGCTGTGCCGGGTGCTTGATGCCGGCTTGTCCACAGATGACGACCGAGGATAAGAGCCGCTAGCAAAACCCAGTGTAGCGGTGCTGGCAAGGCACGCGAAACGCAGACAGAACCTGGCCGTACGGCCAGTGAGCGTAACGCCGCCAGCAGGGTTTTGTTAGCTGCTCTAAATAACAGGTGCTCAGCGCGGGTAGGCACTCAGCAAACCCGCGGTTGTCGCATCCAGCCCGGCGGTTTCATGATCGCGCCCGGCAAACACTGCGTTTTGCACCGGCACTTGCCTGGCCGAAATCACGCTGGCCAGGGTGGCGGTATCCTGCAGATAAGGCTGGCCTTCCAGCTCACCCATGCTGAAGAACGCGTGCTGCA
Source organism: Andreprevotia lacus DSM 23236 (assembly GCF_900176275.1). GTDB lineage: Bacteria > Pseudomonadota > Gammaproteobacteria > Burkholderiales > Chitinibacteraceae > Andreprevotia > Andreprevotia lacus. The sequence goes on along the minus strand of NZ_FWXD01000039.1, from coordinate 9,664 downwards.
CCGTGGCAAACTGGCTGGCTGGCGCGGCCTGTGCCTGGCTGATGAGCAGGCCATCCTGGTACCACAATGATGGGCTGTTGATCAGGTAGCGGCCAAAGCTGCCGGGCTGGCGCACCAGTACATCGGCGGCAAACAGGCCGCTAAGCGAGGTGCCGTGCAAGCCGCGCGCCGCCGTGTTGGCCAGATAGCGCGTTTCGATGCGCGGGATCACCTGATCGCGCAGCAGCGCCAGCAGCCGGGGGCCGCCGCCGGTGATTTGCAAGTTGGGGTCGGTATTGCCCAGATAATCTTCCTCGGCCTGCCACCAGGCGGGCGTGTAGTCGCGCTCGCGGCGCAGCCAGCAGGCATCGATGCTGTCCGGGCAGTCCACGCCCACCAGGATCAGTGGCTGGATTTTTCCGCTGGCTTCCAGCGCCTGATATTGCACGGTGACGCCTGCGCCGAGCACGAACCAATCCAGCACATACAGCACTGGATAGGCCCGATCCGGGTTGAACTGCGCAGGCAGCCGCACCTGGATGCGGTAATTGGCGCTGAGCGTTTGGCCGGCAAAGGCCAGTGGCTGTACCTGTTGTGCGGTCACGTCATAGCTGTAGCTGGCGAGGTAGTTGCAGCTACCCAGATCTCGCCACGGTGATGATGCGTTGATGGCGGGGTCGCTGCCGCTGCTCCACCAACTGGCGAGGTAATTGCGGCCCTGCCGGCTGACCACGCTATTGCCGTTGTAGGCCGTGCCCGGGCGCCATGCATCGCCGCATGCCAGTGGGGGTTCTGCGGGATTCAGCACCAGCCAGGGCTGGCCGCTGCCCGGCGGGCCGCTGTGCTGCTGCGGCGTTTGACCTTGCGTCCACCATTGGGCGCGGTAATCGATGCCTGCTTCCGTGATGGTATCGCCGGCCTGGTAGACCTGCATGTTTTGCCACGCGGGGGCGGCATGGGTGATGGCTGCTGCCAGCAACAGGGCTGGCAGGGTGAAGCATTTTGCTTGCATGGTTTGGTCTCCTTCCGTTTCTGGATGCGCGCAATGCGCGCAAGCCATCATGCCGAGGCGACCTTTTTGTATCCAGTTTATTGCAAACAACTGTGCATGAATGAAAGTATTTAATCATGCGCCCATATGTGGGCGTGAGCACAGCGCCACCGGCTATGCTTGTGCGGTGGCGGTTTCGCGCTCCAGCGACAGATAGATGCCCTTGTCCTCGCAAATCTGGAAGCCCAGCCGCAGATAGAGCTGTAATGCCGGGTTGAATTTTTCCACATGGATATGCACGGCTTTGCCAGATGAGGCGCCGCTGGCAAAGCAGGCCTGCAGCAACGCCGTGCCCATGCCCAAGTTGCGTGCGGCCGGCAACAACGAGAGGTCAATGATGTGCAACACGGTCTGCTTGTGCTGCAGATAGATGCGGCCAACCGGTGTGCCATCGTGTTCGACGATCAGAAATTCGGCATTCGCGTAGGCGCTGTAGGCCTGATGCTGCGCCTGGAACTGCATGGCGATAAATTGCGTTTTCTGCTCGTCGCTCCAGCCGGTGGGGCGAAGCTCTTCCTCGCGCGTGGAGCGGTAAATCCGTATCAGTAGTTCGCGGTCATTGTCGGTCACGGGGCGCAGTGCGAGGCCGGGGTAATCGATGTGCATGGGGTCAGATCACGATGTTGAAGCAGGCCTGGTATTCGAAACCGTGGTCACGCTTGCCGACCGGCACCAGAAAGATGGCTTGTTCGGCCAGTTCGGCATGCTGCAGCGCATAGGTGCCTTGCGGCAACGGTTGGGCCGAAACCCCGTGGAATATCAGCGAAAATACCTCGTAACCGGGCGGCATGGTATTGGGCTGCCTGACTTCTTGCAGCTGCAGTGATAGTGCATGCTCGCTGGACAGATGTACATTGAAGGTGGTGCCCACATGCGGGCTGAACAGGGCGCGAGAGAACGTCATCGGTAGCTCGTGAAGGGTTAAATCCGGCAGGAGCGTCCCCCTGCCGGAACTGCATGCTGTGGATTACGAGCGTGCCGGGAAAATACCTTGCAGCGCGATGCAGTAGTTCAGTACCTGATACGGCTGGCGGTTTTCGTGCGCGCCGTTGCCGCCTATGAGAGAGACGGTTTGCGGGGCGAGCGATACCAGTGGCGGTGCCGGTGTATCGATCAGATAGGTATAGACGTCCTTTGTCGCAAAACGGCTGGGGATCTGGGCGCTGGCGGCTTCTGACTGCGGGCGGCCATTGTCAACATAGGCATTGTGGGTGTGTTGTGGGATCTCGCTGACTTGCAGGGTGATCGAGGGCGCGCCTGATTGCTCACCAACCAGTGTGGGCACGCTGGCGTCCAGCCCGGCACGGCCTTGCAGATCGGGCAATCCAAAATTGGTGGTGCCGTTGCCGCCATAGTTCACGCCCAGAATGGCGAACAGCGGGGCGTTTTGCTGAATCGGCAGAATCTGGCCGTCGCAGGAGGCCCATTGATTCGGCGCAAAGTTGAAACCGAAAACGCGGATTTCGCCTACGTATTGATCTGACATTTTGTTTGCTCCGAGTCTTAGCTTTGCGACGGGTAGATGCCTGCGGTCGCGATGATGTAGTTGAGCGACAGCGTTGGCATCATGTTCGAGTGGGGCAGCGTATTGCCGGTCGTGGACAAGGTGCCGGGGCTGAGCTTGACCGCAGTGGGCGAGGGGGGGGTACCCGCGTGATAGAAATTGGAACCGGTGGTCGCCAGCATGCCGGTATTGCCCGGTGTTGCGGTTGTAGCCGCATCTTTGCTGGCTTGTACCGTGTGGGTGTGGGTGGGCAGGTTGCTGGTCGTGAGCGTGACGTTTTCACTGCCGAATGATTGACCGACCACGCGTTGGCTCAGCCCCAAGCCTTGGCCCTGACCGATAGGCAGGCGGCCGTTCAGGTTGGGCGCAAGGAAATAGATTTGCCCGTCGCCACCATAAGTGGTGCCAATCAGGGAGTACAGCACCTCGTTTTCCGAAATACTCAGCTGTTGCCCGTTGCAAAGCGCCCAACCGACGGGGGCGAACGTACCCGCAAAAATGCGGATTTCACCAACAAATGGAGTTGCCATGATGTGATCCTTAGTTGCGGGACGGGAAAATGCCGGTCAGCGCGATGATGTAGTTCATCACCAGCGACGGCTGCATGTTGTCATGCGGCGTGCTGCCGCCTGTTGCGTCGCTGGCTGCCGCATCCATGGGAACGATGCTGCTTGCATTTACCGGAGCAAAGAGGCTGGCGCCAGGCTGCGCGAGATAGCTGTTGCTCGCGGTACCGGGGATGGCCAGGGTGGCAGCAGTTGTGGTCGCCTTGAACAAGTGGTTGTGCGCTGGGATGGTTGCTGTGGTCAGCGTCACTGTTTCCACGCCACCGGGCTGGCCCTGTACATATTGGCCATCCAGCGAGCGATGCACCGGCGTGCGGCCGCGCAGATCGGGAAGCTGGAAGACGGTAGTGCCATTGCCGCCGTACTGGATGCCCAGCAACGCGAACAAGGCCTGGTTTTGCTGGATCGAAAGCAGTGCGCCGTTGCACAGCGCCCAGCCCTTGGGCGCGTAAGGGAACGCGCACAGCCGGATTTCACCTAGATACTGATCCACGATGTAACCTCCTGTTGGTTGGCATGATTTTGACGTGGTGTTCTGTATTGCCTTGCGACTATAAACGAAAATACTTACGGAATATCCGTATTTACATGTGATCAAGAGTGCTGTGGCAAAAATGCTGATGTCGGCAAACTTGCAGCCTGATCAGGAAGGTCGCTGGTGTGGCATGCGCGGCCGCGTGGTTTGAAGGGAATTGGTGTTTTGCCTGCGCTTACCGCCTTGCTGCCAGACGGACAGGGGGTGCTTTGCAACCGTATCACGCAGGGTCTCGGGCCCAGCGAAGACGGTTGGAGTCATGGTGGGCACCGCAATGCGGCTTGACCCGGATGGCCTGCCGCCAGGAGATGGTCCCCAGCCGCATGATTGGGCGGAACCCGGCAGCGCCGGGTTCCGGGTGACACGGGTTCACCGCTGGTGTCGAGGTTCAAACCGCTTCTTCAGCGGCTTGGCCAGTTGGCCTCGGCATTGCCCGAGCGCGCCAGGCGCAAGCCGGTGGCGGCGGTCGAGGTGGCCGGGTCATCCGCATAGCGGTCGGTGATATGCATGTCCTGACCGTTATCCCAGCTGGCTCCGCGCATGATGCGTCCCGGTGAGGTACTTACCCCCACCGGGTTGACCTGCGCCTGCGTGGTGTAAACACGCTCCTGATCGGTGGTCCATTCCCATGCATTGCCCGACATGTCGTACAGCCCCAGTGCATTGGGGATGAAGCTGCCCACCGGCGCCAGCCGCGCATAGCCGTCATCGGCTTGCCATGGCACCAACCACCAAGGCAGTGGTGCGATCGGCTCGAAAAAGGCCTTGAGGCTGGCATCGGCCACATTGGCGGCGGGTTTGCCATTGATCACCGGCTCGCCATTGCCCCAGGCATTGATGATGTCGCGGCCGCGCTCACGCGCTGCATATTCCCACTCTGCCTCGGTTGGCAGGCGGTAGCCGATGACCTTGGCTACATCGGTGGTGGGCAGGCCGGCGGCATCCAGCAGATTGCCGCTGTTTTCGTCATACGAGCGCGGCCAGCCGTGCTGTTGATTCAGCCAGTTGATATAGCGTACGGCGGCCCACCACGACACATTCACCGCCGGGCGCTCGCCACAGCCAAAGGCCAGACCGCCGGCATCCAGATTGCTCAGCAGCGGCTGGCTGGTGGCGCGGGTGTAGCGGTCGAACTGGCGGTAGGTCACCTCGGTGCTGCTCAGCCAGAACGACGACAAGGTGACCGGGTGCACCGGTTCTTCGTTGTCGTAATTGGCCTTGCCCTTGATGGTGGCGCCCATGATGAAGCGGCCGCCCGGCACGCGTACGAACTGCGCCGCTTTCACCCCGGAACCCAGCGCCCGCCAGGCGCTGCCTGCCGTGCCCGGTGTTTCGCCCCGGCTCCACCATTGCGCCTGGTAGAGCAGGCCGGCATGCAGCACCAGCTCGCCGCCTTGGTAAACCGTTGCTGCCTGCCAGGCCGGCGCATCCTCTGACGGTGCGACCTGCCACGCCGTGGCCTGCGTGCCGGGCACATCGCCCCGCGTCCACCAGCGGGCCTGCCATTCTTGGCCCTGATGGGTAACGATATCGCCCTGCTCATAAGTGCTGCCCGCCAGCCATGCGGCAGCGCTGGTGGCTTGGCTGGCGCCCAGCAGCAGCGCGGCGATGGTTGTCCATGCCGCACGCTGCCAGCCGCGTGGTGCCTGCTTGTCCTTGCTGCTGGCCTTGTGTGTTGCAAACTGCTTCATGTATCCGTCTCCTTATTCTTTGGTGCCTTTTTCTTTCCATGATTGACATGGTCTATGTCAGGCAACGACAAAGTGCAGGGAATGCGGGGCGGACTCAAGCAGACGGTGGTGTATGAATGTAAAAATTGTTTAAAAACAACAGCTTCATTGTTATTTGCTGATTTGTTGATGAAGCCAGACGGCGGTTTTCTGGTTGTGTGCAACGCGGATGATGTGCCATGTGCTCATGCGCAAGCAGGGGGCGACCCAAGCCGGGCTGCTTTGGTGCCAGACAGAATCAACCCAGCCGCAACGATACCTCCACATCATCACCAAACGGCGTGGACAGGTAGCCGCTGCCGGGGGCGCGCACATGTGCCAGATAGGCCGGGCTGTCGCCGGCGTTATCAGCCACCACCAGCGCGCCCGGGCGCAGGTGTGGTTCCAGCATGGCCAGGATGTCCGGATAGAGCGCCTTGGCGCCGTCCAGCAACAGCAGGTCTATGTGCTCAGGCAGCGTACCGGCCAGCGTGTGCAGCGCATCGCCCTCGCGGATCTCGACTAGATCGGCAACGCCGGCATTAACCATGTGTTGCCGCGCACGCGCTACCTTGGCGGGCTCGAACTCGCTGCCGATCAACCGCCCGCCGCCGTTGTCGCGTAGCGCGGCAGCCAGATGCAGGGTAGAGATGCCGAACGAGGTACCAAATTCGATGATGTAGCGGGCATTGCTGCTGCGCGCCAGCATGTAGAGCAGGGTGCCGGTCGCGCGGGACACCGGCAGCGGCATGTCTTTCAGCCGGCCATACAGCTCGCGGTAGCCGGTTTTGCTTTGCATCAGCTGCGCCAGCGCCTGTTCGGGCAGATCGGCAACGGCTTGCTGAATCAGCGGTGCCGAGGCATCGGCCTCGTCGAACAAACGATCCAGCAAGGGGGCAAGCGGGGCGGTGGTGAGGGTATTCATGGGTCTACTCCGGCAGGTATTTGAGTGTGTGTCGCTACCGGACTAGAATATGACGAATTAATCGCGTTTCACTATTCGCATTGCCAGGCCCGACATGAGCGAACGCCGCAGCCCCCGTATTTCCTCGCGCAAGCAACCGCAGCAGGCCCGTTCTGCCGAGCTGGTGGCCGCCATACTCACCGCAGCTGTTCAGGTTCTGGCCAAGGAAGGCGCGCCGCGTTTCACCACCGCGCGGGTGGCCGAGCGTGCCGGGGTGAGCATCGGCTCGGTGTACCAGTACTTTCCCAACAAGGCCGCCATTTTGTTCCGCTTGCAGAGCGATGAATGGCAGCAAACCAATGCCATGCTGCAAACCATACTGGAAGACGCCAGCCAGCCACCGCTGGCGCGCTTGCGCACGCTGGTGCACGCCTTTATCCAGTCCGAATGTGACGAAGCCGAAGTACGCGGCGCACTGAACGATGCCGCACCGCTTTATCGCGACGCGCCAGAGGCGCAAACCGCCCGTGCCACCGGCCAACAAACCCTGCAGCGCTTCATGCTGGCGGCGTTGCCCGATGCATCCGACGCCACGCGCGCGCTGGCCGGCGCGCTGATCACCGACACCCTCAGCGCCGTAGGCAAACAATACTCGGAAACCCCGCGCACCCCGGCCGAGATCGCCGCCTATGCCGATGCGATGGCGGATATGTTTGGGGGGTACCTTGTTGGACTAGGGGCCATCTGAGCCATACCGTCGACCTTGCACACCGGGGTGCGCGGCAGGCGGATGGTGCCGCTGGTGGTGGCTTGCAGCAGCGGCACGAAGCTGCCCGGTTCGAATACGTAGTGGGTGGTGCGCTGGCTGTTGGATTCCCAGGCCAGCGTGTCGCCGTCCCAGCCGTACAGGGTGATGCCGAGGTTCTTTTCCTTGCTGATGCGCGCTTGTTCTTGCTCGGCCCATTGCAGGTTGGCGTTGAACGGGCGGATGGCGCTGCTTTGTTTGTAGAGGCGTCGCCCGAGTGGGTCGTAGGCAAACTGGGTGAGGACTTGATCACTGCGAACGCTGGTCAAGCGGTTGTAGTGGTCCCATTCGTAGCCAGAGCCACTCACAAAACCCTGCTGGCGGCGTTACGCTCACTGGCCGTACGGTTTGTACTGTCTGCGTTTCGCGAGCCTTGCCAGCACCGCTACGCTGGGTTTTGTGAGCAGCTCCACGTGCCTTGGCCATTGCTGATGCGGGTGCTGAGGTTGCCACGGCTGTTGTAGTCGTAGTGCACGCCGGCGTAGTCGCGCAGCAGGTTGTCGAGCAGTTTGCTGCCGCCGGCATGCCCTTGGTGAATTGGCCGATTTCATCTCTTTTCCGGGGGCGCTAGCTAGCAGCAGGTTTTTAGAAAAATCAATGCCAACGCGCTGTTGAAAATTCAGAAAAATGTTTTTCCAGCTCCATTGGAGTGAGTACACCCTCGTCAATTAACCGTTTTGAAAATTCTTCAACAAGCTCTATATCTTCTTGGCAGCCAACATTCTCCGACAAAAGAGATAGCAATTTCTCCTTGGCTTCAAAGCTCCCAGAAATGTGTGCCTCCCTAATGAGGGAGAATATGCATTCTTTTATTCTTGCATTTTCCGCGCTATCCTCAGCCTCAGAGAGGTCGGACTCATAATACTTCTCCAATTCGATAATAATTTTATACAATTCACTATCAAAATTTTTCATTTCGCCACGGAGTAGGAATCAGCCGGCAATCCATCGGCAATCAATATTTCTTGATATTTTGTAGCCCATTTCTTGGCTTTTCCAGACACGACGTCGGCGGGTGCTGAGGTTGCCGCGGCTGTCGTAGTCGTAGCGCACGCCGGCGTAGTCGCGCAGCAGGTTGCCGAGCAGTTTGCTGCCGCCAGTCATGCGGCGCTTTTGTGGAGATAGGCGTATTAAATTGCTAGCAATTTTGGATATACAAAAAATACTCCCGCTCAAACCCCTCGAATTGGTTGTGCGTATGCTTTTCTCCAATTTTGACCGAGCTGATAGGAGTCCATTAATTTTACACAGCACGGAATCCTATTTCAGCCTTGGCTTGAGTAGCGAAAGTGCTGCATTGCCGGGTGTCTCTCACAAAATTCTCTGAACTTTTTACAAAGTCCCTTATCTAGTTTATAGGTGGTTGAAAAAATAACTTCGAAATAATTAAGAGGAGCGACTTCCCTTTCATTATTCCTGTACTCTTCGTCATACAGGCTTGAGACGATCACTCTGAAAAGTTTTTTTTCATTTCCTTCCCGATGGTCAACCTCATTCCATGCATTGATTCTGAAATCAGAAAATTCCTTCTTGGAAATTTTATGCTCCAAATAAAGTTTTAGTGCATTGGAAAATAAAGCCGCGCACTCTCGAGCATTCTCATGAATTTTCAATTCATCAAGCGTTTTTTTAGCTAAAAGCTCATTCTCGAAAAAATCATGTACGATCCAGGAAGAATTGTTGTACGAGTAGCTAGCTTCTTCTACGTCGTAGTTTTCTTCAAGAATTTTTCTTTCTGAAATATCTTCTCTATTCATGATTTGCAATGTCCATCAGCAATCCCAAGTTGGCCATATACATGCCCGCAGCTAGGGCATGCTGGATGAGGTTTTCCTTTTTTGTCATTGCGGAACGCACGCCCCTCGGCACCTGCTGTATATTTCTTCAAATCTTCTATATTCTTTGCGCACACTAAGTTACCGAGAGTGCTCAGGCCTTCAGCCTCGGCGCAATCCCCATGGTAGTCCTTACGAATTTCCTTGGGTACGTTGTCATATGCTTTTTGCACTGCTTCATTTGTGATCCCAGTCCCCCCTTCTGCGGTACTGAGGCCGCTCACTGAACCGCCAGGAATATTGGGCCCCGATATAGTGGCATTCATGCCTGTCAACCCCAACGGATCAACCCACTGCACCGCATTCGGCGCGTACTGGTAGATATTCAACCCACCCGCCAGCCCGATCGGATCCTTGCTCACAAACCGCCCGATCACCGGATCATAGTACCGATGCCGGTTGTAGTGCAGCCCCGTCTCGTGGTCGTAGTACTGACCCTGGAAACGGAACGGGTTGTGGATGCCGGCCTTCTTCGCCGCATCGCTGATCACTTCCTTGGCTTCACCCCAGGCTTTATAGCTGGCCTGCCAGGCGAGATTGCCGTGCTGGTCGCTCAGCTCTTGCGGCGTGCCAAGGTGGTCGCAGTGGTAGTAGTGCAGTTGTTCAAACGCTTTCGCTTCCGGCGGGTCTTGCCATAGCGGGTCTTGATCGCGGTCGTAGTCGCCTTCCCATACCGGGGTACGCGGCAGGCGGATGGTGCCGCTGGTGGTGGCTTGCAGCAGCGGCACGAAGCTGCCCGGTTCGAATACGTAGTGGGTGGTGCGCTGGCTGTTGGA
>NZ_FWXD01000002.1:195984-303363 GCF_900176275.1 Andreprevotia lacus DSM 23236 | reverse complement strand
CGCAGCAAGCAACCGGCCTTGGTGCGTCAGGAGTTGTGGGGCGTGTTGATTGCCTACACCTTGTTGCGACGGCTGATGCGTCTGATGGCGGAGCAGCTGCAGGTGGCCCCGCAGCGAATCGGCTTTCATGTTGCAGCGATGGCGATCATCGATCTACTGCGCTTTGCGCCCTTGGAGTCTGCTGGAAACCTGCCTAAACGACTGGCATTGCTCTTTGAACAGGCACGGTTATTCGTGCTGCCGCCTCGGCGCGAGGGGCGGACTTATCCTCGAGTGGTCAAACGGCGTTCGGCGAAATACCCAAACAAAAATGCCAGTCAGGCTTAACTGACTGGCATTACGCGCGATGCGGGCTTTTTCGTTACGCACAACACTACATGTGATCAATACAGCTTGTAGGCCACATTGCTGTCGCGGTTCAGCCAGATCGGCTGTGTCAGCGGCTTGAGCGCCATGCCGTTCAGCGTGGTGGTCGTAGCCGCAGCCACCGGGATGCCCCACTGCGTGAAGAATGGGCTCAGGTCGTAACCGGCCACGCGGCTGGTTTCGACGATGAAGGACTGCTTCTTCGCGTCGTCGGTGCCCGGGCGCTGTGCAGCCGGCATGTTGCGGTAGTTGGTACCCAGCCTGGCATAGAAGTCCTTGCCAAAGGTCAGGTCCAGTTGCCAGAACATGGTGGCGCGCACGAACAGGTCGGACTGCGTGCCGAAGTCGCGCGTGGACTGGTTCAGATAGGCAAAGGTCTTGGTCCAGGTGCCGCCGGTTTCGTAGCGGCTCGGCAGGCCCAGCGCACGCTGTACATAGGCCGACGACAGGTTCACCGTCACTTCGGTCTGATCCGCCCAGGTGAAGGTCGACATCTGGTGCTGGTGGCCCAGCTCGTGCCACGGCCCCCAGCCATCGGTGGTCAGGGTCTTGGCATTGAGCACCGAACCGATAGCGCCGTCATCCGACGCACTGGCCATGCGGTACTGCCACGAATACATCCAGCCGGTGTACGGCGGCAATTCGACAAAGTGATAGCGGTGCGCGTCCGGCGCATGCGGCCAGGCATTGCCGGCCACGATGCCGTATTGCTCGTCTTCCAGACCAACGATCTTGTCCCACGCTGTCATCACGCCCACCGGGTCGGTAGCGAATTTCTTCACCTTGGCCATGGTGGCGGTCAGAATCATGCGCTTGCTGACCAGCTCGCCATAGGGCGCATCGCCATAGGTGGCCAGCATCTGCGTCCAGTCGGCAGCGCTGTGTTCGCCCAGCACGAAGCGCGGCATCACGCGGCCGCCCGACACCAGCTCAACCTTCATGTCGCCACCGGTCGGGTTGTTGAACACCGACACGTACACCGCACCGGCCTTGCTGGCGGTGATGGTGGTGCTACCCACGGCCAGCTTGGTCTTCTGGTCGCTGTCATAGCCCCAGGTGTCGTCGTCGATGCTGTGGATCCAGATTTCCGGCACCTGGCTCGGTGCTACGCCGCTGTAGTAGTAATTCACTACCAGTACGTCGCCCGGCTGCACCCAGTAACCGGTGGACTGGAAAGGCGTGTGGTTGAAGCTGCGCAGCTGCGCGGCACGCAAGGTGCCGACGTTGCCCGGTTGCTCCAGCGTGATGGCGCGCGGCGGCACGATGCCGGCCGACGGTGCCGGGGTCGGTGTAGCCGTCGGGACAGGCGTCGCAGTCGGCTTGGGCGTGGCGGTCGGCACCGGGGTCGAAGTCGGACGAGGTGTCGCCGTCGGAACCGGGGTGGCTGTCGGCGCCAGCGTCGGCAGCGGTGTCGCGGTGGGCGCAGGTGTTGCCGTCGGGGCCAGTGTGGGTACTGCGGTCGCGGTTGGCTTCGGGGTGGCGGTCGGTGCCGGGGTGGTCGCTACGGCCACTTCCTGCCATACGCCGTAGGCACCCGACTGCGCCGGGTTGTCACCACGCGTCCACCACTTGTTCTGGTATACCTTGCCACCGTAGCTGACGCGCGTGCCCGCGACGTCGTAAATGGTATTGGCATCCCAGCCAGCATAGCTGCCGGTGGCCGGCACGGGTGTCGCGGTTGCAGCGGGCTTGGGGGTGGCGGTGATGACCACGGTCGGAGCTACTGTTGGCGCCGCAGTCGGGCTGGCCGTGGGCGCGGTCGTCACGCCGGTGGCGGTGCCCAGCGGCAGCCACACCTTGCCGGTGCCGACTGCGCCGGAACTGGTCGCCGGGCTGTCACCACGGGTCCACCACTGCGCCTTGTAGTTCTGACCTTCAAAGGTCACGGTTTCGCCACCGTTGTAGGTGGTGGTGGCGCTCCACGCCGGATAACTGGCTGCGTGCGCACTGGCAACGGCAACGACGAGCGCAGCGGCGCCCAACAGTCGCGTTGCGTGAACGGACTTCTCAAACATGTCTCACTCCTGGCTTGGCATTATTTTTTTCCGATACATGCTGACGGCATCGGTGCCGCATCATATCGCGTAAATAAGCATGTAGCGATTTTCTAAATTTTCATTTTTGAAACACGCCGGCAGCACCCTGCAGCACTGCCGGCATGCTGCTGGATCAATCCAGCGATACGTTGACGCTGGTGGCACCACCCGGCAGGTTCAGCGGCGTGCCGACGACTTCACCACCGGTGCTGAGCTTGAACTTGCCGTTTTCGGCCGTGAACGCATAGTTGGCGCAAATCTCGTTGTGCCACTGGTTGTAGACAGCATCGCCATAGCCCTTGCGGATTTCCGTGGTCACCCCGGTGGACTTGTTGCGGTACTTCACGTTGTGGAAGTAAGCGGTGCGCGCGCTATTCGCGAGGCACGATGCCTTGGCCTCGCTCCAGTCCTCGACGAAGGCCGAGGCACCCGACGGCGTCACCGACGTCTGGTAGCGCATGGTGGCAAACAAGGTACGCGTGCCCACGCTCATGTCGGTGAAATACAGCGTGTAGTCGGTGCGGCCATCGCTGGTCGGCGCCACTTCCAGCTCGAAGCGGTAGGTGACATTGACCTGAGGCGTGATCGGCGCGTAGCACTTGATGCCGGTGCCCTCGCCGCCGAAATTGGAGCACGTGGCTATGCCCTTGTTCAGCACGACCGGGCTGACGCCATTGACGTCCCACAGCGAGAACAGCACCTGGCTGGTCTGGATGCCGGTGTAACCGCCGGGGAAGTTGATCGCCGAATAATACGTGGTCGGCGCCCAGCTCTGCGGTGTGACGTCCACACTGAAGCGGTCCCATACCGGCGAGCTCCAGTTGAAGTGGATGGAGTTGGCGCGGGTGCTGTGCGGATACGCCTGGCCGGTGATCTCGGTCTGGCTGCTGCTGCCGTCCTGATGCTGCACGCTGGCCTGCACGGTTTGCAGGCTGGCCTTGCCGGCCGTCCACCATGCACTGACCTGGCCGTTGCTGTCGGTCTTGTCGGCCAGCGGGAATACCCAGCCGCTGTCATTGCCGTTGACCGGCGTCCACTTCACCTTGCAACCGGCCAGTGCAGCGCCGGCACGCGTGACCTTGACGGTGATTTTTTGCGGCTGGTGCGTGTTGTTGCCAGTGGTTTCGTTGCTCGGGTCGTACAGGGTGGACGAATAGACCGAGCCGATGCGGGCCACGCCCGCGCTTGAGGTCACGGCGGTGACAATGGCGGCGTTGTCGCAGCTGTCGGCGCTTGGTACCGGTGTCGCTGTCGGTTGCGGTGACGGCACTGGCGTGGCCGTGGGGGCCGGCGTTGCGGTCGGCTTGGGCGTGGCAACCGGCGTTGGGGCCAGGGTCGGCACCGGCGTGCTGGTTGGGCGCGGCGTGGCCGTGGGCGCAGCAGTCGGAATCGCCGTCGGCGCAGGCGTCACCGCCGTGCTCACCAGCTGCCACACGCCATAGGCACCGGCTTGGGCCGGGTTGTCGCCACGCGTCCACCATTTGTTCTGATAAATCGCGCCGTTGTAGCTCACACGCGTGCCGGCCACGTCGTAGATCGTGTTGGCATCCCAGGCCGGATAGCCGCTGGCAGCCGGGCCAGGCGTGGGCGTGCTCACCCTGGTCGGCGCCAGTGTTGCAACCGGCGTTGCAACCGGTGCGCTGGTCGGCTTGGTGGTCGGCGTCGCCGCCGGCTGTGGCGTCGCTGTCGGCGTACCGGTGGCAGCGCCCAGCAACAGCCAGACCTTGCCCGACCCCACCGGGCCGGATGCGGTGGCCGGGCTGTCGCCCCGCGTCCACCACTGCGCTTGATAGTTGTTGCCGTTGAAGGAAACGGTTTCACCACCGGTATAGGTGGTGTCGGCGCTCCAGGCGGGATAGCTGGCCGCGTGTGCCGTTGCGGCAGCCGTTAAAACCATTGCACCTGCAAGCCCCTTGGCAAGGCTGAAGTAGTGCTGCATGACTCTCTCCGTCAGTTTTTTCTTGATTGCTGATATACGGACCGCTCTGCGGCGGCATTGTCGTGTCGTGTTGCGGGCGCGAGCTTAAAGGAGCGCCAATGAAAGTGCCAGATTGCCGACCAACGGTCAGCGCTTTGTCGCTTTCATAAAAAAGCCCTCCCCGAAGGGAGGGCTTTCATGCCTTGCTGCCGTATTACTGGCGAACCTGGCTCATGACGCTCATCAGCGAACCCGATGCATCGTCACCATCCAGCGACCAGCTGAACAGACCACCCAGGCCGTTGGCCTTCACGTAGTCGATCTTGGTCTGGATGACTTCCGGTGTGTCGTACGACCAGAAGGTGCTGCCGTCGAACTTCCACGACTGCTTGGTCACCGGGCTGACAAACACGTTGCCGGCGGCGCTCTTCAGTACCTTGTAGTCCTCGATGCCGGCTTCGTAAGTGCCCTTGGCCGGTGCGGTAGCCGGTTGGTACAGACCGTTGTTGACGTTCTTCACGCCAGTCCAGCCGCGACCGTAGAACGGCACGCCGACCACGATCTTGCTGGCCGGTGCGCCGGCTGCAACCAGATTCTTGATCGCGCTGTCGATGTTGTACTGCGCGCCCAGGCCCGGCAGACCGGTCTTCGGATCGTTGTAGTTCGGGCTGGCCGGATCAGCGTACAGATGGCTGTGGAAGTCGGTCGGACCGGTGGCTTCCCAGCCGCCGTGGAAGTCGTACGACATCAGGTTGATCCAGTCCAGCTGCTTGCTGTACTCGGCCGGATCGGTGTTGTCGATCTTGTCCTTGCCCGAGCCAATCGCCACGGTCAGACCGTAGTGCTTGCCGTCGGTAGCGCCGATTGCGTCAAGCTGCTTGCGGAACTCGGCCAGCAACAGCGTGAAGTTCTGCTTGTCGGCTGCGTTGACGGTGTTGTACGGCTGGCCGCCACCGCCCGGGAATTCCCAGTCGATGTCCACGCCGTCGAACACGCCGGCTGCCACGCCCGGACCACCGGCGTTGGAGCCTGCATCAAACGGCAGGTTGCCCTTGATGTAAACGTCGATACAACTGCTCACCAGCTGCTTGCGCAGTGCGTCGGTAGCAGAAGCTGCCGAGAACCACTTGGACCAGGTCCAGCCGCCCAGCGAGATGAATACCTTCAGGTTCGGGTACTTGGCCTTCAGCTGCTTGAGCTGGTTGAAGTTACCCTTGAGCGGGCCGGACTTGCCGTTGCGCGGGTCGTCCCACTGCGGCCAGCCCCAGGCGTCGCCCGGGAAGCCCTTCTGGTAGTCGGCCCATGCGTCGCCACCGGTACCGGCGGACGGATCGCTCGGATTGGTCGAACCCGATTCCAGCTTGTTGATGATGCCGCACTCGTAACCACCGTTCTTCTGGTAGATGTTGCCGAAGGCGTAGTTCAGGAAGGTCATCTTGGCTGCAGAACCGCTGCTGTCCACGTTGGTGACCTGATAGTTGCGGCCGTAGATGCCCCACTGTGCGAAGTAGGAACCCACCTGGCGGCCACCGGTAACCGGCGGAATGGTCGGTGCAACGGTCGGCTTGGTCGTCGGCGCAACCGTCGGGGTTGCCGTCGGCACGGCGGTCGGCGTTGCAGTCGGAACGGCTGTCGGTGTGGCTGTCGGTGTGGCTGTCGGTGCAACGGTCGGCTTGGTCGTCGGTACTGCAGTCGGCGTCGCTGTCGGTACGGCGGTCGGGGTAGCGGTCGGGGTAGCCGTCGGCGTAGCAGTCGGGGCTACAGTCGGCTTGGTGGTCGGTGCAACCGTCGGGGTGGCAGTCGGCGTGCCGCTGCACGGGCCAACGTCTTCCCACGGCAGGCCCGAGCCGGTGCTGCTCGACGGCACGTTGCCCTGTGTCCACCACTTGGCCTTGTACAGGCGGCCGTTGTAGGCCACTTGTGCGCCGCCGTTATAGGCAGTGCTGGTATTCCACTCGGCAACGGTGCAGCTGCCCGGGGTAGCCGTCGGCGTTGCGGTCGGTGCTACGGTCGGAGCGGCAGTCGGGGTTGCGGTCGGTACGCTGGTGGTGCTATCGGCCGGGCCGACGATCAACCATACCTTGCCCGAACCGGCCACGCCGGAATCGGTGGCCGGGCTGTTGCCGACGGTCCACCACTGGGCCTTGTAGTTGACACCCTGGAAGGTGACGATTTCGCCACCGGTATAGGTTTGTGTGGCGCTCCACGCCGGGTAGGTCGCAGCGTAGGCACTGGCAACCGCAGTCACCATCACCGTGGCGAGTGCAAAGGGCTTCAAATTCATCAGATGATCTCCAGATCTCTCTCTTGGCTTTTGAACCGGTTTTTGTTGTGGGTAGATCACGCAAAGCACGGTTCTAGGACAATGCGCGCGCTGAGTGTGCCAACAGACAATCCGGTATGCCAAGGCCCGGCCCGGGGCCCGAAAAAGGCAGCTGCGCCGTTTTTTACGCACAGAGAAAGACGCATGCGCGATAAGGACAACACCCTAAGGTGTGCGCAGCGCGATGCATGGCAACAAACAACTGCGCCATCTCGCCGCAAGCCTTGATTACAGGGACTTTTCCAGACAGTGCTGCTTTATTGCAAAGCCGCAAACGGACAAGGCGCCCCTGCCCCGCAGCACAACCCCTGCGCGCAGACAAACAAAAGCCCCCGCAACTTGGGCGGGGGCTTTTGTATCAAAGCTGACAGAATTACTTGTCAGCAAGGTGTCTCTTTTGTGTCACTTGCAACACCGGCCGGCAGGCAATTACTTGTTCTGCGTCGGGATCGCGTTGCTCGACCGCACCATGCGGTTGGCCGAATCGACATAAACCAGCGAGGGCTGGTGATTGGCGATCTCCGCCTCATCGTAGTGGGCAAAGGTGGCAATGATGAGCAGGTCGCCCACTTGCGCGCTGCGCGCTGCCGAGCCGTTCACCGAAATGATGCCGGAGCCACGCGCCGCTTTCAGTGCGTAGGTCGAGAAACGTGCACCATTATTGATATTCCAGATATCGATGGCCTCGAACTCGCGGATGTTGGCCGCGTCGAGCAGATCCTCGTCAATCGCACACGAGCCCTCGTAATGCAGCTCCGCGTGGGTGGCGGTTGCGCGGTGAATCTTGGACTTGAGCATCGAACGTTGCATGGCGAACCTCCGCCGGTCATATAAACGAGTTGGGGTGGCGATTATAGCGGCTTGATTTGCAAAGCCAAGTGCGGATTAACGCCATGATGCCGCACGGCGGCCTAGTCTTTGTAGACCAGACAGCCATCCAGCAGGAATTCGTGTGCGGCAATCTTCTGCCCCAGCTCCACCCGCTCGAAGTCCATGCGCTTGCCGTCCACCACCACCCAGGCTGGTATCGGCTTGTCCTGGAAGCGGCCGACCACCTCCTCGCCACGCACGACCTGTTGTGGTGCACGCACCGGCGCGGGCGCCGCAGCAACCGGTTCGGGGTCGACATTGCCTACCAGCGAACCGTCATCGGCGGTACGCTCGTGCTGTTGCACCGGCAGATTACGCAGATACATGCCGAACAGCCATGCCGGCACCACCACGCGGCGCACGCGCTTGTTCATGTCCACCACGCACGATACGCCAAAGCGCTCGCCACACTCGGGGCAATTGGCCTGCGCGGCAATGGCGATATGGTCATCCAGCAGCCGTGCAGTGCCCAGCATGTCCTTGGCATTGATCATGTGACCGCAGCGCACGCAGGGTTTGGAAAACTGCCGCACCTGCTCGCCGTTGCGAAAACGGATGGGCAATACGCGGCTAAGGGGTTGTTTCGGTAGCATGTTCAAAGTTAGTCCGTATCCACGCAGGCGTGCAAGCCGGCCGACGAACTGCGCCGGCCGCTGCCACACACTCAGATGGTTGCCATGCGGCAATCGACATTCAGTTCCAGATAGTCGATGGCCAGCCTTTGCAGTACGACCGTCGAGCCGGCCGGCAATTCCGGCAAGCCGCCCACACGCAGCACCAGCGGCATGCCGTCGATACGCACCAGGTTCTCCTTGATCACCGAACCGGAGAACTCCTTGATGTTCTCCTGCTCCAGATAGCGCAGGCACCAGTAGCGCTCCATCTTGTCCTGGAACTCGTTGTACGCCGCATAAGCAGTGTCAAACGAGCCGATGGCGGCAAACAGCTCGGCGTCGTTGCGGGCGTAGCGCGGCTTGTCGCCGCGTACCATGGCGAGCAATTGTTGCTGATTGATGAAATCGACCGCGCGGCGCAGCGGCGAGCTGGACCACGCATAGCAATCCACCCCCAGCCCCACGTGCGGGCCGGCCTGCGTGGTCATGCGCACACGACCTTGCGACTGTGTACGGTAGATGGCGGCGATCTCCGCCGTTTTCAAATCCTTGCCCCACTGGCTGTTGACGTGAATCATCATTTCCGCCACCAGCTTGTCCATCGGGGCGCCGCGCTTGCGCGGGATGATGCGCACTTGCTTGCTGCCGTCATCCAGCTTGTCGACATAGAAGCTGTAGTCGAGGCGTACCGGCGCATTCGGGTCGTCGGCGCGGCCACGGCGCGCTTCTAGCGCACCGGCCAGATGCCACAGAAAAGTCAGCTCTGCCTTCCACGGGTAGTCGCCGCCGTCGCGGCCGGCGGTGTCTTCGTTGAAGTGGGCCTCCACATCGCCGTGGCGCAGGTTAGCCGCCACCGGCACGCGCTCGATGGCCGAGCGGTGCGACAGGATGTCAAAGCCCGGGCCGACTTCCAGATACATCGAGACCGCCGGACGGGCGCTGCCCTCTTCCAGCGTGAACACGCGCACCGCGCTGTCGGGCAGCATGGTGATCTTGTCGCCGGGGAAATAGACGGTGGACAACCGCTCCAGCAGGTGCAGGTCCAGCTCGCTGCCCGGGGCGATACCCAACGTCGGCGCGGCAATGTGGATGCCCACCTGCGTATTGCCGTTGGGCAGCTTTTTCAGGCTGAACGCGTCGTCGATTTCGGTGGTGGTTGCGTCGTCAATCGAGAACGCCTGTACATCGGCCACCGGCAGGTCTTCCGGCGCACTCACTGGTTGGGTCGGCTCGAAATCACGCCCCTTCGGAAAGTATTCGAGCAGGAAACCATCCAGCAGATACTGCTCGACATCCTTGATCGCACCAGCCTTTTCCAGCAAACGGAGCGGCGACAGGTGCGCCTCGTCAGCGGCTTGCGCCAGCGCCTTCCATTCGATGCGGTTCTTGTCCGGGCGGTGCAGCAGGTTCTTCAGCTGCGCTTCAAATGCCTCCGGCACCTTGCCTGCCATCAGCTCGGCCTGCCAGGCTGCCATTTGCTCGGCCTCGCGCTGCTTGCGCTCCAGCCCGGCCTTGGCCGCTTTCAGATTGTCTTCCGGCGCTGGCTTGTAGTGCCCCTTGCCCTTCTTGTAGAAGTACATCGGGTTGCGCGTGATGGCGAACAGCACGGCGGCCTGCTGCGGTGCGCTCGGCTTCTCGCCGAAGTAATCGGCCGCCAGCTTGTCGAACGAGAACTCGGCCTGCTCGCACACTTCCCACAGGAAATCGGTGTCGATGTCGGTCGCCAGCGCTTCAGCCTCGCTCCACAGTGTGGCCGGGTCCGGGCGCTCGAAATTCAGCAGCACGTTGCTGGTCTTGACCTTGCTGCGCTTGCCGCGCACGTCTTCCACCATGAGGCTGGCCGGCTGGCTTTCCTTGACGGTGGCAACCTTGAAACTACCGTCTTCCTCGTAAAAAACGTGCATGGGTGTATCCGACAGAAAAGGGCGCGATTATACAACACCCCCCAAGGCAAACACTTGAAAAGCCGATGGAAAGAACAAGGCCCGGCATGGCCGGGCCTTGTTCAGTCTTAAAAGCACTCCAGCACGATCTTGCCTATGGTCTGCCCTGCCTCCAGCGTGGCATGCGCGCGGCGCAGGTTGGCGGCATTGATGGCACCATAGTGCTCGCCCACCGTGCTGCGCAGCGTACCTGCGTCGACCAGCTTGGCCACCTCGTTCAACAAGCGATGCTGTTCGATCATGTCTGCCGTCTGGAACATGCTGCGGGTAAACATGAACTCCTGCGAATACAGCGCGCTCTTGCTCTTGAGCAACTCCACCGGCACCGGCCGCGCATTCTCGACGATGGTGACAATGGTGGATTGCGGCGCGATCAGTTCGGCCAGTGCAGCAAAGTGCTGATCGGTATTGTTGAAGCACAGGATGTAATCAACATACTGATGCCCGAGCGAGCGCACCTGCGCCACCAGATCCTGCCGGTGATCCACCGTGGCATCGGCACCCAGTTGCTTGACCCACGCCTGCGATTCAGCCCGCGCTGCAGTAGCGATCACCGTCAGGCCGGCCAGTTGTTTGGCCAGCTGGATGGCAATCGAGCCCACGCCGCCGGCACCGCCGACGATGAGCACAGTCTTGCCAGCATCGGCGCCGCTCTTGCCGACGCGCAGGCGGTCAAACAAGGCCTCCCACGCGGTGATGGCGGTCAGCGGCAAGGCCGCGGCGCCCGCGAAATCGAGACTGGCCGGCTTGTGGCCGACAATGCGCTCGTCCACCAGCTGGTATTCGGCATTGCTGCCGGGGCGGGTGATGTCGCCCGCGTAGTAAACGGCATCGCCCGGCTTGAACAAGGTTACCTCCGGCCCGACGGCCTCGACCACACCGGCGGCATCCCAGCCCAGCACGCGCGGCGTCAGCTCGAACTTGGCCTTGGGGCTGCGCACCTTGGTATCGACCGGGTTGACCGCGATGGCCTCGATTTTCACTAGCAGGTCACGCCCGCTGGCTTCTGGCTTGGGCAGCACCACATCCAGCAGTGCATCGGGGTTGTCGATGGGCAGGTAATGCGTGAGGGCGACGGCTTTCATGCATGTTCTCCTTGATAGGCGGGGTAGCTGGTATAGCCGGCAGCATCGCCGCCAAACAGCGTGGCTGGCTCCAGCGCGGCCTGCGGCCAGCCGTGCAGCAGTCGCGCCGGCAGGTCAGGGTTGGCAACAAAGGGGCGGCCAAAAGCCACCAGGTCGGCCCAGCCGGCTTCCAGCACGTGCTCGGCGCGTTGTTCGTCGTAGCGGCCGGCAACGACGATGGCACCGCCAAAATGCTGGCGCAGCGCATGGCGGAAATCATCGGGGATTTGCGGTGCGTCGTCCCAATCGGCCTCGGACAGATGGATATAGGCCAGCTTGCCATCCAGCCACTCGGCAGCCAGCAAAATGGTGTCGACGATCTGCGGGTCGTCCATGTCCTTGAAGGTGATGAACGGCGCCAGGCGGATGCCGACCCGCTGCGGGCCGATTTCGTCCGTTACCGCGCCGACCACCTCCTGCAAGAAGCGCAGCCGTTTTTGCGGGCTGCCGCCGTATTCATCAGTGCGCTGGTTGCTGTTGCTGCGCAAAAACTGGTCGATCAGATAGCCATTGGCGCCGTGGATTTCCACGCCGTCAAAGCCGGCTGTGATCGCATTGCGCGCTGCGCTGCGGAAATCGGCAACGATGCCGGCGATCTCGTCCACCGTCAGCGCGCGTGGTTGCGGGGAATCAACCATCGCCCCCACGCCGTGTTCATCGGCCACCCATACCTGCGTGCCTTGCGGCTGGATGGCCGACGGCGCCACCGGCTGGTCACCGTCGTGAAACACCGGGTGTGATACGCGGCCCACGTGCCAGATTTGCAAAAAGATGCGCCCACCGGCGGCATGCACCGCATCGGTCACCTGCCGCCAGCCGGTAATCTGTGCCTCGCTGTGCACGCCGGGCGTGAACGAATAACCCTGCGCACCGGCGCTGATCTGCGTGGCCTCGGTGATGATCAGCCCGGCGCTGGCGCGCTGTGCATAGTATTGCGCCATCAGTGCAGTCGGTACATTGCCCGGCTGGGCACTGCGGGCACGCGTCATCGGCGCCATCACGATGCGACTGGGCAAGGGCAATCCGCCCAGAATGAACGGCGTAAACAAGCGGCGGCTCATAGCAGTGCTCCTGCTTCCAGATCGAGTACGCTGCCAGTCATGGCCGGCTGGGTCAGTGCCAGCAGGTAGAGCTGCGCCAGATCGGCCGGCTGCACCACCTGCCCGGCCGGCAAGTTGCCGGCAATGCCGGCCAGCTTGTCGTCCCGCGCGGCGCCGCTGCCCCAGATATCGGTGGCGGTCACGCCGGGCGACACCACGTTGACGCGGCGCGGCGCCAGCTCCTTGGCCAGATTGCGGCCGAGTGCCTCGGTGGCCGCATTCAGGGTGGCCTTGGTGATGCCGCCCACCGATGCCTTGCGCGACAAGACGCCGGAAGTCAGCAGGATGGACGCATCAACCGCCAGCCGGGGCAACAGCGCCTGCAACAGCGCGATGGTGCCGAAGAACTTCACCTCGAAGCCCAGCCGCCACTCGGCCAGATCGGCATCGGCAAACTTGGGCGAGCCGATGCGTGCGCCAGCGGTAAACACCACGTGATCGAACACGGGCAAGCCGGCCAGCAGGCCGGCAAACTGCGCCGGCGCGGCCAGATCGACCGCAATCTGCGTGGCGCCCGGCAGTGCACTGCCGCTGCGGCCGGCCACCGTCACCACTGCGCCCGCCGCCAGTGCGGCCTCGGCCACCGCACGGCCGATGCCATGCGTGCCACCCACTACCAAAACCTGTTTGCCTGCCAAAGTCGTCATGATCTGCTCCGTGTGTGTCGATGTGACATGGACTGCATGGTGCACCTGGATTTGGCAGCGAAAAAGCGCATAATCCTGAAAATATTTTCAAATAAATTTGAATAGTCATGAGCGAATTACCCGGCTGGGACTGGTTCTTGCGCATCGTCGAGCGCGGCTCGATCTCGGGTGCGGCTCGCGACCTGGACCAGACACCGGCCGCGCTGTCGATGGCATTGAAGCGGCTGGAAGGCCAGCTGGGCGTGCAGCTGTTCCAGCGCAGCACGCGCAAGCTCACCCTCACGCACGAGGGCGAAATCTGGTATCGCAGCACCCGTGCCGCGCAGGATGCGCTGGCGCAGGGGCTGGACGAACTGGCCG
The DNA here is from genome assembly GCF_900176275.1 of Andreprevotia lacus DSM 23236. GTDB lineage: Bacteria > Pseudomonadota > Gammaproteobacteria > Burkholderiales > Chitinibacteraceae > Andreprevotia > Andreprevotia lacus. The sequence goes on along the minus strand of NZ_FWXD01000002.1, from coordinate 290,062 downwards.
GCGCACGCGGCGAGCTGGCCGGGCCGCTGCGCATTGCCGCCCCGTCCGACTTTGGCCGCCAGTTCGTGCTTGACTGGCTGGACGGCTTTTGCCGGCTGCACCCGGCCATCGTGCCCAGCCTGGTGCTGGCCGACCGCGTGGACGATCTGGTGGCGGATTCACTTGATCTGGCCGTGCGTGCCGGCATTCCGCAGGATGCCAACCTGATCGCCACCGCGCTGGCGCCGGATAACCGCCGCGTGCTGGTGGCCAGCCCGGCCTATTGGGCGCAGCACGGCATGCCACGGCACCCGGACGAACTGGCCGCGCATCACTGCCTGGCTTTCAGCATCCGCGACACGCCGCATGTGAGCTGGCGCTTTGCGCAAGGCGACGTCACGACCACGGTACAAGTGCGGCCGCGCCGCTACTGCAACGATGGTGCCGTAGTCAGCGACTGGGCACGGCGCGGCTGGGGCGTGGCCTACAAATCACGGCTGGACGTGGCCAACGACCTAGCCGCCGGCAGGCTGGTAGCCGCCCTGCCCGACTGGCTGGGCGAGCCTACTCCCCTCTATCTGGTGCGCAACGGCAGCCGCCACGCGCTGCCGCGCGTGCTGGCGTTCCGCGATTATTGCTTGATGCGCATGCAAGCACTGCAAGATTGAGTGCGCAGGCCGCCGCCAACAGGCCAACCAGTTTGGCGATCTGCCGTTAATATCGCAGCCACATCGAAGGGAGACCACATGCGCTACCGCCATTTGATCATTGAACTCATCGTCAACCTGCTGCTGCCCTGGGTGGCCTATACGCTGGTCGCGCCACGCTGGGGCGAGCTGAACGGCCTGCTGGCTTCGGCTGCGCCACCGCTGGCGTGGAGCCTGTGGGAGCTGGCGCGCACGCGCCGCGTCGATGCCCTGTCCGGTCTGGTGCTGGCAGGGATAGCCGCATCGGTGCTGCTGATGCTGCTGGGCGGCGATGCGCGGCTGGTGCTGGTGCGCGAATCGCTGGTGACTGGCGTGCTGGGGCTGCTGTTCCTGATTACCCTGCCAATGCGGCAGCCGCTGGTGTATCACCTGGGCCGCGCAATGAGCCAGTCCGGTCAAGCCGGCGGCGATGGGCAGGCCACCAGCCGCTTCGAGCAATGGGCCAGCGTGCCAGCCAACCGCAGAACGCTGCAGCTGATGACCGCCATCTGGGGCGGCGCGCTGGTGCTGGAGGCCGTGGTGCGCACCTGGCTGGCGTGGACATTGCCGCCAGCGCGCTTTCTCGCCATCGGCCCGGCCATAGGCTATGGCATTTACGGGGTGATGATGTTGTGGACGCTGTGGTATCGCCGCCGCTTGCGGGCGCGGGCGATGACAGCCGCAGTCGCGTGACACAGGCTATCCGGTCGCAAGCCGGCCCACTGCATCGCCCCATGAAAAAACCCGGCCAAGCCGGGTTTTTTGTTGGCACCAAAGCCGGTGAAACGGGCGCTTATTCGCCCAGCGCGGCCAGCAGCTCTGCCTGTTGTTCGTTCACCAGCGCCTGCGTCAGCTCATCCAGATCGCCATCCATGATCTGATCCAGCTTGTACAAGGTCAGGTTGATGCGATGGTCGGTCATGCGCCCCTGCGGGAAGTTGTAGGTGCGGATACGCTCGGACCGGTCACCCGAACCAACCAGCGATTTGCGCGTGGCAGCCTCTTCGGCATGGCGGGCGCGGTCCTGCACGTCCTTGATGCGCGCGGCCAGCACAGCCAGCGCACGCGCCTTGTTCTTGTGCTGGCTGCGGTCGTCCTGGCACTCGACCACGATGCCGGACGGGATGTGGGTGACACGCACGGCCGAATCGGTCTTGTTGATGTGCTGGCCACCGGCGCCGCTGGCGCGGAAGGTATCGATGCGCAGATCGGCCGGGTTGATTTCGATTTCACCCACTTCATCGGCTTCCGGCATCACCGCCACGGTGCAGGCACTGGTGTGGATACGGCCCTGCGTTTCAGTCGCCGGCACGCGCTGCACGCGGTGGCCGCCCGATTCGAACTTGAGCCGCGAATACGCGCCAAAACCGGCAATGCGCGCGATCACTTCTTTGTAGCCGCCCAGATCAGACTCACTGGCCGACACGATCTCTACCTGCCAGCGGTTGCGCTCGGCATAGCGCGTGTACATGCGGAACAGATCGGCCGAGAACAGCGCCGATTCATCACCGCCGGTACCGGCACGGATTTCCAGGAAGATGTTGCGCTCGTCGTTCGGGTCCTTGGGCAGCAGCGCCTTTTGCAGATCCAGTTCCAGCGCCTCGATGCGCGCCTTGGCGGCGACGATTTCTTCCTCGGCCATGTCCTTCATGTCCGGGTCGGCCAGCATGTCCTGCGCGGTGGTGAGATCAGCCTCGGTGGCGCAAAAATCGTTGAACAGCTGCACCACCGGCTCCAGCTCGGCGTGTTCGCGGGTCAGCTTGCGGTACTGGTCCATGTCCTTGGTGGCATCTTCGGACGCGAGCAGCGCGCCCACTTCCTCCAGCCGGTCTTTCAGTTGGGCAAGCTTGGAAAAGATCGAGGGTTTCATTCGTTGTCTTCAGTCGGTAAACGGTGCAGGCGCCGCGTGGCGGCAGCCAGCAGTTCCTGCTCGTCGGGCGCGGCGCTGTTGAGCGTGGCCAACGGTGCGTGCAGGAATTTGGCAGTCAGTTGTTCGGTCAGCCGCTCAAGCAGCTCGGCCGGATCATCGCCGGCGGCAAGGCGCTTCTTGGCGCGCGCCAGCTCGTGGCGGGCAATGCGGTCGGTATGGTCGCGCAGCTCGCGTATCGTCGGCACCAGGGTGCGAGAAGCCACCCACTGGTGGAATTCGGCCACGCCGGCATCAACCAGCCCTTCGGCCGCTTCGATTTCGCCTTCGCGGCTGGCCACGCCCTGGCGGACGATTTCGGACAGATCATCGACGGTGTACAGATACACGTCGGACAATTCGGCCACTTCGCCTTCCACATCACGCGGCACGGCCAGATCAACCATGAACATCGGCTTGTGCTTGCGCGCGCGCAAGGCGCGCTCGACCATGCCCTTGCCGATGATGGGCAGTTGCGATGCGGTGGAGCTGACGACGATATCGAACTCGGCCAGCCGGGTGCTGATGTCGTTGAGCAGCATGGCCTCGCCGCCGAAACGGCCAGCCAGTGCCTCCGCACGCTCCAGCGTGCGGTTGGCCACTACGATGCTACAGGGCTGTGCCGCAGCGAAATGCGTGGCGCACAGCTCGATCATCTCGCCCGCGCCGACAAACAGCACCTTGCAATCGGCCACGCTGGCGAACAAGCGCTCGGCCAGCTTGATCGATGCGGCGGCCATCGACACCGATGCCGAGCCGATCTTGGTCTCGGTGCGCACGGTCTTGGCCACCTGGAAGGCGCGCTTGAACAGGCCGTTCAGCAATACGCCCATGCTGCCGGCATCACGCGCGGCACGCTCGGCATCCTTGAGCTGCCCGAGGATCTGCGTCTCACCCACCACCATGGAATCGAGCCCGGCTGCCACGCGGAAGGCATGGCGGCTGGCTTCGTCGTCTTCCAGCCGGTACAGGTGCTGCGCCACTTCGTCCACCGGGCGGCCGCGCTGCGCGGCAAACCAGCCCAGCACCGCGTCGGCATCGCGCGCATTGCAATACAGCTCGGTGCGGTTGCAGGTGGAGACGATGGCCGCCTCGCTCACGCCCTTCACCCGCGCCAGCTCGCCCAGCGCGCCTTCCAGCTCGGCCGGCGTAAAGGCCAGCCGCTCGCGCACCGCAAGCGGCGCTGTCTGGTGGTTGATACCGAGAACGAGCAATTTCATCTGGGCAGTGGGGCGCACGCGCATGCGTGTCGATGCAAGTAACCCGCTATTTTAACGCGACTTTGCCCATCCCGCCGGTAGTGATTGCCCGCAATGGCAGGATGCACGTCCGGTCATCGGGCTGACCGGCGCCCTGCGTGCTTGCATTTGCGGCTTTTCGTTTAGAATCAGGCCAGCTTCAACCCGCTTTTGAATCATCCGCCAGCGCCGCCAGCCGCGCGCCGGACCTGCAACGATGCGCCAAACCCTTCCCTGCCAGCCACCCGCTTTTTGCCTGCCCCTTGCCGAGGCGAAGTCACGGTGAGCCGCGCCTTGTCATTTCGCGTTGCGGCATGGTCCGCTTGGGCGCCGGGCCTGGATACTGCCGCCGCCTGGCAAGCCTGGCGCCACGAAGCCCGCCAGCCTGAGGGCGACGACGTGCCGCCGGTAGCAGCGATGCCGGCCATGCTGCGGCGCCGGGCCGAGCGGCTGGGGCGCATGGCGCTGGAAACGCTGTATGCCGATGCCATCACCTATCGCGGCCAGCCCATTGTGTACGCCAGCCGTCACGGAGAAACCGGGCGCATCGTGCCGCTGTTGCAGCAGCTGGCTGCCGAGGGCAGCGTCTCGCCACAGGCATTCAGCATGGCGGTACACAATGCCATTCCCGGTCTGTTCACGATTGCCCAGCGCAGCAATGCCCCCGTGACCGCGATAGCCGCCGGGCCGGAAACCGCCTTTGCCGGGTTGACCGAAGCACTGGCACAACTGCAGGAGGGCGCACCATCAGTGCTGCTGTGTCTGGCCGACCACCCGCTGCCGGCGGTGTACGCGGCATTTGCCGATGCGGCAGAAGCACCGGTGGCCTGCGTGCTGGAGCTGGCCCCCGGCAACGATTTTGTGCTCGACAACAAGGGCAGCGACAAACGGAATGCCAGGGCGCTGGACGTGCTGTATTTCCTGCTCGGCCCCGCCCCCAAGCTGGGCCTGACCGTGAGAGGCGGCTGGCAATGCCGCCGTGTTACCGACACCCCGCCGGATAGCAGCGATAGTTAGTGCCGGCCAGGTTGTGACATGATGCCGCCCGAAATACTCAAAACCAGAACCATTCGCCACCGCAAGCCAACGGAGAAAGCATGGCCGACCTTGATCTCGAGATCAAAAACCTGATCATCGACACACTGGGCCTCGAAGACATCAGCGTTGCCGACATCGATACCGATGCGCCGCTGTTCGGTGACGGCCTGGGGCTGGATTCAATCGATGCGCTGGAGCTGGGCGTGGCGCTGCAAAAGCGTTACGGTCTGAGCCTGAGCGCCGAATCGGCAGAAACACGCCAGCACTTTGCCTCGGTCGCCAGCCTGGCGGCTTTCGTTGCTGCCGCACGCACCAAATAGGCCGCATGCAGTCCTGGCCCATGATGACCGCCCTGCCATGAGCCGCGCATTGAGCCTGCTGGCTGGCGTGCTGCTGCCACTGCTGTTCTGGCTGTGCCACTGGCGCGGCTGGCCATTCTGGATCGCGGGTGCGCTGCTGCTGCCGCTGGTACTGGTGCGCGCCCGCAGCGGCGGTGTGCTGAACGCACGCAGTGGCCGCTGGCTGGCGCTGCTTGCCGCACTGCTGGGCGCGGCCGCGCTGCTGTCGCGCTCGTCACTGCCACTCAAGCTCTACCCGGTGCTGGTCAATGCCGCCATGCTGGCGCTGTTTGCCGCCAGCCTGATGCGCGGGCCGACCATCATCGAACGGCTGGCGCGACTATCCACCCCCGAGCTGCCACCAGCCGGCATTACCTATACCCGCAAGGTCACCCTCGTCTGGTGCGTGTTCTTTGCCGTCAATGGCGCCATTGCGCTATGGACCACCACGCAGCCGGAAACCGTCTGGGCCAGCTACAACGGGCTGATTGCCTATCTGGCCATGGGCCTGTTGCTGGGTGGCGAATATCTGGTGCGCCTGCGCGTAATGCGTCGCGACCGGGAGGCCGGGCGTGTTTGACCCGTGGCCGCTGGCCGACCACCCCGTCATCGCCTGGCGCGGCAGCGCACCGGTGCCGCGCAACCAGTTCCTGCGCGACGTAGCCTGCGCACAAGCAGCACTGGGCCGGTTGGGCGAAACGCAGATCGTGCTGTTCGACAGCGACAGCTATCGCTTTGCCGTGTGGCTGATTGCCGGCTGGCGCGCCGGGCTGGCGCCGGTCGTACCCGGTGACGCCTTGCCCACCACGCGACAGGCTTTGCCACAAGCATGGGTAGGCGACGCCGCCGACGCCCAGCTCACCGGCTGGGACGAGGCGACAGATGCAAGCCCCCCCATCCCGCCTGCGGCCACCGCAGCGCTGACCATTTTCACCTCCGGCACCACTGGTCAGCCCATCGCCATCAGCAAGACGCTGGCGCAGTTGCGTAACGAGGTGGATGTGCTCGAAACCGCCTTTGGCGCGCGTATGCCCGCCCATGCACGCATTGCCTCATCGGTGCCGCACCAGCATCTGTATGGCTTGCTGTTCCGCATCCTGTGGCCGCTGGCTGCCGGCCGTGCGTTCGTTGCCGATACATTGCCGTGGCCCGAATCGATCTGGACGCTGCCGGCGGAGGTGCCGCACGTGCTGGTCGCCAGTCCGGCCATGCTCAAGCGTGTGGCAGCGCTGGCGGAGCGGCCCCCGCTGCCCGCATCCCTGCCCATGGTGTTCTCATCCGGCGGGCCGCTCGACGCCAGCGCCAACCTGCAGTGTCGCGCGCTGCTGCGCAGCCCGGTGACCGAGGTCTACGGCAGTTCGGAAACCGGCGGCATTGCGCATCGCCACCACCCGGACGACGCCTGGACGCCACAACCGGGCGTGCAACTGCGCACCGATGCCGACGACGTGCTGTGGCTGCACTCGCCTTTTCTGCCCGATGACCACTGGCACGCCACCAGCGACCGCGCACGACTGGAAAACGGCCAGCTACAGCTGCTGGGCCGCGCCGACCGCATCGTGAAGATTGAAGAAAAACGCATCTCACTGACACAGATCGAAGCACTGCTTGCCGCCCACCCGCTGGTCAGCGCGGCACGTGCGCTGCCGCTGCACCGCCAGCGCGATGAAATCGCGGCGGTCTTGGTGCTCAGCGCCGAGGGTGTCGCGCGGCTGGCAGAGGCTGGCCGTGCCGCGCTCGACAAGACGTTGCGGCAAGCGCTGGTGGGCAGCCTGGACCCCATCGCATTGCCACGCCGCTGGCGCTTCGTGGCCGAGCTACCGCACAACGCACTGGGCAAAACCACCGACGCGCTGCTGGGTGCGCTGTTCGCCCCCGCACCTGCCATGCCGGAAGTCATCGCGCTCACACGCCGGCCGGATGGTGTTACTGCTACCTTGTACATCCCGGCCGATCTGGTGCATTTTGATGGTCACTTTGCTGCGGCGCCGGTGCTGCCCGGCGTGGTGCTGGTCGACTGGGCCATACGCTACGGTCGTGAATGGCTGGGCGTGGCCGGTACATTTGCCCAACTGCAGCAACTGAAGTTCCAACGCATCATCCAGCCCGGCGCCGTCGTCACGCTCGCTCTGGACCGGGATGCCGGCAAGCGGCAGCTTGCCTTTACCTGCGACGCGGCGCAGACGCGCCACGCCAGCGGGCGTATTCGTTTCAATGAGGTTGTTTCATGAATTGCGTGGCCGTGATCCCGGTCTACAACCACGAACATGCGATCGGCACGGTCGTTGCCAGCCTGCGCACGCACGGGCTGCCCGTGCTGCTGGTCGATGACGGGAGCGCCCCCGCCTGTGCGGCGGTGCTGGATACGCTGGCCACGCAGGCACAGGTCAGCCTGCTGCGCCTGCCGCAAAACCAGGGCAAAGGCGGCGCGGTGATGGCCGGCCTGCATGAAGCGGCACGGCAGGGCTACAGCCACGCGCTGCAAATTGACGCCGACGGCCAGCACGATACCGGCGACGTGCCGCGCTTCCTGGCACTGGCGCAGCAACACCCGACCGCCCTTATCACCGGCTGCCCGCAATACGACGCCAGCGTACCGCGCGTGCGCTTCTATGGCCGTTATGCAGCACACCTGATGGTGTGGGCCATTACGCTGTCGCGCCGCATCACGGATTCAATGTGCGGTTTCCGCGTTTACCCGCTGGCGCACACGCTGCCGGTGCTGGCGCAAATGCCGCGCACCCGCCGCATGGATTTCGACATCGAGATCGCCATCCGTCTCGACTGGCAGGATGTGCGCATCATCAATGTACCAACGCGGGTCACTTACCCCAGCGACGGCATCTCGCACTTCAATTACCTGCGCGACAACCTGCGCATCACCGCCATGCTGATCCGCCTGCTGGGCGGCATGCTGTGGCGCTCGCCCATGCTGCTGGCACGCCACCTGCGGAGCGGGGCGTGAGCGCTCCACACTGGGCACGGCTAGGCGAGCTGGGCTTTGTGCGCGGCATGCGCTTGTTCGTGCATATTTACCGGCTGTTCGGCCGCTGGCCGTTCCGCATCGCGCTGTATCCGGTGCTGGCGTGGTATGTGCTCACCAATGGCGTGGCCCGCCGCGCTTCGCGCGATTACCTGCAGCGGCTGCATGCGCTCAGTAACGGCAATACACCTGTGCCCACCTTGCGCAATGTGCTGCGCCATTTCGGCGCCTTTGCCGAAACCATGCTCGACAAGGTACTGACCTGGCGCGGTGAGCTGGCCGACGCCCCGGTGCAGGTAGAAGGCCGCGAGGCGCTGCTGCGCCTGCGCGATGCCGGCCGTGGCGGCGTCATCGTCACCGCGCATATCGGCAATGTCGAGCTCTGCCGCCGCATTGGTGAAAGCCGGCGCGGCCTGCAACTGAACGTGCTGGTGCACACGCGGCATGCAGAGCGCTTCAACCGCCTGCTCAAGGAGGCCAACCCGGATGCCGATGTGCGCTTGATCCAGGTCACCGAGCTGGACATGGCCACCGCCGTGATGCTGGCCGAGCGGGTGGCGCAGGGCGAGTTCGTCGTCATTGCTGCCGACCGCGTGCCGGTCTCCAGGCAGACTGAAGTCATCGAAACGGATTTTCTGGCCGCAACTGCGCGCTTTCCGGCCGGGCCGTATATTCTGGCCTCTGTGCTCAAGTGCCCGCTATTGGCCGTCATCGCCGGACGGCGCGGCGATGTTGCACACATCACCATACGCCAGCTGGCCGAACGGGTAACGCTGCCACGCGCCGACCGCCATGCCGCCATCGTGCCGCTGGCCGCCGCGTTTGCGCGGCTGCTGGAGGCTGAATGCCTGGCCGCACCGCTGCAATGGTTCAACTTCTACCCCTACTGGACGCCCTCATGCACATCCCCTTCGGCGAACGCCGGCTGACCATAGAGGACATTGCCGCGATGGCCGTCCAGGGCAGGCAGGCAGCGCTGAGCGATGCCCCTGCGTTCCAGGCACGCATCAACCGTGGCGCCGATTTCCTGCAGCGTCTGCTGGCCGAAGATGGCGTGATCTATGGCGTAACCACCGGCTATGGCGACTCGTGTACGGTAGCCGTGCCGGTCGAACTTGCCACCGCCCTGCCGCGCCAGCTCTACACCTATCACGGCTGCGGCTACGGCGCGCATTTCGATGCCGCGCAAACACGCGCGATACTGGCCGCACGGCTGGCTTCGCTCAGCCAGGGCTATTCGGGCGTGAGCTGGGGCTTGCTGCAGCAACTGCAGGCCTTTTTGCAGCACGACATCCTGCCACTGATCCCGCAGGAAGGCTCGGTGGGCGCCAGCGGCGACCTGACGCCGCTGTCCTATGTGGCAGCCGCGCTGTGCGGCGAACGCGACGTGCTGTACGCCGGGGCCGTCATGCCCGCCGCCGATGCGCTGGCCCGCGCCGGCCTGCAGCCCTTGCAACTGCGGCCCAAGGAAGGCCTGGCCATCATGAACGGCACTGCGGTGATGACCGGGCTGGCTTGCCTCGTCTGGCAACGCGCCGACCGGCTGTCGCGGCTGGCCACCCGCATCACCGCGCTGGCCGTTGCCGCCATCGACGGCAACCCGCAGCACTTTGACGAAACCCTGTTCGGCGCCAAGCCCCACCCCGGCCAGCAGGCTGCAGCGGCACGGCTGCGCGCCGATCTGGGCGAGAACAAGGCCGGGCGCAACGATCACCGTCTGCAGGACCGCTATTCGCTGCGCTGCGCGCCACACGTGATCGGCGTGCTCGACGATGCGCTGCCGTTTTTGCGCGGCATGATCGAGAACGAGCTGAACAGCGCCAACGACAACCCGCTGGTGGACCCGGACGGCGAGCGCGTGCTGCACGGCGGCCATTTCTACGGCGGCCATATCGCATTTGCGATGGACAGCCTGAAAAACCTGATCGCCAACGTGGCCGACCTGCTCGACCGGCAGATGGCGCTGCTGGTCGATGCGCGCTACAACAACGGCCTGCCCGCCAATCTGTCCGGCGCCAGCGGCCCCACGGCCGCCATCAACCACGGGCTGAAGGCGCTGCAGATCAGCGCATCGGCGTGGACGGCAGAAGCACTGAAAAACACCATGCCCGCGTCGGTATTCAGCCGCTCTACCGAGTGCCACAACCAGGACAAGGTGAGCATGGGCACCATCGCCGCGCGCGATGCACTGCGCGTGCTGCAGCTGACCGAGCAAGTGGCGGCCGCCATGCTGATCAGCGTGCGGCAAGGTCTGGCGCTACGCGCGCAAACCGCTGCCGGCAGCATGCCGCTGCAACCGGGTGCCGATGCCTTTGTCGCCCGCCTGAACGCTGCCATCCCCTTCATAGCCGACGATGTGGCACTGGAGCCGCTGCTACGCGCGCTGGTCGACGGCATCCAGACCGGCCTATGGGAGACGCATGACTGAACCGACCGCAACGCGCCCGCCACTGGGCACCAGCGTGGACTGGATCGTGCCCTTCCACGATCTTGATCCGCTGGAAATCTGCTGGCACGGCCATTACGTGCGCTATTTCGAATACGCACGCACGGCGCTGTTGCAACAACTTGATTACGACTACCCGCAAATGCGCGAGTCGGGCTATTCATGGCCAGTGATCGAATTGCAGATCCGCTATGCGCAGCCACTGCGCTACCAGCAGCGCATCCGCATTTCGGCCACCATCGTCGAGTGGGAAAACCGTCTGAAAATCCGCTATGAAATCCGCGATGCCGATAGCGGACAACGGCTGACGCACGGCCATACCGTGCAGGTAGCGGTCGACATGGCCAGCAACAGCATGTGCTTTGTATCGCCCCCCATCCTGCTGCAAAAACTGGGAGTACCCCGCCCGTGAGAATGCTGCTAGCCCTTGGCCTGCTGCTGTTGGCCACCCTGGCCCAGGCTGGCGATGTCGTCGACCAGGTAGCGCGCCAGCTCAACCGGCAGCGCATCGCGTCCGGCAACTTCGTGCAGGTGCGCGAGCTGGTCGGGGTGAAGAAGGCGCTGCGCTCCGAGGGGCGTTTTGTCGTCGACAAACAGCGCGGCGTTCAGTGGCAGACCGCCAAGCCGTTCAGCAACACGCTGACCATAGGCCGGCAGCAGATCGTGCAGCAAGATGGCACACAGGTGCTGATGCGGCTCTCCGGCGACAAGGAGCCGGCCATCCGCACTGTCGGCACGGTGTTGTTTGCGACTTTTGCCGGCGACTTTGCCACCTTGCAACGCTACTTCACCATCAGTGGCGAGGTGCGCAGCAGCGACTGGCAACTGCAACTCGTTCCCAAGGATGCCGCGCTGGGCAAGCTGATCGGCAAGCTCACGCTCGATGGCAGCGCTGCGATTGCCCACATCCGCTTTGATGCTGCCAGCGGCGATATCACCCGTATCGAATTCCGCGACGTGCGCTTTGCCGACCAGCCCGGCGCCGATGAAACCATCAACACCGACTAGCCGATGCGCACGCTGACCCAATCCCGTCTATGGCATGTGCTGGCCCTGTTGTGGCTGCTGGTGCTGCTGGGCGCTACGGGCTGGCTGGTGCTGCAGCACAAGGACTGGACGCAGCGGCTGGACACCGACCTGTTCGCGCTGCTGCCGCGCGGCGAGCGCGATACCGTCACCGAGCAGGCGATGGCGGTGCTGGCGAAAAGCGCCGAGCGCCAGCTCATCGTGTTGGTGGGCAGCAAGGACCGTGACCATGCGGCGCAGGCCGCCACGCAACTGGCGGCGGCGCTCAAGCCATTGCCGCTGGATGCACAGGCGCAATCGCTTGATCTGGCTACCTTGCGTGATTTCTACGCACAGTACCGCAGCAGCCTGCTGGCCCCGGCCGATCTGGCCCAACTGGGCAAAGCCGGGCAGGATGCGCTGCTGCAGCGCGCGCTGACCGGTGCATATTCCGGCGTCGCACCCGGCGCGCTACCGTGGCGGGATGACCCCTTCGGCACCTATGGCAACTGGCTGACCAGCCTGGGCGAGCGCTCACCGGTGCGGCCAGAGGGCGGCCAGCTGTGGGTCGAGCATGGCGGCCTGCACTATGCAGTGCTGAGCTATACCGTGCGCGGCAGCGCGTTCTCGCTCGACATCCAGCGCACGGTGGCGCAAGGGCTGGAGCAGGCCATTGCGCAAATCCAGGCGCCCGACATCAAGGTGTTGCGTGCAGGTGTGGCGCTGCATGCGGCCAAGGCGGCCACGCAAGCCGAACACGAAATGTCCACTATAGGCGTGGGCTCCTTGCTGGGCATCGTGCTGCTGGTGCTGCTGACCTTCCGTGGCTGGCGCGCGCTGCCGCTGGTGGCGCTGTCCGTGTTCACCGGCACCGTAATCGCACTGGCGCTCACCTTTTTACTCTATCCGCGCGTGCACATGCTGACGCTGGTATTCGGCTGCAGCCTGATCGGCGTGGCGGTCGATTACAGCCTGCTGCTGCACAGCACCAGCCTGGGGGCACGAGTGAGTGCCGGCGCGCGGCTGGAGCGCCTGTTGCCCAGCCTGTTGCTGGCCACCGTGTTCACCGCCGTGGCCTATCTGAGCCTGATGCTGACGCCCTTTCCGGGCCTGGCGCAGATTGCGGTGTTTGCCGCCACCGGCATTGCATCGGCATGGCTGTCCGAACTGATCTGGTATCCGCGCCTGGCCCCGGCGCAACTGCAGGCAGGCTGGCTGGGCCGGCCGCTGCTGCGGCTGTTGGCGCGCTGGCCGCGACTGAGCACCCGGCAGGCATGGCTGGCGCTGCTGATCGCATCGCCGCTGCTGATCGGCGGTCTGTGGCAACTGGAGCGCCGCGATGATATCCGCGCGCTGGCCGCACTCGATGCTGGCCTGATGCAGCAGCAGCGTGAAGTCGGTGACATCCTGGCCTTGCCCAGCCCGGCGCAGCTGTTCGTGGTGGACGCTGCCGACGAACAAACACTGCTGGCGCGCGAGCTGCAACTGACCGCCGCGCTGGACCAGCTCAAGCAGCAGGGCCGTCTGCAAGGCTATCAGGCGGTCAGCCAGTGGCTGCTGCCGCTGGCCGAGCAACAACGCCGGCAAGCGCTGGCCGCGCCGTTGCGCGCTACGCCATTGCTCATCCGGCTGGCCGATGAAGTCGGCCTGCCGCCAGCATGGATCACGCAGCAGCAACAAGCCGGCCCGCTGCTGGCACCGGCCACCTGGCTGGCTTCGCCCGCCTCACTGCCTGCACGGCACCTGTGGCTGGGCCACACACCACACGGCTACGCCAGTGTGGTGATGCTGGCCGGCGCCAATGGCAAGGACAGCCTGCAGGCGCTGGCGGCATTGCGCCTGCCCGGCGTGCACTGGGTGGACAAGCCGGCCGAGATTTCCGCCGTGCTGGGCCGCTATCGCGACCGGCTGGGGCTGGTGCTGATTGCTGCCTACATCCTCACCACCCTCGTGCTGGTGCTGCGCTATCGCCGCCATGCATGGCGTGTGCTGGCGCCATCGCTGCTGGCCAGCGTGGCTACGCTGGCGCTGTTCGGCTGGCTGGGCATACCGCTGCAATTGCTCACCGTGCTCACCCTGCTGCTGCTGTTGGGCATGGGCATGGACTACGGCATTTTCGTCAATGAACACCCCGGCGAGGTACGCATCCGGCTGGCCATCACGCTGGCTGCGGTGTGCACCCTGCTGTCGTTCGGCCTGCTGGCCTTCAGCCACACGCCGGCCCTGTCCACTTTCGGCATCGCCACGCTGTCCGGCATCGGGCTAGCCTGGCTGATTGCCCCGCTGCTGCGCCGGCCCACGCCGGATGCACAGCTGTTCACCCAGGAGGCCCCCACGCCATGATCCAGCAAACCGATATCGCCATCATCGGCGCCGGCCCGGCCGGCAGCATTGCCGCAGCGCTGTTGCGCCGCGCCGGCCGCGAGGTAGTCGTGATCGAGCGCGAAACCTTTCCGCGCTTTTCGATCGGCGAGAGCCTGCTGCCGCAGTCGATGGCCTATATCGAAAAAGCCGGCCTGCTGCAGGATGTGGTCGAGGCCGGCTTCCAGTACAAGAACGGCGCGGCTTTTGTGCGCGACGGGCAATATACCGATTTCGATTTCCGCGACAAATTCACGCCGGGCTGGGGCACCACTTATCAGGTGCAGCGTGCTGCATTCGACCACGTGCTGGCCAATGGGGCGCAGAAGGCCGGTGCCGACATCCGCTACCGCCATGCGGTGCTTGCCGCCGACGTGGGTGGCAACAAACCGCTGCTGACCGTGCGCGACGAGAATGAACACACCTACCAGCTCGAAGCCAGCTTCCTGCTCGATGCCAGCGGCTTCGGCCGCACCCTGCCGCGCCTGCTCGATCTGGAAACCCCGTCCGACTTTCCGGTGCGCGGCGCGATCTTCACGCATATCGAAGACGGCATCCCCACCGGTACGTTCGACCGCAACAAGATCCGTGTCACCGTCCACCCCGAGCATTGCCACGTGTGGTACTGGCTGATTCCGTTCTCCAACGGCCGTTGTTCGATCGGCGTGGTAGCAGAAACGGCCTTTCTGGAACGTTATCAGGGTGAGCACACCGAGCGGCTGCGCGCCATCGTTGCCGAAGACCCGGGTCTGTCGCAGCTGCTGGCCAATGCGGGGTGGGATACACCGGCGCGCACGCTCACCGGCTATGCCGCCAACGTCAAATCGCTGTGGGGCAATCGCTATGCCTTGCTGGGCAATGCTGGCGAATTCCTCGACCCGGTGTTCTCCAGCGGCGTGACCATCGCGGTCAAGTCAGCCGATCTGGCCGTCACCGCGCTGCTGCGCGAGGCGGCTGGCGAACAGGTGGACTGGGAGCAGGACTACGCCCGTCCGCTCAAGCGCGGCGTCGATACCTTCCGTGCCTTTGTTACCGCATGGTATGACGGGCGCTTCCAGAACATCATTTTCCACCCGGACAAGAACCCGGCCATCGAACGGATGATTTCGTCCATCCTCGCCGGTTATGCGTGGGACGAAAACAATCCCTACGTCGCCAAGCCGGAACGCCGGTTGTCATCGCTGGAAGCCGCATGCGCCGCATTCTGATGCGCCTCCTGCCCGCCTGCGCGGTACTGCTGCTGGCGGGCTGCGCCAGCCTGCTACCCGGCAGCCTGCCGCTGCTGCAACTGCCGCCCGCTACACTGGGCGGCGAACGCACGCTGGAACAGCGGCTGACGCTGCAATGGCCGGGCCAGACGCGCAGCATGGAGGTGGTCACCAGCATCGACGAGCGCAAGCTCAGCCTGCTGGGCATGGCGCTGGGCGTGCGGCTGTTTGCGCTCGACTACGATGGCACGACGCTGAACAAGACCGAATATGTGCCGCTGCAACTGCCGGCCGAGCGCATGCTCAATGACTTCCTGCTGGTGCATGCTCCGGCCGACGCACTGGCGCGCAGCTTGCCCGCTGGCTGGCGCGTGGTCGATAGCGACCTGCACCGCAGCGTGTTGCATGGCGATGCTGAAATCATCACCATCACTTACTCCGAGGCCGACCGCTGGCGTGGCCACGCGCAGTTGCGCAATCCGGCCCTGCATTACCAACTCGATATCGATACGGCGGACGCGCAATGATCACGCTGCACCAACCCGGCATCCTGTGCGCGCTGGGCAACGATATCGCCACCGTGCGCGCAAACCTGTTTGCGGCCCACAGCCCCGGCCTGCAGCAGACCGATGCCTGGAGCCCCGGCCGCAGGCTGACCGTCGGCATGGTCACCGCACACCTGCCGCCGCTCGACGACTTGCCGCTACCGCACCGCTCGCGCAACAACGCGCTGCTGGCAGCAGCTTTTGCGCAGATCGAAACGCGCTACCGAGCACTGGCTGCGGACATCCCGGCTGCGCGCATTGCCATCGTGCTCGGCACCAGCACCTCGGGCATTGCCGAGGGTGAAGCGGCCATTGCAGCCGGCGAACAGCACGGCGCGCTGCCGGACGGTTTTCACTACGGCCAGCAGGAGCTGGGTTCGCCCGCGCAATGGCTGGCGCAACACTTGGGCGTTGCCGGGCCGGCGTATTGCGTATCGACCGCATGTACGTCGGGCGCCAAGGCACTGGCGGCAGGTGCGCGGCTGTTGCAGTCCGGCATGGCCGATCTGGTGCTGGCCGGCGGGGTGGACAGCCTGGCGCGCTTTACCATTGCCGGCTTCAGCGCGCTGGAGGCGATCAGCAGCGCACGCTGCCTGCCCTCGTCCGCCAACCGTTGCGGCATCAATATCGGCGAGGGCGCCGCACTGTTCATCATGACGCGCGATGGCGGGCCGGTGCGGCTGGCCGGCTGGGGCGAAAGCTCGGACGGCCACCACATTTCCGCGCCAGACCCGGCCGGCAATGGCGCACGCCTGGCCATCACAGCCGCACTGCAGCGCGCCGGCCGCAGCGAGGTCGGCTACATCAACCTGCACGGCACGGCCACACAGCAGAACGACGCCATGGAGCACAAGGTAGTGGCCGACCTGCTACCCGGCGTACCCGCCAGCTCGACCAAGGGGCTGACCGGCCATACGCTGGGCGCTGCCGGCGCGATTGAGGCCGCCTTCTGCTGGCTGGCACTGACCGATGAACAGCAGCGGCTGCCACCACACACCTGGGACGGCGTTGCCGACCCCGAGCTGCCAGCGCTGCCGTTAGTTGCCAGCGGCGCGCGCAGCGCTGCCCCGCTGCAGGCCGCGCTGTCCACGTCGTTCGCCTTTGGCGGCAACAATATCGCGCTGCTGCTGGAGCGGGCATGAATACGCCACTGCCCATCGCCGATTACCTGCCGCATTCGGGCCGCATGCTGCTGCTCGACCATATCGTGCAGGTGGACGAGCGCGCGATATGCACCCGGCTGACCTTGCGTGCCGACAGCCCCTTTGTCGAAGGCGGGCAGGTCGGCGCATGGATAGGGCTGGAATACATGGCGCAGGCCGCAGCAGCACATGCCGGCTGGTGTGCGCGGCAACGCAATCAAGCAGTGTCGGCAGGCTTTCTGCTCGGCACACGGCTGTATGACAGCTCGGTAGCCGCATTCAATGTCGGCGATACCCTGCTGGTGAGCGCCGCGAACGAATTCAGCGCCGGCAACGGCATGTCCATGCTGGCCTGCCGTATCGAAGCGCCCGATGGCCGCTTGCTGGCGCAGGCGCAATTGTCGGTGTTCCAGCCGGCAGACCTGCAAGCCCATTTGCAACAATCAGGAGAAAGCACGCCATGAGTGCAACCGTGCTGATCACCGGCGCCAGCCGTGGCATAGGCCGCGCCATTGCCGAACGCCTGGCGCACGACGGCTATGCACTGACGCTGCACTGCCGCAGTAGCCGGAGCGAGCTGGATACGCTGGCCGACACCCTGCGCCAGCAAGGCACTGCTGTGCGCGTGCTGCAATTCGACGTGGCCGACCGGCAAGCGGCACGTGCCGCGCTCGAAGCCGACGTGGCCACGCACGGCGCGCCGTATGGCGTGGTGTGCAATGCCGGCATCGCCGCCGATGCCGCTTTCCCGGCCATGACGGAGGCGCAGTGGGACGGCGTGATCCACACCAATCTGGATGGCTTCTACAACGTGCTGCACCCGCTGGTGATGCCCATGGTGCAGACGCGCCAGCCGGGCCGCATCGTCACTCTGGCATCCGTGTCGGGTTTGATCGGCAATCGCGGCCAGACCAATTATTCGGCGGCCAAGGCCGGCATCATCGGCGCGAGCAAGGCGCTGGCGCTGGAGCTGGCCAAGCGCCGCATCACCGTCAATTGCGTGGCACCAGGGCTGATAGACACCGAAATGGTCGATGCCGAAACCGCCGAGCACGCGCTGAAAATGATCCCGGCGCAGCGCATGGGCAAGCCTGAGGAAGTGGCGGCTGCGGTGAGCTTCTTGCTGTCGGCCGATGCGGGCTACATCACCCGGCAGGTGATCTCGGTCAACGGCGGGCTGGCATGAAGCGGCTGCGCAGCGCGCTGTGTGCCATGTTGCTGCTGGGCGCAACTGCGGCCGGCGCCGGGGATGCCCCAACAGCCCCCATCCGCTTCCTGCTGACTTTCGACGACGGCCCCAGCCTGTGGGACAGCCGACCGACCGAGCGCATTCTTGCGCAATTGGCCGATAACGACATCACTCCCGGCATCAAGGCGCTGTTCTTTCTGCAGACCGAGCATGCCGCACACGGCGGCGTGCCGGAGGGTGAAGCGCTGATCCGCCGCGAATGCGCGGCCGGCCATGTGGTTGCGGTGCACAGCGGCGCGGTGCGCGGGCATATTCCGCATACCGCGCTGGACGATACCGAGCTGGCCGCCACACTGCAGCAAGGCCGCAGCCATCTGGACGCACTGTGCGGCCATGCGGCCAAGGTGGTACGCCCACCCGACTGGGCCTTCAATACGCGCACCTTGGCGCTGTACCGCAGCCTGGGGCTGGACATGCTGTTGAGCGACGTCGAGGCCAACGACGGCAAGATTTACGGCTGGATCATCAGCCTGCGCCGGCGCAGCCATCTGCACACCGAGCTGGCACGCGTACGCGCAGCGCGCGATGCCGGCACCCTGGCCACGGTCGATGGCGTGATGCCGGTGGTGGTGACCTTTCACGACACCAATCCCTATACCGCCGAACACATGGGCGAGTACCTGCACATCCTGACCGAAGCCGCACAGGCCGCCGGCCTGCCACTGGCCGATCCGCCCTTCTATACCGATGGCGCTGCGCTGGAACGTGCCGCGTGGGCACGGCGTGGCGATGGCGGCTATGCGCGCAAAAGCTGGTAGCCCGCAGACGTGTCACGCTGCCCAATAAAAAACCGGGCACAGGCCCGGTTTTTTATTGGTAAACAACACAGGTCAACGCGTGATGGCACGCCAGCCGATGTCCTTGCGGTACTGCATGCCGTCGAAAGCCACATCGGAGAGCAGCTCGTAGGCCCGCTTCTGCGCCATCTTGAAGTTCTCGCCAAATGCGGTCACGCACAGCACGCGGCCACCGCTGGTGACCACGTCACCGACCGCATCCAGCGCCGTGCCGGCGTGGAAGATGTGGCCGTCTTCGTATTGCTTGCCCAGGCCACCAATCGCGTCACCCTTGCGCGGGGTTTCCGGGTAGTTGGCCGCAGCCAGCACCACGCCCAGCGCCACGCGGCGGTCCCATTCGGCCTCGGCCTGATCCAGCGTACCGTTCACACCATGCTCCAGCAGGGTCACGAAGTCGCTTTTCAGGCGCAGCATGATGGGCTGGGTTTCCGGATCGCCAAAGCGGCAGTTGTATTCCACCACCTTGACCGCGCCATCGGCAGAGATCATCAGGCCGGCATACAGGAAGCCGGTGAACTCGACGCCATCCTTGGCCATGCCGGCCACGGTAGGCAGGATGACTTCGCGCATGGTGCGCGCGTGGATTTCCGGCGTCACCACCGGTGCCGGGCTGTAGGCACCCATGCCGCCGGTATTCGGGCCCTGGTCGTTGTCGAGCAGGCGCTTGTGGTCCTGGCTCGATGCCATCGCCAGCACGTTCTTGCCATCGACCATCACGATGAAGCTGGCTTCCTCGCCGGCGAGGAATTCCTCGATCACCACGCGGGCGCCGGCATCACCGAACTTGTTGTCGGCCAGCATCATGTCGACGGCAGCGTGCGCTTCGTCCAGCGTCAGCGCCACCACCACGCCCTTGCCGGCAGCCAGGCCATCGGCCTTGATGACGATGGGTGCGCCCTTGGCGTCGATATAGGCATGCGCCGCAGCGGCATCGCCAAAGGTTTCGTAATCAGCGGTCGGAATGCCGTGGCGCTTCATGAAGGCCTTGGCGAAATCCTTGGACCATTCGAGCTGCGCGGCAGCACGCGTCGGGCCGAATACCTTGAGGCCGGCAGCGCGGAACGCATCGACCACGCCTTGCGACAGCGGCGCCTCGGGACCAACCACGGTCAGCGCGATGTTTTCGCGCTGCGCGAAGGCCACCAGATCGGGGATCGCCGTGACGTCGACATTGGTCAGGTTGCGTTCCAGCGCGGTGCCCGCGTTGCCCGGTGCAACAAACACCTTGCCTACGCGCTCGCTCTGCGCAATTTTCCACGCCAGCGCGTGCTCGCGGCCGCCGGAGCCGATGACGAGAATATTCATATCCGTAAATCCTGTTGAAGCAGTGTTTGCCCGGCCGGCCACGCCAGCCTGCGGCGTTTATTCCAGTTCGTAGCGACCGAAGAAATAGGCCACGTTGCCGTGGTTCAGGCCGCCACCCAGCTTGGGAATGACCGTGCCCATCACCGAGAAGCGATCCACCTTGAGCTGCAGCAGCGGAAAGGCCACCGGGAAGGGGATGCCGCCAAAAATGTCCTGCCGGCTGGTCATGCCGACGGTATAGCCCAGCCCAGCCGACACCGGGCCGGCAATCTGCCAGTTCCATAAATGGCCATAGCCAATGATCAGCTCGGGCGTAAAGTGCGAGTCCTTGAAAATCATGCCGTAGACAAGTTCGTCGTTGCCCTTGTCATCGGTGGTGTGCCGGCCGTAGCCCAGACCCCAGGCCCTGTCGTTCAGCTCTTTGCGCTTTTCTTCGGTATAGGTGCCCGGGTCATGCCAGGCATAGCCGCTGATGTAGAGATCGGGCGTGCCATTGCCATAGGTATCGGCAACGCGCTGGCAGGCGCCGCCCAGCCACTCACCCATATTGCCGCAATCGGCCGCATAGGCAGGCAACGCCGCCAGCAAGCCAAACAGCGCAAGCAGTTTTTTCATCATCGATCCACACGAATTGTTCAGGATGGAACAGTAACGCCTGCACGGCGCACACGGTGTTACGCTTTGCAGAAAGCCCGACCAAAGCAAACAGAAAGGGCGCGCCCCGTTCAGTGCGCGCCCTGCAACCATCAATGGCGGAAGTGGCGGATGCCGGTCACGACCATGGCAATACCATGTTCGTCGGCGGCGGCGATCACTTCGTCATCACGTACCGAGCCGCCCGGCTGGATGATCGCGGATACGCCGTTCTCGGCGATCACGTCCACGCCATCGCGGAACGGGAAGAAGGCATCCGATGCAGCCACCGAACCGCGCAGGTCCAGACCGGCGTTCTTGGCCTTGATGGCAGCGATCTTGGTGCTGTCGACACGGCTCATCTGGCCGGCGCCGATGCCCAGCGTCTGGCCCTTGCCGCAGAACACGATGGCGTTGGACTTGACGAACTTCGCCACATTCCAGGCGAACAGCAGGTCTTTGAGCTGTTGCTCGGTCGGCTGGATCTTGGTGACGACCTTGAGGTCGGCCAGGGTCAGCGTGTGGGTATCCGGGGTCTGCACCAGCAGGCCGCCGCCAACGCGCTTGAGATCGAACTTGTTCTCGCCGCTTTCGATGGCGACTTCCAGCACGCGCACGTTCACTTTCTTGGCCAGCAGTGCCAGCGCTTCCGGCGTATAGCCCGGGGCGATCAGCACTTCCATGAACTGCTTGGACACGGCTTCGACGGTATCAACGTCGATGGCCTTGTTGAAGGCGATGATGCCGCCGAAGGCGCTGGTGGTGTCGGTGGCGAATGCCAGCTGATAGGCGCTGTAGGTATCCGCAGCAACCGCCACGCCACACGGATTGGCGTGCTTGACGATCACGCAGGCCGGCTTGGTGAATTGCTTGACGGCTTCCCACGCAGCATCGGCATCGGCGATGTTGTTGTAGCTCAGCTCCTTGCCTTGATACTGCTTGTAGTTGGCCAGCGAACCCGGTGCCGGGTCGAGATCGCGATAGAACGCGGCAGCTTGGTGCGGGTTTTCGCCGTAGCGCATGTCCTGCACTTTCTCGAACTGCACGTTCAGGCGGTTCGGGAACGTGGCCTTTTCGCCGTCGTCGGTCAGTGCGGTCAGGTAGTTGGAAATCGCGCCATCATAGGCAGCGGTATGGCTGAACGCCTTCTTGGCCAGGTTGCGGCGGGTGGCCAGGGTCAGCGCGCCGGCGTTGGCCTGCATTTCTTCGATCAGCGCGGCGTAGTCGGCGGCGTCGGTGACGATGGCAACGTGGGCGTGGTTTTTGGCGGCAGAGCGCACCATGGCCGGGCCACCGATGTCGATGTTTTCGATGGCGTCATCGAAGCTGCAATCGGGCTTGGCGATGGTGGCCTCGAACGGGTACAGGTTCACGCAGACCAGATCGATATTGCCGATGCCATGCTCGGCCATCATGCTGACGTGGCTGTCCAGATCGCGACGGCCGAGGATGCCGCCGTGGATTTTCGGGTGCAGCGTCTTCACGCGGCCGTCGAGCATTTCCGGAAAGCCGGTGTAGTCGGCCACTTCGATCACCGGCACACCGTTGTCGGCAAACAGCTTGGCGGTGCCGCCGGTGGACAGGATTTCCACGCCTTGCGCAGCGAGGGCCTTGGCGAAGTCGAGTACGCCGGTCTTGTCGGAGACGCTGATCAGCGCCCGGGTGATTTTGCTCATCTCATGCACCTGTTTTTTATTTACAGAAGATCGTAGGTTTGCAGCTTCTTGCGCAGCGTGTTGCGGTTGATGCCCAGCATCTCCGCAGCGCGGGTCTGATTGCCCTCGACGCGCTCCAGCACCAGGGTCAACAGCGGTTTCTCAACGCGCGCCAGCACCATGTCATACACCGCGCACGGCGCTTCGCCGTCGAGGTCGTGAAAATACTGTTCGAGCGAGGTCTTGATGGCCTCGGCAATCGGATCGACGATCAGATTGCTATCGTGCTGATTCATAATTCTCCCTGATGTGCTGCTAGGTCCACGTCGTAGCTCAAGCGCTCGCCCGTTTCGAGCAAGCGGTCGAAAAACGCCCGCGTGGCCTGTTGTTGTTCTGTGGTGGACTCAAGCCGGTACATGGCCTGGCGGAATTCGTTGCCGCCGCGCAGCCCCTTGGTGTACCAGGCGATGTGCTTGCGGGCGATGCGGCAGCCCGAATACTCGCCGTAATGGCTGTAGAGCCCATCCAGATGTTCGATCAATACATCGCGTATCTCGATCACCTCGGGCTGCGGCAACAATTCGCCGGTAGCCAGATAGTGAGCAACCTCGCGAAACAGCCAGGGCCGCCCCTGTGCAGCCCGGCCGATCATGATGGCGTCCGCCCCCGTCGCCTGCAGCACTTCGGCTGCTTTGTGCGGCGTGTCGATGTCGCCATTGGCGATCACCGGGATGCGGATGCTGTTTTTTACTTCACGGATCAGCGCATAACGCGCCGCGCCGTTGTACATGTCCTCGCGCGTGCGGCCGTGTATGGCCAGCGCGGCAATGCCGGCGTCTTCGGCCATTCTTGCCACGCGCAGGATGTTTTCCTCGCCGTTGCAAAAGCCCAGGCGCGTTTTCAGGGTGACCGGCACATCCACCGCCTTGACCACCGCCTGCAGAATATCGCCGACCAAGGTTTCATTTTGCAGCAGGGCCGATCCGGCCAGCTTGTTGCACACCTTTTTGGCCGGGCAACCCATATTGATGTCGACAATCTGCGCGCCGTTTTCCACCTGATACTGCGCGGCCTGCGCCAGCTGCTCGGGATCAGACCCGGCAATCTGTACCGAAATCGGCGCCAGCTCGCCATCGAAATCAGCGCGCCGCTGCGTCTTCTTGGTCAGCCGCAGCGACTGGTCGGCCGTGATCATCTCGCTCACCGCATGGCCGGCACCAAAACGCTTGCACAACTGCCGGAAAGGCTTGTCCGTCACACCAGCCATGGGTGCGACGATCAGATTGTTGGCAAGCCGATACGGGCCGATATGCATACGGAATGGGCAGACAGCGGGGACAGACGGGGAAGGCGCGCATTCTACCGCCTGCCTATTTTTTAAGCAAATAAAAACCGCCCCATGGCGGGCGGTTTTTATCCGGATTGACACACGATCACTGATCCGACCAAGGCTCGGCCAGGGCGGCCGCCTCCCACGCCTTGAAGGCCGGCAGAGCCAGCAACAGATCGACATAGGCCTGCGCCTCGGGCGGCAGTGCAATGCCGTAGGTGCGAAAGCGTGTCGCCACCGGCGCATAGAAAGCATCGGCCCAGCTGAAAGCCCCGAACAGGAAGGGACCACTCGTACCAAAGCGCGCGCGGCAATCGGCCCACAGCGCAACGATGCGGTCGACATCGGCCTGCACCGCCGGGGTGATTTCTACCGTCTTGCGCCGTGACAGATCCATATTGCAGGTGGAGCGCAGCGGCACGAAGCCGGCGTGCATCTCGGCACATACCGCGCGCGCCACGGCACGCGCAGTGGCATCGGCCGGCCACAGCCCGGCTTGCGGATATTTCTCGGCCACGTATTCGGCAATCGCCAGCGTTTCCCAGATCACCAGCTCGCCATCAACCAGCGCCGGCACCTTGCCGGTGGGCGTGACTGCCAGGCGCTGCGCCAGGCTATCGGGTGCGTACAGATTGATCACGCGCTCATCGAACGCAATACCAGCCTGCGTCAGCCCCAGCCAAGGGCGCAAGGACCACGATGAATACTTCTTGTTGCCGATGACCAGCTGCATGGAACCAACCCCGTAGCGAAGAAAATTGAACCCCATCCTAAGCCGGATTGCCGCAGCAAGACAGCAACAGTTGCAGGCCATCCGCACGGGGTCAGCGTGTTACGTTTCTTGACTTGCAAACCATGTGGTCTGGTTTGACGATAACCATCGAGGCCCAGCGCTTGCCGCGCCCCGTAATGGTTGATTTACCGCCCATCTCCATTCGTGCCGCTGACGAGCGAAGCGAGGCTCCCTCGCGGCGGCGAAGGCGGGGGGCGTGGAATCGAACAGGGCAAGAGCCGCGTTTCACCCCCCGCAAACAGTTGGCGCCCGGCCTGGCCGGGGGCTTGATGCGGGGAAATCAACAATATCGAGCCAAGCTTGCCTGGCAGGCTCTTGCAGGAGGCCCCATGCTCAACGGCAACATCCTTACCCCTGACGGCTGGCGCCACGGCAGCCTGGCATTCGATGCCGGGCGCATTGCGCAGCTGGGTGGCCATGCGGTCGATCCGGCCGATAACGGGGACGAGTACATCCTGCCCGGCTTCATCGACCTGCACGTGCACGGCGGGCTGGGGCTGGACACCATGGACGGCGCCGACGCCACCGTGCGCATCGCCCGCATGCACGCGCAGCACGGCACCACGGCCATGCTGGCCACCACCGTCTGCACCACGCACGACAAACTGCGCGCGCTGCTGGCAGAACTGGCCGCCCCCATCACGCTGCGCCCCGCCAATGCACCGCGCCTGCTCGGCGTCCACCTGGAAGGCCCGTATGTAAACCCCGGCCGGCTGGGTGGCCTGCCCAATGAGGTCCGCCCGGCCGTGCTGGCCGAGCTGGACGAATACATGGCGCTGGTGCCGGTGAAGGTAGTCACGCTGTCGCCGGAAATCGCCGGCCACGACGCCATCATCCGCACCCTGGCCGAACGCGGCGTGCGGGTGCAGATCGGCCACACCCTGGGCACGTATGAGGAAGGCATGCAGGCGCTGCAGCACGGCGTGGCCGGCTTCACCCACCTGTATAACGCGATGACGCCGCTCAACCACCGCGCGCCCGGCATGGTGGGCGCCGCGCTGGCGCACGCGCAATACAGCGAGCTGATCCCCGACCTGATCCACGTCCACCCCGGCGCGATGAAAGTGGCGCTGCGCAGCATACCCAAACTGTATTGCGTGACCGACGCCACCCAGACTGCCGGCCTGCCCGACGGCACCTACACCGGCCGTGGCCGCAGCGTAACCAAATGCCTGGGCGCCGTCACCCTGCCCGACGGCACCCTGGCCGGCAGCGCACTGACCATGGACCTGGTGCTGCGCAATCTGGTGTCGCTGGGGCTGAGTGTGGAAGACGCCAGCAACCGCATCTCGCGCAACCCGGCCGACTACCTCGGCCTGGCCGACCGTGGCCGGCTGGCGCTCGGCGCATGGGGTGATGCGGTGGTGCTGGATAGGGAATTGCGGGTGAAGGCGGTATACGTAGAAGGCACGGCGCTGGACTTGCACCAGCCGACGTAACCGGTTGGCAGGATTTGACGCCATTGTGGCAAACGGGCCAGCAACCGGCACTTTATGGTGAAGCATCCACCTCGGGGGACTCACCATGCTGGCCCTGCGCCCCAACTGCGAATGCTGCAACCGCGATCCATAGAGTCTGTTTCCGATCTCGGCGAGAGGCGGCTCAGCGGGGTGAAGAGCAGCGCAAAAACCGGAATGTACTGTAGTACATGAGGATTTCGAGCAGCGCATGAGCCCCGATCAGCCCCTCGCAGCCAGATCGGGGACAGACTCAGGGCCCAGATCGTGACGTTGCCTGCATCTGCTCGTTTGAATGCACCTTCTGTGCCGACTGCACTGCGCACTTGCAGGCATGCTGCCCGAACTGCGGTGGCGAGCTGGTGGCACGGCCACGGCGGCCAGCACAGGAACTACTCAGCCCCCCCGGCTTCGACCGAACGGGTTTACAAGCCGGCAGGGTGTGCGAGCGCAATGTAATCGCGTACCTTGCTAGCCCAAAATGAGAGGCTCCCCAAGGGAGCCTTCATCATCTGCGGTGACTCAAGCCTACTTATCTCGACTGCTGGCCTTTACATACTTCTTCACGACCCGATCCAGCTCATCGCTATGGAAGAGGTCGATGCACTTCATCGTGTTGAACTCGCCGGGGATTGATCCGCCGTACTCCAGGTGAGCGTACTTGCTGGCCAGCTTCCGCACCTCATCAAATGCAGCATCAGGCGCATTGCTGTATTCAAAGTAGCCGCTGGCAGTGCCGCCCGCGTCATCGGCCACTTTATCCACACCTTTCTTGTCCCACGACATGGCGATGCAAACGGACAGCGCCCAGTTCTTGAGCATCTCCCGCTGGGTGTATTTGTCGGTATTGTGCGGGCCGTAGGGCCGCTGCTTCGCGGCCGATGTACCAACAAAAAGCGCCAATGCCAGCGCGACCCAGGCTACTTTAGAACCCATATTGATGCCTTTTGGGGAGAGAACGGCCAGTTTTTGGGATCGCCGTACATATGGCAAGTGTCGGCGCAGTGTGAACCATCCCAAAGCGTCACGTGACCACGGGCGTTATCCCAACCATCACCCTCTACCAGAATAATGCCTTGCATGTCCCAGAAGTCATCCGGCAGTGGCGGACGGTCAACAACTTTGTCCGGCGCACCGAAATTGATCTTGAGGTACTGAACCATGTCGTTGATGCGGATCAGGTAGTTTTTCCGGTCGGCACCAGTGCTGATCTTGAAGCCATGCCCAGCATGGATCGGAAAACCAGTGTAGTTCAGCACGTAGCTCATCCTGATCGGACATGCATTCGTATACCCGCCATTCCGCCCCAACTCGGTATTGATTTCGATCTTGCCACCAAGGAATTTACCCACTTCCTTGACATCTCCGCGCACCTGCTGAAATGCGCCCCAAGCCGCCTTGAAAGACGGCCGACGTGCTGTTGTCATGCTTTTCTCCACATTGATCGAAAAAAAGAATAGCAGCCGAGTCCATCAATTCACGGCGAAAATCCTTACTACTGTGAACCCTGCCACGCGCAACGGAGCAGCCGCCACTCCGTCAAATCTAGCCGCAAATACCCGGTAACGACTGCAGGCTGCAGACCGCCCTCCCGCTTCCGAAGCGCCGAGCAGCACAGCACGGCGCGGGGTAGTCAGGAAGGGATGTTTGAGTCCGCAGGGCGAGTTACCTTCCCACCGCACTGGGCGCGCAGCGCAGGGTATTCCATGGCGCAGCCATGGAATACTGAAGCAGGGTCGCCCGGGGTTGTTAAGGAGGTGGCGAAACGCCCCCTTGACCTGCACGCCGGGCGGAACCGGCACCCAAGCGCCGCGCCGCAGGCGCCACTCTTGGCCACACACAAACAAAAAGCGGGCCCAAGCCCGCTTTTTGTTGAACATCATCAGCCTGTTCAGCCCACTTTTTTCTTCAACAACTCCAGCGCCATGGCCGGGTTGGCCTTGCCACCGCTGCCCTTCATGACCTGGCCGACCAGCGCGTTCAGCGCTTTTTCCTTGCCCGAGCGATATTCCTCAATCGCCTTCGGGTTGGCGGCCAGTACGGCATCGACAATGGCTTCAATCGCGCCAGTATCGGTTTCCTGCTTCAGGCCGTCGCGCTCGATGATGGTGTCGGCCACCGATGGATCAGTCGCGCCCGACTCCCACATCTTCTTCAGCACGTCCTTGGCGGTCTTGTTGTTGATGGTGTTGTCCATCACGCGCTTGATAAGCGCGGCCAGCGCCTCGGCCGAGACCGGGCTGGCAGTGATGTCCTTTTCCTCGCGGTTCAAGGTGGCCGATACATCGCCCATGATCCAGTTCGAGGCCAGCTTGGCATCAGCGCCTGCTGCCACGGTGGCTTCGTAAAATGCTGCCAGCGCCTTGGATGCGGTCAGGGTGGATGCATCGTAGGCCGGAATGCCGTACTGGCTCTGGAAACGCTGCTGCATCGCAGCCGGCAGTTCCGGCAGCTCGCCACGCACGCGCTCGATCCAGTCTTCACCGATGACCAGCGGCGGCAGATCGGGGTCGGGGAAGTAGCGGTAGTCGTGTGCGTCTTCCTTGCTGCGCATGGCGCGGGTTTCGCCGGTATCCGGGTTGAACAGCACCGTGGCCTGCTGCACCTTGCCACCATCTTCGATCAACTCGATCTGATAACGCACTTCGGCATGCACCGCCTGCTCGATGAACTTGAAGCTGTTCAGGTTCTTGATTTCGCGGCGGGTGCCGAATTCGGCCTGGCCGAACGGGCGCACCGACACGTTCACGTCGCAGCGGAAGCTGCCTTCTTGCATATTGCCGTCGCAAATGCCGATCCAGGTCACCAGCGAATACAGCGCCTTGGCGTAGGCCACGGCCTCGGCCGCCGAGCGCATTTCCGGCTCGGAGACGATTTCCAGCAGCGGCGTGCCGGCGCGGTTGAGGTCAATACCGCTCTGGCCGTGGAAGTCCTCGTGCACCGACTTGCCGGCATCTTCTTCCAGATGCGCGCGGGTCAGGTTGATGGTTTTCTCGACGCCATCAACGTTGATGGTGATCGCACCACCCTCAACCACCGGCAGCTCGAACTGCGAAATCTGGTAGCCCTTGGGCAAGTCGGGGTAGAAGTAATTCTTGCGCGCAAACACCGAGCGGCGGTTGACCTTGCCACCGATGGCGAGGCCAAACTGGATGGCTTTCTCGACCGCAGCCTTGTTCATCACCGGCAGTGCGCCGGGCAAGGCGATGTCCACCACGGCGGTTTGCGTGTTGGGCGCGGCGCCAAAGGCGGTGCTGGCCGGCGAGAAAATCTTCGATTGCGTGGTGAGCTGGGTATGTACTTCCAGCCCGATGACGACTTCCCATTTCATGGTGTCTGCTCTCTTCTTTCGTTCCATCGTCGTCAGCCAGGCTGACGGCGATACCAATATTGATATTGCTCGGCAAAACCGAAGCCGGCATACAGCGCCACGGCCGGTGCGTTGTCCGCTACCACTTGCAGCAAGCCCTGCGTGGCACCGGCTTCCTGCCCCCAGGCCAGCAGGCTATCCACCAAGCGGCGGCCATAACCGCTGCGGCGCTCGGCCGGGTCGGTCACGATGTCGAACAGCACCACGCTGTCCCACTGCCGTACGGCAAAGCCGCAGGCCACAATGCGCTCGTGCTGCCGCACCACGGCAAATGCGGTATTGCAGGCATAGCCTGCCAGCATGCGGGCGGCCGCTTCGCGCTGCGCCGGGGTCAGCCCGCTCATGCCGGCAAAGGCATCAAACCAGACCGGGTCAGGCTGGCGCCACAGCGTCACCTGCGGGTCTTGCTGATAGCGCTCGCGCTGCAAATCCAGCGTCTGCACGCTGGATGCATCCACCAGTTCATAACCGCGCGCTGCCAGCGTGGCATCCAGTGCGGCTGTTGCCGGGGTCAGCTTGAAAACGGCTGGCTGGCCCACGGCCTGGTAACGTGCTTCAACGTACTCGATCTTTGCTTCATCCGGCAGCGCGCCGGCATACAGCGGCAGCACCGAATTGGCGCGCTTGGTATAGCCGGCGGCAAAGCGCAGCAGCCAGCCGTCCAGTAATTCGGTGCTGAGCGCCGGCCACGCCGAGGTGGTCAGCGCCTCCAGCTGGACGATCCGCGTTGCAGCCACGGCAGTCACTTACAGCGCCGGTGCCTTGTTGTGCCAGTCAGTCACTTGCTGGTACTGGTGCGCCACGTTCAGCATGCGCGCCTCGGCAAAATAATTGCCGATCAGTTGCATGCCGACAGGACGGCCATTGTTGCCAAAACCCACTGGCACGCTCATGCCCGGCAAGCCGGCCAGATTCACGCCCAGCGTGTAGATGTCTTCCAGATACATGGCCACCGGATCGGCATTCTTTTCGCCCAGATTCCACGCAGTATTCGGTGCCACCGGGCCGGCAATCACGTCGCACTGGGCGAACGCGGCCTGGAAATCGTTGGCAATGATGCGGCGGATTTTCTGCGCCTGCAGGTAGTAGGCGTCGTAGTAACCGTGGCTGAGCACATAGGAACCGGTCAGGATGCGGCGCTTGACCTCGGTACCGAAACCCTCGGCACGGGTCTGCTCGTACATGCCGTTCAGGCCCTCGTACTGCGCGGCACGATGGCCATAGCGCACGCCGTCAAAGCGGCTGAGGTTGCTCGATGCTTCGGCGGGTGCGATCACGTAGTAAGACGGAATCGCCAGCTTGGTATTGGGCAGGCTGATTTCGACCACGGCGGCACCCAGCTTCTTCAGCTCGCCGATTGCTGCATCGATGGCGCCGGCGACATCGGCCGCCAGGCCCTCGGCAAAATACTCGCGCGGCAGGCCAACGCGCAGGCCGGCCAGCGGCTGGTTCAGATCGCGTGCGTAGTCTTCCTTGTCGTGCTGCAGACTGGTGGCATCGCGCTCGTCGAAACCGGCCATCACGTTCAGCAGCAGCGCGCAGTCTTCGGCGGTATGCGCCAGCGGGCCGCCCTGATCCAGCGACGAGGCGTAGGCAATCATGCCGTAGCGGCTGACGATGCCATAGGTGGGCTTGATGCCGGTAATGCCGCAGAACGCGGCCGGCTGGCGGATCGAGCCGCCGGTATCAGTGCCAGTGGCGACCGGCGCAAGGCCCGCAGCCACGGCAGCGGCCGAACCGCCCGAGCTACCGCCCGGCACAGCTTGCAAGTCCCACGGGTTTTTCACCGCGCCGTAAAAGCTGTTCTCGTTGGACGAGCCCATGGCGAATTCATCCATGTTCAGCCGGCCCAGGGTCACCAGCCCCGCAGCGCGGGTTTTCTCGACCACGGTCGAGTCATAAGGCGAGATGAAGTTATCCAGCATTTTCGAGCCGCAGCTGGTTTTCCAGCCCTCGGCACAGAAGATGTCCTTGTGCGCGATGGGCGCGCCGGTCAGCAGGCCGGCATTGCCGGCTGCGCGCGCGGCATCGGCCGCCTGGGCCTCGGCCAGCGTTTTGGCATGATCGACGGTGATGAAGGCGTTCAGCGTCGGGTTGAGCGCATCGATGCGCGCCAGATAATCCTGCGCCAGTTCAACCGCCGAGGTCTTGCCGGCAGCGAGCAGGTCGGAAAGCTGCTTGAGTGTGCGTACAGTCATGATGTTGGCTTGTGTCTGTTCAGTTCGGGCTGGCAGGCTGGCTGTAGCCCATGCCCTGCTCGATCAGGTCGATCAGGGTGTGGATGACCTTGATGTGGATTTCCTGGATGCGGTCGGCATAGCCGAAGTGCGGCACGATGATTTCAACGTCGGCAGCGCCCTTGAGCTTGCCACCGTCCTTGCCCATCAGCAGGACCACTTTCATGCCGCGCACGCGGGCTTCTTCCACGGCGCGGATCACGTTGGCCGAGTTGCCGCTGGTGGTAATCCCCACCAGCACGTCGCCGGCACGACCGAAAGCGGCCACCTGGCGGGCAAAAATCTCGTTGAAGCCGTAATCGTTGCCCACGCAGGTGATGTGCGACGGGTCGGACACGGCCATGGCCGGCAATGCCGGGCGATCATCGCGGTAGCGGCCGGACAATTCCTCGGCAAAGTGCATGGCGTCACAATGCGAGCCGCCGTTGCCGCAGGAGATTGCCTTGCCGCCTTGCTTGAAGCTGTGCACCAGCGTATCGGCAGCGGCTTCCACCGCATCGAGAAACACCTGATCGGCCAGCACGCGTGCCAGCAGATCGGCCGCTTCGCGCAAATGCGTTGCGACGCGACTCACTCGATCACCTTGGGGACCAGATACAGGCCGCCATCGACTTCCGGCGCCACGGCCTGGAAGGCTTCGCGGCGGTTAGCGGCAGTGGCCACGTCGTCGCGCAGGCGCAGCGCAACGTCCTGCGCGTGCGACATCGGCTCGATGCCGGTGGTGTCGACGGCGCGCATTTCCTCGATCAAACCGAAGATGCGATTGAGCTGTTGTTGCGTCGCAGCAACTTCATCATCCGACACCGCAATGCGGGCCAGCTTGGCAATACGCCGTACGTCGTCCAAAGACAGGGACATAACGGTAATTCTCCCCCACTAAACCTTCATTAACGTCAGCGCCTTAGGGTATCATACCGCCCTTGATTCGCCCAAACCGCCGGGCCACCCTGCCAGCCCGCGCCGGGGCGCAACTCCCCTATACAGAATTCATCACTGCGAGCACACGATGTTTGGTCTCCTTTCCGGCTATTTCGCCAACGATATTGCGATTGACCTTGGCACAGCCAACACGCTGATTTACATGCAGGGCAAAGGTATCGTGCTGGACGAGCCGTCGGTTGTCGCCATCCAGCAGGAAGGCGGCCCCTCGGGCAAAAAAACCATTTTGGCAGTGGGCGCCGAAGCCAAGAAGATGCTCGGCCGCACACCGGGCAGCATCAACGCCATCCGCCCGATGAAGGACGGCGTGATTGCCGACTTCACCATTACCGAGCAAATGCTCAAGCAGTTCATCAAAAAGGTGAACCCGAGCCGTCTGTTCAGCTCCCCTCCGCGTATCGTGATTTGCGTCCCCTGCGGCTCCACCCAGGTTGAGCGCCGCGCGATCCGTGAATCGGCACTGGGCGCCGGTGCGCGCAAGGTCGAGCTGATCGAAGAACCAATGGCAGCGGCCATCGGTGCCGGCCTGCCGGTCGAAGAAGCCACCGGCTCCATGGTGGTAGACATCGGCGGCGGCACCACGGAAGTGGGCGTGATCTCGCTGGGCGGCATCGTTTACGCCTCCAGCGTGCGCGTCGGCGGCGACAAGTTCGATGAATCCATCATCAACTACATCCGCCGCAACTACGGCATGCTGATCGGTGAAACCACCGCCGAAGACATCAAGAAGCGCATCGGCTCGGCCTTCCCGGGCGCCGAAGTACGCGAAATGGAAGTGAAGGGCCGCAACCTTGCCGAAGGCATCCCGCGCTCGTTCACCATCTCCAGCAACGAAATCCTCGAAGCACTGACCGAACCCTTGAACCAGATCGTGTCCGCCGTAAAGCAGGCACTGGAACAGACCCCGCCGGAACTGGGCGCCGACATTGCCGAAAAGGGCATGGTGCTGACCGGTGGCGGCGCGCTGCTGCGCGACCTGGATCGCCTCTTGATGGAAGAAACCGGCCTGCCGGTCATCGTCGCCGACGACCCGCTCACCTGCGTGGTGCGCGGCTCCGGCAAGGCGCTGGAAAAGCTCGACAAGGCCACCGCCATCTTCACCAACGACTAAGTGGGACGCGACGCATGAATCGTCCGGCCTGATCCTGCCGCCCGGTGTTCGCACCGGGCGCTGTGCATTTAACGGACGCATGCGTGTTTACGATGCAATCCAATCAACCCGCTTTCTTCAAGCAAGGCCCCAAGCCGCTCACGCGGCTCTTGGTGTTTGCCATGCTGTCGCTTGCGCTCGTCATCGGCGATGCGCGCTACAGCATGCTGGGCCGCGTGCGCGAACAGATTTCCGTATTGCTCTATCCGCTGCAATGGCTGGCGACGGCACCGTTCAAGGCCATCCGCACCGGCAATGACTTCCTGACCCGGCAAGCCGACCTGCAGGCCGAAAACCGCCAGCTGCACGATGCACAACTGGTGGCCAGGGCCAACGAGATGAAGCTCAAGGCACTGGAAACCGAGAACACCTATCTGCGCGGCCTGACCGCCGCACAGGCCAGTCAGCCGCGCGCCAGCCAGCTCACCGAGGTGCTGTATAACGGCCGCGACCCGTTCTCGGCCAAGCTCATCGTCGACCGTGGCGACAAGCAGGGTGTGCATGCCGGGCAGATCGCCATCGACAGCCGCGGGGTCGTCGGCCAGGTGGTGCGCGTACAGCCGCTGACCAGCGAAGTACGCCTCTTGTCCGACCGCAACCACATGGTGCCGGTCGAAGTGGAACGCACGCAGATGCGCACCGTTGTCTATGGCATGGGCCGCCAGCAATTGCTGGAAATCCATAATCTGGCGCCCAACGTGGACATCCAGGTGGGTGACATGCTGCATACCTCGGGCATCGACGGGATTTACCCGGCCGGCCTGCCGGTCGCCAAGGTGGTCAAGGTTGATCGCCAGGCCACCTCGTTCGCGCGCATCCTGTGCGAGCCGCTGGCCGAGGTCGACAAGCACCGCTTCCTGCTGTTGCTGGACGCGCCGGGCGGTCGCCCCGCCTATCCGGTCGAGGAAACCGCCTCCGCACCGGCCACCAAACCGAAAAGGGGCCGCTGATGCCCGTTACCCGCCAATTGCTGCGCCCGGTCAGCATTACCTTCATCCTGCTGACCTTCGCCATTGCACTGCTGATCAATCTGTTGCCGTGGCAGGCCAGCGTGGCCAACTTCGCACCTGATTTCGTCGCCATGATGGTGGTGTACTGGACCCTGAACCAGCCACGCCGCATCGGCATTGCCACCGCCTTCCTGCTCGGCATCGTGATGGACGTGGGTGACGGCAACGTGCTGGGCCAGCATGCGCTGGCCTATACCGTAATGGCCTACCTGACGCTGTCGCGCCAGCGGTTGATTGCCGTGTTTCCGTTCTGGCAACAGGCGCTGGTGGCACTGGGCCTGCTCACGCTGGGCCAGACGCTGATGGTGTTGATCCAGCTGGCGCTGGGCAACAACTTCGTCGGCTGGGCCTACTTTGTCGGCAATGTTCTTGCTGCGGTGCTGTGGGCGCCGCTGTGCAACCTGATGCTGTCCCACCAGCGCAAGCCCGTCGTCGTCAATTTATGAAATACCGCCGCCGCACGCTGTTTTCCAAGCCCGTCAAGGGCCGGATGCGGCCTCCCTCGACCAATGAACTGAAGAACGCCAATGCCGAGCGCTACGCCTTCCAGCTGCGCATCGTGGCAGCCGCGCTGTTCGTGCTGGCGCTGTTCGGCTGCCTGCTGGCACGCTTTGTCTGGCTGCAGACCTTGCAGCATGACAAATACCAGACCATGGCCGAGGCCAACCGCATTTCGCTGGTGCCGGTGCAACCCTCGCGCGGCATCATCAAGGACCGCAACGGTGTGGTGCTGGCGCACAACTATTCGGCCTATACGCTGGAAATCACGCCATCCAAGCTGCCCGACTCACTCGAACAGAGCATAGAGCGGCTGAACAAGATCATCGAGGTCACACCCAAGGACAGACGTCGCTTCAAGAAGCTGATGGATGAAACCAAGGAGTTCGAGTCGCTGCCGATCAAGACGCGCCTCTCGGACGAGGAAGTGGCACGCTTTGCCGCCAACAGTTATCAGTTCCCGGGCATCGAGGTGAAGGCACGGCTGTTCCGCCACTATCCGCTGGGCGAGCTGGCCAGCCATTTGATCGGCTATATCGGCCGCATCAACGACAAGGATCTGGCCGATCTGGAAGACGCCGGCGAAACCGCCAACTATCGCGGCACGGATCATATCGGCAAGGTGGGTATCGAGCAGTTCTACGAATCACAGCTGCACGGCACCACCGGCTTTGAAGAAGTCGAGATCGATTCGGGTGGCCGCGCCATTCGCACCCTGCGCCGTACCCAGCCCAAGCCGGGGCAGAATCTGGTGCTGTCGGTCGATATCAAGCTGCAGGAAATCGCCGAAAACGCGTTTGGCGACAACAATGGTTCGCTGGTGGCCATCGACCCCAAGACCGGCGGCATTCTGGCGCTGGTATCCAAGCCCGGTTACGACCCCAACCTGTTCGTCGACGGCATCGACCCGCAGAACTGGAAAGACCTGAACGAATCGCCCGACAAGCCGCTGAACAACCGCGCGCTGCGCGGCACCTACCCGCCTGGCTCCACCTTCAAGCCCTTCATGGCGCTGGCTGCGCTCGAAGGCGGTTTCCGCAGCGCCAATGCCGCCATTGCCGACCCGGGCTTCTTCTGGTTCGGTGGCCACCAGTTCCGCGACGACAAGGCAGGTGGTCACGGCATGGTCGATATGTACCGCTCCATCGTGGTGTCGTGCGATACGTATTACTACTCGCTCGCCAACACCATGGGCATCGACAATATCTCGCGCTTCATGAAGCTGTTCGATTTCGGCCAGCCTACCGGCGTCGACATCCAGGGTGAGCAGCCAGGCGTGCTGCCCAGCCAGGAATGGAAGAAAAAACGCTTCAAGAATCCGGCACAGCAGAAGTGGTTTGCCGGCGAAACCATCTCGGTGGGCATCGGCCAGGGCTACAACACCTACACCCCGCTGCAGATGGCGCACGCCACCGCCACCCTGGCCAATGATGGCGTGATGTTCAAGCCGCACCTGGTGCAGTTCATCGAGGATGCCGACAAGGGCAGCCGCACGGTGGTCGAGCCCATGCCGGTGAAAACCATTCCGCTCAAGCCCGAGAATCTGGCCGTCATTCACCGTGCCATGGCCGGCGTGGTCAAGGAAGGCACCGGCGCCAAGGCGTTTGCCGGCGCGCAATACGAGGCTGCCGGCAAAACCGGCACCGCGCAGGTGTTCAGCCTGAAGGGTGGCAAGTATTCGGAAAGCGGCACCAAGAAACACCTGCGTGACCACGCGTGGTTCATCGCCTACGCCCCGGCCAACGATCCCAAGATCGCGCTGGCGGTGCTGGTGGAAAACGGCGGCTTTGGCGCAGCTACGGCCGCGCCGATTGCCCGCCAGGTGCTCGACTATTACCTGACCGGCAAGAAGCCCAACGCGCCGGCCATCAACGCATCGGATGTGGAGAGCAGCGGCGATGATTAAGCGGATTTGGGAAGGCATCAAGCGCCCGGTTGATCCGTGGCTGCTGTTCTTTACCCTGCTGGTCTTGGTGCTGTCGGTCGTGGTGCTGTATTCGGCATCCAACCGCGACATGGACAAGGTGAGTGACAAGCTCACCTTCATGGGCATTGCCATCGTGGCCATGTGGTGTGTGGCCAATATATCGCTGCAGAACCTGATGCGGCTGGCCCTGCCTGCCTATGTGCTGGGGGTGCTGCTGCTGCTGGGCGTGCAGTTCTTCGGTGTCACCAGTCACGGTGCGACGCGCTGGCTGAATGTCGGCATCACGCGCATCCAGCCGTCCGAGCTGATGCGCATTGCGCTGCCGCTGATGCTGGCCTGGTATTTCCACCACTTCGAGGCACACCTGAACTGGCGCCATTTCGTCGTGGCCGCCTTGCTGATGCTGATTCCGGTCGGCCTCATCCTCAAGCAGCCCGATCTGGGCACCGCGCTGCTGATCGCCGCGTCGGGCTTCTACATCCTGTTCTTTGCCGGCCTGCCGTGGTGGCTGATCGGTGCCATGGCGCTGGCGGGCGGTGGCATGGCGTATACCGTCACGCACTGGAACCTGTGCATCCACCTGCTGCGCGAATACCAGTGCCAGCGCGTGGCCACCATGCTCGACCCGATGGAAGACCCGCTGGGCGCCGGCTATCACATCATCCAGGGCACCATTGCCATCGGCTCGGGCGGTCTCCTGGGCAAGGGCTGGCTGAATGGCACGCAGACCCACCTCGATTTCATTCCCGAGCGCACCACCGACTTCATTTTCGCCGTGTTCGGCGAGGAATTCGGCCTGGCGGGCAATGCCGTGCTGCTGGTGATGTATCTGCTGGTAATCGGCCGTGGCCTGACCATTGCAATGAATGCCTCCACCCTGTTCGGCCGCTTGCTGGCCGGCTCGATCACCCTGACCTTTTTCACATATGCCTTCGTCAACATGGGCATGGTGTCGGGTATCCTGCCCGTGGTGGGCGTGCCCCTGCCGCTGGTGTCCTACGGCGGCACGTCCATGCTGTCCATCCTTACCGGTTTCGGCATCCTGATGAGCATAGGCCGCGACCGCAAACTGATGAAGGCGTGACCATGCCGAACAGAACCCTGCTGCAACACCCGCTTGCACGGCTTGGCGCCACCCTCCTGGCCATACTGCTTGCCGCCTGCAGCAGCACGCCGCGCCAGAGCGCGCCCGTCACCGAGCGCGGCAACAACCCGGTAAGCCCGACCTCGCCGGTCACGCCACCGGTGGTCAGCAATGGCAATCCGTCGCCCTACCCCTGCGTGTATGCATCGGCCGGCGCCGGCAAAGGCGGGTTCTACAAGGATGACGGCCCGATGGACGCGTTGCCGGCCAGTCTGGACCTGACGCCGGAACCCGTACCGCGCTGGGAGCCGCTGCACCGTTTTGCCAACAATCCCTACACCGTACTGGGACTGTCGTTCACGCCACTGAAAACCCCCGGCGCGCTCACCGAGCAGGGCATGGGTTCGTGGTATGGCCGCAAGTTCCACGGCCAGAGGACCTCCAGCGGCGAGGTCTACGACATGTTCCAGATGACCGCTGCCTCGCCGGTGCTGCCCATACCGAGCTATGCGCGCGTCACCAATGTGAAAAACGGCCGCAGCGTGATCGTGCGCGTGAATGACCGTGGCCCCTTCCACAAGGGCCGGGTAATGGACCTGTCCTTCCTCGCCGCCTGCCGGCTGGGCTATGCCATGAACGGCAGCACCGAGCTGAAAGTGGAAAGCCTGCTGCCGACGGATGCCCCGGTCGCCATTGCCGCAGCCGCCAATCGCGAAGCCAAGGTCATCACCCCGCCGCCGGCTGCCACGCCGACACAGCCGCAAAAGGTGCCGGTCAGCACCGGCAGCGACGGCATCTACCTGCAGCTGGCCGCCTTCGGCAACCAGGCCAATGCCGAGGCCTTCCGCGACAAATGGTCGCGCCTGATCGACGATGGCACGGCGCAGGTGGTAATCCAGACCAATGCCAATCTGCACCGCGTGCGCGTTGGCCCCTACCCGGATCGGCAAGCTGCGCTGGCCGCGGCAGAACGCATCACCGGCGAGCATAATCTGCAAGCACTCGTGGTGAAATAACAACGGCATGCCCCCGCGGTTGCAAAGGGCCGGCTTTCGCCCAAAAATGAAGTACACGCATAAATACAAGGGATATACCCGTGGCACGCGCAGCGGCCAGCCAGCCTGAGCAGGAAAGCCTGCGCTCCTTCGGCCAGATCCGCCACGTGCTCATCGCCCTGTCGCTGAGCGTGCTGATTTTCGTCGCTGCGGCCGTCAGCTGGTCCATCTACCGCGGCTACCGCGAAACGCTGGCCGCCGCCGAGCAACAGATGCTCACGCTGGCGCAAACGGTGGACGAACATGTGGGCCGTACGCTCGACGGCACCGTCAACGGCTTGTTCAGTGTGCAGCAGGATGATGTATTCCGCCTGTGCCTGGCTGCACGTGATGGCGCCTGCTTGCATGCCTATCTGCAGCGCCAGATCGGCCGTACACCCCAGCTGGTAAGCTACGCAGTCGCCTATGATGACGGTCAGCTGGCGGCGTCCAGCCTGCTGCACCCGCCGCCAGAGCACAATCTGTCGCAAGTGCATTACTTCAAGGTAGCGCGCTCGCAGCCGGCCTCGCCCTACTATATTGCCGAGCAGCAGCCCGACCCGACCGGCAAGCTCAGCATCATACCGGTCAGCACCGCGCTGTCGGACAAGCAGGGCCGCTTCGTTGGCGCACTGATCGCCGGCCTGCAACCCGCCTATTTCCAGCGTATCTATCAAAATGTGAGCCAGAACCGCGCGGTGGTGCTGGACATCTTCCGTGATGATGGCCTTTCGCTGGCCCATTTCCCCTTTGATGAACAAAACAACGGGCGTGACCTGTCAAGCAAGACCTTCTTTGAAAACGCCTTTCGCCTGGGCGACAGCGGCGTATTTACAGAAACCAGCGCCACCGATCATGTCACGCGCATCTATGGCTGGCGGCGCGTATCAGGCCTCCCGTTGGGCATCATGGTGGGCATAGACCGCGAAACCGTGCTGCAACCCTGGCGGCAGGAAAGCTGGATCAATGGCGGTATCAGCGCGCTGGCGGTATTGTCCGGCTCGCTGCTGCTGTTTTACCTGCTGCGCCAGATCAAGCGACAGGAGCGTACGGAGGCCGACCTCTATCTGACCAAGGTCGCGGTGGAGCGCGGTGCCGATCTGGCCATCTGGCTCAATCCGCACGGGCAGATCCGCTATGTGAATGCCACCGCCTGCAACCGCCTAGGCTACGCCGAGGGCGAGTTGCTGACCATGCGCTTCCGCGACATCAATCCCACCTTCCGCAGCGACGCCTGGCCGCGCTTCTGGGACAAACTGCGCGCGCAAAAGCACCTGTTCGACGAGATCACGCTGCGCACACGTGCCGGCGAGGAATTCCCCACCGAGGTGTATTCCAACCACATCGTCTTCAAGGGACAGGAATACAACTGCGCGGTGGTGCGCGACATCTCGGAGCGCAGGCTGGCCGAAGAGGCCATCATCAAAAGCGAGCAGCAACTGCGGCTGGCGCTGGAAGCGTCCAGCACCGGCCTGTTCGACATGCCGCTCGACAACCGGCGCAATGCCGTCACCAGCCCGGAATACGACCGGCTGCTGGGCTTCGAGCCGGGCGAGCTGATCGAAACCTTCGACAAGTGGAAGGAACAGCTGCACGTGGCCGACCGCGACATGGTGATCGGCGCCTTCCGCGACTACTACACCGGCGCCTCGCAGCAGTTCAGCATCGAATTCCGCCGCAAGGTGAAATCAGGCGGCCACCGCTGGTTCCAGTCGCAGGGGCGTTTTGTCGAATTCGACAGCCGCAACCGCCCCACCCGGCTGATCGGCACCATGACCGACATCACCGAGCGCAAGGAAGCACAGGAGCGCATTACCGAGCTGGCCAACTTCGACAGCGTAACAGGGCTGGCCAACCGCAACCTGCTGCGCGACGAGCTGCGGCTGGCAGTCGCCTCGTCGGAGCGCTTCGGCCGCAAGCTGGCAGTATTGTTCCTCGACCTTGACCGTTTCAAGACCATCAACGACTCGCTGGGCCACGCAGCCGGCGACCAGGTGCTCAACCAGGTGGCCGAACGACTGCGCAAGATCGTGCGCCGCTCCGACATCCTGGCACGGCTGGGTGGCGACGAGTTCGTGCTGGTGCTGACAGAACTGAAGGACGCCATGCAGGCCGGCGATACCGCCGAGCACCTGCTGCAGACCTTTGCCGAGCCCTTCGAGCTGGAAGCCGGCGGCTTTGCTACCACCACCTCGATCGGCATCAGCGTTTATCCCGATGACGGCAACGACCCCGACACGCTGATCCGCAATGCCGACGTAGCGATGTATCAGGCCAAATCAAGCGGCCGCAACAACTTCCAGTATTTCACCGCCGACATGAATGTGCGCGCGTCCGAGCGGCTGGAGCTGGAAACCAGCATGCGCCACGCGCTGACCAATGGCGAATTCGAGTTGTATTACCAGCCGCAGGTCAGCCTCAAGGACAACCGCGTGATCGGTGCCGAAGCGCTGATCCGCTGGAATCACCCGGAACAAGGGCTGATCTCGCCGGCCAAGTTCATTCCGGTAGCCGAAGAAAGCCGCATGATCGTACCCATAGGCAACTGGGTACTGCAGGAAGCCTGCCGCCATGCCGCGGCATGGCAGGCTGCCGGCTTGCCGCCCATCACCATTGCGGTCAACCTGTCACCGTTGCAACTGCACCAGTCCAACCTGCTGGACATCGTATCGGACGCAATGAGCAGTGCCGGGCTGGCGCCGCAATACCTGGAAATCGAAGTCACCGAATCGGTGGTAATGCAGGAAGTCGAACACGTGATGGCCATGCTGCACGGCATCAAGCGGCTGGGCGTCAAGCTCTCCATCGACGACTTCGGTACCGGCTATTCCAGCCTGTCCTATCTGAAGCGCTTTGCCTTCGACAAGCTCAAGGTGGATCAGAGCTTCGTGCGCGACCTGGCGTCGGACGCCAACGATGCTGCCATCGTGCTGGCCATCATTGGTCTGGGCAAGACGCTGGGCATGTCGGTATTGGCCGAAGGCGTGGAAACACCGCTGCAACTTGAATTCCTGCGCCGCGCGCAGACCGACTCCATCCAGGGCTATCTGTTCAGCCGCCCGCTCAACGCCAGCGAATTCCGCAAGCTGCTCGGCAACCCCGAAGGCATGCTGCTGTCCTCATCAGTCGCCCCCATCTCCGGTTAAGCCCTCCCCGCAGCCCTTGCCCGCAAAGCGGCAATCCCAGGAACCCGGCTTTGCCGGGTTTTTTATGCGCGCTCCGCTGCCTTTTGCCCGCATCACCATGCCTTCAGGCAAACGGGCTGTCATTTCCGGCCCCGCGGCAAATCGAACCAAAACGAACATTTAACATCACAAAAACGCCATCCACTCGTCGGACCATGCACAAAAACAATGCGTAAAATGTGCGAATCATGTTGCATTTTGGTGAAATTCCCGCTTTACTACGCGCATACCGGTGCATAACTCACAAAATCGATCCACAAGTGCCGGAAAAGCAAACCAAATCGAACAACGATTTAGCTGCACCACGCGGCCCGGCCGCAGCCTATCTGCAGCACAACCAGGAGTCGAAACATGAAATACATGCTTAACGCCGTGATGGCATCCGCGATTGCAATCAGCTGTGGCGGCGCCCTCGCCGCCGACAAACCGCTCAAGGCCGTCGGGGTCTCGGTCGGCGATCTGGCCAACCCCTTCTTCGTGGCCATCGGCAAAGGTGCGGAAGAATCGGCCAAGAAGATCAATCCGAACGTGAAGGTCACTACGGTATCGAGCAAGTACGACCTCAATACCCAAGTCGGCCAGATCGAGAACTTCATTGCCAACAAAGTCGACATCATTCTGGTCAATGCGGTTGACCCCAAGGGCATCGCCCCCGTGCTGGCCAAGGCCAAGGCTGCCGGCATCGTCGTGATGGCGGTTGACGTGGGCGCCGAAGGCGCAGACGCCACCGTGATGTCGGACAACGTGATGGCCGGCACCGAATCGTGCAAGTTCATCAGCAAGAAGCTGGGCGGCAAGGGCAATGTGGTCATCGTCAACGGCCCGCCGGTCACCGCCGTGGTTGATCGCGTAAAGGGCTGCAAGGCCGAGTTCGCCAAGACCCCGGGCATCAAGGTGCTGTCGGACAACCAGGACGCCAAGGGCAGCCGCGACGGCGGCATGGAAGTGATGTCCAACCTGCTGACCGCCAATCCGAAGATCGACGCCATCTTTGCCATCAACGATCCGTCGGCCATCGGTGCCGAGCTGGCCGTCAAGCAGGCCAAGCGTACCGACGTGAAGGTGATTGCCTCGGTCGATGGCGCACCGGATGCCGAAGTCGCACTGAAGGACAAGAACAGCCTGTTCGCCGTCACCACCGCGCAAAACCCGTACAAGATGTCCATTGAGGCCGTGAAGATCGGCTACGGCATCATGAACGGCAAGAAGCCGGCCACCCCGGTGATCATGTTGCCCACGCCGCCGGTCACCAAGGAAAACGTCGGCAGCTATCAGGGCTGGGTGAAGAACTGACCCGAACTGAGCAGGGATGGCGGCGGCGCGGCCACGCAGCGCCTGCCGCCCCCGACCGGGCCGGCAATGCCACATTGCCGGCCAGCGAGAAGGAAGCACATGATGACCAACGAAGTCATTCTGGAAATGTCCGGCATCAACAAGCGTTTCGGGGCCACCCGCGCGCTGTCGGACATGCGCCTGACCATACGCGCGGGTGAAATCCACGCGCTGATGGGCGAGAACGGCGCAGGCAAATCGACGCTGATGAAAATCCTCTCCGGCGTCTATCAACCCGATTCGGGGCAGATTTTGCTCGATGGCAAGCCGATTGCCATCAAGGGGCCGAGTGACGGCCGCCGCGCCGGCATCAATCTGATTTATCAGGAATTGAGTGTCTCGACCAACCTCACGGTGGCCGAGAACGTCTTTATGGGCAGCGAGCCGCGTGGCCGCTTCGGCCTCGTTGACCACGCCAGCATGCGCATGTGGACCAACGACGTGCTGAAAATGCTGGGTGCGCCGTTCAATGCCGACACCCACGCCGGCAAACTGTCGATCGCCGAGCAACAGCAGGTGGAAATCGCCCGCGCGCTGGTGCACAAGGGCCGCGTGCTGATCATGGACGAGCCGACCGCCGCGCTGTCCGACCGCGAGACCGAGCACCTGTTCCGCGTGGTGCGCAAACTGCGTGACGAAGGCATTGCCGTCATCTACATCAGCCACCGCATGGCCGAAGTGCACGCACTGGCCGACCGGGTGACCGTGCTGCGCGACGGCGGTTATGTGGGCGAAATGACCCGCGACGAACTCGACCCCACCCGCATCGTGCAAATGATGGTGGGCCGCCCGCTGGGCGACTTTTACCAGCACAAGGCCGGTCGCGTGCCGGGCCGCATGATGCTGGAAGTGGAAAACCTCAGTGGCGCCAAGGTCAAACCGGCCTCGTTCAGCGTGCGCGCGGGCGAAGTCGTCGGGCTGGCCGGGCTGGTCG
The DNA here is from genome assembly GCF_900176275.1 of Andreprevotia lacus DSM 23236. Classification (GTDB taxonomy): domain Bacteria; phylum Pseudomonadota; class Gammaproteobacteria; order Burkholderiales; family Chitinibacteraceae; genus Andreprevotia; species Andreprevotia lacus. The sequence continues at coordinate 245,268 of NZ_FWXD01000002.1, read as the reverse complement.
GCGCCGGCCGTACCGAGCTGGCGCGGCTGATTTTCGGTGCAGACCGCAAGCACAGCGGCGAAATCCGCATCGACGGCCAGCCGGTACAAACACCCGACCCGCTGTCGGCCATCAAGCTGGGCATCGGCTATCTGCCGGAAGACCGCAAGGGCCAAGGCCTGTTCCTGCAGCTGTCTGCGCTGACCAACACCACCTTGAACGTGGTGAGCCAGCACGCCCGTGCCGGCATCATCAACCACAAGGCGCTGGAAAAGCTCACCCAGGATGCCATTGCCCGCCTCAACATCAAGGTGCCCGGCCCGGCCGGCATCGTCGGCGGACTGTCGGGCGGCAACCAGCAGAAAGTGCTGCTGGCGCGCTGGCTGGAAATCAAACCGCGCGTGCTCATTCTCGACGAGCCCACGCGCGGCGTGGATGTCGGCGCCAAGAGCGAGATTTACCGCATCATCCACGAACTGTCGCTGCAGGGCGTGGCCGTAGTGGTGATCTCCAGCGAGCTGCCCGAAGTGATCGGCATCTGCGACCGCGTGGTGGTGATGCGTGAAGGCCAGATCACAGGCGAAGTCAGCGGCGACGCCGTTACCCAGGAAAACATCATGACGCTGGCCACCCATGCCGGCGAACCCGCTGCCAATGCGCCCGTCGCGCTGCAGGCCGCCTAGGAGCACAACCATGTCCACCCACGCCATTTCCGACACCGCACAGGCGGCAGGCGCCAAGCGCCACGGCAACCTCGTCGGCCACCTGTTCAACCGGCTCGGCATGCTGCCGGTGCTGATCGTGCTGTATCTGGTCTTCTACGGCCTGACGGTGTATTTCAGCGCCGACGGCACGTCCAACTTCATGACGGCCGACAACACCATGAACATCCTGCGCCAGGTGGCCATCAACCTGGTGCTGGCCTGCGGCATGACCTTCGTCATCCTCACTGCCGGCATCGACCTGTCGGTCGGCTCCATGCTGGCCGTATCGGCCGTGCTGGGCATGCTGGTCTCGCTGCCCGGCCATGCGCCGGCGCTGGCGATCCCGACCTTCCTGATTGCCGGACTGGTGATGGGCATGCTGAACGGCAGCATGGTGTCCTTCCTCAGCATCAACCCCTTCGTGGTGACCTTGGGCACGATGACGGCACTGCGCGGCGCGGCCTATCTGTTTGCCGACGGCACCACGGTGCTGAACCAGCAGATTCCCAGCTTTGAATGGATAGGCAACGGCGATTTCCTCGGCCTGCCATGGCTGATCTGGATTGCCGCCGGCGTGGTGCTGTTGTCGTGGTTCATCCTGAAAAAGACCGTGCTCGGCCTGCATATCTATGCCGTGGGCGGTAACCCGCAAGCGGCAAGGCTGACCGGCATCAAGGTGAGCTTCGTGCTGTTGTTCGTGTACTCGATCAGCGGCTTCTTCTCCGGCTTGGCGGGCGCCATGTCGTCCAGCCGGCTGTACGGCGCCAACGGCAACTGGGGCGTGGGCTACGAGCTGGATGCGATTGCTGCCGTGGTGCTGGGCGGCACCAGCCTGATGGGCGGGGTCGGCACCATCTGGGGCACTGTGATCGGCGCGCTCATCATCGGCGTGATGAACAACGGCCTGACCATTCTCGGCCTATCGTCGTTCTGGCAATACGTGGCCAAGGGCGCAGTGATCGTGCTGGCGGTGATCCTCGACAAGTGGCGCCAGAAGCAAGCCGCACTCAACTGAGGAAACACCGTGTTTCTGGGCATAGACATAGGCACAGGGTCGGCCAAGGTATTGCTGTTGTCTGCCGACGGCCACACACTGGCCGAAGCCGGCGGCAGCTACGCCGTCACCAGCCCGCGCGCCGGCTGGCATGAGACCGACCCGGCGCACTGGTGGCGCGTGGTACGCGATGCAATCCGCAGCCTGCCGGCCGAGCTGCGCAGCGCCGTGCAGGGCATAGGGCTGTCCGGCCAGATGCACGGCGTGGTGCTGTGCGATGGCAAGGGCATCACCCGCAACCCGGCCGTGCTGTGGCTGGACCAGCGCGCCACCGACATCCTGCCGGCGTTTCCTGCCGGCAGTGCCGAGCGCAACGGCAACGCACTGGCCCCCGGCATGGCCGGGCCGATCCTGGCGTGGTTCGCGCAGGGCATGCCGGATGTGCTGGCTGCCGCACGCTGGGCGCTGCAACCCAAGGACTGGCTGCGCCTCAAGCTGACCGGCGAAGCCGCCGCCGACCCGAGCGACGCCAGCGGCACCCTGCTGGCCGACCGCAACGGCCAGTGGGATCTCGCGCTGATCAACCGCCTGGGCCTGCCCGAGCGCTTGTTCGCACCACTGCACGGCTCGGCCGAATCTGCAGGCGAGCTGAGTAGTGCCATGGCGCGCGAGCTGGGCCTGCCGGTCGGCATACCTGTGGCCATCGGCGCGGGCGATACGCCAGCCGCCGCCTTTGGCAGCGGGCTGTATGACGATGGCGCAGCACAACTCACCACCGGCAGCGGCGCGCAACTGATCGTGATGCGCAACGCGCCAGCAGCGTATGCGCGCAATACCAACAGCTATTGCGCGGTACAAAACGACGGGCTGCCGGGCTGGTATGCCATGGCGGCCATGCTCAACGGTGGCGTGGCGCTGGAATGGGCGCGCAAGCAACTCGGCCTGAGCTGGGACGAGGTTTACCAGCATGCATTCGCACCGCAAGCGGCCGCCAGCCAGGTCGTCTTCCTGCCCTATCTGGCGGGCGAACGTTCGCCGTGGATGAACCCGGCTGCGCAAGCCGCCTGGGTGGGCGCACGCGCCAACGATGACGCCGGCACCCTGATGCGTGCAGCGCTGGAAGGCGTGGCCTGTGCCATCCGCGCCGGGCTGGATGCACTGCGCAACAACGGCATCGCACCGACACGGCTGCGCCTTGCCGGCGGTGGCTCGGTGCACCCGCAATGGCAGCGGCTGCTGATCGACACGCTGGGCCTGCCCATGGATGCTGTGGCCTGCCCCAATGCATCGGCACGCGGCGCAGCACTGCTGGGCGGCATGGCCGCCGGGGCATTGCACCTGGCCGATGTGCGCCGGCTGGCCCCGGCCATCACCCCGCTGGGTGAACCGCAGGGCAGCAATGATGCCCGCTATCAACGATTTCTGGATTTGTATCGCCGGCTGGAAGGCTGGTTCGACGGGGCTGCCGCATGCGCATCGACATCCTGACCGCCGGCTGCATGGTGGCCGATCTGCTGGCCTATCCGGTCAACCAGTTTCCGGCACGCGGCAAACTCGGCAACGTCGAACGGGTCGGCGCGCACCTGGGAGGCTCGGCCGCCAATACCGGCGCGCATCTGGTCAGCCTGGGCTATCGCGTCGCCATTGCCGCAGCGGTGGGTGACGATCTGCTCGGCCGCGTGGTGGTTGGTCTGGCCGAGGAGGCAGGGCTGGATACACGCTGGCTGAGCCACAAGCCGGGCAGCCATTCGGCCGCCACCATGGTGATGGTTGCCCCCGATGCCGAGCGCAGTTTCCTGCAGGCCACCGGCGCGCAGGGGCTGTTGAGTGCCGCGGACATCCCGCTCGTTGCTGCCCGTGCAGCCGGAGCACGCGCTTTTCATCTGGCCGGCTATTTTGCGCTGCCGGCGCTGGAGGCCGGTGACGGCAGCCCGGCCGTGGCGCTGCTGCGCGAAGCCACCGCGTTGGGCTATCTGACCGCGCTGGATGGCGTGTGGGATGCACACGCGCGCTGGCGCCGGGTGATTTCGCCGCTGCTACCGTGGATAGACGTATATACCCCCAGTCGTGACGAAGCCGAACACATCGTCGGCGCGACCGACCCGCATGAACAGATCGACCAGTTGTTTGCGCTGGGTGTGCGCAAGGTCGTCGCCGTCACCGATGGTGCGCACGGCGCGTGGATCGGCGATGCGGCGGGCTTGCGGTATCATCTGCCGCCCGCCAAGGTGGCCACCGTGGATACCACCGGCGCTGGCGATGCCTTTGCCGCCGGCCTGCTGGCCGCGCTGCTGGACGAACTGCCGCTGGCCGAGGCCGGGCGGCTGGCCAGCGCCTGCGGGGGACTATCCACCACCGTGTTCGGCGGCGGCAAGGGCTTTGCCCGGCGCAACGAGGCCGAAGCACTGGCCGCAACCATCATCCCCGTTGCCGCCAAGGCCGGGCAGGAGTCCGTATGAGCAACAACGCCCGTTTCGTCGTGTTTGGCGAAGCCCTGACCGACTTCATCCGCGAGGACGGCCCGCACTGGCGCGCGGTGGCCGGTGGCTCGTGCTGGAACGTGGCGCGCGTGGGTGCGCGGCTGGGTATTGCCACCGGCTTTGCCGGCGCGGTCAGCATGGATACCTTTGGCGACGAGATCGCCACCCTGTCGGCCGAGGCCGGGCTGGACCTGCGCTACCTGCAGCGCCATGCGCGTGCACCCTTCCTGGCCATGGTCACCTCCAAACACCCGCCGCAGTATTTCTTTATCGGTGATGACAGCGCCGACCTGCATTTCAACCCCGAGCGCCTGCCCGCCGGCTGGCTGGATGATGCGCAGATCGTGCACTTCGGCTCGATCAGCCTGTACCGCCAGCCGCTGGCGGCACGCCTGCTGGATACCGCCGCCGCAGTGAAGGCGGCCGGCAAGCGCATCTGCTTCGACCCCAACTACCGCGCGCTGATGGACAGCGGCTATCGCCCCATCCTGCAGCGCATGGTGACGCTGGCTGACTACATCAAGATCTCCGACGAGGACATCGCCCACCTCTTCCCCGGCGTGAGCGAAGGCGACGCGCTGGCCATGCTGCGCAGCTGGGCTCCGCAGGCCAGCATCCTGTTCACGCGCGGCGCGGCCGGCATGAGCCTGCTGACGCCGACAGCCACGGTCGAGCGCGGCGTGTATGCGGTCGAGGTCAAAGACACCGTGGGCGCCGGTGACGCCAGCATGGGCGGCTGGATGGCCAGCCTGCTGACACGGCCGGGTGCGGCTTTATCGGCACATCTGGACTTCGCCGCCGCGACTGCGGCAGCAGCATGCCGGCATAATGGCGCCTACGCGCCCGGCTGGGCAGAGGTCGAGGCACTGATTGCCGAGGCCGGGACGAAGAACGATGGATAACGCACCCAACCTTACCCCGCTTGCGGATCACCGCATGCAACTGATCATGACCTTGCTCGCCAACAAGGGCGAATGCCGCGTACGCGAGCTGGCCGAGCAGTTCAAGCTGTCCGAAATGACCGTGCGGCGCGACCTGCAGGAGCTGGAAGCACGCGGCCTGCTCAAGCGCGTGCACGGCGGCGCGGTGCTGATCAGCCACGACGTGGGCTACCCGCAGCGCGTGCAGCAGGGCCAGGCGCAAAAGCAGCGCATCGGCCATACCGCCGCCAGCCTGCTGCGCAACGGCATGGCCATTTATCTGGATGCCGGCACCACGGCGATGGAAATCGCCCGCGCCATCCGCAGCGGCCTGCCCGACGTGCGCCAGCTGTCCATCGTCACCCACGGCATCAACATCGCCACCGAGCTATCGGGCCAGACGCCGTACAGCCTGCATCTGATCGGCGGCGAGGTTTACCAGAACGCCTTCAGCACCGTCGGCCCGGCCGCGCTGGAGCAGATTGCCGGCTTCCATTTCGACCTGTTCTTCATGGGCGCCGGTGGCGTCGATACGCTGGCCGGCTGGACCAACTCCAACCATCAGGAAGCGCAAGTAAAACGCGCCGTGATGGCGCGCAGTGCGGAAACCTGCGCCATCGTCGGCAGCGACAAATGGGGCCAGCGCACCTTTGCGCCGGTTGCCCGCTTCGAAGACGTGCGCAGCTGGATCGTCGACCGAGAACTGCCGGCCGACGCCATGCGCATTGCCGATCAGGTCGGCATGAGCGTGATTTACGCGGATTGAGCGGCTTGCGGGCCGCTCAGGCGGTCTGCCAGCCCGGTCAGCTCCAGCGCCAGCAACAGGCGCTCCAGCCCGATGGCAAAGCCGGCCCCTTCACGATAGGCACCACCGCCAGCCAGCTGCTGTTGCGCCCCAAGCACGGGGCAGCGGATCTCGAAGCCATCGCCATCAAGGTAGTAGCTCAAACCGCGCCGCGTGGATTCAACCGTCTCGTATTCCAGCCCCAGTCCGTCCAGAAAGCGCCGGCACAGCGCCAGACTGGCGATCCGCGCTGCCTGCGGATCGGCACACAGGTACTCAAAGCCCAACTGGGTAAACTCGCGGTAGCGCCCGGCCTGCGGCCGCTCGTAGCGATAGCAGCGGGCGATGTAGAAGCATTGCGCTTCGCGCCGGCGGCGCAGGAATTGCGCGGCTTGCTCCTGAAACAAGGCAGTGGCCTCGGGGATCAGGCAGCAGGCGCGCCCTTTTTTGTCGGCAAAGGCCCACATCTGGTCGAGGATTTCACTGCCACCCGCCTTGTCGATAAAGGTGGCCTGCAACCAGAGCGCGGGCAGGATGACTTCCTCTGCGCCAGCGTCAATGAAGGCTGCTCCGGAATGCTGCCTCCAGCGCGCGCAGTTGCATGGTTTGTTGGCCGGTGTAGATCTTGGTGCCTCGTATCATGGTGATGCTCCTGAACAGTGATGTGCCGCGAAGGGCAATAAAAAAGGCGCCCGAAGGCGCCTTGGTGTACTGGACGACGGCGTTGGCTTATTGCCAGCGGCCATCTCCAGAGCGAACAACACCCCGGCGCCGGAACGGGCCGTGGTGATGTCGAATGGGGGTGCTGAAATACGCAGTCATGATGTGATCATGCACGAGGCAGGGGCAAGTCACAAGCAGGCATGCCAATACAGGCGGGATGTCCTGTCCGCTATCGGCGGCTACTCGGCGCGCTAACCATCAGCGACACGAATCGTGACGTCCATGTCTCGCAAGCCCGCTGGCGGCTCGTCCGCCCCCCATGCATGGCACTCCAGCGTCAGCTCATGGTTGCCGAGGAATACCACAAAGCCGACAACAAGCTCCCCCGCGTGGCCGGTGACAAGCGGGCTTGCCAGCGTGAACGCTTCGCTTGGCAACGCAGGATGCTTGATGGTCAGGAAATAGCCGCTGTTGCTGGGATCGACTTGATAAGCCGGCACTTCAATCACGGCTTGCAGCATTTCCGGGGGTACGATGCCATTCAACAGATGGCGTAGTGCAGTCTGCTCAAACCCGCGTATCACTGCGCCTCTCCAATGGTGTTGGCAGCCATGGCTGATGTGCCCTCAAGCCCACGCCTCACTTTGCGGTCGAAAAAATAGCGGCTCATTGGCCGCTATTTTTGTGCTTCAAGCTCAGGAGTCGTTCTTCTTCAGCTCTTCCACCAGATCGATGTATTGCTGCATGGCGGCATCATTGGCAGTGCCTTTGAGCTTGGCCCATGCATCGTACTTGGCCTGAGCGACGAAGTTGATGGCGCTGGGGCGGTCGCCGCTCACATCACCTTCGCTGGCTTGCTTGAACAGCGCATAGAGCTTGAGCTTGGTTTGCACGTCGGGTGCGTCGTTGAGGTTGACGACTTCATCCTGCGCGGTCTTGAAACGGCTTGCGAGGTCGGACATGAAAGACTCCTGTTCATTTTCAAACAATTGTTTGAAGTCGCACCAGTATAGCGCCGTGCGATGCACATTCCAAACACGGGAAAGCCTGTAAAGCGTCGTTCACTGTAGCAGCCGCCATGCATGGATCAAGCCACCGGCAATTCATCCGCCCGAACAGCAAGGAACCCGGTCAAGCCGGGTTCCCGATAGACCTGCTCCGTCACTGGGGATTTTGAATCCCCTGTCAGGCTTGATAAACCAGCTTGCCCTTGACCAAGGTATAGCGCGCACGGCCCAGCACTTCCATATTGGCGAACGGCGTGTTCTTGCCCTGGCTTTTCAGCGTTTGCGGCGTGACGCGCCAGGCTTCGTCCGGGTCGAACACCAGGAGGTCGGCACGGCTGCCCACGGTCAGCGCGGCGGTGAAGCCCAGCTTGGTGGCCGGGAAGCTGGAAATCTTGGCCAGCGCCTGCACCAGCGGCACTTTCTGGCTGCGCGCCCACGCCAGGGTCAGCGGCAGCAGCAACTCAAGGCCGGTAGCGCCGCGTTCGGCTTCGGCAAACGGCAGCAGCTTGCCGTCGTCGTCCACCGGGCTGTGGTCGGAGCAGATGGCGTCGATGGTGCCGTCGGCCAGCGCGGTGGCAATCGCGTCGCGGTCGCGCACGCTGCGCAGCGGCGGGTCGAAGCGGTACTGGCTGTTAAAGTAGCCGATATCCACGTCGGCCAGGTGGATGTGGTTCATGTCCACGTCGCAAGTGATGGGCAGGCCTTCCTGCTTGGCGGCGCGCACCAGCGCAATGCCGTCCGCGCTGGACAGGCGGGTGATGTGGATGCGGCAACCGGTGGCGCGCATCAGTTGCACGATCTGCGCAATCGCCAGGGTTTCGGCAATCACCGGGATGCCGGTGAGGCCAAGACGCGAGGCGTATTCGCCATCGTGCGCCACGCCGTCGTTGACCAGACTGGCTTCTTCGGGCCGCAGGCGCAGCTCGAAGTTGAAGGTGGCCGCGTACTGCATGGCGCGGTACAGCACCTGCAGGTCGGCAATCGGCACATCGCCTTGCGAGAAGGCTACACAGCCAGCTTCGCGCAGCTGGGCCATCTCGGTGATTTCCTTGCCCTTGAGGCCGACAGTGAGCGCACCTACCGGGTAGAGCCGCGCCAGATCGTGCTTGCGCGCGCGCTGGCGCAAATTCATCACCAGGCCCGGTTCGTCCAGCGGCGGGTCGGTATCGGGCGGGCAGACGATGCTGGTGACGCCGCCTGCCACGGCTGCAGCCATTTCGCTCGGCAAGGTGGCTTTGTATTCAAAGCCCGGCTCGCGCAGGCGCGCGCACAGGTCCACGAGCCCTGGTGCGACGACGAGGCCGGTCGCATCGATATCCAGCTCGGCGACGAAACCGGCCGGCGCACTGCCGACACCGACGATCTTGCCGTCGGCCAGATACAGGTCGGCTTGCGCATCGGTGCCATTGGCCGGGTCAATCAGGCGGCCATTGCGGATGACGGTGTTCTTGGTCTCTATCATGCTTGCGCCCCCTGGCCACGCTGGTTTTCGGACACGATGGCCATCACGGCCATGCGCACGGCAATGCCGAAGGTCACTTGCGGCAGGATCACCGCGCGGTCGCCGTCGGCCACGGCCGAGTCGATTTCGACACCACGGTTCATCGGCCCCGGGTGCATCACGATGGCATCGGGGTGGGCATGCGCCAGTTTTTCCGGCGTCAGGCCGTAGTATTTGAAGAATTCCTGCGTCGAGGGCAGGAAGGCGCCGCTCATGCGCTCGTTCTGCACGCGCAGCATGATCACCACGTCCACATCCTTCAGGCCGGCGGCCATGTCGTGGTAAACGTGCACGCCCAGGCTCTCGATGCCCACCGGCAGCAGTGTCTTGGGTGCGATCACGCGGATTTCCGGGCAGCCCAGCGTGCTGAGCGCATGGATGTCCGAGCGCGCCACGCGCGAATGCAGGATGTCGCCGACGATGGCCACACGCAGCTGGGTGAAGTCGCCCTTGTAGTGGCGAATGGTGTACATGTCCAGCAGCGCTTGCGTCGGATGCGCGTGGCGACCGTCGCCGGCGTTGACCACGGCGATGCCCGGCTTGGCGTGCTCGGCAATCAGATAAGGCGCGCCGGATTGCGCATGACGCACCACGAACATGTCGGCACCCATGGCCTCCAGGTTCTGGATGGTGTCGAGCAGCGTTTCGCCCTTGGCGGTGCTCGATGCCTGGATGTTCAGGCTGGTGACGTCGGCACTCAGGCGCTTGGCGGCAATTTCAAACGTGGTGCGGGTGCGGGTGCTGTTCTCGAAGAACAGGTTGAACACCGAGCGGCCGGCCAGCGCGTTGAACTTGCGCGTGCCGGCGTCGCCAGCAGCAATGTATTCGGCCGCGCGGTCGAGGATCTGGTTGAGGATGCGCTTGGGCAAGCCTTCGGTCGTCAGCAGGTGGATCAACTCCCCCTGGCTGTTCAGTTGCGGATTGAGCATGGATTATCCCGGACGCGATGCACCGGCCACGCAGGGCCGATGGAGATTTGGAGGGTGCTGGGGCGGAATTTTCGATCATTCGGGCGCGGCTGACCAGCCTTAACATGCAAGCGGCCCGCCTGACGGCCGTAACACACGCACGTTTCCGGGTTTAGCCCTTTCCTTGGGCTACAGGCGCGCGTTCGTCGGGCGCCACTGCGGCAGCGAAGGCGGAGGTGTGGAATCAAGCAAGGGGGTGGTATTTCTCCTGCCACGACAGCCTGGAGCACAACTCGGCCAGCTCTGCGGGTTCAACCAGGACAGCGTATGTGCGTGGCAAGAGGCCTACTGCACCGGATCACGCGACTGATAGGCGCGCAGTTCGCGCTGCCAGTCGGCATTGCCGGCCAGTTGCTGGACAGACTGGGCAAGGAAATCGGCCAGCTCGGCATCGCCATTGGGTGAAAACAGGCAGCGCTCATAACTCTGGTTGCGTGGCTGCAGCAGCAAGCGTGGAAACTGCGCACCATATTCACGCCGCATCCAGACCGTCACACTGGCTGGCATGGTGATGAAATCGACCCGCCCGGCCAGCAGCATGCGCAATGACGAGCCGTAGTCGGCGGCGTCGTAGCGCTTGATGTGCTCGCTGTCGATGGCATCGGCCAGATCAGGGTAGCGGTGGCCAAGCAGCCCGCCAAACTGAAGGCTGCCACCCTCCTTGAGCTGCGACAGCTGCAAGGGCTTATCGCGCCGGCTCAACCACCAGTCGGTATCGCGCAGCACAGCCGGCGTCCAGCGATAACGCTGGCGCGATGCATCGCCAAACCAGAGCGGATTGGCCCACGGCACCACCCAGCCGCTCTCGGCACGCACGACTTCCAGATCAAGCCGGCGGCGCGGCATGACCACGACCTCGAAATGGAAACGTCCGCTGCCCAGCCGGTTGAGCTGATCGGCCAGCACATAGGTCAAGCCTTGCCCGGGCACGGTCACGAAAGGCGGTGCGTCATAGTAGTTGTACAGCACGATCTGCCGCACGGCCGCCTGTGCCGGCGCAAACACCAGTAGCAGCAGCAGGGCACAGATGCGCAGCAAGCAGGCCATGATGGCCTCCCGAGGGGACATATCCTGATTATATGGTGCGCCGCTTGCACCACCCAGTAAGGGCTTGTCGCTAGGGTCCACCGGCATCGGCCTCATGCAGGCCTGACGGGGATCAGCCGGCCCCAGCCAACCAGCTGTCGAGGATATTCATTGCCGCCACCTGATCCAGCGCAGGCTTTTGCTTGCGGCCTTTGAGGCCGGTCTGGTTCAGCGCCTGGCTGGCCTCGGCCGAGCTGTAGCGCTCGTCGACCAGTGCCACCGGCAACTGGAAGCGCCCTTCCAGCCGCTGCGCAAACTTGCGCGCCAACCGGCTGCTTTCCTGTTCGCCACCGTCTTCGGCCAGCGGCAGGCCCACCACCAGTTGTGCCGGCTGCCACTCGGCAATCAGCGTGGCAATGCGGGCAAAGCGGGTGTCATTGTCGATGGCGGCAATGGTTTCGACCGGGTGGGGAATGCCCAGCTCGGTGGTGCCGACTGCAACACCGATGCGTGCAGCGCCGAAATCGAATGCCAGCACGGTGCTCACGCGTGGCCGGCCTCGTCGGACAGCATGGCCATGTCGATGCCCAGCAGCTTGAGTGCGGCCTCGTAGCGCGCTTCGGCCGGCAGGCTGAAGATGATGTCCGGGTCGGCCTCGACCGACAACCAGGCATTCTGGGCGATTTCGTTCTCGAGCTGGCCAGCCTCCCAGCCGGCATAGCCGAGGGTGACGAACATCTGCTCCGGCCCGGACCCTTCGCCCACGGCCAGCAGGATGTCCTTGGAAGTAGTCAGGCCCATTTCGTCCGACACCGACAGGGTGGATTGCCAGTCGCCCAGCGGCTTGTGCAGCACGAAACCACGGTCGGTCTGCACCGGGCCGCCAAAGCACACCGGCAGCTCGGCCACGTCGGGCCGATGCAGTTCGACGTCGATCTGCTCGAACAACGTGGTCAACGACATGCCCAGCGGCCGGTTGACGATGACGCCCATTGCGCCTTGATCATTGTGATCGCACACAAAGGCCAGTGTCTTGGCAAAGATCGGATCGACCAGGTTCGGCATCGCGATCAGGAAGTGCTGCGAGAGATTCATGTCCATGCGGCAATTATCGCACATGGATTCCGCCGTTGAGCAGACCGCGCAGCAGCGTTAGCATCAACGGTCTGTGATGCATCCCACCGAATCCCATGTCCAACTCGACTGCCCTCGTCTGGCTGCGGCGCGATCTGCGCCTGCATGACCACGCCGCCTTTTATCACGCACTGAAACAACACCAGCGCGTGATTGCCGTATTCATCTTCGATCGCCCCATACTTGAACCACTGCCGCGCGACGACCGGCGCGTGGCCTTCATTCATGCCTCGCTCGCTGCGCTGCAGGCCGAGCTGCAACGCCACGGCAGCGATCTGGTGGTGCGGCATGACGACGCGCGCAGCGCCATTCCGCAACTGGCGGCCGAATTCGCCGCCGCCGCCGTGTATGCCAACCGGGATTACGAACCGGCAGCCATCGCGCGCGACGATGCTGTGGCGACCGCGCTGGCCGCGCAGGGCATCGCCTTCCACAGCAGCAAGGATCAGGTGATCTTCGAGCAGGACGAGGTGCTGACGCAGAGTGGCGGCATGTACAGCGTGTTCACGCCCTACAAGCGCGCCTGGCTGGCAAAACTGAATGACTTCTACGTGCGGCCCTATCCGGTATCGCGTTATCTGGATCGCCTGGCGACGTTGCCGGCACAGACACTGCCGGCGCTGGCCGAACTGGGCTTTGCCGACATCGACCCGGCTGCGCAGCGCATTCCCGCCGGCATCGACGGCGCCGAGCAGTTGCTGGCCGACTTTCTGCCGCGCATCGAGCGCTATCAGGAGCTGCGTGATTTCCCGGCGCGCAAGGGGCCGTCCTATCTGTCGGTGCACCTGCGCTTTGGCACGGTGTCGATCCGCGAGCTGGCCGCGCTGGCGTGGCGGCAAGGCGGCGCGGGGGCGGAAACCTGGTTGTCCGAGCTGATCTGGCGCGAGTTCTACCTGCAAATCCTCTGGCACCGGCCCGAAGTGGCCGGGCACGCCTTCAAGCCCGAATATGATGCGCTGCCCTTCCCCAACGATCCGGCACTGTTTGCCGCGTGGTGCGAGGGCCGCACCGGCTATCCGCTGGTGGACGCCGCCATGCGCCAGTTGAACCAGACCGGCTATATGCACAACCGGCTGCGCATGGTGACGGCCAGCTTTCTGGTGAAAGACCTGCTGATCGACTGGCGCTGGGGCGAACGCTACTTTGCCGAAAAACTGATCGATTTCGATCTGGCGGCCAACAATGGCGGCTGGCAGTGGGCTGCCAGCACGGGTTGTGATGCACAACCCTATTTCCGCATTTTCAATCCGGTCAGCCAGTCAGAAAAGTTCGATGCGGACGGCCGCTTCATCAAGCGCTATTGCCCCGAGCTGGCCATGCTGTCCGGCAAGGATATCCATGCACCATGGCTGGCCAAGCCCCTGTCGCTGCAGGCTGCAGGCATCGTGCTGGGCCGCGACTATCCGGCGCCGGTGGTGGATCATGCCGTGCAGCGTGACAAGGCACTGGCCTTGTTCAAGAAAAACTAGGCAATGATGCCCAGCCAGCGCGCCGCGTAGAACCCGCCAAACAACAGCGGCTGGTGCAGCAGATAAGTCAGCAGGCTGTGCCGCCCCAGCCAGGCCAGCCAGCGTGGCGCACGCGCGCCGATGTCGCGGGCCAGTGGCCGCTGCGCATAGCCATGGCGCTGCCATAGCGCAGCGCCGGCGATGCCGATCAGCACCACGCCCAGCCAGGGGAACAGCGGCACGTAATCCTCGGTCTCCGGCAGATGCGTCACGAAACCCAGGCAGCTGAGCGCCTTGTGATCGAACAGCGGCGATTGCAGGGTCAAGCCCGCCACCAGCGCCGCAACCCCCAGCAAGGCATTCCAGCGCCCCAGCGGCAGTGCTGCACGCCCCAGCAGCGATGCAATGGCGATGAAGTGCAGGATGCCGAAATAGATATAGCCGGTGGGGAAGATCAAGCGGCTGCCTATGGTAACCAGTAGCGCGCTGCCGGCAATCTGCAGCCAGCGCTTGCCAAAGCCGCGCGCCGAGCCTTGCTGCGCCAGTTGCAGACTGATGCCAACCAGCAAGAGGAAGGACGTGACGATGATGGCGCGCCAGCCGGTCCAGAACCAGTGCTCGCGCAACTGGAACTGCGTGATGCGAAATAGCGTGGTGTCGTAGCAGAAGTGGTAGGCGATCATCATCGTGACCGCACAACCACGCAGCACGTCGATGATGGGGAGGCGTCTGGTTTGCATGGCGCGAGTATAACGGCAACGCCAGGCACCGCAGCTGCCGGTATGTATCAGCGTACCCTCCCCCTGCAAATGCAAAAGCCCGGCATGAGCCGGGCTTGGCATGGCCAGCGCTTACCCCCGCTTATGCGGGCTGCAGATGACGCCCGGCATAGCGGCGCGCCATCGCCTCCAGCGGCAGCGGCGCAAGGCGTGACCCCTGGCCGGCGCTGCCGAAAGCTTCGTAGCGCGCTTCGCACACCGCGCGCATGGCGGCGATAGCGGGCTTGAGATAGCCGCGCGGGTCGAACTCGGCCGGGTGCAGCGCAAAGTGGCGGCGGATGGCCGCGGTCATGGCCAGGCGCAGGTCGGTGTCGATATTGATCTTGCGCACGCCGTAGCGGATGGCGCGCTGGATTTCCTCGACTGGCACGCCCCAGGTCGGCTTGAGCTCGCCGCCGTAGCGACGGACTTCCTCCAGCAGCTCTTGCGGCACGCTGGACGAGCCATGCAGCACCAGATGCGTTTCCGGGATGGCCTGATGGATTTCCCGCACGCGGTCTATGGCCAGCACAGCGCCGGTGGGTGGGGAAGAGAACTTGTAGGCGCCATGACTGGTGCCAATGGCAATCGCCAGCGCATCGACCTGCGTGGCGGCGACAAAGGCACGCGCCTGCTGCGGATCGGTCAGCAATTCATCGTGATCCAGCGCACGGTTGGCACCCACGCCGTCCTCGGCTTCGCCCACGCCGGTATCGAGCCGGCCCAGACAGCCCAGTTCGCCCTCGACCGACACGCCACGTGCGTGCGCCAGCTGCACTACCTCGCGCGTGACGGCCACGTTGTAGTCGTAGTCGGCCGGGGTGGCGCCGTCCTCGCGCAACGAGCCGTCCATCATCACGCTGGAGAAACCCATGTCCATCGCGCTGCGGCACACCTGCGGCGTGGTGCCGTGATCCTGGTGCATGACGATGAGCAGATGCGGGTAGCTCTTTACCGCCGCCTCGATCAGCTTTTGCAGGAAGTTCTCGCCGGCATAGCGGCGCGCACCGGCCGAGGCCTGCAGGATGACCGGGCTGTCGGTGGCGTCGGCCGCCTGCAGGATGGCCTGCACCTGCTCCAGGTTGTTGACGTTGAAGGCAGGCACGCCATAGCCGTAATCGGCGGCGTGATCGAGCACCTGGCGTAGCGAGACGAGTGGCATGGCAGACTCCGGCATGAGCAATGGCTTGTGCAATGCACAAACATTAGTCCTGCCTGTAAGCCGCCCCCAATCGGGATATTCGGCATTGGGGAAAGTACGGAAACCACTGCTTGCAACGCGCAATTACCAGTGGGCGCCATACACAAAACCCTGCTGGCAACCGCGCCGCAGTCCGAAAAACAGACAGGCCATCCAAGGATGGCCTGTCTGCATTACAGCCTGTGCGGCGTGCGGTCAGCGCGCCTGACCGGCCGGCACCACGTGTACGCGCTCGTAATCGACGCCGCGTTCCAGCAGTGTTTCGACGCGCACCTTGCGGATCTGCTCGCCATCCCACCACTCGACCAGTCGGCCACGGCGGAACCAGCCCACCGGCACCAGCAGGCTTTGCGGTGCCTTGAGCGAGGTCACCGGCGGCAGCGACATGCCTTCGTTCCAGCCACGGCGGTCCGAATGCGCCAGCTCGACCGGGCGCAGCATGGCCGCAGCCGGTTGGCCCGGCAGCAGGCGCACACCGATGGACAGCCACGGCTCGCCCTCGTGATCTTCCTGTTGCAGCCAGCGCACCACGGCGGCAAAGAACTTGCCGTCCAGATCGACCACGATAAGCTGTTGCAGCGCAATGCGGGTGCCATCCGTAGCGCGGCGCGCCAGTCGCAAGCCTTGGGCCGATTCGTTGCGCACATGCCATGGCTCGCGCACCGGCGCATCCACCTTGGGCTTCACGCCGGCCGGCGAACGCTGGCCAAACAGCGCAAAGCGCACGGCATCTTCTTCCTTGAGCGAACTGGGGCCGTCGTCCGGCGGGCCGAACTCGCTGCCGCCGATCAGGGCGGCCTGTTTGGTCAGGCCGAATACCACTTCGATGCTGCGATCAGTACGGTGGCGCACCGAGCGCTCGCTCGGGTGCTCACACCAGGTGCGGTATACATCCACCAGCAGCCCTTCGATCACGCTGCCGGCAAACTGGGTGCCCAGGCCGAGCTTCTCGGGGTTCTCGCCCTGGCGCAGCAGCTTGATGCGACGCGACAGCGCCTGCGCCAACTGGAAGGTGTCCAGCTCGCGGATGGTCGGGCCGGACAGGCGCGGCTCGACGCGGCGCGGCGGGCCCGGCTCGGCCAGATCGACCTGCAGGCTGCCACGCCCCGGCAACGACGGCGCCAGCTCGGACAGCGGCGCACGCTGCGCCAGCATGGGCAGGCGCTCGTCCAGCCACAGGATTTGCCGGCCGGTGAAGTGGAACGGCGATGCCGCCGACAGCAACAGCACCTGGATGAATACCTGTTGCGGCGTTGCCACGCCGGACAGGGTCATCAGGCTGTCCTTGGCCGGCTTTTCGCTCAGCTGGTGCGTTTCGGCCAGCTGATAGTAGCCAAACAGGTCTTCCCACAACGGGGTCGGAATAGGCTGGAACACCAGCAGTGATTCACGCGCCTGCAGGCTGAGGTAGCGCAGGCTGCGCTGCGCCAGCAGCGCCTTGTGCTCGGCAGTGCCTTCGTCGCCTTCCAGCGCGGCACGCCAGCAGCGCGCATAGACACGCCCCAGCAGGCCCCACAGCTGGCCCACACCGCGCCAGGTTTTTTCTTCGTCCGGTGCCAGCGGCAATGCGCGGCCGACGATGCGGTCAATCAGCGTGGACTGGGTCAGGTGCACGGGCTCGCGCATCAATTCCAGTATTTTCAGCGTTTCGTACGGTGCGATGGCACTGTCGAGCAGTGCTTCGAACGCTTCAACGAATTCGGCATGCACCACGGGTGCATTGATCAGGGGCAGCAGCTGCAGCCAGGCCTTGGCAGACCGGGCATCTTCAAATGGCGGCGTGGTCAGGCCGGTAGCTGCAGGCAGGCGCGTCAGGTCAGTCATCACCAATCCTATGCGAGCGAGGCGTCAAACAATACGCGAATTTGCGCGCGCAATTGTGTCAGTTGGGCCGCCGTCACCGGCGACACGGCATCGGGGCGGCGCGGGGCTGCCCAGATCGGGTCCGGAAAATGGCGGTCACCATGCCAGCGCGGGATGACATGCCAATGCAGATGCGGCACGACATTGCCCAAACTGGCCAGATTGATCTTGTCTGGATCAAGTGTAGCCCGGATTACCCTCTCTACGGCAAACACGCGTTGCATCAGCGCGATTTGCTGCTCGGCAGGCAACTCGGTCATCTCGGCGACATGCGCGTTGAGTACCACCCGGCACAGGCCCGGATAGCCCGGTTCATTGGCCAGTATCACCCGGCACATCTCGTCACCGGCCAACACTTCCCCACCTGCCTCCTGGCAGAGTACACACTGCGCATCCATCGTCATTTCCTTATGCTGGGCAGGATTATTGAACAAGCGGGCCGGATAAACAACGGGGGCGTAACCTTGCGGTCACACCCCCGTTATTTTGCTGACTTTGTATCCAGACTCAAAGCAGCACGCGTTCGATACCGCCGTTGCGTGCTTTTTCCACATATTCGGGCATCCAGTCGTTGCCCAGCACATGCTTGGCGATCTCGACCACGATGTAATCGGCGGTGGTGCCGGCATCGTCATCATACCGCTGCAAGCCCTGCAGACAGGACGGGCAACTTGTGAGGATTTTCACATTTGCATCCTGAGTTGTACCTTGTTCAGCGGCGCGTGCACGCGCTTTTTCGGCACCCTTGATCATTTCCTCTTCCTTGCGGAAGCGGACCTGGGTGGCGATATGCGGCTGCGAAGTACCGAAAGTGCCCGATTCGCCGCAGCAGCGGTCATTCAGGTCCACCTGCGTGCCCATCAGCTGGTTGGCCACGTCGATACCCTTGTACTGCTTCATCGGTGTATGGCACGGTTCATGGTACATGTACTGCGTGCCAGCCACGCCCTCTAGGCGCACGCCCTTTTCCAGCAGGTATTCATGGATGTCCAGCAGGCGGCAGCCGGGGAAAATCTGCTCGAACTGGTACTTTTGCAGCTGGTCCATGCACGTGCCGCAACTGACGATCACCGTCTTGATGTCGAGATAGTTCAGCGTATTGGCCATGCGGTGGAACAGCACGCGGTTGTCGGTGGTGATTTTCTCGCCCTTGTCAGCCTGCCCCGCAGCCGCCTGTGGATAGCCGCAGCACAGATAGCCCGGCGGCAGCACCGTGGTGGCGCCGACGTGCCACAGCATGGCCTGCGTGGCGAGGCCCACCTGGCTGAACAGGCGCTCCGAACCACAACCCGGGAAGTAGAACACCGATTCCTGCTCTTCCATCGCCAGCTTGGGGTTGCGGATCACCGGGATGGTGGCTGCATCTTCCACATCCAGCAGCGCACGTGCGGTCTTCTTCGGCAACTTGCCCGGCATGGGCTTGTTGATGAAGTGGATGATCTGCGTCTTGATCGGCGGCTTGCCCAGGGTGGCGGGCGGCTGCTTCTTGATCGCATTGGTCAGCCCCAGCTTCTTGCCCAGCGCATAGCCGATGCGCTGCGCCTTCACGCCCCACTCGATCGACACCTTGCGCACCAGCTTGATGGTGGCCGGGTCTTTCAGCGTGAGGAAGGCCATGCCCAGTGCCGATACCGGGTTGAACTTCTTCTTGCCTTCCTTGCGCAGGAAATTGCGCATCGCCACCGATACGTCGCCAAAGTCGATCTTGACCGGGCACGGGTTCACGCAGCGGTGGCAGACCGTGCAATGGTCAGCCACATCGCCCAGCTCGTCGAAGTGCTTGAGCGACACACCACGGCGCGTCTGCTCTTCGTACAGGAAAGCTTCGGTCAACAGGCCAGTGGCCAGGATCTTGTTGCGCGGGCTGTACAGCAGGTTGGCACGCGGCACGTGCGTGGTGCACACCGGTTTGCACTTGCCGCAGCGCAGGCAGTCCTTGATCGAGTCGGAAATCGCGCCGATGTCCGATTGCTCAAGGATCAGCGATTCTGCGCCCATCAGGCTGAACGACGGTGTATAGGCGTTTTCCAGGTCGGCGCCCGGCAGCAGCTTGCCCTTGTTGAAACGCCCCTGCGGATCGACCTTGGCCTTGTAGGCTTCGAACGGCGCCAGCTCGTCGCGGGTCAGGAATTCATACTTGGTGATGCCGATGCCGTGTTCGCCCGAAATCACGCCGTTCAGGTCACGCGCCACCTGCATGATGCGTGCCACGGCCTTGTGGGCACGCTGCAGCATGGCGTAGTCGTCCGAGTTCACCGGCAGGTTGGTGTGCACGTTGCCATCGCCGGCATGCATGTGCAGCGCCACCCAGGTACGGCCCTTGAGCACTTGCTGGTGAATGGCCAGCACGGCATCCAGAATCGGCTTTTCGTTGCGGCTGGAGAACATGGCTTCCAGATCGCTCAGCAGCTCGCGCTTCCACGAGATGCGCAACACGAAGTCACGCAGCGCCAGGAATACGCTTTGCGGCATTTCTTCGGCGCTGAGCTGCTTTTCCAGCGGCATGCCGGCAAAGTTGGCGGTATAGGCCTCGAAGGCGTCATCGAGGTGATCACGCACCCATTGCCAGTGCGTGCGGGCACGCGTGATCAGCTCCAGGGCGGCCTCGCGGCGCTCGCCCACCAGCGCCTCGCGCGACAGCGGCGTATCGGCAAAGTCGACCGGCAAGGTGCCTTGCGAGAAGAAGGCTTGCAGCGTGTCGAGCAATTCCAGCTTGTTGTCGATCGACAGCTCGATGTTGATGCGCTCGATGGCATCCGAATACTCACCGAGGCGCGGCAGCGGAATCACCACGTCCTCGTTGATCTTGAACGCGTTGGTGTGCTTGGCAATCGCGGCCGTGCGGGCGCGATCCAGCCAGAATTTCTTGCGCTGCTCGGCACTGGCAGCGATGAAGCCTTCGCCACCGCGTGCGTTGGCAAGACGCACTACCTGCGATGCGGCCTCGCCCAGCGCGATTTCATCGTCCGACACGATGTCGGCGATCAGCACCATCTTGGGCCGCCCCTTGCTCTTGGCCTTGGTGGCATAGCCCACCGCACGCACATAGCGCCAGTCCAGGTGCTCCAGGCCGGCCAGCTGCACGGCCGGGTGCGCGTCGAGGTAATCCTTGATCTCGACGATGGACGGCACGGCGCGGCTGACCTCGCCGAAGAACTCCAGGCAGACGGTGCGGATATGGTTGGGCATGCGGTGCAGCACGAAGCGCGCGCTGGTAATCAGCCCGTCAGTGCCCTCTTTCTGCACGCCCGGCAGACCGGCGAGGAATTTGTCGGTCACGTCCTTGCCCAGCCCCACCTTGCGGAACTGCTTGCCCGGAATGACCAGGGTTTCTTCGTTCAGCACCGTCTTGCCATCGGGCTTGTAGGTGGTGACGCGGAAGGATGCCTTCTCGGCATCGTGGATCTTGCCGAGGTTCTGGTCCTGCCGCTCGATGAATTTCCAGTTGCCGTCCGGGTCGACCATTTTCCACGACACGAGGTTGTCGAGCGCGGTGCCCCACAACACGGCCTTTTTGCCGCCGGCATTCATGGCCACGTTGCCGCCGATGCACGAGGCATCAGCCGAGGTCGGGTCAACGGCGAACACCAGGCCGGCATCTTCGGCGGCTTCCATCACGCGGCGCGTCACCACGCCGGCGCCACACTGGATGGTGGCGACCTTCTTGCTATGGCCGGGAATGTCGATGAACTCGACGCCGTTGTGGCGATCCAGCTTTTCGGTGTTGATGACGGCCGACAGCGGCGTCAGCGGCACGGCGCCGCCGGTATAGCCGGTACCGCCGCCACGTGGAATCACGGTCAGCCCCAGCTCGATACAGGCGGCCACCAGCGGCGCCATTTCCTCTTCGGTATCGGGTGCCAGCACCACGAAGGGATACTCTACGCGCCAGTCGGTGGCGTCGGTGACGTGCGACACACGCGCCAGACCATCGAAGCAGATGTTGTCGCGACGGGTGTGGCCGCTCATGCGCTTGAGCACTTTCTTGCGCAGCGCCGCCACATCGTGGAACTCACGCTCGAACGCGTCGACTGCACCGTGTGCCTTGGCCACCAGCTGGCCCACCTGCAGATTGTCCTGGCGGCGCTTCTCGATTTCGGTCAGACGGTGGCGCATGGCCGTCGTCAGCAGCTTGAGACGCTTGGGATTCTCGAGCAGGTCGTCCTGCAGGTACGGGTTGCGCTTGACGACCCATACATCGCCCAGCACCTCGAACAACATGCGCGCGGATCGGCCGGTTACCCGTTGCTGGCGCAATTCATCCAGCACCCGCCAACCATCGTGGCCGAGCAGGCGAATGACGATTTCGCGGTCGGAGAACGACGTGTAGTTGTACGGGATTTCACGCAGGCGCTCGGCCGCGTGCGGCAGAACGGTTCCGGTCTGGTCGGCGAGGGTGTGATCGGGCATTGCAGGCGATCTCGCAGGGCTGCTAAAGATCGGATTTTACCGGAAAAAACCCGGCCTTAAGCCCCAATTTGCTTATGGTTTTTGCGCTTACGGTTGCGCGGCATCAAGCTCGGGTTCCATCACCACCCGGTTGCGGCCTGCAGCCTTGGCCCGGTACAGCTGCCGGTCAGCCCGATCCAGCAGTGGCGCCAGCGTGCTTTCCAGCCCGCACTCGGCAATGCCAACACTGATGGTCAGGGTCAGGTCGGGGTGGATGCGCGTCCACGACCAGCCGCCGATCAGGCCGCGCAGGCGCTCGGCCACGTCGAAGGCATCGGCACAGCGGCGCCCGGGCAGCATCACCAGAAACTCTTCGCCGCCATAGCGCGCCACCAGATCATCCTGGCGGCAGCCGGACTTGATCAGCGCAGCCACCTGGCGCAGCACCTTGTCGCCCAGCGCGTGGCCGTACTGGTCGTTGACGCGCTTGAAGTGGTCGATGTCTATCATCAGCACCACCAGCGGCTTGACCTCGTCGCGCGCGCGCATGAACAGCTGATTGCCCTGCATGTCGATGCCGCGCCGGTTGAGCACGCCGGTCAGCGCGTCCTGACAGGCCATTTTCTCGACCCGCTTGAGTTCCTTGTGCTGGCTGGCACGCTGCTGCCTGAGCAGGGCGTTTTCCAGCCTGGCCTTTTCCATTTCCAGCTGCATCTGCAGCATGCGCAGCTTTTGCGGCGACGACTGGCGCAAGATGGCCAGATAGCCGCGATGATAGGCACGATAGGCCGCCAGGGCCTCATGCGGCTGGCCCAGCGCCTCATAGATGTAGCTGAGCTGCTCGTCGATCTGGAACTGCAGATGCGCCGCCGCAATGGCCTCTGCCTGCTGTTGCGCCTTCAACAACAGCTCCAGCGCGCGGATTTCGTTGCCGCGCGCCCGCGCCAGCTTGCCCAGCAGTAACTGGTTGAATGCCTCGCCCCACAGGTGGCCGTGGTCGCGGTTGACCTCCCACGCATGCAGCAGGCATTGCTCGGCATCGTCCAGCCGGCCCTGAGTCAGATAGATGTGGCCGATGCCGCTGTAGGTATCGGCCTCGTACTCACGGTGCATGCGCTGCTCGACCATGCGCAGCGCCTGTTGCAGCGGTTGCAGCGCCTCGTCGCAACGGTCGAGCCGGTGCAGGTCCACGCCCAGATTGATCAACACCGCGACCTTGAGGTTGTCGTTGTCCAGCGCGGTCAGGCCCTCTTCGGCCTTGAGGTGGTGCTCATAGGCCGACTGGAAATCATCGTGGGCGAAATAGATCTGCCCCATGCCGATCTGCGCGCGCACATAGGCTTCGTGCGCCTCGGCATCGAGCGAGGCACTCAGACAGGACGCCCAGTACTCGAGCGCGGTGTCATATTCGGCCAATACATAGTGCGCACGTGCGATTTCCTGCAGGCATTCCGCCACATGGATCTTGTAGCCATATTCCTCGCCCAGAAACATGCTGTGCCGCATCAGCGCAATCGCCTCGGCATAGGCGCCCTGCAGGATCTGCGCGCGCGCCTGATTGAGCAGCCCTTCGACATAGCCGAAATGGTAGTCGATGGACACTGCCATGCTGCACGCCTGCTCGGCCAGCACGCGTGCAGCATGGCTGCGGTCGCAGTACATGGCACGCGCTTGCTGGTTCAGCTCATCAACCAGATATTGGGAGGGGGGCTCGGCATTCATTGCAGCAGCATTAAACGGGACAGTTCATTAGTAGAGCAGATCGCCGGGCAATAGCAAGGAAGGCGCTCACAGCGCCATAAACCGGCACTTCAATCGTTCAGCCGCAGCTCCATGCTGGCAAAGCGGCTGGAAGTAATGGTGTTGATGATGTCCTGCTGCATGTTCTGGTAGGCCGCGATATGCGCCAGCGACTCTTCAGGCGACTCCAGCGCCATATAGAGCGTGGACAGCGCCAGATGGATGCGTGCCGTCAGGTTTTGCGTGCCCATGGCCTCGGCCAGTTGCATGGCCCGCAGCAGTTCGTCCCGCGCAGCCTCCAGCAAGCCATCGGTGATGCTGCAATGGCCCAGCCACAGCAGATCGTTCGCCTCGCCCCACAGGTGGTTGTGCAGGCGGTTGATTTTCAGCGCCACGCGCAGGCTCATGCGCGCCTTGGCCACTTCGCCACGCGCAAACTGGATCTGGCCGATGATGCCGTAGATTTCTGCCTCGAATTCATAATGCTGGGCGGCACGCACCAGCGGCAGCGCCTGCTTGAGCGCATCCAGTGCATCGACAAAATGCCCCAGGTATTGCTGATCGACGGCGATATTGATCAAACTGGCAGCCATCAGCGTGACGTCGTCACAGTTTTCCGACAGCTCTGCCGCGCGCCTGTGGTGCGCCAGCGCGGCTTCGTATTGCTCGTTGGCAAACAGTACCTGGCCCAACCCGATATGCGCCTGCACCTGGTCAACCGCGCTGACCGTCTGGCGGGGCAATTCGATGCAGGCCAGCCAGCAATCGGTGGCGGCTTCGTAATCGGCCTGGGTGTAATGGCTACGCGCGATCAGTTGCAGCGCCATGCCGTGCTGGGTGCCGATGTCGATCTGGCTACCCAGATCCATCACCCGCAACAAGGTATCCAGTGCATCGGCATACTGGCCGAACAAAGCCATGGACTGGGCCGACAGGTTGAGCGCCTCGGCCTCGGCATAGCGATCACCATCCGCCACCGCCAGATCGCGCGCGCGCAGCGCGAGCGACAGCGCATCGGCAGTCTGGGAGTTCACCAGCTTGCGCGCGCGGTCGAGCAGATCTTGCAGTTCGGGACGAGCCATGGGTAGGGAGGGCGAGCCTGGACAGTGCTTGCGGGCTAGAAGCTTAGCACTTTGCCGCAGCAATCGCCGCGCCGGCACGCCAGACGTTGCGTGCTTGCCGCACCTGCGGCAGATCAGGCAGCTGCGAGCAGGATGCGGGCGCAGTCATCCGGAGTCAGCACACCGCCCTCGCCCAGCTGCAGCCGGTTGTGGCGGATCAGCTGCGTGCGCACGGCCTCGGCCACTTCGGCTGCGTCGAGCTTGTAGGCCGACAACCGCGTCGGCACATCCAGATGTTCGAAGAAGGACGCCGTAGCATTGATGGCACCGCTGGCCACCACCCGGTCGCCACCGCTCAGCGCCCACACGCGCCTGCCATACTGCGCCAGCTTGGCCGTCTTGTCGTTGAGGCGATAGCGCAACAGGCTGGGCAACACCAGCGCCAGGGTGCGCGCATGGTCGATACCATACAGCGCGGTCAGCTCGTGACCGATGGCATGCGTGGCCCAGTCGGTCACCTGCCCGGCGCCAACCAGACCGAACAGCGCCTGATTGGCCGACCACACCAGATTGGCACGTGCATCCGGGTTGGCCGGATCGGCCAGTGTCTTGGGGCCATTCTCGATCAGTGTGGACAGTATGCCCTCGGCCAGCCGGTCCTGCAGCGAGGCAGCATTGGGTACGGTCAGATACTGCTCGGTGGTGTGCACAAAGGCATCGACAATACCGTTGGCCACCTGCCGTGGCGGCAGGCTGCGCGTGACGGCCGGGTCGAGCACGGCAAAGCGCGGGAACACCAGCGGGCTCTTGAAAGACAGTTTGTCTTGCGTGCTGCGCCGCGTGATCACGGCAGCGGCATTGCTCTCCGAGCCGGTAGCCGGCAGGGTCAGCACCACGCCCAGCGGCACAGCCGTCTTGAGCGGGGTACGGTTGCCGATGATGAGCCAGGGATCAATGTCGGTATCGAGCGCCAGCGCGGCAGCAATGAACTTGCTGCCGTCGATGACCGAGCCGCCCCCCGCTGCCAGCACCCAGTCCACGTGCTCGGCACGCCCCAGCTCGACCGCCTTGCACAGCGTTTCAAACTCCGGATTGGATTCGATGCCACCGAACTCGATCACCGTGCGCCCGGCCAGCGCAGCCAGTATCTGGTCATACGCACCATTGGTGCGGATGCTGCCACCACCAAAGGTCAGCAAAACCTTGCTGCCGGCGGGGATTTCGTCGGCAATGCGCGCAATCTGGCCGGCACCGAAATGAATGCGGGTCGGGTTGTGCAGGGTGAAAGCGTGCATGTCTGGCTCACTCCGGGGTGGGGCTCGATTTTAAACAACGGCCCCGTGCGGAGCCTAGCGCTTCAACCTGGCCTCAAGTGCGCGCAATTGCGCAAACGTCGCTGGCCGTACGATGCGGTTGAAGACTTCCTGATAGCGACGATGATAGCGCTCTGCATCGGCCACGTCGCCTGCCAGCTGACTGGCCTGAGCCAGCAAGTGATTTGCTTGATACACCTCGTGCGCCGAACCCATGTCCTCGGCACGTGCCAGCGCACCGGCAAAACAGCGCCGCGCCTCGGCCAGATCGCCCTCGGCCATGGCCAGCCGGCCGCGCGTGATCTGTTGCGACACCTCGCCCCACACCCAGACGCGACGCAGCGCTTCCGCACCGGCCAGATACTCGTGCGCTGCGGCAAGCTGCCCCAGATCAAGCGCGATATGGCAGCGATAAACAAGGATTTCGCCCAGGTATTCCTGATTGCCCGCCTCGACCGACAGTGGCTCGGCCAGGCTCAGCGCGGCAAGTGCATCGTTGTAGCGATGCAGCTTGTAGTAATCGGCAGTCAGGTTGATGGCAACGCGTGCCCGCAAATCGACATGCAGCTCGTCAGTACATAAGGACTGCGCCTGCAAGTGATGGGCCAGCGCCATCTGGAAGGATTCGTGCGCAAAGTACACCTGGCCAAGACCGATGTGCGCGTGTATGCGCGTGGACAGTACAAAGCCGGCATTGTGCGTTTCGTCCAGGCAATCGCCCCAATAGGCAATCGCCTCGCCATACTCGCCCAGCGTGTAATAGATGCTGGCGATTTCCTGAATGATTTCGCCGCGTTCGAACTCGATGTCCTCCGCTTCGGCGATCTTGAGCGCATTGAGCATGGCCTGCTGGCCATCCGGTATGCGGCCGAACGCCAGCAACAGCGAACCGTAGCGACGCCAGGCACGGCTCGCCAGAACGGGGTCGGCAGAGGTGGCGGCCAGCCGGCTGGCCTCCTCGGCCAGGCTGAGTGCCCGATGCGGATCGAGGTAGGTCAACCGCTCGCTTTCTTCAATCAGGCCGCCTAGCGCTGAAGTATCCGGCATGGGGTTGCAAGCAGAGTGGTATTGAGAACGAATCGCCGCAGCCTACCCGCGCCCGGCAACGATTTCAAGCGCGGCATGCCCGGTGTAACCCTGTGCACAGCATGCACATCGCGCCTCAGTTGTCCCGCTGCCACCCGGCCAGATGCGCGGCCAGATAATCAAGAAAGCAGGCAATGCGCGCGGCCAGCGCGGTATTGCGGTAGTAGACGGCATGTACCGGCTGCCGCACATCCACGCGGTAATCGGCCAGCACCTCGTGCAGCAGCCCGCCAGCACGAGCATTGGCGGTCATGAAGTCAGCGAGGCAGACGATGCCCTCACCCGCCAGCGCCAGCGCCAGCAGCGCATCGCCGCTGGATGCCTGCAGCGAGGGCGCAATGGCATACCGCTCGCCGCCCGCGTGGCGCAGCGGCCACTGGTTGAGTGACTCGGGCAGGGTGAAACCCAGCAAGCTGTGCTGTGCCAGCGCCTCGACGCTGTGCGGCATGCCGTGGCGCGCCAGATAGGCCGGGCTGGCCAGCACGCGCAAGCGGTGACCGCCCAGCGGCCGTGCGTGCAAGGTGGAATCACTGAGCGGGCCAATGCGGATGGCCACATCGGTGCGCTGCTCCAGCAGATCGATGACGTGGTCGCTGCTGTGCAGTTCCAGCGCGATGTCGGGATAGGCGGCCCTGAAGCCGGCCACCATGGGCACGAGCACATGCAGCATGTACGGGGATGCCGCGTTGACGCGCAAGCGCCCGGCCGGCCGCGCGCGGCGCAGCGTCAGCTGTTCCTCCGCCTCGTCGACGGCGGCAAGAATGCGGCGCGCCTGCTGCAGAAACAGCCGGCCCTCCTCGGTCAGCTCCAGCCGGCGCGTGGTGCGCAGCAGCAGGCTGGCGCCGAGCTTTTCTTCCAGCCGCGCCAGCGCCCGGCTGACGCCCGAGACCGTCTGCTGCAACTGCCGTGCCGCAGCGGTGATCGAGCCGCAATCAATCACGGCCACCAGTGCCTGCAATTCATCCAGTGTCGTTTTCATTGTTGATTTTCAGTCAAATATCTTTTCAATTTACACCGGTTTTTCCGCAACAATAAAGCGGGGACACTGCGGGCTTTCCACCTGCAGGAGTGCGACATGCCACTTGCCTTGCTGGCGCTGACCATCAGCGCCTTTGCCATCGGGACGACGGAGTTCGTCATCGTCGGCCTCATTCCCACCATGGCAGCCGATCTGGGCGTCAGCGTGCCATCGGCCGGCCTGCTGGTCAGCCTGTATGCATTGGGCGTTGCCATCGGCGCACCATTGTTGACCGCGCTGACCGGCCGCATGCCACGCAAGGTGCTACTGATCGCGCTGATGGCGCTGTTCACCGCCGGCAACCTGCTGGCCTGGCTGGCCCCCGGCTATGGGCCGCTGGTGCTGGCCCGCGTGCTGACCGGGCTGGCACACGGTGTGTTCTTTTCCATCGGCTCGACCATCGCCACCGGCCTCGTCAGCCGCGACAAGGCGGCCAGCGCAATTGCCACCATGTTCTCCGGCCTGACCGTGGCACTGGTGACCGGTGTGCCACTGGGCACCTTCATCGGCCAGCATCTGGGCTGGCGCGCTACCTTTCTGGCCGTGGCCGCGCTGGGCGTGCTTGCCATGCTGGCCAGCCTGCTGTTCGTGCCGCGCCACCTGCCGCACGCACCGCCTGCACGCTTGCTGCAGCAACTGCAGGTATTGCGTCAGCCACGCCTGTTGCTGGTGTATGCCATGACGGCAATCGGTTACGGCGGCAGCTTCATCGCCTTCACCTTCCTCGCCCCCATCCTGCAACAACTGGCCGGTTTCAGCGCCAATGCGGTCGGGCTGGTGCTGCTGGTCTATGGCGTATCCGTTGCCATCGGCAATGTGTGGGGCGGCCGGCTGGCCGACCGGCGCGGGCCGATTGCCGCACTGCAACTGATTTTTGCCGGCCTCGCCGCCGTGCTGTTCACGCTGTCGCTGACCGCGCCCCACCCGTGGCTGGCCGTATTCACGGTACTGGCCTGGGGCGCCTTTGCCTTCGGCAACGTGCCCGGCCTGCAGGTGTACGTGGTGCAACAGGCGCAACGCCACGCGCCGCACGCGGTCGATGTGGCATCCGGGCTGAACATCGCGGCCTTCAATCTCGGCATTGCCTTCGGCGCATGGGCCGGCGGGCTGATCGTCGCGCAATTCGGGCTGATCCATACCGGCTGGACAGGCGGCGCCATCGTGCTGGGCGCACTGGCGCTGACCGGCTGGAGCGGCCGCCTCGACCGCCGCGCCGGCACGCAATACGTGGCAGAGCGCGGCATGGCCTGCGCCGGCGGCCACTGAACCTTGCCCTCATTCACAACCAGGAACCATCATCATGTCCATACCCGCTTTCGGCCTCGGCACTTTCCGCCTGCAGGGCCAGCAAGTCATCGACTCGGTGCGCACCGGCCTTGAACTGGGTTACCGCCATGTCGACACCGCGCAAATCTACGGCAATGAAGCCGAAGTGGGCGCCGCCATCGCGCAGAGTGGCGTGCCGCGCAGCGAGCTGTTCATTACCACCAAGGTGTGGATCGATCATCTGGCCACCGGCAAGCTGCTGCCCAGCCTGGACGAGAGCCTGAGCAAGCTGGGCATCGATCAGGTCGATCTGGCCCTGATCCACTGGCCCGCCACCGGCGACGCACCGGCCGTTGCAGACTATCTGCCGGACTTGCTGGCGGCAAAGCGACAAGGGCTGGCGCGGCAGATCGGCGTCTCCAACTTCACCATCGCACATCTGCAGCAAGCGATAGCCTGCATCGGCGCGGGCGAGATCGCCACCAACCAGGTCGAGCTGCACCCCTTCCTGCAGAACCGCCAGCTGGCGCAGTTTGCCGCCGGGCACGGCATCCACCTGACCGCCTACATGCCGCTGGCTTATGGCAAGGTGATGCAGGAGCCGTTGCTGCAGGACATCGCCCGGCAACATAACGCCACACCAGCACAGGTGGCGCTGGCCTGGCTGCTGCAACAGGGACATGCGGTGATTCCGTCCTCGACAAGGCGCGACAATCTGCACAGCAACCTGGCCGCGCAAACGCTGAAGTTGAGCAGCGCCGACATGCAGGCCATTGCCGGGCTGGACCGCAACGAGCGACTGGTGAATCCGGACTTTGCTCCCGCTTGGGACTGAGCGCCGCCCCACCAGGCAAAACGCCGACAATAGCCGGCGTTTTTCTTGCCTGGAACCCAGAGCACCTCATCTCCAAAGGACGCATTCGTGCCACTGACGAGCGAAGCGAGGCCCCCTCGCGGTGGCGAGGGTGGGGGTGTGGAATCAAGCAGGGAAGCGCCGCGCTACGTCCACCAAAACTGGCAAGAACCCGGCTTTGCCGGGTTCTTGATGCCTGTATACCCACAACGACCGCCTGAGGGATACAGCACAGGCGCTTACTGTTTTTGGAACACGCGCACGTAGTCCACATCCATTTCCTGCGGGAAGGTGGTGTTGCTGTCCGGGCTGCCCGGCCAGTTGCCGCCTACTGCCACATTCAGAATGATGTAGAAGTTCTTGTCGAACGGCGCCGGGTAAGCGCCACCGGTGGAATACCAGCTGGTCTGGGTCGAATACAGTGTGTTGTCGACATACCAGCGGATCTGGCCCGGCTCCCACTCCACCGCATAGACATGGTAGTTGTCGGCAATGCTGGTCGGCGGGGTGTAGGCCACGGTGGTGTGCTGATTGTTCGGCCACGATGCGCCGTAGTGGATCGAGCCATACACGGTGTTGCCACCGGCACCCTTGGTATTGATGGCCTCAAGGATGTCGATTTCGCCGCTGGCTGCCCAGCCGCCATAGACGCTGTCTTGCGGCATCATCCAGAACGCCGGCCACAAGCCTTGGCCATACGGCAGTTTCAGGCGGGCTTCCATGCGGCCGAAGGTCCAGCTGGCCTTGCTGTGCAGGCGTGCCGAGGTATAGTTGCGCGTGCCGTCGTTGCCGGTGTACTGCTCCTTGAGCGCCTTGATGGCCAACGCGCCGTTCTGCACCGACGCGTTCTGGCTACGATTGGTGTAGTACTGCAGCTCGTTGTTGCCGCCGCCGCTGCCATTCACTTCGAACTCCCACTTGGAGGTATCGAGGCTGCCGTTGTTGAACTCGTCGTTCCACACCAGCTTGTAGCCGGCCGGCACCGGGATACCGGCCGGGGTCGGCGTCACGACCGGTACCGGAGTGGGTGTAGGCGGAACCGGCGTCGGCGTGGCCGGCTTGGGGGTAGCGGTCGGCACCGGGGTGGCCGGCGTGCTGCCGCCGCAGGCACCGATATCGGTCCACGGCTGGCCGTCGCCGGTACTGCTCGGCGGTACATTGCCCTGGGTCCACCACTTGGCGCTGTAGTTGCGGCCGGCATAGCTGACCTGCGCGCCGCCGTTGTAGGCGGTACTGCTGTTCCAGGCGGCGTAGCAACCGGCACCGGACGGTGCCGGGGTCGATGTGGGCGTAGCAGGCGGCTTGGTCGGCACCGGCGTGCTGGCCGGCGGGGTAGTCGGCTTGGGTGTGGCCGTCGGCGCCGGGGTCGGTGCTACGCCACAGCTACCGCCGGCTTGCCACAGGCTGCCGGTGCTGGCCGGATTCCAGTTGGCGCCGGCATAGGCGGTATGCGTGACCAGCGCGGTATAGGTCGCGCCCTGGTAGGTGACGGTATCACCCGCGTTATAGGTATTGCCTTCGGCCCATTCGCCACGGCAGGCGGCTTGTGCGCTGACGGCATAGGCTGCCATCAGGGCGACCGGGATCAACCCGGCCACGGTCAGTCTGTTCATGTCCACTCACTCCATATCGTTATTGCTGTTGCCAGCTTGTAGGTACTGCCCTCGAGGTACTGCACGGGCGGCTGGCTAGGCTGCCCGTTTGAAACAACTGCTCGCCGCTGATCGCAGCCCGATCAATAGCGGATGTTCGGAAAATCGCGTTTGGCCTGCTGGTATTGCGTTTCCCAGTCGGCCGGCCAGCCAAAGGCCGTGGCGGCCTGTGCCTTCAGGTCGGTGCCGGCTGCGCCGCTCATGAAGTGGATGTACTCGCCCCAGTTCATGTTGCGCGTGTAGTCGCGGCCGTTATTGGGGAAGTACTGCCCCACCAGCTGGAAGTAGCGGTTCATTACCTGCGCGTGGCCGTGATCGCGCCATAGCGGGTAGAACCAGTCGCGGAACCAGTTGGTGCCGGCACGCGGGAAGCTGTCGCTGTCGTTCGTCCAGCGGTTGTAGACATCGCTGGCCTGCGCACTCATGCCCAGCGCCACATAGGCGTCGTAGATGTAGAACTCCATCCACTTGCTGTCGCCCCACAGCGGGAAGGCCGGCGAGCCATGCTTGCCACTGGCGATGCTTTCGACCACGTGGCCGGTTTCGTGCGTGACCACCTCGTACTGCGGGTTGATCCAGTTGCTGCCGCCCACATCGCTGACGTTGTGATAGTCGTGCGAGGCATCGTAGACAGTGGACGGATGGCCACCGTAGTACTTGGCTTCATGGTGCAGCGAGTACATGCGGTCGGTGGTCAAGGTGGCCGGGCCATAGGTCTGCTGTGCGTACTGCCACATCTTCGTCAGGTAAGGCAGCATCCACTTGCCGGCATCGCGGTTCACGTCGTCGTCGAAATACAGTGCGACGGTGTCGTTGTAGGCAATCAGCTTCATGTTCTGCTGGTGTTCGAACCAGTGCTCCTGCCAGCTCAGCGCCGGTGCGGCAAACTTCGGCACCGGCTGGACCAGCGGCTTGCAGCTGCCGCCGGCCTGCCACAGCGTGGCCGTGCTGCCCGGGTTCCAGTCCACGCCGGGCGCCAGCGTATGCGGCACCAGCGCGGTGTAGGTCTTGCCTTGATAGGCGACGACATCGCCGGCCGCATAGGTCTGGCTCTGCAGCCAGCTTGCACATGCCGGCGCCGGGGTTGGCGTTACCGTCGGGCGTGGCGTAGCAGTCGGGATGGGCGTGGGAGCTGGCGTGGCACTCGGTCGCGGGGTCGCTGTAGGCATAGGCGTGGCCGTCGGCAGGGCAGTGCCACAGCTACCGGCATCGTTCCAGGGCCGGCCTTCAGCCGTGTTGCTGGCCGGGATGTCGCCCTGCGTCCACCAGCGCGCCACGTAGTTGCGGCCGGCATAGCTTACCTGCGCGCCTCCGTTGTAGGCCTTGCTGCTGTCCCATGCTGCGTAGCAGCCACCGGCCGGCGCAGCGGTGGGCTGGGGGCTGGGCAATGCCGTCGGGATCGGGGTCGGTTGTGGTGTAACAGCGTTGCTACTCGTCCCCAGATCGCGCCACAAGCTGGCACTATTGGGGTTCCAGCCGGTGGCTGCGTAGTCGGTCTGGCTGACCAGCGCCTGGTAATCGTGCCCGTTGTAAGACACGATGCTTCCGGCGGCATAATAGACGTCGGCCTGCCAGACCGGCCAAGCGGCATGAGCCAACGGAACGGTCAGCACCAGCAGGGCAGCGACCAGGGGTAAGGGCTTGAACATGGGCAATGCAGACTCCATCCAGTCAGGGTCAGGCCTCCACTTGCCGCCGTGCAGTAACGGAAAAATGGAAGCGCTTTCAAATTTTTACGCAGTTTTTACTGCAACACCGCAATCGACATGAACAGAAAATGGCAGTCGAATGCTAAAATAGCCAGAACAAATAAGCAGTTAGCTGCAATAAAGTGGCACGATAGCAAACGTGCCCATTCATGACAACGCTTTCAAGATGATCAGTCCATGCAAGCAAAAATAAGTACGCTGGAGCAAGTGGCCCGAGAGGCCGGCGTTTCGCCCAGCACCGTATCGCGCATCCTGAACGGCACCGCTGCGGTCAAGGACAGCAAGCGCGAGGCCGTGGAGCGCGCAATCAACAAATTGAACTACCAGCCGAACCGGGTGGCGCAGGCACTGGCCAGCGGCCGTTCGATGACCATAGGGGTGCTGACGCAGAACATTGCCAGCCCTTTCTATGGCGAATGCCTGGAGGGCGTAGAAAAAGGGCTGGCCGGCACCGGCTACACCCCCATCTTTGCCAACGGCCACTGGGACGCCAAGGAAGAAGCCCACCGTATCGCACTGCTGGCCAGCCGGCAGGTGGACGGTCTGATCGTGCTGACCGGCGGCATGCTGGATGAAGCACTGGTGCACCAGGCCGCGCGCATTCCCGTCGTCGTGACTGGCCGCCAGCTCGATGCCGCCAATGTCTACAGCTTCTGGCTGGACGACCGCGCCGCCGCGCGCGAGGCCACCGCCTATCTGATCAGCCTGGGCCACCACCAGATTGCACACATTTGCGGCGCCCCCGGCCACCCGGACAGTGAGGAGCGGCAAGCAGGCTACAAGGACGCACTGGCGGCGGCCGGCATCGCCATCGACCCGCGCCTGATCGTGCAGGGCGAGTACAGCGAGGTGAGCGGCGTGGTTGCGGTCAGCCAGCTCTTGAGCGACCGCATACCGTTCACCGCCATTTTTGCCGCCAACGACCAGATGGCGCTGGGTGCACGACTGGGACTCTACCAGCGCGGCATCCGCGTGCCGGAGGACGTATCGCTGGTCGGCTTCGACGACCTGCCCTACAGCAGCTACATGGCCCCGCCGCTGACCACGGTGCGCCAGCCTGCCTTCGAGATCGGCATGGCGGCAGCACAAACGCTGGTCAGCGTGCTGAGCGGGCAAACGCCGCAACGGCCCGATCTGCGGCTGGAATTGATCACGCGCGACTCCACTCGTCGGTTGCGCTGACGCATAAGGTCTTTACTGGCTTCTCTCCCCCGGAACGACACGTTATCTTGCCAGTCGGGCATGCACGCATGCCCGGTCGGACATGCCGCACGGCCCAATGCCGGCGGCCCCTACAAGAAAACGGTCTGAAGGCCGTGGGGAGACAAGCATGAATACGCAACACCGCCTGCGGCCGGTGCTGGCCGCGTGCACCTTTTTTCTGCTCTCGGCCGTACACGCCGGGCAGGTACTGACGGTTGCCGTTTTTCCCAAGCTGGATGAAGCCGTCAAGCTTGCATTGCCGGCGTGGCAGAAGCTGCACCCCGACGTGCGCATCAATCTGGCCACGCTGGGCTATGCCGATCATCACAACCGACTGGTCACCCAGCTGGCCGGCAAAAGCGGCGTGCCTGACCTGGTCGGCATCGAGGCCAATTACCTCGGCCGCTTCAAAGCCGCCGGGGTGCTGACCGACCTCACCGCCCCGCCCTACTTGGCCGCGCGCCTGCGGCCGCTATTCGTCCACTACGCCTTCGAGCAGGCGACCACCGGCAAGGCCATCTATGCACTGCCCGCCGACATCGGCCCCGGCACACTGTTCTACCGCAAGGACGTGCTCGACCGCGCCGGCCTGCGCGAGGCCGACCTGACCACCTCGTGGGAGGGCATGCTGGCCGCCGGACGCAAGCTGAAAGCGGCCACTGGCCAGTATCTGCTGGCCAATGCACACGACATGAAGAACCTGTATCTGCGCGCCAATACTGCCGAAGGCGAGGGCATTTACTTCGACCACAATGGCCGCCCCGCCGTTACCAGTGCGCGCTTCATCAAGGCATTCGAGCTGGCACGCACGGTGCGCAAGGAAGGGCTGGATGCGCGCGTCACGCCGTGGACCAACGAATGGACCGCCATGCTGCGCAGCGGCAAGGTGGCGACGGTGCCGAGTGGCTCGTGGTTTGCCGGCCAGCTAGAGAGCTGGGCGGCCCCCAACACCGGCGGCCAGTGGCGTGCTGCGCCGCTGCCGGCACAACGCAACGCGGCGTGGGGGGGCTCGTTCTATGCCATTCCGGCGCAAGCGGCAAACAAGCAACTGGCGTGGGAATTCATGCAACTGCTCAGCGCCGACAGCAAGATACAGCTTGCCGCCTGGCAGGCGCCGGCACTGCAGGCCTTTCCTGCGCTGAACAGCGCAATGCAGGATGCCTATGTCGATGCCCCCATGCCCTTCTTCGGCGGCCAGCCGGCGCGCAAACTGTGGCGCAATGCAGCGCAGGCCACACCGGCAACACGACTGGACCGCAACGACCCGTTGGCCGAAGAACAGGTGAATGCCGCACTGGACGCGGTGCTGTTCAACGACAAGGACATTCGCGCAGCACTGGCTGATGCGCAAAAGCAGATCGAGCTGCGCTTGCGGCAATGAGCGGCACCCGCTGGGCGCCCTATCTGTTTGCGGCGCCATTCTTCGTGCTGTTTCTGCTGTTCGTGGCGGTGCCGTTCGCGGGTTCATTGTGGCTGGCCTTCCAGCATGGCGATGCGGTCGCCGGGCTGGCCGGGCTGCGGCCGGCCGGCTGGCAGAACTTCCGGTTCGCCTGGCATGACCCGCTGTTCTGGGCCTCGCTCGCCAACACGCTGGTGCTCACCCTGCTGGCCGGCATCCCGCAGCACGTACTGGCACTGGCGCTGGCCTGGGCCATTTATACCCGGCTGGGCCGCTTGAGCGGGCTGGCCGGCTTTGTCTGCATGCTGCCCTATGTCACCTCGTCGATTGCCATCGCGCTGGTATTCATGACGCTGTTTTCCAACGAATTCGGCCTGCTCAACCAGATGCTCGCCCGGCTGGGGCTGGGCACGGTGGACTGGCTGCATGATGCGCACTGGATCAAGTTCTCGATCGCACTGCTGGTGATCTGGCGCTACACCGGCTGGAACACCGTGCTGTACCTGACCGCGTTGCAAAACCTGCCGCCGCACCTGCTCGACGCCGCTACGCTGGATGGCGCCACCGGCTGGCGGCGCTTCCGCAGCGTGGTACTGCCGCAATTGCGCCCCATGCTGTTGCTGGGTGGCACGCTCACCTTGATTGGTGGCTGCCAGTTGTTCGATGAAGCCTTCATCCTCGCCCCCGATGGCGGCACCACCCAATCGGCACTGACTACCTCGCTCTACATCTACCGGCTGGCCTTCATCAATGGCGACATGGGCAGCGCCGCCGCCATGGCATGGCTGCTGCTGGTCAGCACCGTCACGCTGATCGTGGCCCTCAATCTGCTGGGCAAGGAACGCGCATGGCCGGGCAGGCACTGAACGGCCCGCGCTGGCAGCACTGGCTGGCGCGGCTGTGGCTGGTCGCCGCCGGCATGCTGATGCTGCTGCCGTTCTGGTATCTGCTGGTCTTTGCCAGCCACGACAGCGCCAGCATCTTCAATCTGCCACCGCCCATGCTGCCCGGCCGGCAGTTTGCCAACAACATCGCCACGCTGTCGGCCACGCCGTTCTGGTCTGCGCTGGGCAACAGCCTCTATGTCACCTGCGTGGGCACCGTGCTCAGCCTGGCCGTTTCCGCGCTCACCGGCTTTGCGCTGGCGGTCTACCGCTTTGCCGGGCAACGCATGCTGGTTGCGCTGGCGCTGCTGGCCATGCTGCTACCGCCGTTCATGACCGTGCTGCCCTATTTTTTCTGGGTGAACCAGCTGGGCTGGGTGGATCAGTTCCGCGCGGCCTACATGCCGGCAGCGGTCAGCGGCATGGGCGTGTTGCTGATGCGTCAGCATATCGCCCAGGGCATACCGCAAGCCCTGCTCGACGCCGCGCGCATCGACGGTTGCAATGAATGGCAGCTGTTTGTCCGAATCGCGCTGCCATTATGCAAACCCGCGCTTGCCACGCTGGCGGTCATCTGTTTCATCGCCACATGGAACAGCTTTCTGCTGCCACTGGTGGTACTGCCCTCGCCCGAGCACTACACGGTGCACGTTGCCTTGCGTGCCATGCAAGGTGCATCAGGCGGGGACTGGGGTGGCGTGATGGCCGGTGCCCTGCTGGCCATCGTACCGACACTGATCGTACTGGCACTGGCCACCCGCCAGTGGCGCAGTGTGCTGGCCGGTAACGGCATGCACGAACACTGATCCCGCGCTGTATCGCACAAGCCACAACAGCCCCGCCGTTTGTCATTTTCCATCACCGACTATCCAGACCGCTTGACAGAAAAACTGAAAGCGCTTTCAATTGCCGGCAAACCAAAACGACCCGCCCAAGCGGGATGGAGAGAGCAATGAACAACTGGATACGAATGGCCGCCCGGCTATTCGCGCTGGGCCTTGCACTATTGGCCATGCGCGCAATGGCGGCGGATTACAGCAATGGTGTGGATGTCAGCGGCAACAGCGCGGTCATCTGGTTCAAGTCCAACGTCAGCACCAGCTGGGTGGACGTGCACTACACCGTCAACGGTGGCGCACAGCAAAACCTGCGCACCAGCTACAACGGCAGCAGCGCCCGCTACGAGCAGAAGGTCGATGTCGCCACCGGCAACGCGCTGCGCTACGCCTTCACCTACAACAACGGCACCCCGGCCTACGATACGCCGTGGTTCAGCGTAACCATCGGTGCTGCGCCAACTGCAGCACCGACCGCTGCGCCCACCAGTACGCCGACACCCAAGCCGACCACGGCCCCCACCAGCACGCCAACCCCGACTGCCAAGCCGGCCGCAACGCCGACCCCGGTCAGCACCGGCGCGGGCTGCTATCCGGCCTGGAACAGCAGCACCGCCTATAACGGCGGCGCACAGGTGAGCTACGCCAGCCGCAACTACGTGGCCAAGTGGTGGACGCAGGGCGAAGTGCCTCCGCAAAGCTTGGGCGACGGCAAGCCTTGGAATGACGTCGGTGCATGCGGCGGCAGCCAGCCGACAGCGGCCCCGACGGCAACCCCGATCCCGACCAAGGCCCCGACCGCAGTCCCGGCCACACCGACGCCGACACCGCGTCCGACCACGGCACCGACCGCCGTGCCGACAGCGACCCCGACACCGGTTACCAACATCCCGACCGGCAATGGCGCCATGACCATCCAGCTGCTGAACGGTACCAAGGGTGCGTTTGCCGACAGCCAGGTGTACTGGGCCATCATCGGCTACGACCCGGCCAACGGCCAGCTGGTCTACGTCAACAGCGCCGGCAACCTGGTGCCTGCCACCGTGGCCGACAATGATGGTGCCAACCATCTGAGCAAGAACGGCCAGAACTACAGCAACTATTTCCAGAAGCTGAGCAGCACCAGCTGGGTATCGCTGCCGCGCATCACTTCGGGTCGCATGTTCATCAGCCTGGGTTCGCCGCTGTACATCAAGATCAACACCACCGGCGACGGCCGCACCGGCTTTGCCGGCCCCGATCTGGGCAACCCGACCGACCCGAACCAGGACGTGTACTTCGAATGGGTGGAATTCACCGTTGACCAGTACGGTTATCACGGCAACTCGACCCGCGTGGACCAGTTCGGCTTCCCCATCCTGACCCGTCTGATCGGCAACGATGGCTACGACAAGACCGTGGGCGAAACCGAAAGCCGCGCCGCGCTGTTCGCCGCCTACCAGAACGACGTCCCCGCGGAGTTCAAGACGCTGGTGAAGGCACCGTACCGCATCGTGGCTCCGGCCAAGGGTGCATTTGGCCCGGCCGGCAGCTACGCCAGCTACTTCGACAACTACGTGAACCAGATCTGGAGCTACTACGCCAGCCACGAGCTGACCTTCACGGCCGAAGCCGGCACCTTCAGCGGCCACGTCGTCGGCAACGACTTCGTGTTCAACAAGAATGGCGGCGCCTACAACCTCTACATCCACGGCAAGCCGACCACACTGGCCATCCTGGAAGGCTCGGGCAACCTCGCCAGCGGTTCGTCGGACGAATTGGTGGTGCAGGCGCAGATCACCGCCGCATTCAACCGCCACCTGATCCAGACCGTGGATCAGGCCAACTGGAGCAACGCCGCCTACTACTACCTGCAGGCGCCGGCCAACTACTACGCAAAGTTCTGGCACGACCACAGCATCAACGGTCTGTCCTACGGCTTCTGCTATGACGACGTCCGCAACCACAGCAGCCTGCTGGAAGTTGGCAACCCCAAGGCGCTGGTCGTCACCGCGGGCTGGTAACAGGCAACACGAAGCAAGATTTTTTCCCTTGGCTTGGCTTAGGCGACAGCTTGTCTGTCGCCTTTTTTTTGCCCGCGCGCCAGCCGGGGTCGTGATTATGCCGCCAGCAGCTATGCTTGTAAGGAAAGGCGTCGATTGCGCGCCCGGACCATCACCATGCTGCGTGCCTGCTGTATTGCCACCCTGCTGCATCTGTTGCCCGCGCCCGCGCTGGCCGAGGTGGTGCGGCTGGTCACCGGCAACTATCCGCCTTACGAATACGAGGCAAACGGGCAGGTGCAAGGGGTTGCGGTCGAGCTGATCCGCAGCGCCTATGCCCGCAGCAACTGGCAGGTGGATATCCAGGTCGTGCCCTGGGCACGGGCTTTGCGCGACGTGCAAAATGGGGACGCCGACGGCGTGTTCGCAACGGCACGCACGCAGGAACGCGATGCGCAGTTTTTCTTTTCACGCGAGAGCATCATTCCCTTCACCACCACGCTGTTCGTGCACATCGACAACGGCTGGCGTTTTGACGGCGATCTGCTCAGCCTGGCCGACCTGCGCATCGGCCTGCTCAATCAGGCCAGCAACGGCCCCGCCTTCAACCTGCTCATGGCCCAGGGCAAGCTGCACAATGCAGAAATGGCCAACGATACGTTGACCAATGTGCGCAAGCTGTTGAGCTGGCGCATCGACGTGATGGTGGCCAACCGCTACAACGCCATTTACGTGATGAAGCAGAACA
Organism: Andreprevotia lacus DSM 23236; assembly: GCF_900176275.1. Taxonomy (GTDB): domain Bacteria; phylum Pseudomonadota; class Gammaproteobacteria; order Burkholderiales; family Chitinibacteraceae; genus Andreprevotia; species Andreprevotia lacus. Next base: position 204,699 of record NZ_FWXD01000002.1, on the reverse strand, counting down.
ACCTCTATGGCCAGGTGCTGCCGCTCAAGCCGGATATCGACACCAGCCCGACCTATCTGGCCTTCAGCCGCAAGCGTGACCTCAGCCGGGCGCAATCGGTGTTCGACGCCGGCATTGCCGCCATGAAAAAAGACGGCAGCTACCAGCAGATTCTGGAACGCTACGGCTTCTGATACCGGTATGCGCCGGCGGCCCCTGCCCCGCAGACGGTCACTTGATCCCGGCGCAACAGACCAAAATGAAAGCGTTGCGTCAGCCTGTATTTGCTGGACAATGGCCGGACACCTCTTGCCGAAACTGCCATGCCCCGTCTGCTCGATTTACTGCCCCTGTTCTTTGTGCTGCTGCTGGTCAGCCCGCTCATGCGCTTTGTGCTGCTGGTGTACCAGTTCCTGCTGGTCGAGGAATATCCCGCGCACATCACCCCGGGTGAAGATCGCACGCTGCCCGCGCACGAGCAGGCGGCCGTGGACGAACTGCTGGCACTGGGCTTTGCGCCGGTTCGCCCACTGCATATCCACATCGGCCCGATGCTGCGCCACGGCGTGCTGCTGCGACATCGCGACGAAGCAGCCTGGGCCCTGCTGACCTTTGCGCCCTCGCTCGGCACCGGCTACCCGGTGTTGTTTTTCAGCGTGACCGACGAGGACACATTGCTGCTGACCTGCAACCGCATGTCGCAATATGGCTTGGTGCGCTTGCCAGCGACCCTCTCGGGAGACGCGTGGGCGGATGACCTGCCCTCGCACTGGCAAGACCACCTGACGCGTGCACGCCAGCACGGCTTGCAAACGCTGGATGAAGCGCAGGCCCATGCGCGCATCTGCCAGTTCCAGCAGTCCACCTTTCCGGCCTTGCAGGCCAGCGGGAATGTGGTGCAGCGTGGCGGGGGCTGGTTCTATCCGTGGCGCACAGCCTTGCGGCTGACCCGCCAGGTGATGCGCAAGTACGCGCTGATGCAACGCCCCTACCAAAGCGCCAGCACCGAGGGGAGCGCAGCAGCAGCAGCCTATTACGCCTTCTGTGCCGCCGAACACACCCGCTACCTGCAGCTGCGCCGCAAGCGCCCCTGGCTGCAAGAGCTGCTGCTGCTCGGCACCGCATTGCTGGGCCTGCTGGGCTGGGGCTGGCTGATCAGCTGGCAGCAAGCGGTGCTGCTGCTGATCATCCTGCTGGTGCATGAATCAGGCCACGCCATCGCCATGCGGCTGTTTGGCTACCGCGATGTGAAAATGTTCGTCGTGCCCTTCGTCGGCGCCGTCGTCACCGGCCGCCCCAGCGCAATACCGGCATGGAAGCAGGCCATCGCCTATCTGGCCGGCCCCCTGCCGGGCTTGCTGGCTGGTTTCGGCATGCTGTTCTGGCTGGGTAGCCAGCCACCGGCCGACTGGCACCAGCACGCCCAGCTGGCGGCAATCATGGCGGTGGTGATCAATCTGTTCAACCTGCTGCCAGTCATCCCGCTCGACGGTGGGCGATTGCTGGAGCTGGCCTTGTTCCAGCGCTGGCCCACAGCGAGGCTGCTGTTCACCCTGCTGAGCATTGCCGCAACGGCATGGCTGGCCTCGCAACTGTCATCGCCCGGCTTGTGGATCATCCCGGCCGTACTGGTACTCGGCCTGCGCCACCAGTGGCAGACACTCAAGCTCCATCACGTACCCGACCCGGGCGGTAGCGAACAGGAACGCCTGGCCCCGCTGTTCGAGCGCGCAATGGCGCTGAAACCGGGCAAATCCTATCTGGCACTAAGCCCGCTGGTGCGCGGCATATTCGTCAGCCGTGCGGTGCAAGCCCCGCGCTGGTGGGAAAGCGTAGCCATCTTGCTAACCCTGGCTGCGCCGCTGGCGTTTGCCGGCTGGCTGGCAATGGACCTGGGGTGGATAGGCCACAAAGCACCTGCCATGACGGAGCCAACAGACCAGCGCAGCAATGCTCAGACCGCTTTTGATGTCGTCTTCAACAACGACATTGATGATGAAGCCGCGGCCAAGGTACGTCAGAGCAAACTGCTGGACATTGCCAGCCGCCTGCCAGCCAGCGACCCGCGTCATGTCGATCTGGCATGGGATCAGGCATTGCGGCTAGACGACAGTGACAAGGCACAAGACGCCATCATTGCAGCCGGCAAGGATGGCAATCTGCTCAACATCGACCAGATGATCGATTCGCAGCTGAACAAGCTGCTCTGGACGCTCGCCGACCGAACCGCTGCCGAGCGTGCCAGCGCCCTGGCTGGTGCAATCGCTCACTATCGGCAATTGGCGCCTGCCCACGGCAACGCCTTGATCAGCGCCACCATACGTCAGGCTGAAGCAACAGATGATGCAGGCCACGCACAAGAGGCACTCGCGATCCTGAACAGCCTGGCGGTGACAGGCAACATGAACGACAGCACACAGAACCTGCAGCAGCAGATCACCGCTGCACGGGGCTGGTATTTGCTTAGCCATCAACAATACAAGGCAGCGCTCGGCATCTTTACCGCCCCTCACCCTCAATCATCCGAAACCGAATTCAACTGGCCGAGGCAGCAGCAACAGCTCAACCATGCCTGGGCCCTGTTGCTTGGCGGCGACAAGGCTGGCGGGCTGGCAGCAATGCGGGATGCCGCGGTTTTCCACAAGCCGGACACACGCTGGAGTGCCCGCCTGCTGGGTATGGGCAACACGCCTGCCGTGCTGATGGTTGAACCGGGTGAACTGGTCTATGCCTTGCTGGTCAACGGCAAGCGGGATGAGGCAGCCAAACTGTTCGGAAACAGTCGCAGCATGTGCTCCAACCATGACCATGACGAGCCAGTGGCAGCTACCGAACCTTGGCAGCGCGTACGCGTTGAAGCAATGCGCAACGCGTTGGCATCACTGTGTGCAGGCTCGGTCCGTTTTGAATGAACCCGGCAGCCGGGCCTGCCTCAAGCCTTGAACGTCAGCAGTGGCCGCAGCCGAGCCACCGGGCGGATCAGTCCCGCCTGCTCCTGTGCGTCGATCACCGGGCCGATGGGTTTGTAGGCCTGTGGCGCTTCTTCGATGCGACGCTCCTCGCGCAGAGTTACACAGCGCCAGCTGCCATCCGACTCCGGCTGGCGCATGCGCCTCACGTCTTGCCGCCGCATGCGTCGACCAGCACCATGACTGCATGACCAGAGCCAGTCTGATTGACCAAGGCCAAGCGCGAGATAGGAAGCATCGCCCATAGAGCCGGGTATCAGCGCCAGATCACCGTCATGCGCTGGCGTAGCGCCCTTGCGGTGCACATTCCAGCCGTGCTCCTGCAGCACCACGTTGTGCGGGACATCGACCACCAGCCGCGATGCGGTCACACCTGCGACCGCCGCCAGCGCCTGGCGCACCAACTCCGCCAGTACCAGGCGATTGGCCCATGCATAGCGAGCAGCCGTACCCATGGCAGTCAGGTATTCCTGCGCCAGCGCTCCAGCCAGCCCGTACAATCCGCTGTCCGGGTGCTTGAGGCCAGCCGGCCACGCTGCGCGGGCACGATCCATCCAGCGCTGGCCGACGTAAAACCCCAAATCGCGCGAACCGCTATGAATCATCAGCACCACATCGTCGGCGCGCAGCCCGGCTGCGTAAGCAGCATGCCGATCGAGCACGGCATCGACGCACTGGAACTCGACAAAGTGATTACCGCCCCCCGGCGTACCAAGGCAAGGATCACGAATCACCTCGCGCGCACCGACCAGCGCATCCGGCGCGCAGCGGCTGCCTGCCTGAAATGAATCCAGACCAATACAGGCTCCCAGTTCGTCGGCCAGCCGTTGTGCATCCACCTGTGACCAAAGGCCACCAGCATGCAGGCTGTCGATGAATGCCAGCGGGCCATCGTCGAACAAGGCACGGTAGGACTGCGTGTGCAAGGGCACATCGCGACCGTTTTGCAGCAAGGTTCGGGTGAGATACGCCTGCAATTGCGGTTCGATCTGCCGAAAGGCAGCAAGGGTCAGACCCGTGGTGATCAAACGCATGCCGCAATTGATATCGGTACCGATGCTGGCCGGGATGACGAAATCGCTGGCTGTTGCCACAACCGTGCCCACCGGCACCACGCTGCCGGGGTGAAAATCCGGCGTGGCGCAGGCTTTGCACACAGCATGAGCGCCGTCTGCTGAACGCACGGCAGCAAAGTCGAGCAGTTGTTTTACTGCTTTCTGCTCCAGCGGCAACGTGGCTGGTAGCAGTACGCTGGCACTGGCGTCGGCACGGCTGAGCCGATACACCCCATGCGTATAGTCCACATGGACACCCTGGCGGGCCAAGGATTTGGATAAGCGGGAAAAATGGGCAGACATCTGCTGAATTCCAAAGACATGAGCTAGCACTCGCCGTTTTGGGCGAGTGGCATGCCTTCGATCAGCAGCGAATCGGAAGGGAATCTGCAGTCTAGTCAGCGGTGCAGCGCGCGACAAGCGACACGCCACTGACTGCGGCCAGTTTGCAACATTGCCGCGCGGGGTTCGCGCGGCAGGGCGACGCTAGATGTGGTCGGCCACCTCGATCCGGTCCCGCCCGTTCTGCTTGGCCGCATACAGTTGCCGGTCTACCGCCTGGATGAAATCGGTTGGGGAGAGGCCATCGTGTGGCACGACGGTGCCGACGCCGATGCTGGCGGTGACGCTGCGGCCATTGGGCGACTTCACGTGGGCGATGTCCTGCCGTTCGATCAGGCGCCGGCAGCGGTTGGCGACCGCCAGCGCGCCGGCGGCGTCGGTTTCCGGCAGCATCAGGACGAATTCCTCGCCGCCGTAGCGTGCAGCCAGATCGCGCGGGCCGGCCAGCGCCAGATTGAGCGTCTGCGCCACAGCGGTCAGGCAGGCATCGCCCTGGATATGGCCGTAAAGGTCGTTGTACTGTTTGAAGAAATCGATATCGAGCAGGATCAGCGACAGCGGCTGGCCGCTGCTGCGCGCGCTTTCCCACTCGGTGCTCAGGCTGGCGTCAAAGCGGCGGCGGTTGGCGATGCCGGTCAGCCCGTCCTTGAACGACAGCGCCTCCAGCTCGCGCTGCAGGCTGAGCAGTTTTTCCTCGGTCTTCTTGCGCTCGCTGATGTCGAACATGAAGCCTACCAGCGCATCGACTTCGCCGTTTTCCTTGCGTACCACGTGCACCACGTCGCGTATCCACACATAGCCGTTGTCGCGTGTCAGCGCGCGGTAGTCGGCCTCGTGGTCCACGCCGGCCTTGGATTGCGAGATGCAGAAGTTGACCACGTAATCGCGGTCGTCCGGGTGGATGCGCGCAGCCCAGTCCTCGGCGCTGATCCAGCTATCCTGACGCCAGCCCAGCAAAGGTTCGATCTGCGGGCCGATGTAGGCAAAACGCATGGTGGCCCAGTCGATTTTCCACGGAATCGCCTTGGTCGACTCCAGCAGCGTCTTGTAAACGTCGCTGCCCAGTTCGCCAACATCGGACATATCGGACATGCCATCCCTCCCGGATGAATGATGATGTGGATTCAGAACCGCTGACAAAACCCAGTGCAACGGTGCTGGCAAGGCGCGCGAAACGCAGGCAGTACAAGTCGTACGACAAGTGAGCGCAACGCGGCCAGCAGGGTTTTGTCAGTGGTTCTCAGCCTACGGTGACGGGCTTGCCGTGCGTCGTCGGCAGGGCATTCCAGTACCAGTAGAAAAAGCCGTTGTCGTTCTGCAGCAAAGTCTGCGTGACGATGCTGTTCTGGCGGATATCGCCCCAACAGGCGCGCGCCGAGTTGCGGTTGTTGTGCAAGTCGATGCATTCCAGCTGGGCCGAGGCCGGTTTGGGCGGAATATACAACGCGCTGCCACGCGGCACCCACAAATCAGCCAGACGGATGACACCCAGCTTGGGCCAATAGCGCGCCACCGACGTCACCAGGGGCTGGGTCGGGTCGGTTGAGGCAAACACATGCGGAAAATTGTGGTGCTCCAGATCAGTACACACCACGCTCAGCAAGCTGCGGCCGGTGTCCTGATACGGCGACCAGTGCCCGGCAAACACGCCATACTCATATTCGATCTGCTGCAGCTCGACCACCGGGCTGCTCAGCATCACCGCCTGCCCCGGCTCCACCAGCGTAATGCCGAAGGCAGCCGCCACATCGCGCGTGGCCCACAGCGGGGCAAACGCCACCTCGCTGGCGGCAAAACCCAACTGGGTTTCCACGCCATACGGCGGCGTCTGCTTCACCCCCATCACATCGGCCACGATGTATTCATTGCCCATGGCCATGGCAGGGTTGGTCACCGCCGGCACCAGCGGCGTGATGCCGGTCGGCAGCTCGCTCAGGTAGGTTGGCACGCCGCCATCGTTATAAAAAAACGGCGTCTTGACGGTATCTACCGCTGTTTCACGGATTTCTTTGATGAATACAGGGGTCTCGAAAATCATTTCCGACATGGGCAAGGCACTCCTTCAACTCAGCAGCTGGACTGAACTCCATTTAAGCATAAGAAAATGCTGAGATGATGAAACGCCCGTGCCACGCCCGCTCGACTGAGGCGGACAAAGCCCGCCTGGCAGGGGGGCGCGAACGCGACGGTTTTCCGGCAGCAAGCCCCGCCCCGACAAGCCGAGCGGCAAATGCCAGCGCCGGCGCGTGCCCGACGCGATGAAGGCTGGCCAATCCCGGGGCCTGTGCAGACCTTCTGCGGCAGCTTGTTACTTGCATCTTGATAGCATATAGTTACTTTCATTTTGAAAGTTACATCCAAGACCAGCCGATGAAACGCACCGACCTCAGTACCTGGGCCTGCCCCATCGCTCGCAGCCTCAACCGCGTGGGTGAATGGTGGAGCATCCTCATCCTGCGCGATGCCATGTCCGGCTTGACGCGCTTTGACGAATTTGAAGTCAGCCTGGGGATTGCACCCAACATGCTTACCCGCAGGCTGAGCGATCTGGTTGGCGCCGGCCTGCTTGAGCGCGTGCAGTACAGCAGCAAGCCGCCCCGCCATGAATACATGCTGACCGAGCTGGGCTGGTCCTTCCGGCCGATCCTGCTGGCCTTCGTCGAATGGGGTAGCGAACAACTATCGCCCGAGGGGCGTGCCATCCAGTTGATCGACCAGGCCTCGGGCCGCCCGGCCCGGATAGGTCTGGTTGATCTGGAAACGGGCCAGTTGATCACGCGCGAGAGCCATTCCATCGTCCCCGGCCCGGCGGCCGACCAGCAAATCCGGCAGCGCTTTGCCGGCAGGCAATCCGCGCCAGCGGGGAATGAATAGCGACAACCGCCCCCGCTGCGGCAAGGGCGCGTCGAAATGTCGCGCCTTCCGGCAGGCAATACCCGGGTAGTACGCCCTTTATCAGCTACGCAAGGAATGAGATGAAGCGAATTGTCATCACCGGCATGGGCATCGTGTCCCCGCTGGGTTGTGGTGTCGAACACGTGTGGCAGCGGTTGCTTCGCGGTGATTCCGGCCTGGTCACTCTCCCTGCGGACATGGTGGAAGGCATTGCCGCCACCGTGGCCGGCCTGGTGCCGGATTACGCGGAAGACTGCCCGGCCGGCTTCGACCCGCTGTCTGCCGCAAGTGCCAAAGATCAGAAAAAGATGGATCGTTTCATCCTGTTCGCGCTTGCCGCCGCCCAGGAAGCCTTGCAGCAAGCGCAATGGTCACCACAACACGAGGCGCAGCGCGCCAGGACTGCAACCATCATTGCCTCGGGCATCGGCGGTTTTGGCGCAATAGCGGATGCGGTGCGCACCACCGCAAGCAAGGGTCCTCGCCGCCTCTCCCCATTCACCATTCCCAGCTTCCTGGCCAATATGGCGGCGGGCAGCATTGCCATACAGCATGGCTTCACCGGGCCCCTGGGCGCACCTGTTACCGCTTGTGCCGCCGGCGTACAGGCCATCGGCGATGCGGCGCGCCTGATTCGCGCCGGCGAGGCCGACATCGCGCTCTGCGGTGGTGCCGAGGCCTGCATTGATCGGGTCAGTGTGGGCGCCTTCGCCGCCGCCAAGGCCCTGTCCACCCACTTTGGAGAACACCCCACGCAGGCATCGCGCCCGTTCGATCAGGCGCGGGATGGCTTTGTCATCGGCGAGGGTGCCGGCCTCTTGGTCATCGAAGCACTCGACCATGCGCTCGCCCGTGGTGCCAGACCCATCGCCGAGCTGGTCGGCTATGGCACCAGCTCGGATGCCTATCACATGACCTCGACACCGGCCGACGGCAACGGCGCACGCCGGGCGATGCAACTGGCCATTCAGCAAGCCGGTATCAGCCCAGACGCCATACAGCACCTGAACGCCCACGCCACCTCTACCCAACTGGGCGACAGCAGCGAATTGAACGCCATCAAGACCGTATTCGGCCCGGACAACGGCCCTGCGGTGTCTGCGACAAAGTCATCAACAGGCCATCTGCTTGGCGCCGCAGGCGGGATAGAGGCCATTTTTACCACGCTGGCCATCCGCGACCAGATAGCCCCTGCCACGCTCAATCTGGACACCCCGGATGAAATGGCCGCCGGCGTTCATATCGTGCGCAAGACCCCACTGCGCATGGACATTGAATATGCCATTTCCAACGGATTCGGATTTGGTGGCGTCAATGCGAGCATCTTGCTCCGTCGATTTGTCTGAACCGGACACAAGCAGGCTGCCCGGCACACGACCATGCCGGCCAGTCCCGGGCGAGGCAAGGCGGCCCATGCATCATGCCAGCCTGCCGGCCTAGGGCCTGTTAACACTTATTTCGCGCTTGCGCTGGGC
>NZ_FWXD01000002.1:44916-195974 GCF_900176275.1 Andreprevotia lacus DSM 23236 | reverse complement strand
TTGCAAACCGCTTGCGGTACCCGTACCGCGGCGCGTTCTGCCCCTTGCGCTCCATCCCGAACTACCCCGAACGCAAGCGTGAAATAAGTGTTAACAGGCCCTAGCAAAAGGTCACCAGCGCCACGTGGCGACCCAGTGTTTTGGTCACACCAGTTGGTGGTGGTGCGGCGCCGGGATGGCGAGGGGGGCGGGTCATGCAAGCGGCGCAGGAACGACTAATCGCTAAAACCAAGCAGGCAGGGCGCCGGTTTTGTGCAGCCGGTCACAATCCTTTGCGACCCCACTTATATTACGCAAACTTGGCGCTTATATTGCACCGCAATGACCGATTTCCAATCAAGAGGTGACAAAGATGTCGGCTCAAACGCAAGGCGCATATAGTGGGGATTTGTCGAGCTGGATGTCGGGCTTGGACAATGCATTGACGATGGCCCAGCTCTCGGTCCCGGGCACGCACGACTCGGGTACGCAGAAGGTCTCTCCCGGCCCCTATCACACGCAGAATTTCAGCATCGCCCAGCAACTTGCGGACGGCATCCGCTTCCTTGATATCCGGCTCACCAAGAATTCGGCCAAGACCGCCGATGATCCGCTGCAAGTCAATCATGCCAACGTCTCTTGCGGTATCACCTTCGGCGACGTCCTGAATGACTGCAACGCCTTCCTGAGCGCCAATCCGAGCGAAGCCGTGTTCATGCTCGTCAACGACGCCTCAGGCAGCGCGACCGACGATACCGTCTACCAGGGATTCCAGACCTACCTTGGCAACAGCGCATACCAAAACCTGTTTTGCCTGAGCACCACATCGACGCTGTTGCCGCTGGCGCAATTGCGCGGCAAGATCGTGCTGCTGCGCCGCTTCTTTGCACCGGCCAGCGCAGAGCTGGGCTTGAACCTGCAGCAGCAATCGAAAACCTTCGAGGGGGTCGGCTGGCCCAACAGCTACAGCGAAACCTTCAACACCACCACGCCCGACGGCAAGACCAGCCTGCACATCGAAGACCAGTACAACACCCACGATACCGGCAAGAAGATGACTGCGGTCTCCACCGCGCTCGACAAAGCCGCAGGCAACCCGGCTGACGGCAAGCTGTACATCACGTTCAACAGCATCGCCTATTACATGACGCACACGCCCTACCAATACGCCTGGTCGGTCAAGGATGCGATGAATCCTTCCTTGCAAGCGTACTTTGCGGACGAATATGCGCAGAAGCCGGGCAAGGCGCGCCTGGGCTTCGTCGTGCTCGACTTCTACAACAACGAGACCGGCCACCTCGACAACAGCAACGTCAACACGGTGATCAGTTCGAATTTCGCATAAGGCCCGGGCGCATCAACGGCGCATCGGGATTTTTGGCAGTGAAATCAGAGTGGATGGCAGATATGACTACGCAGCATGACAACGACTTCACCTTCAACTTCCCCGGCTTGACCCAGGTCGGCTTTCAGGAACGCGATCACTCCATCAGCAGCGGCCAGCCGTATGGCGGCGTCAGCATCAAGAACAGCAACACGGTGACCATCAAGGCAGGCCGGCACAAGACTTCGCAGGTTGCCCACTGGTTCAATGACGCGGTCTATGGCGGTGGCGGCATCGCCCTGACCTATTCCGACACCTCACCCGAGGAATTGAACTTCGCCGTGCGCGGCACGCTGACCCTGGTGATCAACAACATCACCTACACCGCGCAGAATTTCGTCCTGGCGCAAGGCAGCACCACGACTGGCGGCAATAACTGGTGGCTGGGCTCCGCACAGATGAGCGGTATTACCCATAGTGATGTCACGCTGGACTATGCGACTGCGATCGTGAAAGCAACGCTGGGTTATGCTGTCGATATCGTCACGGAAGATCCGGTCGGCGCCATCGAAGACACGGCCAAGTTGATCGTGGCGGCGGTACAAAAGCACAAGGTCGGTTCGGGCGAAGTGCCGTTCACCTTGAACACCTCGAACAGCGCAGTGGAACTGCTGCTGTTCCAGGTATCGGAAAACCACGATACACACGGTTCGCTCACGGGCACTTACACGGCGCCGTAATCACCGCCCAGCCAAGTGATCCTGCGCCGCTTTTCGCGTTGCAGGGGCAAAAGGCCGCTTCATGCGCATGAAGCGGCCTTTTGCATCATGGGGCCGGAATGCCTGCCGGAGTTGGGGCAGACCCGACGCCCCCCCAGCATGGACGCAGTCGAGTTCACAGGGCTACGATTGCATCGCCACAAACTTGACGGCACGTGTCAATAAAATTGTGTGCAAATCGATAACTATGCAGAAATTTAACTAGCGCATAGTTTCTACAACCAAACTAGGGCCTGTTAACACTTATTTCACGCTTGCGTTCGGGGTAGTTCGGGATGGAGCGCAAGGCGCGAAGCGCGCCGCGGTACGGGTACCGCAAGCGGTTTGCAACGCAGCGAACCGCCCGAAATACCCCGAACCCGCAGGGCTGGGCTGCAAAAAGGCCATCTACGGCGTTACGCGCCTTGGCAATAACCGGTTATTGCCTGCGTTGCGTGCCTTGTATCTGACCTTTTTGCAGCCCAGCGCAAGCGCGAAATAAGTGTTAACAGGCCCTAGACTCTTTCTCAACACCGTTAAAAATGGGCGTTACTTGGTGCTCACCTGGCGAAATCAGCGCAAAAAAGTGAAGGAACTTTGCTTTTTGACGCTGACCCCGCAGGTGGTATGCACCACAAGAAAGCCGTGGAGGCCTTCATGTCTGCGGCAGTCTTTGCTGCAATCGCTCGGTTAGCTGGGAGGCGGTCCGTTGGCTTGAGCCTGCCAAGTTTGCATTTCACATCAGGGAGGGAGACATATGAGTCGGAGTTTGCCAGCGGGCAAAAACGTTGTGATATATGCAGGGGGCAGTATCATCGATCACTACAAAAACCTCCTCGATTCCGGCTTTACCACTGTGATTCTCAACTCGCTGCACATTCACGACGACAGCAGCTTGTGGCTCAATGGCACAGAGGTCGTCGACGCGAGCGGCAAGGCGCAGCCGGTGGCCACGCAGTTAGCCGAGATCATCACGGAACTGCGGGGCGGCGGCATTACGACGGTCCTTGTCTCGATCGGTGGTGGCGGGTCATTTAACCCCAATTCGAGCGGGATCAACGGACAGCATTCGGTTTCCGACGCCGATTTCAAAGCGTTTGCGGCCGCGTACTGGCCAGCAAATGGAATGACCGATCCGCTTGCGACGACTGTTCCAATTGTTAATAACTTCAACGTGTTCATTTCGACGATCGGCGGAGACGGAATCGATCTCGATCCAGAGCCGATGTTCTACACGTATGGCCAGCTGCTTTCCTCAACCGTTGCGCTCACCGAATGGGCCCTCGATGCGGGCATGCTGGCAACCTGGGCACCATACACCGCGCAACAGTCCTGGCAGGCATATGCACTCGCCCTTGGCCAAGATGGGCTCGGCCAGCCCCTGACGCCAAGTTGGGTCAACGTCCAAACGTGGAGTCAAGGGTCCGATCTACAGGGATGGGCAACAGCGATTGGCGTACCGATAGGGTCGATCATTGGTGGGTTCTATAACTACGACCCGTCATACATCCAGAATACGCTCGCCGACGCGGTGCAAGGCGGCGCGCAGATCACCGGCGCGTTCTATTGGAACTTTGACGACATTGCTTCTGATGCGGCGCGGATCGCGAACGTCGCGAATGCAATAATCGCCGGTCTTGCTGGCACTTCGGTGTCTGTCTCCCCCCCCACCGCCGAATACCAAGATTGATCTGCTCCCGCTTTTTTACACCGAGGTAAACTGGAATTTCTAACCTGTCGTAGCCCCCTATCCACAGGGGCGGCAGCATGAAAAAGTCACGGTCCACGGAAGAGCAGATTGCATTTTGACTGGCGGCTGGTCAGTACAACCAGCAGCTGCCGCAGTTGGCGCTACAGCACCGGACGCCGATTCAGGCAATGAAGGATTGGGCGCGTGAGCGACATGACTTATTTCATAAACGCGTAATCTATCGTCCGGGACTGGACAATGCCCTCATTGCCAAAGTCGTTGCTGCCGGCGGCCGCATACCACACCCGCCGGAGGACCATGGCTTCATGTACGACCGGGGTTTCGAGGACATTGATGGTCATCTGTGGAACCTGATCTGGACAGCGCTGGGGATCTGATCTTTCTTGCTTCGCAGTTTTGGCCAGGAGGAAGCTGCTGGTTGCCAAAGTCCGCAGGCCAAGGCACGACCACTTTGCCGGCGTCGTCCAATTCACCATCTACAGGGCAAAGCCATCGTCGAACTGGGACTGAACGCCTGGCTTCAAACCAAGACGTGGCGCACTTCCCGGAAAAACTGGTATATCTGCGCTTCCACATCTGAATCAATCGACACATCTGGTCGACAGCCATTTGGGCACGCCAGCTTGGGGGTAGTACCAAACAACCGGCATATTAGCGGGCGTTCAGCATAGACTTGGCAGCCATGCTCCCCCAAGTGCGGGCAGCTCAAAGTCGCCAGCGCGGCCTCATGTTCCGCCTCGCTTTTTGCTGGCAACCTGGCCATCTCGTCGGTCGAGGTGGTGACGGGGCCGCAACAATCATGGCACCCGGGTTTGCACTCGAACGTAGGAATGCGCGAGCGAAAGAAGCGGATTTTCTGGCTATTGCGGGTCATGGTTTTACCTCTTGCGATATGCCGTTCGTGCAAACCAGGTTGAATCATCGAAACACGAGCGAGCCAAGCTCATGGTTGGTCTGGTGCTTTCCCAACACCGAGATCGCGATGCTTATCTGGCCAGCAAGTAGCTTTCACGGCGGCTCAAGATCAATTGCTTGGCAAAGTAGCTCAACCTCAGCGGGTGCTGCTGCCCCAACTGGCGAGCATTGAACAATAGCTGCGCATCAGTGCAACGCAATCCACTCCCCTTGCCAGCAAAGACGATCTTGTTAAGGCAATCTTCAGAACGAATCACGACGACCTGGTCACCGAAGCGCTGTTGCACACGGTCAATGTACAGCCTGTACAGGGGGTCGGCGCCGTATAGATTGAGGACCATCACACCGTCGTCAGCCAAGGTGCTGTAACAGTCATCATAAAAATCTTGCGTACACAATGATGGCGCCTGACCCTCAGCATCGAACCCATCCAGCAGCAACAAATCCGGAACTGCCGCACGGGCCCGAACGAAGGCGGCGCCATCGCAGCAGTGAATCTGTTGCTGTTCATCATCCGCAGGTATCTGGAATGCATCACGCAGCGCGATGATGTGCGGGTTGATTTCGGCCACCACAATCTGTGCCATTGGCAAATGGCGACGGCAATACTTCACCAACGAACCTCCGCCGAGACCGATCAACACAATCTGCTCAGGAGCAGGTTTAAACAGCAGGCTGGCCATCATCGTTCGGGTATAACCCAGCATCAAACGATCAGGGTCATTCAGCGACATTTTGCTCTGGATGGAGCGCATGTCGAAATGCAGGGACACCGTGCTATGCCCCTGATAGGTAAAGGGCCTGCCAAGGCTGTCGGCCAGCCGCTCGTTCAAGTCATCCCAAACGGTTGCACGGCTCATGTGCCAACCAGCTTGCTACGCAAGACACGATCAATGAACAGCGCTATCCAGGCGGTAGTGGGGCACATCAGACTGTCGAGCCTGCCATTTAACTTGGCCTCGGGCAAACCATAGTTACCATTAAATTATAATAACACGCACATATAAATCACACAAAAGTGACTATCGCTTATGGCCATCAAGTGGATGTTGGATACGCGTAACCGCAGGAAGACCGACTACCAAGGCCCTGACAGCGAATCAAGGATGCTGAACGTGAACGAAACGTGGGATGGGTGATTGGTTGGCACCATGGCGGGCGCTCCGGGCACCGCCAGCCTGTCGCAACAGGTTGGCTTGCAGCCGCCGCAATGCGGCCGGCATATACTTGAACATACGGCGATCTCCGCCGGATACTCGCCGCCCTGATTATGCAAAAGACCCCTTCCGGGGTCTTTTTGCTATGGCGATGGGCCATCGTCGTCCAGCGAAAGTTTCGGCGTTGGCTTCAGCTCACGAGGTGGTTTCGGCTTGTCCGGTACCCAGCAGGTGAATTGCCAGCCAGTCTCCGGCGATCCGTGGCAGTCCGCGTTGACGCTGTAAAACCATAATAAAGTCTCATCATAAACTGAGCCGCAATTCTTTATTTTCCCAGGAAACCATTGGTTTCGACAAAAAATAAAGTTTCATCTCAAGTGGCTAACTGGGTGCTCCTCCAAAATAATAAAGTGTCATCCTTCGATTAGACCGCGATAAAGTATCTGGAAGCGCCTCAACACCAACATGAGCAAATCGCGAACTAACTAGTGGTTCACTGGGCGGGAGAAGGTCAAAGTTCATTCACCAACGGTCTGCTAAACTCGCAGCAACAAAACTGGATAGGTTCTTGTCGGCTGCCGCTGATCAGCCCCCTCCCATCAAGGCACTAGCAACGTGAACGACGTCACCCCGGGCAACGCCCTCTCCGAGAACGAACTGCTTCACCTCGCCATCGAAGCCAGCAACCGCGAGCGCTACGATTTGTCGATCGGCTATCTCAAGCAAGCCATTGCCACACCAGGGCCGTTGGCTTCCAAGACGCATTTCCTGCTCGGTACGCAATATGCCCAGATCGGCATGTATGAGGATGCAGAGCGTTTCATGCAATTGGCGGTGTCGTTCGAGCCCGGGTTTGACATTGCGGTGTTCCAGCTGGGTCTGTTGCAACTGACCTCAGGCAAGCCGGATGCGGCCGAGGCTAGCTGGCAGGGGCTGGATTTCCTGCCGGTCGAGCATGGGCTGAATCATTTCCGCCGCGGAATGCTGGCTTTGCAGCGCAATGCCTTGGTCGAGGCCGAGGCCGAGTTGCGCGCAGGTCTGGCTACGCCGTTGCCCAATGCACCGCTGCTGGCAGAAATGCAGCGCGTCACCGACAACATCGTCAAGCTACGTGCCGAAGCCGGCGATGCCTCCGCAGAGGAAGCACCGAGCGATGCCGGTGACGAACACCTGTTCCTGTCGGCGTATCGCCACTGATGCCCTGCCCGCAACGTTACCATTTGGTTTGATATGACTGAGCAATCCGACACCCTGTCGCGCTATCTGGGTTATCTGCGCCAGGATCCAGACAACATCGGCCTGCTGTTGCAGGTGGTGGCCCAGTACCGGGCAGCGCGCCAGCCGCGCGAAGCCGAAGCCCTGCTGGATGAGGCACTGAGCAAATGGCCCGGCCACTCCACCTTGTTGCACGAGCGTGCCCTGCTGGCCATAGCCAGCGGCGATGCGGCGACAGCCAAGGCCTTGTTTCATCATCTGCAGGAATCGGGCGCTGATTCGGCAGTACTGCGTTACAACACCGCCTATGCCCACTATCTGCTGGGTGAGTTTGCCGAGAGTGTTGTGCAATTGCAGCAGATTGCTCCGGCTGCCTATGCCGAGGTACCGCGTGCGCCGTGTCTGCATGTGCTGGCCCTGCATCATCAAGGCGAGCTGGCCGCCGCGCGTGAATTGGCCGAAGGTTTGCTGGCCACACTGCCGGAAGATGCCGATCTGGCCGGCGCCTTGGCCCTCACCTGCCTGGATGATTCAGACATTAAGCGCGCCAGCCATTGGGCGCAACGCAGTCTGGCCATTGCGCCGGAACAAATCTATGCGCTGACCACCCTGGGCACGCTGGAGCTAGCAACCCAACCGGCCATCGCCGGCCAACACTTCGACCGCGTCTTGGCTCACAACCCGCACGATGGGCGGGCTTGGTCCGGTCTGGCGCTGTCCTACCTTGCGCGCGAGCAACTGGATCAGGCTGCAGCGGCATTCAGCCAGGCGGTCAAGTTCATGCCCGGCCATATCGGTACCTGGCATGCCTATGGCTGGCTGCATTTGCTGCAACAGCGTATCGACGATGCAGAACGTTGCTTCCAGACTGCCTTCGAGCTGGATCACAACTTTGGTGAGAGCCATGGTGCGCTGGCGGTCATTGCCACGCTACGTGGCAACACGGCAGAGGCCGATGCTTTGATCAAACGGGCGCAACGTCTGGCACCGGACGGGATGTCGGTCCGCTTTGTCGCCCTGCTGCAGGCGCAGGCCGGCAATGACCCCGCACGTGCGGCAGCGATTGTGCAGGATGCCTTTGGTGCGCTGGGCAACGGTCAGCCGCAACTACAAGCCTTGATGCAAGGCGCGCTCAAGCGCTTTGCGGGCAAGCGGGATCAGTAAGGTGGCCCCCGCGCTTGGAGCCTGGTCATGAGTGTTGATCCGCTCCAGCGCGCCCCGGCCATCTTGGCCCTGCTGCGTCAGCAACTGCGTACAGCGGGCGCCAGCCCGCGAAACGCCAGGCAGGTGACCGGTAAACCCGCGCAACCATCCGCCCGCAAAAAGACCGAGCAGGAACTGGAAAAGAAGCTGGTTGCCCGGATCAAATCCATTCAGCCGGATGATCCGCAACGGCAGAAAAAAGCCTTCACCGCCTACGTCGAAGCCGCCGTCTTGGCTGAATTGGGCTCAGGTCTGGTCAACGAGGCTGGCTTTCACGACCTGATCGACACCATTTGCGCGCAAATGCTGGCCGAGCCAGCATTGGCAAAGGATATTGCCACCGTGGCAGATCAACTGCTTGCCACAACAAGCTGATCAGTCACCGGCATGCCCTCTTCACGCAGCAGTAGCCGCAATCCACGTTAGGTACCCTGCCCGTTTTTAACGATCCGGCTCACCGTGGCATAGTGCAGACCAAAGTGCGCGGCAACGTCCTGCAGGGTATAGCCACCGCTGCGATAGGCTACGGCAATCGCTTCGTTTCTGTTGGCGTGATTCGCGGCATACCAAGCCAGCGGTTTGGCTTGCGGTCGGCGTTGGGCGCGGGGTATTTCATGCAGGCTGGTTTCATCGGCGCCCTGCTGCG
This sequence comes from Andreprevotia lacus DSM 23236, assembly GCF_900176275.1. Lineage (GTDB taxonomy): Bacteria > Pseudomonadota > Gammaproteobacteria > Burkholderiales > Chitinibacteraceae > Andreprevotia > Andreprevotia lacus. The sequence goes on along the minus strand of NZ_FWXD01000002.1, from coordinate 187,066 downwards.
CCAGCCGGGCCTGCATTTGTGCCAGAAACGCATCGCTGCCCAGAAACACCTGCCCACGCACCGCCTGCCACGGCGAGGGGCGGTGCAAACCGGCCGCAACAAAGCGGCAATAGGCCAACCGGGCTGCATCGGCCTGATCGCCAAAGCAGGCCAGCAACGACCTTGCAGCCAGCCAGTCAGAGGCATCATCCCCCAGCATGGCGCCATAGCTGCTCCACGGCCAGTCTGCTGCACTGGCCACCATGCCGGCACGCACCGGGTTGAGCACAATGTATCGCGCCAGCTCAAGCAGATACGTCTCCCGCTCGACCAGAATGCCCTTATAGCGCCCCTGAAACACATGACCAACCCGGCCATGGTTACGGTTGAAATCCTGCGTATACACGCCATTGAGCTGGCGCATACCGGCCGATAGATTGCCTTCCACCGTTTCCACCAGCAGGTGGTAGTGATTGCTCATCAGGCAATAGGCCTGCACGCGCCAGTTGAAGCGTTCGCACACCTGCCCCACAGCAACAGAAACTGCTGGCGGTCTGCATCGTTCAGATAGATGTCTTCACGCTGATCACCGCGTGCGGTGATGTGATACAGCGCACCAGCAAACTCCAACCGCAACGGACGGGCCATGATGTTGAAACGCCTGCACAAACCGGAGTTTCAACATAGGTCAGCTTGGGGCGGAATGCAAAAAACAAGACCTGACCCCGGACTTCAGGCAGCAAAGGCTGCAACGATTTCCACAACTGCTGGCTGACGATGGCTCTCTTCATCCCGCGTCAGGCAAGGCTTCCAGCCATTTGGTTCCCGGAGGTTTTGTTAGCGGCTCTTAATTTCAAACCGTTGCTTCAGCGCCTCAAGTAGACTTTTGCTTCTTCCATAGAATTCAATGAACGTTGTGGCGAATTCATCGACACCTTGCACAATAGTCGTCTTGGCCACAGCCTCAGGCCGCTGAGGCCAGCTCTCTAGACAAAGAAGAAAGAGGATAGTCAGAGCATCCTCCGCACTTTCCCGGTCAGGGCCAAAAGCCTTCAATCCCAAATATTGCTCTCGAAATTTTAAAATTTCATCGCGAGCCCACATTAATTGCTCTGAAGCTGCTTGATTTGTCGAGGCAAGCTCAATAATAGGTAACCACTTCATAAATTCAGACGTGAAGTGACTGCGAAGGAGCATTAACGAGTCATACTCAAAAAGACGAAATCGAGCATACGCTTGCTCCCCCACTTTGGCAAAAACATCCAAGCTAGCTGTTTCAGCAACAAAGATCTCTTGCTCCTGCTCTCGGTCGAATTCACTCATAAATTTTTCTCCTCAGCGCGGTAAGACCAAGTTACCTTCACTGTCAATAAAGCCAACACCAAGTTGACCATTCACGTATGTACAACTCGGGCATGCACGCATCACTGTACCTGCTGGTTGGCCGAGACGCTCTCCCACTTGCGCCGCTCCTATGAAGCCCCCTGAAGGTAACACATTCGCCGTTTTCACAAATCCGGTGTAGCTTTGGAGCTCACCGCAAGATCCCCAGTATCCAACACCAGAAGCCTCCTGAATAGCCGATATCTGCGGATCAACAGCTTTGAACATCCCGAGCTTGTTACCCGCATACTTGCTGAGTCCTAGCCAAGGAGCACCAGACGAATCAATATGAACGGTGGCTGCACCCTTCGTAGCGCCTTGATCTGTAGCCCACACTGCCAACTTCGATGCAAGTCCATTCGCATTGTCCAGAGTTGGCTCAATACTGACCAACCCTGGTTCCTGAATCCAGTTCTTAGGCAATGTATCCAACGTATGCGTGAAAGTAACCCTAGTCGTAGCAGCCGTATTCGAAATTGTATTTGGAACAAGTGACAGCTCAGAGCTTAGCGCACGAGTAGCCCCAACCTCCATAGTAACCATTGAGCCACTCAAATTAAGCAAGATTAACCCAGCTTGACCAGCAAAATAGCCATCTTCCTGATTGTATCCTTTCGGCGAGAAACGGCCCCAATCGATGCTTGCAAGTGCCGCAGAAGTTTGACCAAGTATAGCCGCACCGTCCCTATTTCCAAGGCCATCTAAAATTAATGCACTAACTCCCAGATTCTGGGAATAATTGAACGCATCAATCTGCGCATTTGGCAGTCCATATGATGCACCAGCCTTTGCAGTTCCAATTCCAAATTGCCCCCAATCTCGCGGAAGTTCCATTGGATAACCGTGCAAGCCCCCGTTATCAACCGTATAGGATGCCAATCGGCTGTTATCTACGTATGGCGTCTGCGGCGGCCGAGCACCTGCCCACTGAGCAACATACGCAAAGTTATGCATCGTATCTTCATATGCACGCATTTCATTGGGAGATGCAGGCTTCGCACGGTTCAGATAATAGTTAATTACATCGCCACCAATTTTTTTAATCGTATTCTGCGCGTAATTGTATTTATCTTCTGGAGAGAGGCTACTTTCTTTTAAGCCAACCAATGTTTTCATGCCATAGGCATATTTTGCCTGCACAGGATCAAGCGAAGGCTGACCAGTTCCGACTGGTACTTTCCGCCCAGTAGCCCCTCTGGCTACAAGTTCCGCGCGCCGTAAAATCGCCCCCTGCTGGCTATTGATCTGATCCGCTGTACTGTCAAGAATCTGCTGTGTCAGCTCAGGGTTTGAAACACCTTGCCCAAACCAGTCATACGCATGACCCGGATCAACCACCGACCCCACATCCAGCCACGGCTGCATACCACGCGGCGCAGCAGGCGTACTCGACACCTCGGCCTTGGCACCATACCAAGGCTGACGATACACCCCATTCGGATCGGCCGGAATCAGGCTCGGCGTACCATACCAAAGACCCTGATAAACCCCATTCGGGTCTGCAGCAATCTGTGAAGCTTGTGCCTTCTGCGAGAAATCTTGCTCCAGCCCTACATTCAGCGTGGCCTGGAACACCTGCATCGGATCGACTTTACCCGTCGTAGCCAACTGTGCAACAACGTTCGCGCCCACGGCGCCCAAAACATTCAAGCTGGCGCCGTTGTTAGCACCACCTGCAGGGCTACTGATCGCGGCGGCAGCCACGCCACGCCAGCTGAAGGTTTGCAGGCCCACGGCAGACATGAGGCCTTGCGTAATCAGCGCAGAGCCAGCTCCCTTGACGATAGCAGTGGACATTGTGTTCAAGCCCATGCTTTCAGCGAAACTGCCCAAGGCAATTGATGCCGCACTGCCAATACCAGCAGAGAGCGCGGAAATCCCAACTTGGCTCCACGAGAATTTGTCGATAGTGCCTGTAGCCAAACCAACAGCCTGGCTCGCAATGCTGCCAGCCGCAGCACCAACCGCTGCACCTGCAATTTGGCTACCCAGCAACGCCGACGCAGCCCCAGCTGTATAGATCGAGACCACAACCGCCACCACAATCATCAAAATCTGCCCAATCCCGCCGCAGCCGCCGCCGCTATCCTGCTGTGGTGTCGGCGCATTCGGCAGACTCGGGTTGACTTCGCCCATCGCCTCGCCCGGGTTGTAGACCCGTTGCGTGGTGGCGGTGTGGTGGATGTTGGTAACCTTGTTCGGTGTGCTTAGCACCTGGCCGGCGCGCAGGGTTTCCTGTCCGGTCAGCCCGTTGGCTTCGGCTAGCACGTACCACATGCTGGCATCGCCCCACACCGCTTGAGCGATGCTTTGCAGCGTGTCACCGGTGTTGACTATGTAGCTGCCGCTGCTGCTGCCGGGGTAATCCGGGCTGATCGGCTCGTAGTTCTGGTCAAAGTCGGCCGAGGCGATCGGTTTCCAGTCGCGGTAGCGGGTGTCGTTGTTGCCCTGATTGTTCAGGGCCTGCAACGCGTCGGCGTAATCATTGCGCGATGGGCCGTCGTTGGCCACGTCGCCGACGCGCTTGCCGCCGACGTAGTAATACTGCCGCCAGCGATACTGATTGCCGTTGATGTATTCATCACGGCGCATGATCAGGCCTTGCGCGTCCACCCGGTAGCTGAAGCGGCGGTTGCCGATGCTGCTGTCGACCTTATCGGCCACTTCGACATCGACCAAGTGGCCGTTGACATCGTATTTGTACTTGGCTTCGCCGGGTTTCCAGCCCGACGGGTTGTTCTGCAGCAGCGCACCCGTGACGGTGACCTTGCTCTGCTTGGCGCCATCCCACAGCTCATAGGCGTAGGTGGTATCGACCGTGCTGCCGGTGCCGCTGCCACCGCTGGATACGGCGTGTGTGCTGGCCAGGGTGCCGTTGGTTTGATAGGCGTAGCTGGTATCGGTGGTGCTGGCATTGGCACCGTTGGAGATGGTTTTCTGGGTGGTGATGCGGTTATCCGCGAGATAGTGCGTCTCGGTGGATTGCAGCACGCTGCTGCCATCGTCCTTGTATTGCACGGCCAAGGTGGTGCGGCCCGCAGCGTCGATGGTGTTCTCTACCCGCTTGGTGCCGTCAATATTGACTTGCTTGAGGTAACCATCGCTGGTGTAGGAATACGTTTCCAGGTGGGCAGAACCCCCGGCAGCCCCATAGCCGGCCGAATAATCGGCGGCAACGCGATGCCCGGCAAGGTCATAGGCAACGGTGACACCGGCCGTGCCCTTGGTAATCACGCCATTGACCATGCTGCCTTGACTGACCAGGAAGCGATTCATGCTGTCATAGGTGTACCAGAGGTCTTGTGTGCTGTTGAGCACGCCATCGGCCGATTTGTAGCTGGTGTTCACCCGGCGCACATTGCCATTGGCATCGTATTCGTAACGAATATCGGCACGCTGGTCGGCATTGAGCACGCGGCTGATGCGGTTGAGGGCATCGTAGCTGATGTTGGCGCTCTGGTAGTACTCGCTCTGGCTGCCTACCGGCACCAGGTTGCGGTAGCCCTCGAAAGAGCGGTTGCCCTCTTTGTCATAGGCGTAATCGGTCTCGATCTTCATGGTGTTATCCGCGATCGATTTGATATAGCCGTTGGCGTAGTAGCTGTAGTCGATATTCTGACCGGTGGTGCTGGTTTGCTTGATCAGCCAGCCCGCACGGTTGTACTGGTTGACGAAGTCATGCCCGCCTTGGTCCACACGGTGAGTGAGGTGGCCAAAAACATCCTGATCGTCCGTCGAGGTACGTGCGTCTGCTGTGCCGTAACCCACCGTAGTGATCTTGCGGTAGCCACCCGTAACAGCGCCATTCAGCCCCTGAATGGTGTTGAGGTAGTTGTACTGGTAGTCGGTGATGATCTTGGCACCGTTGATGGTGCGCACCACGCGGCCGGCAAAGTCGTAGTAAGTTTTGCTGTCATTGTTTACAGCATCGGTGGTCTGGATACGACGACCAGCAGCGTCATACACATAGCGTTCGTGCGGATCGTTCACCGGATCGGCATTGAGCTGGCTGTATGCGCTGGTATCTCCAATGGCCTTCGGCGCGATGTCTCGCCGCAGGCGATACAGATCGGTGAGTTGACCCAGCTTGTTGTAGGTATAGAGGGACGTACTAACCTTGCTGGCATCAATCAGCTCGGTGCGGGCGCGCACCTGGCCAAACTCGTCGTAGTCGTTCTGTACCCAGCCCTTGTCGGTGTGGAACTCTTTCTCTACTAGCGCCTGGCCCTGGGCATCACGATAGCCATTGGTGAGGTAGTAGCTGATCTTGCTATCACCAGCGGCGTTGCTATTGGCATCCTGCACCCCCACCAGTCGGCCCGCCAGACTATACAAGTACTTGGTGGTTGGGGTGACCTGCACAATGGTACCGTCAGCCAAGGTATTGTTGACTGTCGGGTCGCGCCGCTCGATCAACTGGCCCAGTACGTTGTACTTGAGGTTACGCACATTGCCCAAACCATCGGTCTCGCTGATGATTTCGCCAAAGGCGTCATAGGTTTGCGAGCGGGTGATGTTGAGATTGCGTGTGGCGGTGAGCGAGTAGGTCCAACGCTCTTCAGTATTGGCGGCCGGGCCACCGGTACCGAGGACGAAGCTGTCACTGCGCCGGCTCAGCACATTGCCGTTGGCATCAATGAGATCGTAGAAATACTCATAGCTGCGCCAACCCTGGTTGGGCGCGAGCTTAGTGGCATCCAGCGTGAAGTAGCCGTTGTAGATGCTCAGTGTCTGGGTCGTGAACGGCTGGACACCGGTGAGGTCCTGATCAGAAGTGAGGCGGCCAGCATCGTCAGTGCTCTTGAGGCGATAAGACAAGCGTGCCGATACGGCATTGGTCTCGTTGGCAACAAAAGTGACTTTGGTGGGGTCGCGCGTCAGTTGGCCTTGGGTCAGTACCTCAGCCTTTGCACCCAGTGACACGACTGCGGAGCCGGTAGTAATCGGCGGATTTCCAGCAATCGGCGACTGCGCAGCAAACGTGACGTCGTACCAGTAAGTCTGGGTCGGGTCCGGCACCAGACGTGAGGTATCGATGATGTAGGTGGTAGGGGCATTGAATGCCGGTTGGCCACCTTGCGCCCAGACATCGAACGTCCAGCTGAGATTGGAATTGGTCTGCCCGTTACTCCTGGCTGTGAAGGTGACTTTCATTTCGGCAGGGTTGGCTGCACCGTTACCAAAGTAGCCGTTAATGGTGAATTGCGACGGGAACAAGTCACCGCTGGCCTGGTAATCCGCCGTCGGCGTATAGGCCAATACACTGCGCGTGGCCGCCACGCTATTGCCAAGATCAATCAAGCCAGTGATGACACTCACCGTTTGCTGATCGGCGGTCTTGCTGGTCAGTTCGATTTCATAGCTGCCGGGTGCAAAACCCGACAAGTTGGCGGTATACATGCCACGCACCGGGACAACATAGGACGTATCCATCACCTGGTTGCCTTCGCTGTCCTTGACCAACGCGCCATCGGTATCGCGTTTTACACGAGGGGTCGCGGTAACCAAGCTAAGCGTGGATACCGCTATCCAGGTACCACCAGGAACACGAATACGCAGTTGCGTCGACGCTGGATCGAAATTCAAACCCGCCGGTGCAGTGGAAACGGCCGGATCGACAATATTCAGCAAGCCGTTAGCCTGGAACTGCGCCTGCCCACCATTGCTGAGGCGATAAGTCGGCATAGTGACGCGGCCCGACACATCATTGGTCAGCGTCTTGAGATCCTTGCCGTTGGCGTCTTTGAGGACTTTGCCGTTGCCGTCCAGCTGGGCGTTGTAGCTGAGCAACTCATAATCAAGCTCGATATCCTGTCCATCGGCATAGGGGTGAACCCACTGACCACTGGTATCGAGGGTACCCCAGCCCATGCTGACCAGTTGGGCGCCGATGACGCTGGATGGATCGAAAGTAAACCAGCCGGGCACGGCCTGACCGTTGACGACTTTTTTGCTCTTGACGACTTTTGTACTCAAGACCGACGAAGGCAGAGTTACCCATGTATCCGCAGCCGTACGCTGAATCTGGCCGTTGGCCAACACTGTCTTGCGTATGGCGCGAACCTTGATCACAGCGTAGTTGGTGGGCATGTCGGTCAGGCTGCTGCGGCCTTGGTCGACCAGATTGAGCAGGCCGGTGCTATCGATATAGCTGAAGCCATCACCGCCGACTTTGGGTGCAGCGCCGACCGTCGGACCGAAATAACTATTCGTCCCTGCACTCAGAATCGTGCCGCTCAGGCGCGCCAACACCATCGGGCTGCTGGCGCCCGCTGGCGTGCCCAAGCCAATATACTGGAACTCATAGGTGACCCCCTCCTGCAGACCGATGCTGGCACCGGTAAACAGGAATGCGTTGGTCAAATCCTCGTCTTTATCCAGTGTGGCTTGCTGATAGCCCGCGGTGCTGCCTACCGGACGGTAGTTCAAGACCAGCCTGCTGACATCGCTATTGATGTTGCGCACCAGGAAGCTACGTGGGTAATTGTCGGTATTCATGACAACCGGATAAGACTGGCTTCCCCCCACCGGCTGCGTATCGCTTTGCGTGGGCTGCAAGATCAAGCCCGACTGCGCCACCATGATCTTGTCACTGCCGCGCTGCATAAACAGCTTGACCTTCACATTGCTGATATCAAGGCTGAGCGGCAGCGTGACCTTGGCGTCCTGCCCACCGGCAAAAGCACGGTACAGCATCGTATCGTTTTCGTTTTGCAGCTCGAGTACATAGCCATCTGCCCAGCCGATCAAGCTGGCAGGGATGCCTACCGTAACGTTGTTGACGTTATAAGTATTGGTACGGTAATACGGAACACCCGGATTACCGTTACCGCCACCACGGTAGTCCACGGTCACATTGGGCGTTGCGGTCACCGTAGCAATCAGGGTTTGATTCCCGGCCAAGCCCGCCGAATAAGTCACTCCGGGATTGGGGATAGTGATGCCCGGCTTGCTGGATGGGCTGCTGGTCTGCAATCCGGCCGGCTGGTTTGCCGCCCGGCGCAGCACAATACCGTCCTGCAATGTGGCCTCGCCAATGCTGACCGCATTGCCGTTAGCATCCAACCCCTTGAACAATATTTCGTAGTTGCCGCTAAGTACATTTCCCAGATTAAAGCTGGCCAAGTCGCAGCTAAACCAATTGCTGGTGGTGCCAACGCCACTTCTGGCAATGGCTGCCTGGCCAGTGCCGGCACTGCCCCACGCATCGTTGCTACCCAATCCACGCAGCCACACCTGCACCTTGGTGGCAGTCGTGGGTTGCGCAGAGATCAGCAGTTGTGACTGTACTGTGCTTGCCGGGGAGAGCGATGCATATAGCGTGCTGGACGGAGGGCTACGATTCTCATCCCGATCGTATTTGTAGTTGGGTAACGAAACCTGACCGGTAGAACTGCGCAGCTGGCGCTGCCCATTGACCAGCTTGTAGACACTGATGCTGTAGCCGCTAGAAATGCTGCTCACAGTCATCTGGGCGCTGATACTGGTACCACTGACCTGCGATGTCGCCAAGATATGGTTAGCATTATCCTTGACCTCAATGACGAAATCGCCTGTGTCGTAGCTCGGCGTAGCGGGCAAGGTAATATTCAACGTCGCCGAATTAATCTGTGGCGGCTCCGCGCTGTACAGACGCATGACCCAACTGACATTTTGGAACACTGCTTGGCCAGCCTGATCTGCACCTGCGCGGAATATCCCGATCTGGCCCACTTCCGGGGTAACCGGCTGGGTTACCGGCGCAGTCTTGGTGACCGTGATGGTGACCGGATTGGTCGCCGTCGCACTCTGATTGACCGACAGATTGGCCGTTTGCAACTGAGCGAGCACATCGGCCACGGTGAAGTCTGGCTGGTAGGTCTTGATCGACTGATTCTTCTTGTCGTACTCGGTAATGGTTTTGGCGAACGACATGTACTGCGACACGGTGGCCGTCGATACATCCTCGTTGCCCATGCCGGCCTGGAAACTCAAGGTCGCATTGCCATTGGCGTCGTAGATGTATTGCGTAACCACACCCGTGTTGCTGGTGCCGGACAGCATGTGGCCCAACTGATCGTACTTGGACCATTGCTGCCATGTGCCCAGACTGTCTGCACTGCCCGGCGCAACGATATCGTTGTCGTTGCGCGCTTTGCGGGTACGACGCTGAACGATTTCGCCGAACGTGTTGTAGAGCGTATCGGTCACATCATCATATTGGGCACTGATGCTGCCATTGGCTTGCGGCGTCATCCGCTTGCTCATGCGGCTGATTTCGCGCCCCATCTGGTCATAGTTGACGATCGTGGCATCGGTAAAGGCTTGCTGTGAACTCGCCGCAGTCGCAGCAAACTCGGTACCGACATAGGCCAGATTCCCATAGCGATCGTATTTGTACGATACGACATTGTTCTCTGCATCCATGGTCTGAATCAGCTTGCCATTGACCCAAGACTGCTTCTTGATACGGTCGTACGCACCGGTGATGCTCAGCTGGGTTTCTGTCACCACATTGCCCAAGCCATCGTAGGCATAGCTGGTACGCTGGGCGGTGGCATCGCCAGTGGCAAGCTTGCTGCGATAGACACGCTTTTCGGTCAAACGGCCCAGGGTGTCGTACGCCATATCCGTGGCATAGCCATCGGCATCAATCTGGCGAGTGACATTCCCCAAGCCATCGTAGAGCAGGCTGGTCGTTGCCGCACCCGTCCCCGAGGTTGGGAGCAAATACCCCTGGCCGGCATAGGTGATCGCGCCAGCAGGAATCGCCTGGCCCTTCAAGTCCGTAATCAGCTGCAAGTTAGTGAAGGCGACATTGCTGATGGTCTTGCGGATGGCGCGACCAAGCGCATCCAGATCCGATGTAGTAATCCGGTCATCTGCGCTGGCTGCTGGGGTTTGCCGTATGCCCCGCTGCGGGGCCACGGTCAGCTTGTTGGCGTAGTGAATTTCAACCGTCCGGTTGGGCAGGTATTGCCAAGTCGTGACGTAGCCTTCCGCATCCACTTGCTGGATTTGGCGGCCCAGACCATCGTAATAGTGGTAGATGGAGTTACCACGGCGATCTACTTCCTGCAGCAAATTGCCAGCGGCATCAAAGTATTTGGTGGTTTGCAGCGCGCCGGTATTGAGCTGGTAACTGACCTGACCGGATGAATTAGTAGCAAGCGAGCTGTACACCACGGTCGTGGTGCGTTCGGTGCTCATGTGCCCCAGCAAATCGTAGGTGTAGAACAGTGACCGATCGGTGCTGCTGCTGACGGTTACCACAGGCGGCGTAGTGGAACCGAAAGCAGGCATGCTGGCCAGTTTGGTAGCGTAGGTTGTGGTATCCAGCACCAGTGTGCTGCTATCGTAGTGGCGCACGGTCACGACGCCATCCGGGCTCACCTGGGTCGTAACGCGGTTAGCCTTATCATAGAAATTCAGCGTGCGATTAGGATTGCTGACCTGCCCCACCGCATTGGGATCTTGCAAGCCGACCTGCGTTTCCACGATGTTGCCACGCTTGTCGTAGAACGTGCGCTCAAGCGTTTGCGCGTTATAGCTACCGCCCGTGAGTGGATCGTAGACTGTAAATGACTGCCCCAGCTTGCTGATCTGCCGGCCCAGCTTGTCAAAACCAAACTGGGTAACACGCTGCTCGGCCAAGCCAACCGCTTCCGTCGTCTGGGTGCGATTACCGAACGCGTCATAAAGATACTGGTTCTTGACCACCTGCCCGCTGGCATTGGTGACCGGTAGCGTTTCTTCCGTCCGGTTACCCAGTCGGTCGTATTTGTATACGACTGTACCGCCATTGCGGTTAGTCGCTGTGGCCTGTTGGCCAAAGGCGTTATAGCTGTATGTCTCCTGAAACTGGGTCGTGCTCTGATCAGCCTGCACGACCGTACTGATGCTTGCTGCACGCTGGTTGCGGGCATCGTAGCTATCGGTATAGATGTAGTCCTTGCCATCGCTGCGGATAAACGCACCGGTTTGCGGCGGGATCTGCTCCATGCCGATGACCTGGACCAGTTGGCCAGGAAAGATGGTGCCAAGCACGCCGTTAAAATAGGTTGTCTTGCCGATCAGATTGCCAAAAGCATCGTAGCGATAGCCAGTGAGGAAACCGGCCGGGTCGATGTTCTGGATGACGCGACCATTGGTGTCGTAGACCTTGTAAGTCGTGTTGCCAACCAGATCAACCGAACGAATGACATTGCCGAATGCGTCGTAATTGATCTGCGTCTGATTGCTTTGCTGATTTGTGCTCCCGGTCAGGCGCCCGAGCTTGTCGAAGGTCTGCGTAACGCTCAGTGCAGCGCGGATAGTCGTATTGCCTGCCACCTGGTTGGCAGATGCAGGGTACCCTCGCGCAGTACGCTCGGCCTGCGCCCAAGCGGCATCCGAGGTGTAGATCGCATAGTTACGCGGATCGAGTATTGCCACCCGATTGCCCAGCGCATCCAGCGTGTATTCAGTCACCCCGACATCAGCCGTGCCATAAGCACTGGTTTCGCGGATCAGGCGGCCGGCCGTGTCATAGTCGTAATGTGTCGTCACTGCATCAGCAGTGCCATCGGCCTGGATCTGATCAGTCACCAAACCACGTGCATCATAGAGATAGCGGGTTTGGATACCCTCCGCGTCGACAGCGGTCAACTTGCGGCCAACGGCGTCGTAGGTAGCACGGTTGATATGGTCTGCCGTACCTGCGACATTGGGGCGCAATAGATTGATGTTGATTGGCAAGCCACCGCTCGGGCTGAAACCGCTGGCCAACGCTTTGGCGGCATAGCGCACTACGCTGATCTGCTGGCCAACATTATCGAGCTGGTACTCAGTCAGGTAGCCATCTGCATCGACACTAGCAATCCGGCGACCGGCGCCATCGTAGAGCACACAATTGGTGCGATCATTGGCCGCATCAGCCTTAATCGCATTGGCCACATTGTCGGCATTGCGGATAGCTGGCACGGTGATAGCCTTGGCATATTGCGTAACCGCCGCCAGTTGGCCGTAGCTGTTGAAACGATTCTGTGTGACATAGCCAAGTGCATCAATCGCATAAATTTGGCGATCCAGCGCGTCATAGACCGAATAGCTAACCTGGTTTGCCGCATTGGTCGGGTTCAGCAATGCGACCAGATCAGCACGGGTTTGCCACACTGCCGAGCTCGCTAGCGGGCTGGCGTAGGCAATACGCTGTACCACGTTGTTGTCACGGTCGTAACGCTGCTCAACCACATTACCTAGCGCATCGACCGTGTGGGTCAAGCGGTTGTCCTGATCATAAACATAGCGGGTACTCTGCGCAGCCAAGTCGACAACGCTACCGTTCGGCCCCGGATAGAGCCCCTGCAGCGTAGCCAGCACGTTGGCATCGTTGACCGTTGCCGGCAGCGTAATCGGCTTGCTGTAGCGAATGTCGGCAATGCGGTTGCCTTGTGCGTCATAGCGCACTTCGCTGACGTCACCCAGCGCGTCGATGGTGTAATGCACCCGACCATTGCTGTCGTAGGTAAAGCGGGTGGCGTTGTTGGCGGCGTCGTAGCGCGCAGTGACCTGGCCTGCCGAGTCGTAGTCGTAGCGAGTGGTGAGTTTGAGGTTGTTGGCGTCGACAACCTCAGTCAATCGCCGGTTGGTATTGAAATCATAGGTATACTTGGTCACCTTCTGCGTGGCACCGCCAGCACCCTCGGTGAGCTGAGTAACATTGCCGACATAGTCATAAACATATTCGGTGCGCAATGCCAAGGCGCCAGCCTTGGTCGAGCCATCCGGATTGGTAGCTGGATCAATGGTGCTGGCGGTAACCCGGCCACGATTGTCAAACTCGGTCTTGACCCACACACCATCCGGACGCTTCTCCCAGATCTTCTGGCCGGTGCCATCGAAACGATATTCGCTGGTGAGATTGAGGGTATCTGGATCAACCTGGCGCGTCAGCACGCGGCCGCTGGCATCGTAGCTGAAGCGCGTAATAACCCCCTGCGTATTGGTCTCAATGACATTGCCCGCCTTGTCATAGCGGGTGGTTGAGGTCAGATCGACCTCATTGGCACCCGCTACCTCGGCGATGCGTTGACCATTGCGGTCATAGCGATAGGTCGTGACATGGCCTTCGCCATTGGTCACTTTGACGACTTCACTCTGCGCGTTGCGCTGGGTGGTGATGGTTACCCCTTCCGGCGTAGTCACCGTGGTCTCGCGGGTCGCACCGTTGTAGGTGTAGCGGGTCACTTTGCCGTTGGCATCGGTGGTGGTGTACACCCGGCCCAGCATGTCGTAGCTGGTGTAGCGGCTGGCGCCAGTCGGATCGGTCACCTGGATGACGCGACCGTCCGCATCGTACGCTGTCGTCGTAGTGCGACCTAATGGGTCAACTTGAACAATCAGGCGACCGAAGACGTCATAGCGATATTCCGTCTTGGCACTGCTAGGGTCGGTAATGAAACGCAGATGCCCCAGCGTGTCATATTGACGCGACTCGGACAGATAGGTGGCGCCATCCGCAGCGGTAATGTCTTTCCGGATAATTTCGCCAAATGCGTTATATGAAAGAATCTGCAGCACACCTCCCGCGTCCTTGATTTGAACCAGCAATCCATTAGCGCCAAATCCCCAGCTTGTAAACTTATCTTTTGTTGCATCCTTGATTGCATCCAGCTGTGTACTCGGGAAGCTGGTTATTGCACCACCATTCAGCCCAGCCACAATGCCAGTAGCCAACTTATTTGCATAGCGTGTAGACTTGGTAATCAAGTTCAGCGTGTTATAGGCTGTTTCCTCAACTTCACCATCCGCATTGATCGTCAATACCAGCCGATCATTGGCATCGTAATAGAATACGGTGCGCCGTCCATTTCCATCGGTTGCGCTGATCTTGCGGCCGGCCAGATCATAAGTGTAGCGCACCGCGCCAATTTCATTGCCGTTAGCAACTGCTTCACCATTGAGTTCAACCGTCAAATGGCCTTGTGCGTCATAGCGCCATTGCTGAGTGCGCTGCTCGGCGGTACCGAGCGCAGTTACTTTTTGGGTGAGGTTGCCAGCAGCATCGTAGGTATAAGTCGTGACGGTGTTCTGCGGCTGACGCTCTTCACGCACCACCCGATTCAGGTGATCGTAGGTCAGTGCTGTACTTTGATCATCCGTGCTCGCGGCAGGCAACGCTGCAATCAGGGTCGCAGCATTTCGATCGCGCGCAGCATTCACATAGTGAATTTCATTGGAACGGTTGCCAGCCTGATCGTAGCGATATTCAGTCAACGCACCCGCGGGATCAATCGTGCCAACCAATTGGCCACGGCCATTGTAAATGTAATTGGTGAGCAAATCGCCAGCGGTACTGACTGGGCGTAATTGCGCAAGTGTGCCGCTTTGCTGTTGTGCAATTGCCGTCAAGGTTGCATAACGAACTACGCCGATTCGCTGTCCGGCAACGTTGTATTTGTATTCGGTCAGTGCGCCACTGGCATCCAGCTCTCCCAGCAACAGGCCATCATCAGAGTAGAAGTAGCGTTGCTGGCGATTGTTGGCAGCATCTGCCGTGTATGTACCAGCCAAGGTACGCACGTAATTATCACCCGGCTCGGAACCTGCGACGATCTGGCGATCCAGATCATACGTATTGATTTGCTTGGCATAACGAATAACGGCGGTCTTGGCACCAGTGCCGTTATAGACGTACTCGATGATATTCGAAGTGCCCGACGACCGAATGTCATCAACCTCAAACATCATCCAGCCGGCCGCGTTATAAAAATAACGCGTTTGCGTGTCCGTACTGGAGACTTGACGAAACTGCGACAATGAATATGCAGCCGGATTACCCACTAGCGTATTGTAAGTACTGCTAGCCAGGCGATTACTGTAAACAACCCGCTGCAGCACTTGGCCATTGTTGTTGTATACCGTTTCAGTCATAGCACCATCTGGTGCAATTTCGGCAATTTGGCGGCCGTTGTTATCGTAAAAATAGATCGATGTTCTACCCAATACATCAACCATCTGGACCCGGCGGCCCATTTTGTCATATACGTATCTGATCGTGCCCAGGTCGACATTGCTGGCTCGCTCGTTATGGCTGAGCAAATTACCACCGGCATCGTAGACCGAGGTAATTTGCAAGCCATTGGCCTGAGTCATCTGCACTTGCCGATTGGCATCGTCATAAAGCGTGGTCGTGACCGCAGCAACACCATTGGCATCGTATTGGCTGGCGGTCAGTACCCGGCCCAAGCCATCATAGGTGTAAACCGTGCTGTAATCGTTGGCAATGCCAGCCGTCGTCAGGCCACGCTGGTCTATACGTTGCAACAGCCGGCCGAAAGCGTCGTAGATATACGCCGTCTTGAGCGGCGACACCCCTTGCCCCGCACCATCCATGCCTTCGAACGTGGTCACGGACTGGATTTGACCGAGCACGTCATAGGCCGTATCGGTGCGCTGGGTCTTGGTTAGATCCCGGGCAGCAGACCACGTCGTGAGGTCGCCATAAGATGCGGTCGTCGCGGTGTAAAGTGCATCCGTGTATTGAAGCTGCTGAATCTGCAAACCACGCGCATCGTAGCGATATTCTGTCGTACGCCCTTCCGGCGTGATCTTGAAGCGCAGGTTGCCCAGTGTGTCGTACACAAAGCGGGTTTTGAGCGCACCGGTTGCATCATTGCCACCAATGCCGTCGTAATCATTGGCATTGGTATATTCGATCTGCTCAATCAGGTGGTCATTCGCATCATAAGTGCGGCGAACAGCGGAATAATTGGGGCGCAGTTCGTACACCAGATTACCGCGCGCATCGTAGGCATAGCGCGTGTTGTAATTTCGGCCATCCCAAATGGTGGTTACATTGCCAGCCGCATCGTAGGTAAAACTCGGGGCATTTGTCCCGTAACTGTCAGTCGGATATTTAATGCCGGTAACTTGGCCTGCGGCATCAAACGTGAAGACGGTCGCTTGATTGGCAGGGTCAGTGATCGTGGTCTGAGAACCAGCGTAGCTGTAGGTCGTGATGCGAATATCGCCAGCACTTCGCACATCCCTGACGGTTGCGATGCGGAAACTGGCGTCGTAGGTAAACTCCAGCCGGCTGCCGTCGGTCTGGCTGATACTGGCCAAGCGCTTGCTGGTGCCGTCGTAGGTGTAGTTGGTTACATACGCTTTGCCATCGGCGGTGCTGCTGTCTTCTGGCGAGAGATCGACCGTAACGGTGATCAAACGATTCGACGTATCGTAGCCATAGCGAACGCGTGTTGTGCTGGTCTCAACGTTGTTACTGTCTTTGGCGAAATAACCCACCTCGGTGAGCTTGGTACCGGAATACTGCAGCTGCAGACCACTGTTATACGTAGCATCGCCCGCAGCCCACGACTCAATGCGGTTGATCTGGCCCGCAGCGTTGTACTGCACGCGAACCTGATCGCCAGCGGCGTTACTCTGCGTGGCCAGCCGCCAAGCGCTGCCACTACCATCAGTTTTGTAGAGTTCCGAGCCGCCGCTAGCGCCATCCTTCCAGGCCCAGCTTTGGCTGGCGCTGTCGTAGCGCAGGCTGTCGAATGCGCCGGCACCGGCGGTGCTAACGTACTCGCCCCGGGTGGTGTCATAGGTGTAGGTGGCTTCGAACTCATCGCCATCCACACGTTTGATGGTGCTGCCAGCCGTGTTGAGCGTGCCGGTCAGGCCATAGATGCGTTTGTAGAAGCCGATGCGCCACTGGTCGTTGTTGTCGCCGTCCCAGGTGCCATTGCTGTTGTAGGTACGTAGCAAATCTGGCTGCAGGCCACCACCCAACAACAGGGTATCGTGCTGCTGCAGAACCAGATTCCCAGTGCCGGCATTGACGTAGACCGCCTCATTGCCGTTGCCGGTTTTAGCGTTTCCTACGACACCTTGCGAACCCAAGACCTCGCGCGAGGAACCCGACAGACCCAGACCATTGCCACCAACAATCGCAACCATGCTCGATATCTTCCGTATGCGTTATGCGCCTCAGCGCCATTGCACAACGTATCCAGTCGATCGCGCGAAAGTTTAGGGGCAGTGCATCTTTTTTATGAAAATAGTCACCGCCCGGTTACGGCGGCCGCCGTTGGGTGTAACGCCGCCTAACCCACTGGCTTTGGCGGGAGCCACCACTGTGACCTCGGCCCACCAGGCAGGTCATGTCAGTGGGAATGTAGCGCTAGGTTGGGATAGTGCCAACGACGCTCCGATGCAAGCTGATCTGCTGCCTGTGGCCGTGCCACCGCAACCAGCACTTGGTGCCAATGCCAACGCCCCTCTGAGGCGCACTTTGCCCTTGGCCCGCATGTGGCATCACGCGCGACTTTCTGCTCTGAATTCGGTTGCCGCCTTGAAGGCAATACCGGAGCGAACCCGGTTTTATAGGAAACTATAGAGTGACTATAGACCGATTATAGAATCGGATACTTACAAGCATGCTGCGCGTATTCTCGGCCTCTATGTTTAGTACTGCCAAGCAGAAATAAGGCACCACTGCACGCTGAACGCCGGACCTCGCGAGCAGACACAGGAATAAAAGCTGACAATCCTAGAATCTACCGGGAAAGATAATCAGATGCCGTCTGTGAGTCCGCCACCGCCTGTGGATGTGCCATAGCGACTTTGGCGCCTCAAAAATCCGGAAATCGCCATGTATACTTCCTGATCAGCGAGTCGCTCTTGATTGCTCGAGAATGGCCGCAATAACAACCCATATTCAGCCAAGGCACATCATGAGCGATCTTTCCCAATACACCCTGCCAGAACTGTTCCAGCTGCAAAAAGACATTGCCGCAACGATTGCCCGCCGCCAGGTCGAAGACAAAAAAGCGACACTGGACCTGTTGAAGCAACTGGCGCAGGAACGCGGCTTTGACCTGAAGGATCTAGTCGGTGGCGCTGCAGCGGCTGAGCCGCGTGCCAAGCAAAAAGGCGCTGGCGTCGCCCAATACCGCAATCCGGCCGATGCTTCGGCCACCTGGACCGGCCGTGGTCGCAAGCCGTTGTGGGTAATTGAGTTCCTCTCCAACGGAGGTCAGCTGGATCAACTGAAGATTTGAGCACGCGACTGCTGCTCAACTGATTGCCCAACAGCGCGGTGATGACCGCGCTGTTTTGCTTCTGCGCTAAACGCTCTCCGTTCTCTTTCTCCAGGTTCGATGGCCAGTAAACTACCCGCTGTTTTCTTTGGCGCACTGCTCAGTGCTGCCGCACTCACCTTCACCCCGACCGGCCAGCACTACACCAAGCTGTTGTTGAGCAATCTGACCAAGGCCAAAGCGGCCTTGCCGGCATCATTCAATTTGCCATCCGCCGGACAGGGCCATCACCAAGCTGGCGGTGCAGGTGCTTTTGCGGGTTGCCCGCAGTTCTTCTTTGAAGGCGTGCCGCCGCAGGTCGATCACGCCGAACGTTGGCAGCCGCGTGCGCTGTGCTTCTCAGCCTTTGCCGTTTACCACTCAGGCGCCAGTCACACCCCGCTGTTCGTGGCCGAGCGCTTGAACAAGGCGCAGTTGCTCGATGCCCAAGATGAACAGCGCACCAATCGCTTCTATGCGGAAGCCCGCTTGCCATCGGCCAAGCGTGCCAACCTAGAAGACTACAAGGGGTCTGGCTACGACCGTGGCCACATGGCGCCGGCCGGCGACATGCCAACTCCGGAAGCAATGGCACAGAGTTTCTCGCTGGCCAACATGGTGCCGCAGGCACCAGAGAACAATCGCGGCGTGTGGGCCAAATCGGTCGAGAAAGCAGTGCGTAAATACGTGATGCGCGCCGGCGGTGACGTGTATGTCATCACCGGTCCGGTGTTCAGCCAGCACCATTCCGCTGATCCCAACATGCAACGGGTCTGGGTACCGGATGCGCTGTACAAGCTGGTCTACGATCCAGCCACCAACAAAAGCTGGGCCTACTGGGTGGAGAACCGGGGCGACGCCAAGCTGGACGGGGTGATTAGCTACCAAACGCTGGTCGAGCGAACTGGCTTGAAGCTGCTGCCTGCGCTATAGGAGTAGCGGCTCCACGCGGATTGACGCTCTTGCTGGCCAGTACCATCCCGCAGTTTTGTTTAGCGATTTTGGCTTGTTTAGCTGTACAGCTAAACAAACGTGATTCACGCCTCACTTGGCCAGGTTCGGCGCTTGAAAAGCAAAAACCGCCACGAGGGCGGTTTGAGCGCGCGGCCGAAACCGCGCGATGTCATTGCATGTGGTGATTACCACCAAGCCACAGGGTCCACCGTGGTGTAGGTCGTGTTCAGCTCGGTCGCGTTGAGTTTGCCCATTTTCGCATCACGCATATACGTCTTCACCTGATAGCTGCTCGACCACTGCCCCATGCAGTAGCCGGCAATGGAGCGATTCTTTGCTGGGTTTTGCAGGGTGATCTTGCTGCCATCCGATATCAGATCGACACCCCACACCCCGTTCAAGCCGCCATCGGCAAAGGTAGATGGCAGGATGGCGCCGCCATCAGAACCGCAGCCGTTGGCCGCATTCACTTCACCGAAGTGGGCCGGGCCATTGTTCAGCTCACGACGCAACGAATCGTTGATGTCGTAGGTGCTATCACCGAACAGCGCGATGCCAGAACCCCGGCCCAGTGTGATGCCGCCAATGTCCTGGCCGGTACCCGGCACGACACCGAGGTAGTAGCTGCTGGTCACCCCATCCTGCTGATAGGTCGTATCCAGCACTGCCAGCAACGGTTGGCGTGCATCGCCATACTGTGCCGGTGTCTTGCCACCCAGTACCGTGTCGGCCACTACGATCGGTGCACGCTGACGCACGACAACCTGCGACACCGGGAAGTAGCGCATGGCGATCGTGGTGACGTGCGCGGTGCTCGGCAGCGTCGGCGAAACGCCAGCGACCTGGAACGGCACCAGGGTCAGATCCATCGGCGCCACCGTGCGCGGCTGGATCTGCACGCTCAAGGTATTGCCGACCGTTGATGCTTGCTGGGTCGTACCCGGTTGCACATTCACCACCAGCGTCAGTGTCCCGGCCGGCAAATTAGCAGCTGGGATCTTCACGATGTAGGCGTGGTACAGGTCCGGGATGCTGGCGCCGGCCGTTTTGACCACCGTTGCGCTGGTGCTGGGGCAGCCGGCTACATTGCGGCCGGTGTAGCACGGCAACGGGCCGTTCGGGCTGGTCGTGTTGCTCACGTAGGTATCAGCCACGTCGCGTTGCGTCGGCAACACCATGTTGGCGCTCTTGGGCGACAGCACCTGGTTGAACAGCGTGCTGCCCGAGGCATCCTTCAAGCTCAGCGCCACATTCGGCGCCACCAGGTTGGCCACGCTACCCAAGACCGACACCCGCACCAGCACATCACGATTGGCAGTCAACGCGAAATACGGATCACCGACCTGCATCAGATTGATCTGGCCAAACTCGACTTTGCTGATCGTGTAGTCGCCGGCCGTCGCCGGCGCAGCAACGGAATCGCCGTTAAAGCCTGCGGCATACGCGTAGTCGAACGTCGTGCCGTTGTTGGTCGAGACGGCGGCATTCGCCGGCATCGGCACAGGCGTCGGTGTGGGTGTCGCAACGGGCACTGGCGTGGCAGTGGGTGTTACGACAGAGCTGGAGCTGCCACCGCCACCACCTCCGCAAGCGGTCAGAACCAAGGCAATTGCAGCAAGAGAGGTACCGATTTTGACCAAGGTAGCGGATGAGCGCGGCGATACCTGTTTTGCTGCCGGTGACATTGGGCTGTGTTGGGCGTGCAAGATAAGTCCTAAAATGTTTACAAACAAATGCACATATTAGGTTGTTATCGAGGAACTGATAAGGCATGACCATAGATGTCTTCCTAAAAGGAGACATTTGTGGTCCAGGACGAAACTGCAGAGCTACTCAAGCGCCTCGGACGCAATGTTGCCAATCGCCGCAAACAACTCGGCATCACACAGGACAGCTGTGCCGAACAGCTCGGGCTTGAACCTGCGTCGGTCTCCCGCATCGAGCGCGGACTGACCTCACCATCACTGCGTACCCTGCAAAAGCTCTCGTCGCTGCTCCAGATATCCATCGGGGAATTGCTCGAGGAGCCGAGCGCATCTACGCCTGCAGCTGTCGAACAGATCGCCGCCTGGCTGCAACTGGTACCCGAGCAAGACCGGCAATTTCTCCTGGATCTCATCCGGCAAACAGCACTTCATCTGGGAAAGAAGTAGCTAGCCCTGGGCATCACCCTGCGCATGCGGCTGCTCCATAGCCAGACAATTCGGCGCTCGCAAAATCTGACAAGACCACCTGAGGAACGGCAACGTTCCAATGGCCCCCCCATCTCAAAAGTCTTTCTTTTCGAGACAGTCTCACTACCAATTCTTGAGCACTGGCTTCTTGCTGCTGTACCCTCAATGTCACCAACCCATCAAATATTGAATGGGTTTCCGCTTTTGCTTACAGCAATTTCATTCAGAATTCGCAAGGGAATGGGGTTAAACGGCTGACCGGGACGCCCCATGCATTGCATTTCAGGGGCACAACCATGGCCGACACCGTCGCAGCGCAGCTCGAGAAAGGGCGCCACACGCTGCTGGATCTCTCCACGCGAAACCGGCTGCTCAGCCTGCCCCAAAAATCTGCGGGCAAGTTGCTCAATATCTATGGTGAACTCACGTCTGAGGTTTATTGGTTGCAGGTCCCCACCTAGTCTAATCGTTCAATAACGCTAAGGCTGAGTGTAATGCTCGGCCCTTTTACAACAGCACAACCGTAAATAGCTTTTGATAAGTTCAAACATGAGCAAATTTTCTGGATTTCGTTTCAAAAATCGACTCACAATCCTAGCGGCGAAAAATAACACGCCGAGCACCGAAGATGATTCATGGTTTTCAACCACATTTACAGAACCGGCGCTTCGGCTTGTGCAGGCCATCTTCTCCCAGAAAATAGCCGGCTTAGCTTGCTTTCTGCCTTTCGCGTTCTATTTTGCAACTTGGAAGATCCTACCCAAAGGAGTTTCTCTGTCCGATGGAATTGGGCTGCTCATGGCTGGGTTTTTTATTGTTATTCTGATGACCGCAGCCACATCAACAGCCTTTTTTGTTGGATGGTTCCTATTCGAGGTAACCTCTTTTCTCACTTCTTCACTCAAAAAACTCACAAAAAAAATAGTCACCTCACAATTCACAAGAAACACACTTTCCCATCTAAAAAACACGAAACTACTTCTCGCTCACTTCCCATGCGCCATATTACTTATGGCCCCTATATTAATATTTACATGCCTAGAAGAACAAAAAAAACCAGACAACACCGTACAGCTAAAAATTGTAACAAATATCGTAACTCAAGCAGTTAGTGATGCATCCCACTTCATCGATAGAAACGAAAAAAATATAAATCTAATTTACTCGATATCGCAATTCATAATTCTAAGCGTATTACTTTACTTTTCTGTAAAGTCATTGATTAATTTTCGCTTAAAAAAAGGCATAAAAATAAAAGATGTAGAGCTATTTGGATGCTTTTTAATTTTTACGATACTTTTTCTAAATTTCATAAACGATCTATCCGAATACCCTTTACCAGAAAAAATTGTAATTTTGACCGGACTAGCAAAGAAACGAGTCAATATAATTAGCGACCAAGCAACCTTCGAAAAAATTAAGCAAGCATACCCTAGCCTCGGTGACACAATCGGCTGCAAGAGCGATAGCCAGGCAATTATCAACAACGCGCACTTAATATGGCATGGCTGGGGAGATGTATCTTTTATCGAGCTTGGGTCAGATGGACAAGAAAAACAGGATCAAAAACAGATACTAGAGCTACCACGAGAGCTTATTTCCAGCAATATCTCCAACCCAGATAGATCAACATACTGCAAAGATTTTTCTGGGGTCTATTTCGAAGCAGGGCATTACAACATAACCAATAGCACAAAATTAGAAATAGAAGATTATATTTCCAGTGTTATTAGCAGGACAAAAAAAGACAGCATCGAAAAAATAGAAGTGGAGTGGTTCGCCGATCCGACCTACCTCTCATCGGAAAGCAATTACCTACTAGCGGAAAAACGAGCAAAGGCGGTGGGGGAAATTTTAGCTAGCGAGTTAAAATCGAAACATCAGCCAAACTTCCCCTTACTTCAAAAAGTTGAAATTTCACTACCACCGATAGAAAGCAAAGGGGGAGGGCCCAATAACAATAGCGCGCCATGCAAAGACTGGCCAAACAAAAAAACGCTCAATGAATGCCTAGCAAAAAATCGCGGAGGAAAAATCACTATACACATCAAAAATCAACGGCCATAAAACAAATGCCCAGCACCCGTTTTGATCACAATGTATCCCCGAAGAAATTTAAATCAAGGAGAGATAAACATCGCATACACGTAGACCGCGAGCAATGGGATACCCATATAATATGCAGTGGCTATTAAGAGCCGCTAACAAAACATCTTCACAAAACGCAAACAAATCAAAGAACAAGCCAGCTTGAGCAGAGCGTAATGTGTATCCAGGCGGCGTTCAAAGCGTATCCGCAGTTTTCCAAAGCCGGCAAACCAGGCGTGGGTACGCTCCACAACCCACCGATGCTGCCCAAGGCGTTCTCCGCCATCCACGCCACGTCGGGCGATACGCGCCAGAATGCCACGCTTGCGCAAATAGGCCCGACAACGCCGGTAGTCATACCCTTTGTCCGCATGCAGCTTGTCGGGCCGGCTGCGCGGTTGCCCAGCCAGGCCTGGCACCGCGGGTAGCGCATCGAGCAAGGGTTCGAACGCCATCGAGTCGTGCCTGTTTGCGCCGGTGACCATAATGGCGAGCGGGATACCTCGTCGATCCACCACAATGTGCCGTTTGCTGCCCAACTTGCCGCGATCCGTCGGATTGGGGCCGGTCAATAGGCCCCCCGGGGGCTGGCGACACTAGCGCCATCGAGACTGGCACGGCTCCAGTCGATCTGGTCGTGCTGCCGCAGTTGGGTCAGCAATGCCAGATGCAGGCGTTCCCAGACACCTTGGGCTTGCCAATCGCGCAAGCGTCGCCAGCAGGTCATACCGCTACCAAAACCCAGCTCCTTGGGGAGGTCTTCCCAAGGAATGCCGGTAGTCAGGACAAACAGGATGCCGTTGAGCGCGGCGCGATTATCCAGTCGAGGACGGCCGCCTTGGCGCGAACGGGGTTGTACAGGCAGCAAAGGCTGCAACGATTTCCACAACTGCTGGCTGACGATGGCTCTCTTCATCCCGCGTCAGGCAAGGCTTGCGGCTATTTGGTTCCCCGGGGGTTTTGTTAGCGGCTCTAACTAGTCACTCACTGGGTAGCGAAAGATCACAGACCGCCACTACCGTAAACTAGTGAATTTATTAACCACCTGGCTGCACAGGCACCTTTGGCCTGATTTTTTCACTCACTTCTTGATAGATAGGCACTGGAACTCCCTCCTCCACTTCGAGAGAGACACATAGCGAAAATGGTACCGAAACCCCTAACTTTCCCGCGGGTGCATCGCAGTTCACTTTGAATTTTAGTACATCGCCATCAACAAATGCAGCAGCAGCCTGCCCCTCCAAAATTTCGTGCTGCACTGTGCCCCGCCGTACCTGCTGCCAATGTGCGTACTGGCGATGAACGCTTAGTGTGTCTTTAGGCGGATCAAACCACAGCATCGCTTTACGGTAGGCCTGATGCTGCGGATTGGTTGGCGTTAGCCAAGCCAAAGTCACAGTCATGCGCCGCATAATCGGACGAGCACGTAGGCTAGGCGGGAGAGGCACCTCAAATACAAGGGCTTGGTCCGTCATCAGTAACCCGAATCCAATTACAGTCGCACGTTGATCCGTGCAAGACAGAACGCGATCAACGTTAACTGCACCGTAGCCAAGCGCTCTCGCCAACAAATTTTGCTGCCCGACACGGTGCACATCTTCATAATTTGTCGCCTTCAAAAGCTCGGTTTCATGCCCCCCCCAAGTTGCACCATGGACTAGTAAAGCTTTTGTGATCACCGTATCAAAGAAATCTGGCAATAACGCTGGGTTAGCTGCTCGCATGCTGGAGAGCATATCTAGGATATTTGCGGCAGCGCGTGTAGCCAACGCAGTTGCATTGCTCGTTCCGCGACTGAAATTGGTAGGGGAC
The DNA here is from genome assembly GCF_900176275.1 of Andreprevotia lacus DSM 23236. Taxonomy (GTDB): domain Bacteria; phylum Pseudomonadota; class Gammaproteobacteria; order Burkholderiales; family Chitinibacteraceae; genus Andreprevotia; species Andreprevotia lacus. The sequence continues at coordinate 161,628 of NZ_FWXD01000002.1, read as the reverse complement.
CTTTCGCCGCCGGTTATCGGTGCGGCTTTTTTATGCCCCGGGGCCAGCACGGTGTGAACAGGGGAGACTCGCGCGATATGTACCGGCGAGCTAATGGCGGCGCGGTAGAGTATGCGACCACCAGGGAATAAGATGTCCGGCTTAACAGCGCGGCGAAACCCGTGCCCAACTCTGTTGTACGGCGCAATACCTTCATCGCGCGCAGCTTGAAACTGCTCGCCCCTACCCACCCATGGCCCAGCTCCGTCGGAGTGCAGCCCAGCGACCGTTATACCGTTGATCGCTTCTGCGGGGGAGCACAGCCGCCGATTTTGAGCTCGCATAGCGAGGGCATTCATCACTTCGTGCTGCTTGTCTGCTGCTGAGAGCTCCTTAAAGCTATCTCGAGCCATTTCGATATCCAGAGTTTCGGTACAGTTTCCCGCACTAATAACGAAGAGGACGTTGTATTCGAAAGCTAGCCAATCCAGTAGCTTGGCCCAAGGGGACATTTCTTGGTGGAATACAACATTGCCATCCCCAAGAGAAAGGTTAATCACTCGCACTGTCGGCGCTGCAGGCGCTTCACCTGCGTCGCCCTTGCAGATACGTTTAACTGCCCGATGGAAAAGATCGATCAGAAGCTGATCATCAGGGGTACATTCCGCACGGCCCCCCCTTAGATCGGGAGGTCCTGGACGTAATACTGGACGAACATAAATGGGGGAGGAAAGAGAAGGCGCATCGAGGCTGAGATCACCTCGAGTGATGAGCGATGCCATTGCGGTGCCGTGAACACGATCTTTTACTTCGTACCCGGCCTCCCAATCCTCCGGATCATCAATAATGATGCGCCCTTGCAGCAAAGGGTGATTTTGTACTGGAAGCCCATCTAGAAGCGCGATTTTCGGAGGGCCTACAGGTAAGGTGCCATTAGGTGCAGAATGCTCTATGGACTGCCCACCTTCTGAGGGTAACGCCATCGCTTGGCCGCGAGGCCTGAAGTACATCACGCGGTTACAGAATGCTAGCTCCGGGGGCTCGCTGGATAAGAGCTGCTCTACGGCTGCTCGATCAAGAGCAACGAGAAAGCCGTGATAAGAGATAGCTGAAATCAGGGCACTTGTAAGCACTCGCCCACCTACCTGGCTCACCAGCTTGGTGAGTTCCGCAGCCACAGCTGCGTTTCGCTCAGGACCGCCGCTATATACCCATGCTTCGATTTCGATACGAAGCGTCTCTTCACTCGACTCAAGGAAGTTAGCCAGCGTTTCTCTGGTGTCAAGTCGAAGTCGATCTTGAACAGACCAGTAGCGAACATCTCTGAGATACCCGAAAACTCCTCGCCAAGCGTTGAAGCCACGCTCAAACTTCTCTTTGGGATCTAGAAGATAGCGCTGCCATAGGGAAATGATCTGGTCTAACGCTGCTTTATTAGTCCCTATCAGGAACATGCAGCCTAGTAGCGGCCTCTCCTCATCTTCCATGAGGAAAAAATCCTCATCTGCTTCATAGCTGGCAGGCTCTTCGAATAGCCATTCCAACCCGGGAGTGCGCTTGACAGTATTTGCGAAATTTTGGACCGAGCCGATCACATCGAAAACAAGCACCATCTCAGGATTTTCACCTGGTGCTGTCGCTTGCAACTGAAGCCGTTGAGCTTCGAGTGTGGTTTGTAATGTGTGGAACTTAGGGCCGATCCTTGACCGTTGCCTATCAAGACTTGGCTTGTGCAACGCTTTGGGTCTGGCAGCATTTCGTTTATCACGATCGGCAGGAGCGGCTGAAGGAAAAACCAATAATGGATAGTTCTGTTCAGCCATCTTGCTGCTCACTCCCTAAGCGGTGGTTGCTTGACCTTTATAGCGGCAGACCGGAGCTCCCATTGCTTGAGACGCTCAGCGAGGATGATTTTGACGTTCGCAGCAGGCATCGCCAAGACATAACGGCGATGCACGTCCTCACAAAACTGCTCCAAGTCTGAATAGCTATCCACCTTAAGCTTACTTGCAATTGACTTTGCCGTCATCCCCAACGAAACACCAAGCTTCTGCTGGAAACGTACAAACCACGCCTCTCTCTGCGCAGCGGAGGGCCCCTCGAGGGAAAGCCTGACCTGGAATCGTCGCCAGACGGCACGGTCCAACAGCTCTCCGTGGTTTGTTGCCGTAACGATTACGACGTGGCTTGGCAGCGAATCAATTTGCAACAATAAAGAGCTTACAACTCTCTTGATCTCACCCGTCTCATGCGTATCCCCACGCTCTTTCCCCAGAGTGTCGAACTCGTCAAAAAACAGGACACAAGCGTGAGTCCGCGCAAAATCGAATAGCTTTTTCAAGCGACCGCTGGTTTCGCCCAAGAAGCTGCCAACGACCGCCTCGTAGCGAACGACGAATAAAGGAACCATAAGCTCGCAGGCGATGGCTTCTGCGAGAGATGTCTTACCATTACCAGGAGGGCCGGACATCAGCACACGATGGCGAGGCTCCAAACCATACGAACGAAGCAAATCTTTCCGCGACTGCTCTTCGATCAGCTCAGCCGCAACGGCTTTGACTTCGTCACTAAGAAAAAGCGATCCCAACGTGCGCTGAGGCTCTATCTCGTAGAGCAAACCACCATGACCACCATCGTAACTACGCACAACCTCCGGGGCCTTGGGGCGTGTAGTCGCTGATCGCAGACTCGACTCAAGTTTGTCGGCAAAGACGTGGTGATGCTTCGCGCGCTCTTCAGCCGCGATCGCTTCAACAGCTGCTCGAAAGCGCTGTTGATCACCTTCACTTCCTGCCTTTACCAAGCCGACCATTAGATCCGCGCGCGACATACATCCCTCCAAAAAAACGATTCTCCTACCCACTCACAGGCAGAACCGCCTCTTCGCGAATGATACCGGAACCTTTACCCGTAAAGCGCCATGTAACATGAAAATCAGCATAATTCGCATACTTGAATTATGTGCATATTATGCATTAGGATTCTTCGAAACGCCACCCCCAAAGGATACGCAATGTACCCCAAGAGCAACATTCCTTGGATCGTTCAAAGCCTGAAATTTTTCATGAAAACCAACAAATTAACGCAATCAAAGCTTTCTGAACTTACTAAAGTCGATCAAGGGCAAATCAGCAGAATTTTGGCCGGGCAATGTAGCGGCAGAGGGGATGCCATCATAAAATTGTGCAAATATGCACATATTGATGCTCACAATCCTAGCCCTGACCCGATTGGAAGCCTGCTTTTAATGGAAACGATCAAGGAGGTTTGGGACGGCACCGAAAGTGGAGCGAGAGCGATTGTTGACATGCTTCGTGCTGCGCGCAGGATGCCACACTGAGCAAAGCAGCGCCCACTGGAGCGGCATGGGGCTACTCGCGAGGATATCCACTCCAGCGCTTTGTTTGCGCGACGTCGTCGCGGCTTCAGTAGCAAATCGCGTCAGGACTAGGGATCACGATGACAAAGCACCCCGCTAGCCGCTCATCAGCGGCAAACCCAATTTTTTCGCCAGCGCTAAAGCCCTTTTGTACTGATACCCCTCAGAAACGACTCCTCGGCGAAGGGATTGGACCTTCGGAATGGGAACGCAGTAGCAGCATCGAGTCACGCCCTCAGGAGCAGCTTGCCCCCAGCGCCCCAAGCGTCCCACAAGCTGGCTCAGCAATTCATCAACCACCTCTTCGACCTCAGCAAAATCAGTCACTACCTTGAAATGCACCGCCATACTGGCCAGTGCATGTGCACCGTTTCGGTCAACATCCAGCAGCACAACCGGTGGCCTTCCCTTCGGTTCGAAGTACACAACCAGACAGCCCCGCATCCTCACGCCAGCCCAAACAAACGCTCTGTTGCCTGGCAACTGGCACAACGACATGAATACTTGGGTATCAACGAGCATGCCCTGGAGCACTTTGATCGTTTCGGCCAGCGCCATTAGCTCACCCGCAAAGACCCAATCAAGCGGCGTCAGCAGCTGAAATTCGATCGGGGGAAGGTCAGAGAACATGTTCTCCGGCCCCATACCCACCGGCAGCATGCCATGTCCATGAAAGCCGGCCTTCTTGCGCTTGGGATCGGGCTCACTGCCATCCTTCGGCTTTGAGGCCACGACCCGCCAAAGCTTCTTGATCGGCACGGAAGATCCAAACGGCATGCTTTTCGGGGGGACTTCTACGAGGTGCCGCGCGCTGTTTTTGCGTGTGCCGTTTGCGCGGCGCTGAATTTCGAGCTCATCCCTTGTCCTCGGTTCATCGCCAGCATCACCACCCTGTACGTCCCGACCACCTTTGTGGTGTCGCACCGACTGCTTAAACGCAGGGTGGGAATAAAACAGCTCATTGCACGGCAATTGCCGGCCGGTAGCGCCAAGAATTTCCAGTACGAGCACATCGTTTCCCTGCTGGATGCCTCGGTACCTCAGCTCGCAGTCCGTCGTGTGTGGCAGCTTCATGCTCATATAGGGCTGCCCTGCGGATCTCGAGCTCACGCTGTCCCAGCTAGCACGCCCTTCTGGATGAACTGCCAACCAAGCGAATTCAGCCGCAAACGACGGAGAAAGCATTCTGGGGCGGATCATTCTGGTGAATTTGAGCAGCAGGTGATCATGAATACCCGGTGCTACAAAGTCATACAGCAGCAGGAGCTGTTCGGGAAACATCAGCATGCCGGCCAACAGTCGGTTGTGCGCCAGAAAATACCGAATCAACTCGAAAGTGGGGATATAGATGTGGTGTGTCCCAACATCGTATCGAACCAGCTTCTGTACACCGGTCTTGCGGCCAGCGAATGAGTACAGCGCTGCGGGCAGCTCAGCCGAAGATAGTTCGGTTCCGCTGGCCAGGTCACCAATTTGCAGGCTACTCAACGTGCCTGCCGAGATTTTGGTCAGCATCCGCCCATTTTCGAAACATCGTCCCAGCGCCATGATGGGCAGCATGTCTATCGGCAGCACCCACTGCGCGAGCTCACCCGAGCGCATGCCCTTGGTCACGACTCTCAGTACCCTACCGTGCTCCGCCGGCGTCGGTTGCAATCCGGTCAGCCAGAATATCTCCAGCGGCTCATCCTTTTCTCGGAAGTCCTTAATGAGGAATCTGGCCATGAATTCGCCGCCATTCGACTTGAACAATAGATGCCACGGTTCCCTCGACTTGCGGGCTGACGTGCGACGGTAGTGTTGCTCGACGGCGCAGACGCCACGCCACGATGGGTTGATGATCTTTTTTCATCTGTGCCGCCGTCCAGTGAAGGCGGCGGATCTGAAACGCCTCGGTCGATTCGCAAAGCACATTGACAGTTGAACGTGTCAGCGGCAATTGGTGCACATGATCACAAAGCCAGCGACCAAATCCTGACCGGCGCGCGAGTTCGGCGAGCGTCACCCGCTTGGGAGGCTCATCCTTGGAAATCTCCGCGGCAATTGCTGGCAAGCAGGCCTGCCAATACCTGTCCTTGGCATCCCAATCATGCGTCTTTACCTCATGAGCGCCTCGTCGTGGTGGCATGTGGGCAAGCAGCCACGGCGCATCATGCTTGCGCAGCCAGTGGTAAAGCCCCCTACTTGCCAAGGCCAGTGCTTTGCGGCCGCAAGTCGGCAAGCGATTTCTGAGCGCCAGCCATCCTTGACGACGGGACTGCAGCTCAGCGCAGGCCTTATCTGTGGTTAGCTCAGTGTTCGTCATCTGCAGGATGGCCCGTTTGGCTGTTGCAGGGTCTACCTGCAAGCGCCTGGCTATCGCCCTGAGCCCAAGTCCCTGCTGCAAAAATGCGGCCAACTGCTCGAAAAAGCGCGCGCCATAGCGCAAGGGTCTGGGGTTTGTGAGGCCGCCACGAGCTGCATCGACACGACGCGTATACACGTACCCACACCTGCATTCGAAGCGGCCAACCAAACCATCCCTATTGTGATGCGTCTCGACATGGTCCACGGTGAATTGGCCGAAGTGAGGCTCTAGCGGATTCAAACATGGCCAAGGGCCAATCCCGAAGGGCGCCGCAACCGGGTAGCATTCATCAAGAAAAAGCTGCAACAGAACGTGGAACAGCGGAGACATCACTCCTCTGCTGCGGTACATCGCCTGAACCCAACGCATGTCACCCAAGTCACCAGGCAAAAGGTAGTGCGCGACCGGTGCATAGAAGCTTTCCATCTCGGTGCTCAATTTGGCGAGACCAATGCTGCTGCCTCGGCCGTACCCTTTGGCCAACAACTGTTGTTTGTACTCGCTGCGCCATGCAAGGGGCACCCGGGCCTCAGGCGGGTTACCAAGCAGATTACCCAGTGCGCCAGCCAGACATTGCAGCTGAGGCCAATGTACCGGCAGTGGCAGATGTATTTGTGGGGCCAAGGACAAAACGGATATTGCCGGCATGAACGCATGCCGGTTGGAAAGCGGCGCCGGCACATTGCTCTCCATCAGCGGTTCGCCATGTTCCGGGCAAACCAGGACGCCAGGCAGTTGATGGCTGCGCCGCCAATAGGGTTCGCCATATCGCTGGCGCATTTCTTCAATGCAATACGGGCAGGCCCGCAATTGGTCCGGGATATGCATCCTGTCACGTCGCATGCCGAGCTTGAATGCCAAGCCAACCGTGCTCCCTCGTAACATGGCGAAGAGCACCTGCGCTTGGACCACCTGCGGCTGAAACGCCAGCCAGTAGGGATACAGCGTGCACTGCGTCACGATCGTCTCGGCGGCCCACTGCGGCTGAGGCAGCTGCTCCGCAAGGGCCTGAATGTGTCCAGGCAACGCGATTGCAGCTATTTCACTGCGATAGCCAAAGAGTAGCTCGGTCAGTTGCTTGGCACTGTGCGCCTGCGTATGAGCCCCGAATCGCGCCACGATGCTGTAAAGCAACTCATCAGGGTAAGGGCTGGGAAAATACGCAAGCATACGGTGCGCTCCTAAAGCAGCGCCCTGTTTTGCAGATCAAGGACTATGCCCGCCTTCCGCAAACTCTCATAGGGACTCATCTCTGCCGCTTGCCCCTCTTCGACGATCCGCCGCAAATCAGAGGCTGGCATGGCGGGTGCCTGCGGTTTGTCTCGCTTCCGGGGCTTCTGCTTGGCAATCGTTTTGCCCTTCAGGTGGGCGGAGATGAGGGCAACCACGTCAAGGATGTCGGCGTCTGGTTGTGCAGCCAGGGTTTCCTCAACCAATAGCTTGGCAACGTCGGGAGCGATGCCCAGTGAGCGCAAAGCATCCAGAATTTTCTGGGTGTCCGAGGGAGCTGCAGCCTCCTCTGTGCTGGTTTCGCCCAAATTGTTGGGCGCCACCATTGGATTGACCGGGCTTTCAGCTGTTTCACCCATGCTGCTGGCAAAGCAATCGACAACATAGTCTCGGAATGGGCGCAGGTCATCATACTTGGCTAGCTCATTGCTATCCCCTTTCCTCAACGCCTGCAGCATGGGCTGCACCAGTCTTAAATCCTCTGCGGATACTTTGCGGAACAATGTTTCGTCTATGCGCTCGGCCGTATTGCGCCGCGAACTAGCGATGCGCAGCAAGCGCATTTGACTCAACATGAATAGTTTCACCGCGACGTCGATGACCCCCTGGCTGGCATCATGCAAAACAGCGGAGAGGTCATCGGTTAACGGTGTCGGTTCTGCAGTCCACTGATATCGCCAAAGTTGCTTAACGAAGTAGCCCCACGTGCCATCGTACGCCAGTGGCTCCCATGTGAATGAGCCCACGCCGCTGGCACGCCGTGCCTCCCGAAAATTCCCCTGCAGAATAGGAAGCGCACGGGGGGTCCCAACCAGCAACACCGGGACATTGATACGATTGACCAACGTCACCAGGAAGCTCATCAAAATTTCCTGATCCAGGCCTTTGACGTTCTTCAGATGCTGGATCTCGTCGATCACCAGCAAGCCAAGCGCATGCAGCCTGGCAACCATCGCCATCATCTCCATTGCATGGTCGACCGAGGCAACACGGCTGTTGGAATACTGGTGCAGGTAGTTGGTGCCAAGCAGTTGGTCGACCACACTCAGAAAATTGATGCACATCTGACGCGGGCTACCTGAGTAGGGGCAATCGATTTTGACCCAAACCAATTGGCGGAGAGCAATCGGCGCTTCGTGTTGAACTACTTGCGGGTAGAGCTTGAGAATCCGTTCGACCGCGGTCGACTTACCGATCCCGGAGCATCCCAACAGCGTAGAGCCACTCGCAGTACAGTGAGTGGAATTTGCCCCGCCCCATTTGCCGTCCTTGATGGCAATCGGGCCTTGCGCGAGCTGGCGCTGGAAATTCCCACCTAGTGGATTTCGACCTACATAGCCCTGCCGCAACAACAACCCGAGACGCTCTGCCAGCATGACTTGGCGTTCCAGCGGCTCGAAATATCGGGCCAGTCGTGCAACACAGTGGATACGCAAATGTGCGGGGTATGCCCTTTCTTTCGGGTCAAAAAACGGGACATCCTTCAGCGCTTTGACGGTCTCTTGCGGCGCCCAAAGTGGCGGCAATGGTGCAATGAAGGGGTTGTCGCGATATTCCGGCAATTCAGGCATATCGATCATCGGATCAGTCATGATCGTCATCCTCACCTAAAATCTCAGCGATGCTCGGCTCCGCATAATCGTTACTGGTCGGGCGCAATGGCACGACCTTCGCCTTGGCATGGCTGCTAGGCGTGGCCCCCAGCCGGAAGGTTTCTTCCTGCCGATTACTTGCCTTTTCCTGAGCGCGGTTCGAGCGAATCGCTCGGATGCTGGAAGCACTATGTGTCACGTCACCCGATTTTTCTCGCGACGCCTTGACTACACGCTCTACCGCCGCGGTCAAATCAGCCTGGGCCAGCACCTGCTCTCGTTTGCGAGGCTGGGACTGCCGCTTGGCAGCAATGGCCTGCTGTTCGACTTCCCATTCAGAGAGTCCCCGATCTGCCCGGCTGCGATCTGTCAGATGACATGCCTGAATGCTGTTACTGGCCTTGTCCAGAAAATAGATAACTTCGATGTCCCGCGGGTCATAGCTGATCTCGATGGAGCGCCAGCGGGATTGGCGCGCTTGATCAAACCAGTACTGTTCAACCGCTAAGGAGCAGGTGTAGTAAGCATTTTTGAACTTGATTCCTTGCGCCGTGACCGAAGCTTTACCCGTGGGCAGAAGCTGGAATTTGACCCGTTCTTCCGGGAATGCACGCAACGACCCACTCTGATTGGCAATGCCCCAATCCCACAGTTCAATAGGGATTCTAGGAACGTTGTCCGCTACCACGGAGCGATCCGCATCATATTTTTTTAGCTCGTGATAGTTGTTGTAGTAGAGCAGGCATTCGATGACGATTTGGGTGAACGCATCCAGGTCCAGAATCGCATCTAGGCGGTAATCACGCGCGCCGCGCTCGCCAAAATCCGGTTCGATGTACCCGGGAACATAGGGTTTGAACTTGGCAGGAATCAACTTGAAGCGTTGTTCCACGATCCCTTTCCAGTCCGCCCGATAGGAGCTGGCATTTTCGATATCGATGTTGAAGCTGTTGGCAAGATTGTCGATGTAGCGGCTGGCTATTTCACCGCGATCTCCGAGGAGTGTTTCTGGCAGGTAATGACAAGGCCAGTCCGCAGCAGAAATCTCCACCCCGTAGCGCTGGCAATACGTGACTTTGTCGCCGGCTGCGTTGGCCAGCGCCATCATGGCGCCCACCCAGGATGGCCCCTCGAGGCCGATGTAGATGCCCACCACCATCCGACTGAAGACATCAATCACGACGTAGAGCACCGGGCGACCGATGATCTTTTTGCGGTCGAGCCTGGAAACCAGATAAACATCGGCGATCGTTGCATCGATCTGATATCTGGAGCCAGGCCCGGTTTCCCGGGCTGTTGAAGAACCGAGGATGCCCCTCAGGTCCTTGTCATAGATTTTGGCACCAACCCTGGCCCGTTTGATCGCGAAGCGGCTGAATTGCTTTTCATACCAGTAGTTGAACTGGGCAAATGTCGGCTGCCCGTCCTCGGCACCATCCTTGAAGCGATGGTGCACCTCCCCTGTCTCAGCGTCCCTATGTTGATCCAGGAAAAACTGCCTGATCATGTCATCGTACGCATCGACCAGTGAGCGCTTGCGCTCGCCAGCGTAGTAACGCTGGATCGCCACCGCAAAAATCTGCAGCATCTCGGGCGTGACATTAATTCCCGTTGAATCAACAAACTTCCGTGGCCGTCCTCTTTTGACACCGGGGGTGGAGCGCCGGGTTTTCCCCGGGGCACCTGAGTTGCAATAGTCAGGGAGAAGCGCGTTCGGTGTCTGGCCGCGCTGCCAATAACGACGAAGGTAGCGGTAGACAGACTGCACTGTGACTTTGTGCTCATGCACTGCAGCAGTCACTAACTTGCCACGTTCAGATCGCAGGAAAATTTCTGGTGTGCGGACGAGGGGCTCAATGATTTGCCATGCGCGATCACGGCTAGCCACCTGCTTTATAGGGATCGAGCGTTCATCCAGGATCCGCAGCAAGGGATCATTTGACAAGAGGCTGGCAGCACCACTCTCCAGGTCAGCATGCAACGTAGCCGTTTTCTCCATGAACGGTTGCGCTGCTGCATCATGGATATCGATCAGAACCGTCTTGGCATCGTCGCCTTGAAATGCAAGGACGCGGAGCGTATTACCTCGGTCTTGATAATGGATCAGATCGTTGCGGAGTAGCATCAGGCGACAGCTCCTCGCTGATGCATCGCGTTGAAGTGCAGCTGGGCGATCGGCCCTTTCGAGTCCAGCGGCTGATCAAGGTCGATGTGGATCCGCTTGTTGGCAATCAAAAACCGCAAGGCCGTCATTGCAGCGCCGACCTGCCAACCCGCCGCCTTTTCAAGCTGCTCCAATTCTCGTGCAATTGTTTGGCTTGTACTCGAAACACGCAGCCTCTCCTCAACAGCCGCTACACAGTCGTCCCAAAAATTCGGGTACGCCACCACACGGCCACTCAGGTCACGATTGGCCATCGCCCACCAAATGTTTTCTGCGCGTTGTACGGGAATGTCCTTTTCGGTACAGAGGCGCCATTCGATCCGCCGCTCAGCCCAATAGCGACGCTCAATTTCCAGTTTTTCAAGCGTACGCCGATCGAGCTCTTCCGTGGGCTTGACGGCAATGGCGACCTGAAACCGGCGCTGCTTCAGAAAAACATCAACCAGCATGTCGGTCGTCACGACCAAATCCGTTTGGGTCACGGAATCGGCAGGATGGTTCACGCCCATCTCGGCAGCAATTTTCCTCGTGGCTTCTCTGGGCAAAGGAAACTGCTCACGGATGTCCAAGACATGGTCTTCCCAGTCCAGGATTCGGATCAGTTGGGCTTCCAGCTGAGACAGTGCATGCCGTTGGCGGCGAATTTTGTAGCCGTTGACCCGCGTGGCCAAACCGTCGCTTGGCACGTCTTGTACGGTAAGCCAGGGATGATAGTCGTCGCCGACACCTTGGCCACGCCCCTCTTTTTCAAAGCGGGCGATCTTCTTTTCGTCGAACGAATAGCGACGACGGGCCATGGCGAATTACCTCAGCGAGATACTTTCACCATAGCCACCAAGGCAAAGGATGCAACTTTATTATTTATGATGACACTTTATTATTTATGATGAGACTTTATTATTTTTCTACAGACGCAGTGACCTTCCCCCACCCAGCTATTCCACAGTCACGGACTTTGCGAGGTTACGTGGCTTGTCCACATCGGTGCCCTTGCGGCAGGCGGTGTGGTAGGCCAGCAGTTGCAAAGGCAGGGTCATGGTGAGGGCGGCGAGCGGGCCGGCGGCCTGCGGCAGCAGCACGGTGCGGTGCGTGCCGTCGGCCAGTGCTTCACACCCGGGTTCTGCCAGCAGGTAAACACGGCCGCCGCGTGCCATCACTTCGCGCAGGTTGGAGGCAAGCTTGTCCGGCACGGCGTCGGCGCCGGCGCAGACGATGACGGGCATGGTTTCATCCACCAGCGCCAGCGGGCCGTGCTTGAGTTCGCCACCGGCATAGCCTTCGGCGTGGATGTAGGCGATTTCCTTGAGCTTGAGCGCGCCTTCGAGCGCAATCGGGAACAGGGTGTGACGGCCAAGGAACAGCGCGTTGTGGTCATGGCTGAGCTCATGCGCCCATGCTTCGAGCTGAGGCTCCAGCGCGAGCACATCGCGCGCCAGCGCGGGCAGCCGGGGCAGCCAGTCGATCAACTCGGCCAGGCGCGGGGCGGGCAGGCTCTGCCGTGCACCGGCCAGCGCCACGCCCAGCACGAACAGCGCGGCCAGCTGGGTGGTGAAGGCCTTGGTGGAGGCGACGCCGATTTCCAGCCCGGCTTGGGTGAGGAACAGCAGATCGGCTTCGCGCGTCAGCGTCGAATGCGGCACATTGCACAGCGCCAGCAGCTGCACCTTGCCGCGTTCGCGTGCCGAGCGGGCGGCGGCCAGCAGGTCGGCCGTCTCGCCCGATTGCGAGATGGCGACCACCAGCGTGCCGTCTTGCTCGACGCTGCTGCGATAGCGGTATTCGCTGGCGATTTCGACACTGACCGGCAGGCCGGTCCATTCCTCTATCCAGTAGCGCGCCACCAGCCCGGCGTGGTAACTGGAGCCACAAGCCACGATGCGCACGGCGGGTGCGGCCTGGAAAACCGCCTCGGCAGTCGGGCCGAACGTGGCCGGCACGCAGCCCAGCTCCAGCGCGCGCGCCAAGGTGCTGGCCAGCGCGGTGGGCTGCTCGAAGATTTCCTTCTGCATGTAGTGGCGATACTGGCCCAGCTCGGCCGCGTCGGGCTGCACGTCGATAGTGCGCGCGGCGCGCTCGGTGGGCTGGCCGGCGGCGTCATAGAGCTGGATGGCATCGCGCCGCACGTCGGCCAGCTCGCCCTCCTCCAGATAGATCACGCGCTGCGTCAGCGGCAGCAGCGCGGCGATGTCCGAGGCGAAATACTGCTCGCCAAAGCCCAGCCCCAGCACCAGCGGGCTGCCGCGCCGCGCACAGATGAGGCGCTCATCGTCGCCTTGCGCCAGCACGCCGATGGCATAGGCGCCGTGCAGCTGCGGCAGCGCGGCCTGCACCGCGCGCAGCAGATCGCCCTGCGTTTGCAGCTCGGCGTGGATCAGGTGGGCAATGACTTCGGTATCGGTGTCGGACGTGAACACGTAACCACGTGTGGTCAGCGCAGCGCGCAGCGACTGGTGGTTTTCGATGATGCCATTGTGCACGACCATGATGCTGTCGCCGCCCAGATGCGGGTGGGCATTGCGCTCGGATGGCACGCCGTGCGTCGCCCAGCGGGTGTGGGCAATGCCGCGCGTACCGCTGTGACCGGCAGCCAGCGCACTCAGGTCGGCAACGCGGCCTGCCACGCGTATGCGCTCGAAAGCCGCCGCGCCACTGGCCAGCGCCACACCGCTGGAGTCATAACCGCGATATTCCAGCCGGGCCAGCCCGGCCAGCAGCATGGGTAGAACATTACGATCCGAAATCGCGCCGACGATACCGCACATGGTCACACTCCCCTGGATGGTGCACCGCAATATAAATAGTGTGCTGCGGGCTGTCGTTACGGGGTATCCCTTAAGGGCAATGCCCCGCGTTCATCGGCTTACGCCCGGTACCCGACAGGCGGTGTAGAAGCATGGGCTAAAGTGAATTCACGCGAACCGGCGAATTTGCTGGCCCCCGCGTACCGCATTCCGCGCCGGGCCGGCTTTGCTCCGCGCATGATTCTGTATAGCAGGAGGCCGTCATGGCTGTGCAGCTCCTATCCCTTGGCGCCATCGGTGTACGCCTGATGGACCGCATACTGACCGCCAGGGCCACGTTCCCGGACGAGCTGGCCGACCACATCGTGGACGAGATCAATTGCTATCTGCCGCGCGCCGGCGACCGCGAACAGGCCTTGCTGTTCCATTTGGCGTGCGACATCTACGAGGCGCTGGACGAGAACTTCGAACGCGTGGACAGCCGTGAAACACGCAAGACGGTGCTAGGCATCATGAACGTGCTGATCGAGCGCGCGCGTGTGGTGGCACGGCAGGACTTCCACTGACGACCGCCAGCCATGAATGCAGAAAGCCCGGCATGGCCGGGCTTTCTGTTCTGCAGCGTAACAACGGTCAGTCGGTCGTCAACTGGCCATCGCGCAGGCGCACGCGCTCGCCGGCGGCAAACGGCGGCGGCTCCTTGTAGCTGAAGCTACGCTCGCTGCCATCATCGAACACCACGCTCACTTCATAGCTGGTGGTCTTCTTCACCTGCTTTTCCACCTGATGGCCCAGCACGGCACCGCCGATGGCACCCAGTACGGTCGCCACATCGTTGCCGCGCCCCTTGCCGATCTGGTGGCCGACGACACCGCCGACCACGCCGCCGACCACGGCACCGCCACCAGTGGCTTCACCGGTGTGCTCAACACTGCGCACGCTCGCTACACGGCCGCAACTGCTGCAGACCTCGCGCACTGGCGTCGGGGGTGCAACCACGCCGCCCGTGGCTGGCGGTAGCGCCGTCGGCTTCGGGTGGTGCGGTTTGGGTTTACGGGTGGGCACCGGTGTTGGCGCGGCCGTGGGGGTGGGCACCGGCGTGGGGGCCAGTGTGGGCGGCAAGGTGGGCAGCGGCGTGGCCGGCAACGCGGTCACTTGTGCGGCGGGGGCGCTGGCCTGCGTGGCAGGGGCAGCCGGGGCATTCCCCACCCAGCCCAGCCAGTGGGCAACCCCGACCCCGCTGGCCAGGATCACGGCACCGGCAGCAGTCAGAATCAGTGGGTGTGTTTGAGGGGTAGACATCACGGAGTCCTCGTTGGGTGATGCATTCATCATCCCCCCAGCCGTGTTACGGGCGCAGTGATTACACACACAAAATGGCGGCAAATTTTCACACTGCCCGATCCGGCCCCACCGCGTTGCCATACACCGGGCCGGCATGAAAAAGGGCCGCCAAAGGCGGCCCTGCTTGCGCTTACTGATACGGAGTCAAAGGCGGAAACGCGCCACTTGCGAGCGCAAATCGGTCGCCAGTTGCTCCAAGGTGCGCACGTTTTCATTGGCGGCACGCACCGAATCGGCCGACTCTTCGACCATGCGCGCAATGTGTTCGACATTGGTCGCCACGCTGCTGCTGGCCAGGCTTTGCTCGGACGTCGCATTGGCCACATCGCGGATCTTGCCCAGTGTCTCGGAAGCGCCGCTGCTGATCTCCCGCAGCGTGGCCGCCGCACGGTCGGCCATTTCCACGCCACGCGCGACCTGCGGCGTGGCCTCGTCCATGCTCGCCACCACCGACAGCGTATCCGCCTGCACCGCCTGGATCATGCTGGTGATCTGGCCGGTGGCCTGTGTGGTGCGCTCGGCCAGCTTGCGTACTTCGTCGGCCACCACCGCAAAGCCACGGCCCTGCTCGCCCGCCCGTGCTGCCTCAATGGCGGCATTGAGCGCCAGCAGATTGGTCTGGTCGGCAATATCCTTGATGACGCTGGCAATGCTGTCGATCTCGCGCGAGCGCTCGACCAGCCCGCCGATCAGGCCGGATGCATCGGCAATCTGTGACGATACCCGCTGGATTTCCACTGCAGCCTTGGCCACCAGGCCTTCGCCCTCGGTCGCCAGCTCGCTGGAGCGCGACGAGTTCTGCTCGGTTTCGCGCGCACTTTGCGAGATATGGTCCACGCTGACCGACATCTGCTCGATCGCCGCCGCCGTGGCCGACGTGGCATCGGACGATTGGCGCGATGCCTGGCTGATGGCATCCATCTGGTGCGACAGGCCGCCCGCCGCCTGTTTGAGTTCGTCCGCACCGCGCTGTATGCCCTGGATCATGTCGCGCAGGCTGTTCTGCATGCTGGCCACCGCCCCCAGCAGGCTGTCCGGCCGCACATTGCCATCAATGCGCCGCCCCAGATCGCCTTGCGAGATCGCCAGCGCAATATCGGCCGCGTAGTCCGGTTCGCCACCCAACTGGCGCAGCAGCTTCTGCACCGCCATCAACAGGATGGCAGCAACAACAGCAGCGACGATCAGACAGATGATCACCTGCCAGCGTGCGTTGCTCCAGAAGCGCGTGTTGGCCTCATCTTCGCTTACCCCGTTGCCGACAATCCAGTGCCAGCGCGGCGACTGGATCACCACCGTCAGCAGGTCAACAATCTTGCCATCACGCTCCGAATTCCACGCATATTCGGTCAACGCGCCACCGGACTTTTGCAAGGCAGCCACGGCCAGCGAGCCTACGCTATTTTTCTGCGCGTCCTTGAATTCGTTGAAGCTGGTGCCATGCAGCTGCGGGTCCAGCGGGGTAGCAACAAAGTTGAGCTTTTCATCGACCACATAGACGTATTCCGACTTGTGGTATTTGTTTTCGCGCAGGATTTGCGTGGCAATGGCCTTGGCCTGCTCTTCGGTCAACTTGCCGCTGGCCGCCATGTTTTCCATCTGCACGATGGTCAGATAGGTGCTGCGCAGCAATTGCTCGATACGCGCCTTGTTGTCGTTGTTGGCGGCCGTTTTCATCGTGAGCAGACCAACCAGCATTACGCCAACCAATGCGAGCAACACCAGCACCGACAACAGCCAGGCTTTTGCTTTTAAGGACATGGGAACACCCTGAATAAACGTTGCGGGATGGTTTCAGCATAGCTTGCGATTACGCTGACGCCAGCCCCATGCAACCACCCCGGTTACTTTCTTTGTTGCGGCAACATTAAAGCCGCAGCTGACGCCGAGAATATCAGAACCAGCTAATTCTATCTGGCGCTATCGCGCATCTGCTGCCAAAGCCAGTCGATGAACAGCTGCAACGCTGGCCGGTAGGGCGGCGGCGTTGTCGTCACCAGCCAGTAAGGCATATCCAGCGGCACGGTCAGCGGAAACAATTGCAGCAGCTTGCCGCTGGCAATTTCCTCCTCCACCAACAGACGGCGCGCCAGCGCAATACCCTGTCCCTCTGTGGCGGCCTGCACCAGCAGCGCCGAATCATTGAACACCACGCCCTGGGTTGGCTCGGGCCAGTCTGCCAGCCCTGCAGCATCGAACCAGCGCCGCCATGGTTCGTTATCCGAGCGCAGCAGCACGCGCCCCTGCAAATCGGCTGGCTGTTGCGGCAGCCCGCCGGTCAGTGTGGGGCTGGCGACGACGAGGAATTCATCCTCGACAAAATGCTGTGTATACAGCCCCGGGTAGTTGCCATGGCCGACGCGGATGGCCAGGTCTATACCTTGCGCCACAAGATCCTCGCGCGTTTTGGACGAGTGCAGCCATAGCTCGATGTCCGGATGGCGCTCAATGAAATCACGCAGCCGGGGTGTGAGCCATTTGGCAGCGAACGACGGCAAGCAGGTCACCACGATGCGCGGCCGTTCGCGCTCGCGGCGTATCGCCTCGATTTCGCCGGCCACCGACAGCAAGGCGCCGTTGAGCACGCCGGCCAGCCGCGTGCCCTCGACAGTCAGCTTTACGCCACGGCCGTCGCGCGCGAACAGCGGGTAGCCCAGTTGTGCCTCCAGCGCCTTGATCTGATGGCTGATCGCCCCGGGCGTCACAAACAGCTCGGCCGCCGCCTGCGCCATATTGCCCAGCCGCGCAGCGGCCTCGAAGGCCCGCAACGCCGGCAGCGACGGCAAACGGCCAGGCGACTTCAATCGTGAATCCAATTCAACAATTCCGTGAAAACGTATCGTTTGTCGCTGGCGTCTTATCGGCCAAGAATGGCGACATCAACACACAACAACGGGCCAGACCACCCGGAGGGTTGAATCATGTTAAACGATCAACAACATTTGAACATCCCCGAACAGCTGCAGGCGCTGCCCTGTGGCCGCGTCGTCGTGCTGCCTGCCAATGCGCAGGTCAACGTCCATGCAGGGCTGCTGTGGATTACCGATGACGGCGACCAGGACATCGTGCTGGCAGCCGGCAACAGCCATCGCGGCCAGGGCCGCATGCTGGCGGAGGCGCTGGAGCCTGCCTTGTTCGACGTTGATCGGCCGGATGCGACGCCGGTCGCGGGCTAGCGTCGATTGCATGCCCGGCGCCAGCGCTACAGGGGTAGTGTGGAAGGATGACGATGCGACAGGAGATCATCATGTCCTCCTTCACCACGCTGGCACGCGTCCTGTTGGCCGGTGGCCTGCTGATCAGCACGGCGGCCTATCCGACTGGCGAAACGCCCACCACCACGACCACCAGCGTACAAAAAGCGAATGCCCGCACGGTAAGCAGCTTCAGCAACTGGGCCGGCTCCAGCGCCACAGCTAACGCTTTGGTCACGGGGCTGGAACAAGGCAGTGTCTCGCTGACCGACAGCAAAGGCACCACCACCTTCAGCACCGGTAGCAAGCTCAGCCCGGGCAATACCACCATCGCACTGGTACTGGCGCAAGAATCACTCAAGCAACAAGGCATCAGCCAGCCCACACCGGCACAGATCCAGGCCGCCCTGCTGGGCGGCACCATTACCGACAGCAAGGGGCAGAGCGTCAGCCTGGCGGGCGTGCTGGCGCAACGCGCAGATGGCAAGGGCTGGGGGGAGATTGCCAAAGACATGGGAACGCGGCTTGGTGCCTTGATGAGCGCATTGCACAGCCGTAGCGACACCCATAGTCATGCGGATCACGCGCAGGATCAGGATGATCATGGCAGCAGCAAATCCAGCCAGAGCTCGGAACACGGCAAAGGCGAGAGCGACGGCGGACACGGCAACAGCGACGGACACGGAAAAGGCAACGGCGGTAGTGGCTCTGGTTCTGGTTCTGGTTCTGGCTCTGGCGGGGGCTCCGGCAGCGGGTCCGGCGGCGGGTCAGGGGGTGGCCATGGCGGCGGACAAGGCAGTGGCGGCGGCCACGGTGGCGGGCGGGGCTGATTATCGCTGTGCGCCCGCAGGCTAACGTGCGCGACTGCGCGCCAGCTTCACATCGGCGGCGACCACCAGCAAGCCGGTGCAGGCGAATGCCGCGGCAAATGCTGCGGCATTCCATAGCACCGGGCCATAGCCATGCTGCATGACATTGATGAAGGGATAGGGGTAGCGCCCCAGCAGCTCGCCGCGCAACAGGATGTAGCCGAAATAGGCCGCTGGGTATAACAGCCAGCGGAATGCGTCGCGCCAGCGCAGGGTGCCGGCCGGCGCGAACCCCAGCCAGTAAGCCAGATAGCCGGCCGGGATCACGTCATGCAGCAGCACGTCTATGGTCCATTCCAGCCCGTGCGGCGCCCATATGCCGCGCAGCAGCAACTCGTAGCCCGCAGAGACGATCAGGATGTACACCAGGCTGGCGGCACGCACGCCGGGTTGCCACAACCAGCGCGCCAGCCGCGAACGCGGCCCCAGCAGCGGCACCGTGAGCACCAGCGCCAGCAGCAAGGTGCTGAGATTGGTGAAATAGGCCAGGAAGCGCGTAAGCGCCATGGCCGGCGTGTGCCCCAGCGCCAGCTCCTGCGACATGGTCAGCCCCAGCCGCGTCAGCACCGCCAGCCAGGCAGCCGCCCCCAGCACCAGCTCACAGCGCCGCGCCCAGCGCAATCGCCTGACGTGGTACGGGGCAGTATTCGGTTCTGGTGGCATCTGCATGACGGCACCCCCTTGAGCAACACAGACGGGGACTTGGACATTGCTGCCCAAGTATCCGTCTTAGTGCCTGCACGTAGCGCGCGCATACCGTATGCATGCCGCCAGCCGACCACCGGCAGCCCGCCCGCCGCAAACGGCATGCGGGCCGCTGGCCGGTAAGGCAGGCGCAAAAAAACAGGCGCCGCAGCGCCTGTTTTCCCGGGGCAGGTTTTACCCTGGCAAGACTCAGCCCAGCTTGGCCAGCTGCGCCTGCAGCTTGCTCAACTTGTCCTGCAGCTCGGCCACCAGCGCGCGGTCCTTCTCGACCAGATGCGCCGGCGCCTTGTCGGTGTAACCCGGCTTTTCCAGCTTGGCGACCATCTTGCCCAAGCCGTCTTCAGTCTTGGCAATTTCCTTGGTCAGGCGGGCGCTTTCCGCAGCCTTGTCCACCTCCACCTTGAGCATCAGGCGGATGGTGCCGGCCACGGCTACCGGGGCGTCGTCCTCGGGCAACGCGGCAACCACGTGCACTTCGGACAGCTTGGCCAGCGACTTCAGGTAGTCGGCATAACGCACCAGCGCTGCATCGCCTTCGATGAACAGCGGCACTTTTTGCGACGGCGGCAAGCCCATTTCGCCACGCAGGTTGCGCGCAGCAAAGGCCAGCGCCTTCAGCTCGTCCACTTCGGCCTGCGCGGCCGCGTCGATCTTGCTTTCGTCGGCTACCGGCCAGCGCGCTACCATCAGCGATTCGGTGTCCTTCTTGCCGGCCAGCGGGGCCACCACCTGCCACAGCTCCTCGGTGATGAAGGGCATGATGGGGTGAATCAGGCGCAGGATGGTTTCCAGCACGCGGATCAAGGTGCGGCGCGTGGCGCGTTGCTGCGCCTCGCTGCCGGTCTGCGCGCTGACCTTGGCCAGCTCGATATACCAGTCGCAGTATTCGTTCCAGACGAACTCATAGATGGCTTGCGCGGCAAGGTCGAAGCGGAAGGTATCCAGCGCCAGCGTCACAGCCTTTTCGGCCTCCTGCAGCTTGCCGATGATCCAGCGGTCGGCAAAGCCGTAATCCAGCTCGGCGCCCTCTTCCAGCCCGCAATCCTTGCCTTCCACATTCATCAGCACGAAGCGGGTGGCGTTCCACAGCTTGTTGCAGAAGTTGCGATAGCCTTCGCAACGCTTCTGATCGAAGTTGATCGAACGGCCCAGCGAAGCGAGCGACGCAAAGGTAAAGCGCAGCGCATCCACGCCATAGGCCGGGATGCCCTCGGGGAATTCCTTCTGGGTCTTGGCGGCGACTTGCGGCGCCTTTTCCGGGCGGCGCAGGCCGGTGGTGCGTTTTTCCAGCAGCGGTTCGAGTGCGATGCCGTCGATCAGGTCCACCGGGTCGAGTACGTTGCCTTCCGACTTGGACATCTTCTTGCCTTCGCCGTCGCGCACCAGACCGTGCACGTAAACGTGCTTGAACGGCACCTTGCCGGTGAAGTGCGTGGTCATCATGATCATCCGGGCCACCCAGAAGAAAATGATGTCGTAGCCGGTCACCAGCACGCTGGACGGCAAAAAGGCTTGCAGCTCGTTGGTCTGGTTCGGCCAGCCCAAGCTGGAGAACGGCACCAGCGCCGACGAAAACCACGTGTCGAGCACGTCGTTGTCACGCGTTACCGGCTTGCCGCCGGCCTGTGCTTGCGCCTCGGACTCGGTGCGGGCGACGTACACCTTGCCGTCGGCATCGTACCAGGCCGGAATCTGGTGACCCCACCACAGCTGGCGCGAGATGCACCAGTCCTGGATGTTGTTGAGCCACGCGTAATAGGTATTCACCCAGTCGCCCGGCACGAACTGCACTTCGCCGTTCTGCACCACTTCCAGCGCTTTCTGCGTGATGCTCTTGCCGGTATCGTCGGCCTTGCTCATCGCCACGAACCACTGGTCGGTCAGCATCGGCTCGATCACGGTGCCGGTACGATCGCCACGCGGCACCATCAGTTTGTGTTTCTTGGTTTCCAGCAACAGGCCGGCCGCTTCCAGATCGGCCAGAATGGCCTTGCGCGCATCGCGCGTGCTCAGGCCGGCATAGGCGGCGGGCAGCGCAATGCTGTCGAATGCGCTGCCGTCATAACCGAATACCTGCGCCTGCGGCAGAATCGTCGCGGTCAGGCTCATCACGTTGATCAGTTGCGTGTTGTGGCGCTTGCCAACCTGATAGTCATTGAAATCATGCGCCGGCGTGATCTTGACGAAACCGGTGCCGAAGGCGGCATCGACATAGTCATCCGCGATCACCGGAATCTGGCGGCCGGTGAGCGGCAGCGACAGCTGCCTGCCCAGCAGGTGCTGGTAGCGCTCGTCGGTGGGGTTGATCGCCACGGCCACGTCGCCCAGCAGCGTTTCCGGCCGGGTGGTCGCCACGGTCACGAATTCATCGCTGCCCACCACCGGGTACTTGATGTGCCACATGTGGCCGTCTTCTTCCTCGCTCACCACTTCGAGGTCAGATACCGCCGTGCCCAAGACCGGGTCCCAGTTCACCAGCCGCTTGCCGCGATAGATCAGGCCTTGCTCGTACAGGCGCACGAAGACTTCGGTCACGCTGGTCGACATCTTGTCGTCCATGGTGAAGTACTCGCGGCCCCAGTCCACCGACGCGCCCATGCGGCGCATCTGGCCGGTGATGGTGTCGCCGGACTGCTGCTTCCACTCCCACACCTTCTCGATGAAGGCCGGGCGGCCCAGATCATGGCGGCTGACGCCCTGCGCATCGAGCTGGCGCTCCACCACGATCTGGGTGGCAATACCGGCGTGGTCGGTACCCGGCAGCCACAGGGTATTGTCGCCACGCATGCGGTGATAGCGCGTCAGGCCATCCATGATGGTCTGGTTGAACGCGTGGCCCATATGCAGTGTGCCGGTCACGTTGGGCGGCGGCAGCTGGATGGCGAACGACGGCGCGCTCATGTCCATGCTGGGGCTGAAGTAATTGGCCGATTCCCAGCGCGGATACCAGCTGGCTTCAATCGCGGCGGGTTCAAAGCTCTTGGCGAGTTGCTCGAGTGCGGTGCTCATGACGGGCTCGGAAATAGCAAAACCCCGGATTATACAGCGAGCAACCCTGCCCCGCCTGCGTCCTCCGGCCAGTTCTCGCAGCTACGCCTGCCCTGCAGCGGGGCCGGCAGCCAAATCGCCGGCTATTCGACTATTTGTTCTGGCAAAGCAAGCACTTGTCAGCATTTATTTGGTTCTAACTTGGCATATTTCAAAAATTGTTAATATGCTTACATAGCACCCGAATAGTGCAAGAAAACAGACAAAGCTGCCGGATACGTCCGAGCAAGCCAGACGGGGGGTCACACCATGCACCGGCAAGCCACTGCCCGGCACACGATTCTGCGCCAAATCTCGCGCGGAATCGCCATTCGTCCTTGAAAGCTGACGATTCCTTGTTTATCTCAAAGTAAGTGCTTTTACGCCCGCCATCAGGGGTTATCGTGACTCAACAGCGTCTCATTCTTCTCGGGCTCGGCATCCTCAACCTTGTTGCTGCCAGCTTGCTTGCATCTGCATGGTGGCAGGGGCTGATCCTTGGCCTCGTCGTACTGGCCTGTATCTGGTGGTTCAGCCAGTCCGGCGAAGCCGCCCCGCAACACATCGAGCCACTGGACATGCAGCGCCACGAGCAAGTGGCACCACACGCCAAGCTGCCTGAGCTGATGACGGGCGTGCTGCCGCTGTGGAAGCGCAATATCGAGCTGGCGCGCAGCCAGACCGGCGAAGCCATCGACAACCTGGCCATGCGCTTTGCCGGCATCAACCAGCGTCTGGGCGGCACCGTGTCGCTGGCAGCAGGTGGCGGCGGCGGCAACATGCTGCAGGTGATCCAGCGTGCGGAAGAGCAACTGGGTGGCATCGTCAGCGCGCTTGAACACGTGCTGGCCGCACGCGAAACGCTGCTGCAGGAAATCGCCGGCCTCGGCCAGTTCAACGAAGAACTCAAGCGCATGGCATCCGACGTGGCGCAGATTGCCGGCCAGACCAATCTGCTGGCCCTCAATGCCGCCATCGAGGCCGCGCGTGCCGGTGAAGCCGGTCGTGGCTTTGCCGTGGTGGCCGACGAAGTACGCAAGCTGTCCAATATGTCGGGCGAAACCGGCAAGCGCATCTCCGGCAAGGTCGAATCGATCAACCAGACCATCCAGGGCGCGCTGGATTCGGCCAACCGCCTCTCCGGTGACGAGGCACGCATGATCGGCGACTCCAAGACCGTGATCGGCAGCGTGATCGACGAATTCCAGCAAGCCGCCGTGCGGCTGTCGGAGACCGTCGGCCAGCTGGAAAGCGAAAGCCGCGCCGTCGAACAGGAAGTACAGGATGTACTGGTCAACCTGCAGTTCCAGGACCGCGTGAGCCAGATTCTGGATCACGTCAGCCGCGACATGGTCAAGCTGGGTGATCTGCTCGATCAAAACCGGTCCCTGCCGGACCGTCACGTGTGGCTGGGCGATCTGGAGCGCACCTACACCACGCTCGAACAGCGGCAAGTGCACGGCGGCAAGCAGACCGCAGCGGTGCAATCGTCGCAAGTCGATTTCTTCTGACCCGCCTCACCCGGAGTACCCAATGGGCAAGACCATACTCATCGTCGATGATTCGTTCAGCATGCGCCAGACCGTCGGTATTGCGCTCAAGGGCGCAGGCTATGACGTCGTCGAAGCATCGGACGGCAAAGACGCGCTCAGCAAGCTGGATGGCCGCAAGTACAACCTGATCATTTCCGACGTCAACATGCCGAACATGGATGGCATCAGCTTCGTCAAGGCCGCCAAACTGCTACCCAACTACAAGTTCACCCCCATCATCATGCTAACGACCGAAGGGGATGAAACCAAGAAGCAGGAGGGCAAGGCAGCAGGCGTAAGGGCCTGGGTGCTCAAACCCTTCCAGCCGCCCATCCTGCTGGATGCGGTCTCCAAACTGGTGATGCCTTAACCCCCGGAGGCCGCCATGCCGATTTCAGAACAGACCCGCGACGGGCACTTGTTACTCCAACTGGAAGGCGGCCTCACCATCTTCCAGGCCGCCGAGCTCAAGGACGAGCTGCTGCAGGCACTGGCGCACGCCGAACACCGGATCGAGCTGAACCTGGCCGCAGTCGAGGAAATCGACAGCGCCGGCGTGCAGCTCTTGCTGGCGCTCAAGCATGAAGCGGCCAGTCAGCAAAAAACCGTCAATTACAGTCACCACAGCCCGCCGGTGCTGGCCGCCATCGATCTGCTCAACCTGGCCGCCACCCTTGGCGACCCGCTGCTGATTCCCAACGCGAGGTAGCGTATGGATATGGACATGGCGCGCGACGCGCTGGTACAGGAAGCCCGTGAACTGCTGGTGGCAATGGAAAACGCGCTGCTGGAAATCGAAACCGATGGCGCCAGCAGCGAAGCCATCAATGCCATTTTCCGCGCCGCCCACACCATCAAGGGGTCGGCCGGGCTGTTTGCCTTTGATCTCATCGTCAGCTTCACCCATATCGTCGAAAGCGTGCTCGACCGCGTGCGCAACGGCAAGGTGCAGATCGACGATGCCATGCTGTCGCTGCTGCTCAATTGCGGCGACTATATCGGTGCACTGGTCGATGCCATCCAGAACCGCACCGAAAACGAAGAACCCGACGCTGCGCGCCGCGTGGTGCTGGAAAAGCAGCTGGGCGCCTATCTGGAACCGCCGGCCGAAGCCCCTGCCGCTGCCGCACTGACAGCGACCGCCAAGGAAGAAGGCCCGCAGCAGATCGAGGGCAGCGGTGGCGTCAGCAGCGACAACTGGCATTTGTCGCTGCGCTTTTCGCCCGACGTGCTGCGCAACGGCCTAGACCCGCTGTCCTTTCTGCACTACCTCAGCTCGATGGGCCGCATTGTCTATCTGCACACGCTGACCGACAACCTGCCGCCGCTGTCGCAACTGGATGCCGAAGCCAGCTACCTGGGGTTCGAGATCGACTTCGATTCGGACGCCGACCGCGCCAAAATCGAGAGCGTGTTCGACTTCGTGCGCGAAGACAGCCAGATCCGCATCCTGCCGCCGCATTCCAAGATCGACGAATACATCTCCCTGATCGCGCTGATGCCCGATCCGGGCCGGCTGGGCGACATCCTGGTGCGTGGCGGCGCGCTGACCGAAGTCGAGCTGGAACAGGCACTGCAACAGCAGCAAGGCCAGGAAATCGGCCAGAAGCCGCTGGGTGCGATGTTGATCGAGCAACAGCTGGTGCCCGAGCCTGTCGTGTCTGCCGCGCTGAGCCGGCAAAAGCAGAATGAGGAAAAGAAGAGCCACGAGCAGAAATTCATCAAGGTCGAGGTCAGCAAGCTCGACCAGCTGATCGACCTGGTGGGCGAGCTGGTGATTGCCGGTGCCGGCGCCAACCTGATTGCCAACCGCAAGAAGGATGCGCAGTTCGAGGAAGCCACGCAGGCCATCTCGGTGCTGGTCGAGCATATCCGCGATGCGGCGCTCACCTTGCGCATGGTGCCGATCGGCGAGGTGTTCCAGCGCTTCCCGCGCGTGGTACGCGATATCTCGCGCGAGCTGGGCAAGGAAATCGAACTGATCGTGACCGGTGCTGAAACAGAACTCGACAAGAGCATGGTCGAGAAACTGGCCGACCCCTTGATGCACATCGTGCGCAACTCGATGGATCACGGCATCGAAGGGACCGAAGATCGCGTGCTGGCCGGCAAATCCGCCACCGGCATGTTGCGGCTGAACGCATATCACGAATCAGGCAGCATCGTGATCGAGGTCTCCGACGACGGGCGCGGGTTGAACCGCGAAAAAATCCTCGCCAAGGCCATCGAGCGCGGGCTGGTCACGCCTGACCACAATCTGAGCGAGAAGGATATCTTCCGGCTGATTTTCGAAGCCGGCTTCTCGACCGCCGAGCAGGTCACCAATCTGTCCGGCCGTGGCGTGGGCATGGATGTGGTGAAGAAGAACATCGAATCCTTGCGCGGTGAGGTGGAAATACTCAGCCAGGCCGGCCAGGGCACCACCACGCGCATCCGCCTGCCACTCACGCTGGCCATCATCGACGGCTTCCAGGTGATGGTGAACGACGAAGTATTCGTGATTCCGCTTGATCTGGTGATCGAGTGTGTCGACCTCGCCGGCCACGACGCGCGGCACAACATCGTCAAGCTGCGTGGCGAACCGCTGCCCTTTGTGCGGCTGCGCGAGCTGTTCGAGCTGCCACCCATCCAGCACAACCGCGAAAGCCTGGTGGTGGTGCAATTCGGCCAGCAACGCGCCGGCCTGGTGGTCGACCGGCTGCTGGGCGAGTTCCAGGCGGTGATCAAGCCGCTGGGCAGCCTGTTCTCAGGCATCAAGA
Organism: Andreprevotia lacus DSM 23236; assembly: GCF_900176275.1. Classification (GTDB taxonomy): domain Bacteria; phylum Pseudomonadota; class Gammaproteobacteria; order Burkholderiales; family Chitinibacteraceae; genus Andreprevotia; species Andreprevotia lacus. The sequence goes on along the minus strand of NZ_FWXD01000002.1, from coordinate 134,766 downwards.
GCATCAGCGGCTCGACCATCCTGGGCGATGGCCGCGTGGCGCTGATTCTGGACGTACCGCATCTGGTGCAGCAGACCGCACAGCAACAGCATTCCCTCACTCAGTCGGCCGTCGCCGGCCTGCTTACCAATAACAAGACCACCGAACGCTAGGAGAAGAACATGGGTTGGTTCTTACGTTTGAAACTGGGCACCAAACTGCTGACAGCCTTTCTGTTCTCGGCACTGCTGACCCTGCTGCTGGGACTGTACGCGCTGAACAACATCCAGAAGGTCGGCGATGGCGGCACCAGCATCTATACCAACAACTTGCTGGCGATCAGCAGCCTGTCGCGCGCCAATGTCAGTCTGGTGGCCTCTGCCCGCACCGTGGTGCGCATGATGAGCCAGGTCGACAAGCCGGACGACTTGCAGGCCTCGGCCGGCCGCTACGACGATTACATCGCAAAGTTCAACAAGTTCTGGGACGTATACGCCAAAACCGAAGCGTCTCCGACCGAGGCCAAACTGCGCCAGGATTTTGCGCCGTTGCTCAAGGATTACCTGAGCCAATCCGACAAGGCCATCAAGCTCCTGAAAGCCGGCCAGGCAGACGAAGCCAAAGCCTTGATCAATGGCGACCTGCGCGGCTTGATCGCCAAGATCGACAAGGTGCTGGACGACATCAGCACCGATAACGAGAAGCAGGCTGATGATGCCAACAAGGTCAATCTTGGCACCATCGCCCAGAGCAATACCTGGACCATGGCCGCCATCGGCATTGCCATCGTGCTGTCGGTCGGCATGGGCATGTTGCTGGCGCGTGTGGTGACACGGCAAGTCGGCGGCGAGCCGGATGAGGCGGTCAACATCCTGCAACGCGTGGCCGATGGTGACCTCACCGTGAATGTCAATGTGCGTGATGGCGATACCAGCTCGATGCTGTTCAGCATCAAGGTCATGATCACCAAACTCACCGAGATCATCAGCGATGTCAGCAGCTCGGCCAGCTCGCTGGCCTCGGCATCCGAGGAAATCTCTGCCTCGGCACAGGCGCTGAGCCAGAACGCGTCCGAACAGGCGGCCAACGTCGAGGAAACCAGTGCCGCGGTCGAGGAAATCACCTCCACCGTATCGCAGAACTCCGAGAACGCCCGCATCACCGACGGCATGGCCAGCAAATCGTCCAGCGATGCGGTCGAAGGCGGCGATGCGGTCAAGCAGACCGTCAGCGCCATGCGCCAGATCGCCGGCAAGATCGGCATCATCGACGACATTGCCTACCAGACCAATCTGCTGGCACTGAATGCCGCCATCGAGGCCGCCCGTGCCGGCGAGCACGGCAAGGGCTTCGCCGTGGTCGCTGCCGAAGTGCGCAAGCTGGCCGAGCGCTCGCAAGTGGCCGCGCAGGAAATCGGCACCGTCGCCAGCGACAGCGTCACCCTGGCCGAGCGCGCCGGCACCCTGCTCGACCAGATGGTGCCGTCGATCCGCAAGACCGCCGATCTGGTGCAGGAAATCTCTGCCGCATCGCGCGAGCAGACCAGCGGGCTGGATCAGATCAACACCGCCGTGAGCCAGCTGGCGCAGACTACACAGATGAATGCCTCGGCGTCGGAGGAACTGTCGTCCACCTCCGAGGAAATGAGCGCGCAAGCCATCCAGCTGCAGGAAATGATCCGCTTCTTCAAGGTATCGAATGGTGGATCACACGCGCCCGCACGCCGTTCCGCACCAGCGGCACGCAAGGCGGCCCCGCCGCCGGCACGCAACCAGAAACGTGCGTCCATGCTCGATACGGGCGATGACGCGGTCGATGAATCGTCGTTCACGCGCTTCTGAGGAGGGAGCCATGTCCAATCTGCCCGCCACCGCCGCGTCATCCCGTTTGCAGGGGGCCGAGCAACCCGGCACCCAGCAGTTCCTGACCTTTACGCTCAGCAGCGAGCTGTTCGCGATCCCGATTGAGCACATCCGCGAAATCATCGAGTTTGGCGGACTGACCGAAATCCCGATGCTGCCGCCCTTTCTGCGCGGCGTCATCAACCTGCGCGGCGCCGTGGTGCCGGTGGTCGACCTGGCCGCGCGTTTTGGTCGCAACGTCACCGAAATCGGCCGCCGCACCTGCATCGTGATCCTGGAGGTCGAGCAGGAAAACCAGATGCTGGCACTGGGCATCATCGTCGATGCCGTGAACGAGGTACTGTCGGTCGAGCCGGGCCAGATCGAGCCGCGCCCCAGCTTTGGCGCCAAGATACGCGCCGATTTCATCGACGGCATGATCAGCCTGGGCGAACGCTTCGTCATTGCGCTCGACATCCAGCAGGTGCTGTCCGTTGACGAAATGGCGACCCTGATCGGCATGAACACCAACGAAGAGCTGGCCGCCGCGCCAGCCTGATGCGCGGTGTGCCCGCAAGTACAAGAACAACGAGGGGAGAATAACCATGAACTGGTTCAAGCAATGGCGGTTGAGCACCAAGCTCACCATTACCTTTTTGCTGGTGGCGGCAGTATCGCTGGTCATCGGCACCGTCGGCATCGTAAAGATCCAGCAGGTCGACGACATGATGAGCAGCATGTATTCCGACCGGCTGGTGCCCATTGCCCAGCTCACGGCGGTGCGCAGCGAAACCATCCAGCAGTATCGCCGGGTCTACGTGATGCTGGTGCTCAACACCCAGGCCGATACCACCGAGCAGGCAGAGAAAAACCTGAAGTCGGAAAAGGTCATTGACGACCAGTTCACTGCCTATCGCAACACCTTTCTGGTCGACGATGAGAAGCGCCTGATTGCCAATTACGATCCGCAGGTCAGCGCCTTCCGCGCTTCGCTGAGAAAAGTGGTCGAGCAGCTGAAAACCGGCCAGAGCAGTGAAGCCGACAAGACCATACGCCAGGAAACCAAACCGCTGTTCGAAAAGCTGGAGGCTACGGTCGATGGGCTGGTCGAGATACAGACGACCACCGCCAAACAGATCAACGACGAATCGTCGCGCGTCGCCAGCACCATACGCACCACCATGATCAGCCTGATGGTGGCCGGCTTCATCATTGCGGTCGTGATCGGTCTGCTGGTGACCCGCATGATCGTCGCCCAGGTCGGCGGCGAGCCGGCCGACGCGGTGAGCATTCTGCAGCGCGTGGCCGACGGTGACCTCACCGTGAACGTGAACATCAAGCCGGGTGATCACACCTCGATGTTGTTCAGCATCAAGCAGATGATCGCCAAGCTCACCGACATCATCAGCGACGTGAGCAGTTCGGCCAGCTCGCTGGCCTCGGCCTCCGAGGAAATCTCTGCCTCGGCACAGGCGCTGAGCCAGAACGCCTCCGAACAGGCGGCCAACGTCGAGGAAACCAGCGCTGCGGTCGAGGAAATCACCTCCACCGTATCGCAGAACTCCGAGAACGCCCGCATCACCGACGGCATGGCCAGCAAATCGGCCGGCGATGCAGTCGAAGGCGGTGATGCGGTCAAACAGACCGTGCAGGCCATGCGCCAGATTGCCGGCAAGATCGGCATCATCGACGACATCGCCTACCAGACCAATCTGCTGGCACTCAATGCCGCCATCGAGGCCGCCCGTGCCGGCGAGCACGGCAAGGGCTTTGCCGTGGTCGCGGCCGAAGTACGCAAGCTGGCCGAGCGCTCGCAAGTAGCGGCACAGGAAATCAGCTCGGTGGCCAGCAATAGCGTGATGATGGCCGAAAGTGCCGGCACGCTGCTCGACCAGATGGTGCCTGCCATCCGCAAGACTGCCGATCTGGTGCAGGAAATCTCAGCCGCCTCGCGCGAGCAGACCAGCGGGCTGGATCAGATCAATACTGCGGTAAGCCAGCTGGCGCAGACCACGCAGATGAATGCCTCGGCGTCGGAGGAGCTGTCGTCTACCTCCGAGGAAATGAGCGCACAGGCTATCCAGCTGCAGGAAATGATCCGTTTCTTCAAAGTCAGCGGCAACGGGCGCTAGTCGGGAACGGCAATGGTAGAACTAAGCAACCGGCCGCTGGACGCCAATGACGAGGAAATGCGGCTGTTCCAGCAGCTGTTCAAACAGCACATCGGCATGCACCTGCCGCAGTCGAAAAAGGCGCTGCTGTGCAGCCGCCTTTCCAAGCGGCTGAGCGAGCTGGGGCTGCCGAGCTTCCGCGCCTATTACGAGGTGATTGCCGCCCCCAACCAGGCCGAGGAGCGGCAGCGTGCCATCGACCTGATCACCACCAACGAAACGTATTTCTTCCGCGAGCCGCGCCACTTCGACTTCCTGCGCAAGCAGGTGCTGGCCCACGCACCGCAGAATGAGACGCTGCGCATCTGGAGTGCGGCCAGTTCGACCGGTGAAGAGGCCTATTCCATCGCCATGCTGCTCGATGCCGAGCGGCACGATGCACCGTGGGAAATCTGCGCATCGGACATCAGCCAGCGCGTGCTGCGCTTTGCGCGGCGTGGCGTCTACCCGATGGCGCGTGGCGAGCACATTCCGCCGGAATATCTCAAGCGCTATTGCCTGCGCGGCAATGGCAACTATGCTGGCCAGTTCATGGTGGAGCAGCGCCTGCGCGAGCGCGTGCAGTTCAGCCAGATGAACCTGACCGCGCTGCCCAAGCAGTTTGCCAAGTTCGATGTGATTTTCCTGCGCAACGTCATCATCTATTTCGACATGCCCACCAAGACGCAGGTGGTGCAGTCGGTCACGCAGCACCTCAAGCCCGGCGGCTGGCTGCTGGTCGGTCATTCCGAATCGCTGCACGGCATGGCCCTGCCGCTGCAGATGCATGCACCGTCGATCTACCGGAAGCCACCGTGATGAGCCGGCGCATCTTCGTCAACCCCGGTGAAATCTACTTCGGCAGCGGTGATGTCCACGTCGAAACGCTGCTGGGCTCCTGCGTGGCCATCACCTTCTGGCACCCGGTACGCCGGCTGGGCGGGCTGTGCCACTTTTTGCTGCCCAGCCGCCTGCACACCCCCGGCAAGGCAATGACACGCGACGGCCGCTATGGCGAGGAAGCCGTGCAGCACTTGCTGGACGAGGTAAAACTGCATGGCACGCGCATCGAGGATTACGCAGTCAAGGTCTTTGGCGGCGGGCGGGTATTCGATACCGAGCCGCAGAAAGCCAGCATAGGCGAAACCAATGCCCTGTTTGCCATCAGCCGGCTGCAGCAGCTGCGCATTCCGGTGGCGGTGCAGGACATCACCGGCTATGGCTATCGCTACCTGCGTTTCGACCTAGGCAGCGGCGACGTCTGGATACGGCGTGGCCGCGGTATCGCCATGGACAAGAAAATGAGCGCACGAGAACTCACAGAGAGCGCACGCAAATGACCATCAAGGTAATGATCGTTGACGATTCGTCGGTAGTACGGCAGGTAATGCAGGATGTGCTGGCCCGGCATCGCGATATCGAAGTCATCGCCACCGCGCCGGACCCCATCTTTGCCATGACCAAGATGAAGGCCAACTGGCCCGACGTGCTGTTGCTGGATATCGAAATGCCACGCATGGACGGCATCACCTTCCTCAAGCAAATCATGGCCGAACGGCCCACGCCGGTGGTGATCTGCTCCACGCTGACCGAACGCGGCGCCGACATCACCATGGAGGCGTTTGCCGCCGGCGCAGTGGGCGTGATCACCAAGCCCAGCCTCGGCCTCAAGGATTTCCTGCAGGATAGCTCGGCCGATCTGGTGTCGGCCATCCGTGCCGCCGGCATCGCCAAGGTGGGCAGACTGCGCACGCTGCCGCGCCCGCAGCCTTCGGGCCAGACGCAGGAACGCATGCATGCCCCCAAGCTCACGGCCGATGCGGTGCTGGAAGCCCCGGTGGGCAAGTCCACCCATCTGCCCACCACCGAGAAGATCATTGCACTGGGCACCTCCACCGGCGGCACGCAGGCGCTGGAAGTAGTACTCACCGCGCTACCGCGCACCAGCGCCGGCATCGTCATCGTGCAGCACATGCCGGAGAAATTCACCAAGAGCTTTGCCGACCGCCTCAACACGCTGTGCGAAGTGGAAGTGCGCGAAGCGCAACATAATGACCGTATCCTGCCCGGACGGGCGCTGATCGCCCCCGGCGGCAAGCATATGGTGGTGAAACGCCGCGGGGCCCAGTATTACGTCGAGGTGGTGGATGGCCCGCTGGTCAGCCGCCATCGGCCCTCGGTGGATGTGTTGTTCCGCTCGGTAGCCAAGGCAGCCGGGCGCAATGCGGTGGGCATCATCATGACCGGCATGGGTGACGATGGCGCGCGCGGCCTGAAAGAACTGCATGACACCGGCGCCACCACCTATGCGCAGGATGAGGCCAGCTGCGTGGTGTTCGGCATGCCCAAGGAGGCCATCGATCTGGGTGGCGTGAACGAAGTCGTCCCGCTGGACCGCATCCCTGCAGTGATAGAACGCCATGGCCGCTGAGACTCCCCTCCCCCTGATCGAATCGCTGCTCATCGTCGACGACAGCGCCGTGCAGCGCCAGCACACCGCCATGCTGGCGCGTGAGTGCGGCATCACGCTGATCTACGAGGCTGGCAATGGCAACGAGGCACTGGAGCTGCTGGCCATGCTGACCCTGCCGCCCAATTTGATGATCATTGATCTGGAAATGCCGGGCATGGATGGCGTGGAGCTGATCCAGCAGCTGCAGCAGCGCGGCATCGACATCCCTTTCGTGGTGGCATCCAGCCGGGAAGGCGCGCTGATCAACTCGGTCGAGACCATGACGCATGCGCTGGGTCTGGCAGTGTTGGGGGCGTTGCAAAAACCGCTCAGCCTGGCACAGCTGCGCACCGCCTTCAGCCGTTATGACCGCGCGCCCGGCAAGTCGTTTGCGCAGACCATGGACGTGCTGACACCAGTCAGCCCGGCCGAACTCGAACAGGCCATCAAGAGTGGCGATATCGTGCCCTACTTCCAACCCAAGGTGGACATGCGCACCGGCATGATCAAGGGCGTGGAGGCATTGGCGCGCTGGCACCACCCTAGCCTGGGCATGATCCCGCCCGACCGTTTCATCCCGCTTGCCGAGCAGGAAGGGCTGATTTACGCGCTCACGCTGGCCATCACCGAGAAATCGCTGGCGCAGGCCGCCGCGTGGAACAAGCGCGGCTTGCGGCTCTCGGTGGCCATCAACCTGTCGCCGCGGCTGCTGGATTCAACCAGCTTCGTGCCCGAGGTATCGGACATGCTCGACCAGCACGCGCTGCCGGCCGATCAGGTGGTGTGGGAAATCACCGAAAGCTCGGTGGTCGCCAATCTGGGCATGGCGCTGGGCACGCTGGCGCGGCTGCGGCTCAAGGGTTTTGGCCTGTCCATCGACGACTACGGCACCGGTTTTTCATCGATGCAGCAGCTGGCACGCATCCCGTTCACCGAGCTGAAAATCGACCGCTCCTTCGTGCACGGCGCGCATGAACGCCACCACCTGCGCGTGATCCTGCAATCGGCGCTGGACATGGCCAGCCGGCTCGATCTGGTCTCGGTGGCCGAGGGCATAGAAACGCTGGACGACTGGCGCTTGCTGCAGGATTCGGGCTGTGCGCTCGGCCAGGGTTTCCTGATCGCCAAGCCCATGCCTGCCGAAGAACTGCCGCAATGGCTCAAGGGCCATCACCGCAACCTGCGCGAACTGCGCGGCGCGCATGCGTTGCCGCGTTTCAACAATCGCTGAGCGCTGCGACCATATGTGACCCCGCGCACCAGCAGCAAAAAGGCCCGCTAACGCGGGCCTTTTGCATGACTGACCAGTTGCAGATCAGGCGACGCGCTTGGCAGCAACCATATTGCCCGGCTTGAGGCGACGCAGCGCCTTGCCATCGTGATTGAACACATGGAACGACGCTGCCGGTGCCGACAGGCTGACGGTATCGCCGATGGCAACTTCGCGCTCGCCATCACCACGCACCACCACATCCTGACCGTTGCTCAGCGTGATGTAGAGGAAGTTGGCTTCACCCAGATGCTCGACCAGATTCACCGTACCGGTGAACTGCTCGCTGCCGTTGCTGTTTTCCCACAGATGCTCGGAACGGATACCGACAGTCACGCGATCACCCGCTTTCAGGCTGCTGCCATCCACTTCGGTGCGCAGCACCTGACCACCAGCCAGCGTGACCGATACACCGGACGCGCCGGCATCAGCTACCACGCCTTCAATCAGGTTCATCTTGGGCGAGCCGATGAAGCCAGCCACGAACAGGTTGGCAGGTTGCTGGTACAACTCCAGCGGTGTACCGGCTTGCTGGATGTGACCGTCGTGCATCACCACGATCTTGTCGCCCAGGGTCATGGCCTCGACCTGATCGTGGGTCACATAAACGATGGTGGCCTTCAGATCGCGATGCAGCTTGGCGATTTCCAGACGGGTCTGCACGCGCAGCGCAGCGTCGAGGTTGGACAGCGGCTCGTCAAACAGGAACAGCTTGGGTTCACGCACAATGGCACGGCCGATGGCGACACGCTGGCGCTGGCCGCCAGACAACTCGCGCGGCAGACGGTGCAGCAGATGGTCGATCTTGAGGATGCCGGCCGCATGCTTGATGCGGCGGTCGATTTCCTCTTTGCCCGCGCCGTGGATCTTCAGGCCGAACGCCATGTTCTTGTACACGTTCATGTGCGGGTAGAGCGCGTAGCTCTGGAACACCATGGCGATGCCGCGCTTGGCCGGCGCCAGATCGTTGCAGCGCACATTGTCGATGACCAGATCACCGCTGGTGATTTCTTCCAGCCCGGACAGCATGCGCAGCAGCGTGGATTTGCCGCAGCCCGACGGGCCGACCAGCACGACGAATTCACCATCGTCGATTTCCAGGTTGATGCTGGCGAGCACGTCCTGCTTGCCGTCGTAGGACTTCTTCAGGTTCTTGAGCGAAACTTGAGCCATTTTTCAGCTACTCCAAAACTTATTTGACGGCACCAGCGGTAATACCGCGGATCAGTTGGCGCGAGGCAAAGATGTACATCAGCAGCACAGGGGCCACGGCGAGCGACAGCGAGGCCAGCACGGCATTCCAGTCGGTCACGTACTGGCCGATGAATTGCTGCACGCCCAAGGTGACGGTCTGCGTTTCTTCACCCGGCGCCAGAATCAGCGGGAACCACAGGTCATTCCAGATCGGCACCATGGTGAACACGGCCACGGTAGCCACTGCCGGACGGATCAACGGCAGGATGATCTGGAAAAAGATCTTGAACTCGCCCACGCCATCGCAACGCGCGGCCTCCTTCAGCTCCTTGGGTATCTGCTGCATGAACTCGGACAGGATCATGATGGCCAGCGGCAGGCCCTGCGCCACATACACCAGCACCAGGATGGTCAGCGTGTTGACGAGGTTGAACTGTACGGCCAGTTGCAGGATGGACACCGTCCCCAGACGGATCGGCACCATGATGCCGAAGGCAAGATAGACAGCCAGCCAGCGGCTGCCCTTGAACTTGTATTCGGACAGCGCCCACGCAGCCATGGCTGCGAACAGCAGGATCAGCACCAGCGAGCCGACGGTGACGATCAGGCTGTTTTCAAAAAAGTGCAGGAACGGCGACTTGTCGAGCACCTTGTGAAAGCCCACCAGCGAGAAGGTTTCACTGGTCGGTAAGGCCATCGGGTTGTCGAAGATGCCATCGCGGCTTTTGAACGCGTTGATGATGATCAGTACGATGGGGAACATCGAGATCAGGGTGAACAGCGCCAGCACCAACTGCGTAAACGCAGTCGCACTGAGTTTGCCGATATTTTTCGTCATGACCGGCTCCTTAGAACGAATGACGTTGCAGCTTGCGCTGGATGAGGAAGGTGTAAACGCCTACACCGGCCAGAATGATCAGGAACATGGTGGTCGCTACTGCCGCCCCCATGGTCGGGCTGCCGACCTGACTCTGGTAACCAAAGAAGGTACGGTAGAAATACGTGCCCAGGATATCGGTACTGAAGTTCGGCCCGGCAATCGCGCCCTTCACCGAGTAAATCAGGTCAAACGCGTTGAAGTTGCCGACGAAGGTCAGGATGGTCACCAGACCCAGCGTGGGCAGGATCAGCGGCAGGCGTATGGTCCAGAAAATGCGCCACGGCGATGCGCCCTCGACCACGGCGGCTTCGATGATTTCTTCCGGAATCGCGATCAGCGAGGCATAGATCAGCATCATCGGGATGCCGACGAATTGCCACACCGAGATCAGCGCCAGCGTGATCAGCGCGGTTTCTTCCTGGCCCAGCCACGGAGCAAAGTGCTCGCCCAGACCGACATGGGTCATCAGCGATTCGGATACGCCCCACAGCGGCGACAGGATCAGCTGCCAGATGAAGCCGATGATCACCACCGACAGCAATGTCGGCAGGAACAGCACGGTCTGGTAGGCCTTGGCGCCCTTGACGCCCTTGAGCGACAGCAGCGCGGCCAGCAACAGGCCGATCGGGTTCTGGATGCACATGTGGATGAGGAAGAACTTCACGTTGTTCTTCATCGCGTTCCAGAAGCCGTCCGACCATTGTGGGTCAGTCAGCAGCTTGGTGTAGTTGGCGATGCCGATCCACGACTGGTGGCCGGTATCCGAGGTGGTATAAAACCCTTGGCGCAGCGTATCGAGCAGCGGATAGGCGCTGAACACCGTGTATATCAGGAAAGCTGGCGCGAGAAAGACCACTACGTGCCAGAAAGAGAAGCGTTTCATGCTCTTCTCCAGAAGAAACGGACAAAAAAATGGCCGGGGCGCACGGGACACCGCAACAACGCAGGCAATGCGGCAACTGCTTCAGGCTTGGCCCCTGTCAGATAACAATAGGCGAAACGCAACGTCAGTACCGAACAACGCTTGAGCTGTCAGGCAGCGCCGGGGGTACGCCACCGGCCTACTCACAGTCGAGGATGAAGACTTTTACTGCTCGCCCCGGCGGGGGCCCTGCGTTGCAATCGGCTGGAACTGGGTTCAAGCGCGCGCAGGGTCGCCGGGGGTATTACAAAATCACGGCAATTACTTGCCCGGCTTGTACCACTTTTCGAAGCCGGTCTGGATGCGTGCTGCAGCGTCCTTGGCAGTCATCTTGCCGTTCAGGACTTGCGAGTTCACGTTCCACAGTTCGTTTTCCATGTTCGGCTCGCCACGGTTCATGATCTGGGCGTTCAGACGGATGGTCGACGAGCAGCTCTTGCGCCAGTCCAGCATCTGCTTGGCAACCGGATCCTTCACGGCGATCAGGTGGCTGGACAGCGAGAAGAAGCCGGTGACCTTGTTGGTGTACAGGTCAGCGAATTCTTGCGAACCCATCCATTCCACGAACTTGTAGGCATCGTCCTTGTTCTTGGACTTGCTGTTCACGCCCATGCCGATGTCGGTATGGTCGGAGATGTAGCACTTGTCGCCAGCCTTCGGCACCGGGGGCGGGAACGCGCCCAGTTCAAACTTGGCATTGGTGTTGTAGTAGGAGATGTCCCACGAACCGGCCGGCACCATGGCAGCCTTGCCCGAAGCGAACAGGGTCTGTGTATCGCCGTAGGTTTGAGCCTGATAGCCCTTGGCGAGGTACGGAGCCAGCTTGGACTCGAAATCGAACGCGGCCACGAACGGTGCGTCAGTGAACTTTTCCTTGCCGGCGATCAGCGCCTTGCGGCCTTCTTCGCCCTTCCAGTACGGGGCACCGAAGCTGGTGAACACGATCTGGTTGGCTTCCCACTGGTCAGCAGTACCCAGTGCGATCGGGGTGTACTTGCCCGACTTCTTGATTGCTTCGGCAACCTTGAAGAATTCGTCGGTGGTCTTCGGCGGTTGCAGGTTCAGTTCCTGGAACACCTTCTTGTTGTACAAGATGCCGTGAATCACGGAAGCCATCGGCAGGCCGAACACGGTCTTGCCGTCGTCGGTTTGCCAAGCAACCTTGGCCGAAGCCGGGAAGTTTTCAATGCCCTTCTTGCCGTTCAGCGCTTCGATCTGGCCTTTCTTGAACAGGTCGAGCGACTTGTCGAACGGGCGCAGCGTGATCAGGTCGCCAGCAGTGCCGCCAGTCAGGCGAGCGGTCAGCGAGGAGTCGTATTCGGTCGGTGCGGTCGGCGAGAACTTCACCTTGATGTCCGGGTACTTCTTGTTGAAGGCCGGGATCAGCACATCTTCCCACAGGGCCTTGTCATCGACACGCCAGGATTCGATGGTCAACGAACCAGCCTGGGCGAGACCTGCGGTCATCAGCGCAGCAATCAGTGCAGCGCGCGTAAAGCGTTTGGCTTGCATGGGGTCGAACTCCTCAGTTCTTGAACAGCTTCAGGTTTACAGCCTTGGCGGCCATGACGGCCGGTGGCGCTTGTAGTGCCCAGGCCCGTGCTACGGACTTGGGATGCTCGAAAGTTAGCACCGCCTTATTCGTGACGCGAATTTTTTGCCGCCCATGCACAACAACACCACAACACTTTGTTTTTAAACAAAAAACCATAAAATTAGATCAAAATTGCGTTACATTATTTTACAAACAGCAGGCATGAACGGTGATGGCCACAACAATGGAAATCGCGTGCGAACGCCCGTCGTGGCAAGATGTCAGCGGCTATGCTTGCTGCATGACTCAGGCAATTGTTTGCAATGGAATGCAAGCTTTCTTTACAAATCAGTAGTCATGCTTACGCTAAGCTCGCGGCCAAGCTCCGGAAGCAAACAATGAAACCGTCCCTATCCCGCTACCTTGTCGCGCCGCTGGCGCTTGCCGTGCTGGCCTCCAGCACGCTGGCGCACGCGCAGCAAAAGCTGGATGTACTGCACTGGTGGACCTCGCAAAGCGAGCGCAAGGCCGCCGATGCGCTGGCCGATGCGCTCGATCGCGACGACATACAGTGGCGTGATGCCGCCATTGCCGGCGGCGCCGGCATCGGCGCGATGAAGGTGCTGAAAAGCCGCTTGCTGTCGGGCCGTGCGCCCGATGTGGCGCAGCTGATCGGCCCTGCCATCCAGGAATGGGCCGAGCTGGGCCTGCTGCTGGAGCTGGATAACGTCTCCACGCAGAACGGTTGGAGCCGCGCCTTCTTTCCCACCATCTGGACGCTGGTACGCCAGCGTGGTCACGTGGTGGCGGTACCGGTGGGTATACACCGCATCAATACGCTGTTTTATCAGAAGCGCATTTTTGCCGAGCTGGGCCTGACCCCGCCGCGCAACTGGGCCGAGTTCGAGCGCGTGGCCGACAAGCTCAAGCGTGCCGGCGTGATTCCGCTGGCCCAAAGCAGCGAACCCTGGCAAGTGGCTACCTTGTTCGAGACGCTGGTGCTGTCGGAAAGCTCGCCCAGCTTCTATCGCCAGCTGTTCACGCGTGGGAATGAAAAACTGTGGTTCGACCCGCGCGTAACCCGTGCGCTGGAGCGCTTGCGCCGTCTCAAGCAGTGGATGCCCGACCCGATTGCCGAACGGCATTGGGAGGGCGTGGCCCGTCAGCTGGCCAGCGGCGAGGTCGGCATGTGGGTGATGGGCGACTGGGCCAAGGGCGAGCTGCAGACCATGGGGCTGACCGTGGATGAGCAGTTCGGCTGCATGCCGGTGCCGGGCACCGCCGATTACCACCTGTACAGCGTCGATACCTTCGTGATGCTGGCCGACGACTACGGCAGCCAGGTACAGCAGGAAAAGCTGGCGCAACTGGCGGCCTCGCCTGCGGTGCAGGCACGCTATAACCAGATCAAGGGGTCGGTGCCGGTGCGGCGCGATGCCGATGTGAACCAGATGGACAGCTGTGCGCGGGCCTCTTGGCGCACCTTCAATCGCGGCGCGCTGGTGCAGGCGCCGAGCATGACACACCGCATGGCCAGCGATGAAGGGCTGAAAGATGCCATCATTGCGCAACTGCACCGTTATTTTGCCGACGAGCACATCCCGGCCAGCGAGACCCAGCGTCGCATTGCCGCGCTGGCGCGGGCATTGGGCAACCGCAAGAGTGAAGATTGATGCGCAAGATCCTTATCGTCGACGACGACCAGAAAACCCGCACGCTGCTGAAAACGTATCTGGAAAAGAACCAGTACGACGTCAAGCTCGCCCACGACGGCGCCAGCTTCCTGGCCGAATTCGAGCGCTATCAGGATGAGCTCAGTCTGGTGATCCTCGACGTGATGCTGCCCGATACCGATGGCTTTGCATTGTGCGGCACGGTGCGCAAGCGCTCGGCCGTGCCCATCATCATGCTGACCGCCAATGCCGACGATACCGACCGCATCGTCGGGCTGGAGCTGGGTGCCGACGATTACATCGCCAAGCCCTACAATCCGCGCGAGCTGCTGGCACGCATCAAGGCCATCCACCGCCGCATGGGTGGCGATGGCGGCACCACCGCGCCGCGCTATTACCGTTTCAACGGCTTCAGCCTCGATACGCTGGAGCGCACCCTCACCGATCCGGCCGGCGAAACAGTCAAGCTCACCGGGCTGGATTTCCAGCTGCTGCGCTATTTCGTCGAGCACCCCGGCGACGTGCTCGACCGCACCGTACTGGCCGAGGAAACACGCGGCCGCGACCTTGGCCCGCTGGATCGCTCGCTCGACGTGCAGGTGAGCCGCCTGCGCCAGCGCCTGCTGGACGATGGCAAGCAACCGGCGCTGATCAAGACGGTGCGCGGCACCGGCTACGTGTTCTCGGCCGAGGTCATCACCAGCCATGTCGCTTGAGGACTGGCGCCCGGCCAACGCCGGCGATGAAGTGACCGGCGAGCCGCTGCAGCGCGCATCATGGCTCAACCGCACTTTCAACCGCTTGCTGCCCGGCTCGCTGCTGGCACGGCTGGCGCTGGTAATGATGCTGGGGGTGCTGGCCAGCCAGGCGCTGGGCACCTGGTTCTGGGCCGCGCAGCTGCGCACGCGCTCGAATGAAGAGGCGCGCGAAGCCGCACGCTATATCGGCTATAGCGCCGCCAGCGCGCTGCGCTTTTTCCAGAGCCTGCCGGCCAACTACCGCCCCTTGCTGATCGAACAGTTGCGCGAAATGGGCGGCACGCGCTTCTTCGTCAACGTCAACCACGGCCCGGTCGATATCAAGAGCGTGGTCGATGCGCCGCTGGCGCAATCGGTGGTGGAAACACTCACCACTACGCTGACGCAAGAGCTGCCACGCCTGTCCACCTACCGCATCGGCTTTGCCTGGCCGGACGAGCTGGCGGTGACCGAGGATGGCGTCACGCTGTCCGACCTGCCCGACAGCTGGGTGCAGCACACCTTGCTGGTCAAGCCGCGCCCTGCCCCCATTCTGGTGATCCAGGCCGAGCTGGAATCGGGCGATTGGCTGTATCTGGCCACCCTGATGCCCAATCCCTACTTTCTGGATCAGGCCAACCCGCTGACGCGCGACAAGCTGGCGCTGCAACTGGCCACGCTGGTAGCGGTGTTGCTGCTGTCGCTGTGGGTGGTGCGCTGGCTGACACGACCGCTGGCCTTGCTGTCCGAGGCGGCCGAGGCTTTTGGCCAGGGCGCCAACCCGCATCTGCCCGAAAGTGGCTCACGCGAGTACCTGAACACCGCGCATGCCTTCCACGCCATGCAGGCACGCATCAACCGCTATCTGGAAGACCGCGAGCGGCTGTTTGCATCCATCTCGCACGACCTGCGCACCCCCATCACCCGCCTGAAGCTGCGCACCGAAATGCTGGACGACGAGCACGACCGGCGCGAATTCCACGAAGACCTCGACGAGCTGGAAATGATGGTCAAGGGCGCGCTGCAAAGCGTGAAAGACACCGACATCCACGAAAACCGCACCGCCATCCGCCTCGATACCCTGCTCAACCGGCTGAGCGAGGATGCCAAGATGGGCGGCTTCGAGGTCGCCGTGGCCGCCGCGCCGATCACGGTGCTGGGCAAGCCGCTGGCGCTCAAGCGTGCGATCTCCAACCTGATCGACAATGCGATCAAGTACGGCCAGCGGGCCGAGGTGCTGCTGTCCAACCGCGACGGCGAAACCGAGCTGACCATACGCGACTACGGCCCCGGCGTGGCCGAAGAGGCGCTGCCCACCTTGTTCCAGCCTTATGTGCGACTGGAGCACGGCAAGCAGACCAATCAGGGCGGCATGGGGCTGGGGCTGGGCATTGCGCGCGACATCATCCACGCCCACGGCGGCGAGCTGACCCTGGCCAACCACCCGCAAGGCGGCCTGCAGGTGACCATCACCTTGCCGCGCACCGCGAGCATGGGCTGATGGCCTTGCGGCGCCCGGCCTGGCTGACCCGGCGTCGTGCGTTACTGGTTTGCGTAATCGCGCTGCTGGGGGTGCTGAGCGCCTGCAGCAGCACCCGCTACTACGCACAGGCGGTTGGCGGCCATCTGGAATTGCTGAGCAAGACCCGCCCGGTCGACACCGTGATTGCCGATCCGGCCACACCACCGGCCGTGGTGCGCAAGCTGCAACTGGCGCGCGACATGCGCCAGTTCGCCAGCCGCGAGCTGGGCCTGCCGGATAACGACAGTTACAAGCGCTACGCTGATCTGGGCCGGCCCTATGCGGTGTGGAACGTGGTCAGCACGCCCGAACTCTCCCTCACACCACGTGCATCCTGCTTTTTTTTCGTCGGCTGCATCAGCTATCGCGGCTTTTTCAGCGAGCATGATGCACGCGATTTTGCCGCCGCACGCAGCGCGGCCGGCGACGATGTCTACGTCTACGGCGTGCCGGCGTATTCGACGCTGGGCTGGCTGAGCGACCCGCTGCTCAACACTTTTCTGGGCTACAGCGACACCGATCTGGCACGGTTGATTTTTCATGAGCTGGCGCACCAGCTGGTGTATGTCGATGGCGACAGCGCATTCAACGAGGCCTTTGCCACCAGCGTCGAAATCGAAGGCGCGCGCCGTTGGCGCTTGGTGCATGGCGATGCAGCCCCCGAGCGCGAAACCACCAGCCAGCAACGCCGCGAGCAATTCCAGCACCTGCTGGCCCACACCCAGCACCAACTGACCGAAATCTATACCGGCCCGGCCAGCGATGCGGACAAGCGCACGCGCAAGCACCTGGCGCTGCAGCAACTGCTGCATGACTATCAGGCGCTGAAGCAGCAATGGGGTGGCTATCGCGGCTACGACCACTGGTTTGATCCACCGCCGGGCAATGCCCATCTGGCCTCGCTGGCCACCTACCACAACCGGGTGCCGGCCTTCAGCCAGTTGCTGCACGAGCAGAGCGACGAGCTGCCGAAGTTCTACGCGGCAGTGCGCGAACTGGCCAAGCTGCCGACCGCCGAGCGCAATGCACGGCTGGATGCGCTGCAACAACGCGGCGCATCCACACCTGCCGCCACGCAATAAGTCTCGATAACCTACAGCTGCTGCCCATCGTTGCGACTCACAGCAGCGTGCCAATCACACCATGCCTGGCTGAAATGACAAGAACCCGACCAAGCCGGGTTCTTGTGCAGGCTTGCCACCTGCATGCAATGCAGGCGGCAACCAAGGTGCTTAACGCAGTTGCAGGCTGGCATCACCCAGAGTCGGATTGACGGTCACGCGCACATGGCTGCCATCCAGCAGCTTCACTGCCAACGGCTGGCCGGCCTGTGTGGCGGCAGCTGCCGTCACCGCACGATCGGTTGCGATATCCAGCGTGAGATCGGTGCCGTATTTCAGGCAATCCGCGCCAGTGGCAAAGTGCACCAGTGCCTGGCCGTTACCATCCAGCGTGACGGCGGGCGAGCAGTTCTGGCGTGCAAAGCGGTAACGGATCACCTGGCTGGGTGTGGCCATCCACAGATCACCGGCATCGACCTTGCTCTTCACGTAGTCGAGGTGGGCAATATAGCGGTCAACCGGGATGGTTTCCCACGATTGGTCGCCCACGCCGTGCGCGGTACGCAGCGCCCAGCCACCCTGGGCAATTGCGGCATCGACGTGCAGGTTGAGGATTTCGCTGCCCATCGGGTACAGCGACCAGATGCCCGAATTGGTGAACAGGTCCCACTTGATGTTGTAGGGGTTGGTGAAGTTGGCATCGTTCACGCCGGCCGCCGTGCCGTAGATGATGTTGTTGTTTTCATCCACGCGGCTGGCAGCCCGGCCACCGATATAGTTGGCCGCGCTTTTCAGGTAGTTCATCGGTGCATCGGGCGCGATGTCGGACGGCCAGGCAAAGAAGCCCACCTTGTAGCCATCCAGATGCGCGGCGATATCGCTGGCCGAGCCGTCGATTTCCGCACTGCTGTTCCACGCGGCAGTGTTGGAATCGAAGTGGTTGCGGCTGTGGCTGGCAATTTCGTGACCATGCGCAATGAACTGCTTGGCTGCCTGCCAGTGATACGGCGCGCAATTGGCGGTAATGACCGCGAAGGTGGCATGCAGGCCGCGCTTGGTCAGCTCGGGCTCCGCATTGCTGATCTGGCCGTCGGTGATATAGGCGCAGTAGTCGTCATGCACCAGGCTGTAGGCGCCCTTGGCACCGCCAGCCCAGGTGGTGTAGGCCGCAGCGGTCACGCCCACCGGGTTGCACAGGTTGCCGGCCGTGGTCGTACAGCTGCCCAGCGGCTTCCACAGCGATACGGCATCGTGCGGGTTCCAGCCTGCGCCGGTCCACGCGGTATGCGCCTGCAGGTCCTGATAACGCTGGCCCTGATATTGCACGATCTGGCCCACGGTATAGCTTGCGCCGTCCTGCCATTCGGTGATGGCTGCTGCAGCGCTGCCGGCCAGGCCCAGCAGGGCAAGCGCGGCGGTGATGATCTTGTAGTGCATTTCGGTTCTCCGTCCATCTGTAGTCTTTGGCGGACTCAGCGATCCGCAGCGCCACTATGCCAGCGCACCACACGATAAAACGGGGGGCCTGTCGTTCAATTCACGAACGGCAGGCGCCAAGAACAATTATTCAATAAATTCAATTGCTTAATAAAAAATCCGGCATCAGCCGCTTCATGAACTGCAGGCCGCTGCAGCCACTTCGGTACGGAACCAGGCCGGGAATTGCCGCTTGAGCTGCGGCAGATAGGTGCGCGCCACCGGCACGCCCTGCCCGGCAATCACCAGCTCCATGCCGCCACCGGCGCCGCGCCGGTAACCGCTGACCGATTTGGGGCGCACCAGGTAGGAACGATGCACCTGCACCAGCTCGCCAAAGTAGAGCCGTATTGCGCGCAATCGCAGCGTCACATAGTGCGGCGCAGCCAGATCCGACGCATAAATGCCGCTGTAGCCTTTGTCAGCGCGGATGAAATGCAGCTTTTCGCGCCGGTAGGCAATCTCGTACAACTCGGCCAGCAATTGCGGCTGGCGCGCCAGCTCGTGCAATTGCTGGCGCACCAGTACCAGCTGGTTGGCGAGACTGCGGAAATAGACTTCTTCCTCGTCCGACAGCTCGGTGTGAAAACGCAGCGCCACACCATAATCGGCAAACGACGCATGCCGCACCGTGGCGGCAGTGCGCGTTGCATCCAGCTGCAGCAAATCGCCAGAGGGCGCTTCCTGCGTTTCTTCCTCCAGCAGGGTGGCCTCGCACACGCGCTCGTCGTCAGCCACGAAACGCAGCATGGTTTCCAGCATGCGTTCCAGGCTGCGCTGCTCGGACAGCTGGCGGGTAAAGCGCTCCAGTTCCAGCAGCGCATCGCGCCGCGTCGGGGTTTCGCGCACCGCGTCTGGCGCGATTGCTGCCGCCAGCGGCAGCAGCTGGTGACGAATGGCGAGGCTGCTGCTGGCCACCAGATCAAGCTGCTCGGCATCAACAACCGGCAGCCGGTCGGGCCAGCGCGCCTTGGCGCGCACCACCTGCTGCGCTACCAGCAGCAGTTGGTCGGGCAGCACGTTCAGCGTTTCAAGCAATCGGGCGTGCTGTGCATGCTCCAGCTGCCGCAGGCCACGGCGCTGCAAGCGCCAGAACAGCAGGCCGGCTGCCAGCAGCCCGGCCAATGCCGCTCCCAGCCACGGCAGCCAGCTGCCGGCATGCTCGCGCACTGATGCCCAGCGTGCCAGCCACGGGTGGTAATGCCGCCATGCCTGCTCAAGCAAGGCGGCATCACCCGGCGCATCGCTGCTGGTTTCCCACAGCCCGACGCCAGCCAGCCCTTGCTGGTCGATGAATTCGAGCTTCGCCGCCAGCGCACGCGGGCTCTCGAAAGAGATCAGCTGGCCGGTTTGCGGCTGGTACAGCGTTTCGGCCTTGGCCACGTCATCCCAGTTGCGCTCAAACCCGCCAGCCGCATCCAGCTTGGTGATTTCGTTGTAGGTGAACAGGCCGGTGGGCTTGTTCTTGTCGGCATCCCAAGTGCCAAAGGGCACACCCTTGAAGGGCTGATACAGACCATGATTGGTCGGCGGCACGCCCAGCCAGCTCGCGCCCTGTGCGGGCAGCAGCAAGACCAGTTTGCCGGTATCCACCCCACCGGCCTTCAGATCGGCCACGGCGCCGGCCACGCTGGGGCCGGGATGGGCGGGATCGGGCAGCAGCGGCGACTTGTGGCCGGTGCTGGTACTCCATTCGCCGTAGAAATCAGATGCGATCAGGGTGGCAAAGTCCACATCGCGGAACAGGTCGGCACCGCGCCAGCCGGGCCGCATCGATGCCTGCGGGCTGAGGGTGAGCGACAGCGTGCACGGCCGCTTGCGCGCGTCGCATGCCTGGCGCATTTCATGCATCAGCAACCGGTAGTTGGCGAGGTCATCCGGCCGCTTGCCGGTGCCCTCAGCCCCGCCGACGACAGGAAAGCGCCAGTCGAACTCGATGCCATCGAAACCGTGCTTGTCCATCATCGCCAGCGCGGTCGCGACGAAGCGCGCACGCTTGCCACCATCGGCAGCGACATCGGAAAAATGGGTGGAACGCGCCCAGCCACCCACCGACAACAACACCTTGAGCCGCGGATTGCGTGCCTTGAGCTGCGGGATCAGCGCGTAGTTGCCACGATAGAGCTGGTTGTCATCACCGGCGTGCACGCGTACCTGGTCGGCAAAGAAATCGCCCGAAGTCACGCTGCCATCCGGCTGCAGGCTGGCCACGGCATAGACCAGGTGGGTGAGCTTTTCCACTGGGGCGTCGGACAGGGCCGCGCCGTGGCTGTAGCTGGCCCAGAAAGGGAAATAACCGACGATCAACGGCTGTGCACGCGCCGAAAACGACGCGAACGCCAAAGCCGCGACCAGTAAAAACCGGCGCAGTTTCATCTCCATCCTCTGTAATTTGCGGGTGCTCTTTGGCCCCGTTATGGCGAGATTCTATTCTGCACTGGCGCGGATCGGGCAATTTTCGGCATGCGCTGTGAATGCAGCAACAGCGCCCGATGCCCATGAAAAACGCCCCGCTCCTGCAAGTTGCAAGAATCGGGGCGCTTTGGTGCCACAGCCGTTTGAAACGCTGTGGTGCTGAAAGGCAGGAGATCAGGGCCTGGCGATATGCCCGTAGCAGGTCTTGAGCTTGCCGTAGTCGTAGAAATGGCTGGTGGCGCTGATCTTGGCGCTGTCACAAGCGGCCTTGAAGTCGGTTTCCTGCTCGTTGTACAGCATCTTCACCAGCAGGCCGCCCTTGCCGTCACTGTAAACATCCCACTGCATATTGGCCGCCATCGGCGATACATAGGCACCACGCCACGGGTTGTTGCTGTAGCGATACGCCGTGGCCTTGGGCTGCTGCAGCAGCACGTTCTTCAGCCCCATGATGGAGGCAAACGGAATGGTGATCTCGGCATGAGCAAAGCGCAGCTTGGCCGCGTGCGACAGATCGCCCTTGGCAATGGCATCGACTTCGTTGAAGAAATCATCCTGCAGGATTTGCGCCATTTTCCAGGTAACGCTGCCCTTCTCCACCATGCCCGGGCCTTTGCTGTAGAAGTCGGCGGTGTCGTTCACCTGCGCAAACACCTGCGCCTGCTCGGCCGGCATGTAGGCAGTGAAATCGACGCCCGCTTCATCCTTCATGGCCGGCGCAATCGAATACAGCTCATACAACAACGCGCCGGCATCACCCGCCGAAGCAATGCCGGTCTTGCCGTCGCCACTCAAGGTGCTGGTGAACTTGCCGTCGTCACTGGCATAGGTGAACGAACCGGTATTGCTGAAGCTGTAAGTGCCGTTGGCAATCTTGTCGACGAATGTCTTGGAGAACAGCCGTTCCAGCACGGCGCGGCCGGCAGTCTGCACGGCCGGATCGGCCACGGCGCCGGCCTGCAGCGCCAGCTGGTCTGCGTCGCTGGTGTTATAGGCCTGATATGCCTGGCTGTCCTGATAGGTCTGGTACAGCGGGTCGGCCGTGTTGGTCACTTCATCGGTCTTGGCCACCAGCTTGTGGAAATACAGCAGGAAGCGGTTGGTGCCGTCTTTCTGCACCACGGGCTTGCTGACCGGATACGGCGCCGGGGCGGCCGGATAGGTGATCAGGCCGGCCAGGTTGGGCTGCGCCTTGGTCAGCGATGCGACGAAGAACGCGCCGCTATCCACCGCACGGTCCACGCCCGACGTCACCGCAACGATCTGGCGCGGCTTGCTGGCTGCCGCATCGCCCACCTGCTTCCAGTACCCGGCCAGACGGCTCTGCAGGCGCACCGCCAGTTGCTGGTGCTCGCGGATGCCGGTTTGCGTTTCATTGCCATAGCCCGGCGTGGAAATGCCGTTCACGCCATAGCCCAGCAGGAAATTGGCTTTCATGATCTTGAGTACGTCCGGGCCCAGTTGCTGGCCCAGCGGTGTCAGCGCGCCGTCGTCTGACGCCTTCTTCCACATGTTGTAGACCGCCAGATCGTATTTGAGGCTGGACAGCCCGCGCGAACCGTGGCGCGCCAGCAGCTCGGTGTACACCGGCGTATAACCGGCCGGCGCGGCCTCGTAGGTCGCGGCATCCTGCTGTGGCTGATAGGGGGTCTTGGTCTGGTAATAGACCGGCACGGGCGACGGTGTGGGCGTTGCCGTTGGCACCGGGCCGGCTGTAGGGCTGGGCTTGACGTCGTTGTTGGGGCTGCTGTTGCTGCTGCTGTTGCAGGCAGCCAGCGCGGCGGCCAGCAGGCACAACAGTGCTGCGTTCTTGAGGGTGAACATCGCGGGTCGGCTCGTTAAACAAACAGGCCGGTATTAAATCCGCAACAGATTACAGCATGACGATGGCAAGCCGCCGCTAATCGGCGGCCTGCCAAGCCCGCAATCAGTCTACCTGCCGGATGGTGGGCATGCGCGCCACCATCGCCAGCATCAGCACCGACATGGTCAGGCCGAATACCGGCATGATCCATTTGATCTCGACATGCAGCGACAGCAGCGAGGTCACCATGGCATACGAGATCGGGCTCAGCCCCATCGATGCGACGGTATTCAGGCTCATCACACGCCCGATCTTGTCGCGGTCGGTGTATTGCTGCAGCAGCGACATCATTGGCACATTGTTGCTGACCACACCGAAGCCGAGCAGGAACTGCAGCACCAGCGCGGCCCACAGCCAGTAGGTGTGGCCCTGCAGGCCCAGCAGCACGCCTTCGACCGCAATCACCAGCGCGATCATCAGCAGGCGTTTTTTCACTGGCGGGTAGATGGTGAGCAAGGTACCGCCCAGCACCATGCCGACGGCAAACGCGCTTTGCAGGTAGGACAGCGTACTGGCCTCGCCGTGCAGGTGGTCGGTCACGACAATCGGGATGCCCAGGCCCAGCGGACCCATGAACAGCAGATTGGCAATGGCGTAGATCAGCATCAGGCTGAGCAACACGGGGGTACGTATGGCGTACTGCAGGCCTTCCAGCAGCTCGTGCAGGATGTGGCGGCGCGCACCGCTGCTCACCACGTCGGCCTCCTTGATCAGGCCGATACAGCACACGCCCACCAACAAGAGCACGCCGGTAATCGAGAACACCCATTCATAGCTGACCAGCGCCAGCAAGGCGCCACCCAGTACCGGGCCGAACACCAGACCGATCTGGTTGGTGGTCAGCATGATGGAATTGGCGCGGGTCAGGTCATTGGTGTTCACCAGCCCTGGCAGCAGCGCATCGCGCGCCGGCCAGAAGAACGCATCCAGCGCACCATAGATGAAGGCAAAGCCCGTCATCACCCAGATATCCAGCCAGCCCTGCATCAGCAGGCCCACCAGCGCGAACATCAACAGCACACGCAGCCCCAGCGAGCCGAGGATGATGCGGCTGCGCTTCATGCGGTCGGCCACCACGCCGCCGAACAGCATCAGCACGATGCGCGGCACCGAGCCGGCAATCATCACCAGCCCCAGCTGCTCCTTGGCGCCCAGCGTTTTCACCACGTACCAGGTCTCGGCAATGGTCGCGACGGCGAGCGCAAAGTTGCCGACCACGCTGGCCAGCCAGAGCAGGAAGAAATTGTGGTTCTTGAACAGCGATGAAGGTTGGTCCATATCGGGCGGCACGACGGGCTAAGTTACAGTTCAGTGTAAACAGCCCCGCCCCGGCTGGCGATGTCGGTTTCCATCATCGTGCTTGGTTAATTCCTGCATCAGGCTCAGCTGCAGATGGCGCGGTCAATCACCGCGCGCGATCGCCAGCACCGGCTCGATGTCCACCGCGTCGATCTGCGCGGGGTTGAGGAACAGGTCGGCGTAGTCCTTCCACACGTTCTGCCGCACGAACACGTCGAACAGGTCCGGATCGATGTGCTGGTCCTTGCACATGCGCGCCAGGATGGTCAGCGCCTGCGACAGCTTCATGCCTTCCTTGTACGGCCGGTCGCGCGCGGTGAGCGCCTCGAAGATGTCGGCAATGCCCATCATGCGCGCCTGCACGCTCATCTGCTCGCGCTTGAGCCCGCGCGGGTAGCCCTTGCCATCCATGCGCTCGTGGTGGCCACCAGCATATTCGGGCACGCGCGTCAGGTGCTTGGGCCACGGCAGCGCCTCCAGCATCTGGATGGTGACTTCGATGTGGTGATTGATGATCTGCCGCTCGGCATCGGTCAGCGTGCCCTTGCGGATGCACAGGTTCTCGATCTCGTCCTCGGTCAGCAGCGGCCGGGGTTGGCCATCCGGGCCGCGCCAGCTACGCTTGGCAATGGTGCGCACGCGCTCGACCGCCTCGTCGCGCAGGAATTCGCCCCCAACATTGATCTGGCGCAGGAAGCTGCGCTCGTCATCCAGCTCGGCCAGCAGCTGCTGGTAGTCGCTGTCGGCCAGCGCGCCCTTGAGGCAGGCGATTTCCGCCTCGCGCTTGAGCACTTCGAAACGGGTGTCGATCAGCTCGATGCGGTCAAAAATGGTTTGCAGCTTGGTGGCCTTGTCGACCACGTGCACCGGCGTGGTGACCTTGCCGCAATCGTGCAGCAGCCCGGCAATCTTCAGTTCGTAGCGATCGCGCTCGGTCATGCGGAAGTCGGCCAGCGGGCCTTCGCGCGCGCGGTCGGCGGCATCGGCAATCAGCATGGTCAGCTCGGGCACGCGCTGGCAATGGCCACCGGTATACGGTGATTTGTCGTCTATGGCCAGGTTGATCAGGCCGATGAAGGCTTCGAACAGTTGCTCCAGCGAATGGATCAGCTGCCGGTTGGTCAGCGCAATCGCCGCCTGCGAGGCCAGTGATTCGACCAGATGCTGGTGCTCGCTGGTAAAGCCGATGACCCGGCCGTTGGCATCGTGCGCGTTGATGAGCTGCAGCGCACCGATCACCTCGCCCTCGTGGTTTTTCATCGGCACGCACAGGAAGGATTGCGAGCGATAGCCATTGGCCGCATCGAAACGCTTGGTACCGGAAAAATCGTAGCCGGCCTCGCTATAGGCATCATCGATGTTGATGGTGCGGTTCTGGTTCACCGCGGACGCCACCACATTGTTGTGGTTGGGTGCGCCATCCTCGTAAATCAGCGGGATCAGAGGAAAATGCACCGGCGCCCCCGAAGTGCCACCCAGCCGTATGCCCAGCGATTCGGTGATGACGATCTCGAACTTGAGCTTGTGATCTTCGGTCACGCTGTACAGCGTACCGGCATCGGCCTGCACCAGCTCGCGCGCCGCATCGAGGATGCGCTGCATCAAGCGGTTGATGTCGGTCTCGCCCGACAGGGCAACGCCGATATCGAGCATTGCCGCCAGTTGTTCGCGCAGATCATCCATGTCTGCCCCTCCATCCGTGCTTGCCGGTGCACGCCATGCCGGCGTGAACCGGCTGCGTGCCCTGCCTGTTTATTTGATGCATACGGCGCGCACCTGCGCCATGTCGGTCAGACCGCCCAGTACTTTTTCGATGCCGTCCTGTTTGAGCGTGCGCATGCCACTGTCCAGCCCGCTGGCAAGGATTTTCGGCACGCGGGCGCGCTCCTGCACCAGCCGTTTGACGTCGTCGCTGGCCACCAGCAACTCGTGCAGGCCAACCCGCCCCTTGTAGCCGGTGTCACCGCATTTTTCGCAGCCCACCGGCTTGTAGAGCGTGAACTCACCCTTGTCATTGCCAAAGCGCTGCACCCAGTCCTTGTAGATGGCCGGATACGCCGGCTCGTGCTGCCAGGCCTCGGTGCTTTTCAATTCCTCGCAGTATTCGTTCAGCAAGTGGCGCACTTCATCCTGGTTGGGCGTGTAGGGCTGCTTGCAGCCACACAGTCGCTTGGCCAGCCGCTGCGCCAGGATGCCCAGCAAGGCATCGGCGAAGTTGAACGGGTCCATGCCCATGTCGAGCAGGCGGATGATGGATTCGGGCGCGCTGTTGGTATGCAGCGTAGCCAATACCAGGTGCCCGGTGAGCGAAGCCTCGATGCCGATGCCGGTGGTTTCGGCATCGCGCATTTCGCCCACCATGATGATGTCCGGGTCGGCCCGCAAAAAGGAGCGCATAATGCCGGCAAAAGTCAGCCCGGCCTTGACGTTGACCTGCACCTGCCGCAGCCCCTTCTGGGTGATTTCCACCGGGTCTTCGGCAGTCCATATCTTCGTTTCCTCGGTATTGAGGTACTTGAGGATGGAGTGCAGCGTGGTGGTCTTGCCCGAACCGGTCGGCCCGCAGACGAAGAACAGGCCATAGGGCTTGCTGATCACGTCCTTGAGCATGTGCAGGTTGTGCGGCGACAGCGCCAGCTTGTCCAGCGGCAGCGGCTCGCCGGCGGCCAGGATACGCATCACCACGTCCTCGACCCCGCCAGCGGTAGGAATCGTGGCCACGCGCAGCTCGATATCGAGGCCCGGCACGTATTTCTTGAACTTGATCTTGCCGTCCTGCGGCTTGCGCTTTTCCGAGATGTCCAGATCGCACATGATCTTCAGCCGCGTCACCAGCGGATTGCGGTAGGCAGCCGGGATATCGCGGTATTGCATCAGCGAGCCATCACGGCGGAAGCGGATGCGGGTTTTCTCGTTGCCCGGCGAGGGCTCGATATGGATGTCCGATGCGCCCAGCTTGTTCGCCTCGACGATGATCTGGTTCACCAGCTTGACCAGCTCGTTGTCCTGCGCCAGCGAGATGTCCTCGGTGGAAACGGCTTCGACCTCATCATCATCCATGCCGGACAGCAGCTCATCGACCGACTCGCTGCCGATGGCCGCCTCGCTGCCGAAATAGAGGTCGAGCGACTGCTTGAAGTCCTGCACCGTGCAGACACGCAAATCAACTTTCTTGCCGTGAAACACGTGGCCTATGGTGTGGCTGGCCTTGGCCTTTTCCGGGTCGGGGCTGACCACCAGCAAGCCGGCCGATGTTTCCTCGATGGGCAGCCAGCAATTCTCGGTGGCGAATTCGCGCTTGATGTTGCGCAGCAGGTCCAGCGGCTTGACGCGATCAGCGCGGAACGGCTCGTAGGGCACGCCATAAAAGCTCGCGTAGCTGGCCCCCAGCAGGGCGGGCTTGATCTGGAAGTTGTTCATCAGCACCGTTTCCAGATCGGTGCGTGAACGCCGTGCCTCCTTGGCGGCCACCTGCAGTGCGGCCGGGGTCAGCGTGCCGGCACTCACCAGCCCCTGGTACTTGTTCGATGCGGTAAACGGGTATGGCGTCTGGCGATGGCGCAGCGCCACCGCCAGCGTCTTGGCCAGCAGCCTGATGCCCTCCTCGGCCAGCGGGCCGAACGGCGTTTTCGGCAAATGATTGATGAGCTGGATGACCCCCAGCAATGCGCCATCGCTGTCCGACACAATCGGCGCGGCCAGCATTTCGCGCGCGCGAAAACCGGTCTGCTTGTCCACCGCCTGCAGAAACTGCAAGGTGGTGCTGTGCGAGGCCAGTTCCTGGATGTCGTAGACATCGTGCAGATTGAGCAGCTTCTTGTTGTTGGCAACAAAACCGGCCACGCTGCGGTCGTTGATCGGGATGCGCAGCTCCTTGAAGCCCTCCAGCCCCAACTTGACCCGGGAAACGATCTCGCGCCCGTCCTCGCCCAGCACATAGATGGTCAGCCGCTCGGCCGCAAACACGGCGCAGACATCCGAACCGATTTCCAGCAGCAGCTCGTCGAGGTGGCCGGTGGCATGCACGCGGTTGGTGAGCGCCTGCAACTGGCGCATGAATTCAAGCGCTTGCTGGTGGTCCTGTGGATTGGCGGTCATGTCAGAACTCAAGGACTTGCCCCTGTTGAAGGCGGGAGAATGGATATAACGCGCCGTCGCGCATGATTTCCTGCATGGTCAGGTCAGCATCCTGCGGCTTGAGGTGCGTGATCAGGATTTCAGCATCGCCGGTATAGCGCCCGAGCGACGCGATCATGGAGCCGGGAGCAAAGTGGCGCGATACGCGCGCCAGTTCGTGCTCGCGATTGCTGAATGCCGTTTCGAGGATCACGTACTTGAGCTTGTCCACGCCATTGAGCGCGTGCCAGAACGCCGGGCAGTCGGCCGAATCACCGCTGAAGGCCAGCGCGCCGTCTGGCCCGGCAAGCAGGTAGCCCACCGCCGGTATGGTGTGCAGCGCCGGCAAGGCGGTAATGTGCGCATCGCCCACCTGCCGGGTGTCACCCAGCGGCATGGTTTCGAATTTGAGAATGGCGTGATCCGGCCCCGGGATCACCGAGAAGTCCGGCCACACCTGCCAGTTGAAGATGTGGGTGCGCAGGATGTGCAGCGTTTCGGCCGTGGCATGCACCACCACCGGTTGCGTGCGGGCACCCACCACGGTATCCAGCAGCATGGGCAGGCAGGCAATGTGATCAAGATGCGCATGCGTGACGAACACATGTTCGATGCGCAGCAGCTCGTCGTAGCTCAGCTCGCCCAGCCCGGTGCCGGCATCGATCAGCACATTGTCGCCCAGCAGAAAACAGGTGGTACGGTTGGCGCCGCCTATGCCGCCGCTGCAACCGAGTATCCTCAAACGCATTGCTACTTGCCCTCAAACACATAAACGCCGTCCCAGTCCGGCGATGGCGGCGTGCGTTGCAGCACCGCAATCCGCTCGCGGAACAACTGGTACAGCCTGCAATCCGGCTCGTCATCCAGCAAGCCCAGCAACTGCAATTCTGCCATGCCCCATTGCCGCGCCCGGTACAGGCGCAGTGCCTCGGCAAACCGGTCGGCACGCCGTTGCTGCTGCGGATCCGGCGTGACCGCCAAAGGTTCGTACACTGCGACTGCTTCCTCGCGCCCGTGCACGCGCACCCAATCTATTTCACGATACACCACGCCCGGCGTGGCATCGCGGGTTTCCTCGCCCACCAGCACTGCCACGCCATAGTGCTTGGTCAGGCTTTCCAGCCGCGAGGCCAGATTTACCGCATCGCCAAACACCGTATATGTCATGCGGAACTGCGACCCAAGGTCACCCACCGTCATATGGCCGGTATTCACCCCGACGCCCACGCTGATCTCGGGCCAGCCTTTTGCCACCAGCCTGGGGTTGAGCGCGGCAATCGCCTGCTGGATGGCCAGCGCGGCGTGCACGGCATTGCTGGCGTGCTCCGGGTCATACAGCGGCGCGCCCCAGAAGGCCATCACGCAATCACCCATGTATTTGTCTATGGTGCCGAAATGTTCGCTGCGGATCACGCGCGAGATTTCGGTCAGGAAGGCATTCATGTAGCTGGCCAGCTCGTCGGCGGGCATGCCCTCGGAAATCTTGGTGAAGCTGCGCACATCGGTAAACAGCACCGACAGCTGGCGGCTTTGCCCGCGCATGGTGTATTTCTCGGGGTCTTCGCTCATTTTCTGCACCAGCTCGGGCACCACATACTGACCGAACAGTTGCGTGAGCTGGCGTTTGCGGCGTGCCTCGAAGAAATAGCCATAGGCCATATTGAGCACGTACAGCCCGCAGATCAGCACCAGCGTGCTGGCGAAGGGCATGTCCAGCCGGGCCGATTGCCACAGCCACAGGTCGCCGCCCCCCAGCAGCAACAGCAGTAGCACACAGGCCAGCGTGGCCACCATGGGCGAACGCGTCAGCAACAGCCACAACAGCAAGGGCGACAGCAAGAGCAGCAACAGGAACTGCGCGCCCAGCAAATAGTCCGGCCGCTGCGGCAGGTCCTG
Source organism: Andreprevotia lacus DSM 23236 (assembly GCF_900176275.1). GTDB lineage: Bacteria > Pseudomonadota > Gammaproteobacteria > Burkholderiales > Chitinibacteraceae > Andreprevotia > Andreprevotia lacus. The sequence goes on along the minus strand of NZ_FWXD01000002.1, from coordinate 104,485 downwards.
ATCCAGCATGCCGGCAATCAGGTTGGCGTGGACTTCCACCCCCGGATAGGCCTCGCCCACCGGCGTGACCCGCAAATCCTTCAGCCCCGGTGCGGTCGTGCCCACCAGCACGATGCGGTCACGCAGCACGTCGGCAGCCACCTTGTGCTGCAGCACGTCTACCGCCGAGACATAGGGAAAGCTGCCAGCGCGGCCACGATATGGCACCAGTGCACGGCCATGCTGATCAGTGGCGATATGGCGCTCGCCCAGCTGCAGGCCCTCCAGCGCCTCGCCCCCTTCGCGCGAAATCACCGGCGACAGCGGCGGGTTGCCGTCGGCCACCTGCACCAGCGCCAGTGACAGCGCCGGGTAGAACTGATCGCCGATGCGCGCCAGCAGGGCCACGCGCCGCGTTGCGCCATCGGCATCGACCTGCGGCACGAAGTGCCCGCCGCGCATTGCGGCATGCTGCAGCAGCGGCAGATTGGCGCCAAAGTAGCGTGCCAGCGGAATCTCGCTGGCCACCGGTGCCATTTGCGCTGCATCCAGCGCGGGGGGCGGCAAGGCGCCGCTGGATGCCACGCCCGGCTCGGTGCCGAAATAGAAGCCGGTGACCACGGCGCGATGCTGCAAAGCTGCGGCGAAACGCTGATCGGTATCGAGTTGGGGGGTCAGGGTGCCGAGGGCGGATTGAAAGGCAGCATCGTCCTTAAGCGGACCTTGTGCCAGTGCACGCAAGGCGGGCAGGCCGGAGCTGTCATCCGGCTCGGCAAATACCACGTCGAAGCCGGCTGCGCGCACGCGATAGTGATCGAACAGGCTGTCCACCAGCCCGGCCAGCTTGTCGCGCCGCCAAGGCCAGCGGCCCAGTGCGGCCAGGCTTTTCTCGTCGATATCGACGATGACGACGCGCGGATCGGGCTTTTCCTTCGTCCCGACGCGCAGGCGCACGTCGTACAGGTAATCGTCCAGGCGGGCCAGCACCGGCACCTGCAGCGCACCCGCCACGTGCGCCAGCACCAGCAGGATGCACACGCTGCTGAACAACAACTGCGGCAGAAATCGGACCAGGCGACGCAACATGGACAGCCCCCGGTGCAGCAAGTGTTAGTGGGTAAAGAACGCCATCTGCACACCCAACAGCTCGATCAGGTCTTCCTCTTCCAGCTTGCGGGCCGACTGGCCGATCTGCACGCCGTTCACCTTGGGCGTTTGCGCGCCTTCCACATGGGTGATGAAGTAGCCCTGCGGGCGGCGCGTGATCACCGCCACCTGTACGCCGGCCTTGCCCAGCGTGGTCAGGTTCTTGGTCAGCATCAGCTCGCGGCCGGCATTGCCACCGGTCAGCACCTTGACCACCCCGGGGCTGCTGGCCGGCTCTGCCGGGCGCGCGCCGGTCTGCACCGCACTGGCAGCCACGGCGGCAGCGCTGGCCGCAACGACCGGGCGCGGCGCGGCTGCAACAGGGGCCGGCGCCGGGGCGGCCGCAGCCACCGCGGGCGGCACGCGCAGCATCATGGTTTTTTCGTAATCGGTGCCGGCATCGCTACCAGCGGCATTTTCGCTCCAGAACTTGAGCATGTACTTGCCGATGATGATTTCATCACCATCCTGCAGCAGCTGGCGCTTGGTCGGCTTGCCGTTGACCACGGTGCCGTTGGTGCTGTCGAGGTCTTCGACGAACACGTCGCCCCCCACGGTCAGCAGCGCAGCGTGTTCACCCGATACCGCCAGATTATCGATCTGGATATCGTTGGTGGGGCGGCGCCCTACGGTGAAGCGCTCACGGTTCAGTCTGAATTCCTTGACTACGGTGCCATCCAGGCAAAGCAGCAATTTGGCCATGGCTCAATCTCTCAAAAACAATTTTTTACGGTTTGCATCTGCGGCAAACCGGTCCGGCAATCCAGCGCCGGGCGTCATATCCACTGCTGCCGGCTCAAGCCGGCGACCTGCGGTCAACCCAGCCAGGACGTCAGGCGCGACCACAGGCCGCTCTGGGCCGGATAGTCCCGCTTGATTCCGACCAGCACGACTGAAATATTGTCGCGACCACCGGCATCGTTGGCCATTTGCACCAGCTGCTCGGCAGCCAGCGGCAAATTGGCCCGCAAAGTGTTAAGTGTATCGGCAATATCACCATCTTCGAGCATGTCGGACAGGCCATCTGAGCAGAAAAGATACAGATCGCCCGGCTGGGTCTCGAATTCACTGAGGTCAACGGCCACATCGGGGTCGATGCCGACCGCACGCGTCACCAGATTGCGGTTGGCCGAATGGCGCGCTTCCTCGGCGGTGATCAGCCCGGAATCGAGCTGTTCCTGCAGCAGCGAGTGATCGCGGGTAATCTGCTCCAGCGCGCCACCACGCAGCCGGTACAGCCGCGAATCGCCCACATGCGCCACCAGCACGCGGTTGTCGAAATACAGGCCCACCACCACGGTAGTGCCCATGCCGGCGCATTGCGGCTGGCTTTGTGCGGTGCCATAGATCGAGGCATTGGCCTGGCGTACCGCGTGTTCAAGCATGTCGTAGGCGGCCGGCTGGCCGTGTGCCTGCAAGGCGCGCTCGGGGGCATTCTTCAGCAGCATTTCGCGCAGCAAGTGCGCAATCACCTCAACGGCGATGCCGCTGGCCACTTCGCCTGCGTTATAGCCGCCCATACCGTCGGCCAGTACGACGAAGCCGTCGGCGGCATCGAAGCCGATGGCGTCCTCGTTGTGCTCGCGCACCTGGCCGGAGTCGGTCAGGCCGGTAATGTCGAGGGCCTGGGTGAGATTAACCATTCTGTTTTGCCTGACGTGCTTTCAGCCCGGCTTCCAGCTTGGCCAGCGCCGCAGCAAAGTGCGCGCCGGACTGGAAGCGGGTCTCGGTTTTCTTGTGCATGGCCTTCATGATAATCGCGGACATGATGGGTGGCAGCTGCGGATTGAGCGTGCGCGGGTCGGCCGGCTCGGTATTGGCGATGCGGTACATCAGCTCGGCCATCGAATCACCGTTGAACGGCAGGCTGCCGGTCACCAGCTGATAGAGCATCACCCCCAGCGAGAACAGATCGGAACGACCGTCGATCTTCTGCCCCGACAATTGCTCGGGCGACATATAGGACGGCGTACCCAGCACCATGCCGGTCTTGGTCTTGGACGAATCGGTAATGCGCGCGATGCCAAAGTCGGTCACCTTCACCGTCTTGCTCTCCGGCTCGTACATGATGTTGGCCGGCTTGATGTCACGGTGCACCACGTTCTGCTTGTGCGCGTAGTCCAGCGCTTCGGCCACCTGGCGCACAATGGCCAGTGCATCGAGCAACGGCAGCAGGCTGTCCGGTTTGGTGTAAGGCAGCAGGTCACGCCCCTTGAGGAATTCCATGGCGATATAGGCGAGGTCGTGCTCCTCGCCGGCATCGAAAATGGTGACGATATTCGGGTGGTTCAGCCGCCCGGCGGTTTCCGCCTCGCGGAAGAAGCGCTCGCGGGCTTCATCCAGCAGCTCGGCCTCGAATTCCTCGCTCAGCGCCATGGTCTTGATCGCCACTACACGGCTGATCTTGGGATCGATGCCCTTGTAGACCACGCCCATGGCGCCCTTGCCCAGTTCCTTTTCGATCTGGTAGCGCCCCAGCATTGGCTTTTCGACATCACCGCTGGCCAGCAATACCGTGCCGCCGGGGCCGCCACTGCCGCCGCCCAGCATCACCGTCTCGGACAACTGGCGCGCGCGCTTGAGCTTGGCGGCAATGTCCTTGAAGTTGGCATCGAAGTCGGCCATGTAGCGATACACGCTCTCGGCCTTGTTGAACTGGCGCTTGCGCTCGAAATCCAGCGCCAGGTTGTAGAGGATTTCCAGCATCGACTCGTCCAGCGTCACCTTGCGGAACTTGTCGAACGCCATGTCCAGCTGCCCCTGGCCCTGGAAGGCCAGCCCCAGCATGCGGTTGGATTCGGCCGACTCGGCGCTGCTTTTCTGATGTTTCTCTTCGGTCAGCAGGTAATGCTTGGTAGTCAGCACGCCGTGGCCCAGCAACAGCAGCAAGGCCGGCCCCAGCAGCGGTACCCACAGCATGCCCTGGGTCAGCAGCGCGAATTCTGCAATCACCAGCAGCAGCAGCAAGCCCCCCGTGATGGCCGCGCCTGGCCCGGCCTTGAGGCGCGGCAGCGCCAGCGTGAGGTAGAGCGCAATCAGCAGCAGCACACCCAGCACTGCCACCGTGGCCCAGTGTGGCGATACGAAGTAATGCTGTTCCAGCAAGGCGGACAGCGTATTGGCGGTCAGCAACACCGGTGATTCGGCTGGCGATACCGGCGTGACCAGCGAGGCACCGATGCCCAACGCCGTGGCGCCAATCAGCACGATCTTGCCGCGATATTTCTCGACCGGAATCTTGCCCGAGTACACGTCGTAGAAGGAATCAACGGCAAAGGCCGGCGTACCGCCGTTGCCGCGATAGAAATAGGGACGGAAACGCCCGTCGCTGCTGATGGGGATATGCACATTGCCCAGCGCGATCGACTCGCCAAAGGTGAGCTTGATCTGCGCCGGTTTGAGGTTGAGGCCATAGGCCGCCGCCAGCAGTGGATAGGTCGGGAATACCTGATCGTAATAGCGCACCACCAGCGGCACGCTGCGCACCACACCGTCGCCGTCGGGCTGCTGCGTATCGGTGCCGATGCCGCGCGCCTTGTCACCCAACTGGGCAATCGGCACCGTCGCGGCATTCACCGCCAGCGGCCAGCCATTGGCCGGGTCGCCGGACGGCTCCAGTTCGGTGCGCGCCACATAGGGGGGCAGCGGCTTGTCCGGTTCTCCCTTGGGCTCACCCAGCTCGAACAGCATGGGCAGCATCACGTTACCGGCACGGCCCATGCTGTCGGCCAGCTGGCCGTCCACATCCAGCGCCTTGATGGAGGTATCCAGTTCGCTGGCGATCTCGGACGGAAACGAGGCTTGCGCTGTGGCCATGCCCTTGATCTTTTGCAGCGCCTGCAGGCCCTTGTCCTGCTGCGGCTCGGTAAAGAACACCGTGGTGGCAATCAGATTGGGCTGGGCGGCAGCCAGCTTGTCGATGAAACGGGCGTGGATGTCGCGCGACCAAGGCCAGCGGCCGATGTTGTCGAGGCTCTGCTGGTCGATGGCGATGACGGCGATCTTGGCATTGGGCTCGCGGCTGGTCATGCGCACGCCCACGTCGTAGCCACGGCGCTCCAGCCCGCCGATGGCCGGCGTCAGCAGCCAGACGGCCAGATAGATCAGCACGACCGCGAGCGCAATCAACCAGTCATGCTGCCAAATCCGCCGCTTCATCCTGCGCCCTGCCTTGTTTTTCGTCATCTATTGATAGCCGATCCTGCCTGCTTTGGACACCTGACACCAGCATGCCGCCGTGCATGCGGCAACATTCAGGGTGCCTCGGCATAAGGCATGCGGCGCTGGATGATGGCCGCCTTGCGCAGCAACTTGCGGTCACTGCGGTGCTCGTCGAAATAACGCGGGTTGGGCACCATGGCCGCCAGCTTGGCGGCCTGCGCGCTGCTGAGCTTGCTGGCCGGCACCTGATAGTAATGTTTGGCAGCCGCCTCGGCGCCGAATACGCCGTCGCCCCACTCGATCACGTTCAGGTAAATCTCGAAAATGCGCTGCTTGTCCATCACCGCCTCCAGCATCACGGTGATGATGGCCTCCTCGCCCTTGCGCCATGGCGTGCGCTTGCTGGACAGGAACAGGTTCTTGGCCAGCTGCTGGCTGATGGTCGAACCACCGGCAACGATGTGGCCCTTCTTGAGATTTTTTTCCCAAGCATTCTGGATACCTTCCCAGTCGAAACCGTCATGATCGAGGAACTTGGCATCTTCGGAGGCCACCAGTGCACGCTTGAGATTGGGCGAAATCTGCGCATACGGCACCCACTGGTGGCGCAAGGTGGCATTGGGGTCTTCGGCCTGCAGGCGCGCCTGCTGCTCGTCCATGAAAGCGGTATCGGACGGATTGACCCAGCGCCAGGCCAGCACGTGCAGGAAAATCCACAGGTTCCACAGCAGGAACAGGCCGATCAGGCCGAGCGTGATCCGCCCCAGCCACCATCCGAATGAACGCTTCTTGCCCGCTGCCATATCCCGGCTTCTTGTAAGAGAACGGCCCGCAGTATACCGGGGCCGCCATATTTTGAACCGAACGCTTTACAGCGCGCTGCGCAATGCCTGCAACACGGGCGCGACATCCGGCCTGTGGCCGGTCCACAGCGCGAATGCCTCGGCCGCCTGCCCTACCAGCATGCCCAGACCATCGACCCGCAGCAGCACACCAGTCGTGCGTGCCTGGGCCAGAAACGCGGTTTCATCGCGGCCATACATCATGTCGTAGGCCAGCGCACCGGGGGCGAACACGCCGTCCGGCAGCGGGATACCCTCGCCGCCCAGGCTGGCCGAGGTGGCATTGATCACCACGTCATGGCCGCCCTGTAGCGCATCGAAGCCGCAACCGTGCAGCGGCAAGGCGATATGGGTGCGGAATTCGTCGATCAATGCCACGGCCTTGGCGGGGGTACGATTGGCCAAAGTGATGGATGCCGGCTGTTGCGCCGCCAGCGGCAACAATACGCCGCGCGCCGCACCGCCAGCGCCCAGCAGCAGCACGCGCTTGCCGGCCAGCGTGGTGTGGCGCAACACATCGGCCACCAGTCCGGCGCCATCGGTGTTGTCGCCCAGCAAGCTGCCGTCGGCCTGCAGCTTGAGCGTGTTCACCGCCCCGGCCGCTTGCGCACGCGCGGTCAGCGCATCGGCCAGGCGGAAGGCTTCTTCCTTGAATGGCACTGTGATGTTGCAGCCCTGCCCGCCCTCGGCAACAAAGCCGCGCACCGTGGCGGCAAAACCATCCAGCGGCGCCAGCAGGCGCTCGTACGAGAAGCCCGGCAGGTCGAACTGGCTGGCAAAGGCCGCATGGATTTGCGGCGACTTGCTGTGGGCAATCGGGTTACCGATAACGACATATTTCATATTGGCATTCACGCTAGTGGACGAGGCTGCGGCCGCTTACGCCACGCGGTCGGCCGATTCGAGCAGCGATTCTACCGCGCGCTCGAACACCGCCGGCACTTCGATGAAGCGGGCGCGGCCAGACGACAGCAGGCGGCGGATCAGCTTGGCACCGATCACCAGTGGTGGCCTGTCGTCGCCCATGCTCAGGATCAGCGTCGATTCGGACTGGTTGACCCAGCTCAGCGTGCCTTCCGTGGGGTTGCCATCCAGATTGACCTCGATGGGCACGCCGCTGCGCAGGATGGCCAACGGGTCTTGTTGCGGTACGACGGCAACGGTCGCATCGCCCAGCGCACCGGTATCGACCATGCCCTCTTGCTCTACACTCGCATCGTTGGCGCTATCGCTATCACCCAGCATGCGGTCGAACACCTGCAGATCGACTTCCAGCTCGCGGATTGCCTCGTCGAACAGGCGCTCATCCATTTGCGGCGGCTCGCTGGCCGACACAGCCTGTTCGGCCTCGCGGGCCTTGGCAAACACCGGCGCAAAGCGCTCGTGCAGCATGGACAGCGGCGGCGGCACCCCCGGCAGGTCTACCACACGCAACGCGTCCTTGTGCGCCTCCACCAGCCAGTGCACGAATTGCTGGCGCTGTGCCTCGCTCCAGCCGATCAGGCTCAGCCCCTGCTGCAACGCAGGCAACAAGGCGGGAATCATGGCAAACAGCTGCTTGCGCTCATGGGGCCCCGGCTTGGGCACGATGCTCCAGATCAGGTCGGGAATCAGCAACTGATAGCTTTGGGCGCGCGCTTCGTCGGTGCGGCCGGCATGCTCGATGACTTGTGCCCAGGTCTGGATCAGGAAGTCACGCAGATAGCCGTCCAGCGTCAAGCCGGTCAGCCCCTCGGCAATCATCGCGGTGATGCGTGCATATTGCAGCGTGCGGCTTTCGGTGTTTTCCACCGCCTGCGCGGCACGCTGCACCCGTGCATCGGCCGTGCGCAGCTCGTGCGCGATAAAGGCATCGAGCTGGTCGAGCATGGTGCTGAACAGGGACACATCGTCATGCGGGTCAGCCAGCAGCGCCTCGATGATGCGGCGGATTTCATTCGCCACACGCTCGCCACCCGGGTCAACCCGGTGCAGGCCGGCCGAAATCGAGCCGATGCGGTTCACCAGCATGCGCGCCGGGTGATTTTTCTGCGAGAACAGTGCCGGGTCCAGCAGCGCGATCCGCAGCACGGCAAACTGCAGCCGCCCCAGTTGCGCACGCACCTCGGCCGGCACCTGGTTATCGCGCAGGATGAACTCGAACAGCATGCCGACGATGTCGATGATCATCTGCTCGTTGCTATCACCCACGGCCTGATTCAGCGTCTGGCGCTGCTCGATGATCAGGTTCTGCAGTGTGCCTTCGGCACCGTCCTGCTCATCCGGACGGAACGGGCTGTGCTGCAGCGACTGCACCATCTCCAGCAGCGGTGTTTGCACCCCGGCGGCAACCGGTTCAAGCGGACGCAGCCCGCCGGGCCGCAAACCGGAAAACAAGCCGCGCAACACGTTGCCGACCGATTGGGCACCAGCCAGCCAGCCGGTGCTCTGCGTTGCGGGTGGCACGGTCTGGCCATCACGCAAGGTATGGGCCAGTTGCTCCACGGCGGCGGAATCAATCACGATGGGCGGTGGCGCGGCACGATCCGGGTGCTGAACCAGCTGGAACAGATTGTCGAGCCGGCTTTGCGCGCTGAGCAGCTCGCTCAGCTCGCTCAGCTGGCTCATGGTCGCGGCCATGGCGGCGGCATCAAAGGGTTGTGCAGCGGGCGGTGCGGCTGCCGCTGCGTCGGGCGCCCGGTCAGCCTCCGCGCCAGCGGGCTGCGGTACTGCACCCGGCCCGGCAACCTGACGACGTATCTTGAGCTGCAGTTCGGCGGCGATGCCATGCCGGGCGAGCAGCACGTTCAGGCGTTCATAAAGGACGGCAACCCGATCGAGCAGGCCATCACACAGGTGGTCGGTCAGCAGCACGACGATCTCGGGCACCGTGCTCATGCTCTCCGCCGAGCTGGCAATGCAGCGCGACAGCAAATAGGGGCGGAAGGGGTTCTCGCGCTCCTTGATGTTGTCTTGCTCGAACAACAATGCCACACGGATATTGAGGTCGCGTAGCGCTTCCTCGGCCTGGCCGCGCAAGCGGTTGGTGACGGCATCAAGCCGTAGCTCGCCCTCGACCGCGCTGGTATCGAGCAGGCTGAGCGAACTGGCGGAAAACGAATCGGAGAAGGATGGGCGGAACGTGCTGTAGGCGGTCTGGAAGCTGCGGTTCAGCAGCCGTTCCATGCCATCCAGCAATTGCGCGTGCAGTTGCCCCGCATGCTGCCCCAGCACGATGCGCGCATCGAGCAGATCACGCTGCTCGGCCATTGAACGGGCGCGATCGGCGCTCTCGAACAAACTGGCCGACGCACGTTCGGCCAGATCAGAAATGCTTGCGGCAAAGGCGCGCAGAAATTCGCTGCGCGTTGCCGCCAGAAGGTCGTTCCGGTCCATGCTGCTCTCATCCCCGCCATCCGCCTGTGGCGGACGCCCGGATCGGGGCCGGCACGGCCTGCGATTCCGGGTTCATTATTGGTTTATTTGTTGCAGAATCAGGTAGCTAGCGCCACGCCGGCCACCTTGGTCCGCGGGCCGGAGTTTAGCACAGCGTTGTAAGCACACGCAGGGCCGCGCGTCGCTGCAGCGGCCTAGGGCCTGTTAACACTTATTTCGCGCTTGCGCTGGGCCGCAAAGAGGTCAGCTACAAGGCACGCAACGCGGCAATAACCGGTTATTGCCAAGGCGCGTAACGCCGTAGATGGCCTCTTTGCGGCCCAGCCCTGCGGGTTCGGGGTATTTCGGGCGGTTCGCTGCGTTGCAAACCGCTTGCGGTACCCGTACCGCGGCGCGTTCTGCGCCTTGCGCTCCATCCCGAACTACCCCAAACGCAAGCGCGAAATAAGTGTTAACAGGCCCTAGAGCACGCCGTCGTCGGGGCCAAGCACCATGCTGGGCGGGTAAAGCTGATTACGCACGCGCTTGCGCGTCAGCAGCTTGCTTTGCGCCTCGGGCGGCAGATCGGTAATGCGCAGCAGGTTCTTGTGGATCAGCACGTCGATCAGGTCTTCCAGCACACGGATCAGGTCCTGGTCCAGATCGCCCAATGCCGCCGTATCGGCAGCAAGACCGAGAAAGGCCTGCACTTCCGGGCTGCCCTGTGGCAGGTATTCCTGCGCCTCGCCTTCGGCAGACTGGAACAGGGCCTTGATGGTGCCATCGGCTGCACGCAGCGCATAGGGCATGGAATTCTCCTGCAAATGGGCCAATGGCGGATTCACTCCACCCGCCCAGCCACAATAAACGATATTGCGTCACCTTGCTCGTTGCGCAAGCAAGCTGCCATTCCGGCCATGCCCTGGCGCGCAGCCCACAGGACTGCGCCCTTCCCGAGTGGGCACGCGCTCAACGCAGCTGGTACTTGCCTGCCACATCCAGCAAGGATGCAATGGCGCGATCAAACAGCGGTTGTGGCTCGACAAACTGCAGCTTGCCCTGTGCAAACAGTTGCATCAAGGCGTCAAAACCCAGCAACAACGGCTTGCTGTCATCCGGCCAGACCAGCAAGGCATGGTGCTGATCGGCGGCCAGCCAGCCCAGCAGGCCGCGCCGTGCGGCAGCACCATCCTGCCAGCGCAGTGCCACGCCGGGCTGCAAGCGGGCCAGCACGGCATTGCGTCGTTCGCTCAGCGGCAAGCCGGCCAGGCCGGATGCAGCAATGACGTCGCCGATCTGCATTTCGTCCGGCACATGCATGACGTCGACATCGGCCTGTGCCGCTTGCAGCGCGGCGGCCAGGTAGCGCGCCTGCGTGCCGGCTTCGGGCTCGACCACCAAAGCGCCGTTGAACAACTGCTGGTAATGCGGCGCAAAGCGGTCACGCAGCATGGTCAGCGACGGCACGGTGTACTGCGTTTCCGGCATGTGCAGCGCGAGCTTGTGCGCCTCGACCAGCCAGCGCTGCATTTCATCCAGCTGCGCCTGTGCCCAGCCCAGCGCCTTCAGCCCGTCCTTGAGCACCGGCAGCAGGTTGGGAATCAAGGTCAGCAATTGCTTGCGCTCGGCGGCATCGGTCTTGGGCGCGATGCTCCAGATCAGGTCGGGCACCAGCCACAACGATTGCTCGGCCAGCGCCGGGCTTTGTCGCCCCTGCAACTCGATCACTGCCGGCCAGGTTTCCTGCAGCAGCTCGACGACATAGGGGGTGAAGCGCAAGCCATCCATGCCAGCCACGATGGCGGCACGAATGCCCTGATAACGCGCGCTGCGCGCCTGCGCCAGCGATTGGGCCTGTACCGCGGCGATGGCCAGCGCGGCATGACGCTTGTAGCGATGGCGCAAGTCAGCCTCGAAACGGTCCAGCATCACGGTCACCAGCGGCGGGTTGTCGCCCCGGTCGGCCAGCAGCGGCTCGATGGCAAGGCCCGCCTCGCGCTGCAGCCACTCGGCGGCCTCGTCGTTGCCGGCACTGGCAATGGCAACGCTGGCCAGACGGTTGATCAGCCGGCGCAGCGGGTGGGTGTCGCGGGTAAACAGGTCAGGCTCGACCAGACCGATCTTGAGCGCCAGAAACTGCAACCGCGCCAGCTGCTGGCGTATGGCCAGCGGCACCAGTTCGTCGCGCAGGATGAATTCGTACAGCAAGCCCACGATATCGATCACGCGCTGGCGCACGTCGCCGGCCGCGCCGGCGCTGAGCTGCGCATGGTGCTGCATCAGCAGGTTGTCGAGTGCGCGCTCGCCCTGCGGCACGCCCAGCGCGGCATTGGCGGTCAGCAGGCCATCCAGCGTGGATTGCAACTGCGCAGCCGGGTGATATTGCGCCAAGGCATTCCCGGCCACGCCCGCAGCATCGGCGGAAAAAACCGAGCGCAGCGATTGCTGCAGGGTCAGGCCCAGATTGGCTGCGGCCGCCGGCAGCATGCCGGCCGACGCGGGCGCGCTGCCCAGCATGGCATCCGGCAGCGTTTGCCCCTGCGCGGACAACACCAGGCGCAGCAAGGACTCCAGCCGCGTCTGCGCCGCCAGCATCTGCTCGGGCGCCAGGGTCTCGGCACCGGCCTGTGTGGCTGGATCATGCAGCTGCGGGCCGGCAGCGGCATCGGCACCACGCGCGGCCGAGGCTCCGGATACCGCTTCGGCCTGTTTCTTGATGGTCAGGCGCAGGTCGGCATCCACACCGTGCTGCGCGAGGAAATCGTTCAGTTGTGCGTAGATGCCCACGACTTCGCTGGTGGTGCTGGTGCCCAGCGCCTCGCACAGCACGGTGGCCACATCGCCGGACTGATCCAGCAGATCAACGGCACCGACGATGCAGCGCGCGAACATATAAGGGCGGAACGGGTTCTCGCGCTCGTGGATATGATCCTGGCCAAACAACTGGGCCACGCGGATGTTCAGATCACGGATTTCCGTTTCGGCTGCGTTGCGAAAGCGCCGCGCCAGCCAGTCAAGGCGGATTTCCGATTCGACCGCACCGGTATCGATCAGCGACAGCGTGGGCGCATGCGCCGCATCGGCAAACGAGGGGCGGAATGAATCATAGGCCGTCTCGAAGCCACGCTCGACCAGCCGCACCATGCCCTCGGACAGATGCTGCTTGAGCGCCATGTCGGCATTGCGCAATGCCTTGCCGGCATCGGCCGCCACGCGCTGGGCATCGCCGCTTTCAATGGCGGCGCGCTCGGTCAATTCCGTGCCGCAGCGCTGCAGCCACTCGTCGATACCCTGTACAAAGCTGCGCAGAAACAGCCCCTTGGCCGTGCTCAGCAAATCATTCCGATTCATGCGGCGCTCAAGTCCCTACCCATGTTGTTCCAGACTGCGGCCTCGGCCGCAGCAGCGTTGCGGCAAAAAGATCAGCCCTGCACCCACGGCAGGCCAGCGGCCTTCCAGCCGTTGACCGTATTGCGGTGCTGATCGGCGTTCTTGTCGCCCTCGAAGCCCTCAAGGATGTTGTAGGCCTCGCCATAGCCCAGCTGCGCGGCCAGCGCGGCGGCATTGTGGCTGCGCGCACCGGAACGGCACAGGAACAGCACCACGCTCTGCGGATCGACCTGCTGCTTGAGCTGGTCGGCAAAATGCGGGTTGGGCTGCATGCCAGGAAAGTGCGCCCACTCGATCTGCGCCGAGCCGGGCACGGTGCCGACGAACTGCCATTCTGCCTGCGAGCGCACATCCACCAGCCGCGCCTGTGGCAGCGCCTGCAACACTGCATGCGCCTCGGCCGGGGTCAGTGCTCCCGAATACGGCAGTTGCTGCGCCTGCGCACGTTGCTGCGCAGTCTGCAGGATGGCGTTGATCTGGCTCATGCCCGGCACTCCTTTCAATTGATGATCTGCTGCCTGCGATTCTCTGCCAGGGCGACAGCAATGGCAATCCGCAACAACCATGACGCCACGGCGCACAACGCACCACAATTGCGCACCACCTGACCGCATTCGCACCATAACAGTGCAAAACAAAAAGTCGCCGGACGGCGAGCAACACCGTGCAAGCGCTGGCGGCGGTTTGTGGCACAATAGGCGCGCCGTGCGAACCAGCCCTTGGCACGCTTCATGCTTCCCAGTAGGGCCACTCCCCCGCCAGTGCCTTGAGCCCCGGCCAGGGATACCAGGATTCGCTTTAAATCACTTTCGCAACCAGGAGCACTAACATGGCGGCAGCCGACGTTCTCAAGTTGATCAAGGACAACGACATTCGTTTCGTTGATCTGCGTTTCACCGACACCATTGGTAAAGAACAACACGTGACGATCCCGTCGCACGTCGTTGACGAAGAGTGGTTCACCAACGGCCACGCCTTCGACGGTTCGTCGATCACAGGCTGGAAGGGTATCCAGGCTTCCGACATGCTGCTGCTGCCGGATCCTTCGACCGCCAAGATCGACCCGTTCTACGACGAACCGACCGTGTTCATCACTTGTGACGTGATCGAGCCGGCTACCGGCAAGGGCTATGACCGCGACCCGCGTTCGCTGGCCAAGCGCGCTGAAGCCTACCTGAAGACCACCGGCATCGGCGACACCGCCTTCTTCGGTCCGGAACCCGAATTCTTCATCTTCGACAACGTGCGCTGGAATGCAGACCTGTCGGGCTCGTTCGTGAAGATCGGCTCGGAAGAAGGTGCCTGGGCAACTGGCGAAAAATTCGAAGGCGGCAACCTCGGCCACCGTCCGCGCCTGAAGGGCGGCTACTTCCCGGTTCCGCCGGTTGACAGCCACCAGGACATCCGCGCGACCATGGTGATCGTGCTGGAAGAACTGGGCGTTCCGGTTGAAGTGTTCCACCACGAAGTGGCCAACGCTGGCCAGAACGAAATCGGCACCAAGTTCAGCACCCTGACCCAGCGCGCTGACTGGACCCAGATCCTGAAGTACGTCGTGCACAACGTGGCCGACCAGTACGGCAAGACAGCCACCTTCATGCCGAAGCCGATCGTTGGCGACAACGGTTCGGGCATGCACGTTCACCAGTCGATCTGGAAGGACGGCAAGAACCTGTTCGCAGGCAACGGCTACGCTGGCCTGTCGGAAACCGCGCTGTTCTACATCGGCGGCATCATCAAGCACGCCAAGGCACTGAACGCCATCACCAACCCGGGTACCAACTCGTACAAGCGTCTGGTTCCGCACTACGAAGCACCGGTCAAGCTGGCTTACTCGGCCAAGAACCGCTCGGCTTCCATCCGTATCCCGCACGTGGCATCGGACAAGGGCCGTCGTATCGAAACCCGCTTCCCGGATCCGCTGGCCAACCCGTACCTGTGCTTCGCCGCGCTGCTGATGGCCGGTCTGGATGGTATCCAGAACAAGATCCACCCGGGCGATCCGGCTGACAAGAACCTGTACGATCTGCCGCCGGAAGAAGATGCCAAGATCCCGGCAGTGTGTGCATCGCTGGACGAAGCGCTGGACGCACTGAACAAGGACCGCGAGTTCCTGACCCGTGGCGGCGTGTTCACCGACGAATGGATCGACGCGTACATCGAGCTGAAGATGAACGACGTGAACAAGATCCGTATGTGGACTCACCCGGTCGAGTTCGACATGTACTACTCGCTGTAATTTTTCGAAGCGTCCAGAGCAATCCGGGCGCGTCCAGAAATACAGCCAAACCCCGCGCCGTCACTCGGTTGCGGGGTTTTTTATTGTCCAGATCATTCCAGCGCCGTCCTGTCGAAGCCAGCGAATTTGTCCCCTACCCTGCCCCTTAGATGTACGATGGTCACAGCAGGGGCAAAAAACAGGGGACAGAAATGCCGCTAACCGAGCTGCAATGCGCCAAAGCAAAGGTCACAGGGGACGAGTACCAACTGGCCGACGGCAACGGGCTATCACTGGTGGTGCGCGCCAAGGGGACGAAAGCCTGGCGGTACGAATTCCGCCTGGGTGGCAAGAAGCAGAAGCACCTGTATGGCAACTACCCCGAAATCAGCCTGGGCGAAGCGCGAGCCATTCATGCGATAGCGCGCAAGCTGATCGAGCTGGGGCAGCACCCGGCCGAGCTGCTGGATAACGAAGCAGCCCGACGTCTCGCACTGGCCGGCGCATCGCTCGATGCCATCCAAGCAGCGGCAGCGCAAACCGAGGCTGCAGCCGCCGCGTCTGCCCGCATGACCTTTGGCGAAGCAGCCGCACGCTACAAAACGGAGTGGGTGGACCACAATTGGAAAAGCCCGGACAAGGGTTTTACCCCTGCCCGCGTTCACCTGCTGCCGGCGCTGGGCGACCTGGCCCTTGATGACATCAATGCTCCACTGCTGCGCGAGTTGTTTTACGACATACGCGAACGGCGCGGCCCACAAGCGGCCCTGCATTCCCACGGCTGGGCAGCGCGCATCTTTGGTTATGCGCTTGAGCACGAATGGTGCAGCGCCAACCCGGCCCAGCAGATCAAAGCCGCGCGGATCGGCACCAAGGGAAAGCGCAGCCGCTGGCTGACCCTGCCGGAGCTGCGCCGTTACCTGATCGGGCTTTACCAAGCGGATTGCTATCGAGGCTACAAGCTGGCCCTGCATCTGCTGTTGATATTGGCGCTGCGCAAAAACGAGCTATGCGGCGCCAACTGGCAGGAGTTCGACTTTGAAGCCGGCGAATGGCTTATCCCTGCCAGCCGGATGAAGGCGGCCAAGGAACACCGCGTATTCCTGCCAAAGCAAGCGCTGGAGATACTCGACGAGCTGAAACGCTTGGCCAACGGCAGCGATTGGGTCTTGCCCATGCCCACCAACCCCAAGCGCGCCATGAATGGCAACAATCTGGATGGCGCACATGCTGCCGCCATCAACGCGGCCAAGATCGAGGACTACGTAATCCACGACCACCGCCACACCATCAGCACGCAGCTGCGCGAACAAGGCCACTTGCCCGAGGTGGTAGAAGCAGCCCTCAGCCATGCCATACCCGGCATTGCCGGCGTCTACGCTCACGCCCAGTACAAGCAACAGCGCCTTGCCATGCTGCAGGCTTGGGCTGATTTTCTGGACAGCACCATGAACGAGCAAACTGTGATAGCGGCCACCTTCCGCAAGCTGGCCTGACCAGCGCATGACACCTGCGACACCTCTACGGGATAAGGGCGTTTCCTATAGATTTGAGGGAAAGAAACAGCGCCATCCGGCCGGAAATAGGCAATGCCACCACCTCGAATCCGGGCTGCGGCACTCAGCCCACCCCGGCTTTTGTGGTGTCACACGTGTCACAGGTGTCACGCCGTTGATTTACAAGGCGAATTTTCGTGGCACGGGCTGAATTTCTTGTGTCACAGGTGTCACGCGCCGCCTGCACAACAAAAATGCGCTAACCCACGCCGGCCCAGCGTTTGGCCTGTACTCGCCGGGTTAAGCGACAGTCGGACAGGGCTAAAAATCGCGCGCGGATGCCTTCCCGCTGCCAGCCATAACAGCGCCCAACGTTGCCCAGAAAGCAATGTCATTCCCAATGATCAAGGCAAAAAAGCAGCGGAGAGCAACGACTACCTGCAACAGGCCACAAGCGGCGCTGCAAATCCCTGTTACAAAGCATGCGTAATCGCCACACAGAGTTATATCGCACATGTTTGATGGCGCGCGTGAGAGTAACACTGGACACAATCGAGCATGATTGGCTCAAAGCGCATAAGCATCTACAGTGATGACCTGCCACGAGGGCCACTTATGACCGCCAGTATCGCCAGCCAGATAACACACCAAATCGTCCACGCAACTGCAAGTGTCGCTAGCAGTGCTTTCCACGCTATTGCGAGTCAGCCGGCCAACTCCACCACCCGAGCGGCTAGCCAAACATTCAGGATTGCGTCGGCAGATTGGCCGGCTTGGGTGCAAGCGGTTGGTTCCATCCTCGCCATCCTTGTCGCCATCGGTGTAGCTGCATGGCAGACCAGTGAAAGTCGCGCACTACTTCGCGAGCAGGAAGAACAAGCTCGCAGAGACGCGAAGGAAGCTGAACGCGCGAAGTACGGAAAATTTGTCGCTTTAGCGAAAACACTTACTAAACGTATATGCCAAGCAAAGGTGCTGGTTATGCAGCCAGAGCCCAATATCGAACATCTGGGGCGCGTACTTCGAAACCAAGAGACTGTCTCGCTTGCGTTGCAGGCACTGCAAGATGTTCGGTACCTTGAACTGCCATCGGCACAAGCAATCAACGCATTACAACAACTACAAAGCTTGGCTCCGCCGATGAGCCGGCGCCTCACCGCATTGGCAGACGACTTCCGCTTTTCAACGAAGATCGACGAATTCTTTGATGAAAGGAACGAAAAGAAGAAGGCGCTAGTCCTTGACCTTCAGTCCATCGGAGAAAAGTTCAGGGAGTTCGCGCTCGCATTGGGCATTAATGAATCAGAATTTTCAGATGCCGAATGGACGTGGAGGTAAATCATCGCCGTAATACGTTCGATATCCCTACACAAACGCGTCAGCTTTAATCAAACCCGCATGGCCGCGGTAAAACGCAGCCTGCTCATCTAACTTCGTGCCCGCTATGCCGACCAACACCGCCAGCCAAATTGCGCACCAAGTCGTCAGCACTGTTGCTAGTGCAATACACTCAAGCCCTGTAACCGCATCTGCAGCGCAGCCGCTGCACCTCACTCCATCCGACTGGGCTGCCTGGACCGGAGCAATAGGCACGGTACTAGCAGTATGCGTTGCGATATGGGTACCTGCACAACAAAACCGCAATGCCCGCAAGGAACAAATCAAAGCAGAAAAGCGTCGACTGAAAGCCACCACTGTCGTTGTCCGAGCAGTAGTAACCGCGCTATGTGACACTAGGCTGCGCCTACTGCAAGAAACCAGCGATCCTATGCGGTACTGGCGAACTGGATACCAAAAAGACATTGTGCAGATTGGCTTGAAAACGATGGATGAGATTCGGAGCCTTGATCTACCAACAGAAAAAGCAATCTCCCATCTCCACGCCATCAAGATTTTGGTGCCGAGGGCTATAGAGCGGCTCGAAGCGCTCCAGAGCATTGGCTCACCAGAACGGCTGAATGCATTTTTAACAGATGGCTCCAAGGAGAGTCTGCTTAATGTCCTTCAAGTCATCGGCAGAAATTTCCAAGGATTCGCCAAGGAACTGGGGGAGACAGATGAAGACCTGCAGCATTTTATTCCGCTTTGGGAGTAGCCTGTCATAAGCAAGCGCGCCATGCACCCTGAACAAGTCACCACCATACGGCGACTCGCTGTAGTCCGACCTTTCCGTTGCCTGTATCTTCCGTCCCTGCGCGAAATATTGTCCCCGTCTATGCTGTGACCCATGCCCATCAATCTGCAAACTCTAGGCTCAAAGCTAGCCAGATACAGAGAACAACTCAAGGAGACTATCGCCGAAGTCACCTCTTCAACCGGTATTGGTGTTGCTCGCTTAACATCTATCGAAGCCGGTCACGTTGAGCCGACAGGCGATGAAATTTTAATCCTTGCCGACCATTACCGCTGCGACTTCAAGTTCTTCATCTCCAATGAGCAGGTCGCCCCATTTGAGCAGGCCGAGACACTTTATCGCGCGCACGGTAACGACTTCACGAAAGAAGATCGTCGATCCATCCAAGACTTTCTATACCTTTGTGAGACCGAAGATTTTTTGATGCGAGAACTTGGCCGCACGCCGAAAGCTTTCTCGTTTACTCCTACTGGCAGCTTCTTCAAAGGTCATGGCGAAGCCGCGGCCGCTCGCCTTCGTACAGCTCTGGGGTACTCGGATCGCGCGGTTCCTCGCGATATCTACGCGGAATTTCGCAGTGTTGGCGTGCATGTATTTCGGCGCAAGCTGGGAAACTCCAATATCTCAGGCCTCTTTGTAATGCATCCGTTAGCAGGAAAGTGTGCCCTAGTAAACTACAGCGAGGATATCTATCGGCAACGTTTTAGCGCAGCGCACGAAATGGCACACGCCATCTTCGACTCAGCGCAGGGGGCCAGCGTTAGCTTTGACGACACTAGCGGATCGGACTTGGTGGAGTTGAGAGCCAATCGTTTTGCATCATGCTTCCTGATGCCTCCCGCCTTCTTGGCGAGGCTACCAGCACCCTCCCTATGGACGGATGCTGATGCGCAGCGGCGGGCTAACGAGCTGCGCGTGAGCTGTATTGCGCTTGCAATTGCTCTCAAAGAGGCCAACCTCATCGACGCAAGTACCTACAATCGTATCCGGAAATTACATGTGCCGCGCGATGCAAAGATTGATCCTGAGCTACCCGAACACCTCACCGCAACTCAGCGCCAACGCAAAGCCCACCTCTTGGAGCAAGGCCTCTCAGACTACTATGTCGGATTGTGCTTTGACGGATTCAGCGCAGGCGTGATCAGCCTTGGTCGGTTAGCCGAAGCTCTGTTATGTAGTCACGGTGAGCTCTCCGAACTTGCAAGTCTTTACGGTCGGACTCTCCATGGCCTTTGACCCTTCAAAATTTCATCCAATCAATGTTGCCGATACCTGCTCGGTATGGAACGTACTCTCATCCACTCGACTGCTAGCAGCCGCCAAGGAAGCACATTGCGATTTCTGCATCACCAGCTTTGTTCACTACGAATGCTTGACTAAGCCTCGCAAGAAAACACCGAGTGCTGCAGAAACGGAGCTCATTAGGCGATTAACCCACGAGCAGAAACGCGGCGGTTTTGCAGCGCATTCGTGCAGCATTGATGATCTGCAAACTATCCAGCTGCTGGAGAGCCGAAAGCGCTTGGGCAAAGGGGAACTGTCGTCAATTGCCTTTGCCATGAAAATTAGGCAAGCCTTCATTACGGACGATATGAAGGCACGCAAACTGGCAGAAGACTCTGGCCATACTCTGACCCAGACCACACCACGCCTGTTTGCGTGGCTGATCTTCAGGGGACGACTTGGCGACTCAGACAAGAGCACTGTGATTGCTCAGCATGTAGCTATGGAGCGCCCATTGGCACCGCACTTGGAGACGGCTTACGAAGTTGCGCTGCAATGCAGGCTCAACGCACGCCCATAAAGCTGGCTACCCTGCATGGGCTTCGGGTTGGGATAGGCACGGGATAGCTAAACAGGGATCGAGGCCTCTTGCGCACAGTAGCTAGTTAGCTATGTCCGAGTTTGAATGCACCTGGCGCCGAAACTCACCGACTTGTTCGATAACCCGGTCGGCCTGCTCCCCGTCCAAAATAGCTTCGCCGCAGGCAGGACAGAAATCAGCGGTTACCTCGGGGATGGCGGTACTTTGGCCTTTGTAGATATAGGGCATGTCGCGCGTGTCGTGCACCAGTTCCGCCCCACCACAACATGGACACCTCATCGTCAGGACTCCTTGAGGGAACAATCAGCCCATCTTTTGATGGTGACTGGTTTCAGATAAACGCTATTGCGGCTTGCCCCCGCCGTCGGCCCCTCTAGCCAAGCGCCGGCCGGATCGCGGCACGGATTTCCTGCCGAGCCTCAAGCGAGATAGCGCTCAGCTCATAGGCTGCCTGTAGGGCCAGCCATTCTGCTGCGGGCAAGCCCAAATATCTTTCCAGACGTAGTGCAGTATCCGCACTAATGCCGCGCTTGCCCAGTATCACATCATTCAGTCGCGGGGTTGGGACACCGATAGCCTTGGCTGCTGCGTTAACGGAAACGCCCAGCGGAACAAGGAACTCGGCTTTGATGATTTCGCCTGGGTGCACGGGTGGTAATTTGTTCATGCTCGCAGGTATACGTTGAGGGCGCCGTGGCGGGTTGCTGCCGAGCGGCAGAAATAGCACGCAGTCCAAGCTGACGGCGGCTTTGCCGAAGCCCAGAGTTGAGTGAATCTGGAACCACAAGACCAGCCCCTTCCCTACCTCGATAAATCGCCACCCACCCTTGCCAGCAGCTTGGCCGACATTCAAACAAGCCGGGGTCTGCAGCGCATCAGGCAACCGGCTGGCATTGAGCAGACAGAGCCACCTTGCCATCAACGCATGGCGGTCAGCTGAATCGCCGTGAAAAAGCCTGGCGGTGTGTTCACATGCGAACGAGCAGATCATGCGCAAGTATAACGGAAATCGTTAAACGGCAACCCCTGTATACCAAGCATTTTCAAGGATTGCACTGGACGGGCTTACACGGCTTCGTGCAAAATATTGTATCGTGACTACTGCTGCGTCAACTCGACACTAAAATCGCGAAAAGACGGGCTTGCTTATGTCAAGCCATGAAACCCCGTTACCAACGTGATTAACGGGAGTTCGAGCCGCCACGGTTGCGAGGTGGTCCATAGAAGCCTGTTGTGACGGGCTTTTTTTACGCCCGTATCTTTTGAAGCCCGCCCGCTAACGGCGGGCTTTTTATTTTGGCTCGTCATGAGCCGCCCACCAAACCCGCCCCTGTGGCGGGTTTTTTTATTGGAGTTCGTATGAGTTGCTTAAACCTACTAACCGCAAAGCAAGCCGCCACACAAATGGGCGTAGCCGTTACCACGCTGGCCACCTGGCGCAGCCGGGGCAACGGGCCTGTCTACCTCAAACGCGGCGGCAAGGTGTTCTACCGCGCAAGCGATATAGAAGCTTTTGTCGCGGCCCGTACTACCGAGCATGGGGGTGCGCAATGACCGCTCCTCGTCCCTTGCGCGCAACGGGCATGCCGGCTCCGACCGTGGACTATCTGATCCGATGCGATGAAGTTTGCAAACAAGTTGCGCTATCACGTAGCTCAATCTACGCGGCCATCGCAGCCGGCGACTTTCCCCGGCCGGTGCAATTGGGCAGCAACAGCGTGGCTTGGCTGCAAAGCGAAGTGTCTGCGTGGGTTGCCTGCCGAATTGCTCAACGCAACAAGGCCCAATACTAATGCCCGTCGAATTGATCGCAGCAGTTGCACTGATGATCACCTACGCAGCTCTTTCCCACTAAGGAAAACCCCATGCACACCACAACACTGCCCGAAATCAACGCCTCCACACTGACCTACAACAAGATTGAAGTACACGTGCCGACGCATCGTGACGATGGCGTTGAATTCAGGTTCAACGATCTGATGGCCACTTTTTCCGAACCGGTATTGCTCAACTCTCCGGACCAATCTCGCCACGCGATCCTGCCCCCATTCACCAGCCTGGAGGCTCTTTATCTTTGGCAAATGATGGAAGGTGATAGCTGCAGTCATGCGATGCCGTCGGCAGTCGCCACCAACCTCAAGCGCGATTTCTGGCTGGAGGAGATCAAGCCTTTTCACAATGGCATCGTTCTCGCTTGCAACGACGGCCATATCTTCGAGGACTTGTTTCCTGCGTGGCCGGACGAATACGAAGCAAAGGGACGGTTTGCACGGCTGGTAGACCAGTGGCCCTTGCTGGCTTGGTCAACGCTCGTTTGGCGCTGGGCGCTAGCCGTTGGCGAAAGTCAGATCGAGGTAGGCCAATGAACCAAGCGCCCTGCGTGTTGACCCTTCAGGGAAATCCGCAGCACAATAGCCCCGCTTCGTTCAATAGCGAAGCCGGGATTGGCGTCCCGCGTCAACAAGTGCGAGACCGGAAGCGCGGCCTTGCGCTTTGCCTCTGCGCGCTTTCTATGGCGAGCCTAGGCGGTGGGCACCTTCGGGTGCACCGGTCTGTTGACCCGGTACGCCAACCCCGTCTAGCGCCCGCCGCCCTCGATTGGCGTCGAATGGTGGGCCTCACTCGTCAACAGGAGGCCACTAACATGGCTGATTTCGTTTCGCTCCTCGCGCCGACACCGCATTGGTTCAGGTGCGCCTACCTTGCTTTGCCCTATCTTGGCCACGCGCTGCCGTGGCCTGCCAACTACGTCGCTATGCGGGGGGGTGCCCATGCGTAAGCCCTCTCGCCGCATAGCTGTCGTGGATCGCGCCCAGCGCGACCGTCTGGCCGCTGCGCTAAGCCATCTGCGTCGCTACAAACGATCAGACCGGCCGCACCGCTCGGCAACCCGTAGCAAAAACCGCTAACTCACTATCGGAGATTTACCCATGCAAACGACCAGCATTCTGGGCGGCGGGTCCGCTCGCGCTCGCAAATCAGTCCCGAGCCTGCCTATTCAAACCTCAAAAAACAGCTATCGCCCAGCCTCAGTGAGTGCAGAGCGGAACGCCCGGTATGCCCTGCTCAAATGGCTGAAACCGGTTGTAACTTTGCCGCTACCTCCACTCACTAGAGACGAATACCTGAGTGGATATATCCCTCGCTTTGTCTCGGTCTCCATATCCGCCTTTTGCAACAGCTTAAGCATCGTTGGGCAGTATCCAGACGGAAAGCTCGCGGCGCTCTACGTATTTCTGGAGTGCCCATGCTCCCACCGGCAACGGGTTGCAGCTCACGAACTAGCGGAATGGCTTGCCGCTAGAGAACAAATGCCGGTCAAGGTTGGCCGCAGGACGATGTTTTGAACAATGAAAGGGGGAATCGACATATCTGCCCTCAAGGTGCTGGCCAGCGACCATTGGCCAGCAATTCTCCAAGCGGCCGGAATCGAACAACGTCACCTGGGTAAGGGCCACGGCCCTTGCCCGGTTTGTGGCGGCAAGGACAGATTCCGCTTCACCGACCGAGGCGGGCGTGGCTGCTTCGTATGCAACAAGCACCGCCCGGACGGCGGCGATGGTTTCCACCTGCTGGCCGACTGGTTGCGCTGCGACTTCATCGGCGCGGCACGCTTTGTCTCTGATTATCTCGGCGGCGCAGGTGTACAGGCTGTCGCACCTGACCCCGCCGAAATCGCCAAGCGCAAAGCAGCTGAGGCCGCCGAGCAGCGCCGGCAGTGGGAAAAGGCCCGCCGCGCCAATGCTGCGCTATGGCAGGCTGCTCGGCCGATTTGTGCCGATAGCCCCGCAGGCCATTACCTGGCCAACCGTGGCTTGCTGCTGGCAGATTATCCCAAGGCGCTTCGTTGGCATGCTGCCGTGCCCTACTGGTGCCGTGATGGCGGCAAGCCCGTGCAACTAGGTGTGTTTGCCGCAATGCTGGCTGCCGTGCAGGCGCAAGACGGCTCAGCGATTGCCCTGCATAAGACCTACCTGACCGACGACGGCAAAAAGGCTGCCGTCCCTAGCCCGAAGAAATGGGGAAGCCCGAGCGCTCCACCCGATGGCGCTGCAGTACGGCTCTACCCGGCCGGGGAACGGTTGGCATTGGCCGAGGGCATAGAAACCGCCCTAGCCGTGCACTGCGCCAACGGATTGCCGGTATGGGCCGGGCTTTCAGCTCATGGCATGACCCGTGTTGCGTTGCCTCCGCAGGTAAAAGAAGTCTTTGTCTTTGCCGATCTGGACGAAGGCGGCGCAGGGCAAGCCGCAGCAGAGAAGCTTGCGCTGCGGCTCTTGGATGAGGGGCGAATAGTGAGGGTGTTGCTTCCCTCAACGGCCGGGCGTGACTGGCTGGATGTACTGACAGGGGATCAAGAATGAGTGCCCAAAAGAACGACCGTGACCAACTGATGAACCCTGATTCCGTCCCGCCCATGAAACTTCCTCGCAAGCCCGCCTCCCGGTCCAAGACAGCGGCGAATGACGCAGACACGGTGGCCAAGGACACACAGACCAACAAGGCCGCCTCAAGCGGCCTTGATCGCTTCTTGAGCAAAGACGACGGGGTGTACTACCGCGCCGACGAGGAGAGCGAACCACGCAAGCTATGTGGCCCCCTGCGCATCGTGGCGCAAGTACGCAATCAGGATGGTGGTGCGTGGGCTGTGCTGGTCTACCTGCGCGATCTTGATGGCACGCTGAAAGAGCACGTGATACCGCGCGCCAAGCTGCTGTCGGACCAGTCATCCAAGGTGCTGGAAGAGCTGGCCGACAAGGGGCTGTGGTTCTCGTATGCGGCCGACCGTACCAAGCTGATGCTGCAGTACCTGCAGACAAGCGTAGACGCTCCGCGCGCCCGGCTGGTGCCGCGCACCGGCTGGCATGATTCGGCCTTTGTCCTGCCTGACCAGGTGATTGGTTCGCCGGCCGAGCTACTGATTTACCACGGCGGGGCAACCGCCGAGCTGGCCACGGCCGGCACGCTTGAGGGCTGGAAAACCGACGTTGCAGCCTATGCCGTAGGGAATCCAATCATGTTAATGGCAATCAGCGCTGCGCTGGCTGGACCACTGATGGCGTTCTTTGGCATGGATTCTGGCGGCTTCCATATTGCCGGCCCGTCCAAGAATGGCAAGAGCGTGGCTTGCCGTGCGGCTGCGTCGGTGTTTGGCATACCCAACCGCTATGAGAAATCGTGGCAAACCACGGCAACCGGTGCCGAGGGCCAGCTAGAGGCCCACAACGATCTCCCCTTGATCTTGGATGAGATCGGCCGGGCCAAAGCATCGGACGTGGCTGCCGTGGTATACATGCTCAGCCAAGGCCAAGGTAAAAGCCGAGGGCGTGCAGACGGCGGCCTGCGGGCAATGACGCGCTGGCGCTGCTTTGTGCTGAGCAATGGCGAGCACTCCGTTGCCGACTACCTGAAAATGCATGGCGTTCCGGTCAATGCCGGCCAGCTGGCCCGGCTGCTGCATATCAGCGCGGAGCGCCGGCATGGGGCCTTTGACGATCTACACGGCCACCAAGACCACCCTGCACTGTGCGAGGCCATTGCCAAAGCTACAGAGCGCCAGCATGGGGTTATCGGCGCTACCTGGCTGGAAACGCTGGCAGGGACTGATAGCGATACCCTGCGCCGCTCGCTGGAACAGGCACTGAGCAAGTTTGCTGCTGACTACGTGCCGGCCGGGGCATCCGGCCAAGCACGCCACGCTGCCAACTACTTTGCCCTTGCTGCATTTGCCGGCGAGACCGCCACCGCTGCCGGACTGACCGGCTGGCCAACACAAGCTGCGTGGCAGGCTGCGGCCACGCTCTACACCGACTGGCTCAGGCATCGGGGCGGCGCCGGCAACGAAGAGGACAGGCAAATATTGCGGCAGGTGCGGCTGTTCTTTGAGCAGCACGGCGAGGCCCGCTTTACCCGCTGGGATCGAGATGACGCCATTGTGGACGATCACGGCCCCAAGACCCTTGCTCGCTGCGGTTTTCGCAAGACTGAGATCGTCTGCGAGGACGGCACGGCCAGTGGTGCCAAAGCAGCAGAAACAACGTATTACGTGCTACCGCAATCGTGGGCAGGTGAAGTCCTCAAGGGCTGCGATCTGAAACGGGCAAACCGGCTGCTGCTTGACCACGGCATCTTGTTACCCGGCAAGGATGGCAAAGCATCGAAGACAGAACGATTGCCGGGCATGGGGTCACCTCGCGTCTATGTGGTGTTGCCGACGTTGTGGCATAGCGGGGGTGATGATGTCTGAGCGGCCCGATTTCCTTAATTGGATCAACGCATTACAGTCACCCTCGGCACCAACCCCGCGAGGGGTTGGTGCCCCAGTCTGTGACACCTGTGACACAAGCGAATCGGCGCGTGTCACGACAAATTCCCTTATGAATCAAGGCTGTGACACCTGTGACACGTGTGACACCACGAATTCACGGGTAGGGGAGAAAACCGCGCTGTTGGCAGACCTGCAGAAGCAACCCCGCGCCGCTGATTTGACGGCAGAGACTTGGGCGCTTTGGCGGGAGATTGCCACGCAAGTGGCATCGCACAGGCAGGACAGCAAGGAGGTGCAAACCCAACTTATGCGGCAGGTGTCCACGCAAGATGCCGACACGCTGGCGCTGCTGCTGGCCTATGCGCGCACCTACCAACTCCCGGTTACCGATAGCTTTGCCTTCTGGCTGTTGGCCTACCCCGGCCAGCACATCTTGCGGATTGTGACGCCAACGCATACCTGCTTCATGCGTGTCCCTGCAGACCGCCCGGCAGCAGACCTCTACCACGGTGCAACCCTGCGCATCGGCCTGGCGGCAACCGGGATGCCATAGGGGGAGGGGGCATAAAAGTCTGACTCATCGACAGCACAGACCGCGGCTCTAGGTTCGCTCCAGAAAATCCCCGATTTTTATAGGGGGGGGTCTAGGCCGGGGCTAGGGTGGCTTATCAGTAGTGCAGATATCAAAAGCCGTCAGGGTGTCCTTTGGATGAGCACTACGTAAGCACCAGCCACGCCCTACCCGCGTCAAATCCCTTTCCCGGCCAACATGGGCAATACGATTTCATTTTGACCACTGGGGAGGCCGCTTGTGGAGTGCCTAGGGATGGGGGGTGCGCATCTTTGGCGGAACCTGCCGAAAGAACGCGTACCCAGTCGCATTTTTTCGGGCAAGCATTTTGGAATGGGGAGGGGGTCAAATTCTGAGACGGGTTCCTTGGACTGCTGAGGCGATGGCCTTCCTTTTTGCTCTCCGCAACGCACGCGCCTCGTTACGGCCACCTATGCCTGTTGGTGACCATTTTCTTACCCCTGCCTCGCAGGGTGGCAGTTCACCGGCTGGAAGAAGTTTTGACCAGCGTCGCACCACGCCGCCCCTCATTAGTCCCAGATGCGCAATCGCACCAATATGGTGCACTCCATTCTTGGGGCCGGAGACCTCTTCTTGGCATGGCGAGACAGGCCCCCGATTCGACAAATCTGCTCTACAACCCCCTATTTTGTCCCCTATTTTCCATAGACAAGCCTAAAACACAAGCAAAGCACAGGCACATGCACTACTCGCTGAACCTCCGACGCGCCCTGACATCCGGGCGCTTCTGGAAAAGCAGCCAAACCCCGCGCCGTTACCCGGTTGCGGGGTTTTTTCATGCCGGCGCCGGCGAGCACACTTGCTCGCCCCGGGCGGAATCCCGCGCCAGCCGCAAACCGCTGAATTGCCAGCGCGCAGCCGGATTGAAGAAATTGCGATAGGTCGGGCGGACGTGACCTGATGGCGTGGCCATTGAGCCGCCGCGCAACACCATCTGGTTGATCATGAACTTGCCGTTGTATTCGCCCACCGCCCCGGCCGCCTGGCGGAACCCGGGATAGGGCAGATAGGCACTGGCCGTCCATTCCCATACCTCGCCACTACCGGCAGCCAGGCCTGCGCGGGCCGCGCATTCCCATTCCTGTTCAGTGGGCAGGCGCGCGCCGGCCCAGCGCGCGTAGGCGTCGGCCTCGTAATAACTCAGATGCATCACCGGCACGTGCGGCTCCGGGGCTTGCTCGCCGTGCAGCATGTAAGTCTGCCAAGCGCCTTGCGCATCACGCCACCAGTACAGCGGAGCCTGCCAGCCCTCGCGCATGCAAGCATCCCAGCCGTCCGACAGCCACAGTTCGGGGCGGCGATAACCGTCATCGGCCATGAAAGCCAGGAACTCGCCTTGCGTCACCGGGCGCGATGCCAGCTCGAAAGGTGCCAGCCACACGGCATGTGCAGGCCGTTCATTGTCGAAGGCAAAGCCATCAGCGCCATATCCGACTTCAAGCACCCCGCCCGCCAGCGGCAGCCAGCGCAACGGCCCAACCGGGCCGGCGCTGCGCGGGGCCGAATCGAGCACCGGATGCAGCGGGTTGCACCAGAAATGATGCTTCAGGTCAGTCAGCATCAATTCCTGATGCTGTTGCTCGTGATGCAAGCCCAGCTCGATCAGGTTCAGCACGTCTGCCGGCTGTGCGCTGTCCATCAGCGCATCCATGCGCAAATCGACGTCGCGGCGATAGGCCAGCACCGTATCCAGCGCCGGTCGCGACAACACGCCACGCGCGGGTCGTGGGTGACGCTCGCCCACACCGACGTAGTAGGAGTTGAACAACACGCGAAATGCCGGATCAAAAGGCTGAAAGCCCGTTTCCGCAGGCTCAAGCAAAAAGGTTTCAAAAAACCACGTGACATGAGCCAGATGCCATTTGACCGGACTGGCATCAGGCATGGATTGCACCATGCAATCTTCCGCGCTCAGACCGGCAATCAGTTGCATGGAGCAGGCGCGCACTCCGGCATAGGCTCGGCGCAGGCCCGCCTGGCGCATGGCCAGGTCTGCAGAAGCATCCTGCTTCATGCGCATGCCCCTGCTGGTGCGGCAACGTAGACATTGAACCAGCCCTGCCCGTCGCTCCAGCGCTGCACCGTGCCAAAGCCCGCCTCGGCCAGCAAGGCCGCGAAGCGTGCAGGAGTGTACTTGTAGGAGTGCTCGGTCACGATGGCCTCACCGGCGGCAAAATGGCGAACAACACCGGCCAGATTCAACTGCAGACTGCGTTGCGCCACCAGGTGCATTTCGATGCGCTCGGCGGCCTCGTTGTATACCGCCCGATGCCTGAAATCCTGCGGCTGCAACGCGCAGCCCAGCTCACGGTTCACCACCCGCAACACATTGAGGTTGAACGCTGCGGTAATGCCCAGCGCATCATCGTAGGCGGCCTCCAGCGCGTCGCGCGGCTTGGGGGCATCGACACCGATCAACAAGCGCCCCTCGCAGCCCAGATGCTCACACATGGTGCGCAGCATGCCCAGCGCATGTTCAGGCTCGAAATTGCCGATGGATGAGCCTGGATAGAAAAAGACCGGTGCATGCTCAGGGTGGCGCATCAGCAACTGCACGATGGAAAACGGCCGCGTGAAATCGGTGACCACCCCGGCAAAGCCAACATGGGGAAACCGCTTGTGCCCCGCCTGTAGCGTGGCAGCCAGCCAGTCCTGCGCAATATCCACGCCGATATAGCGGCTGGCACCCGCCACATCCAGCCAGCCCCATGCCTTGGCGCCATCGCCACAACCCAGATCAACCCATTGCGCCCCGCACGGCAGACAAGCCGCAATCTCGCGCCGGTATTGGGCAAAAATCGCTGCCTCGGTCCGGGTGGGGTAATACTCGGCCAGCTCGCAGATGGCGCTGTAGATGGCACAGCCCTGCGCATCGTAGAAAAACTTGGGGCTGATCTGTGCAGGCTCGGCCAGCAGCCCGGCCAGCAGTCCCTGCAAACGCTCGCCGGGGCTTTCCAGTGCATGCAGATGCAGCTCGGGCGCCGCCCGAGCCTCCTCCATCGGGACGAACCCCGGCCGGGCCGAACCGGCATCCAACAATTTGCTCAGCAAAGCACTCATGCAGCAGCTCCGGACAAGAATCGGGCATCAATGGGCAATCAGGTGTTCTTTCCGCGCCAGGCGCTGTTATTTCTATAGCGTCAAAACGCCCGCCCGTCCTAGGCCTTTGCCTGCCCGACCGGGGCACGAGCTTGAAGCAGCTGTGTGAAGGGGATATTTCCCTCCATGCGGCCGGAACCATACTTCATGCCAACGGGCCAAATGCGGCATCCGGGAACAAGGCGTTACCAAAAACCACAGAACCAATCCGTCGCAGCGCAGTCTGCCACCCAAGCTCCGCCATCCAGCCCAAAGGGGAAGTCATGCTCGCCACCACGCTCGACGAACTCGATGCAATACGCGCTGACTGCAAGGCCATGGTCACCCGCCGCGCAGCGCTGTCCGCTGGCGTCGCGCTGATCCCCTTGCCCGGTCTCGACCTGGGGACAGATGTGGCGGTACTGCTGCGACTGATTCCGGCCATCAACCACCGCTTTGGCCTCAGCCCGGCACAAATCGCCGCGCTTGAACCCGCCCTTGGCAAGCTGGTCTGGGTAGGCATCGGCAGCGTGGGCAGCGAAATGGTCGGACGCTGGGTCAGCCGGCAATTGCTGCTGCGCCTGCTGCGTGCACGTGGCGGCCGCATGGTGGGCAAGTCACTGGTAAAATTTGTTCCCGTGCTGGGGCAGGCCGTTGCCGCCGGACTGGGCTTCAGCGCAATGAAGCTGGCTGGCGACACGCATGTGGACGACTGCTATGCAGTGGCCAGGCATGTGCTGCAGGTGCGATCCGCACCAGCCCTTGTGACGCCCGGCACATCAGCTGCCGGCTGATACGCTGGATCCGACCAAGCAGAGACAACGGCATCCACCCCGCACCCTGACAGAAGGCCAACATGACGCAAACAGTAGCAAACCCCATCGTGGTGTTCGATCTCGGCGGCGTGCTGTTCGACTGGAACCCGGATTACCTGTTCCGCGAGCTGATCCCCGATGCTGGCGAGCGCGCGTGGTTTCTGAGCGAGGTGTGCAACCCGGACTGGAACATCCAGCAGGATGCCGGCCGCTCGCTGGCCGAAGCCACCGCCACGCTGAGTGCGCGCCACCCGGCCTATGCCGAACAGATCGCCGCTTTTTATGGCCGCTGGCCGGAAACGCTGCGCGGCACATTGGTTGAGGGCATGGCCATTTTCGAAACGCTGGAAGATGCCGGCATCCCGCTGTACGCACTCACCAACTGGTCGGCCGAGACGTTTCCGTATGCGTGGGAGCGTTACCCCTTCATGCAGCGCTTCAAGGATGTGCTGGTGTCGGGCCGCGAGTTGCTGATCAAGCCCGACCCGCGCATTTATGCGCTGATGCTGGAACGCATCCGCGTGCACCATCCCGATGCGCAGCCGGCACAACTGATTTTCATCGACGACAGCCTCAAGAATGCCGACGGTGCTCGCGCCTGCGGCTGGCATGCCATCCACCACACCGATCCGGCCGAAACCACCGCACAACTGCGCGCCTGGGGCCTGCCGCTATGAGCAAGCCCCGCGTGACCATCCTCTACTGCACACAATGCCAGTGGTTGCTGCGTGCAGCATGGCTGGCGCAGGAGCTACTGAGCACGTTCAGCGACGAACTGGGAGAGGTGGCCTTGCAGCCCGGCACCGGCGGCGTGTTTGCAATCCATTGCAATGAGGTGCTGGTGTGGGAACGCAAGCGCGACGGTGGATTTCCGGAAGCCAAGGAACTCAAACAGCGTGTGCGTGATCAGATCGCACCGGATAAATCGCTGGGTCACAGCGATCGCACATCGTAAGGCGCGGCGTCAGCCTCGCTGTGTTAAGGTTATTGCATGAATGCTCGTATCATCCTGATTCCTTTGCTGCTGGCGGCACCGCTGGCACTGGCCGACATCTACAAATACGTGGATGAGGAAGGCCGCGTCACGTTTTCCAACATCCCCATCAAGGGTGCGCAACGCATCTATGTCGACCCGGCCCCGGCCGTGCCGGCGCCGCGCGCCCGCACCACCACCGGCAAGGCCGCCAACAGCGAACGCGTGTATGCACCGTCGCCTGGCAACTTCCCCAAGGTGGATGCCGCCACGCAGAAAAGCCGCGACACCAACCGCAAGCTCATCCTGCAGGAAGAGCTGAATGCCGAGCAGCAGGCGCTGACCGACGCCCGCCGCTCGCTGAACGATGCCGACGCCAACCGCACACCGGAAGAGCGCACCAACGTCGCCAAGTACACCGAACGCCTCGGCCGACTGCGCGAGGCAGTGGTCCTGCACGAGAAAAACGTTGCCGCGCTGACCAACGAGCTGGCGCGCGCCCGCTAGCAACACCTCCGCGCCCGGCAGCCAGCCGCGCTGGCCGGGCCGGCAACGCCCCGCGTCTGCGCACGCCCCATCTTGCAGCCCTGCCGCACCCTGCTGCGCCATGACATTGCCCAATTTGCACCAAATCGGTGCAACAGTGGGCTACGATGCAATGGCGCCACGCCATTTCCACCATCTGCAACAAGGCAATAGCACGAGCGGCGCGCCTTTCAGAAGGCTGGCCCGGTAATTGCTTGATGCTGGGCCAGATGCATACAAGTGGTAGCGCCCAGATGAAACACCCTCCTCCATCCCCGTTCTTTTCCGGCCTGGAATATCTCGATGCGGCCATCGTGGCGGTACGCAAGAATGGCGAAGTGGCCTACTTCAACCCGGCCGCTGCCGACCTGCTCGGCCTCAAGGACGAAGAGCTGGGGCTGACGCTGTCTGCCTGCCTGGCACCGGAAAGCCCGCTGGTGCAGGCCGTGGTCACCGCGCTGGGCGACAACATCAGCATTACCGAGCACGAGCTGCTGATGCTGACCGCACACGGCGAGGTGTATGTGTCGCTGTGTGCCACGCCGATCGAATCCGAGCACGCCGACGCGCTGCTGGAAGTACGCCAGATCGATCAGCAACGCCGCATTGCCAACGAAGAACGCCTGCAGGCACAGCAACAGGCCAACCGCGAACTGATCCGCAATCTGGCACACGAAATCAAGAACCCGCTGGGCGGCATCCGTGGTGCGGCGCAATTGCTGTCTGCCGAGCTGGCCGATGCACAGCTCAAGGAATACACGCAGGTCATCATCGAGGAATCGCAGCGCCTGCAGGGCCTGCTGGACCGGCTGTTGACGCCGCACCGGCTGCCCAAATTGTCGGAACTGAGCATCCACGAAGTGCTGGAGCGCGTACGCAGCCTGGTGCTGGCCGAAACGCCCAATGGCCTGGCGGTGCGCCGCGACTATGACACCAGCCTGCCCGGCTTGATCGGTGACCGCGAGCAACTGATCCAGGCCACGCTCAACGTGGTGCGCAACGCCGTGCAAGCCATGTCCGGCATTGGCGAAGTCATCCTGAAAACCCGCATCACGCGGCAGGCCACGCTCAACCGCAAGCGCTTCCCGCTGGCCATCATGGTGCAGATCATCGACAACGGCCCCGGCATCCCCGAGGCGCTGAAAGAGACGCTGTTCTACCCGCTCGTGTCCGGCCGGCCGGGCGGCACCGGCATCGGCCTGCATCTGGCGCACACCTACATCAGCCAGCACCACGGCGCGATCGAATTCGACAGCCGCCCGGGTTACACCTGTTTCACCATCATGTTGCCGCTCAATGGCTGGCAAACCCAAACTGCATCGGAGAAAGCATGAGCAACGTCTGGGTTATCGACGATGACCGATCCATCCGCTGGGTGTTCGAAAAAGTCCTGACGCGCGAAGGCATCGCCCACAATACCTTTTCCTCGGCCACCGAGGCGCTGGAGCGCCTGCGCCGCGAGGTCCCGTCCGCCGTGGTGTGCGACATCCGCATGCCGGGCGAATCGGGCCTGACCTTCCTGGAGCTGGTCAAGCAACAGCACCCCGATCTGCCGGTCATCATCATGACCGCGCATTCCGATCTGGAAAGCGCCGTGGCCGCCTTCCAGGGCGGCGCATTCGAATACCTGCCCAAGCCCTTCGACGTCGATCAGGCCGTAGCGCTGGTGCAGCGCGCACTGGCCGAGGGCGAACGCCAGCACGCCGAAGAGGCTGCACCGCTGGAAACGCCGGACATCCTCGGTCAGGCGCCGGCGATGCAAGATGTGTTCCGCGCCATTGGCCGCCTGTCGCAATCGGCCGCCACGGTGATGATCACCGGCGAATCGGGCAGCGGCAAGGAGCTGGTGGCGCGCGCGCTGCACCGCCACAGCCCGCGCAGCAGCAAGCCCTTCATTGCCATCAACACGGCTGCCATTCCCAAGGACTTGCTTGAATCGGAGCTGTTCGGCCACGAGCGCGGCTCGTTCACCGGTGCCGAGGCGCGCCGCCAAGGCCGCTTCGAGCAGGCCGAGGGCGGCACCCTGTTCCTTGATGAAATCGGCGACATGCCGGCCGACCTGCAAACGCGCTTGCTGCGTGTGCTGTCGGATGGTTTTTATTACCGCGTCGGCGGCCACCAACCCATCCGCGCCAATGTGCGCGTGATTGCCGCCACGCACCAGAATCTGGAAGAACACGTCAAGCTGGGCCGCTTTCGCGAGGACCTGTTCCATCGCCTCAACGTCATTCGCCTGCGCCTGCCTGCACTGCGCGAGCGCCCGCAGGACATCCCGCTGCTGGCCCGCCACTTCCTCACCCGCAGCGCGCAGGAGCTGGGCGTAGACCCCAAGCGGCTGAGCGACGACGCCATGGCGCGCCTTACCGCCTTTTCCTTCCCCGGTAACGTGCGCCAGCTGGAGAACCTGTGCCACTGGATGACGGTCATGGCGCCCGGCGCCGTGGTCGAGGCCAACGACCTGCCGCCCGAAGTGAGCGAAACACCGCAAGGCAGCGGCGCGCCGTTGAGCTTTGGCGACTGGCGCTCGGCACTGGCCGAAGAAATCGGCAGCCGGCTGGCGCGCGGCGATCTGCGCGTGCTGGACGACATCGTGCCCGCCTTCGAGCGCACGGTGATCGAGCGCGCACTGGCCCACACCGGTGGCAAGCGCATCGAAGCCGCCGAGCTCTTGGGGTGGGGCCGCAACACGCTGACGCGCAAGATCCAGGAATTGGGCATGGACAGCCGTTGAGCGCCTTTTATGCACCCTCGACCGTCATCTCCGGGTAAACCGGCATCAAGCACCCGGCACAGCCAGGCGCCCACCGCTTGTTGAGGGTGAAGTAACGGCGCTCGCTGATGGATTCCACGCCCCCGCCCTCGCGAGGGAGCCTCGCTACGCTCGTCAGTGGCACGAATCGGGTCTTTGAAAATCAAGCGTTCGGGTGCCTGACAGGCGCCACGGCAGAGCTGCCGCCTGGCCTGCCACCCGCGACGGAAACCCGCCGGGTTTCCGTACTTCGGGCGCGGTTCCTGCCCATGGTTTGCATCAAGCATCTGACAGCCAGATAATCCACCTACCAAGTCGGCTGTAATGGCATTTCTCGCGGAAGCGGTTAGACTGTCCGCCTACGTCGAGACCCGGAACGGCCATGCAAGCAACCCTGACCCTGGACGCCGGCCGCGCAGTGATTGCGCTGGTGGGCAACTTCACTTATGAAGCGCACCGCGAATTCAAGCAAGTCACCACTGCAGCCGTCGCTGCAGAAGGCGTAACCGAGCTGGATATCGACTTCGATCAGGTGGTCTATATGGATTCGGCAGCGCTGGGCATGCTGCTGCTGCTGAACGAGCGTGCCGCCGGCCGCAAGATCAAGCTGAGCAACTGTCGCGGCACAGTCAAATCGGTGCTGGACATCGCCAATTTCGGCAAGATTTTCCAGATCAATTAACGCCAGGCTGCGTGCGCCAGGCAGGCCGGACTTGCACCGGCCTGTTGCCTTTGTGGCGCAGGCAGGCGTATCGCAACTATCATCAGCATTGCGGCGCCATCGCCGCTCTTGCGCAGGATGCTGCAATGCTGAAACTCGCCACGCCCCTGCTCGCCCTGCTGGTTTCGACCAGCGTGATGGCCAGCAGCTATACCGATGCAGTGAGCCGCTGCCTTGCCGACAACACCACCGGGCGTGACCGCAAGGATCTGGCGGCCTGGATCTACGGCATCATGTCCGCCCATCCCTATGTGCGCGAGACCTTCAACGCCCCGGCCGTAGACCGCAAGGCCATCACCCAGCGCGCCGGTGCGCTCTATACCCGCCTGATTGCCGAGAGCTGCCGCAACGAGTTCAAGGCTGCGCTGGACGCCGAGGGGCTGGACACCACCAGAACCGCCTTCCGCTATCTGGGTGAGCTGGCGATGACCGAGCTGATGAGCGACGCTGCAGTCAAAAAAGCCATGGGCGAGATCGAATACACGGTCGATACCAAGCGGCTGGAAGCAGCGCTGAAATAGGCCGCCGCCGGCCGGGGCGGCAAGCCGGACAGCGGTACTAGCGCAGCCAGAGCGTGGCCAGCAAACCGGCCAGCAGCACGGCAATGGCCGCCAGCAGCCAGTTGCGCTTTTTCTGCTCCCACATCAGGCCGCGATAGCCGTGCACCAGTAGCTCGGTGGGGTTCTGTGCGGTCAGCTCGGCCAGCTTGCGCGGCAGGGTGGGCAACAGCGCGGCCCATTGCGGCACTTCCTGCTTGAGGTTGCGCCACATGCCCCGCCAGCCGATCTGCTCGTTCATCCACCGTTGCAGGAACGGTTTGGCCGTTTGCCACAGATCCAGATCGGGGTCGAGCTGACGCCCCAGCCCTTCGATATTCAGCAGCGTTTTTTGTAGCAGCACCAGCTGCGGCTGGATTTCGACATTGAAGCGGCGACTGGTTTCGAACAGACGCAGCAGCACCTGGCCGAACGAGATTTGCGAAATCGGCTTGTCAAAAATCGGCTCGCACACGGTACGGATGGCCGCTTCCAGCTCTTCGGCGCGGGTATCCTTGGGCACCCAGCCCGATTCGATATGCGCGGTGGCCACACGGTGGTAATCGCGGTTGAAGAAAGCGAGGAAGTTGATCGCCAGATACTGCTTGTCGCGCTCGGACAGCGTGCCGACGATGCCGAAATCCAGCGCGATATAACGATTGTCGGCGGCGACGAAGATATTGCCCGGATGCATATCGGCATGGAAAAAGCCGTCGCGGAACACCTGGGTGAAGAAGATTTCCACGCCAAAGCGGCTGAGCTTTTTCAGGTCGATGCCGGCGGCACGCAATTCGTCGATGCGGCTGATGGGAATGCCGTCCATCCATTCCAGCGTCAGCACCTCGCGGCTGGTCCAGTCGTAGAACACCTCGGGCACCAGCAACTGATCGGAATTGAGGAAATTGCGCCGCAGCTGGCTGGCATTGCCGGCCTCGATCATCAGGTCCAGTTCATCGTGCAGGTATTTGTCGAACTCGGCCACTACCTCGCGCGGCTTCAGCCGCTTGCCGTCGGCAAACAGCCGCTCGACCAGCCCGGCCATCACGCGCATCAGCGCCAGATCGGATTCGATCACCGGCAGGATATCAGGGCGCAATACCTTGACCGCCACATCGCGCGCGCCGTGGGCGCCATCGTCATGCAGGCGGGCACGGTGCACCTGCGCAATCGATGCGGACGCCACCGGCGTCAGCTCGAACTCGGCATACAGCTCGGCCAGCGGGCGGCCCAGGCTGCGCTCGATGACGGCAACGGCAATTTCGGTCGGGAACGGCGGCACCTGATCCTGCAGCCGGGCCAGCTCGTCAGCGATATCCAGCGACAGCAGATCGCGCCGGGTAGACAGCACCTGGCCAAACTTGACGAAGATGGGGCCGAGGTCTTCCAGCGCCAGCCGCAGGCGTTCGCCACGCGGCCGGGTGAGCGAGCGCCAGAAGAACAGCGCCCGCAGCAAACGGCGCAGGCCATGCACGCGCTCGTGGCCGAGCAGGAATTCATCCAGCCCGTAGCGAACCACGACACGGGCAATCTTGATTAAACGAAACAAACGCATCAGACGGTTTTCTGCTCTAGCAGCGCAAGGCGTTGCGCCAGCCGCGCCACGTCGTCGCGCAGGGTATCCACTTCGCTGCAATAGCGATCCACCGCCGGCCGGTTGGCCAGCAGCGGGGCCTCATCGCGCCAGTATTCAACCAGGTGCACCAGCATGCGCGAGGCAATGGCGCCCGGGATACCGCCAACGATACCGGCCAGCCACACCAGCCGCTGCGCGGCTACATCGCCGATCAGTTGCGACAATTCCTCGGCCGCATCCCAGCGCACCTGCCCCAGTACGCGACCGATGCCGGCAGCCAGCTCGGCATCGCCGCTCATCTGCAGGCGTTTCTGTGCCGCCACGCGATCAACCAGCAAGGTGATGAAGAAGGCAGTCGACAGCGTGAGCGTGGCTTCCGGCTCGGCCTCGCTGGCCAGCCACACGCCATCCGCACCGACTTGCAGGGTAGCCTGCAGCACGGGAAAGGTGAGGCGGATGGCACGCCCCTGAAAGCGGGTCAGCTCGGCTCGGGCGGGCGCGTCGTGTTCGAACAGGTGATTGAGCAGTCTGGCCAGCATGGCGTGCCTCAGGCCTTGATGCCCTTGTGCAGCGCCACCACACCGGCGCTCATGTTGTGATAGTCTGCACGAATGAAACCGGCATCCAGCATCATCTGCTTGAGTGTTTCCTGGTCCGGGTGCATGCGGATGGATTCGGCCAGATATTGGTACGAGTCGGCATCGTTGGCTACCAGCTTGCCCATGAAGGGCAGCAGCTTGAACGAATACAGGTCATACGCGGGCTTGAGCGGCGTCCACACCTTGGAGAACTCCAGCACCAGCAGCCGGCCACCGGGCTTGAGCACGCGGTGCATTTCCTTGAGCGCGCCGTCCTTGTGCGTCATGTTGCGCAGGCCGAAGGCGACCGACACGATATCGAAGTAATTGTCCGGGAACGGCAGCTTTTCGGCATCGCACTGCGCTACCGGGGTGGCAATGCCCTTGTCCAGCAGGCGATCACGCCCGACCGACAGCATGGAGCTGTTGATGTCGGTCAGCCAGACCTGGCCGGTCTTGCCGACCTTTTTGGCAAATGCCTTGGACAGATCGCCGGTACCGCCAGCAATGTCGAGTACCTTGTCGCCCGGCTTGGCGCCGCTGGTTTCGATGGTGAAGAACTTCCAGGCGCGGTGCAGGCCGGCGCTCATCAGGTCATTCATCACATCGTATTTCTGTGCCACCGAGTGGAACACTTCGGCGACTTTCTGCGCCTTGTCGGATTCGTTGACGGTCTTGAAGCCGAAATGGGTCTGGTTATCGGACATGGTGTGCCTTTTCAATCGCGTGATGCACCGGCTGCCGCCAGTCGATGCAGATAATCCTGCCAGCGGGCGGCTTGCTCACGCCCCAGCGCATGGAGGTAATCCCAGGAATACAGCCCGGAATCGTGGCCATCGTCGAACACCAGCTTCACGGCGTAATGGCCGACCTGCACGATGTCGACGATGTTGACGTTGCGCTTGCCAGTCTGCAGCGTGCCCGGCCCGGCACCGTGGCCGCGCACTTCCGCCGACGGCGAATAAACACGCAAATATTCGCATGGCAGTGAAAAACGGCTGCCGTCATCGAAGGCAATATCGAGCAGGCGCGAACTTTGATGTAACTGAATTTCAACGGGGAGCGGCGTCGCCGCATTCAAGCCAGCCATGGTTTTCGCGGGGTTGGGGTTCAGAATCGAATGATAACGCGCGCGGGCAAGTGCCGGATACCTCACAATGCAGCACGACTTGTCATATTAGGTTCACAATGAAGTACTAATCTCGCAACAAATTTCAAAATTGTGAGCCTCCCATGCCTGCCAATATCCTGCTCGTTGAAGATGAACCGGCCATCCAGGAACTGATCGCCTTCAACCTGACGCAAGCCGGGCACCATGTGATGCGCGCCGATTCGGCCGAATCCGCCCAGCACATCGTGCGCAACGCGCTGCCCGACCTGATCCTGCTGGACTGGATGCTGCCCGGCATGACCGGCATTGAGCTGGCCAAGAAGCTGCGTGCCGAAGAGCGCACCAAGACCATCCCGCTCATCATGCTGACCGCACGCAGCGATGAACAGGACAAGATTACCGGCCTTGATACCGGCGCCGATGATTACATCACCAAGCCGTTCAGCCCGCGTGAACTGCAGGCCCGCATCAAGGCCGTGCTGCGCCGCCGCGCGCCGCAGGTGACCGACGATCTGGTGGAAGTACAGGGACTGAAGCTGGACCCGACCACCCACCGCGTGACCGGCAACGGCGAGCACATCGACTTGGGCCCGACCGAATTCCGCCTGCTGCATTACTTCATGACGCACCCGGAGCGTGTACACTCGCGCGCCCAGCTGCTCGATCAGGTGTGGGGCGACCATGTCTTCGTCGAAGAACGTACCGTCGACGTGCACATCCGCCGCCTGCGCTCGGCGCTGGAAGCCACCAATTTCGACCGTTTGATCCAGACGGTGCGTGGCACCGGCTACCGCCTTTCGGCACAGTAAACGTCACAGGCTGAACCCGCGTTAAAGCCGGATCGCCCAACAATGCGGCTGGCAGGCCCGACAGCTTGCCACCCACCCATCTCGGTTGAAATCCATGCTCTGGCTGCGCTCGATTATTTACTACCTGATCATCACGCTGATCGCGCTGATGATAGGCGCGGTGCATGGCACGATCTGGGCATTGGGCTTTGCGCTGATCGTGGTTGCGGCAGCCTTGCTGTTCCACCTGTACAACCTGGGCCGTCTTTACCAGTGGGCGCAGCAGCCGCGCGTGGAAAACGTGCCGCAAAGCTATTTGCTGTGGCAGGACGTCTTCGACAAGTTCTACGACCAGGTGCGGCTGCAGAAAAAGCAGCAGGACAGGCTGGCCAATACGCTGGAGCGCTTCACCAGCGCCGGCGAGGCACTGCCGGACGGCGTGATCATTCTGGATGAACACGACCGCATCGAATGGTGCAACCAGGCCGCCAGCCTGCATCTGGGCATCGACCGCATTGCCGACGTCTGGCAGGTGGTGACCAATATCCTGCGCCAGCCCAGCCTGCGTGAATACCTGCGCACGCAGGATTTTGCCCACCCGCTGCAATTGCGCACTACCCGACCGACCGAGCAGGTGTTGTCCGTCCAGCTGGTCCCGTTTGATTCGACGAGGAAACTCCTCTTGAGCCGCGATATCACCCAGCTTGATCGCGTGCAGACCGTCCATCGCGACTTCATCGCCAACGTGTCGCACGAACTGCGCACGCCGCTGACCGTGGTCGGCGGCTTCATCGAAACCATGATCGACATCCCCGATCTGGATGCCGCCACACGCTCGCAGCAGCTGCAGTTGATGTACGAGCAGACCCAGCGCATGCAGCGACTGGTGGAAGACCTGCTCACGCTGTCCAAGCTGGAAAACGGCCAGCAGCTGCGCGAAGAGGAGGTGGACGTGCCGCAGCTGATGCGCCTGCTGGCGGCCGAGGCCGAAGGCTTGTCGCAGGGACGCCACCAGATCAAGATCGGCAGCATTGCGCCGGCACGGCTGATCGGCAACCACGATGAACTGCACTCGGCATTCGGCAACCTGGTGTCAAACGCCATCCGCTACACCCCGGCCGGCGGCACCATTACCCTGCATTGGCGCGCCGAGGGCGAGCATGGCTGCTTCGGCGTCGAGGATACCGGCATCGGCATCGCGCCCGAGCACATCCCGCGCCTGACCGAGCGTTTCTACCGCGTCGATCGCGGCCGCTCGCGCGCGACCGGCGGCACCGGGCTGGGGCTGGCCATCGTCAAACACATCCTGCAGCGCCATCAAGCGCAAATGGTGATCCGCTCCCGGCTGGGCGAGGGCAGCGAATTCTCGGTGAAGTTTCCGGCGCAGCGCTTGCTGACCGATTAAAGACAAGGCCACCCATGCGGTGGCCTTTTTTTGACTTGGCGCAGTAAATACCGGCATTCATTGCACTTTGCGCGTGCAGGATGTCAAACTCTCACATCTTCCCGATTTCCGGGCTTTGACGTCCCACATACGAGGTGCATGCAATGAGTAGAATCGCCGCCATCAAACCCTTAGGACAACGCATCTGGCTGGACAACCTGTCTCGTGGCCTGCTGCAATCGGGCGAGCTGCAAAAGCTGCTCGACGAGGATGCGATTGCCGGCGTGACGTCCAACCCGGCGATCTTCTACAAGTCGATCTCGAGCGACCCGCTCTACGCCGCCGACCTGGCCGCCCTCAAGGCGCAAAACCTGAGCGCTGAACAGCGCTACGAAGCACTGGTGATCCCGGACATCCAGGCCACCTGCGACCTGAACCTGCCGCAATACAAGTCCAGCGAAGGCCTGGACGGCTACGTGAGCCTGGAAGTATCGCCTTACCTCGCCAACGACGCACAAGGCACCGTCGACAACGCCAAGCGCCTGTGGGCCGCGGTGAACCGCCCGAACGCCATGATCAAGGTCCCGGCCACCCATGCCGGCATCCTGGCCTTCGAGCAGCTGATTGCCGCCGGCATCAACGTCAACATCACGCTGATGTTCAGCCTGAAGCAGACCGACGACGTGCTGACCGCCTACATCCGCGGTCTGGAAGCCCGTCAGGCCGCCGGCGAGCCGATCGGCCACGTGCGTGCGGTTGCATCGGTGTTCCTGTCGCGCGTTGACGTACTGCTGGACAAGCAACTGGAAACCATCGGCAGCCCGGAAGCACTGGCACTGCGCGGCAAGAGCGCGATCGCCTTCGTCAAGGTGGCGTACGAGCACTACAAGCAACTGTTCCACGGCACCCGCTTTGCCAAGCTGCAAGCCGCAGGTGCGCATCCGCAGCGCCTGCTGTGGGCGTCGACCGGCACCAAGAACCCGGCCTACCGTGACGTGCTGTATGTGGAAGAACTGATCGGCCCGGAAACCGTCAACACCGTACCGGATGCCACCCTGAACGCCTTCCGCGACCATGGCGAAGCGGCCAACAAGCTGGAAACCGGCACCGCCGAAGCCATCCAGACACTGGCTGCCCTGCGCAAGCTGGGTATCGACTTCAACAGCGTTGGCGAACAACTGCAAGTCGATGGCCTCAAGCTGTTCGACGAAGCGTTCGACAAGCTGCTGGAACTGACCAAGTAACCGGTCGCCAGGACAGCAAAAAGGCCAATCTGCGGATTGGCCTTTTTATTTGCCCTAAGCCGCTGCGTTGCCCGTCATCTCGATTTGACCGTGAGCAGCAAGCTGGCTATTTCACGCTGATTGGCTGCCTCGAATGCGGCCTGATAGTCGCGATTGGCAAAAGAGAATCTGATCGACGTCACCATGCCCGAGAAAAACTCGCGTCTGACCTCGACGACGCGCACCGGCTGATAGTAGCTCGCCTGCCCTGTGCGCGGTCTGGCACGCCAATGCACGAAGGCCGTCACGCCGGCAGTCATCAACAGCGACAAAGGCAGCAGCCCGTACTTGAGCAGCAAAGGGTTCTCCAGTACCTGATCACCCAGCACGATCAGTGACGCCGCCGACATGGCAAAGGCCAGCAGAAATACCAGCATCCAATGCACGGCACTTCTGGGGCGTCGCCTTGCCGAAGGTGCACAAGCATCACAAAACGGCAGCCGCAACTGGAAAGTCAGCTCGCTGCCACCGCCAAACAAATAAGTAGTACGCCGCGTATCTTGATCCAGCATCAGCAGCCCCTGCGCGCACCCGCAATTGCAGCACATGTGCTTGGGAAAACGGTAGGTCAGCCCTTGCTTGAAATGAAGCGGCCGTTTTTGCACCTGCATGTTGCCTGACTCCCTGAGGCCCAGTCACCACGATAACAGCGTGCAGCCTTGTCGGCACCACGCCAGCCCTCGCTATTGCATGCCGCGTACGAGCAAGACCCAATAAAAAAGGGCAGGCCCGAGGCCTGCCCTTCAAACCGGTTGTAACCGGTGTTATTGCTGTATTACTGCACGCCGGCCGGCAGGTTCGGATATTCCTGCTTCAGCGAGTACTTTACACCGCCAATGGTGACTGTGTAGTTCGACGGACCCGAGATCGGCAGTTGGTAGTTCAGGGTCAGGTCAACCGATGCCCACGGAGCCAGCGATTGCCACGACGGGATCGCAAACTGCACGTGGTTGAAGTTGGCCTTGAAACCACCGACGTTGTTCGGACCGCTGTAGCCAGCATTGGTCACCTTCAAGCCGTAGCCCGATTGGTCGCTCATGTTGGACGGAGCCGAAACCGGATAGTCAAACTCGATCACGGTGCCGCCGGGCAAAGTAGCCCCAGTTGCATTGGTTACGGTCATTACCGGATTGATCGGATAGTTCTGGTCACCCAGCTTCCAGCCACCCAGAGTAACTCGTACGTCAGCGGTTGTTGCCGGCATGGCGGTCTCGGCGCGCTTGTTGCCATAGGCGCTGGCTGCGGTGAACTTGTTGTACAAGTCAGTCGTCAGCGTTGTGCCCATA
Organism: Andreprevotia lacus DSM 23236; assembly: GCF_900176275.1. Taxonomy (GTDB): domain Bacteria; phylum Pseudomonadota; class Gammaproteobacteria; order Burkholderiales; family Chitinibacteraceae; genus Andreprevotia; species Andreprevotia lacus. The sequence goes on along the minus strand of NZ_FWXD01000002.1, from coordinate 59,680 downwards.
AAGTACTCGCCCTTGCCACCATTGCGGGTAGCATCCCAAGCGTAGTCACCGGCCATTTCCCAGATCATCGCGCCGCCAATACCGTTGCTGACGATGTAGTCGGCCTTGGCATTGATCGATTGCTCGGTTTCGGTCGAGATGAACACCTTCTTGGTGGCGTTCCACAGCCACGGAGCAACCAGGGTGCTGCTGTAGTTCGGCGCGTAGGTGCCGACGATGGTCTTGTCGGTCACCTTGTAGGCGTCCAGATAGCTCGGGACGATGCCGTTCTGCAGGTTCAGCGCGTGCCACAGCGGGTTACCGCCGCCCGGCACCGGGTTGCCGTTAGCGTCGAGGTCGTACCAGATGTTGTCGATGCCAACCGCACCCTGGCCGCAAGTTGCTACGCCGGCGCAAGTGGTGGTCGAGCTGACAGTACCGGTGGTGCCCCACAGGCCGTTGGTGCCGCCGGTCACGTTCTGCCAGCCGCGGGTGTAGTACGGCAGGCCGATGTTGATACGGCCGGCTTGCATTGCACCGCGGTAGTAGCGATAAGCCCAGTCGGTATTCAGATAGCCGATACCCTGGAACTGGTAGGCGTTGCCGGCCTTCAGTTCTGCGTCGTTGCCATCGTCGAACAGCGCAGCGTTCGGGCCAACATACTGGTTCCAGCCGCCGTGCAGGTCATACGACATCAGGCTGGCGTAGTCCAGGTATTGCAGGATGGACAGGTTTTCTTCGCCACGCAGGATCCAGCCCGAAGCCGAACCAGCGATGGTGAGCATGTAGTACTTGTTGTCCTGCACCGACGCAAAGTCCAGCTTCTGACGAAGTGTTTGCATCAGCACGTTGTAGCTCTTCATCAGGCCGGCCAGACGCGGCTTGGAGTACTGGAAGTCCAGCGGGTTGCCGGCTTCGTTGTTGGTGGTCGGATGTTCGTAGTCGATATCCACGCCGTCGAAGAACGGATACTGACGCAGGAAGGCCACCACCGAATCAGCCAGCGTGTTGATGCCGTTAACATTAACCGAACCGTCCGCATTAGTGGTCGCGGTATAGAAACCGGTACCGCCAGCCCAGCCGCCGATCGACATCATCAGCTTCACGCCCGGGTGCAGCTTTTTCTGTTGCGCGAACAGGTTGAAGTGGCCCTTGTACGGCAGGCTGCCGTCCATGGTCACGCCAGCAATCGCCGGCTTGCCATCGGAACCGTCCCACACCATATCGGTATCCGGATTGCCGGCGCCCGAACCAATGGAGATCTTGTAGGTGTTCTTGTCAACGGCAGCGAAGGCGTAGTTGATGTGCGAAACCTTGTCCCACGGCAGGTTGTTCACCAGGTAAGCCGGCGAACCATCCTTGCCGGTACGCCAGGTGGCGAAGTAACCCACGATACGGCGTTTCAGGCCATTCGGCAGCACTTCACGGCCATTCGCATCGTAAACCTGGCAGTACGGAACCTTGAAGCCTTGGCTAACACTGCTGATCAGGCCGTCAGGCTGGCAGTCTGCGCCCGGTACGGTGGTCGGAACCGGGGTAGCTGTCGGCTTCGGAGTAGCGGTCGGTGCCGGTGTAGCAGTCGGAACCGGAGTCGAAGTAGGAACCGGAGTGCCGGTAACCGGGACCGGAGTAGCGGTCGGCTTCGGTGTTGCGGTCGGAACCGGTGTCGAAGTCGGAACCGGGGTGCCGGTAACCGGAACCGGAGTCGCTGTCGGCTTCGGTGTGGCTGTCGGGGCCGGGGTTGCTGTCGGCACCGGCGTAGCTGTCGGAGCGGTCGTCACGCCGCCGCAGGGGCCGTTGTCGGTCCACGGCTGGCCGTCACCATTGCTCGACGACGGGATGTTGTTCTGTGTCCACCACTTGGCGGTGTAGTTGCGACCGTTGTAGGTCACTTGTGCGCCGCCGTTATAGGCGGTGCCGCTGTTCCATGCCTGATAGCAGCCGGTGTTCGGAACCGGGGTCGCTGTCGGGGCCGGAGTAGCCGTCGGCTTCGGGGTAGCGGTCGGCGCGCTGGTAACCGGAACCGGCGTAGCGGTCGGGGCCGGGGTAGCAGTCGGTGTCGTACCGGTGCTCACGCCCAGATCTTTCCACAGTGTCGGGGTGGAGGACGGCGTCCAGCCAGCGCCAACATAAGCGGTGTGGGTAACGAGGGCTTGGTAGTCGTGGCCGTTGTAGCTCACGTAGGTGCCGGCGGTATAAGTGTTGCCTTCCTGCCATGCCGGATAAGCGGCATAAGCGTGAACAGCAACCAGCGCAGCCGGGATCACCGCGAGGGCGAAGCGTTGCATCATGGTATTAGTCTCCTCCAACCTTGGAATTGGCATTGTTTGTGCACCGTAAGTGGTCTTGGTGCGCATGGCCACCTTGCAATATTCCGGAAAGGAAATTGTTTTCGGTGGCACACAAACCGGTTTGGACTCACAAAAACCGGTTCAGGCAACCTGATTAGCAGATACCGCCAAAAGCTTGTCAAGCGCACTGCCCCACACCTCGGGGCGAGATGTAGGCCCTGTAACCAACTACATACAAACTCGACTACACAATTACCAAGCGTCCCCTTGTTGCAACGCAACATTACAAAAGGACATCCTTAGTAAAAATGCGACCTGCAGTCACATTTGTTTGCTTTGCAGCACATCATTAGCCACCCCTGATGTAAGTAGTTCTCCTGATGTCTTGTAGTTTTTCGTCAAAAAAAATTGTTGAAAACAACAAAAAAGTTCCAGATTGGTGCGGTAAAAATCACCAGGGTACTGTAGCCACCCACCCATTTCTTTCATGTGATTTACGATTTTCAAGCCGTTTTTTTAAGCCATGTGTGCACGAGCCTCGGCACCAACTTGGCGCAAGCCGCATTTGCCGCGCGTGGACTGGCTGTCAGAGACTGGTCTTGGCCGACAGTGGCAGAAGTCGTCTTGAAGCCGGCAGTGGCATCTGTTACAACTTCTCATCCAGGAAATTGCCGCCATGTTGATTCGTAAACTGTTCAAGTTTGAAAACGCGCACATCGTGCGCAACTGTTCCAGCGACCGCTGCCGCCGCTCCATCCACGGCCACAGCTACAAGGTCGAGGTACTGCTGGAAGCGCACGCGCTGGATCATGGCCAGATGGTGTATGACTTCGGCCTGATGAAGGGCACGATCAAGGACGTGATCGATGCGTTCGACCATGCGATCTGTTTCTGGGACAAAGACGACGCCGAGTACATCCGGCTGTGCAAGGAATTTTCGGCTCGCTGGATCGCACTGCCGGTGTCGCCATCGGCCGAGCAGTTTGCCCGGCTGTTCTTCGTGCTGATCGATGCCATTCTCAAGCAGACCGTGATGAAGAATGGTGAGGCCGATGTGCTGCTGCACTCGGTGATCGCGCACGAGACCGATACCGGCTATGCGCAAGCCTTCCGCGACGATGCATACAACCCGCGCATGGGCAGCATCGCACTGGCGGATATCGTGTTCTCGGATCAGGTGCGTGCCGAATGGGGCGACCCGCAGCTATATGACAAACTGCAGTCCGGCACGCCATTGGTCAACCCGGACGTCACGCTGCAGGTAAAGATTTAGCCGCTGTCACACGGGGGCAAGAATCCCTCGCGTCCTGCAGCGGATTACAACTGGCCCTGTTGTCGTGGCCAGAGCATGCGCAACAGGATCAGGATGGCGCCGTATGGCCACAGATCACCAATCACCGCAGCCAGGCCTGAAAAGTGCATCAGGTGGCCGTAGTGCCAGCGGAACAACGGCAAGGTGGCCGACATCTGCGGCGTGAGCGGCCATGCCCAACTCACCGCGGCTGCGGCCGCCAGCGACAGCACACCCAGAAATGCGCGCAAGCGCCACTGCAAGCGCCACAGCCCCCACAACAGCAAGGCGCCGGCGACGCCGCCCACGATGATGTTGCGGTTGATCCAGCTGAAAAACTGCGCCGGCTGCAGCAACATGCCGGCAAACGCCAGCTTCACCAGCAGGCCAACCAGCAGGGTGATGCGAATGGCGGCCGGGATCTCGCGCGCATGCCGCATCAGCGTCGCCACAAACAGCGCCACACCGATCATCTGCAGCATCATGCCGCCACCTTCCAGCAGGCGCAGAAACAGCTCGGCATTGGCAATCGGCGAATCAAACGGCTGCGGCAGGCCGCGTGCCTCTACCACCACGCCCAGAAAGGGCACGGTTGGATCGAACTGGGTAACGAACCATAGCACCAGCCACACAACGCCCCATTCCACCGCGCTACCCTCGCGCAAATGGCTGTAGCGCAGGATTTGCCAGCGCCGCTGCCAGCGCCGGCTGGACAGCAGCAGTGCCAGCACGCCGCCAATCAGCGCGCCGAAGCCGTTGCTGAGAATATCCATGTTCGACGCCACGCGGCCGGGAATGAACTGCTGCACAAACTCCACCCCGCACGACAGCACCGTGCCGGCCAGCGCCCCCAGCAACCACGACAGACTGCGCGGCCAAACGCTCAGCGCCACCGCGGTACCGATGGGGATATAGGCCAGCACGTTCACCAGGTTATCGAACAGGGTGAAGTAATACGGCAGCGGATAGGTATAGAAGGCGAACACCGGCTCGCCAGTGAAACGCCAGCCGGTAAACGGATAAAAGCTGACCACCAGCACCAGCAGCAGATAGCAGGCGAGGAAAAAGCGCGACACGCGCGACGGGGCAACGTCACGGGCAAGATAGGCGATGGGAGGAAAGGCACGCATCGTCGGTCTGGTCACTTCTTCGGTTGGGCAATCGATCCGGCAAAAAAAAAGGGGCAGCGCAAGCTGCCCCTCATTCTAACCCGGAGCGCGCCCGGGTAAGCTCATACTTACTTGGCTGTTTTCACTTCAGTCCACAGCTTGTTCAGGTCGCGCAGGTCCTTGCCTTCCAGCGCGTTCAGCTGTTGCAGACCCTTCATTGCAGCCGCATCCGGGAACACGGCGCTGATCTTCTGGATATCCGGCTGCACGAACTTGGCCGCAGCTGCGTTCGGGTTGCCCGAGCCGATCATGTTGGTCAGGTCGGCCGAGTTCTTGCCGTCCAGCATGAAGTTGATGAACTTGTGTGCCAGGTCCGGGCGCGGCGCGTTCTTCAGCACCATCATGTTGTCCACCGACAGGGTGTTGCCTTGTTTCTGCAGGCCAAAGGCAATACCGAACGGGCGCTTGGCAGCGTGCGCATCGCTATTGGCCTGGAACATGTCGTTCGAATAACCATGGGCGATCCAGATATTGCCCAGGGTCAGCTCCTTGATATAGCTCTGGCCATTGAAGGCAGCCCAGTACTTTTTGGCGGTCTTGATGGTGTCGGCAGCTTTCTTCCACTCTTCGCGCTTGGTCGAATTGGCCGAGTAGCCGTTGTACATCAGCGCAGCGGCAAACACTTCGCGGCTGTCATCCAGCACGGTGACCTTGCCCTTCACCTTTTCCAGCACCTTCGGATCGAAAATGATGGACCAGTCGCTCGGGTCGATGCCCAGTTCCTTGATCTTCTTGTCGTTGTAGCCAACCAGCGTGGTGGTGAAGGCATAAGGCACCGACACCTTGTTGCCCTGGTCATACCACGGGTTCTGGAACGACGCGTTCACGTTCTTGAAGTTGGGCAGTTTGGATTTGTCGAGCGGCTGCACCAGGTTCTGCTTCACCAGCGGCGGAATGGCAAAACCGGTCGGCACCACGATGTCATAACCCTTGGCGCCGGCGGTCAGCTTGGCCAGCATCTCTTCCATGGCGCCGTAGTAGTCCTGCACCACCTTGCACTTGCACTCGGCCTCGAAGCGCTTGACCGTTTCCGGCGCAATGTAGTTGTTCCAGTTGTATACGTGCAACACGTCTTCTGCGTGTGCAGCACCGGCAGCCAGACACAAGGCCAGCAACAGCTTTTTCATCGCTCTATCCATCCCAGAAAGTGAACAAAAACCCATAAAAACCAACGCGGCAGCGCTGCACCGCATCATTCGCCAGCAATTATGCCCTAATGGTCTAACCGGGCAAGGCGCGGCAGACCGGTAACGCATGAGCTCGGCATATGGTCGACTTGGCGATATCAAAAGCGTGAGAAAAGCCCCCCCACTTCTCTTGGGCACAAATCAAATCCCTCATCAAAACCCGGCAGCCAGAAAGCAACGAAGCACCCGCACCTCGCGCGGCAAGCAATGCAACTGCTTATTTCCTGTTCCCTTCTTTTTTCTGACAAAATAAGTCAATATATTTTCATGCAGGCATGGCTCTCCGCGTGGTCGCCCCCACATGCAGCCCAGCGAGTTTTGCCTACCGCCGTGGTAAATCGGCACCTCAACACAACCCCAAGAGATGAGCCAGGTGGAATTCTCTTCGTCAGAACTTAAAACCATACTTCACTCGAAGCGGGCCAACCTCTATTACCTTGAGCACTGCCGCTTGCTGGTTAACGGGGGCAGGGTCGAATACGTCACCGAGCAAGGCAGCGAATCGCTTTACTGGAATATCCCCATCGCCAATACCACGTCGATATTGCTGGGGACTGGCACCTCCATCACCCAGGCTGCCATGCGAGAACTGGCCAAGGCTGGCGTGCTGGTTGGCTTTTGCGGCGGTGGCGGCAGCCCGCTGTTTGCGACAACCGAGGTAGAGCCTGCCGTCTCCTGGCTGACATCACAAAGCGAATACCGCCCCACCGAATACCTCCAACAGTGGGTCAGCTTCTGGTTTGACGACCAGCAGCGCCTGAATGCAGCAATCCGGTTTCAGCACATCCGCATCGCAACCATACGCAAGCGCTGGCTGGATGCCCGTATGCGGCGAGATCAAGCATTTGAAGTAAACGCCCAGCAACTTGAGCAGATACTCGATCAATTTGCCTCGCGGCTGGGGCAATGCGGCAACAGCAACGACGTGCTGGCCCTGGAAGCATCCATGACCAAGGCGCTTTACAAGCTGGTTGCCCACACAGTCGGCTTTGGCGATTTCACGCGCGCCAAAAACGGCAGTGGTATCGATCAGGCCAACCGTTTCCTCGATCACGGCAACTATCTGGCCTATGGATTGGCTGCAACAGCATGCTGGGTGCTGGGGCTACCCCACGGGCTGGCCGTACTGCATGGCAAAACACGGCGCGGCGGCCTGGTATTCGATGTTGCCGACCTGATCAAGGACGCAGTCGTTTTACCTTATGCCTTCATCGCCGCCATGGCGGGGGATGAAGAACAGGATTATCGCAATCGCGTCATCAACGCGCTGCAAAAGGCAGATGCGCTGGACCTGATGATCGAATCGCTGCAAAGCGTAGCCGGGCAGCTCGGGACAAAGTCGTGCAAATCCTGCTGATTTCGGAGTGCAGCAAACAGGCGCTGACCGAAACCCGCCGTGTCATCGATCAGTTTGCCGAGCGCATGGGACGCCGCACTTGGCAAACAGCCATTACCAATGATGGCCTGCTGATGCTGCGCAAGCTGCTGCGGCGCACCGCCCGCAAGAACACCGCCGTGGCCTGCCACTGGATCAAGACCAATGGGCAAACCGAATTGCTCTGGCTGGTTGGCAATGCCAGGCGTTTCAACGATCAAGGCCGCGTGCCGACCAACACGACCCGGCAAAGCATCATCACCAACCGGCATGAAAGCAGCTGGCAAACCGCCGAAGTGATTGCGCTGCTGGCCAGCATTGCCGGCCTGTTCCATGACTTTGGCAAAGCCAACCGGCTGTTTCAGCGCAAGTTGCAACCCGGCGCAGCAAAACATCATGAGCCGTTGCGGCATGAATGGGTCTCGCTCTGCCTGTTTGCCGCATTTGTCGATCAGCAAGATGATGCTGCGTGGCTGCTGCGGCTGGCCAATGCAGCCCCCGGTGATGAAACCTTGCTGTTGAACGCCTTGGCACGCATGCCGCTTGCCCACCGCCAAGGGCCAGGGCCCTTGAGCCAGCTGCACGGGTTGGCGCGCGCGATAGGCTGGTTGATCGTTACGCACCACAAACTACCCGCTTCTCACCCGCATCATGCCAAGCCCGATCTTGAAAAAGCCTGCATAGAAGGCGGGCGTTTTGACGCCGGCTGGATTTCCCCGCAAAGCTGCGACGCGGGCTGGACAACGCAGGACTGGGCAGACATATGGTGCTTTGATCATGGCACCCCGCTACGCAGCCACAGTTGGTGTGCAAAAGCCCGACAGATCGGCAGCCGGGCACTGAAAGCCCCTCACCTTGCCAACAAGGACTGGCTGCAGGAGGACCCTTTTTCCGTCCATCTGGCGCGCATGTCGCTCATGCTCGCAGACCACAGCTATTCGGCGGGGCCGGCGCAAGCCAAGTGGCAAGATGCCGCCTATCAGGCATGGGCCAACACTGCCATCGACAAGGACACCGGCCAGCGACACCTCAAGCAGAAGCTGGATGAGCACAATGCCGGGGTAGGCCATAACGCGCTATTGCTGGCCAGAAGACTGCCGCAATTACAACGGCAACTACCGGCAATCAGCCGGCACCGCGAGCTGAAAAAACGCACTACCGCCGCAGCCTATCAATGGCAGAACAAAGCCTTTGATCTGGCACGCCAGCTTGCTCAGCCAGCCAGGCAGCAAGGCTTTTTTGGCATCAACATGGCCTCGACCGGCTGCGGCAAGACCTTTGCCAACGCCCGCATCATGTATGGCCTGGCCGACGAGCAACGAGGTTGCCGATTCAGCGTGGCACTGGGCCTGCGCACCCTGACCCTGCAAACCGGCGATGCGCTGCGGCAGCGCCTGCAACTGGATAGTGACGAACTGGCCGTCTTGATCGGCTCGCAAGCGGTGCTGGCATTGCACGAGCTGAACAAAACAGAACAAGGGGCCGACACATCCGCCGCCGCAAGCGGATCGGAATCCGGCGCGGCCTTGATCGACGATAGCCAGCACGTGTACTACGACGGCACGCTGGACGATGGCCCGCTGCAACACTGGCTCAAACAATCAGGCAAGCTGCACGAACTGCTCAGCGCCCCTGTGCTGGTCAGCACCATTGATCACCTGATCCCCGCCACCGAAGGCACACGTGGCGGCCAGCAGATTGCCCCCATGCTGCGCCTGCTCACGGCGGATCTGGTGCTCGACGAACCGGACGACTTCGATATCAGCGACCTGCCCGCGCTATGCCGGCTAGTGCACTGGGCCGGCATGCTGGGCGCACGCGTGCTGCTGTCATCTGCCACCTTGCCACCCGCACTGGTCGCAGCATTGTTCGAGGCCTACCAACACGGCAGGCGTCACTATGACAAGGCATGTGGCAACGGGCAGCCAGACCTCGGCGTCTGTTGTGCATGGTTCGACGAATTTGGCTGCACCAGCGCCATGGCTGCTGAACGCGCGGCATTCCGCACCGCGCATGATCAGTTTGTTGCCAAACGCGTCAGCACCCTCGCAAAACAGCCACCACTGCGGTTGGGGCAATTGCTGCCGATCGGCATGCCCGCCGGCAAGCGCGACCGGGAGGTTTTTCAAACCGTTGCGCAGGCCTTGCATCCGGCAATCTGGCAACTGCATCGGCAACATCACGACATTGCGCCCGGCAGCGACAAAACGCTCTCTCTGGGTTTGATCCGCATGGCCAACATCAACCCGCTGGTGGCAGTGAGCCAGTTGTTGCTGCAAATACCGCCGCCCGATGACTGCCAGCTGCACTTTTGCGTTTACCACAGCCAGTATCCACTGATCGTGCGCTCGCATATCGAAGCCCGGCTGGATACCACGCTAAACCGGCGCGACCCGGCCAGTTTATGGCAGATACCCGAGATACACACCGCACTGACAACGCATGCAGCCACGCACCACGCATTCATCGTGCTCGCGACATCCGTTGCGGAAGTCGGCCGGGATCATGATTACAGCTGGGCCATTGCCGAGCCCTCGTCGATGCGTTCGCTGATCCAGCTGGCCGGCCGCATTCAACGCCACCGGCAACAGCAGCCCACCACACCCAATCTGCTGATCTGGTCACGCAGCATCAAAGCATTGCTTGGGGAGAAATTGGCTTACTGGCAGCCGGGATTTGAATCAAAAAGCCTGCAGCTCAAGCGCCACGATCTGGAAACCATTTTGCCGGCCGAGCACTACCAGCGCATCAGCGCCAAGCCACGGGTACAGCTACCGGCCAAGACCAACACCGAAACCGACCTGGTTGGGCTGGAGCATTTGCAGCTGGTGTACACGCTGTTTGGCGGCAAAACCGGGCATGAATATGAAGACTGCCATGCAGCGCGCTGGTGGCAGCAACAGCCGGGCCTGCACTGGTGCGCCGAACACCAGCACCGCACCCGCTTTCGCAAATCAGCGCCGGACGTGGGCTATGTGCTGTTGCTGGACGACAACGGCGAAACCCTGCGCTTCCACGAACGCACCGACGACGGCGAGTTGCTGCCACGGGAATCGGAATTTCAATGGGCTGATTTCTCGCCTGCCGCAGGCAATCGTGTTTGGCTGGCGCAGGACATCATGCCCCTCCTGAACGGTGTGGCCGAGCGGATGGATCAATCTGTTTCCACGATCTGCCAGCGCTTCACCGAACTGAGGCTGGATGAGCGGAAAAGTACTGACACATCGCGATGGTCTTATCACCCAGCGCTGGGAGTATGGAAGGCTTAGCCAAGAAGCTAAAAACGACCATTTGCCCTTGCGAGCAAATGATCGCGACAGAAGCTACCTATGCGATAGAAAAAAGACGATGCGAGAAACCATGACTGCTCCCCTGCGTACTGAGATCACAAACTACGTCCAAGCGCGTAAAGACGCCAAGCTGGACAAACTGCAAAAAGACCGCGAAGCCGCTCGCAAAAACGCCGGCACCGATCTAGTTGCAATTGAAGTTCTTGAAGCCAGCTTCGCCCAAGCCAGTTCAGCGCTCCAAGAGCGATTCGAAGCCGCCAACTGGCTAGATGATGCAGCAAACCGCGCAGCGCAAATCAAACTGGTCAGCCACGCACTGAAATACACACATAGCGATGCGAAAGGCACCAGCCTCAAGGCGGCCCCGCAGTCTGTTGCAGACGGCTACCTGACCAGCGCACAGCTTGCCGATCTGCAGCTGGATGTGGTCGGCAACGCGGCAGCACTCGACGTAGCCAACCTGCTGTTGCTCAGCGCAGATGGCAAATCACTGATCGCCCGACTACTGGCGGAGGGTGATGCAACCGCACTCAAGCCATTTGCCAAAGATGACGCACAACTGCAGCGCTGGGTAGCGGGGTTTACCCAAGCGTTGCAGCTTGATGGGGCGGCCTCGCATCGGCTGGCCAAGCAGCTGTACTTTCCGGTAGGCGACAACGAGTACCACCTGCTGGGCCCGCTGTTTGCTACCTCGCTATACCACGGTTTGCATGGCCGCATCAGTGACGCGCGCTTTGGCGATACGGCCAAAGAAGCACGCAAGGCAAGTAAACAGAAGCAGCACCACCCTGCAATCGTGCAGGATTACCCCAACCTCGCGGTGCAAACCTTCGGTGGTTCAAAGCCCCAAAATCTCAGCTTGCTCAACAGCCAGCGCGGTGGGCGGGCTTATCTGCTCTGCAGCCGGCCGCCCACATGGCAAAGCCGGTTGAAGCCACCAGCAAGCGGTGAAGCCTTTTGGGGGCAATACACCGACAAGGTGCGCGAATTGCTGGCCGAGCTGCGCAGCTTTTTGGTCAGCGTACAGGACGCCACCAGCACGCTCGCGATCCGCGATCACCGCAAAACGCTGGTGGCGGCACTGATAGGCGAGCTGCACCAACTCGCCGCCAGCTACCAGCACCTGGCCCCCGGCTGGAGCAGCAACACGAATCTACCCCTGGAAATGCAATGCTGGCTGGATCTGCAACGCGATGACCCCGCCTTTCTGGACGAGCGCGCACGGCGCGACTGGCAGGCCAAAGTGGCCAACCGCTTTGCGCTCTGGCTCAACAACAACCTTCACCATGAGAAATTGCAAATGGGTGATGTAGAGCATGGCGAATGGAGCAGGCTGTTGAGGCGCGAACTACTGCTACTCCGTGAAGACCTGGAGGTACTGGCATGAAAGCCATATTGCAACTGAGCCGTCTGCGGATAGAAAACGCCAATGCCATTACCGGCTGCACATGGGGCTTTCCGGGCATCAGTCACTTCCTGGGCTTTGTACATGCCCTGTCACGCAAGCTGAATGCCCAGTGCGGCGTGCAATTGGGCGGCTGCGCGGTGATTTGCCACGATCATCAGGTGCAGGCGCACCAGCCCGGCGGCTGGGAATGGGTATTTGCCTTGACGCGCAACCCGCTGACCAAGGATGGCAATACAGCCCCGTTCAATGAAGAAGGGCGCATGCATCTGACCGTCAGCCTGCTGATCGAGTGCGAGTTTGATGCGGACAATCTGGCGTTGGGGGGCGAAAACCGCCATGAAAACACACAGCGCTTTGAACAGCTGATCGCCAGCTTGATCCCCTTGCAGCGTCTGGCCGGCGGCACATTGACCAGCCACGGCCAGATCCGCTTTACCGAACTTGGCGCTGATGACGCCCAAAAAAAAGCCACTGTGCGGCGCATGCTGTGGCGCTTGCTGCCCGGGTTCGCGCTGATAGAAAGACGAGACCTGCTGAGCGAACACCATCAGCAGTGCCTGAAGCAACAAGCTGATGCCACGCTGCTCGATAGCCTGCTGGATTTTGTGGTGCTCAAGCAGGCCGCGCAAGCAGACCCGGATGGCAAGGTGGAATGGCAGCGCATACCCAAGCCCGAGGCTGGCTATCTGGTGCCCATCAGTGTGGGCTATCAGGCTATTTCGCCGCTATACGCACCGGGCGAGGTCAGCAACAGCCGCGATCCTGCCGTGCCTTTCCGCTTTGTTGAATCCGCCTACACCCTGGGTGAGTGGCGCAGCCCGCATCGCTTTGACGACCTGACGCCGCTGCTCTGGCGCTACCTGCATGTTGATGATTTGTATGTGTGCCGGAACGCGCACGAGGCAATACCCATGGAAACCGATATTTCATCTTTGTTTTAAGGAGCATCAGCATGGCCAAGAGTGAACTGAAGACCGCATCGGTGCTTGCTTTCGAGCGCAAGCTGGCTAATTCCGACGCCTTGCTTTATGCGGGCAACTGGACCGACCGCAATGACCCGACCGCATGGCAACCCATCGGCATCCAGAGCAAGGATGTGCGCGGCACCATCTCCAACCGACTGAAAAACCCCATTGCCAACGACCCCGCCAAGCTGGATGCAGAAATCCAGAAGCCCAACCTGCAGCGCGTCGACATTGCCGCCCTGCCCTTTGATGCCAACACCCTCTGCGTGCGCTTCAGCCTGCGCGTGCTGGGCAATCTGGCCACGCCATCGGCCTGCAATGACCCGGCCTATCAAGCTGCACTGGCAAAAACCATCAACGACTATGCCGACAGCCACGGCTTTGGCGAGCTGGCCGCGCGCTATGCCGCCAACCTGGCCAATGGCCGCTTTCTGTGGCGCAACCGCGTGGGGGCAGAAGCGGTGGAGGTTCGCATTACCCAGCTGGTTAACCAGCAGGCTGCCGCAAGCTGGGTATTTGACGGGCTGGCCATCAGCACGCGCGAATTCGCAGCGCCAACCGGTGACCTGGCCACTCTTGCAGACATCATCAAGCAGGGCCTGCAGGGCAGCCACTTTGTGCTGCTGCAAGTCGAAGCCTTTGTGCACCTCGGCGCCGGGCAGGAGGTATTCCCATCGCAAGAGCTGGTACTGGATAACGGGCGCGACAGCACCAAAAGCAAATACCTGTACCACGTGCGCGATGTGGCCGCGTTGCACTCGCAAAAGGTGGGCAACGCCCTGCGCACCGTAGATACCTGGTACCCCGGCGCAGAAGAGCAAGGGCCAATCGCGGTTGAACCGTATGGCTCGGTGACCAATCGCGGCACCGCCTACCGCCAGCCCAAAGAAAAACAGGACTTTTATACGCTGCTGGATAACTGGGTGCTGAAGCAACAAGCACCAGACCCGGCACAGCAGCACTATGTGATTGCCACGCTGATCCGTGGCGGTGTATTTGGCGAAAAGGCAGATTGAGGCAGCGCCATGGATCACTATCTGGATATTCGCCTCTGGACCGATCCCGATCTGGCACTGGGCACCGTCGAACTGATGAACACCCTCTTTGCCAAGTTGCACCGCCATTTGGGGCAAACGGCCAATGGCCGTATTGGCATCAGCTTTCCCAACCATGGCAAGCTGCTTGGTGATGCATTGCGGCTGCACGGCAACCGGCAAGACTTGCAGCAATTGATGGCAGACAACTGGCTGCAAGGGCTGCGCGATCTGACACGTATTGCCGCCATCAGCCCGGTACCGGATCAGGCCAGCCACCGGATCGTGCGGCGCGTGCAGGCCAAAAGCGCCCACAACAAACGGCTGCGCTCGGTACGCAAAGGCTGGCTAACCGAGACCGAAGCCCAAACTACGATCCCGGATGATCAACAAAAGCCCCTGCCCTTTCCGTACGCCGAGCTGCAAAGCAAATCGAACGGCAACCTGATGCGGGTTTACATCCAGCACGGCCCCGAACAGCCAGAGCCGGTGGCTGGCATTTTCACCGCATACGGGCTGAGCAGCACGGCCACCATACCGTGGTTCTGATTTAACCCTTTTTTCTGCCCCTCGCGGCAAGCCGCTAAAAAACGGGGCTTCTGCGGTGGGGGAGAAAAAAGGGCGCAGGCCCGAGAAATACAACAAGTTCTTTAACAATCAATAGATTGGAATCAAATCGCTACAGTTCGCTGCCGCACAGGCAGCTCAGAAAAAAACCGCGAAAACTGTGTGGCGAATTTGATCGTTCGCTGCCGCACAGGCAGCTCAGAAAAGC
>NZ_FWXD01000002.1:0-42177 GCF_900176275.1 Andreprevotia lacus DSM 23236 | reverse complement strand
GCCCTTGTTCGCTGCCGCACAGGCAGCTCAGAAATTCTGCAGCTACAGCAGCACGACCCTGCGCAAGTTCGCTGCCGCACAGGCAGCTCAGAAACCATATTGGCCCACTTGCTATCGCTATTCGACGTTCGCTGCCGCACAGGCAGCTCAGAAAGCGCAGGAACGCCTTGCGCGGATCGAGATCGGGTTCGCTGCCGCACAGGCAGCTCAGAAAAGCTCGCTCGGCATCCTCGGAATCCAAACCATGTTCGCTGCCGCACAGGCAGCTCAGAAAGAAGGTAGGCAGCGGGTACACGTAGTGCGTCAGTTCGCTGCCGCACAGGCAGCTCAGAAACGCAGCGGCGATGCAGTTTGAGTTGTCTCATTGTTCGCTGCCGCACAGGCAGCTCAGAAACGCAGCGGCGATGCAGTTTGAGTTGTCTCATTGTTCGCTGCCGCACAGGCAGCTCAGAAATTCAACCCCCTGATGCTCATCGCCGCAAAGCAGTTCGCTGCCGCACAGGCAGCTCAGAAAACAGCCGGTCGCCGGGCTGGCCATAGGGGCTTGTTCGCTGCCGCACAGGCAGCTCAGAAAATGACCCCGCGCCGCCGCCTTTTCCACGCAGCGTTCGCTGCCGCACAGGCAGCTCAGAAAGTGTACACGTGGCCTGCGGTGACGACTTCCAAGTTCGCTGCCGCACAGGCAGCTCAGAAAAGCCGAAGTTCACGTTGGATACGCCGGTCGGTGTTCGCTGCCGCACAGGCAGCTCAGAAAAATGGCATGAAGTTCCAGATTTTCCACTTGCCGTTCGCTGCCGCACAGGCAGCTCAGAAAAGCAAAAGCTGCTGGTGAAGAAGCGGCCTGAGGTTCGCTGCCGCACAGGCAGCTCAGAAACACTGCAGGCCCAGCCAGGCACCAAACGGCTCGTTCGCTGCCGCACAGGCAGCTCAGAAAGATGAGCAAATCGGCCATCTGGCGCAGGCTGCGTTCGCTGCCGCACAGGCAGCTCAGAAATCGAAAGCAACGGTTTCGCCCGATGCGGGAAAGTTCGCTGCCGCACAGGCAGCGCAGAAATGCGGGTCCAGCTGGGTGACCTGCGAGAGCTGGTTCGCTGCCGCACAGGCAGCTCAGAAAGTCCTGTCCATGCCCAGCACCAATTTGTCGATGTTCGCTGCCGCACAGGCAGCTCAGAAACCAACAACACCCTCGAGCAAAACAAAGGGGCCATCGGCCCCTGTGTTTTTGTATTCCGGCAGGGTCAGTCCCCACCCGCCCTCAATGCGCTTGGGGCCACCTTGCTCACGATCAGGATCAGCGACAGGGTCAGCAGCATCAGCAGGCTGGAGATCGCGTTCACTTCCGGGTTGAGCTTCACTGGCACTTTCACACGGCTGTAGATTTCCAGCGGCAGCGTGTTGGAGCCGACGCCGGCGGTGAAGAAGGAGATCACGAAGTCGTCGATCGACAGCGTGAACGCCATCAGCGCACCGGCGATGATGCCCGGCATGATCAGCGGCAGGGTAATGCGGCGGAAGGCGGTGATCGGGCTGGCGCCCAGGTCGCGCGCGGCTTCGACCAGCGATTCGTCCATGCCCTGCAAGCGCGAGCGCACCACGATGGCGACGAAGCCGATGCAGAAGGCAATGTGCGACAAGGTGATCGATACCAGCCCCAGGGTCATGTTGAGCATGACGAAGAAGATCAGCAGCGATACGCCGGTAAGGATTTCCGGAATGGCAATCGGCGTGAGCACCAGCACCGGCAGCAGGCGCAGCCGGTACTTGTACATGGCATAGCCGGCCAGGGTGCCCAGCACGGTGGAAACCACGCAGGTGACAAAGCCGATGGCCAAGGTATGGCTGGCGGCTTCGATCATCACGTCGTCGTGGAACAGCTGCTTGTACCAGTCGAGGGTGAAGCCCACCCATTCGGCGTTGAGCGCCGAATCGTTGAACGAAAACACCACCACGATGGCCAGCGGCAGATAGAGGAAGGCGTAAACCAGAGAGGCCGCGCCCCATACCCAGCGGGAGACTTTCATGCGCGCTCCTTCTTGCGGCTGCCGGCCCAGCCAGCGATGGCAGCCATCAGCAATACGGCAAGGGTGAGCATGATGGACAGCGTCGAGCCGAACGGCCAGTCGCGGCTATCCAGGAATTGTTGCTTGATCAGATTGCCGATCATGCCGGTATCTGTGCCCCCCAAGAGATCGGGGATGGCAAACATGCCCAGCGCCGGAATGAATACCAGGGCGGTACCCGCCCATACGCCCGGCAGGCTGAGCGGCCAGGTGATGCGCCAGAAGCGCTGCCACGCGTTGGCGCCGAGGTCTTGCGCGGCATCGAGCAAGGCCATGTCGTGCTTTTCCAGATTGGCATACAGCGGCAACACCATGAAGGGCAGGTGCACGTAGACCAGACCGACAATGACGGCAAACTCCGAGAACAGCATGGTGACCGGCGCAATGCCGAACAGCGCCAGGAATTTGTTCAAGCCGATGCTGAAATAGCTCTGCGGGCCGAGGATGATCATCCACGCATACACGCGGATCAAAAAGTTGGACCAGAACGGCAGGATGACCAGCAACACCAGCAGATCGCGCGTCTTTTTGGCGCTGCGCGCGATCAGCCATGCCAGCGGGTAGGCCAGCACGATGCAGATGACGGTGGTCAGCCCGGCATACCAGAACGACTTCAGAAACAGCTGCGCGTAGATGCTGTCTTCAAAGAAGCGGCCGAAATTCTCGAAGGTAATGAAGTCATGCCAGTTACCGGCATTGATCAGCACCTGCGTATGGCCGGCATCATCGGTTTGCACCATGGGTACCAGGCCACCGTAATCACCGGGAATACGGAAGGCGGCAAACACCATGATCAACGACGGTGCGGCAAAGAAGATCAACAGGTACAACAGCGGCGGGCCGGAAATCAGCCAGCGGCTGAAACGGGTGGAGAGATTGCGCATCACGCCCCCCTTAGCCGAGCAGGAAGTGGCCGGCGTCGTAACGCCAGGCCAGCTCCACCGCATCGTTGTCGTCGAAGAAGCGCGCACGGCCCGGCGCCGAGTTGGGCAACATGGTTTCCACCAAGGTGCCGTTATCCAGCTCGACGATATAGATGGTCACGTCGCCCAGATACAGGCAATCGTGCACCTTGCCCGTGAAGTGCACTTCGTCGGCATCGTGCGCCACGCTGGCAGCCAGACGGATTTTCTCCGGGCGCAGGGTGAGCGTGCCGCTCTGGCCGACCTGTGCACCGTCCACCGGCAGCGTTTCGCACACACCCACGCCGGGGATTTCCACCTTCATGCGCTCGCCGCCTACCTCGACCACCTTGGCGTCGAGCAGGTTGCACTGGCCAATGAAGTCGGCCACGAAGCGATTCTTGGGGTAGCTGTATATCGTTTCCGGCGCATCAAGCTGCGCCACTTCGCCCTTGTTCATCACCGCAATGCGATGGCTGAGCGCCAGCGCTTCACCCTGATCGTGGGTCACATACACGAAAGTGATGCCCACTTCCTTCTGCAGGTTGATCAGCTCCAGCTGCATTTCTTCACGCAGCTTGGCGTCGAGCGCGGACAGCGGCTCGTCCAGCAACAGCAGACGCGGGCGGTTGACCAGTGCACGGGCAATGGCCACGCGCTGGCGCTGGCCACCGGACAACTCGTGCGGAAAGCGCTTGGCAAACTGCTGCAGGCGCACGTCTTCCAGCACCTCGGCCACGCGGGCCGGGATGTCGGCCTTGGCCACGCCGGCCATCTGCAGCGGAAAGGCGATGTTCTGCGCCACCGTCATGTGCGGGAACAGGGCATAGCTCTGGAACACGGTATGCACCGGGCGTTTTTCCGGCGGCACCTGGCTCATGTCCTTGCCGTCGAGCAGGATCTGGCCCGAGTTCGGCTGCTCGAAACCGGCCAGCATGCGCAACAGGGTGGTCTTGCCGCAGCCCGACGGGCCCAGCAGGGTAAAGAATTCGCCGGCTTCCACCGACAGGCTGACGTGGTTGACGGCAGTAAAATCGCCGAAAGTTTTCACCACGTCACGGATTTCGAGCAGCGCCATCGCAGCAATCGTCCCAAGTCTTGAAATTTTGCGGGCGATTCTAACAAAAACCACCCGGCCGGGCAGGCCCAAACGAGTGTTTTCCTGCCAGCCGGATCAAGGGCTTGCGTGTGCCCTGCCCCGTTTGCGCCCCGCCATGGCAATACGGCACGCAAACCCGTCGCGGCACGCGCATATAATCGATCCCTCTCACATGGCAGCGCGCGGAGTACCCCGGCTCATGATGGACTGGCAGCAACTGCTTTCGGCACACCGACTGGGCGCCGAGCCCGGCGACGACACCCCGCTGCAAAGCGGCCGCAGCAACTTCCACAAGGATCACGACCGCATCGTGTTCTGCTCGCCGTTCCGGCGCATGGGGCGCAAGACGCAAGTGCACCCGATGACCGAGAACGACCACGTGCACACGCGGCTGACGCACAGCATCGAGGTGGCCTGCGTGGGGCGCTCGCTGGGCGTACTGGTGGGCGAAGCACTGCGCGACAAGCTGCCGGCCGGCATCAACCCGTATGACCTCGGC
The DNA here is from genome assembly GCF_900176275.1 of Andreprevotia lacus DSM 23236. Taxonomy (GTDB): domain Bacteria; phylum Pseudomonadota; class Gammaproteobacteria; order Burkholderiales; family Chitinibacteraceae; genus Andreprevotia; species Andreprevotia lacus. The sequence goes on along the minus strand of NZ_FWXD01000002.1, from coordinate 37,617 downwards.
GCCATCGTGCAGGCGGCCTGCCTGGCGCATGACATCGGCAACCCGCCGTTCGGCCATGCCGGCGAATACGCGATCCGCGACTGGTTCCGCCGCGACGAGCACGCCTATCTGCTGCAGCACCTGAACGCCGACGAACGTCGCGACCTGATGACCTTCGAGGGCAACGCGCAGGGCTTTCGCATCATCACCCAGCTGGAAAACCACCGTTTTGAAGGCGGGCTGCGGCTGACCTATGCCACGCTGGGCGCCACCTTGAAATACCCGTGGAGCAGCGATCATGCCGGCGAGAAAGGCAAATTCAGCTGCTACCAGAGCGAAACCCAGCAACTTGCACACGTGGCGCAGCGACTGGGCCTGCCCCAGCTGGAAGATGGCCGCTGGGCACGCCACCCGCTGTCTTACCTGATGGAAGCGGCCGACGACATCTGCTACGCCATACTCGATCTGGAAGACGGCATCGAGATCGGCATGTTGTCGTTCGAGACCGTTGAACCCATTTTGCTGAAGATCGTCGGTGGCGATGCCGCGCTGCTGGCGCTGGAAGTTGCCGCCGCGCCGTCGGTACGGCGCAAGATTTCGCTGCTACGCGGCAAGGCCATCGACCGCTGCGTGCGCGATGTGGCTGCCACCTTCATCGCCCAGTACGACAGACTGATGGATGGCCGCTATCAGGGCGACCTGCTGAACGACTGCCCGGCGGGCATGCGCCACGGCATCAACGAGGCCAAACAGCTGGCGCGCGACCGTATTTTCAACGAACGGCGCAAGATCGAAATCGAAGTCGGCTCATTCACCTGCCTCGACATCCTGCTGGATGCCTTTTGCAAGGCGGCCTACCAGCAGAAAGTCAGCAGCGAAATGCCGTTCCGCCTCAAGCGCGTGCTCGACCTGATGGAATACAACGCCCCCAGAAAGGAATGGCCCATGTACGAAACCTACCGCCGCGTGCTCGACTTCATCGGTGGCATGACCGACAACTACGCCACCTATCTGGCGCAACAAGTAGGGGGGATGGGGCGATGAAACTGCATATCGCAATCAGCGCACTCTTGCTGGGCAGCACGCTCAGCGGCTGCGCCGTGGTCAGCACGGCGGTGACTGTTGGCGCCACTGCCGTGAACGTGGCCACCACCGCAGTCAACGTCAGCACCACGGCAGCCGGCGTGGCATGGGACGTGGGCAAGGCTGGCGTGAATACCGCCGGCAAAGTGGTCGATCTGGCGGCGGATGCCGCACAGAACAGCCCGGCGCCCGCAGCCCCGGCTCGCGCCATCGGCGGCAATGCCAATACGCAGCAGCTCAAGCAAGATTGAGCTAGGGCCTGTTAACACTTATTTCGCGCTTGCGCTGGGCCGCAAAGAGGTCAGCTACAAGGCACGCAACGCGGCAATAACCGGTTATTGCCAAGGCGCGTAACGCCGTAGATGGCCTCTTTGCGGCCCAGCCCTGCGGGTTCGGGGTATTTCGGGCGGTTCGCTGCGTTGCAAACCGCTTGCGGTACCCGTACCGCGGCGCGTTCTGCGCCTTGCGCTCCATCCCGAACTACCCCGAACGCAAGCGTGAAATAAGTGTTAACAGGCCCTAATCACAACACCGGATGCCCACCGGCCACCTCCAGCGGTAAGTTGATCGTTGGTAGCCTCACCACAGAATATATCCATGACCACACCACTGAATGTTGCCCTGCTGGGCTACGGCTATGCCGGCAAGACCTTCCACGCCCCGCTGATCGCCGCCACGCCCGGCCTGCACCTGACCGCAGTGCTATCGTCCAGCCCGGCCAAGGTGCATGCCGATTTCCCGGCTGCGCAGGTGCATGCCGAAGCAGCGGCCATCCTGGCCGACCCGCTCATCCAGCTGGTGGTGATAGCCACGCCCAACGACACGCATCACCCCTTGGCCAAGACCGCATTGCTGGCAGGCAAGCATGTGGTGGTCGATAAACCCTTCACGCTGACCGTGGCCGAAGCGCGCGAGCTGGAGCAGATTGCCGGCGAACGGGGGCTGCTGCTGTCGGTGTTCCACAACCGCCGCTGGGATGCTGACTTTCTGACGGTGAAGCACCTGATCGAATCGGGCCAGCTGGGCCGTGTGGCGCAGTTTGAATCGCACTTCGACCGCTTCCGCCCAGAGGTACGCCAGCGCTGGCGCGAGGGTGCCGGGGCCGGCGCGGGGCTGTGGTATGACCTTGGCCCGCACGTGATCGACCAGGCGCTGCAGCTGTTTGGCAAGCCGCAAGCGGTATACGCCGATCTGGCGGTGCGCCGCGATGGCGGCCTGTCGGTGGACGATGCGCATGTGCTGCTGCGCTACGCCGACAAGCGGGTGATCCTGTCGGCCAGCATGCTGGTGGCCGGCGGCAGCCCGCGCTTTGTCGTGCACGGCACGCGGGCCAGCTTCGTCAAATACGGACTGGATACGCAGGAAGACATGCTCAAGGCCGGCCTGCAGCCCGGCTGCGCCGGTTGGGGCGACGACCCGCGCCACGGCGAACTGCTGATCGGCACCGCTGGTGAGCCACAGCGCGAAAGCGTGCCCACGCTGACTGGTGATTACCGCGCCTACTATGGCGGTGTTCATGCCGCCATCACACAAGGGGCCGCCAATCCGGTGCCGGCCGATCAGGCCATTGCGGTGATGGAGATACTGGAACTGGCGCTGCGCAGCAGTGAGGCGAAGCGCGAGCTCTCCCTGTAAAAGCAGGATTGCGCTGGTGCAATCGAAATGCCATTCGGTGCCACTCACGAGCGGCAGCGAGGCGCCCTCGCGGCGGCGAGGGCGGGGGCGTGGAGTCAAACAGTGTGAGCGCAGCTGTTTCGCCAGCCCCGACACGTGAGAACCCGGCTTGGCCGGGTTCTTGATGTCGCTTACTTCTCGGCAACGGGAGCCAGATCGCAGGCGCTCACAACACCACGCTACGCCCGCCATCCACTGGCAACACGACACCGGTCAGATAAGGCGCATTGAGTAAAAACTCGATCGCCTGTGCCAGATCATCCGGCGCGCCAATGCGCTGCAGCGGGATGGTGTCGAGGATGCGTTGCTGCTCGGTGGCGTCAAACGCCTTGCCGTGCTCGGGCCAGATATTGCTGCCGGGGGCGACGGCGTTCACACGCACGGTGGGTGCAAGCTCGCGCGCCAGGCCGCGTGTCATCGCCACCAGCCCGGCCTTGGCGGCCGTGTACAGCATGTATTGCGGATAGGGGCGCTCGGTGTGGATGTCGGCGATGCTGATGATGCAGCCATGGGTTTTGGTCAGCTCGGGCGCGGCGGCTTGCGCCAGGAACAGCGGTGCCTTGAGGTTGGAGCCGAGCAATTCATCCCACGCGGTTTCGCTGAACTGGCCAATGGGCGTGGCGTAGAAGGTCGAGGCATTGTTGATCAGCGCATCCAGCCGGCCAAAGTGTGCGATGGCGGCAGCCACCAGCTCGGGCAGGCGTGCGGTATCAAGCAGATCAAGCTGCACGGTGATGACCGAATCCGCGCGCTGTGCGTTCAACTCGGCCGCCAGCGCATCGGCATCCGCGCTGCTGGCGCGGTAATGCAGCACAATGCGCCAACCGGCCGCATGCAATCGCCGGACAATGCCGGCCCCCACCCGCCGTGCGCCACCCGTGATCAGCGCCACGCGCGCTGCGCTACCCTCTGCCTGCTCCGCCATCTCGCCCTCACGGTTTACAATTCGGTTAAACCAAGGATTTTCACGCGATGATGCAGACCCCGCAACTCCCCGCCCCCACACCCGAAGCGCTGGCCGCCAGCAACGTACTGCTTGAGCGCATCCGCAGCGCCATCGAAGCCGCGGGCGGCTGGCTGCCGTTCAGCGATTACATGCGCATGGCGCTGTATGAGCCGGGCCTCGGTTATTACTCGGGCGGCGCGACCAAATTTGGCGAAGCGGGCGATTTTGTGACCGCGCCCGAGCTCTCACCGCTGTTCGGCGCCTGCATTGCCGAGACCGCCGCCGCCGTGCTGCAGGCGCTGAAGGGCGGCGACGTGCTGGAGTTCGGCGCCGGCACTGGCGTGCTGGCGGCGCAAATCCTGGCCGGGCTGGAACGGCTTGATGGCCTGCCCGATCACTATTACATCGTCGATCTGTCTGCCGAACTCAAGCAACGCCAGCTGCAGACGCTGCAAGCGCGCGTGCCGCACCTGGCCGACCGTGTGGTATGGCTGAACGAGCTGCCCGATCATCTGCATGGCTTTATCGTCGCCAACGAGGTGCTTGATGCCATTCCCTGCAGCCTGATCCACACCAGCGATGCGGGCGTGAGCGAGCGCGGCGTGAGCTGGCAGGCCGGGCAACTGGCGTGGGCCGACCGGCCGGCCGGCATCGCACTGCAAGAAGCCGTGGACGAACTGGGCCTGCCGCCCGGCTATACCACCGAGGTCTCGCTCGAAGCGCGCGGCTTTACCGCCAGCCTGGCCACCGTGCTGGAGGCCGGCGCCGCGCTGCTGATCGATTACGGCTTTCCGGCGCGCGAGTATTACCACCCCGAGCGCCATATGGGCACCTTGATCGGCCATTACCGCCACCACAGCATTCATGACCCGTTCTTTTTGCCGGGGCTGACTGACCTGACCTGCCATGTCGATTTCTCGGCCATTTTCGAGGCCGGCAGCGATACCGGCCTGATGCTGGAAGGCTATGTGAACCAGGCGCAATACCTGCTTGATACCGGCATCCTGGCCAAGCTGGAAGGGCTGGGCGCTGATAACGCCAAGCTCTACCTGCCCGCTGTAGGCGCAGTGCAAAAGCTGACCAGCCCGGCCGAAATGGGCGAGTTGTTCAAGGTCATGGCGTTCTCGAAGAATCTGGCATTGCCGGCGCTGCTGCCGGGTTTCCGGCAGGCGGATGAATCGTATCGGCTCTGAGGGTCTTGACAGCTCATTTGAATTCAAAGAGAATCGCCGGCTCTCATGGCTATGTAGCTCAGTCGGTTAGAGCACAGCACTCATAATGCTGGGGTCGCAGGTTCGAGTCCCGCCATAGCCACCAAGATGTAAAGCCCGAGTCCAGCAGGACTCGGGCTTTTTGCGTTGACGGCCTGTGCGCATGCCGCGTGCTACCATCATGGAAAACACCTTCGTTTCCGGAGACGACCATGCGCAAGATATTGTGCCTGCTGTTCTGCCTGCCGCTGCTGTGCTTTGCCGCACGCCCGCTGCCGCTCAACGCCACGCTGGGCGACATGGCAAGCTACAGCCCGCAAAACATCAAGATAGACGGCAAGACTTATCAAGGCGGCGCCGGGCTGCGGGTGTACAACACCGATGGCCTGATCATCATGCCGGCTGCGGTACCGCAACGCAGTCCGGTACTGTTCCAGCTTGAGCCTGCCGGCTACGTGTGGAAAATCTGGCTGTTGACCGATGACGAAGCAAAGTCCGTCAAGCAAGCCCAACAAGCCGCCAAAGAGGCAGCAGCACAGCAATGAGCAAGAAAGTATTCATCAAGACCTTCGGTTGCCAGATGAACGAGTATGACTCGGACAAGATGGTTGACCTCCTCAACGCCACCGAAGGGCTGACCAAGACCGACAAGCCGGAAGAAGCCGACGTCATCCTGTTCAACACCTGTAGCGTGCGCGAAAAAGCGCAGGAAAAGGTGTTCTCGGACCTCGGCCGCATCAAGGAACTCAAGCTTGCCAACCCGAATCTGGTGATCGGCGTGGGCGGCTGCGTGGCCAGCCAGGAAGGCGAAGCCATCGTCAAACGCGCACCCTATGTGGACGTCGTGTTCGGCCCGCAAACGCTGCACCGCCTGCCGGAGCTGATCGCAAAGAAGCGCGCGTCGGGCGTGTCTCAGGTGGACATCAGCTTCCCGGAGATTGAAAAGTTCGACCACCTGCCACCTGCCAAGGTGGAAGGCGGCACAGCGTTCGTCTCGATCATGGAAGGTTGCTCCAAGTTCTGCTCGTTCTGCATCGTGCCGTATACGCGCGGGCAGGAAGTGTCGCGCCCGTTCGAGGACGTGCTGACCGAAGTGGCGCTGCTGGCGCAGCAAGGCGTAAAGGAAGTGACGCTGCTGGGCCAGAACGTGAATGCCTATCGCGGCAAGATCCTGGATGGCGAGGAAGGCGACATTGCCGACTTCGCCATGCTGCTCGAATACGTGCACGACATTCCGGGCATCGAGCGCATGCGCTACACCACCAGCCATCCGCGCGAGATGACCCAGCGCATCATCGACTGCTACCGCACCTTGCCCAAGCTGGTGTCGCACCTGCATCTGCCGGTGCAGGCCGGCTCGGACCGCACCCTGGTGAACATGAAGCGCGGCTATACCACGCTGGAATACAAGTCGCTGGTGCGCAAGCTCAAGGAAGCACGGCCGGGCATCTGCCTGTCGAGCGACTTCATCGTTGGCTTCCCCGGTGAAACCGAAGAAGACTTCGAAAAGACCATGAAGCTGATCGAGGACGTGCAGTTCGACGCCAGCTTCAGCTTCATCTACAGCATGCGCCCCGGCACGCCGGCAGCCGATCTGCCGGACGACGTACCGCCCGAGGTCAAGACCAAGCGCCTGATGCGCCTGCAAGCGCGCATCGAAGAGTTCGCCCAGCAGGTCAACCGTGACATGGTGGGCACCGTGCAGCGCGTGCTGGTGGAAGGCCATGCGCGCAAGAACGCCGACGAACTGGCTGGCCGTACCGACAACAACCGCATCGTGAACTTTGCCGGCAACCCGCGGCTGATCAACCACTTCACCGAAGTGCTGATCACCGAGGCGTATCCGCACAGCCTGCGCGGCGAGATCGTGACCAAGGAAAGCGTCGGCGCGTAATGGCCGGCGCGGGAGCCACCAGATGCGCCGCGCCACCATCCTCTATCTCAAGCGTCATCCACTGGCTGCCGTGCTGGTGATGGCGCTGGCTTTCGTTACGCTCACCGCCAGCTCGGTCAACCTGCTGATGCTGCTGCACGCCAACCTCGATTTCATCTGGCGCAGTGGCTGGTGGGCGCTACGCGAAGGCGCCCTGCTGCAGTTGCTGGGCCTGCTGCTCAGCGCGATCATTGCGCTACTGAGCTACCTCGTTTTCAAGACCTGCGAGAAACTGCTGGTCGAAAAAATCACCGACATCTCCGTGCCGCCAGCGGCGGCCGTTCCCGAAAAGCCCGCAAAGGACGCCACGCATGGCCAAAGACCTTGAACTGATTGCCCCGCTGACTGAAAACGAGCTCGACGAACTCGCTACCTTTCTGGAATCGGATGCCGCACCCGAGCAAGCCATGGACCTGTCCATGCTGCACGGTTTTCTGACCTCGCAACTGGTGGCACCGGAAGAGCCACTGCCCGATGCCTGGTTCGGCATGGTGTGGGGCGAACATGGCGAGAAACCACAGTGGGCGTCGGTGGCGCAACAGCAGCGCATCGAAGACCTGATCCTGCGCCTGTACAACCAGCTTTCCGACGAAATCCGCGCCGAGCCGCCCAGCTTCACCCCCATGGTGTATCTGGATGAAGAGCGCCAGCTCGATATCGTGCAGCAGTGGTGCTATGGCTTCATGCTGGGCACTTCGCTCGATCAGGCCGGCTGGCAAGCCATGCTGGACGACGATGACGGTGTCGAGCTGATCGCCCCCATCATCGACTGCGCCGACGAAGAGGCACGGGCCTCGCTGGAGGAAGCCGGCGACGATCTGGCCCAGTTCGAGCACGAGCTGGCCGCAGCGCTGCCGGAAATCGTGCCGGCCATCGCGCACTACTGGCAGGAACGCCGCGCACCGGCCAAGCGCCCGGGCCGTCGCAGGTGAGAGCCTTGCCCCTGTGGCACCCATGATTGGTGCAGAAACCGCATCAAGAACCCGGCCAAGCCGGGTTCCTGCCAGATTTTGCAGGTGATGCTGCGGCTCTCTCTTGATTGATTCCACGCCCCCCGCCCTCGCCGCCGCGAGGTAGCCTCGCCAAGGCTCGCCAGTGGCACGGGCTTGGCCTTGCTTGAATCAAGCACCGCAAGCATGGCGGACATCAGGAACCTGTTACGATCTGGCAGCGTCAGGTTCACGCTCACCAGCATCACAAACAAGCAACGAGGTTATCAACGCCATGGAAAGCTGGGTCATCTACGCACTGCTTTCCGCGCTGTTTGCCGGCATGGTCGCCGTATCGGCCAAGGTCGGGCTGGCGCACATCAGCGGTGATCTGGCGCTGGCCATCCGCACGGCGGTCATTTTCGTGCTGGTGGCAGTGCATACGCTGATCGGCCGCAGCTATGTCGATGCCGGCAAGCTCAGCCCGCGCGAATGGGGCTTTCTGATCTTCTCCGGCGCGGCCACCATGCTGTCGTGGCTGTGCTATTACCGCGCGGTCAAGCTTGGCCCGGTGTCGGGCGTGGCGCTGATCGACAAATCCAGCGTGCTGATCACCGTGCTGCTGGCCATCTGGCTGCTGGGCGAGCCGCTGACCTGGCGGCTGGCTGTCGGCGGTGCGCTGATGCTGGCCGGTTTTCTCGTCCTCTCGCTGCGCTGATTGCCTACCTTGACCACACGCCCGTTCCGCTCATTGCTCCCCGCCCTGCTCCAACTGCTGGCCGCCGTTGTCCTGATCGCCGTTGGTGCAGGTTGGGATCAAGTTGGCTGGGTGGCGTATCGCGCACCGTGGCTGCCCGTTGCCGCCATCGCCAGCGTGCTGCTGGCCATTCTCATCGTCGCGCTGCGGCGGCGCTACTGGCTGGCGCTACTGCTGCCGGCCCTGCTCGCCATCTGGCTGAATACCGGCTGGTGGGCCAGTCACGCATGGCAGCGTCAGCAGGTATTGCGTGCCGACCCGGCACTGGCACAATCCATAGGGCGGCATTTCATTGTGGGTTACACCGATGCGGCCGAGCTGGACTTGCTGATCGAGCGTGGACTGATTGGCGGTGTCTTTCTCACCAAACGCAATCTGGTCGGGCTGGATGCAGCCGGCATCACCCGGCTGACCACGCACTGGCAAACCCTCAGCCAGCAGCACGGCTACGGCCCGCTGTTGATCGCCACCGATCAGGAGGGCGGCATCGTGGCGCGGCTGTCGCCACCACTGCCCAAGCAACCGCCACTGGGCAGGTTGCTGGCTGCGGGTGGTGACACGGCGCTCATCGCCAACACCTATGGCAAAGAGCAAGGCAGCGGTTTGCAGGCGCTGGGCATCAACCTCAACTTCGCCCCGGTGGTCGATCTGGATCATGGTGTCGACAACCCGGATGACCGCTACTCGCGCATCAGCAGCCGCGCACTGGCCAGCGATCCGGCCACGGTGGTGCGTGCTGCTGATGCCTATTGCGCGGCGCTGGCCAGCTACCGGGTGCGCTGCACGCTCAAGCACTTTCCTGGCCTTGGCCGCGTATTCGAGGATACGCATGCCGACAGCGCCACCATCACCACGCCGCTGGCCGAGCTGCAGCGCAGTGACCTGCTGCCCTTCCAGACGCTGATGCAACGCCCCGACATCGCCGTGATGCTCACGCATGCGCGGCTGGCCGCGCTGGATGCCACTTATCCGGTATCCAGCTCCACCGCCGTGGTGCAGCAGCTGTTGCGCCAGCAATGGCATTTCAACGGTCTCTTGGTGACCGATGACCTGAGCATGGCCGCCGCGCGCGAACAAGCCGGCGGCCTGCCGCTGGCGGTGCGACGCTCGCTCAATGCCGGCGTGGATGTACAGCTGGTGTCATGGGACCCGGCCTTGTATTACCCGCTGCTGGCCGCATTGATTGAGGATGCCCGCAGCGGCAGGCTGGACACGGCAGCGCTGCAGCAAAGCACCCAGCGCCTGACCCGCATGGCCGGAGGCCGCCCGGTGGTACTGCCGGCCGCACGCTGATTTCTGGGATAATCCCGACCTACCGCACCACGAGCGCAAGAGAAGCCGCACTTTGATATCCGATACGATTTCTTTCCTCCCCGCCGACAACACCCGCCTGGCCAATCTGTGCGGGCCGCTGGATGAAAACCTCAAGCAGATCGAAACCGCGCTGGACGTGGGCATTGCGCGCCGCGACGCCAATTTCCGCATCAGCGGCAAGCCGCGCCAGATCAAGCTGGCGCTGGATGCACTTGAATACTTCTACAACGAGGCGTTGCTGCCGCTCGATATCGATTACATCCAGCTTGGCCTCGTCGAGCTGACCCGCTCGCCGGACGACATGGAAATCGACCCCGATGCGCCGGTGCTGAAAACCCGCCGCAGCGACCTGCGCGGCCGCACACCGCGCCAGACCGAGTACATCAAGGCGGTGCAGGCCCATGACATCACCTTCGGTATCGGCCCGGCCGGCACCGGCAAGACCTATCTGGCCGTAGCCTGTGCGGTCGATGCGCTGGAGCGCGATGTGGTGAAGCGGCTGGTGCTGGTGCGCCCGGCGGTGGAAGCCGGCGAGAAGCTGGGCTTTCTGCCTGGCGATCTGGTGCAGAAGGTCGACCCCTATCTGCGCCCGCTGTACGACGCGCTGTACGACCTGATGGGCGTGGACAAGGTCACCAAGCTGTTCGAGAAGGGCATCATCGAAATCGCCCCGCTGGCCTTCATGCGCGGCCGCACACTCAACCATGCCTTCGTGATTCTGGATGAAGCACAAAACACCTCGCCCGAACAGATGAAGATGTTCCTCACTCGGATCGGCTTTGGCTCCAAGGCCGTCATCACTGGCGACCCGACCCAGATCGACCTGCCCAAGCACCAGAAATCGGGCCTGATCGATGCGCAGGAAGTGCTGGACGGCATACGCGGCATTGCACTGCATTACTTCACCAGTGCCGACGTGGTGCGCCACCCGCTGGTGCAGAAAATCGTCGATGCCTACGACCGCAAGGGCAAGGAACGCGAAGCGCAAGCAGCGCAGAAGAAAGCCGAGCGTGATGCTGCACGCGCCGGCGAAGGGGAGCAAGCATGAGCAAGCGACTGAAACTGGCGCTGCAGATCGAATCACAAGCCGAAGGGCTGCCGGGCAAGCTGCAGCTCAAATGCTGGGCCGAGACCGCACTGCAGCCGGGTGTAAAGCGCGCCGAAATCACCGTGCGCCTCGTTGACGAGGAAGAAGGCCGCCAGCTCAACCGCGACTATCGCGGCAAAGACTACGCCACCAATGTGCTGAGCTTTACCTTCGACGAGGACCTGCCGGAGATCGAGGGCATGCCGCTGTTGGGTGATCTGGTGCTGTGCGCGCCGGTAGTGGCCCGCGAAGCCGCCGAGCAGGGCCTGTTGCTGGCCGCACACTACGCACACCTGATCGTGCACGGCATGCTGCACCTGCAAGGCTTTGACCATATCGACGATGTGGAAGCCGATGCAATGGAAGCGCTGGAAACACGCTTGCTGGCTGCGCTGGGCATCAATGACCCGTATGCAAGCGAGAAAGACGGCGCCATCGATGATTGATGGCTGACTGAGCGAGCAGCACCGCATGACAAAACGCCCGGCAAGCCGGGCGTTTTGCTTTTGCGATAACTAGGGCCTGTTAACACTTATTTCGCGCTTGCGCTGGGCCGCAAAGAGGTCAGCTACAAGGCACGCAACGCAGGCAAAACCGGTTTTGCCAAGGCGCGTAACGCCGTAGATGGCCTCTTTGCGGCCCAGCCCTGCGGGTTCGGGGTATTTCGGGCGGTTCGCTGCGTTGCAAACCGCTTGCGGTACCCGTACCGCGGCGCGTTCTGCGCCTTGCGCTCCATCCCGAACTACCCCGAACGCAAGCGTGAAATAAGTGTTAACAGGCCCTAGCTCCGTGCCACGAACGAGCGACAGCGAGGCTCCCTCGCGGCGGCGAGGGCGGGGGGCGTGGAATCAAACAGAGAGCGCTGCTGTTTCACCTGCCCGAACAAAAAAGAACCCGGCTATGCCGGGTTCTTGATGCCGGTTATCCGCAGACAACCGGCACGGGGCACATCAAGGCGCTCACTTCTGCGTGAAATCCAGCGCAGCAGTCAGGTCACCCATCGGCTTGAAGCCGTTGCTCACCAGCGCGGTATCACGGTCAACCAGACCTTGCAGCGGGGTCAGGCCGAAGCGGTGCGTGATGAAACGCAGTGTCGACGCGGTGTCGTACTGGGTGTGGTCGATGAAGCCCTTCTTGGCATACGGCGAGATCACGATGGCCGGGATACGTGTACCCGGGCCCCAGCGGTCAGCCTTGGGCACCTTGGCGTGGTCATAGAAGCCGCCGTTTTCGTCGTAGGTCACCACGATCAGCATGTTCTTCCACTGCGGGCTGGCCTGCAGCTTGGCGATCACGTCGGCAATATGGTTGTCGCCATCGGCCACGTTGGCATAACCGGCATGCTGGTTCAGGTTGCCCTGCGGCTTGTAGAACGTGACCGGCGGCAGCTTGCCCGCAGCAGCATCAGCCAGGAAGGATGCGTCGAAGTCCTTCAGGTGGGCAGTACGTTCCGCGGCACCAGCAGTGGTGTTCGGATCGAAGCGGTTGTAGTAGTTGAACGGCTGGTGGTGCGGCTGGAACTGCGTCTTGCCGGCATAGATCACCGAACGGGTTGCATTCGGCGCATCGGCGGTTGCCGCATTCCACGCACCGCTGTACCACGCCCAGTCGATCTTCTTGGCAGTCAGCAGGTCACCGATATTGGCCTGGCTCTGCGCCGGCATGGTGCTGGCCTTGCCCGGATCGGCATAGGCAGCCACGCCGCTGGCGGCAGCGGTATTGCCGCTGGGCTGGTACGGCGGCTGCATGGTGTTGACTGCGTAGAACTTGCCCGAGGCATCCTTCGGCGTCAGCGTGCTGTCGTTCTTGTAGGTCGGCGCGCCGTTCAGCACCGAATTCGTTGCAGTGGCAGCCGGCGTCAGGCGTACGAAGTTGCCGTTGGCATCCACATCGATGGCCGAGATGCTGTTCTTGGCCGGCGAGGTGTCGGCATCGGCATTCGGGTAGACCGGCGCACAGGCGCAGATCAGGTACTGGTGGTTCAGGAAGGAACCGCCGAACGCGCCCTGGAAGAAGTTGTCGGCCAGCGTGTATTGCTGTGCCACCTTCCACATGGCCATCTTGCTGCCGTCGTAGTAGCCCATCGACAGGCCGCCGGCGTCGGAGTACGCCGCGTACTTGTCGTTCTTGCCACCGTTGATCTGCATCTGGTTGTTGTAGAAGCGGTGCACCAGGTCACGCGTGGTCACCGATTGCGACACCACGATGCCGGTGCCGTTCACGCCAGCAGCGTTATCGATCTGGAAGGGCTTGTTGGCCCAGCCGGTGGTTTGCGCTTGCGTCACGGTCACGCTCTGGCCGGCGGCGGTCAGGCCACCCCAGGTCGGCGGCAGCACCGACAGCGTGCTGCCGTCGAAATCCTTCTGCGGCTCGGCAGCGGCGGTATCGGAAGTCGGATTCACGCCCGGCACGCCGTTGGCGCCCGGGAACAGGCCGTACAGGTTGTCGAAGCCACGGTTTTCGGCGTAGATCACCACCACGGTGTTGATCTTGTCCAGCGCCAGGCGGTTGCGCAGCGACTTGGTCACGTCACCGCTCTTGCCAGCTTCGTTCACGGCGTCGGCAATACGGGCCAGGGTCTGGTCGATTTCGGTCTTGATGACTTGCTTGGCAGTGGCATCGGTCAGCTTGTTGTGGTCGGTCACGAGCTGATCGGCGCTCACGCCCAGGCGGGCGGCCAGTGCGGTCTTGGCAGCGTTCAGGTCGCCGCCGTTGTCGTCCATGATGGCAGCCAGTTCGGTGCTGATGGCGCTGACCACGGTATTGGCCGAGGCCGGCGCGCGGAACACCAGCGGTGCGGTCACGACGGTGGCAACCTTGCTGTCCGGATCATAGCGGGTGGCGTCGGTGCCGATTTCGGCCACAACGGCGCCAGTGCCGCTCAGCGTGAAGGCGCCGTTGTCGTCGGTGTAAACACTGGTTTCGCCGCTGTCGCAACGACCGTTGTTGTTGGTGTCCAGGCAAACCTTGGCATGGCGGTAGTAGCTACCGGTGACCACGCCGCTGGTGCTTGCCGTCGTCGTGCCCGACGACGACGAATCACTGCTGCAGCCATAAAGGCCAGCCGCGATCGCCGCAGCGATCGGCAGCAAGGTGTATGCGCGTTTCATCTCTGTCATAACCTGTGTAGTTGTAGAAAAACGCGGCGATTATGTGAATGCGCTTGTTACGTTTCGGTTTTACGTACATTTCAGAGGGCAAATGAAATGTACGAAACTTACAACTACATTTCAGTCACAAATCCGTCATTTGCACTCCCTAGACTCGGCCGCTCACGACATCCCTGAGCGAAAGGTCGCCCCATGCGCGGACGCTTCTTCACCCCGGCCATGCCCTTGCGTACTCCGCTGCTGCTGGCCGCTGCACTGGCGCTGACCATGGCGCTGAGCGCCTGCAAGGGGCAGGATGCACAGCAGGCAACGGCCGCCAGTGCTCCACCATCGGCCAATGCCGACTACGCCCCCACCCTCAAGCATCAGCCGACTGCAGCCCAGCTCACCACCATGGGCCGCCAGCTGTTCTTCGACCGCACGCTGTCAGCCTCGGGCCAGATGTCGTGCGCCACCTGCCACGATCCCGGCCATGCTTTCGGCCCGGCCGGCAAGCAGGACGTGCAGATGGGTGGCGCCGACGGCAAGCTGGCCGGCACACGCGCCGTGCCGTCGCTGCGCTACCTGCAGACCGTGCCGCCGTTCAGCGAGCATTTCTTCGACAACGACGGCAACGACAGCGAAGACGCCGGCCCGACCGGTGGCCGCACTTGGGATGGCCGTGCCCGTTCGGCACACGAGCAGGCCCGCCTGCCGCTGCTGGCCAGGAACGAAATGGCCAATGCCAGCCCGGCGGACGTCGCCGACAAGATCATGCACGGCCCGAATGCCGCGCTGTTCAAGCAGACTTTTGGTGACGACATTTTCGACAACAAGGACAACGCCTTCCGCTGGGCGACCATGGCGCTGGAAGTGTTCCAGGAAAGCCCGGCCGATTTCTATCCCTACACCAGCAAGTACGACGCCTTCCTGCGCAACCAGGTGAAGCTCAGCGCGCAGGAAATGCACGGCCTGCAGCTGTTCAACGCCGACGACAAGGGCAACTGCGCGTCGTGCCACATCAGCCAGCCGACCGCCGACGGCGCCTTCCCGCAGTTTTCCGACTTCGGCCTGATCGCGCTGGGCGTGCCGCGCAACGGCAAGCTGCCGGCCAATGCCGACAAGAACTACTTCGACCTCGGCCTGTGCGGCCCCGAGCGCACCGACCTGAAGGATCACAAGGAATATTGCGGCCTGTTCCGCACCCCGTCGCTGCGCAACGTGGCGCTGCGCCAGACCTTCTTCCACAACGGCAGCTTCCACAGCCTGGAAGATGTGGTGCGCTTTTATGCCACGCGCGATACCAACCCGGAGCGCTGGTATCCCAAGGATGCGCACGGCAAGGTCATCAAGTACGACGACCTGCCGCAGCCCTACCAGGCCAACGTCAACAACGAAGCTCCGTTCGGCCGCAAACCCGGCGACCGCCCAGCGCTGACCGAGGCCGAGATCAGGGACGTAGTCGCCTTCATGAAAACGCTGACCGATGGCTACAAGGTCGAGCCGAGCAAGCAGCAGACTGCACAGCGCTGACTCCGCTGCTGCGCCCGGCAAAAAGCCCCGGTCAACCCGGGGCTTTTTCTTGATGCAACTGACTGATTAACCAGCCAGATAAACCTTGGCCTCACGCGGGTTCAACCACACGGCCTCGCCCACCTTCCAGTCGCCTTCGGCATAGCGTTCGCGCGTCAGCTCGACCTCGACCGCATCGTGCTCGGCCACCTCGACCTCCAGCCGCACGGTCGAGCCCAGCAGCCGGATGTGCGACACCACGCCGGCAATGCTGCTGCCCGCCGCGACGCGGCTCAGGTCGATTTCGTGCGGGCGCACATACAGCGTGGCGTTGGCCGCGTTGGGTTCATCGGTCTGCGTGATGCGCGCGCCAGCCACTTCGGCCCAGCCGTCGTGCACGCGCGAGTGGAACAGGTTGATGTCACCCAGGAACTGGTACACAAACGGCGAGGCCGGTGTGTCGTACACCTCGGCCGGTGTGCCCACCTGCTCGATTTTGCCCTTGTTCATCACCACCACGCGGTCGGCCACTTCCAGTGCTTCTTCCTGATCGTGGGTCACGAAAACCGAGGTGACATGGATTTCGTCGTGCAGGCGGCGCAGCCAGCGGCGCAGCTCCTTGCGCACCTTGGTGTCGAGCGCACCGAACGGCTCGTCCAGCAGCAGCACGCGCGGTTCTACCGCCAGCGCACGCGCCAGCGCGATGCGCTGGCGCTGGCCGCCGGACAGTTGTGCCGGAAAGCGGTCGGCCAGCCAGTCGAGCTGCACCAGCTCCAAGAGGCGATGCACGCGCTTCTTGATCTCGGCCTCGGACGGGCGGGTTTTCTTGGGGCGCACGCGCAGGCCGAAGGCGACGTTCTCGAACACGGTCATGTGGCGGAACAGCGCGTAGTGCTGGAACACGAAGCCGACCTGACGCTCGCGCACATGGGTGTCGGTGGCGTCTTCGCCGTGGAACAGGATCTGCCCGTCATCGGGTGTTTCCAGCCCGGCAATCACGCGCAGCAGGCTGGTCTTGCCGCAACCGGACGGGCCCAGCAGCGCCAGCAGTTCGCCCGACGCCACTTCGAGGTTGATGTTGTCCAGCGCCTTGAACTCGCCGAACTGCTTGGAAATATTCTTGATTTCGATACTCATGACTGTTCCTTATTCCACCGCATCTCGGCGGGCGGCGGCGGCTAATTGCTCGGTACGCCATTCCACCAGCGACTTGGCCGCCAGCGTCACCAGTGCCAGCAGCGCCAGCAGCGAGGCGCAGGCAAAAGCGCCGACGAAGTTGTATTCGTTGTACAGAATCTCGACATGCAGCGGCAGCGTGTTGGTCTCGCCACGGATATGACCGGACACCACCGATACCGCGCCGAACTCACCCATCGCCCGCGCATTGGCGAGGATCACGCCGTACAGCAGACCCCACTTGATGTTGGGCAAAGTGACGCGCCAGAAGGTTTGCCAGCCCGATGCGCCCAGGGTCATTGCTGCCTGTTCTTCCTCGCTGCCTTGCGCTTCCATCAGCGGAATCAGCTCGCGCGCCACGAAGGGGAAGGTGACGAACACGGTAGCCAGCACGATGCCGGGAATGGCGAAAATGACCTTGATGTCGTGATCCATCAGCCACGGCCCCCACCAGCCCTGCGCGCCGAACATCAGCACATAGATCAGGCCCGCCACCACCGGCGATACGGCAAACGGCAGATCGATCAAGGTGATCAGCACGCTCTTGCCACGGAAATCGAACTTGGCGATGGCCCATGCGGCCGCCACGCCGAACACGAGGTTGAGCGGCACGGCAATCGCGGCGGCGGTCAGGGTGAGCTTGATCGCCGACAGCGCATCGGGTTCGACCAGCGCGGTCAGATACAGGCCCCAGCCCTTTTTCAGTGCCTCGTAGAACACCGTGAACAGCGGCAGGACCAGGAACAGGCCGATCAGCAGCAGCGCCAGCGTAGTCAGCGTATAGCGCACCCACGGCACCTCAGTGGTGACGATGGAGCGTTGAGTCAGTGCAATCGTCGCCATCGTTTATCTCCGTCCCAGGCGTTTGGCCGACCACCACTGCAGGCCGTTGATCAGCAGCAGCAGCCCGAAGGACACCACCAGCATGACCACGGCAATCGCGGTAGCGCCGAGGTAATCGTATTGTTCGAGTTTGGAAATGATCATCAGCGGGGTGATTTCCGACACGTAGGGCATATTGCCCGCAATGAAGATCACCGAGCCGTATTCACCGATGGCACGTGCAAACGCCAGCGCAAAACCGGTCAGCAGCGCCGGCAACAGGGTCGGCAGGATCACTTTCCAGAATATCTGCAGACGAGTGGCGCCCAGGCTGGATGCAGCCTCTTCAAGCTCCACCTCCAGATCCTGCAGCACCGGCTGCACCGTGCGCACCACAAAGGGCAAGGTGATGAAGGTGAGCGCCAGCACGATACCCAGCGGGGTAAACGCCACCTTGATGCCCAGCGGCGCCAGCAGCTCGCCCATGGAGCCATTCGGCGCATAGATGGTGGCAAGTGCAATGCCGGCGACGGCGGTAGGCAGCGCGAACGGCAGATCAACCAGCGCATCGATGAAGCGCTTGGCCGGGAAGCTATAGCGCACCAGCACCCAGGCAATCAGCAGGCCGCTGAACAGGTTGATGAGCGCCGCCAGCAGCGATGCGCCAAAGGTCACGCGATAGCTAGCCAGCACGCGTGGTTCGGTCACGACGGCCCAGAAGGCATGTGCGGTCAGCCCGCTGCTCTTGAGCAACAGCGCCGACAGCGGCAGCAGCACGATGATGGTGAGATAGAGCAGCGTGTAGCCCAGCGACAAGTTGAAGCCGGGCAGCACGCTATGTTTCTTGAAAGCCATGACGGGCGTAATCCTTGTTTGCGCGCTTATTTCTTGGCGATGGCGGCGGCGATCTGGTCATAGATGCCACCATCATCGAAGTGCACTTTCTGCGCCTTGGCCAGGCCGCCGAACTCGTTCACGCCGAACAGCTTCACCGGCGGGAACTGCTTGGCATACTTGGCGGCAATGCCGGCGTCACGCGGGCGCAGATAGTTTTGCGCAGCGATCTCCTGGCCTTCCGGGCTCCACAGATACTTCAGGTATTCCTCGGCGGCCTTGCGGGTGCCCTTCTTGTCCACCACCTTGTCGACCACCGCCACCGGCAGGTCGGCATCGATGGACACGCTCGGGTACACCACCTCGAAACCGCCACGACCGAACTCACGCGCAATCATTTCGGCTTCGTTCTCGAAGGTCACCAGCACATCGCCGATCTGACGCTGCATGAAGGTGGTGGTGGCAGCACGGCCACCAGCATCCAGCACCGGCACATTCTTGAAGACATCAGTGACGAACTGGCGCGCCTTGGCGTCGTTGCCGCCCGCCTGCTTGAGCGCATAGCCCCACGCGGCCAGATAGGTGTAGCGGCCGTTACCGGATGTCTTGGGGTTGGGCACGATCACCTGCACGCCCGGCTTCACCAGATCGTTCCAGTCCTTGATGCCCTTGGGGTTGCCCTTGCGCACGATCAGCACCTGCAGACTGGAGAACGGCGCAGCCTCATTCGGCAGCTTCTTGTCCCAACCCGGATTGATCTGCTTGCCTTTCTCGACGATGGCGTCGATATCGGTGCTCTGGTTCATGGTCACCACGTCGGCTTCCAGCCCGTCGATCACCGCGCGCGCCTGCTTGCTCGAACCACCGTGCGATTGCTGGATGGTGAGCTTGTCCTTGAACCTGGCGTCGTAATACTTGGCGAAGGCCGGGTTGTAGTCCTTGTAGAAGTCGCGCATCACGTCGTAGCTGACGTTGAGCAGCGTGGTATCGGCCAGTACCGGGGTGGCCAGCGCGAGTGTCAGCAAAGCGGCGAGCAGGCGGGACATGGGTTTACTCCTGTAAGCAATGTACGGATTGTCGCCAAAGCGTTTAGAACCACAAAGACGATTGTGTTCTCATCACAAAGCGGAAAGGCATAAACAAACAGGGGCGCGGTTTGCGCCCCTGTTGTGCTGTTCAAAACCCAGCAAGCCTGACGACCATTTACAGATTGCCATGCGGAAAACACGCGATTTAACAACGACCTGCCGTCCGTGCCACCGGCACGGCAAGCAGCGCAGTTTCAGCCCCCGGACAAACAAGAACCCGGCATTGCCGGGTTCCGGGTACAGCGTGAAGCATGCAGGAATTACAGCGTGGCAATCGATACTTCGGTCGATTTCACGAAGGCGATCACTTCGCGGCCCGGCTTCAGGTCCAGCTCCTTGACCGAGCGGGTGGTGATGACCGAGGTCACGATGCCGGACGGGGTGGTGACATCGACTTCCGACAGCACCGGGCCTTCGATGATTTCCTTGATGGTGCCACGGAACTGGTTGCGTACATTGATCGATTGAATCGCCATGATGATGCTCCTGAATGAAAGTGATCGTTGAAGCTGCTTGGGCAGCAAGCTGCGTACGTTTCAACATTAACAACAAGCAAATATCTCTCAAAGTAATTTGATATTTGCTTGTTATTTCTTTTTGATATTAAACATTATTGCTGTGAGGCTGGTGCGCGCCCCACAAAACCCGGCACAACGCAGCCAGCAGGATTGACGCGGCTAGAGCGCCCAGCGCAGCGCCCCCAATGCCACCGGTTCCGGCTCAGGAATGGCCTCACGATCCGGCAAGGCGAGCACACGCGACAGCACGCGCTCTTCCAGCGCGGCAAAACCGGCCGAGCCACGCACCCGGCTGCGTGGCAGCGGCACCGGCAAATCAAGCCCCACCCGCCCCTCCTCGATCAGCAAGACGCGATCGCCCAGCGCCACCGCCTCTTCCACGTCATGCGTCACCAGCAGCACGGTAAAGCGGTGCTGTTGCCACAGGCGTTCGATCAACTGCTGCATCTCGATGCGCGTCAGCGCATCCAGTGCGCCCAGCGGCTCGTCCAGCAGCAGCAATTGCGGCTCGTGGATCAGCGCACGTGCCAGCGCCACACGCTGCCGCTGGCCGCCCGAGAGCTGGCTGGGCCATTTGTGTGCGTGCTCGGCCAGGCCGACCTCGGCCAGCACCGCACGCGCCTTGTCCTGCCACGCGCCACTCAGACCAAGGCCGACGTTCTGCAGTACGCTTTTCCACGGCAGCAGCCGCGCATCCTGAAACATCAACCGGGTATCGAAATGACCGGTGTCCAGCGGGCTGCCGTCGGCACGCACGTCGCCCGTCGAAGCGGACTCCAGCCCGGCAATCAAACGCAGCAAGGTGGATTTGCCGCAGCCTGAGCGGCCAACGACGGCAACGAATTCACCGGCACGGATATCCAGATCAAGCGCCTGCAGCACGGTCTGATCGCCAAAGCGCTTGGACAGATTGCGCAGGGTGAGCGCCACGCCGGCCGAGGGGGTTACGGTGGTTTGTGTCATGGTCATCCCCTTATTGGTAGGCCGGGTGCCAGCGCAACCACACACGCTCCAGCTGGCGTGCGCCGTAGTCGCTCAGTTTGCCGAGCAAGGCATACAGCAGGATGGCCAGCACCACCACGTCGGTCTGCAGGAATTCACGCGCGTTCATCGCCAGGTAGCCGATGCCTGAACTGGCCGAAATGGTTTCGGCCACGATCAGCAGAATCCATGCAAAACCCAGTGCAAAGCGCACGCCAACCAGGATGCTGGGCAGCGCCCCCGGCAGGATCACGTCGCGAAACAGCGGCCAGCCGCGCAGGCCGTAGCTGCGCGCCATCTCGACCAGGTCTTTATCGACCGAGCGAATGCCGTGATAAGTGTTGATGTAAACCGGGAACAAGGTGCCGAACGCCACCAGGAACAGCTTGGCGGCCTCGTCGATGCCGAACCAGAGGATGACCAGCGGAATCAGCGCCAGCGGCGGCACGTTGCGTATCATCTGCACCGTGGTATCGAGCAGCAGCTCGCCGCGCCGTGACATGCCGGTAATCAGCCCCAGCAGCAGGCCGATGCCGCCGCCGATGCCGAAACCGATGGCGGCACGCCAGAAGCTGATCTTCAGGTGCGCCCACAGCTCGCCGCTCTGCCACAGCCGGCTGCCGGCCTCCAGCACGGCCAGCGGCGCCGGCAGGATGCGGCTGGTCAGCACGCCGTGCGTGGCTGCCCATTGCCACAGCAGCACCAGCAGCGCTGGCACGATCCACGGTGCGCTGCGTCGCCAGACCGGCACGGCCAGAGTCGAAATCGCGCTCGCCATGGTCAGCTCGCGGCGGCCAGCACCGGGGCCGGTGTTGGCTCCAGGGCAGCATCCGGCTTGGGCAACGTACTGGGCAGGATGTCATTGGCAATGATCTCGCCAAACGGCCCGGTCAGGTTGACCTGGCCCGCCGGCTTGACGTGATCCAGCGGCAACAGCGGGAACAGCAGCTCGGCGGTGCGGTAGGCTTCTTCCAGATGCGGGTAGCCCGAGAAAATGAAGGTCTCGATGCCCAAGGCCGCATATTCCTTGATCCGGTCAGCCACTTCCTGCGGGCTGCCCACCAGGGCTGTACCTGCGCCACCGCGCACCAAGCCGACCCCGGCCCACAGATTGGGCGAGATTTCCAGGTTGTCGCGGCGGCCGCCATGCAGCTCGGCCATGCGGCGCTGGCCCACCGAGTCGAAACGGGCAAACGCCTGCTGTGCCTTGGCGATGGTTTCATCGGTGACGTGGCTGATCAGTTCGTCGGCCGCCTGCCAGGCTTGCTGGCTGGTTTCGCGCACGATCACGTGCAGGCGGATGCCGAAGCGTACTTTGCGACCCAAGGCATCGGCCTTGTCTTTCACCGCCTTGATCTTCTCGGCCACTGCCGCCGGGGGTTCACCCCAGGTGAGGTAGACATCGACCTGCTCGGCAGCCAGATCAACCGCCGCTTCGGACGAGCCACCGAAGAACAAGGGCGGATAGGGTTTCTGCACCGGCGGGTAGAGCGTCTTGGCGTTTTCCACCTTGAGGTGCTTGCCTTCGAAATTGACGCTCTCTCCGGCTGCGACACCACGCCAGATCTTGAGGAACTCGTCGGTGACTTCGTAACGTTCGGCATGGGTGAGGAAGCTGCCATCGCCATGCTGTTCATCCGGGTCACCGCCGGTCACCACATTGATCAGCAAGCGGCCATTGGAAATGCGGTCCAGTGTGGCCGCCATGCGCGCCGAGACGGTGGGCGAAATGATGCCGGGGCGGATGGCGACGAGGAATTTGAGTTTCTCGGTAAACGGCGCCAGGGATGAAGCCACCACCCACGAATCCTCGCATGAGCGACCGGTGGGGATCAGTACCCCTTCAAAACCCAGCTGGTCGGCAGCCTGGGCAATCTGCTTGAGGTAGGCGTGATCGACGGTGCGCGCACCGACCGAGGTACCCAGATAGCGACTGTCGCCATGCGTGGGCAGGAACCAGAACAGTTTCATGATTGTTTACTCCTGGGCTGCCGCAGCGTCATTGCGGCGGCAGCACGATGTCTTTGACGGTAATGGTCTTGGGTATGAGCTTGAGCTCGGCAAAGCGGTCGGCGATGCGCTGCTGGTCGGCGGCCACTTGCGGCGTCAGCCAGCTCACGCGGAAGCTGGGGCGGCGGCTCACCACGGTTTCGAAAGTAGGGACATCCAGCCCGATGGCCTTGCTGAGGATTTGCGCGGTTTCCCTGGGCTGCTTGTCGAGGAAGTCGTCGTTGTCGCTCAACGCATCGAACACCTGCTGCAGCTGCTTGCCCTGCTGGGCAGCAAACTGCCGCGAAGCCAGATAGAAGGTGTAGTTGGCACTCAGGCCCTCGCCGGTGGTCAGCACACGCGGCTTGAGCGCACGCTCGGCAGCGGCATAATACGGGTCCCAGATCGCCCACGCATCGACCGCCTTGCTCTCGTACGCGGCACGCGCATCGGCCGGGGCAAGAAAAACGGGCTGGATGTCGTCCCACTTCAGCCCGTTCTGGTCCAGCGCGCGCACCAGCAGCCAGTGCGCGCTTGATCCCTTCTGCAGCGCGATCTTCTTGCCCTTCAGGTCAGCCAGTTTCTTGATAGGTGAATCGGCCGGCACCAGGATGGCCGATGCCTGCGGCTTGGGCGGCTCGTAGCCAACGTAGACCAGTTGCGTGCCACCGGCCTGCGCAAAGATGGGCGGGGTATCGCCCGTCATGCCGAAGTCGATGCTGCCAACGTTGAGCGCCTCCAGCAGTTGCGGCCCGGCAGCGAACTCGGTCCACTTCACCGTGTTGCCCTGCGCCGCCAGCTTCTTTTCCAGCAGGCCACGGCTTTTGAGCACGATGAGGTTGAGCGAGCTTTTCTGGTAGCCGATATGGATTTCGGCCGCAGCAGCAGTACCGGCCAGCGCCAACGCCAGCAGTGCGGCGCCCAGTTGTTTGATCGATGGCATGACGTTCCCCCCGCCTGGCTGCGCTTACTTGCCGGCGACCAGTGCATCCTTGATCTGCACCGGTTTGGGGATCAGCCCCAGTTTGTGGAAGGCATCGGCGATCTTCTGCTGGGCTTCGGCGGTTTTGGCGTTGATCGGCTCGACGTTGTACGAGTAGCGCGACACGGCCAGCGCGACGATATCCGGCGACAGGCCCAGCAGCGGCGACAGTTCCTTTACCACTTCGGCCTGATTCTTGCTCGCCCAATCGTCGGTCTTGTCGAGTTCATCCAGCAGCGCGGCGATGACCTTGGGGTTTTTCTCGGCATACGGGCGGGCAGCGAGGAAGAATTGGGTGTTGGCCACCAGACCCTTGCCATCAACCACGATCTGCGCGCCCAGCTGTTTTTCGGCGGCAGCCAGGAACGGATCCCAGATCACCCAGGCATCGACCGAGCCACGCTCGAATGCGGCGCGCGCATCGGCCGGCGCCAGGTAAACCGTCTGGATATCGGTGTAGGCCACGCCGGCTTTTTCCAGCGCCTTCACCAGCAGGTAGTGCACGTTGGAACCCTTGTTCAGCGCGATCTTCTTGCCCTTCAGGTCGGCCACGCTCTTGATGGGCGAGCCCTTGGGCACAACGATGGCTTCGGCAGTCGGCGTGGGCGGCTCGTTGCCGACGTAAACGAGGTTGGCACCGGCAGCCTGGGCAAACACAGGTGGCGCTTCACCGGTCGTGCCGAAATCGATGGCGCCGACATTCAGCCCTTCCAGCAACTGCGGGCCAGCCGGGAACTCGGTCCACTTCACGTCCCAGCCCAGTGCCTTCAGGCGCGGTTCCAGCGTGCCGCGCGCCTTGAGGATGGTAAGCGTGCCGTATTTTTGATAACCGATGCGCAGGGTCTCGGCGTGTGCCGCAGTGGCTGCCAGCAGCCCGGCAGCAATCAGCAGCAGGGAAGCAATCGTTTTCTTCATGGTGGTTCTCGCTTTTGCAATTAATGTTGTTTTGAGTGGCCGGGCTGTACCGGCAGGCCCGGCACGACGCAGCCAGCAGGGTTGGTTGGCAATCGCTAAACGGAAATGCCGCCGATGCGGATCTGTGCATTCAGCGCGTGCGGGTCCAGCTGCACCACGCCGGGGTTGGGCAAGTGGGCAATGAAGCGGGCAACAGCCGTGTTGAGGCGTGCGGCAATGTCGTCGGCAACGACCAACTCGCCGTTGTCGCCCCACACCAGCTCTTTGTCGGTGGCATAAATACCGCCCAGGATGTGGCGCGCCTTGAGCGCGGTCAGCACCGGCTGCAGGGCATAATCGACGGCCAGCATGTGGGCCGGGCTGCCACCGGTGGCCAGCGGCAGTACTGCGTGCTGCGCCAACGAACGCTCGGGCAGCAGGTCGAGGATCACCTTGAGCGCACCGCTGTAGGCAGACTTGTAGACCGGCGTGGACACGATCAAGCCGTCAGCCTCGGCCACGGCCTGCTGCAGGCGCACAATGGAAGGGTGGTCGAAATGCGCGTAAAGCAATGATTCGGCGGGGAAATCGGCCAGAGAGAATGCCTTGATGGTCACCCCGAACGATTCAAGCAGATGGACAGCGCGGCGCAGCAGGCCATCCGAGCGGGAGCGGACGCTGGGACTGCCGGAAATGGTGACGACCGTGGGCATGGCTAATTCCTTTCAGAGCTGAATGTGTTATTTGATGTGCTCGGAAGGAATTTATGGGAACGCCTTTATTCCCACAAATACTTTTAAATTAATTCGAAATAACCATTGTTGATTATTAAACAGCGCTTGCCGACCGACGGCAGCGTGCGCTATTGAAATTAATAAACTGGATTATAATAATCATGGATATGAAAAAGCCGGACTTCACCCAGCGTTTTGGCTTTCTGGTCAACGACGTGGCGCGGCTGCATGGCCGCCGCTTTGACCAGCGGGTGCGGGAAATCGGCCTGACCCGCGCGCAGTGCCGTGTGCTGGGCACGCTGTACATGCGTGATGGCCAATCGCAGGCCGCACTGGCCGAGCTGCTGGAGCAGACGCCGATGGCGATCGCCCGCATGACCGACCGCATGGAAGCCGCCGGCTGGCTGCGGCGCGAACCGCACCCGGATGACCGCCGCATCAAGCTGCTGTTTCTGAACGACGCCGCCGAGGGGGCACTGCGCGAGGCCATGCGCATTGGTGACAGCGTGCAGGCCGAGGCGCTGGCCGGCCTGAGCGACGACGAAACCAGCCAGTTGCTTGCGCTGCTGCAAAAGGCGCGCACCAACCTGGCCCAACTGGAAAGGCCGGAGTACGTACCACCGGACGATTGAGCATCAATGAGCGAACAGCACCACTACAACGTTGCCCACAAGGGCATGATCACCCTGTCCATCATGCTGGCCACCATCATGCAGGCGCTGGACACCACCATTGCCAACGTGGCGCTGCCGCACATGCAGGGTGCGTTGCAGGCGTCGCAGGATCAGATCACCTGGGTGCTGACGTCGTATATCGTGGCAGCGGCCATTGCCACGCCGCTCACCGGCTGGCTGTGCGGGCGCTACGGCCGCAAGCAGGTCTTTTTGATGGCCGTAGTGGGCTTTACCGTGGCATCCGCGCTGTGCGGGCTGGCCGAATCACTGGTGCAGATCGTGCTGGCGCGCTTGCTGCAGGGCATATTCGGCGCTGCGCTGGTACCGCTGTCGCAGGCCGTTTTGCTGGACATCAATCCGCGCGAGAAAGTCGGCCAGGCCATGGCGCTATGGGGTGCCGGCATCATGGTCGGCCCCATCATGGGGCCCATGCTGGGCGGCTGGTTGACCGATGCGTATGACTGGCGCTGGGTGTTCTACATCAACCTGCCGGTGGGCCTGTTTGCCTTCTACGGCATCTGGCGCTATCTGCCCGACAGCCGGCCAGCCAGCAGCAAGCTCGACCTGTTCGGCTTTGCCATGCTCAGCCTGTCGGTCGGCTTCCTGCAGATGTTTCTGGATCGTGGCGAGCAGCTGGACTGGTTCAGCTCGGCGGAAATCTGCATCGAGGCCGTCGGCGCCGTGGTCTGTTTTACCTATTTCGTGCTGCATACGTGGACGGCCGGTGCGCAATCCTTCTTCAACCGCGCGCTGCTGCTGGACCGCAACTTCGTCACCGGGCTGGTTTTTGCCTTCATCGTCGGCGTGATCCTGTATGCCACCATGGCGCTGCTGCCCTCGTTGCTGCAGGGCTTGCTGGGCTATCCTGTGGTGGAAACCGGCATCATCACCGCGCCGTCCGGTGTGGGCACCATGCTGGCGATGATGATCGTGGGGCGGTTGATCCACCGTTTCGACATCCGCGCCATCATGGCCTTCGGCTTTGCGCTCACCGCGTTCTCGCTGTGGCAGATGGCGCAGATGACGCTGGACATGGGCGTGAGCCTGGTGGTGTGGTCGGGCTTCATCCGCGGGCTGGGCATCGGCTTCGTGTTCGTGCCACTCTCGACCGCCACCTTTGCCACCCTGGCACCGCAACTGCGCAACGAGGGCACCCCCATCTACAGCCTGCTGCGCAATCTGGGCAGCAGCGTGGGCATCTCCATCGTGCAGACCATGCTCACCCAGGGCAGCAACCGCGCGCACGCCAATCTGGCCGAGGCGGTCAACCTGTCCAACCCCAATCTGGCCGGCCTGCCGGCCATGCTGGACTCGCACAGCGCCGCCGGGCTGGCCATGCTCAACAACGAAGTGACCCGGCAGGCGGCGATGATCGGCTATCTCGACGACTTCCACGTGATGATGTGGGTCACCTTGCTGGCCATGCCGCTGCTGCTGCTGATACGCATGCCGGGCAAGCAACCGGCCAAACAGGATGACGAGGCCGAACTGGCGCACGCGGTGCTGGAGTAGCCAGCCCCTACCCGGCCACCTTGGGCCGCAGGAAATCAATCAGCGCCCGCACCTTGGCGGGCAGATATTGCGCAGCCGGGTAAACTGCATAGATGCCCCCCTTGGGCAGCGACCATGCCGGCAGCAACTGGATGAGCTGCCCGGCAGCCAGCGCATCGGCCACCATGAAATCGGGCAGCACCGACGCCCCCACGCCGGCACGTACCATGTGCAGCACCAGGCTGGCGCTGTTGGCACGCATGACCGGCCGCATGCGGACATGCGCCTGTTCGCTACCCGCGGTAAATGACCAGTTCAGCGGTGACTTGAGTTGCGACAGCACCACCCATGGCAGCGTGGCCAGATCAGATGGCTGTTGCAATGGCGCATGCCGGTCGAGCAAGGCCGGCGCTGCGATCGGCAGCTGGGCAAAATCACCCAGCTTGAGTGCATGCAGGCTGGAATCGTGCAATGCCCCCATGCGGATCGCCAGGTCCAGCCCCTCGCCCACCATGTCGAGCACGTGATCGCTGACGATGACCTCGACCTCCAGCGCCGGGTGCAGCAAGGCAAACTCGGCCAGCCACGGCCCGAGTGCGCCGCAGGCATAGTCCACCGGCGCAGTCAGCCGCAAGCGGCCCTCCAGCGCGGCGCGCGTTTCGCCGGCACGTGCCACCACCTGGCCCAGCGCGGCCAGCAGCGGCGTGCAATCGCGGTAAAGTGCCTCACCGGCCTCGGTCGGCGCCACACGGCGCGTGCTGCGCGTGAACAGCGCCACGCCCAGCTCGGCCTCCAGCCGGGCTACCTGCTGGCTGACCAATGACTTGGCCACGCCCAGCCGGTCGGCCGCCGCACTGAAGCCACCGGCCTCGTACACGGCAATGAAGAGTTCGAGTCGATTGAGATCGGGTAGCGCCATGATTTCTCGTGCTCTCAGCCCAAGGCCAGCCCGGCCACGCCAGCGGCAATGAGCGCGGCGCCCGCCAGCCGCCGCGCCACATCCCCCTCGCCCAGCAGCCGTGCGCCAAAGAACGCCCCCAGCAGCATCGACATCTCGCGCGCGGGCGCCACATAGCTGATCGGCGCGGTCTGCATCGCCGTCAGCACCAGGATGTAGGATAGCGGCGCCAGCGCACCGATACCCAGCATGTGGGGCCATTTGCTGCGGAAGGTGGCCAGCAGATCCTCCCTGTCACCCAGCGCATGAGGCGCCATGATGAGCAGACGCAGCGCGCTGCCGAAGTAACACAGCAGCAAGGGCGCTATCTGCAGGTGCTGCACGGCATAGCCATCGCTCAGCGTATAACAGGCAATGAAGGCGCCAGTGGCAAGGCCGTAGCCCAGCCCTGCACGCAAGCGTGCGTCCGGCCATCTGAACATGGCCGGCCCGCCGGCCAGCATGAACACGCCCCCCACCACCAGCAGCGCGCCGACGGCGGCCAGCCAGCTTGGCCGCTCGCCCAGCAGCAGGATCGCGCCGGAAACCGACAGCAGCGGGCCGCTGCCGCGCGCCAGCGGATAAACCACCGACATGTCGGCCAGCCGGTAACCTCGCTGCAGGCAGATGGCATAGCCGATATTGAAGAAGGTGCTGGCCAGCACCAGTGCCCATTGCAGGGCAGACCAGTGCAGTCCGTCACGCTGTATCAGCCAGGCCGCCATGGGCAGATACACGATGGTGGAGAACAGGCTATAGCCCCAGATCAATCGACCGCCGCCCTGCGCACGCTTGGCCAGCAGATTCCAGCAGGCGTGGATGACGGCAGCGGCAATCACCAGCAGAAGATCGGTCAGCGACATGGGTTGAGCGAGATTGCAAAGGGGCAACCCTAGCATATTGCCCGGCCCTGCCGCCCGTCGCCTGAGCGCGTTTTGCGGCGCTGTCACACTGATTTCAGTGAACTTTTGGTATCATCGACCCATCTTGGTAACCGGATGTACATCCCCCAATGGACGACCCTGCGCAGGCGACCAGCAAACCCAGCTGGCTGGAGCGCCTGACCCACTTCCTGCTGCGCGAACCCGAAGACCGCGGCGAACTCGTAGAAATTCTCCACTCCGCCTTCGAGCGTCATCTGCTCGATGCCGACGCGCTCGGCATGATCGAGGGCGTGCTCAATGTCGGCGACATGCAGGTGCGCGATGTGATGGTGCCGCGCAGCCAGATGGACGTGATCGACATCAGCCAGTCGCCCGAGCAGTTCATTCCCTTCGTGATGCAGACTGCGCACTCGCGCTTTCCGGTCATCGATGGCAACAAGGACGATGTGCTGGGCGTGCTGCTGGCCAAAGACCTGCTGCGCTACTACGCCGAGGGTGCAGACAACTTCAGCGTGCGCGACATGCTGCGCCCGGCGGTATACATCCCCGAATCCAAGCGGCTGAACGTGCTGCTCAAGGACTTCCGCAACAACCGCAACCACATGGCCATCGTGGTGGATGAATACGGTGGCGTGGCCGGCCTGATCACCATCGAGGACGTGATGGAACAGATCGTCGGCGATATCGAAGACGAATACGACTACGACGAAACCGAAGACAACATCGTCATCGACCGGCGCGGCCACTGGCGCGTCAAGGGCCTGACCGAGATTGCCGACCTGAACGAAGCGCTGAAGTCCGCATTCTCCGATGACGAATTCGATACCGTCGCCGGCCTGATCACCCGCCAGTTCGGCCATGTGCCCAAGCGCGGTGAAAAAATCGCCTTTGACGGCTTCCAGTTCCAGATCGTGCGTGCCGACAGCCGCCGCGTGCATTCGGTGCTGATAGAAAAGCTGCCGGACGACGAGGACGCGGCTTGATCCGCGCCATTGCGCTGCATCTGCTGCTGGCCGCCTGCGGGGCGGCCAGTGTTTTTGCATATGCGCCCGTGGACTGGATGCCGCTGCTGCCGCTGTCGCTGGCAGCACTGTTTTTTGCCGTCGAAACCGCACCCACCAAGCGCCGCGCAGCGCTGGCCGCCTTTGCCTGGGGGCTGGGCTATTTCACCGGCAATGTGCACTGGATTTTCATCAGCCTGCACAACTTCGGTGGCATGCCGGTATGGATGGCGGCGGGCTGCGTGCTGTTGTTCTCGGCCTATCTGGCCCTCTTTCCTGCGCTGGCTGCCTGGCTGGCGCGCCGCCTGCCCTGTCCGCCGCGCTGGCGGCTGGGCCTGCTACTGCCCACTGTCTATATCGCCACTGAATGGCTGCGCGGCTGGCTGTTCACCGGCTTCCCGTGGGCGGTAATTGGCAATAGCCAGACCGTGGCGCTGGCCGGTTTCTTTCCGCTGCTGGGCGTGTATGGCGCCGGCTGGCTGGCCGCGCTGGCAACGGCGCAATGGCTGGTGCACTGGAAACGCGGGCTGATCTTCACCGCAGCGCTGGGCGTAATCGGATTTGGCCTGCAGCAGATTGCCTGGACCACGCCGGCGGGCCGGCCGGTCACGGTGAGCATTCCGCAGGGCAATATCCGCCAGGACGAGAAATGGGACAGCGCGCTTTACATCAACGCGCTGCGCATCAATCTGGGCCAGGTGGCACAGGCACGCGGCGAGGTGATCGTGCTGCCGGAAACGGCCATCCCCTCGCTGTATCAGGACACGCCGACCGAATATGTCACGCGCCTGCAGGACAGCGTGCATGGCAAGAAAGCAGCGCTGCTGATGGGCTTTGCACTGTATGGCAACAGCCCCGATGTGTATTACAACGGCGCAATGAACCTGGACACGCCCACGCAGTTTTATGCCAAGGCGCATCTGGTGCCGTTTGGTGAATACGTGCCGGTGCCGTGGCTGTTCGGCTGGATGTACCGCTATCTGAACATGCCGCTGTCGGGCTTCACCCCCGGCAAGGAACAACAGGTGCCGCTGCAGGCCGGGCCACTCAGGGTGGCAGCCAACATCTGCTATGAAGATGCGTTTGGCGACGAGCTGCGCCGCAACAGCGGCGATGCTGACGTGATGGCCAATTTCTCCAATATGGCGTGGTTCGATGGCTCGTGGGCGGCCGAGCAGCAGGCGCAGATGAGCGCGGCACGCGCACTGGAAAACGGCCGCTGGATGCTGCGCGCCACCAATACCGGCGTCACCGCCGTGATCGACCAGCGCGGCCGGCGCGTGGCCGAACTGGCACCGCGCACCCGCGCGGTGCTGGAAACCACCGTGCAAGGGCGGCGCGGCTACACGCCTTACATGCGCTGGGGCAACTGGCCGGTGCTACTGGCGATGCTGGCCACCGTGCTGGGCTGCGCCTGGCGATCCCGCCGCCGATCCTGAACGGCTTTGCATTTGCCGTGGACGTTGTAAGCTGAAACGAGGGCCAAGCCGGCCCTCGTGCAGCAATGAGAGCGGACACCCGGTGCAACGATGCTGGCAAGCGCGTACAGCCAGCAGGATAGCCGCTCCAGACACGCCGGATGCTGCCGGCAGCACCAGCCGGCAGCGGGAGACAGCATGGACGCCCGCCGCTTTTTCGACATGCTCTGGCAGGACTACACCCGCCTTGCACCGCAGGCCGAATCGATACGCGCGCGCTTTGGCGGCGCCGCCGTCATCAACGATCATGTGGCCTTCCGCACCTTTGCCGACAGCCCGATCGGGATCGCGCAACTCGAACCCGTGCTGTTTGCGCTCGGCTACCGTCGCCACGCCCCTTATGATTTTCCGGACAAGCATCTGCATGCCTGGGGCTATGTACATGACGATGCCGACCTGCCGCTGGTTTTCCTGTCCGAATTGCAGGTGCAGCTGCTGCCCATGATCAGCCGCAGCATCGTGCAGCGCGCGATTGCCGCCATTCCGGCCGATATCGAGGCAACGCCCCGGCTGTTCTGCGCCGGCCGGCTCTGGCCGGCGGTCAGCGCGGCCGAATACCAGCAGGTGGCCGATGACAGCGAATACGCCGGCTGGCTGCTGGCACACGGGCTGCATGCCAATCACTTCACCATTGCCGTACACAGGCTGCAGCCGCCGCAGTCGCTGGTGGACGTGGTCGCGCAGGTCGAGGCCGCAGGCCATGCCATCAATACCGCCGGCGGGCGCATCAAGGGCACGCCGGCCGAGCTGCTGGAGCAAGCCAGCACGCTGGCCGACCGTATCCCGGTTGCATTTGCCGACGGCACGCTGGTGGTGCCATCGTGCTATTACGAGTTCGCGCTGCGCCACCAGGATGCCAATGGTCAGCTGTACCAGGGCTTTGTGGCGGCCAGCGCCAGCCGCATTTTCGAATCGACCGACCGGCCAGGGCTGCTGTCATGAAGCCGCTGCTGCTGGGCATGATGCTGACTGTCAGCCAGGGCTGTGCCAGCGTCACGCACGCGCAAGAGCTGCCGCAAATCAACTGGGTGCTGCTCGACTGGCAGCCGGTCTTCCTGCTGCACGAGGGACAAACGCCCGGCAGCCCGCAGGAGCTGGGCAGCGGCATGGCCGACAAGGCGCTGAAACTGCTCGCCGCGCGCCTGCCGCAATACCGGCACCAGTACCGTCGGGGCGACTCGCAACGCGCCTTCGGCGAAATGGCGCGCGGCCAGCCGGTCTGTTTCTTCCCCTCGTTCCAGACCGAGGAACGACGCAAGTTTGCCTACCAGCTACCGGCGATGATGACGGTGCCGCATCAGCTGGTCATCGATCAGGCACAGCAGGCGCGCTTTCGCACCGATGCCGACGGCGTATCGCTGGCCGGCCTGCGCAAGCAAGCGGTACTGCGCGGCTATGTGGAAAAAGGACGCTCTTATACCTCGGCACTTGATGTGCTGATTGACGCCCCCGGCAGCGCGATACGGCGCATTGCCCAACCGGAAAAAAGCCATCTGCTGCGCCTGCTGGACAGCGGGCAGATCGATTACACGATTGAATACCCCTACGTGGTGTCGTTCCAGACACAAAACGGGGTGTTCAACCACACGCTGGTCACACTGCCGATCAACGAGCTGACCACACCGCTGGTGTGGCACATCTCGTGCACGCGCAATGAATGGGGCAAGGTGGTCAGCCGTGATCTGGCACAGGCGCTGCGCGATCTGGCCGGGGAGGCCGACTGGCGGCAGATTTCCGAGCAGGGCTTGTCAGCGGCTACGACTCAGCGCTATCACGCCCGCTTCAAGGCTTTCTACGATGCACTCAAACTCAACGGCAATACGCCGCCGTAAACACGGCGGCCAAAACCTGCGCCCGGCGGGAGGATGGCAATGAAATGGCTTGTGGCGGTACTCATCTGCTTGAGCACGGCCTGCCATGCGGCAGCTCCGGCGCAGGTGATTACCTGGATGCTGTACGACTGGCCGCCGATCTACATCATCCCCACCTGGGCGCCGCCCCGCACGGTCAACGAGCTGGGTAACGGCATCGGCGATCATGTGCTGACGGCCTTGATCCAGGAACTGCCGCAGTACGAGCACCGCTTCCAGCGCGCCAACCTCACCCGCATCTTCAGCGAAATGCAGCAGGGCAACCCGGTGTGCTATGCCAC
Organism: Andreprevotia lacus DSM 23236; assembly: GCF_900176275.1. Taxonomy (GTDB): domain Bacteria; phylum Pseudomonadota; class Gammaproteobacteria; order Burkholderiales; family Chitinibacteraceae; genus Andreprevotia; species Andreprevotia lacus. Next base: position 3,468 of record NZ_FWXD01000002.1, on the reverse strand, counting down.
GGCACTGCGCACGCCGGAGCGCGAGCGCTTTGCCTATTTCTCGCCAGTGCAAGCGATGCCGCCGATCCATGTGGTGCTGCGTGAGGACACCGCGCGCAAGCTTGCAGGTACGGGGGGCAGCATTGCGCTGGCGCAATTGCAAAGCGCCGGGCTGCGCGGCCTGTACGAACTCAAACGCAGCTATGGCAAGGTGCTGGATGGCTTCATCCAGCAGCAGCAAGGCAAGATACAAGCGCAACAATCCGAGGGCGTGCGGCAGCTGTTGCTGATGGTCGAGTCTGGCCAGAGCGACTATGCGTTTGAGTACCCCTTCGTGGTGGAGTACCTGCGCCGCCAGTCGGCATTCCGTAGCGGTGTATCGATGCTGGCCATCAACGATAACAACCAGGCGCTGCTGATGAGCAATGTGGCGTGCACGCGCAGCCCGTGGGGGCGCAAGGTGATCGCGGATATCGACGGTGCCATCCGCCGCGGCGCGCTCAAACCGCTGTTGCGGCAAGCCACGTCGGGCTGGCTGGCGCCGGAAATCCAGCAACGCTACCAGACCCGCTTTGATGCTTTTTACGACGCGCGGGTGCGCGCACCCGACATTTCACCACCATAGCGACAGCGATGCCGACAAGGCACGCGAAACACAGGCAGGACAAGCCGTACGACGAGTGAGCATCCGCTGCCAGCAGGGGTTTGCTGGCGGCTCCAAGCACCCGGAGGCCGCATGCGCAAGATCGTGGTCATCGGCGCCGGCAAGATCGGCGCCAGCATTGCCAAGCTGCTGGTACACAGTGGCGACTATGACGTGACCGTGGCCGACCGCGACGAGGCTGCGCTGGGCAGGCTGACCGAGCGCGCGCCGGTGCGCGCCAGCCGGCTCGACAGCAAACAGGCCGGCGCACTGGCGCAACTGCTGGCCGGGCAGGATGCCGTGGTGTCGGCCACCAGCTTCGACGTCAACCCGCAGATTGCCCGCGCTGCGCTCGCGGCCGGCTGCAGCTACTTCGACCTGACCGAGGACGTGGCCACCACGCGCGCGGTGCGGCGCGTGGCCGGCGCAGCGCTGCCGGGGCAGATTTTCATGCCGCAATGCGGGCTGGCCCCCGGCTTCATCGGCATTCTGGCTGCCGCGCTGAGCCAGCGTTTCGATGTGCTCGATACCGTCAAGATGCGCGTCGGCGCGCTGCCGCAGTACCCGAGCAATACCGTCAAATACAACCTGACCTGGTCGACCGACGGGCTGATCAACGAATACTGCAACCCGTGCGAGGCCATCCACGAAGGCCACCGCATCGACGTACTGGCGCTCGAAGGGCTGGAGCATTTCGCGCTGGACGGACTGGAATACGAAGCCTTCAACACCTCGGGCGGGCTGGGCACCTTGTGCGAAACACTGGCCGGCCGCGTGCATACGCTCAACTACAAGACGGTCCGCTACGCCGGCCACCAGTACCTGATGGATTTTCTGGTCAACGGCCTGCGCCTGGGCGCCAGCCGCAGCGGGCGCCGCCAGCTCAAGCAGATGCTGGAAGCCGCGATACCCATCACCTTGCAGGATGTGGTGCTGATCTTCGTCTCGGTATCCGGGCAGCTGCACGGGCAATTCCGCCAGATCACCGATGCACGCAAGCTGTATCACCGCGAGCTGTTCGGCGAGAACTGGAGCGCCATCCAGCTCACCACCGCAGCCAGCGCGGCGGCCGTGCTCGACCTGCACTTTGCCGGCCGGCTGCCCGAATGCGGCTTTGTGCGGCAGGAAGACGTGCAGCTGCACGATTTTCTGGACAACCGCTTTGGCCGTTATTACGCCACCGATCGTTACGCCGAGGAAATACCGGTCTGAGCCCGGGTGATACCAGGCAAGGAGTTCACCATGCACACCCTGGCAACACTGGCCCCGGCGCTGGGCCTGACCGCACTGCAACGCGGCGAGCAGTGGCCCGCTGCCAGCATTGCGGGGCAGGCGCACTACCCGGCGCATATCCCGCTCCCCCTGGTCAGCCCCATCGATTGCGCCGGCCACGGCGAGCTGCTGCCTGCCGGCCCTGCGGAAACCGAACTGGCACTCGCCACGGCGCAGCAGGCATTCACGCAATGGCGGCTGGTGCCGGCACCGCAGCGCGGTGAGCTGGTACGCCGCATCGGTGACCGGGTGCGCACCCACAAGCATGAACTCGCCGCACTGATCACGCTGGAAGCCGGCAAGATCATCAGCGAGGCCGAGGGCGAGGTGCAGGAGTGGATAGACATCTGCGACTTCGCCGTTGGCCTGTCGCGCCAGCTGTGCGGACTGACCATGGCCAGCGAACGCGCGCAACACCGGCTGCAGGAGCAATGGCATCCGCTCGGCGTGGTCGGGGTGATCAGCGCGTTCAACTTTCCCGTCGCGGTCTGGGCGTGGAATGCCATGCTGGCGCTGGTGTGCGGCAACAGCGTGGTGTGGAAACCATCGGAGAAAACGCCGCTGTGCGCGCTGGCAGCAACACGGCTGGTGCAAGACGTGGTGGCAGGCTTCGATGCCGCGCCGGCGGGCCTGCTCGGCCTGCTGCAAGGCGGCACCGAGGCCGGCCGGCAACTGGCGGCAGACCGCCGCGTGGCCTTGCTGTCGGCCACCGGCTCGGTACGCATGGGGCGGGCAGTAGCACAAACGGTGGCTGCGCGGCTGGGGCGATCATTGCTGGAGCTGGGCGGCAACAACGCCGCCATCGTCACGCCCAGTGCCGATCTTGATCTGGCCTTGCGCGGCATCGTATTTGGGGCAGCCGGCACTTGCGGGCAACGCTGCACCACCTTGCGCCGGCTGATCGTGCATGAATCGGTGGCTGATGCACTACTGGCCAGACTGCAGGCCGCCTACGCCAGCCTGCGCATCGGCGATCCGCGCCTGCCCGATACACTGATCGGCCCGCTGATCGACCACGCTGCCCTGCAGCAGATGCAGCTGGCACTGACAGCCGCAGAGGCACAGGGCGGCACGGTGCGGCAAGGCGGCGGCGGCATCACGCAAGGCGTGCCGAATACAGGCGCTTATGTGGCGCCCGCCCTGGTCAGCATGCCGGCACAGACGGCCATCGTGCACGAGGAAACCTTTGCCCCCATCCTCTACATCCTGCGCTACCGTGATCTTGATGAAGCGATTGCCATGCAGAACGCGGTATCACAAGGACTGTCGAGCGCCATCTTCAGCAACGACGTGCGCGAGGTGGAGCAATTCATCGGTCCGGCCGGTTCGGACTGCGGGTTGGCCAATGTGAATGCGGGGACGTCGGGGGCCGAGATCGGCGGCGCGTTCGGCGGCGAGAAGGACACCGGCGGCGGGCGGGAATCGGGATCGGATGCGTGGCGCGCCTATATGCGGCGCGCCACCAACACCATCAACTACGGCAGCACGCTGCCGCTGGCACAGGGCGTGAAGTTCTAGGGCCTGTTAACACTTATTTCGCGCTTGCGCTGGGCTGCAAAAAGGTCAGATACAAG
>NZ_FWXD01000072.1 GCF_900176275.1 Andreprevotia lacus DSM 23236 | reverse complement strand
CCACCCGGCACAGTCGCGATGATCGTGTCGATCTCGTCCTGCGTGAGTTCGACCAAGGTCAACATGTTCGGCGTGATATGGGTCGCATCCTGCGGAATCAGGTTCGGCGGCACTTCAACCGGTGCACCAGCCTGCGCACTGTCGATATGCCGCGCCAGTTCGGCCAGGCTGTCTGCAGTGAACAGGTCACGTACGTCGGCGTGCAGCTGCTGTTGCCGCATGCGCTCGATCAGGCTGACAGCCAAGAGGGAGTGGCCACCGAGTTCAAAGAAGTTGTCATTGCGGCCGACGCGTTCCAGTTGCAGCAGTTCAGCCCAGAGTGCGGCGAGCTTGCTTTCGGTCTCGCCTTGCGGGGCTTCGTATGCGCGGCTGAGCACGGCAGTGCCATCCGGGGCTGGTAATGCCTTGCGGTCCAGCTTGCCGTTCGGGGTAACCGGGAAGGTGTCCAGTTGCACATAGGCCACCGGCACCATGTGTGCCGGCAGCACGGCACTGGCGTGCTGGCGCAGGGCTTCAATGTCTGCGCTGCCGATGTAGTAGGCGACCAGGCGTTTGTCGCCCGGCTGGTCTTCGCGCGCCAGCACGATGACGTCCTGCACGCCGTGGCATTCGGCCAGACGGGCTTCGATTTCACCCAATTCAATGCGGAAGCCACGAATCTTGACCTGGAAGTCGTTGCGACCGAGATACTCGATGCTGCCATCGGCCAGCCAGCGGCCGAGGTCGCCGGTCTTGTACATGCGGGCATCCGCATTCGCGTGGAACGGATCGGCAAGGAAGCGTTCGGCAGTCAGTTCATCACGGTTGAGATAACCACGGCCCACCTGCACCCCGGCGAGGAACAATTCACCCGCCACACCTTGTGGTGTCGGACGACCTTGTTCGTCGAGGATATAGACGCGGGTGTTGGCAATCGGCTTGCCGATGGGGATGCTGCGACCCAGGTTGTCTGGGGTGCAGGTCCATGCCGTCACATCAACGGCGGCTTCGGTCGGGCCGTACAGGTTGTGCAATTCAACCCCCGGCAGCCGTTCATGGAAGCGTTTGACCAGACTGGCCGGCAAGGCTTCACCGCTGCACATCACCTGGCGCAAGACTTGGGCGCAGCCCGTCACATCAGCCGCTTCGAGGAAGACCTGCAGCATTGACGGCACGAAGTGCAAGGTGGTGATGCCGGCTTGCACGATGACGTCGCACAGATAGGCCGGGTCTTTATGCCCTTCCGGACGGGCCATCACCAGCCTGGCGCCAGTGAGCAGCGGCCAGAAGAATTCCCAGACCGAGACGTCGAAGCTGAATGGGGTCTTTTGCAGTACCACGTCAGCGCCAGAGAGGGCATAGGCATCCTGCATCCACAACAGGCGGTTGACGATGCCGCGATGCTCGTTCATCGCGCCCTTGGGCAGGCCGGTGGAGCCCGAGGTGTAGATCACATAGGCCAGATGGCGGTCGGTGAGGCCCAAGTCGACAGGAGCCAGATTGATCACCGGCAGACCGACCCACAGGCCAGCATCGGCGTGCAGATCAATGCTGGGCTGGGCGGACAGCGGAATGCCATCAGCGCTGAGGGCGCTACGGCCAACCTGATCCAGCAACACCACCACCGGCGCGGCATCACTTAGCATGTGAGCGAGGCGGTCGGCGGGATAGGCCGGGTCCAGCGGCACATACGCCCCACCCGCCTTGATGACGGCCAGCAATGCAATCACCAGCTCCACACTGCGTTCCACGCACACCGCCACCCGACGGTC
>NZ_FWXD01000016.1 GCF_900176275.1 Andreprevotia lacus DSM 23236 | reverse complement strand
CGCGGCGGGAATCGAACTCGGCCCTGTGGGCCTCAAACATGCGATTCCCGACTACCCCGCGTCGTGCTGCGCTGCTCAGCGCTTCAGAAGGGGAAGGGGCTCCGTCGCAAGCAGCCCGGCAACGCTGCACATTGAAGTTCAACTCAATATTCCGCAGTCATCTCGATTTGCCACGGCAAGTCGCAAACCACACTAGTCCCTTCTGAAGCGCCGAGCAGCACAGCCAAGCCCGGGTGAAGGGGAGGGATGTTTGAGGCCCGCAGGGCCGAGTTACCGCCCCGCCGGGATTGGCGCGCAGCGCAGGGCACCGCTTGGCGTAGCCAAGTGGCGCGTAAGTAGGGCCGCATTCTTTTGCTTCCTTTTCTTGGCGGGACAAGAAAAGGGAGGCGGCATGCGGGACGCACTCCCGCCCTGAAACACCGCGCCACGGGCGCTAACCAGATGGCCTTCAGCGAGTAGGGCGCATTAGCGTATGCGTAATGCGCCGTAGCAACCGTGTTGGGCATAGCGCATGTGGCGCAATTTGCCTTGCTTATTGCACCCTGCGGCGGGCTGCTGGCCTGGCAGGCAACTGCCAAACCATTACCCCTGCCGCTGCAGCCACCCCAACTTCAAAAACCGGTAATACGTCGTCTCGGCATTCATCACCGCAATGGCAAAGCCCGCACCGCCATCCAGAAAACCGCGCTTGAGCACATAGGTGCGAAAGAAGGCCCAGCCGCCGCGCAATGCGGCCTTGGCCACGCCGGATGATTTGCCGCGCGCCATGCGCTGCTGCGCGCCGGCGGTGGAGTACTGGTTGATCTTGGCCAGCACCTGCTCGTAACTGTCGTAGGAATAGTGCAGCAGCTCGCCGGCCAGCATCGGCGCTGTGCCGTCGAACAGCAGGCGTTCGTGCACCAGATCGTCGCTGTAGCGGGCGCTGCCGCGCTTGAACAAACGCGGCACGTCGTCGGGATACCAGCCGCTGTGGCGTATCCATTGGCCGCAAAAGCTGGAGCGGCGGCGCAAGGTGTGCACCGGGCCATTGTCGGCGGTAACGGCGGCGCGGATCGCTGCGGCCAGTTCGGGGGTGACGACTTCGTCGGCGTCCAGCGCCAGGATCCAGTCGGTGTCGAGCAGCGCCAGCGCGCGGTTTTTCTGCGGGCCAAAGCCGGGCCAGTCGGCGGTGCTGCCGATCTGTGCGCCGTGCGCGGCGGCAATGGCCAGCGTGTCGTCGCTGCTGCCCGAGTCGAGCACCACCACGCGGTCGGCAAAGGCCACGCTGTGCAGGCATTCGGCGAGGTGCGCTGCGGCGTTCTTGGTAATGAGGGCGACGCCGAGGGTGGGCATGCTGACAGCTCCGGCAGGGTGGAACGGCTAGGTAAAGTACGGGCAGCGCACATGGGGAGCCCATGATTATTTGCCGCAAAGGCTCGGCTTGGCCTCCTCAAGGGTATTCCTTAGACGAGGCATACAAAAGGGGGCTGCTATAATCGCCCGATTGTTCCACCTGCTGCAAGCCAGCACCACAGGATTTCCCCAAGCGATGAAAGTCAGCGGTTTTACCTTCCTGCGTAACGGCACCCTGCTGGGCTACCCCTATATCGAGAGCCTGCGCAGCCTGCTGCTGGTCTGTGATGAGGTCTTTGTGGCCGTGGGCCAGTCGGATGACGATACGCTGGCGCGCGTGCGCGGCATTGCTGACCCGCGCATCCACGTGATCGAGACGGTGTGGAACGAGGCCATGCGTGATCGCGGCTATGTGTATGCGCAGCAGAAAATGATTGCGCAGTTCAATTGCAGCGGCGACTGGGCGTTTTATCTGGAGGGCGACGAGGTCATCCACGAGGACGACGCGCCCAAAATTCGCGCTGCGCTCGAACGCCATGTCGACGATCTGGAAGTTGAAGCGTTGGTGTTCGACTATCACCACTTTTACGGCTGCCCCGATCTGGTGGCCAAAAGCCCGGCCTGGTATCGCCGCGCGCCGCGGGTGATCCGCAACAGCATCCGCTCGTGGGCGCCCGATGGCCTGTTCTGGGTGGTGATGGAGGAAAACAAGCGCGGCCGTTATCCGCGTGCCGCCTTGGCGGGTTGCCCCATCTATCACTACGGCCATGTGCGCTCGGCCGAAAAAATGCAGGAAAAAATCCGCCAGGTATCGCGCTACTGGAACCACCAGCCCAAGGCCCATGATTACAGCCAGATCGACGCCAGCATCCTGCAGCCCTTCACCGGCACACATCCGCAAGGCGTGCAGGCCTGGCTGGCCGAGTATGCCGAGCCGGCGTTCAAGGCCGATCCGGCCTACCGGCCGAGCAAGCGCGAGCGCCGGCACCGCTGGATGATGAAGCTGGAGCGGCTGCTGGGCGGCCTCGACCTCACCAAAAAACACTACACCCTGGTATCTCGTCCATGAATCAACTTTTCAGTCGCCAAAACCTGCCGCTGGTCATCCCGGCGCTGATCGCCGGCGTGGCCATTCCGCTCTCGACCGCACTGATCAATATCGGTACCGGTCTGGTGGTGCTGGCCGCGCTGGCCATGCTCTACACCCCGCAAGGGCGCAGCCATCTGGTGCAGGCCTTCCGCCAGCCCTTCGTGATTGGCTGCCTGGCGCTGTATGCCATGTTCGTGCTGGGCATGCTGTGGACGGCTGAACCCGCCACCGCCGGTGTGCACATGCTTGGCAAGATGCGGCCCTATCTGCTGGCGCCGCTGATTTTTGCCGCCTGCAGCACGCGTGCTGCACGGCAGGCGCTGCTGGGCGGCTTTACCGCTGCTGCGCTGCTCAGCGCCGTGGTGTCCATCGCATCGGGGCTGGCGCAGCACCCGGTGATGAAGGGCATGCCGGGGGACTACACGGTGTTCCAGACGCATACCTACCACAACACCTTTCTGGCGCTGGTGGCCTGCGGCATTCTCGCCTTCTGGCTGGCCGGGCGCATTCCGCCGGCGTGGCGCAAGGTCAGTGCGCTGGTATTCGTCGTCTGCGTGGTCGATATCCTGTTCTTTGTCAGCGGCCGCACCGCGCAGGGCATCCTGCTGCTGCTGCTGGCTGCGCTGGTGGTGATGTGGCAGGGCCGCCGCGGCGTGATCTTTGCACTGGCCGGCCTCGCCATCGCCTTGCCGGCGCTGTATTTCGGTTCCAACGTGATCCGCAAGGGGATCGAGCGCGTGCAGGTGGACGTGAGCCAATACCAGCAAGGCAATGCCGAGACCTCGGTCGGCCTGCGTTTCTATTTCTGGCAGCACGCCGTCATCCTGATCAAGCAGGCGCCGTGGCTGGGGCACGGCACCGGCAGCTATGAAAAGCAGTACCGCGAGCTGACGCAGCAATACAAGGGCGAATTTGCCCGCGCCAACCCGCACAGCGATTACCTGTGGCTGTGGGCCGAGCTGGGCATCGGCGGCGTGCTGCTGCTCTTGTTCATGCAGGGCACGCTGGCGGTGCAGGCCTACCGCTTGCCCGCGCCCGAGCGCTGGGTGGGCTGGACGCTGTGCCTGTGCTACGCATCATCGACGGTGGCCAATTCCTTCTTTACCGACAACGTGACCGGCACGCCCTATGTGCTGCTGGGCTGCGCGCTGACGGCCGGCCGCTGGCTCAGCCGCGAGCCGGAGGCGGCAAAGGCATGATCAGCATCATCACCGCCGTCTACAACCAGCGCGCCGTGAACGAGCTGTTCTGGGAGAGCTTGCAACGCTATACGCGCAATCCCTTCCAGCTCGTCATCGTCGATAACGGTTCGACCGACGGCAGCGCCGAGTTTTTCGAATCGGTCGGCGCCACGGTGATCCGCAACGGCGTCAATTACTCCTACCCCAAGAGCCAGAACATCGGCATTGCGGTGGCAAAGCATGACTGGCTGGCTTTCCTCAACAACGACATCATCGTGTCGCCCGACTGGGACGCGCGCTTGATCGCCAGCATGCAGCAGAACGGCCTGCTGGCCGCCACCGTGTGCGGCATCGAGCAGATCGAGAACGCCGCCGCCACCAAGCGCCTGAAACGCCGCTGGCAGAAGATCAAGAACGTGCTCGGCGCCTTCAGCACCGGCAAGCGCTCGCTCAAGCTGATGCACACGCTGATGTATGGCAACTGGGAAGCGTTTTGCCGCGATCGCCAGCAGCGCTTTGCCGGCCAGACCAAGCAAGGCTTCGTCGGCAATACCGTCATGCTGCACCGCGATGCGCTGGACAAGGTCGGCCTGTGGGACGAACGTGTGCAGGCGGCCGATTTCGATCTCTACCTGCGCACGCGCCAGCGCGCGGCCGAGGTGGGCGACATCAAGCCGCTGGCCATCTGCCTCGACGTGTTTATCCATCACTACATCCGCCTCACCTTCAAGGCCGGCTACCCGCCGTTTGCCGACCGCGCCAACCTGATCGCGCTGGAAGACAAATGGCCGGCCGATGCCCGCGCCGCGCTGGATGCGATGAACCAATGAACGGCCTGCTGCGTTACTGGCTGGGCCGCCCGCGCCCGGCACGCCCGTTTGATCTTGCCAGCCTGCGCCGCGTGCTGCTGGTGCAGGTCGACAACAAGATCGGCGACCTGATGGTGGCCACCAGCCTGCTGCGCAATCTGCAGCAGGCCGGCGCCGAGGTCGATGTGCTCACCCGCCCGGCCTGCGCCGCCATCCTGCAGCACAACCCGGCCGTGCATCATGTGTATGGCTATACCAAGAAACCGGCGCGCACGCTGGGCCTGCTGCGCCAGTTGCGCGCGCGCCGCTACGATCTGGCCATCACGCTGGAAGAGCACGATTCCAGCACCACGCTCAGCCTGATCAAGCTGATCGGGGCGCGGCACAACCTGGGGTTTTTCAAGGCGCACTGGCCGTTGTTCGATCTGTCGCTCGAGCACGGCGCCTATGCCGGCCACATCACCGACAAATACCGCAGCATCCTGCAGCGGCTGGGCGTGCAGGCCGACGATATGCGCTATGACTTCGTCGCCCCTGCCGTGGCGGCCGGCGCGCTGGATGAGCCGGGTGATGGCCCGCGCATCATCCTCAACTGTTATGGCAGCACCGCCGACAAGACCTTGCAGCACACGGCCGCCGTGGCGCTGCTGGCTGCGCTGCGCCAGCAGCGGCCCGATTGCCGCTTGTATCTGCTCGACGCCCCCGGCCAGCGCGAGCGTACCCTGCAACTGGCCGCCGCCAGCGGGGCCGAAGCATTGCCTGCCTACGGCAGCATTGCCGAAGCCGCCGCACAGGTGCGCAAGGCGGACTTGTTGATCAGCACTGACACCGCCTGGCTACACATTGCCTCGGCCTTGCAGCTGCCGGTGCTGGCGCTGTATGCCGAGGCGCGCAACCTGCACACCTGGGCGCCGCACCACACCCGCCACGCCGGCCTCTTGGCCACCGGGCCGGCCGCTGCGCAATTTGATGTGCAACAAGCCGCCCGGACTGCGCTTGGTCTGATTTGAGTGCCTAGCAGCACACGCTCTCGTTGATTGGGGGATAACCGGCATCAAGCACCCGGCCAAGCCGGGCGCTAAGCGGCTGCGGATGGCGCAACAGCGGCGCTCCCCTGTTTGATTCCACGCCCCCCCGCCCTCGGCTGCCGTGAGGGAACCTCGCTGTCGCTCGTCAGCATTTACGCCGTCACGCTGAAGGCGTCTTTGGTGCCGCTTGCGGCGCAACGCGCTGCGCTTGTTGCACCCTACGGTTGCTTGATGCCGTGCTCTCGCTGTCGCTCGTCAGCCCGCGCAGGGCGCATTAGCGCAGCGTAATGCGCCGCAGCATTTGCGCCGCCACGCTGGTGGTGTTTTGGGAGCCGCTTGCGGGCTGAGCGCCTACCAGCACACGCGCTCATTGATTGGGGGATAACCGGCATCAAGCACCCGGCCAAGCCGGGCGCTGACCGGCTGCGGATGGCGCAACAGCGGTGCTCCCCTGTTTGATTCCACGCCCCCCGCCCTCGCCGCCGCGAGGGAGCCTCGCTGTCGCTCGTCGGTGGCGCTTGTTGCGCCCTGCGGTGGCTGGATGCCGCGGCCCGGCCCCTGCTGTCGCTTGTCGGTAGCACGGATGAGCGCTTTGTCATGTCCCCGAACCGGCATGCCCCTGGTGTGCACGCGGCTTGCGGCTTTTGACCATGCGCATGCCCCGCGCAAACCCTGGCAGCCAGGCCGCAAACAGGTTCTAATATCACATTACGCTTTGATGGAACGCCGCACGGCATGACGCAATCAGTCGGTATCGTCACCCCGCAGAAAATCGCTTTTGAAACCCCGATCACGCTGTCGTCGGGCGTGACCTTGCCGCGCTACGACCTGATGGTGGAAACCTATGGCGAACTGAACGCCGCCCGGTCCAATGCCATCCTGATCTGTCATGCACTGTCCGGCCATCACCACGTGGCCGGCAAGCACCGCGAGGACGACAAGGCGCCCGGCTGGTGGGACACCATGATCGGCCCCGGCAAGCCCATCGATACCAACCGCTTCTTCGTGATCGGCGTGAACAATCTGGGCGGCTGCCATGGCAGCACCGGGCCGTCGACCATCAATCCGGATACCGGCCAGCCCTTTGGCTCGACCTTTCCGCTGGTGCTGGTGCGCGACTGGGTAGAAACGCAGGTGCGGCTGGCCGATCATTTCGGCATCCGCCAGTTTGCGGCCGTGGTCGGTGGCAGCCTGGGCGGCATGCAGGCGCTGCGCTGGACCATCACCCACCCCGAGCGCGTGCGCCATGCGCTGGTGATTGCCTCGGCGCCCAAGCTCACCGCGCAGAACATCGCCTTCAACGACGTGGCGCGCCAGGCCATCCTGACCGACCCGGATTTTCACGGCGGCGACTATTACCAGCACGGCGTGGTGCCCCGGCGCGGGCTGCGGCTGGCGCGCATGCTGGGCCACATCACCTACCTGAGCGACGACGGCATGGGCGAGAAATTCGGCCGCATGCTGCGCTCGGGCGAATACAAATACGGCTTCGATGTCGAATTCGAGATCGAATCCTACCTGCGCTATCAGGGCGACAAGTTCTCGGATTACTTCGACGCCAACACCTATCTGCTGATGACCAAGGCACTCGACTATTTCGACCCCGGCCGCTTCTACGGCGGCGATCTGGTGGCGGCACTGCGCGAGGCGCATGCCAAATTCCTGGTGGTGTCGTTCACCTCCGACTGGCGTTTCTCGCCCGAGCGCTCGCGCGAGATCGTCAAGGCGCTGCTCGATGCCAAGCGTGACGTGACCTATGCCGAAATCGAATCTGCACACGGCCACGATGCCTTTTTGATGGAAGACCCGCCCTACCACAACATCATGCGTGCCTACCTGAACCGCATTGCTGCGGAGGTGAACGCATGAGCACCCGTCCGCTCCGTCCCGACCTGCAACGCATTGCCGACTGGATCACCCCCGATGCCTCGGTGCTCGACCTCGGCTGCGGCGATGGCGAACTGCTGGCCTGGCTGGCCCGCCACAAGCACACGCGCAACTATGGCGTGGAAATCGACGTCGACTCGGTAACTGCCTGCGTCGAGAAAGGCATCAACGTCATCCACAGCGACCTTGAATCGGGGCTGACCCAGTTCGAGGATGGCTCGTTCGACTTCGTGGTGCTCTCGCTCACCATCCAGGCCATGCACAATGTCGAGGGCATCCTGCGCGAAATGCTGCGCGTGGGGCGCACCGGCCTCGTTACCTTCCCCAACTTCGGTTACTGGGAAAACCGCTGGCAGATCATGATCGGCCGCATGCCGGTGTCCGAGACCATTCCTTACCAGTGGTACAACACGCCCAATATCCACTTCTGCACGCTGTACGATTTCGATGGCCTGCTGGGCAAGCTGGGCATGCGCAACACCGGCCGCGTGGTGCTCAATGAAGGGCACGAAATCACCGTGCTGCCCAATCTGCGCGGCAGTCTGGCTGTCGTGCGCTTCGAAAAGGTCTGAGCATGCAGGCCATCCGTTTTGGCATCGTCGGCACCGGCAATATCGCGCGGCGCTTTGCGCAGGGCCTGCAGCACGTGCCCGGCGCCGAGCTGGCGCAGGTGTGGAACCGCAACCGCATCAAGGCACATGCCTTTGCCACCGAATACGGCGCGCACGTGTGCGAGGACTACGAGGCGCTGCTGGCCAGCGATATCGACGCGGTCTACATCGCCACGCCGCACACCAGCCACGCGCCGCTGACCGTGCAGGCGCTGGCCGCCGGCAAGCACGTGCTGTGCGAAAAGCCTGCCGCCGTGTCGCTGCGCGAGCTGGACGAGGTGCTGGCTGCCGCCAAAGCCAGCGGCAAGCTGTTCATGGAGGCGATGAAGCCGCCGTTCTACCCGCTGTTCGAGCGCCTGCGCGAGCAACTGGCGGCCGACCCCATCGGCAAGGTGCGCTTTGTGCGTGCCGGTTTTGCCAGCGCCGGCGTGCCCCCCGGCCATGCGGTGCTCAACCCGGCCCTGGCCGGCGGCAGCCTGCTCGATATCGGCATTTATGCCGCCTTTCTGGCGGTGGACTGGCTGGGGCCGGCGCTTGATGTGCAAACCCTGGGCCGCATCGGCAGCAGCGGCGTCGATACCTTTGCCAGCATCCAGAGCCAGCACGCCACCGGCATCGCCCAGCTCTATTGCGGGCTGGATACCTCGGGCAGCGGCGACGCGATGATCGGCGCCAGCGGCGGCCACGTGGTGATCCGCGAAAAATGGTGGAACCCGCTGCACGCAGTGGTGCATTACCGCGATGGCCGCAAGGTCGAGATCGATGCGCCGTTCGAGGGCAGCGGCCTCAATTACGAGACCGCGCACTTCTGTGATTTGATCCGTGAAGGGCGCACTGAAAGTAATCTGCTTACACATGCGCATTCTCGTGCCATGATTCAACTGATCGACGCGGCCCGTGCCGGTTTGGGCCTGCGTTACCCCTTTGAAACCGAGTAAGGCCATGCCCACCATTTCCTCCGTGTTCGATTCGGGTGCCATCGAGGTGATCGATGCCAGCGATATCGGCAACGTGCGCCTCAGGCTGCGCGCCGACAACGCCAGCGACTTCGCGCAGTGGTTCCACTTTCGCCTGAGCGGCGCCAAGGACAGGGACGCGGTGCTGCATTTCGAGAATGCCGGCCAGAGCGCCTATCCGGGCGGCTGGCACGATTACAACGCCGTCGCCTCGTACGACCGCGAGCACTGGTTCCGCGTGCCGGGCGAGTTCGATGGCCAGACCTACACCATCCGCCATACGCCCGAGCACGACGCGGTGTGGTACGCCTATTTCGAGCCCTATTCGTGGGAGCGCCACCAGCAGCTGATCGGCGGCGCGCTCGAGCTGTCGCCGTGGGTGCAATTGCTGCCACTGGGCCAGACGCTGGACGGGCGCGATCTGGATGCGCTCAAGATCGGCGTGGACGGTGCAGGCAAGAAAATCGTCTGGATCACCGCCCGCCAGCACCCGGGCGAAACCATGGCCGAATGGTTCGTCGAAGGGCTGATCGAAGCACTGGTGGACGACTGCAACGCCGTCGGCCGCGCGTTGCTGGGCAAGGCGGTGTTCTACATCGTGCCCAATATGAACCCGGACGGCAGCGTGCGCGGCAACCTGCGCACCAATGCGGCCGGCGCCAACCTCAACCGCGAATGGCAGAACCCCAGCCTGGCGCGCAGCCCCGAGGTGTACCTGGTGCGCCAGCAGATGCTGCACAGCGGCGTCGATGCCTTTCTGGATGTGCACGGCGATGAATCCATCCCGCACAATTTCGTGGCCGGTTGCGAGGACAACCCTTCGTTCTCGGCCCGCCAGCAGGGCCTGCAAGATGCCTTCAAGGCCGCGTGGCTGGCTGCCAGCCCCGATTTTCAGACCAAGCACGGCTACGGCGCCAGCCAGTTCGGCCCCGAAACGCTCACCTTGGCTACCAACTGGGTGGGCGATGCCTTTGGCTGCCTGGCCTACACCATCGAAATGCCGTTCAAGGACACCGCCGATGCACCGCTGCCGGCGGTAGGCTGGAATGGCGAGCGTTCGCGCCAGTTCGGCGCCTCGGTGCTGCAGGCGCTGCTGGCCGTGGTGGATGAGCTGAAATGAAGCTCAAGAGCCACTGGCGCAACTACCAGGCTTTGTGGCTCTGCTTGCTGGCCGGTGTGCTGCTGACCGGCCTGCTGCACCTCTGGCTGGCCGGCGAAATCCGCCGCGACCTGCAACAGGTGCTGGATGCCCGCGCACATGTGGTGGCGCAACAGCTGGAAGGGCGGCTGCGACTGCAGGCCGAGCTGTTGCGTGGCCTGCAGGGGGCGTTTGCCGCCAACCCCAATCTGGATCGCCAGCAGTTCGGCCAGTTGCTCAACCAGCTCAATGTCGAACAGCGTTACCCCGGCTTTGTCACCATGTCCTTCGTGCGGGCGGTGCCGCGCGCCGATCTGGCCGGCTTTGAAGCACGCGTGCAGCCCACGCTGGCCGGCTCACGTTATCCGCCGTTTCGGCTGACGCCAGCCAACCCGGCTGGCGACATGCTCTACATCACCGATTATGTCTATCCGGTGAACAATGCCACCACGCAATATTTTGGCCTTGATGTCGGCTCGCTGCCCGCCAGCCGCGAGGCCATCGAATACGCGCGCGACTACAACCAGGGCGTGATGACGCGCCCCTATATGCTGGTGGGCCTGCCCGAGCAGTCGCTGGGCTATGTGCTGCGCTATCCGGTTTATCAGCCCGACCAGCCGCTGGCATCGGTGGCGGCACGCCGGCGTGCCTTTATTGGCACCATAGGCGTGGTCTTTCGCGTGGCCGACGTGGTGTCATGGGTAGACCCGAAGCTGCGCGAGCAAGTGCAACTGGCATTGTGGGACCAAGGGCGTTTTCTGGGCCACAACAGCGCCGACGGGGCGCTGCGCCTGTATCCGCCGGGCGACCTCGCGCCAGCGGCGGCACGCTATACCGCCACCGAGCTGATCGACCTGCCCGGCCGCCAGTGGCGACTGGCGCTGGGCAGTGAGCAGGGCATTTATGCCGATCGCTACATGGGCATCTGGCGCATGTTGTGGCTGCTGGGCATTGGCCTGGCGCTGGGCGTGGGCGTCATACTGCAACGGCAGCGCAACGCGCGCGACATGGCGCTGAGCATCGCCGACGAAATCACCGAAGACCTGCGCGCGCAGCAAAACCTGCAGCGCCGGCTGGTGCAGGTGGCCGAAGCGGCACAGGATGTCATCGTCAGTCGCGACGTGCACGGCCGCATCGTTTATGCCAACCGCGCCGCACGTGAAGCGTTTGCCGCACAAAACCGGCCTTTGCTGGGGCATACCGAGCCGCTGTTCACCTCGGCCGAGCTCGCCAGCACCGACAAGCCGCTGATGCTGGAAGGCCAGCTGCACGAACCGGGTGGCGAGCAGCGCCATTACGACTTGCGCATCGTGCCGCTGCAGGACAGCAACGAGCGGCCCGACGGCAGTGCGCTGTTCGCGCACGACGTCAGCGGCCACCACCGGCTGGAAGTGCAGGCCAAAACCAACGACGCACGCTTTACCGACCTGATCGAGCTGGCCAACGGCTGGTTCTGGGAGCAAGACGCGCAATACCGCTTTACCTTCATTTCCGGTTCTTTTTTGCGCCGGCTGGGCGTGGATGCCAACCGCCTGCTGGGCAAGACACGCTGGGATCTGGGGCAGGGCGGCATTTCGGAGCAGGAATGGTTTGATTTCCGCCAGCGTGTGGCGCAGCACCAGCCCTTCCAGGATTTCTGCTACCTGCTGGAGCTGGGCCGCACCCCCATCCTGGTCAGCGTATCGGGCAAGCCGATTTTTGACGAGCAGGGCGTGTTCATCGGCTATCGCGGCGTCGGCCATGACGTGACCGCCATCCGCGCTGCCGAACTGATGGTGCGCAGCGAGAAACAGCGCATCGAATCCATTCTCGACTCGATCGGCGATGGCGTGATCACCACCGACATGGCCGGCAAGATCGAATACCTCAACCCGGTGGCCTCGGCGCTGATCGGCTGGCAGCCCGAAGAAGCGCTGGGCCGTCCGCTCAGCCGCATTTTCCAGACCGTGGATGAAGACACCGGCCTGCCGTCCGAACCGCTGCCGCAGCCCATACTCGACGGCACCACCCTGGATGGCGCGCTGCAGCGCCGCAGCGTGTTGCTCAACAAATTTGGCCTCAGCCTGGTGATCCAGGAGTCGAGCATGCCGCTGCGCGACGTCAATGCCAATATCGTCGGCGCCGTGCTGGTGTTCCGAGACGTGAGTGACTGGTGGGCGCGGGTGACGCACGAGGCCTCGGGCGGCGAGCATTGAGGGACGGATACCCCGCCCGTGCCGGGCGCCTGTTGCACCCTCGGCCGTGATCGGTGGCTGTACCGGCATCAAGCCCCCGGGCCACGCCGGGTGCCCGCCGGTTTTGCCGGCCGCTACTTGCTGCCGTATCCCAGCATGTCGATCTGCGTGAGCTCGCCGTTGATGAAGGTCAGCCGGGCGTTGAGCTGGTTGCTGCCCCGGTCGTACAGCCACACTTCCTTCACGCCGATGTCCTGCTGGCGCACGGGTTTCTTGTAGCGGTCATACCAGTAGTGCACGCCGTAGTCGGGTGCGGTGTATTTGTCCACGCTGTCGGGGTCGCCGCAGCGGCTGCGCACCATGTGCGTGCTGTCGCCGCTGGATCAGCAGATTGCCGCAGCGCAGCGTGTCGGCATGGGCGTTGAGGGCCAGCAGCAGCAGGCCGGATGCGATCCATTTCATGGTGTTACCCCGATGGTTTGCCATGCTTTCGTTGTACACCCGCCCGCCTCCGCCAAACAGATACAAAAGGTAATCAGAAATAGCGGGTAAGCAATACCTGCCACAGCTGCCGCTGCGGCAGCGCGCCGTATTCGCTGCCGCTGTTGCCGCCGTAGTGCTGCCATTGCAGCGCCACATCGGTCTTGTCCCAGTGGTAGCGCGCTTCCAGCCAGCTCATGCGGCTGTGGTCGTCGCCGTTGATGCGCAGCATGCCGGTCAGGTCGAGGTGGTTGATCAGCGCATCCTGCCAGGCGGCACGGATAAACCAGGCGTGGCGGGTGGGCAGCGCCTGCAAATCGCTCACCGTGCCGCGATAGGCCCAATAGCGGCCGGGGTTGCCGGCCTGCAGCGCCTGCCAGCCATCGTCGTCCAGCCCGGCGCCGTTGTAGTCATACTCGACGGTAGTGCTGAGCTTGAAATCGGTGGTGTAGGTGGCGCCGATGGCCAGCCGCTGGCGGAACGCGGTGTCGTCACCACCCAGTGCCTGCGCCAGCTGCGAGCGTTGCCGCCCGCCCGACCATTCCAGATACGCCACCGTGGCCGGGTTGGCCAGCCACGACAGGTTGAGGCCCAGTTGCGGCGCGCCGCCGGCCTGGTGGTACAGCAGCCATTCGGGGCTGAGGCTGTCGCTAAGCCGGGTGCTGACCGACAGCAGCGCGCGGTCTTGCCCGTTGGTGCGGCCCCAGTCGGGGTTGAAGCTGCCGTCCTCGCGGTGGTCGGCCAGCTTGGGCGAATAGAGCAGGGTGGCCGCGCCGCCGTCCCACAGCTGCTGGCCGCGCAGCATCACGCTGCCCTGGCGGTTGTCGCGCAGGCTGCCGGGGTCTTCGGATACGCGCGAGCGCACCGCGCCGGCAGCAAACCAGTCGGTGGGGTTGTAACCCATGGCCACGCCGTAACGCGTGTTGATGCGGCCGACATCCAGCGCACGCGTGGGGCTGGCCTGCCAGCTGACATAGGCATCGCGCAGCGTGTTGATGGCGTCGCCGTCCTGCAGCGTGCCGCTCCAGCGCTGGTCCACCCGGTCTGACAGCACCAGCCGCCAGTCCGGCGCCAGCCGCGTATCCAGCTCCACACTGGCCGACACGCGCTGCGAGCGCGTTTGCGTGCCATCGCGCTGGTCGCTGCCGCCGATGGCGCCCTCGATCAGCAAACGCCAGTCGCGCGCCTGCTCGGTGCTGGCCTGTGTGTTGTCGGCCAGGTTGAGCGCATCCTCATCGCCAGCCAGCGCGTGGCCGGCGGGGGCCAGTGCGCCCAGACCGAGCAGCAGCACGGCCAGCGGCTTGTGTAACGTGTGCATGTGCCTCACTCCGGCTTGAAGCGCGGCAGATAGTCTTTCTGCAGCCAGCTGTCGGCAATGTCGCGCCAGCCATAGTCGGCAAAGCGCATCACCGTCACCCAGTTGGGGTCGAGGCCGTCGATGATGACGGTCTCGGTCGGCCGCAGCACGCCCAGGCGGTTTTCATAGTGGCGATAGTAGGCGGTCTTGAGCAGGCGGCCACTGTCGGCATAGAACTTCGATTTGATCGGCTGGCTGGATGCGCCGTCCACCCACATTTCGATCTTGTGATAGGTCACGTCCGGCGCGACGGCGGCCAGCACCAGCTTGTAGGCATGGCGGTTCTTGCGCTCGCCGTCCTGCACGTCTTCTTCGCCGCCCAGCTCGGCCTTGTAGTCCTTGGCCAGGTTCACCGTCACCACATCGCCATTGGCGGCCTGCCCCAGCAGGCGCTGCTGCGGCGAGATGCGGATGCTGGCCTTGTTGGCCGGGTCATAAAACCACAGGTCGTTGCCGCTCTTGAGCATGAGCTTGCCGGCATCGCGCGCCGGGGCCACGAAGCGGATCAGGCTGCGGAATTCGCCGCCCACCTTGTCGGCCTTGGAGTAGACCGCCAAGGTGCTGCTGTCGGTCTGCTTGCCGTTGCGGTATTCGGTCAGGGTGGTGGTGAGCGCGAAGGGCTTGTCCGGGTTGCGGATGGCGTCGGTCGCCGCCAGCAATTGCTGCGCATCGGGCGCGGCGTGGGCCATGCCGGCCAGCAGCAGCGTGGAGATCAGCAGGGTTTTCAACATGATGGATTCCTCAAACAGTAAAGGTTTGCAGCCAGTGGTGCAGCAGGCGGCCCGGCGTGGCCACGGCGGCGATGCCTGCACCCAGCGCACCCAGCCAGGCGCCGACGATGAAATTGCGGTGCGCGACTACATTGCCGCGGCGGATGTGGCGCACGGCGGCATACAGGCAGTACAACACCCACAGCGACAGCAAGTGCACGGCGCTGAAATGGCCGGTGAGGCTGGTCAGCCCGAACGAGCTGAGTGCCGTGGCGGCCATCGCCGCCAGCCAGACCCAACCCAGCCGACGGTGCAGCCGCGTGCCCTTGTGCAGCATGAACTGCAGCGCGCCCAGCAACAGGGCCAGCACGGCGAGGGCGGCATGGATAGGGGCAAGCATGGCAGCAGGCCTCAAACGTGGCGCAGCGCGTCGACGATTTCGAGTCTGGCGGCGCGGCGTGCCGGCCACCAGGCCGACAGCACGGCCACTACGGTCAGGCCGATGGCGGTGCCGACGATCATGCGTGCCTCGCCCCACACCCGCACCATCAGCGGCACCGGCTCGACATTGCCCGGCGGCGTCCACGTCAGCCCGCCGTGGTTGATCAGCCAGGCCAGCGCCAACGCGGCCAGCACGCCCAGCACGCTGCCGATCACGCCCAGCAGCAGCCCCTCGGTAACGAACAAGCGGCGGATGCCGCCCCGGCGCAGGCCGATGGCGCGCAGGGTGCCGATTTCCACCGTGCGCTCGACCACCGCCATGCTCATGGTGTTGCCGACGGTGAACAGCACGATGGCGCCGATCAGGATGGCAATAAAGCCGAAAATGGCGGCAAACATGCCGGTGATCTGGCCATAGCTGGGGTTGAGCGTGGCAAAGTCGTGCACTTCCAGCGCCTCGCCCTTGAGTGTGGTGCGCAGCAGCTCCTCCAGCCGGGCCCGGGCGGCGGGCAGCTGGCTGGTGTGCTGCAGCTGCAGCACCACGGCGGTGGCCTGCGGCGCATCGCCGCCGTAGACCAGCTTTTGTGCCTGTTGCAGGTGCAGCATCACATACAGGTCATCCAGCTCTTTCACGCCCTGCAGCTCGGCCTTGACCACATTCAGCCCGGCCACATTGGGCGCGCCGTGTGCATTGGCCGCCAGCAGCTCGATATGCGTATCGGCCTGTGCCGGCTGGCCACTGGCCTCTTGTGCCGACAATGCCGCGATATCGTCCGGCGCCCTGGCGCCATCGGTCACCACCTTGGCGGGGGCCTGCGGGCAATGCTTGACCTGCAGCGGGCCGCACAGTTGCAGCACGCGCGCCACGCCGGTGCCGATCACGGCCGAATCGGGCGAGGTGCCGGTCAGCGCCAGCGACTTGAAGTGGTAGGGGAAGCCATAGTCATTCCAGCGCCGCATGCGGTTCTGGTCGTCGATCACCACGCCCGCGCCGATCACGGTGCGCGATACGCCCTGGCTGAAATTGCCGGCAATGCCGCCCAGGTTCAAGGTGGGGGTCACCACCGTCAGCATGGGCTTGAGCACCGCATCGTTCTGCACCACATCGATGATGTGCTGGTAGTTGGGAATGCCGTAGGCGGCCGGGTTGCCGCTGCCGTACAGGAAGTAATCCTTGTGCTGAATCTGCAAATGGCCGCTGTGCTGCACAAAGCCGCTTTGCAGGCCGTAGTTGATGTTGCCGCTGTAACCGCCGAACAGCAGGATGGATACCGCGCCGACGATCATTGCCAGCAGGGTGGTGAGCGAACGACGATGATTGCGCCACAGGTTGCGCAGCGCCAGGTTGATGGTGTTCATGCTGTGCCCTCCAGGCGGCTGGCTTGTTGGTGGCCGTGCGCTTGCACCGGCACCGGGCTGGGTTGCGGATGGGTACCGACGGCATGATCCAGCCGGCGGATATCGGTAATGCGGCCATCGCGGATGCTGATCACGTCGTCGGCGGCGGCCAGCACTTGCGGATCGTGCGACGAGAACACGAAGGACACGCGCAGCTCGCGCTGCATCTTGCGCATCAGCTCGATGATGGAGGCACCGGTGTGGCTGTCGAGGTTGGCGGTGGGCTCATCGGCCAGCACCAGCATGGGTTCGGTCGCCAGTGCACGCGCAATCGCCACACGCTGGCGCTGCCCGCCGGAGAGCTGGCCGGGACGGTTGTTCGCCTTGTCGGACAGGCCGACCGCATCAAGCAACGCCCGCACCCGCTCGCGCCGCTGCGTGGCGTTCAGCGCCTTGCCCGACAGCAGCAGCGGGTATTCAACGTTCTCGTACGCGCTGAGCACCGGCAGCAGGTTGAAGTTCTGGAACACAAAACCGATGCGGCGCGCGCGGAAATCGGACAGCGCATCGTCCTTCAGCTTGAGCACTTCCTGGCCATCCACCAGCAGCTCGCCGCTGTCGGGGCGATCGATGCAGCCGATCAGGTTGAGCAGCGTGGTCTTGCCGCTGCCGGAAGGGCCGGACAGCACGGTGAAGCGCTCGGCATGGATTTCGACATTGATGTCGGTCAGCGCCGGCACATCGACGGCATCAAGCCGGTAATGCTTGGCGACATTGCGCAATACGACGGGGTTCATGGTGGGCTCGCTCGTAGTAGGACAGAGGCAATCTATAGTCCTGCCGGCGCGCCAACCTGATCAGTATTGCGCAATGCAACGTGAGCGGCTTGCCTGCAGTGGGACGCGTTCACTTTATCCAGCCTGACCGCAAGCCTGCATGACATGCGACGAAATGCCGCCATGCCGGATGAGTGACATGAAATGACGATGAAATGTCCCAGCGAGCTGGCATGATTTTGCGCAGGAACGCGGCCGGCACGCAGCAGAGACCACTGTCGAGCGTGAGCGAGGCTCCGCTCCCGCGCGGCGGCGAGGGCTGGGGAGTGGAATCAAACGGGATGAGCCCTTGCATCACCTGCCGGATATGGCCCGAACCCGGCTTGGCCGGGTTCTTGATGTTGTTTGATTTACAACGACAGGCAGCAAGTACGCGCAGGCTCGAAGGCGAGGGCGGGGGGAGTGGGGTCAAACAGATCGCGTCGCTGCGTCGCCTGCGAAAAACGGTCAGGGCCCGGCTTGGCCGGGCTCTTGATGCAGCACCGGGATGCTGCCAACACTCATCCGGCAGCGCGACGCTTCCACCAGCGCCACACCCGCCAGCCCAGCAGCAACGCCAGCAGCACGGCATAGATTTCCGGCACGCTCACGTCGCGTTTCACCAGCCACCAGAAATGCAGCACGCCCAGGATGGCAATCGGGTAGACCAGTTGATGCAGCCGCCCCCAGTTGCGCTTGAGGCGGCGCATCATCGCGTCGGTGGAGGTGACCGCCAGCGGGATCAGCAGCAGCAGGGCGCTAAAGCCCACGGTGATATAGGGCCGCTTGAGGATGTCGCGACCGATGGTGGAGAAATCCAGCTGGCGGTCCAGCCCGAGATAGATGCAGAAATGCAGCACCGCATAAAAGAACGCATACAGCCCCAGCATACGGCGCAGTTTCAGCAGCTCGCCCCGGCCGGTGAGCTGGCGCAGCGGCGAAATCGACAGCGTGATCAGCAAACCGGTCAGCGCCCAGCGCCCGCTGGAATGCAGCAGCCACGCCACCGGGTCGACCTCGCTCGGCACGCGCCAGCCCATGCGCGCCAGCGGGTAGAGACAAAGGATGAAGACGATGATTTTCAGTGTTTTGATCGACATGTAGCACTCGGCAAGCGGGTATTTGCATCGTATACGCCCATGCGCAACGATCAGATGCATAGTCGGCACAATCTGCCGAATGTGACAGCAGCAGAAGGTGACAGCGATATAATGGCCGCGCACAGAGAGGATAGTTCCATGCCCGTCAGCCTTATTCAGTCCGCCCACCGCCTGGTGGTGAAAGTCGGTTCGTCGCTCGTTACCAACGAGGGGCGCGGTCTCGATCATGTTGCGCTGGCGCGCTGGGCCGCCGAAATCGCCGAACTGCGCCGGCTGGGCAAGGATGTGGTGCTGGTGTCGTCCGGCGCGGTGGCCGAGGGCGTGGCGCGGCTGGGCTGGAGCGAAAAGCCCAAATCCATCCACGAAAAGCAGGCAGCAGCGGCCGTCGGCCAGATGGGGCTGTGCCAGGCCTACGAGAGCGCCTTTCGCCAGCATGGCCTGAAAACCGCGCAAGTGCTGCTGACACACGAGGACATGGCCGACCGCACCCGTTATCTGAACGCACGCTCGACCCTGCTCACGCTGCTGTCGCTGGGCGTGGTGCCCATCATCAACGAAAACGACACGGTGGTGACGGCCGAAATCAAGTTTGGCGACAACGACACGCTGGGCGCGCTGGTCACCAACCTGATCGAAGGCGATGCACTGGTCATCCTGACCGACCAGCAGGGCCTCTACACCGCCGACCCGCGCCGTGATCCGGCGGCAAAACTGATCGACGAAGCCGTGGCCGGCACCGCCGAGCTGGAAGCAATGGCGGGCGGCGCAGGGTCGTCGGTCGGCACCGGCGGCATGTTCACCAAGGTGATTGCTGCCAAGCGCGCGGCGCGCAGCGGCGCGGCCACCATCATTGCCAGCGGGCGCGAGGCCAATGTGCTGACGCGGCTGGCCAACGGCGAGGCCATCGGCACGCAACTGGTGGCGCAAACCACGCCGCTGGCGGCCAAGAAACAATGGATAGCCGACCACCTGCAAATCCGTGGCCGGCTGCTGCTGGATGCCGGCGCGGTGCGCGCGGTGCTGGAGCGCGGCTCCAGCCTGCTGCCGATCGGCGTGGTGGCGGTCGAGGGTGATTTCCAGCGCGGCGACATCGTGCGCTGCATCGGCGCGGACGACACCGAGATCGCACGCGGCATCGTCAATTACTCCAGCCAGGACGCGCGCAAGATCGCGCGCCTGCCCACCGGCCAGATCGAGTCCGCGCTGGGCTATATCGACGAACCCGAGCTGATACACCGCGATAATTTGCTGGTGGTGTAACACCCGCCTGCCCGGGCCTGATCGGGTTGATGGACCCGATGCTTGCCACTGACGCGCGCAGCGAGGCGCCCTCGCGGCGGCGCGGACGGGCGGCGTGGAATCGATCAGGGCGCGCCGTGCGCCCATGGCCCGCTGCCCGGCCCGGCAAGGGCTGCCGGGCCGGTTGGTGCACTGCGTGCAGGCTTATTTCAGGTTGATCGCGGTGATGCCCGAGTAGGTGGTCACATACAGCAAACCATTGGCCGACAGCGCCAGCGTGCCCATGCCCGGATACTGCCAGACGATGCGGTGCGAGTTCAGGTCGATGGCATACAGCGCCGTGGTGCCGTTCACGAACAACAGGTTGTTGGTCACGATCATGGGGGCGAATGTCAGCACGGCTGACTGATCGTTGGAGTACGGCAGCACTTGCGACCACAGCAGCTTGCCGCTGGCCTCGTCATAGGTTTCAACGCGTGTCGGGAAGTTGCAGGTGATGTGGATCTTGCCGTTGGCCACTACCGGCTGGCCGTTGAAATCACCGCGCACCGACCACGCGACGCCGCCACCCACGTTGAGCCGCGTCAGCGCGCGCTGCGAATACTGGTTCCACGGGTTGACCAGGATGATGTCGTTCTGCGCGCCCACCACGGCATGCGCACGCGGTACCCAGTTGAGGTAGCTGACCGCGTCAGGCAGAGTTTGCTTGAGTGCGCCGGTGTTCTTGTCGAACACATGCAACTCACCCTCCGAGCCGCTGCTGGTCGGGGTATTCATCAGGGCGCCGTAGCTGTAGGCATTCTGGCCATCCACGGCCACGCTGGCGCTTTGATAACCCAGCGTGGGGCCATAGCTGCTGACCACGCCGTTGGCAGAGACCGTGGTCAGTTTTTGCCCGGCCAGATAAACCGTGCCGTTGTCCACCGTGGGCCTGCTCGCCGGGGTATCACCCAGATTGAAGCGATCGGTATAGCTGGCCGACCGCAGCTGGCTGCCGGTCTTGATATCAAAGGTCAGCAGTTGCGCATTGTTTGCGCCATTGCCGCCGGTGGCAAGCCACGAGACATAAACCAGGCCATTGGCCGAAGCCAGACCGTCCGTGCTGCTGTTCACGGTATTGGGCCAGCCAAAATAGCTGGACCAGCGCTGGCTGCCGGTGTTTTCGTCCAGACCGATCAGGCTCTTGCCGGCGCTGGTGACCGCGGTGCCATTGTAGATGGTCGGCTCCGAAGGGGGATTGTAGAGGGGGGTGGTCCAGTGCCAGCGCAGCGAGAACTTGGCCGGGTCGAGCGTGACCGGCACATAGCCGTCGTGCTTGGCATTGCCCTGCGCGGTGCTCCAGTCGGCAACGCCGTCCCAGCGCGTCAGCGCCGGTTGCATCATGCCGACATTGACGCGATACGGCACGCTGACCGGCGAGCCGGCATACTGGCTGGCGCAATCGGCCGATTTGCATAGTTGCACCTGCAGCTGGCCGCTATAGCTGCCGGCGGCCAGGCTCGCTTGCGTGCTCATCACGGCATTGAACGTGCCATCGCCATTGCTGCTGATGTAGGCCCCGCTGGAAAACACCTGGTTCGAATCGACAACCTTGATGAAGATATCTGCCGGCTTGGCGCTGGCCAGCTCGGCCGACGGCGTCGCCACCAGACGCACTTCGCTGCGCTGTGTGCCATCGGCCGTGGCTGCAATCGTGGCCGGCGCAAACGCCACTGCCGATGTCGTGTTGCCGTTACCACTGCTGCTACCGCCGCCACCACCGCCGCCGCAGCCGGCCAGCGCCAAACCGATCATCAAACTGCTTGTAGTCCAGACTGCCTTCACGCCACGCGCCCCTTTGTAAAAATGGTGATCTCAAGTGATCGGGGCCATATTTTGTATCAAAATGACTACCTTGCTCGTGATTTATCGCAAAAATGCGGCCTCTTTCCGGCTGAATCTGCGGCGCCCCGGGCCATGCCTGCCTGGCGTAGCGAGGCGCCCTCGCCATGGCGGGGGCGTGGCATCAAGTAGGGCGCGCCGCTGTTTCACCTTTAGAGCCGCTAACCAAACCCTGCTGGCGGCGTTACGCTCACTTGCCGTACGCCTTGTACTGTCTGCGTTTCGCGTGCCTTGCCAGCACCGCTACACTGGGTTTTGTTAGCGGCTCTTAACAACCGGTGACGGCCGACTGTGCCGGGGGCTTGCTGCCGGCACGTCCACTGATGATGGCCGAGCGGGCATGACAGGTGCTCAGCGCGGGGCAGGCGCCTAACGGTTTTTACCTATGGGCAGGCAATCAAGGGGTTGAGCGAGGTCGGGGTAGCCGCCCAGATGCACGGCGTAGACGCGTGTGTGGGCGTCGGCGGCCAGCAGCCCGCAACCGAGTGCGAATATCTGCTGCTTTTGATTGCTGACTGCGTTGTCCAGCAATGCAACGCTGCTTGCTATTGAATGCACCGACTGGCGGGTGTTTTCCAGATTGGCATGGATGGCATTGGCACTGGAGGCAAACGACGCAATGGCCTGATTGGTCTGGCTGAGTTGACCGGCGACTTGCGTGTTCGCGCGTTGCAGTTGGCTATCGAGACCGCCGGCAGCCTGTGCCAACCCCGTTGCTGTGCCATCCAGCTTGCGCGCGGCGCTGTCCAGCGCCGTGGCAGCGTTCAAGAGCTCACT
This sequence comes from Andreprevotia lacus DSM 23236, assembly GCF_900176275.1. Classification (GTDB taxonomy): domain Bacteria; phylum Pseudomonadota; class Gammaproteobacteria; order Burkholderiales; family Chitinibacteraceae; genus Andreprevotia; species Andreprevotia lacus. The sequence goes on along the minus strand of NZ_FWXD01000016.1, from coordinate 73,112 downwards.
GTTCGCTGGCGTTGGGCTGGTCGCGGGTGTGGGCGACGCAGCTGGCGGATCGGTCGGCATGGGCGAGCCAGTCGGCATCGCGGTTGGCACGGCTGCCAGTTTGCGCAGTATTTCGTCGTGCTGGCTTAACAACCGATCAAGTTGGACTTGCGAGACTTGCGTATTGCCAGGCGTGTTTTGCACCAGGGAATAGACGCCGTAGCCAATCAGGCCTGCGGGCATCAAGGCAACTGGCGCAACGGTCACAGCCAGCCCGGCCAGTTTGGCCAGATTGCTGGCAGTACCGCCTTCTGATTTTTTGCCTTCTTCGGGCTTATCATTTTTGTCGCCTTTCAGTCGATCCAGCCAGGTTTCCGGCGACATGCCCGCCACGCTCAGCAACGGTTGCAGCAAGACCAGCGCGCCTAACAAGGTGAGCAAGACGAACAGGGCTTTGAGCGGAGTCACCACACTTTGCAAGGCGGTGGGTTCTGGCGCTGTTGCTGTCGTTTCGGGCTTGGGTGTGCCGGTGTTCGGCGGCGCTACTTGCGACGCCTGGGATTTTGCAGCGGACGCTGTCGACGCGCTGGGTGCGGAGGCCGCCATGCGTTGTGGAAACAGCGAGGTTGCCACGATTGAACAGGGCTGCGACGCAGCGGTGGATTTATCGCAGCTGCCGGCTTCGCCGCGCAAGGTATCGAGGGTCAGCAGCCCGTACCAGCCCAGGCAGATCAGGATCATGCCGGTGATGGCTTGTTGCAGCATGCGCAAGCCGCGCAGCAAATGTGCATTCAGCGCCGAGGGGGCGGTTTGTTGTGTTGCCAGAGTTTGTTCGGCGGTGGCAATCAGCACTTTCAGGCGCAGCGATGGCGCTGAGGAGAGATCGCGCACTACTTGTGCGTTGTGGCATGCCTGCTGCAAATCCGACAAGCAGGCCTCAAGGCTGGTCGGCACTATTTCTTCATCTGCCGGCATCAAGCCCGTGTACATGGCCAGTTTGCGCTGCGCCAGCTGCAAGGCCGCTTCTACCTGGGCCTGCAGCGCCTCATCACCGTGCGCCAGCGTGCTTCCCAGCGCAATGGCTTTAGCGCAGTCTGGTGCTGCCGATTCGCTGTTTGTCGCCTGATCTTGCGACGGCATCAGGCGCAGGATGATCAGCTGGCACGTTACAAGGATGACGATGGCAGTCAGCAACAGCGCAACAAGCGCACCATCCGTCAGGTCGTTCAGCACGCGGGCCAGTACGAGGGTGACGCCCATTGTTGCGGCACACAGCAAGGCAGCGGCAATGATTTGCAGGCGGCGCTGCTGTTGGTCGGGCTGCGGTGCAGGCAGGTGGACCCGGATGGCGCGAATCACGATGGCGTCCGGCGCTGCCGCCAGATCTGGATCTGCTTGCGAGTTTCGGGGTTCCTGACTCATTGGGGATCCTTTCAGGCACGTGTGCGTGCAGCCAAGGGGGCATGTCGATGTCATCAGGGTAGCCAATCTGTTGCCTGAAGTGCGGGCAATTGATTACGCAAATGCAAGGGCGTTGCTGACGTACAACAATAGATTTGAGAAATGCCAAGTCAGATGTTCAGGCATCAGCGGCAGATGTACGCCGGGATCAGGGCCATTGCCCCGTGTGCAGCAGCACGCTGCGACAGGGGGCGAGTGGCTTGCAGCCAGCGACGAGCCGGATATCCCCTGCAGCGAGCGCCTGCTGCCGGGCTGTGGCATGCTGGGCACCGCAGTATTGCCTGCACAACGCCACCGTGACCTGCCATGCGCCTTTGCCTGCTCCCACCATTGCTGAGTGCCTGCATCCTCCTTCTGGCATTTGCGCCTGCGCGGGCGGCCAGCTTTGATTGCGCCAAAGCGGCCACCGCCACCGAAAAGGCCATTTGTGCCGATGGCCCGCTATCGCAAATGGATCAAGACCTCGCCCAGGTCTGGCGCAAAGCGCTGGCCATTGCCCCGGCCCCGGCGGTGCTCAAGGCAGCGCAACGGCAATGGTTAAGGCGCCGTGACGAATGTGGCGCCGATGCACCCTGCCTGTTAGCGCGCTACCGCGAGCGGCTGGCGGCGCTGGCCAAGGCATCGTCCATCGTGGAAACCGATCTGGCCGGCAATCGGCTGGAAGGGCTGAATGCGCCAGATTCGGGCAAGCCTACCCCCGGCGTGGACAAAGGCTGCACCGTCGACCAGCATATTTGCGTGCAGATTGTGGCGGCACAAGCCGATACGCCGCCTTTCATGCAGATCGACATTGCCGGGGCCAACGCCGCCAGCTACCGCTTTGCGCTGCCGCCGGCCCAAACGGACGGGGTGGATCAGGGCATCACGCTATGGCCCACACTGCTGCGGCTGGCCGATGGCGATACGCTGCTGGTGGGCGCGGAATACCATGTGAGTGCGTCCTATTCTGGTGGGGGCGGGCAGGCGGCGGCGCTGCAGCTATTTGAAATCAGCCGCAATGGCGCGGCCTTGCGCAGCCATCCGGTATTGTCCGTTCCCACGACGGGGTCGATATTGATACGCGCCTGTTTTTCGGAGCGCGATATGCGCCAGCGGCGTGGCGCATGCCATGACGAGTACGAATTTGACGGGCAGCTGGGGCTGGACCCGCGCGTGAAGGCCGGCCCGCCGCGGCTGGTCTACCAGACAGAGGCGACCAGCTATCCAGGCAAGGTCTCGCGCGATCAGGACTCGCTGGCCGCACTACCGCTGCGCAAGCGTGATCTGGTCACCGTGGCCAATCAGCGCTGCAGTTTCAAGCGCATCTTCCAGCTCGGCGGCCAGCCGCGCGCGTACACGCCGGATCGCCCATTGCCCGATTGCAGCAATTACACGGTGCCCTGAGCGGGGGATGGGGCAGGGCTTGATATCCACGTACACCAAGTCGCTGATTGCTGTCGCCGCCATCGGGCTGCTGGCGTATTTTATCGTGCCCGTTTTGCTGAAAGAGCGGTTGAGGGCGGCAACGTCGCAAACTTACTCAATGTGCCGTGACTTGGCGGCAGGCAAGGGGCAAGACGCTACTGCGGATGCCGAACTCCGGAAGCGTGAAGACCCTTGGGGCAACCACTACCGGCTGGCCCGCAACAACGACGGCAGCATGACCGTTGCATCACACGACTACGCCATGTTTGACGGGCGCGGCAGGGCCAGCGTGGTGTGCATTGCCGGGGCCGAACGTGGCAAGGCGGGCTGCGATTGCCGCATTGTGCGCACGGCGCAATAAATAACGTGCAATGCGCTAAAAGTTTGCACCAGCCCTTGGTCATGACGGCGCAATACGCTGCGCTAATGCACCCTACGCGCTGAATGGTCGTGGCATGCAGGAACGTAGGGTGCAATGAGCGCTGCGAATTGCGCCAGCGATTTGCCCCGGCCAACTGCCACTGCTGCGCATTACACTTGCGCTGGTGCGCCCCCGGCCTGGCCCAAAACTTGCACACCCTCCCGTATGTTCGCAGTCCGCAGGGGCCTGCGCAATCACCGGGAGATCAAGATGAGCCACACGGAAATAGCGCCCGCAAGCGGGGGCGCACCGGCCAGCAGCAGCCCGAGCGTGCGCCGGCAGCTGGGCACCAGAACCCCCGATCAGGATTTCTATCAAGCCTTTCTTGCCGCCCACCAGCGCAATGCGGCGGCAAGCACTGCCGGGGCCGACCCGGCGGCGGCAGTGCAAGCGCTGCAGGGCGAGCTGGGCGAGGCGCAAAGCGACAGTTTTGCCATGCGCGGCATCGATATCGCCACCCAGCGCATTTACGCCGAGGTGCTCAACCGTGCCTACAGCAGCCAGGCCATGGCCAATCCGCGTGCGTTTTTGCAGTCGCTGTCGCCGCAAGCGCTGGATGCGGTGCGCCTGAGCCACAGTCTGGCTGCGCCGATCCGGCCGGGCGAATTGAGCGACGAAGGCGCTGCCAACCTGCTGCTGCCCGTGGGCTACACGGTGGATTTGAACCATGACGGCATGGAAGAAATCGGCGCTGCGCTCACTTCGCACTTCCCGCCGCGCGATGCGCCCGCGGCCTTTGTCGATCAATGGCAGGCGGCCACGGCAGGCATGGATGACGGCGAGTTGATGACCTATTCCTTCCAGATGTACCACGCGATCTACGGCTTTCGCATCGCCGGCCAGCCGGCCCCGCCGCCACGTTTGCCCAGTGATCAATACGCGTCTTACGTATCTGCCGCCCGGCTGCTGCTGGACAACGTCGCGCTATCGCGCCCTTACAACACCCCCGCGCGCAGTGAGGCAGACCAGCGCTTCTTTACGCATTTGCTGGCGGTGCTGGGGGCGTAGTGCATTGCTGGCTGGCTGGTGGTGCTGCTGAATGGCGACGCGGCCCCAAGGCAAGACGGCACTGCGCCACAGCTGTAGGGGGCAATGAGCGTAGCGAATTGCGCCATCTGTCTGCCCCGGCCAACAGCCACTGCGGCGCATTACGCTGCGCCAATGCGCCCTGCGCGCTACTCGCAGCGTGTACGCAAAAATGTGCGTTCACCATCTGACTGCGTGCACATGCTTTTCCAGCTCGGAGGTCGGCCCGTTGTGCTCGGCAGTGAGGATGCAGCTTGTGCCCGGCACGCCGCTGCGGCATTGCTCCACGATGGCGCACAGGGCTTGCAGGCGCTGTTCGTACTCGTCGATGCACAAGCCTGCGGGAAAGGTCATGTCGTTCCAGAACACCAGCTCCAGTTCGAGCCATCCTTCGCCGGGGTCTAGCCAGAGGTAAATCTGCAAGTGTTGTGCTGAACCGCACGCCGAGCGCAATGCATGCTGGCAAGCATGGCTTGGTATGGACTCGAGCCGGGCTTGCCACTGGCGATCAAACGGGCTGCCGGTTGCAAGTGTTTCGCCCGCATGGGCAAGCACTTCCAGCGCCGGCAAGGCAGAGAGCACCGCAATGACTGCAGGCAGCTGCGAGATCGGCAGGCCAATGAGGAAGATCTCTGTGGCGGCGCCATCAAAGTCAGCCAGCAGGTGCTGTGCGGTTTGCCAGGTGGGGATGGTCATGTGTGCCTGCAGCCGTTCGGGGCCAGCCCAAGGGAGTCATTCGCATCGCGAATTGTGCCATGGGCTTGCACCAGCCAGCTGGTGTATTGCGCACGCGCCAATGCGCCCTGCGCGTTGCACCCCGCGCGATGGCCGTGACCATATGCTCCACCGGGGTGCGGCGCAATTCGCTGCGTTCATTGACGCCCTACGCCCTGCTGCGCCGCGCGCTCTATGCTCTATGCGCCGGGGCTGCGAACGCCTTCCTGAAAAAGCACCTTGTCATCAGCCAGGGCCTTTTCAACATGCCATACGCCGTCTTCAGCCTTGATCAGTACATTCAGCCGGATTGTCCGTTCTGCGTGTTCCAGCTGAAAAGCGAACTCCCCTTTGCCCCGGCCATTCATGGTTTCGGCAGAAAAGCTGATCAGCCTGAGCCCCTCGGGCGCGCCGAGCGTGTTGCGCACCTCGGGCGCATGCAGCGCAAACTGCTCTGCGCAGCGGTATGCGTCTGTATGCCGCACGCCTACATAGCTCACCCCGATAATGATCATGCCCAACAGGGTGGCCGCGCATAACCACTTGAGAAACTTGCGCATCATGGAAAAACCGCCGAAACCTTGGATTTGTACACAAGCTTTGCATCTTGCCGAATGAGCCGCTACAACGCGGCAGAACACATCGCCGGCCCGGTGTTTGCCCAAGTCCACAGGGCTTGGGCATTGCATCTCACAGCGCTTAAAACGCCTTCCCCAAATCTGCCGCGCTGGTCGTCACGCCCGGCACCGGCAGCGGGTTGATGCCGGGAACCGAGAACTGGTGCCTGATCTGCTGCATGGTGGCCTTGACCTGCACCTTGTCGGTCTCGCTGAACCACAGAAAGGTGGTGGGGTGGCTGTCCACGGTCGGGCCTTCGGTGATGCGGCGCACCAGGCTCAGGTTGAACACCGTCACGTTACCCTTGGGGTCGACATTGAAGAAGCCGAAGGGCTGAAATTCACCGGGCATGGTCTTACTCCATCGTTAAGGAGTCATCAGCATCGCAATAAATGCTGTAAAAAGCAAAACAATCAAATGGTTACGGTCTTGTTGCACCTGCCCGTCCCCCGCGCCGTGGTGCCCGCACCGCGCAGGGTGCAATGAGCAACGCTAATTGCGGCCGTATGGCACGCGTTCATCCCGTCACCGTTCTGGCAGCGTTGCGCCACATTGCATTCACTTCATCCCATCAACGTGTTGACAGCCTTGTGCCTGAGGTGCGGGGCAATTCGCTTTGACGGGCTACGCGCAGAGGCACCCTTGTCCCGGCCTACTGGCTCTCCGCGTGGTGAGCTCCAATCAAAGTGCAGCTTTTTAGGCTAAGGCGACTACATCTTGGTACAACCGGCGAAGATGCTGATCTGACATGTCCAATATGGGTTCATACATAAATGAATTTAGGTGGATGTTTTCTGGGGTCATAAGCGTTACACGTTGTAAAACTCGGATGGTTGCTGCTTCATTAGGGAAAAGCGCTTTGTATTTCTTTAATAGGACTGGTGTCTGATTTGATGTGATTTCAGCTAGCCATGCATCGTCATTGATTTTGGAGGCCATGAATTTTTCTGCTCGAAGTCTCGTTGCAATGGCCAATACAACCTTGTTTTCAAAATTTATGCCGTCTGCTGCCGTTAAGCAAGAATTTGCTTCGGAGTAAATAATGTCCAGTAGCTTATCGTCTTTGTTTGCCGATTGGTTTTTAATTCCAAAAAGTCGACAATAAACCCCATCTAAATCATTCACTGAAATTTCATTTGATCCAATTTTCCAGTGAAGAAGGGAAGTTAATAGTGAATAATCCGGGTCGTGGTCACCTTTTGTATATTCAATTAGGTTTCGCATAAATGGAATGCATCCGATTTTCATTCGAGGATTTTTGAAAAATCCGGGTTTCCATACATTCACAAAAACGTTTTTGACGCCAACAGCAGATTCTAGAGAAATGCCATCTTGAGTTTTTGATGCCATGAAGCAACCCGGGCGCTTAACCAGACCACGGCTCTCAATCGTGCGATAAAAATCAAAATTGTGAGTCAATATGAGAAGCTTAAAAAGAGAGTCTTCTGCCAAATCTGCCAAGTATTGGATTATTGCGTATTTATTTTTGTAGTCGAAGGAATCGGCTATATCGTCGACTACGACTAGTGTGTGGGTCTGGTTTTGGCGGCGAACTTCAAGATCAAAAAGCATATTTAGCACATAAAATGCTTTCCTTTCCCCTGTGCTCAAAGTTTGCAGCAAGGCGTCACGGCCTACTTGAATTTCCTCATTGCCATCCAGGAAAACAAATCCTAAGCGCAATGCTTTTTCTTGACCTAGCGTCACTTCAATTTTATTGCTGGCTACTAATCGAAAAGGCACAGAGAAACGATCGTTGAACATATCAATGACGAGTTGCCACTGCGTTCTCTCCTGCGCTGCTTGCTCTTGTATTTCTTTGCTTCGTGATGCTGCTGCTAGCGCTTTTTCAACTAATTTCTCATATAATTCATAATGTGACTTGATATAGGACTTCCAAAGCTTTTCTTTAAAAGAGGCTAGGTTGGCCAATTCGGGAAGGAGCTCTTCATGATCTTGTAAATAGGCTTCAAAATCACGCAAAGTTGTGTTTTTCTGAATTTGTTTTTCTAGTGTTTCAAATTTTTTCTTTAGTACCGCATCATTTGTTATTTTCTCTTTTTCTTGGTTTATTAGTTCTTCAAGTTGGCCCTCGGATGTGATTTCGACACGGTTGTCTCCGTTTAAGTTTACGGTGTGGCGAGCTTGGAAAAATCCATTTTCTTTTAATTGACGAGCTACTGCGGCGGCATTGTAATAATTGAACATTCCTTTTTTGAAATATTTAGACCCCGCCAAAAGCTCGTTATATTTTTTTACGTATTCATCAATTGCCGTCTTGAAGTCGCTGGTTGCTAAAAAATCCTGAACCTTTTCATCCATAAATATTTCATATGGAACGTTGGATAGTGGAGCGTCTTTTTGTTCCGACAATTCGTATTTTATTCGATTAAGTGCAATAAAGAACTGATCCTCGCTCGCAGTGAATGTTTTTGATATTTCTTTTTCTATGTCTCGTTTTGTTTTGGATTGCGATTTAAGAGCTTTGATGAACTCAGCTTTTATTTTGTTTGTTTCTGCGTGCAATTCTTCATATTCTTGGCGCAATGCCTGATTCACGAGAAGTGTTGCGGTTTCTTCACTCTGGCCGAAGGTTTCTTCATAAGGGCGAAGAACTAGGATGCTGCCGGAGGCTATTTCGGAATCGTTTTCATCTAAAATTAGCCTGGTTGTGCTTCGATCCTGAAATATCCGGTCTTGAGTTTTTCTTCCATCTATCACATCCTGAAATGTATTTGCTAAAGAGCTTTTCATTGCTCCATTCGGAGCATAAATTGCGACTGTGGAATCAGATGAATAATCTAAGCTTGTTTCTAGCTTTCGAATCCCATAGCAATGCTCTAGATTTATCTTCAGCTTTTCCATGGTCATTTCCTAAATTGGTTGATTTCCGGATTTTTCAAATCAAATTTAAGCGCGGTGCCGTCTACATTAAAGTAGAAATGCTAGGTCAGAGCATGCAATCATAAATTTGCATCGAAATGTAAGACCAAGCAATTTAAAGACAGAATTGTTGCTGAATTGCAAAATTGCCCCTGCCGCTTCTAGCAGCACCCTTCATCAAAAAACTTGCTATTGGCCAAGGCGCTTGCAACGCGCCACACCCCGTCTTCAGCTTTGATCAGTACATCCAGTCTGATCACTCGTCCCGCGTCCTTTAGATGGGAAGCGATCCCCCAAGCCGTGGCTTGGTTACAATCGTGCATCTTCCCAAATCTGCACAGCCTTGGCCAATTCACCTTTGTGAACGCGTTACTGCGGGGCTTGGTCTTCTCGCTGTTGCCCCTTGGGCTGATGTCCGCATTGCTTAGTCAGCCCGAGTTAGCAGGGTCATGCAATTCATGTGCCCCGGCTTCCTCCCCCAACATCCCCGCAAACACCGCATGCGCGCGGGCGAGTTTGGTGGGGTCGTGCGCGATGCCGAGCACGTTGCGTTTGAGCCGAGCCATGTATTGCCCGCGTTCGGCCCGGCTGCTGGTGGCGTAGCGGCGGGCCACCAGCGCCTTGATCTGGGCGAAGACGGCTTCTTTGTGAATGGTGTTCAACGGCTGGGGTCCTTGTGGCCTGTGGGTTGCTTATACCCATGATTACACTGTTTTGTGTGTAATTAAAGGGCGGGCGTAACGCGCAGCACGGCGGGTGGGCAGGTCAGCGGGCGGCGGGGTGTGCTGCAACGCGGTTTGCCGGCCAGCGGGGCGTTGGGTGGCGTGTCGGGCTGGCATATATGCTGTTCTGCCGCGTTACAGGCTGTTTGCCGCCAAGCCGCGCCCTTGCTGGCTGCGGGCTGCATGGCCCGGCGCGGGCCGGGTGTTGCGGGTGGGCAGGGGCTTGCCGGCGGCGGGAATCGCCTCGATCATATTACACACTTGATTGTGTGATTTGCCGTGCGTGCCGCGCTGCTGCGGCCACGGCGTGTTGATGGAGTGACCCCCATGTTGTCGATTGCCGGCCCGCTGTGGCCGCCCTCCCTGGCATTTGCCCTCTTTGCACTCATCGCCCGCGCGGCAGGCGGTGGCGCATGAGCGTGGATGTGCACGATTTGTTCGTTTACCTGCCGGCGGCGATGGCGCTGGATGAGCGGCTGAGCAAAACGCATTTGCGCGTGCTGATTGCGCTGTATTCCTTCCGCCGCAAAAACACCGATACCGCCTGGCCCAGCCGTGACAAGCTGGCGCAGCGCTGCGGGCTGGCGCCAGGCAAGATTTCCACCGCCACCACCGAGCTGGCGCGGCTGGGCTGGCTGCACAAAAGCGGCGACGGCGGCCGTGGCCGCAGTTGCGAATACCGGCTGCTGGTGCCCGATCTGGCCGCCAGCGGCGGGGCCGATGCAGTAACGGTTGCTGCGCCGGCAACGGTTGCGCCCGCAGTCACCACAACGGTGCCGACAGTTGCAACGCCAACGGTGCCCGCTGTGGCAAGGGGCAAGGAACACGCTAGCGAACACGCAGTGGAACAAGACAGCGTGGTGCGCTGTGCTGCGGCCACCGTAGCGCTGCCGGCCAATGTCACGCCGGCAGTCTGGCAGGGCTGGGTGCAGCACCGCAGCCAGCTGGGCAAACGGCTGACGCCGGCCACGGTGCAGGCGCAGCTGACCATGCTGGCAGCGCAGGGCGCGCAGGCCGATGCAGTGCTGCAGCAGAGCATACGCAATGGCTGGCAGGGCCTGTTTGCGCTGAAGACCGCGCCAGCCGGCAAGCCCAGCTATGACGACGGCCAGCGGCGCGACTATGGCGCGGGGGGCCGGCTATGACGGCAATGACTACCCTTGCCGCCCTGGGCGCGCCGGCCACGCGCAGCGCCACCTGCCCGCAGCATGGCGATTACACCAGCCGCAAATGGCTGGGCAGCATCTGGAGCAAATGCCCGCAGTGCAGCGCCGCACAGGCCGAGGCCAGCCGGCACGATGCCGAGCGCCGTGCCGCACAGGCCAGCAGCGCCCACTGGCAGCAGCAATTGCAGCAGGCTGCCATCCCGCCGCGTTTTCTTGATCGCACCCTGCACAACTATCAGGCCACGCAGGCTGGCCAGCAGCGCGCACTGGCGTTTGCCCACGCTTACGCCGCCGCACTGGCCGGCCCCGCCAGCGGGCGCAGCGCCATTTTCAGCGGCGAGCGCGGCACCGGCAAAACGCATCTGGCTATCGGCATCGCCCAGCAGGCCATGGGCCGGCACGGCAAGACCGCGCTGTTCACCACCGTGCAGCGCTATATCCGCGCGGTGCGCGACAGCTGGAGCCGCAACAGCCCGCTGACCGAAAGCGCCGTGGTGGCGCTGTATGCGCGGCCCGATTTGCTGATCCTGGACGAAATCGGTGTGCAGGCCGGCAGCGACAACGAAAAGCAGCTGCTGTTCGACCTCTTGAACGAGCGCTACGAACACCGCCGCAGCACCTTGCTGCTGACCAACCTGACCGTGGGCGAATGCCGCAGCTATCTGGGCGAGCGCGTGTTCGACCGGCTGCGTGAAGACGGCGGCGAATTCGTCGCCTTCGACTGGGACAGCTGGCGCGGCCGGAGCCCCCATGCCGCGCCATGACCGCCGCCCCTGCCGCTGATCTGCGGCAGCAAGACACCCGGCCGAGGGGCCGATCCAGCCCGAACAACCAGCCCGGCTGGCGCCACAAGCACCCGGCCGGGCATCCACCCACCCAAAGCAGAGACACATGACCGCAACAGCAAACCAGCATCAGGTCGGCGGCGAGCACTATCGCCACCAGGCCGTGCAACCGTGGGATTACATCCACGCCAACGGCATCGGCTATCTGGCCGGCAACGTCATCAAATACATCAGCCGCTATCAACAGAAAAACGGCCTGCAAGACCTGGAAAAAGCCGCGCACTACCTGCAAAAGCTGATCGAGGAAGAACGCGCCGCCGCAGGGGGCCAGCCATGAGCATCGACGACCGCGCCAGCGAGCAGGAAACCCTGTGGCGCGCCATTGCGCTGGCCCACCGCAAACCCGAAGCACCGGCCACCGGCGAGTGCCTGTGCTGCGGTGAAACCATGAGCGCCGGCCGCCGCTGGTGCGACGCCGTGTGCCGCGATGACTGGGAGCGGCTGCAGCGCGCGCGGCGTTGATGGCCACGCCGCTGCTGCGTGGGCGGGTTGGCCCGCCGCTGCGCGCTTGTGTCGCCGCTGGTCAGTGCCTGGCAGCACCGCCGCGAAATGGCGCCCGGGCAGGCCGCATCAACCCGCACCCGGCGCGTATCTGGGTTCGATTTGCCCGGGCGGCAGGCCAAAGTGTTGGGCAAAACGGCGGCTGAAGCTGGCCACTTCTTCATAGCCGCAGGCGGTGGCCACCTCGGTGACGTTGCCGTAGCCGGTTTGCAGCCAGGCGTATGCGCGCTTCATGCGTTCGGCAATGATCAGCTGCTGCGGCGTGGCGCGGTGCTGCTGCTGGCAGAGCCGGGTGAGGGTGGTCTGGCTCATGCCCAGTTGCCCGGCCAGCATCGGCACCGTCCAGCACGTGGCCGGGTTCAGGTAGATTTTTTCCAGCAGCGCGCCCAGTTGCTGCGCGCGCGTGGGGCGGCGGGCGGCTTGCAGCGCGGTCATTTCGCGCTGCAGCGTATCGAGCATCAGTTGCAGCGCGCCCTGCGTATGCCCGCGCTGGCCCAGCTGCACCTCCTGGTGCAGGCAGGCAATGCTCAGGTAGAGGCTTTCTGCCGCCTGTGCCTGCGCCCACAGCGCTTGGGGTTGCTTGAGGAAATCCCACGCGGCGACGTCATCGAGCACCAGCCAGGCCAGCCGCCAATAGGGGCTGCCCAGCACAAAGCCGCCATGCCGGTGCGCCGGCAGCACCACCAGCTGGCCCGGCCCCAGCGGGCGGCGCGTATCGCCCTCCAGCACGTGGCCGTGGCCCTCCTGGCAGCACAGCAGCACATGAAACGGCGCATCCAGCCGCTCTACATAGTGGTGCTCGCGCAGCTGCGATACGCCGGCCAGCAAGATGCCGCGATCCAGCAGACCGTGCAGATAGTCATTGCAATAGCTGCGCCCGCCCACCGAATGCTGGGTGGATTGCGCGGACACCTCGAACTTCTCGTGGTAGATGGTTGCCATCGGGCAGCGCTGCCGAATCGGGACAAGCAAAGTTGCAGAATCTCGACATTTACCCTGCAGTGTCAATGACTTAAGGTGTGCCCGCCGGTGAGGGAGATCACAGCCGGCACCGCAAGACCGCATCCGGCCGGTACGCTGGGGCGTGCAGCGCGGGCCATGCGGCAACGCACCTGCCGCTACACCACGCGCCTGCCGCGCCGGATGCGCAGTTTTCCAAGCATTCCAACCATGGAGAATCACAGTGAATCTTGCTGCAAAGATGAGCGCCTGCATCACCGTGTCGCTGGCCCTGCTGGGCAGCGCGCAAGCGCTGGCCACCACGCTGAACTGGTCCGGCTATCAGTGGACGGTGAGCAACCGCACCGGCGGCCCGGGGCCCAACAACTTTGACGACCGCAATGCCTGGGTAGACAGCAACGGCTATCTGCACCTGAAAGTGGCCAACCGCAACGGCGTATGGTCGTCGGCCGAAATCCGCCTGGCCAATCCGGCGCTGTCCCACTTCGGCCTGTACCAGTTTCACTACCTGGGCAACCCCGCCCAGCTGGACAAGAACCTGGTGCTGGGTTTCTTCCATTACCCCACTGCCGATGTCGGCCCCGATGGCACCAACGAGATCGATATCGAATTCTCGCGCTGGGGCCAGGACAGCAACCCGCTGGGCAACTGGACGGTGTGGCACATGGTGCCCAACCAGTACACCAGCCACCGCTTCGAGCTGGCCGACCCGGCCGGCAAAAGCACGCACCGCTACAGTTGGCAGCCCGATAGCGTTGATTACCAGGCCATTGCCGGCCATGTTGACGCCTATAGCAGCGGCCCGCTGATCGCCAAGTGGAGCATGCTGCCCAGCGACCCGGCCGCCACCAAGGCCGGCCCCGGCAGCACCGAATACGGCTGCCGCAGCCTGATCCCCGCCCAGTGCATTGCGCAGAAACCGCAGCAGTTCATGATCAACTTCTGGCAATTCCAGGGCCGCGTGCCCAGCAACGGGCAAGAGGCCGAGGTGGTGCTGACCGACTTTACCTACATCCCCAACGGCCAGCTGCCCGCAGCCAGCTGCCAGGTGAATGCGTGGGACGTGCGCACGTCTTACCCGATCGGCGCCTATGTGCGCTACGGCAACACCATCTACAAGGCCATCTACCCCTCGATTGCCACGCCGCCGATCAGCAAGGCCGCCGTCAACCCGTGGCAGGCTGCAGCGGCGCCTGCCTGTTGAGCGCCTGGTTTCTTTGCGGGTTGTATTTGCAAGCGAGGTGGCATCAAGCACCCGGCCAAGCCGGGTGCCAAGCGGTGGTTGCGGGCGAAACAGCGGCGCTCCCCTGTTAGACCCGACACCCCCCGCCCTCGCCACCGCGAGGGAGCCTCGCTGACGCTCGTCAGCGGTACGAACGGGGTCGTCGTAAACCAATCGTTCCGGCGCTTAACCCTGCCGGGTGCCTGTTTTTTTGCGGGTTGCATGTGTGGGTGAAGCGGCATCAAGCACCCGGCCAGGCCGGGTGCCAAGCGGTGGTTGCGGGCGAAACAGCGGCGCTCCCGGATTGATGTTTCCGCGCGCCATTGCCAGCCAGCACGCAGCGGGTGCGTGTGCGGCATATATGCGCCAGCGGTTACGGCGTAGCAAGGTATTGAACGATCGTTCTATTATGTCCTTCGGCCGCAACGACCATTGAAGGCAAGCATGAACGACAGTACCACCAGCACTGCACACCCCGCAGCACCGCTCGATTTGCAACTGCTGCACCTGCACAGCACCCTGCTGCAGCGCGCAGTGGCCAACGGCGCTGGCGCCTACGCGCTGATCGCCATCACCGACCTGCCGACGGATGACCAAACCGGCGCCGACCCGGCACAACACGCCGAAGCACTGATCTGCAACGACATGCAAACCCCCACCCACCGCCGCGCGCTGGGCCTGGCGCTGCTGCGCAGCGGGCTGGCCTGCCTGGAGCAGGATGTGGAGCAGGGGTTGAAGCGCTTGGGGGTGGGGTGAGGGGGGTTGATGCTCATAAAAAACCCGTCGTTGGCCGGGTTTTTTGGTGGTGCTACTACTAATAACTACTAATTTTATGTGTTTTTAGTAGGTTTTTTTATACTGGTAGCGCTATAGTAAAAACCTGCTAATTTTTCTTAAATTTAGTACATCATGCGTCTACCACAAAGGCCTCCATCCTTGTCCGAGATGATGGGCAAACTCGACCAGGGTGATTTTGCGCGCGTGTTGGCAAAGATGGGTTCGCTGGATCAAGAACGCTATCTGCACTGGGATGAGCTGCGCCGACGCAGACCGCCAGATGGATTGAGCGAGGAAGAATGGTGGCTAGGCACCCATATGCTACGTACAGCCATTTCAAGGTTGCTGCCTTTGTACGATAAGGGCGGCCACCCATTCCGCTTCAACGTCCCTAACGAAGCCCAGATACACCTGCATCATATCGATCGGGATGCGGCTGGCAGTATCGAAGCCGTATCAGGTGCGCCGACGGTGCAAAGTCAGCAGCAATACCTGCGCAGCTCGCTGATTGAGGAGGCGATCACCTCTAGCCAGCTGGAGGGCGCATCGACCACACGCCGTGTTGCACAGGCCATGCTGCGGGAAGAGCGCAAGCCGCGTGATCATAGCGAGCAGATGATTTTTAACAATCATCTGGCCATGAGCTATATCCGCGAAAAGCGCCCAGATAAGCTCACCCCCGAATTCGTGCTGGAGTTGCATCGCATGCTCACTGTCGGCACGTTGGCTGACCCACAGGACGAGGGTCGTCTGCGGCGTGCTGATGACGTGCAAGTGGTGGACAATCGTGACGGTACCATCTTGCACCAACCATCAGGCTGGGTCAGCTTGCCCGAGCGTTTGCAAATACTGTGCGATTTTGCCAACCAGACTGAGCTAACTGGCGCTTTTTTGCACCCGGTGCTGCGTGCCATCTTGCTGCATTTCATGATCGGCTACGATCATCCCTTTGTTGACGGGAACGGCCGCGTGGCGCGGGCGCTGTTTTACTGGGCGATGGCGCGCGATGGCTACTGGTTGATGGAGTACGTGTCGATTTCGCATATTTTGCGCAAGGCTCCAAGCCAGTATGTACGCGCCTATTTGTATACCGAGACAGACAACAACGATACCACCTACTTCTTGCTGCATCAGCTTGCCACCATCAGAAGAGCCATTGAGGCGTTACACGACTATCTGTCTAGAAAAGGCCAGGAGCAAAAAGAAACCGAGCGCATGCTCGCTAGCCATGCCTTGCGCGGCCGCTTCAACCACCGCCAGATTGCGCTGCTTGGCCACGCGCTGCGCAACCCTGAAGAACCGTTCCGCGTCGATGTGCACCAGCAGAGCCATAGCGTGGTCTATCAGACGGCCAGAAGCGACTTGATTGGGCTTGTAGATATCGGCCTGCTAGAGCGCGTGGTGCAAGGCAAGGTTCATCTATTTTATCCAGTGTCGGATCTGCAGATGAGATTGAAGGGATTAGGTTTACTGGCGGCTGCCGGATAAACGCAGTGTGAAAACAGCCTCGGAATACGCATTGGCCCACCCCCTCACCCCAAAAAAACCGCCTTGCTATGAAACTCCAAAAACGCCTGCAGTGGGGCGAATTTGTGGGGTAGGGTGATGTTACGGCCATCCAGCGCCAGCAAATAGTCGTGCGCCAGCGGGCTGGCGGGGGTGGCTTTGAGTTGGGGTGAAACTTTGATCTGGTAATCGGGCGTTACGGTGAGCAAGCCACGGTCGAAGGCTTTGTCGTGCAGTGCAGATAGGCATAGGCCGTTGGCGGGGTTCAGGCGCTGTTGTTCGTCTTTGCTCCACGGCACGATATGGCTGGCCACCAGCAGGCGCGCGTCGGCCAGGCCGGTCATGCAGCAGCGGTGCTCGTAGCTGCTGAGCACCGCTTTGCGAAAGAACGCTTGCTTCACGCGCACCTGCACCGTGGCGCTGGTGTTGGCGGCGTAATAGCTGGGCAAGACGGCGTCGGCCTCACTCTGGCTTGATAGCGGTGCCAGCGCGGCGTGGTCTTGCGCCAGCGCATCGACTAGGGTTTGGCTCTCGTAGGCGATGGCTTCTGGCTGGGCCTGGAATTGCCCCCACACTTGCCGATCTAGTGCCGAGGCGCCGGGCAAGCCCACCCGGCCCGAGCTGGTGATGTGTGGGTCCAGGCTAGCCAAATTGGTCAGCTTCATCGCCAGCGCGCTGGGCGTGCGGCCCAGCAGGGCGGCCGTGGCGATGATGAGTGGGTTGTGCTGGTGCAATTTGCCGAATGGCAGCTGGCAATACAGATTGAGTGCCACCAGCACTTGTTCACGCGTCCAATGCTTGCTTGTCACGTCCCGCCTCAATCTGCAGCCAAGAAAAGCCGCCACATTACCACTCGACGAGCGTGATCGGCACATCGTTTGCCGGCGCAGGCTGGGCGGGAGAAGGCTACCGACACCGCGTGCACATTCACCATATTGGTGCATTTCGCTTGCTTGGCCATTGCGGCATAATTGCATACCTTACAAGCCTGTCTGCCCGCTCCCCACATGACCGCCCCCGATCTGCCCCTGGATGCTGAAGCCAGCATCAGCCACTACCGGCAGCGTTTTGAGGATTATTTGCTGGCCGATGGCAAGACTGCCAACACGGTGAGCGTGTATGTGTCCGGCCTGAATGCCATCAGCAAGCATTGCGGGCAATCGGTGTTTGCCATACACGATCTGGCGCGGCTGCAGGGCATGACGCAGCAATACCGCAGCGGCGGCATTCATGCCGACGTGGGCGGCGCCAACAGCAACAATGTGCAAGCCGGCCTGCGCGCCTGGCTGGCTTTTCAGCAACGCTTGCAAAGCGCAGGCAACACGACCGCAGCGATGACTACCCTCGATACCATGCAAGCCCAGCCGCTCAACCAGATCCTGTTCGGCCCGCCGGGCACGGGCAAGACGTTTCATACCATCAACCAGGCGCTGGCCATTTTGGCCCCGGCCTATCTGCGGCAGCATGCCAATGACCGCAAGGCGCTCAAGGCCGAGTTTGACCGGCTGGCGGGCGAGCAGCGCATCCGCTTTGTCACCTTCCACCAAAGCTTTAGCTACGAGGACTTTGTGGAGGGCCTGCGCGCCGAGAGCAATGACGACAAGCAGGTGGAGTACCGCATCGAGCCGGGCGTGTTCAAGCGCATTTGCGACGATGCGCGCTTTGGCAAGCCCGAGGCAGACGTCGGCATCCGGCCCAATCCAACCATCTGGAAAATGTCGATCAACAGCGCGGGCAACTCGCCCACCAAAACCTGGTGCCTGAATCACGGCGAGGCGCGCATCGGTTGGGGCGAGACCGGCGATTTGCGGCAGTCTGGCGAAGAGAATGCCTACCATGAGGAGCTGGGTTCGGGCGACAAGGGCACCTTGCGCTATTTCGCCGAGGAAATGGCGGTGGGCGACATTGTGCTGTGCATTCGCTCGGCCGATCTGATCGAGGCCATCGGCGTGGTCAGCGGCGATTACCGCTTTGATACCCAGCCGCACGAGGGCGTGCGCAGCGACTATAACCATGTGCGCCCGGTGCGCTGGCTGTACCGCGATTTGCAGCTGCCGATTGCCCCGCTCAATGCAGGCAAGCGCTTTACCATGAAAACGGTTTACCAGCTGGATCGCTTCAGCTGGGGCGAGCTGCAGGAACACCTGCAGGCGCATGGCGCTCAGCCGGTTGTGCAGGGCGTGGCTGCGCCGCGTCACGAGCCGCATGTGCTCATCATCGACGAAATCAACCGTGGCAATATCTCGCGCATTTTTGGCGAGCTGATCACCTTGATCGAGCCGTCCAAGCGCGCCGGGGCGGATGAGGCTTTGTCGGTGACCCTGCCGTATTCCAAAAAGCCGTTCAGCGTGCCGGCCAATGTTTATCTGATCGGCACCATGAATACCGCCGATCGCTCGCTGGCCGGGCTGGATGTGGCCTTGCGCCGCCGCTTTACCTTTGTCGACATGCCGCCGCAGCCCGAATTGCTGAACGATGTGCTGGTCGAGGGCATCAACATCGGCGCGCTGCTGCAGCTGATGAACCAGCGCATTGCCGCGCTGCTTGACCGCGATCATTGCCTGGGCCATGCCTGGTTCATGCCCTTGCAAAGTGATCCCACGCTGGCGCGGCTGACGGCCATCTTCCGCCAGAACATCCTGCCGCTGCTGCAGGAATACTTCTTTGAAGACTGGGAGCGCATCGCCTGGGTGCTCAATGACCAGAGCAAGGATGGGCAGGGCTTTATCGTGGAAGATGACGCGCTGGATGCCGCCGTGCTGTTCCCGGGCGTGGGGCAGCTCAACCTGGGCAAGCGCTGGCGGTTGAACGAGGCCGCCTTTACCAACGCCGATGCCTACCGGCAAATCCTCGCCCAGCCTGGCGGGGCGGCGGCCTGATGCCAGCCCCCATCGTGGTGCGCGAATACGCGCGCCTTACCACCGCGCCGCTGGCGCGCAACACGCTGGACGAAGCGCACATCAGCGCCAGCGCGTTTGACTGGCTGTGCGAGCTGGCCGGCCGCTTTCGCAGCAACGGCGCCAGCTTGTTGCAGGTGGATGGCCGGCGCTGGCTCAAACTCGATCACTACGTAGGCGTGCTGGAAACCCCGTGCGGCCAGGTGATCGAAATCCTGCCCAAGCACTGCGAGGAACAAGATTGCGTGCCCGCCGCGCGCGCCCTGCTGCAGCGCATGATTGCCGCCGCGCTGGAATTGCCCACGCGCAATGCCGAGCAAGCCAGCCTGGCGTTGTACGATGCGCCGCTGGCCGAATGGGTGATGCAGCAATTCTTGCTGGCGCTGGATCATCTGCTCAAGCGCGGGCTGCGTTTTGATTATCAGCGGGTGGAAGAAGAACAGCGCTTTCTGCGCGGCCAGCTGGATGTGGTGCGGCAAATGCGCCAGCCGCCCGGCCGTGCGCATCTGCTTCACCTGCGCCACGATATCTACACGCCGGATCGCGCCGAGAATCGCTTGCTCAAGGCCGCGCTGGATGTGGTGTGCAAGCACACGCAAGACAGCGGCAACTGGCGACTGGCGCACGAGCTGGCCGGCCTGCTGCACAGCCTGCCCGCCAGCCGCGATATCGCGCAGGATTTCCGCGCCTGGCAAAACAACCGTCTGCTGGCGCACTACCAGCCGCTGCGGCCGTGGTGCGAGCTGATCCTGTACCGCCACATGCCGCTGGCGGTGGCCGGCGGCTATCGCGGCATCAGTCTGCTGTTCCCGATGAGCACGCTGTTCGAGCGCTATGCAGAGCAACGCCTGCGCGCCGCGCTGCCGGCCGGCGCCAGGCTGGATCGCCAGGTGACCAGCCAGTACCTGTGCACGCACGCGGGCAGCAATTTCTTCCAGCTGCGCCCCGACTTGCTGCTGCAACAGGGCTCGCAGCGCTGGGTGCTCGACGCCAAATGGAAGCTGCTGGATGCCAGCCGGCGCAGCAGCAACTACGAGCTGAGCCAGAGCGACTTTTACCAGCTCTACGCCTACGGCCAGAAATACCTGCAAGGCAGCGGCCACATGGCGCTGCTCTACCCGGCCTGGGGGCGCTTCAACGCCGCCAAGCCCATCGCCCCGTTCCAGTTCGACGCGCGGCTGACCCTGCACGTGCTGCCGCTGGCGCTGGACGACCCGCAAGCGGGATTGGCGGTGCTGGCGCAGCTGATGCAGGCGGGGGCAGGCCAGACAGCCGCTGCGCCGGCAGCTGCCATGTGCTGAGCGGCGGTTTGCGCACAGGCGTGCACACCACGCAGACGCTAGTGCAGGAACCGATCGCGCCTGAATTGCGCAAGCTGCTTCAGCAGGGCTTGGGATCTGGGCCGGGTTTGGGGCTACTGTTTTACCGGTGCCGAGGCCCGTTCAGCGGGTTTGCTGCCGGGTTTGGCGTAGATGAGCGCGACGCCATTGCCAGCCAGGTTTTTCAGCACCAACTTGAGTGACGGTTTGTAGCCTGCCGCAGCCGGAGGGCTGCTGGCGTTGGTGCCGCTGGCTGTCTTCGTACCGGTGTCCGGTATCAGGTGCTCTGCTTGCTGCAGACCGATACTGACCCCGCTAAAGCCCACCACCACCGGGTGGACGAAGGTCTTGGACATGCTGATGCTGCCGGTGCTACCCACACTGATGCCTACTTTGGCGTTGGGCAGACTGGTGTCCTCTGATTGGGCGTTGCCCAGCGTGGTGAGCTTTTGGGTAATTTCGTCGGCCACGGTCTGCGGATCAAACTGGCCCGGGGGGACGGTGGCCGGGGCGCTGGCGGTGGGCTTGCCAGTGGGCGCGGCGGCAGATGCGGTCTGTGCCTGGTGCGCGGCCAGCACGCTCTTGATGGTGTTGGCGATAGTGCTGCCGGCGGCGGGAATAAAGCTGGTCTGTAGTTTGGCCGCCGTTTCGTTGTCGGTCTCCAGCTGCAGCTTGATGGTGTTGGCCAGATAGACTTCCTGCACCAGCATCAGCTGCAAGGTGCCATTGGTGCCGCAGGGCGAGGTTTGGCCGTAGGCGTCCAGTACGGCCAGCAGCGGGCTGTTGTCGGCTTCCAGCTCGGTCATCAGCGGTGGCAGCAGTACGGTAGTGGGCAGGCCATAAGACGAGGCCGACGGAATGCTGAGCGCGCCGCTGCGAAACTGCGATGCACCGATGGTGGCGTTGTTGAGCGTGACACCGGCCGGAATCACGGCGGCGATGTCTTCCTTGGCCAGCCGGGCGGCAAAGGTATCGGGGAAGGCGACATTGCGCAGCCGGTTGGCCTGCACGGGCGTGGCGTTGAAAATGTCGTTGCGCTCGGCCATGGCCCCGCTGGCAAGGTTCTGGTTGGGCGGCAGGTCGATGCTGTCGTCGGCGTAATAGTGGCCCAGCAGCGCCTTGATGCCGGGCAGCCGGTACAGGTGGGCCGAGATCGGCATGGTCTTGCTGCTGGCGCGGTTGTTGCACACCGCCAGAATGTCGCCGGGCTGCACGTCTTCACGCGGCGGGAACACCGGGTACATTTGCAGCGCGCGAAACTGCGTGCCCCATTGCTCGGCCACGCTGGGGGTGCTGCAGCCGGCCAGCAGCGCGGTGGCGGCGAGCACGGCGCAGGTGCTGGCCAGCAGGGTAGGGCGGAATGGGGGCATGGCAGATCCTGGGCGGTGTCATCAAACGGGATGACACAGCTTATGACGGGGTAATTTACCCGCCAACACTTGCTGACCGGGTGATGTGTGAATCAGACAGCTTGGGGCGTGGTCTATTGCTGCAAGACCAGCCCGGTGCCTGGTAGCGGCAGCGTGCCGGCATCTGGCAACGGGTGGGGCTGGCAGATCATGACTGTTTGCCTTCGGCCGCAGCCGCCTGGCTGGGCTGGGCATTGCCCGGGCACAGATAGCTGCTCATCACTGCGCCGGCAGTGCCGGGGTCGACCGGGGTGTAGGGGGTATCGAGCGGGTGGTTGGCGGCGCCAAAGCGCGGCGACTGGTTGTCTTTGCCGGTGAACAGCCGCGTGGCGGTGAAGCGGGCCAGCTGATCGGCGCAGCGCGCCTCGACGCGGTAGACGATGGTTTGCGGGCGGCGGCCCAGCGGATCGCCATCGGCCAGTGGCTGGGCCAGCGCCAGCTTGAACCAGCCGCTGGCAATGCCATCGCGCCCTTGCCGCAGCGATGGCGCATCGACGGCAATCTGGTCGCCCTGGCTGCCGGGCAGGATGGGCTGCCAGCGGTGCGCGGCCTCGACGTTGTCGGGCACGGTGCACAGCCAGGCGGCCATGGTGGCGGCCTGTGTGCCCGGCTGCGGCGGGGTGAACGGGCCGGCCAGCGGCCGGTTGTCGCCCGGCAGCAGCTGGCTGCGCCCGCCAGCGCTGACAATGGCATTGAGGGTGCGCTGGCGCGAAGTGCCCTCGCTGCAGCGCGCCTCGAACTGGATGGTCTCCAGCCAGCCCGCCGGCATGGCGCGCCGATCGCCCAGGGTGCCGGCCTGCGCGTGGGTGAGCCGGAAACGGGCCGACGAAATACCCGCCGGGTTGAGCACCTGGCTGTCTTCATCCACCGCCAATTCATCACCCTTGCCGCTGGCGCCCAGCGCCTGCCAGTTTTGCGCGGCGGCGGGGCCGGCCAGCAGGGCGAGGGCGATGAGGGCAGCAAGGCGGCGGTGCGGGGCGTTCATGCGGGCTTAAATCCGGAGCGATGGGGGCGGCGGGGCGTGCAGGCCCGCCAGCTTGAACCGGGCGCGCGGTAGCGTCAATCTGTCTGTGTTTGCAAATATTGGGGGTGGGTGGGTAGGTGCACTGCGGGGCTTCGATGATAATGGGTCATCGCCCCTCTCAGGGAAAACAACCCCATGATCTGGCATCACATCAAGGTATCGAACGGCAAGATTGCGGGATCAGGTCTTGCACATACATTTCTCGCCGCCATGAGAATCCGTCTTGCCGTGGCATCGTGCGCACCAAAGTGATTTCAATTTGAATTGTTGGGTTGCAAGACCTGCCCCCAAAATCCATGCAACCCCGCCCCGGCGGGGTTTTTTGTGGCTGGCGGTCTGGCAGGCGCTGCGTACGGCCCGTCCCCAACCCCGTAACACCACAAATTGCACATTTTTGTGTGTAATAAGATATGCTGGTACCGCTGATGTAATGCTACTGCGCAGTCCGGCGCAGTCAGGCGCAGCGCGGCAGGCAGGCGGGTTTTTGCCCGAGAATGCTTGCCGGTAACGCCTGGCCGCAGTGGCTTTCTATGTGAATGGAGGTGGAATGAAGCTGGTATTCAATTTCACGCCCTGCCGTGGTCGTGTGCAATATGGTGCGGCGGTGGGGGTGGCCGAGCGGGGGGCGTTGAACCGGGGCGGGGTGGTGTTGTTGCCGCGCCTGGCGGCGGGCAAGCGCTTGCGGCCGGCGGTAGCGGCGATCTGGCCGGGCATTGCGCAGCTGCGCCGCGAGGTGGCGTCGTGTTAAGCGTGCTGCTGGCCGGCTGGCAGGCGGTGTGGCCTGCCGGGGCGTTGACGCGGGCGTTGCTGGCGGGCGGGGCGGTGTTGCTGCTGGTGCTCGCCTTGTTTGCGGCCGGGTATCGCAGCGGGTTTGCGCAGCGCGATCAGGCGGCGCGGGCCGAGGCGCTGGCGGCGCGTGAAGTGCGGCTGGCGCAGGAAAACCGTTATCAATCATTGCTGGCTGCGCATGCGCAAACGCTGGCGGGGCAGGATGTGGCGCGCGCCCGCCTGCAGGCGCAGCTGGCCGAGGAGGTAAAAACCTATGCGCAAAATCATGTTGCCGTGCAGCTGCCTGCTGCTGCTCGCCGCTTGCACGACCGTGCCGCCGCAGCCGTCGCCACTGCTGCCCCGGCCACCGGCACGCCTGTTGCAACCGTTGCCGATGCTCAAGCCCCTGCCGCTGCCGGCGTCAGCGATGGCGAGCTGATGGCAACGGTGGCCGACAACTACGCCCGCTGCGCCGAGCTGTATCAGGTGGCCGCAGGCTGGCAGGCGTGGTGGCGCGATGTGGCGGCCACGCCGTGATGTTTACGGTGCTGTTGTGGTGGGGTTTGCTGATCTTGCTGGTGATCAAGGCGGGCTTGTTGCTGGCCGGTGCGTGGTGCTGGTGGGCCGATTGGCGGCGCAAGGGGCGTACGCCGGGTGATGTTGCGAGTGTGGGGCAGGTTGATTGATTTAATTACACGCTTTTGTGTGTTTCTCTGGGCAGGTGTGCGGCGCAATTCGCCGGGCTCATTGCGCCCTACGCGCTGCAGGCGTAGAGCAGGCCGATTGAGCTAATTACACGCTTGCGTGTGCTTTTGTGTGTCTTGGTGTGAGTTTGAGTGTGGGTGTGGGTGTGGGTGTGGGTGTGGGTGTGGGTGTGTGCGGCGCAATTCGCCGGGCTCATTGCGCCCTACGCGCTGCGGGCGTAGAGCAGGCCGGTTGAGTTAATTACACGCTTGCGTGTGCTCTTGTGTGGCTTGGTGTGAGTTTGGGTGTGGGTGTGGGTGTGAGTGTGTACGGCGCAATTCGCTTTGCTCATTGCGCCCTACGTGTGGTGGTTTGATGGTGCTGCGCCGTAGGGTGCAATAAGCGCAGCGCATTGCACCGGTTGTGTGCGGGAGCCGTACCGGGCGTGGTTTCTACGCGTCGTGGTCAAGCGGCGTGCGGCACAGAGGGTGCCGGGCGCTGGTGTCGTGGTGGGTAAATCGGGCGATAGGCAGAAAGGGGAAGGGACAGATGCAGTTCAGTGGTGTGATCAGGGCGGTGGCGTGGGCGCTGGAGTGTGTGAGCCGCTCGGGCTATGGCGATTCGGTGCTGGCGCTGCTGCGGGCGCGCACGGGCGGCAAGCCGGTGCCGGGCGAGCTGGATGGGCACGAGCTGCACGGCCAGGCGGCGCAGTTGCTGGCGCAGCTGGAGCGCGACGATTTTCCGCAGCTGGGCGCGGGCTTGCTGTTGGCGCGGGCAGGGTTTTTCGAGCGGGCTGCTGCGGCGCAGTGGCTGGCTGGCCTGCTGGAAATACCGCACGGCGAGGCGGCTGCCGCGCAGGCGGTGCTGATGTGGCTGGGCGGCGATGGCACTCGCCGCAGCGCGCATGGCGGGGTGGAGCGGCTGCGCAGCATCATGGCGCGCGGCAAGCAGACGGCGCAGCGCTACCGCGACGAGGTGTACGCCACGCTGGATGGCCAGCTGCACCAGGCCGAGCGTGAGCTGGTGCTGCGCAAGCCGGGCATGTTCACGGCGGGCACGGTGGCGCATTTCCGTGCGGCCGGTCCGTATTAAATTACACGCGGTGGTGTGTGCTTTATGGGTCGGGCAAGTGTGATGTGGCGCAATGCGCATTGCGCGCTGCGCAGCATCTCAACCACCACCTTGTCGGTAAACAGCGGCGGCAGGATGCAATAAGCGCCGCTGACAAAACCCTGCTGGCTGCGTTGCACTCACTTGCCGTACGTCTTGTACTGGCTGCGTTCCGCACGCCTTGCCAGCACCGTTCCACGGGGTTTTGTCAGCCGCTCCAGGCGCAGCGCATTGCATCGTGTGTTTGCGGTGGGTGCTGCTGTATATACGAACGTTGTCCCTGCGGCGCCATTCGCTTTGCGCATTGCACCCGGCGCGGCTACGCCACGCAGCGCGCTAGGGCCTGTTAACACTTATTTCACGCTTGCGTTCGGGGTAGTTCGGGATGGAGCGCAAGGCGCAGAACGCGCCGCGGTACGGGTACCGCAAGCGGTTTGCAACGCAGCGAACCGCCCGAAATACCCCGAACCCGCAGGGCTGGGCTGCCGTCATCTACGGCGTTACGTGCCTTGGCAATAACCGGTTATTGCCTGCGTTGCGTGCCTTGTAGCTGACCTCTTTGCGGCCCAGCGCAAGCGCGAAATAAGTGTTAACAGGCCCTAATGGATCAGGAATGGCAGCACTGCGCTGGCCGTGCCGATGGCAATCAGCCAGGCGCGTTCCGGCCGCAGGCAGAGGGTGGCCAGCAACAAGGGCAACAGCCCTGCACAGATCATCAGTTCCACCAGTCCCAAGCCCATGGTGATGCCGTCGTTCAGGCGCTGCAGCTGGCCCATGCGGTACAGATAGATATTTGCCGCAGCGACCAGCGTGAACACCAACGCAAAAAATGCGTGTCTTGCTACAAGCAGATGTCGTGGCATGGCTGCATCCCGTCTGATGCCGGGTGGCGCTGTATGGGGCGTGTTGTGGCGCGATTGGCCTGCGATTGGCCAGCCCCGCAGGCTGGCGCGTTGACGATGCGTTTCATCCCGGCGGCAGGCGGTTGTGCACCCGGCACACAGGCCGTCGTGCTTGCGGGCAGGCGCAGTCTGCGCCAAGCCTGCCACGTGCCCGGTATCCCGCTGGCTGGTGGCCGCAAATTGTCTCAGAAAGCTGACAAGCCCGCATTTGTCTTGCATAATCCTGCAAACTTCACCAAGTTTGCTTACAAAATATTGAGCCGCGGTTAAATCATGCCGCGCCGGCACCAGGCCGGGCCTCATGGTCTGCCCGGGGCAGGTGGGGCAAGCGGGTGATTTCTGCTGCGGCGGGCCGGTCTCGGTTGCACGCGGACGATCGCAGCCACCTTTTCGATCACCATGCCGTACAGGCCGACCACAACGAGTAAAGCGCATGACCATGCAACGACTTCGCGGACTGTTGTTTACCCTGATGCTGCTGTGCACGGGCTGGACGGCCGCTGCCAGTACTTATTCGGTCACCGCCACGCGGATTGCCGCGAACTTCTATCAGCTGGCCAACAGCAATATCATGCTGAAGACCAAGTTCTGTTTCGAGTTTGCCAGATCGTCGGCGGCGGTGTTGTCGATGAATTCGGGGCTGGGTTTCAGCGATGGGCAGATTCTGTTCCAGTCCGGCACCACCTGCGAGGTGGCTGGCGCGTACACGGCATCGTCATCGGTCACGGCGGGCAGCTATTCGGCCCTGCTGAGCTACGAAACCCAGTCGTTTTTCAGCGATTCGCTCCAGCGTGCGATTTTCCAGACCGACCCGCTGTGCCTGGCGCTGTACACCGGGCGAACGTCATTCACCCTCGATGCAACCGGCGCCACATACCAATACGGTTCGAAAATCGGCACCTTGTTGTTCCCCTCATACAGCTATCCGCCATCATGCACCCTGGTCGGCGTGTACTTCCTGACTGATCTGTCGTATTCCGCTACTGCACCGGCGCCTGTGCTGTCCAAGCTCGACACCAGCCTGCTCGGGGCCTATGGCATCTTCGTGACTGCGGTCTCCGATACCGCAGCCACCGGCTATTGGGTGGTCGTGCCAGGCGGCAGCGCCCAGCCGAGCAAAACCCAGGTGGTCAGCGGCATCGATGCCAGCGGCAAGGCCTTTGCCGTGCGCGGCAGCGCCAAAATGACCGCAGGCGCAACGACCCAGTTCGTGGTGACAGACCTGACCCCCAATACGCCGTACAGCTTCTATCTGGTAGCCCAGAATGCGGCTGGCCAGACCTCCAACGGCGTCGGCCTCGATTTCAAAACCTCGGCGCCGTTGACCCCCACCATCAAGCTGCAGAAAATCAAAGTGGATGCGGTGCGCAGCAGCAATGCCGTGCTGACGATCTCGGCCGACAAGGACAGCGAGGCCCACTGGCTGGTATTGCCTGCCAGCGCCGCCATCCCGAGCGTGATGCAGGTATTGCAGGGTGCCGATGCCGCATGGACGCCCAGCCCCTTGCGCGGCTACGGGCCGCTGAAGGCCAACACGCCGACCAACTATGTGCTGTCCGGCCTGCAACCGGGTACAACCTACAATGTGTTTGCCGCCACCAGCACGGCCAACGAATTCTCGGATGGCCTCTATGCCGTCCTGACCACCCCGGGCAGCGATACCGCCGCCCCGACGCGGATCAAGCCGGAAACGGGCTGGTGGTGGAGCCCGAGCGAAGGCGGCCGGGGCTATTCGCTGGAAAGCAATGCCGACGGCAAGCTCTACTTTGCCGGTTTCATGTATGACAGCGCCGGCAGCCCGGTATGGTATGTGTCCTGGCTGCTGCCCGACCCCGCCACCGGTTTTTACACCGGCGATCTGCAGTACTACCAGGGTGGGCAAACGCTGCAAGGCAGCTGGAGGGCGCCAATCGGCCCCAGCAACGCCGGCAAGGTCACGCTGATGCCCCTGTCTGATCGCAAGGCCACGCTCAAGTTCGAAAGCAGCAATTTCGTCACGCAGACGACCAATATCGAACGCTTCCCCATCGTCAGCGATGGTCTGGCGCAGCCGCCGGTGGCAGGCAATCCGCAAACCGGCTGGTGGTGGAACCCGAACGAAGGGGGCCGCGGCTATTTCATCGAAGTGCAGGGCGGCACCGCCTTCATTGCCGCCTATCTGTATGACGAGGGCGGCAAGCCCAACTGGTATATCACGCAGAATGCACTGGTGGCCGCCAATGCGTATCAGGGCGCGCTCAGCCTGTATGGCAAGGGCCAGACGCTGGGCGGCCTGTATGCCTCGCCGGTGGTGACCAATGCGAACGCTGGCGCGGTGATCGTGCAGTTCTCCAGCGCGACCAGCGGGCAATTGATTCTGCCGGGCGGCATTACCGTGCCGATCCAGCGTTACGCTTTCTGATCGTCACCAAGCCCGCGCGGGCGTGGCGCGCCAGCATGCCTGACTGCCACGCCACAGGAGATGCGCCGCATGCATCTGGCACCCCGCTGGCGCAGCCGCGCAGGGTGCAATCAGCGTGGTGCATTGCATCGCGGGTTTGCGGTGGGTGGCGCGGTATGGGGGGCGATTACGTCGGTGCAATTCGCCTTGCTCATTGCACCCTACGCTCCTGCGTCCCCGCTGCTGCGCGCGATTTCCAGCGCGGCCATGGTGTTGTTTGAGCTCATTTCGGGGCTGATGCAGGGGGTGTGGGCGCGTGGCGAATCTCGAGCGCACGTGGCGTGGTCTGCTCGGACAGCAGGTCTGTCCAGTTGTCTACCCGCTGGCGTTGCTGCAAGGGCAGTGCGTCGTATGCGTCGCTGAGCTGGTAGGCGCGCAGGTGCGCGTACAGGGCTGCGTCATCGGTGCCGACGACATCTTCGAGGAAGTAGACGGCAACGTAGTTGTCCAGCGCAAAGCGCTTGAGGATTTCGCGGTCGAACAGCAGCCGGTCGGCCAGCGGTTTGGCCTTGACCCGCTTGGCCTGCGGTAGCAGGTCTTCTTCGATATAGTCGTTGACAAATGCCTGCCTGAAGAACGCACCGCGCACGGCAGTGGCGACTTCATCGTGCACGCTGTCCGGCACGTCGGACAAGCCACGGCCGGCATACAGCCACAGCACGCCGGGCGTGGCAGCGGCCAGCAACAGCAGCATGGTGAGGGCGAGGGCAAATTGATGCAGGCGCGTCATGTTGCGGGGTGTGGGGGTGAATGAGCTGGATCAGGGGTTGGGTGTTGCGGGTGTGCGGCAGGCTGCCGGCACATCGCTGGCAGACCCGCCCGCGCAGGTCCAGACGACGTGGCCTGCTGCATCGAACTGTGGCAACAACACGATCAATTGCTGGTGCCGGCCCCAGGCCAGCAGCGTGCCGTTGTCCTGCACCTGCAGGGCGGCCGGCAAGGATAGATCATGCAGTGCCGTATTCAGGCCTTTGCCCACGCCAGAAAATGATTTGCTGGCCATGGCGCGGGCGGCAATCTGCTGTTGCAGCGGAGCCAGCTGGAGCAGCATGCCGCCGCTCTCGGCCCGGGCGCGATAATCTGCATATTGCGCGTGGCCGAGCGCCGCCAGCACCAGTGCGCTCAGCGTGCCGGCTGCGCCGGTGGCAAAACAGGTCCAGGCGGGTTTCAATCCGCGCTCCTTGTGCAGTTTGGGATGCAAGCTTGTGGGCGTTCGCTGCGGCATTGCAGAATGATGCCAGCGTTTTTACCGCCCCATATCGTGAGGCCCCGATGAGCAAGGCATCATACTTGGCAATCATGCCGGCGCTGGTCAATTTGATTGCCCGGGGCAAAGTCGAGTTCTTGTACCGCTACGATGAATTCAATCAGTGGATTATCGCTGGCGATATGGTGTTTGAATGCCGCGAGGAAATCGAGGGCTCGTTCAGCATTCGTCACCAGGGGCTGATCTTTTTGCTGATGCGCGAAACGCCCGGCTGGGCCGAGGTCGGCGCCGCATTGGCTCCTGTCGTTGAAGACAGCGGCTATGCCGACGACGCGCACGCGCTCGCTATTAGGCACAGATTATGGGATGCCACTGCTGCACGGCTGGCGGCGTTGAGCAGCCCGATGCAACAAGCGTAGCGCGGTCAGCGGGTCTTTGCGGTGGGCGGTGCTGTATGTAGGTGTTGTTTCGTGCGGCGCAATGCGCGTTGCGTATTGCGCGCCCTGCTGGCTGCTGGGCGAAGCGCCGCAAAGATCGAAGCAGCACACATCCGGCAGCTGAGATGAGAGGACGCCACCCGGCTTGCCGGGTGGCGTCCTCCTGATTACAGCGTCAGGCCGTGGCTTGCCAGTGCGACTGAGCGTGCGCGGCTGGCTTGCCTTGGCCCCGCTTTAGAGCCGCCAACAAAACCCAGTGAAGCGGTGCTGGCAAGGCACGCGAAACGCAGACAGTACAAGGCGTACGGCAAGTGCGCGTAACGCCGCCAGCAGGGTTTTGTTCGCGGCTCTTATCGTATTGCCTCCTCGGTGATGCGTGCGTGGGCATCCGTGATGTGCACGCCATAGGTCTGGATGTCGTCCAGGCATTCGTCGGCGTCGACGCCGGGTGTGGTTTCCCCTCGGCGCAGTTCGATGGCCTTGAAGGCGGTCCAGGGGGCGTATTTCTGCGGGAGATTCTCGCCCGCCGCATGGCTTGTAAAACCGAAGATGCGGCCTGGCCCTCTAAAAATGTGTATTTGCATGTGATTGACCGGAAGTTGTGAAGTAATGCATTTCCAATTCCTCCTTGCTTGAGTTGCGGAATGAAGACGGCGTAGTGCGCGAACTCAGCGGCCTGGCCGGGAACCGGGCACTCAAAAAGCGTTGATCAACAACGACATGCAGACCATGTTGCGGGGCTGGCCCGCAAGAGAACGCCAGTGTAGGGCCTGCCAGACTTCAAATCAAAGACACCTTTGTAAATAAGGTGGGCACTGTGTTTGACGTGTCGGGAGGGGTGCTCCAAAGGGGCGGCAAGCGGTGTTGGCCGGCGGTGCGGGATTGGGTGTGTTCAATGCGGCGCAATGCACATTGCACCCTGCAGGGCTTGATGGCGCATGAATGACAGCACTGTACCGCCTTGCGCTCAGACCGGCTTGACCGCCATCGCCGCCTTGTAGACCGCTGCGCTGCTTTTGACGATGCTGGACGGGTTGCCGCCGGCGATGGCGCCCATCAGGTCGAGAAAGCCGGCAAAGACGTCGATCTGCGCGCCGATGTTGTCGATGCGGGCTTGGGCCTGGGTGAGCGCGTCGGTGGCGCGGTTGATGCCGTCCACGGCGGCGCCGGCCTGGTGGTCGGTGGTGACGATTTGCAGCGTCTGGCTTTCCCAGTCTTTGAGCTGGCGGATCATCTGGTTGCAGAGCTTGGCGCGGGCGAAGTAATCGTCGCCATCGTCGTTTTCATGCGCCACCAGCCAGTCGGACATGTCGGCCAGCAGCGCGAGGGCCTGGCTGCGCAGCGCGAGTTTTTCGGCGGCGTCGATTTGCACGCTGATGGTGGGCATGAGTTGGCTCCGTGAAGGTGACGGGTGGTTTGCAAGCTGCTGCGTGCCGCTGGCGAGCAGAGCGAGGCCCCCTCGCGGCGGCGAGGGCGGGGGGCGCGGGATCGAAGGGGGCGTGCCGCTGTTTCACTGGCACAGCGGGCCGGAACCCGGCCTTGCCGGTTGATTGATCACGGCTGCCCGAGGGTGCATGGCAGGCGCTCAGAATGCATCGCCGATCTGGCGCTGCAGCTTGTACACCGCCTTGCCAAAATCCAGCACTTCTTTGGCGATGTCCTTGCGGTCGGGGTGCTGCACGGCGTCGCGCGCCTGGGTGAAGGCGGGCGGCAGTTGCTCGAGCGCGGCCAGCAGCTTGCCGAGCGCGGCGGCGCGTTGCTCAAGATCTTTTTGCCGGACCTCGAGCGCGCGTGTTTGCTCGGCCACGGCCAGTGGCTCGGGGAGGGTGCCGAGGTGCAGCAAACGCCGGTTGAACGAGGCGGTGATCCTGGTCTGCAGCGCGGCGGTGGTGAGTGATTGCTGGTAGGACTGCGTGATGGCCTGGAGCTGGCCCAGCAGCAGCGCAATGCGTTGTTCCTGTTCGTCGCCCAGCGCGCTGGCCAGTTGCGTTTGCCGGTAATGCCGCACCGCCATGTCGTAGACCAGCCGGGTAAGGCCCTGCACGGCCTCGACCTGCGCGTTGATTTGCGCCGGTGTTTCACCGGCCAGCAGCGGGGTGCCGCGCAGGTGGTTGCCCAGGTCATCAAACCTGGCGTTGTAGGTGACGAACTGATCGGAGGCGACCGCACCCAGCGCGCTGGCATAGTGCTGCAGTGCCTGGGCAAACACCTGCGCCCTGGCCAGCCGCACGCGGTCTTGCTCGCATTGCTGCCGGCCGGCCGCAGTATCGGCATGGGGGGAGAAGGCCTCGTCGGCTTCGTCCAGCGTGCGCAGCGCGTCGGTCTTGGCGGTGCTGGCGGGCTGGGCAGCCCAGTACAGCCGGGTCAGCTGCAGGATGCGGTTTTCCTGCTCGACATGGCCCACCACTTCGTCGCAAAAGGCGGCGTAGTGCTGCAGCATCTCGCCCGATTGCGTGGCCAGCGCTTCGGTGCTGTTGCCAAAGGTGGACACGGCGCTGAGGTTGGTGGCGCAGCCGGAGATGAGCAGCGCGGCAAGACTGGCGAGCAGCAGGCGGAGCATGGGGCGACCTTGTTCCGGGTTTGATGTTATTGTTTTAATCAATTTGGGGTAAGTAATGCAAGGAGTTATCTTGCCAGGGAGTGAAAGGCGCAGCACGCACCCGGCCAGGGGGTGGCGATGAATGATGCAGGCTTCAGGCTGATTCTGTTTACTGCCTTTCTCGGGGCTGTTCGGGAGGGTGTGCGCGCGATTGCCTATGCGTGCGACGGGCACACGCTGGCTATCCATGTTTATCTGGCCCGAGCGCCAGAGCCGGATGATCACGAGGTGGTGGATATCGCCATTACCGAGGTCATGGCGGCGTGCCCGCAGATCATGCAGCAAGACATCGTCTTGCAACACACCATGGCCCCCATCGGCAGGCTGCCTGCGCATCAGGGCTGGATCTTTGTGCGCTCCGAAGCTGGGGCGTAGCGGATCGCATGAACAACCGGTTCGCATTGAGTCAATTGACAGTTGCAAAGGCCTGGCTGGCAGGGGGCGCCATCATGCTGCTGCCGCAATGCCTGTTTTTCTGCAGCATCGCTACGCCGTGGCTGGGATTGCATGCAGGCTGGCTGGTCATGTGCCTGATGGGGGCATCGCCGCTGCTGGCTGCCGTGGCCATCGTGCTGATGCTGCGCAAGGATGTTGCCCATATGCCCTACCTTGTGGGATTGGCCTTTGCGCTGGCCAGCTGCTTGATGCAGTGGCTGGTGCAGCAGTTTGTTGGCCCGGTTGATCTGGCCGGGGCGGGGGCGGGTTTGTTTGTGTGGTCTTTTCTGGCAGGCACGGCGCTGGCGGCCGTTGGACGGGCCGCTGCCGGTTTGTTTGTTGCCGGGCATTGAGCCGGGCAACGGTGCATGGCGCACAAGCGCGCAGGGGGTGGAATGAAACAATGGCGCCGCGACTGGCGCACGGTCGTGGCCAATCTGCTGGCGGCAGCCGTGGTTGCCGCGTTGGTGCTGGGCACGCCATGGCCGCTGGCGCCCAATGGGGCGGACGCGATCACGCCGGGCATGACCTTGTGGCTGTTGTTGCCGGCGTGCGTGTACTACTGGGAGCGCAACCCCACGCTGGCGGGTGGGGAGTGGCTGGCTTTCTTGCTGGTGTCCACGGTCGTCACCGGCTTGTTCATGTGGCTCGATTGCCTGCACGACCAGCGTCGGGGTGCGATGAGCGCGGCGTGCACATCACTCGGCCTCGAGATCGGTTCGCCGAGTACCTTGTTGATGGTGGGGGTGCCGCTGGCCTGCGCAGGCGGGCTGGCCCGCCGGGTGATATTGCGGGTGTTGCCTGCCCGGCGGGGTTGAGGGGGCTGTGGCCCCAGATGTTTGCGCGGGGTGCATTGGTGTTTCTTGCGGCGCAATTCGCCGGGCTTATTGCACCCTGCGCGTGTGGCGGCGGCTTTTTGTGGCGGCGTTGCCCCCTACTTGCGATTCCCCAGCATCGCGCCGGTGAGCGCGCCGGCGAAGCCTTCGCCGCTGTTGCCGCCGATCACCAGCGTGGTGGGCAGTTGGCCGTTGAATTTGTGCATCATTTCCACCTGGGCATCGACCAGTTTCTTTTTCAGTTCCAGATCGACCATGGCGGTGGTGGCGGCCTGGGCCTTGGCGAATTCCTCGGCGGCGCGGGCTTGCTGGCGGGCGGTTTCGGCCAGCGCAGAGGCTTCAAACTGCTTGTCGATGGCTTGCTGGATCTGCTTGTTTTCGTAGCTCATGCCATCGGTGTAACCCAGGTTGTCGATGGTGACGCCCATGGCGGCAAAGTGCGCCACCGTTTCATCGCGGATGCCCTTGAACATGCTGGCGCGGGTGGCGCGGATTTCGTCCAGCTTCATGGCGCCGGTTTTTTCGGACAGCCGGGTGAGGATGAATTTGCGCACCTGGTCGTCGATGATGTGGCTGAGCGGCTGGCCGGCAAAGTAATACTGGAAGCGCGCGGCGTTTTCGTCGGCGACGTGGGCGGTCACGCTGGCGCCCATGTAAAAGCCGATGCTTTCCACCGATTCGACGTGCAGCGCATCGTCGGCCGGGTTGGAGCCGGTGCCCGGATCCTTGGTCCATTCGCGGCTGACGGGGGTGCGCGAGACCTTGATCAAGCGGTACATGGCCACATCGCGCAGGCAGTCTGCCGCCTGAAAGGTTGAATCGCACAGGCGCACCAGCTGGTGCGGAATCTCCACCGTCTTGGCCTGGATCTTGTTCTTTTCCAGATATTCGATCGAGTTGGTTTGCGTTTGCTGCTTGCTGTCGCCGCGCAGCGGGATCAGGAAGGCGGTTTCATTGGGCTCGACGGTTTCGATTTCGTTTTTGGCATAGTGGCTGCAGCCGGCCAGCAAGGTGGCCAGTGTGGCAACAACGAGCGGGGTACGGGTACGCATCATTTTTCTCCTTGATCTTGCTTGAGCAGGGCGATGATTTCCTTGTGCCAGAGCGCGGCCAGCACCAGCGCCAGCAGCAGCACGCATACGGCAGCCGGCGCGCCCTGCAGCGCGTGCAGCCACAGATAGCCGCTGTCGCTATCGTGCAGCTGGCTTTCCACCACGCTGCGCGTAGCCAGAAAGCCGAAGTTGCCGATCAGGCCGAACCACGCGCCGGTGGCCAGCAGCAACAGCAAAGAGAACAACACCTTGATGATTTTCATGACACCTCACAGCAGCACGGGCAGGCCCAGTGCAGAAACGCCGCGCAATACCGCGCGCGGCAAACGGCCGCGAATACGCCGGCAAGCCGCTGCCCTGGCGCAGCCACAATGGCAGCGCCCGGTCAGGCAGATGCAGCGATCAGCAGTAGACGGAAAGGGGCAGCAGACTCAGGCCAGCGGCCCGAGGCGCGCGCCAAAGCGGCGGCGCAGGTGATGTGGCGATTTGACAGCCCCGGCAGGGCAAATTGCGGTATGCATGATGCGGTTCGGCTTTAGCCCGACGCCTTCACTGTGGCGGCGGGAACGTGTAGGCCGTCCTCCTGAGCTGATTATTTGCCGGCCCCGGCGGGATGCAAACCTGTTGCGGCAAATTTTATGGCTTCTTTATACCGGGGGCATGGTGGCTTGTTTGGCCTGCGGGGGTGTTCTACAGTGCCTGCGGCTGGCCCCCGTTGTGGCCCGCCATGCCGGAGTGCCATGCCAGATCAGCCGCCCCCAGCCGCTACCCGCATTTGCCCCATGACGCAGGCGCATGCCGCTGCCCTGGCGCAGGCGGTGCTGCATCCGTCGTTGCGTGCAATACCGGTGGGGCGAATGGCGCACGAGTACGGCGCGGCGGCCTTGCTGGTGCGCCAGCTGCTGGATGCAGAGCGGCAGCTGGGTAACTGGTATGCGGTGCTGGATGGCAATGGCGAGTTCGTCGGCCAGGTGGGGCTGGTGGTGCGGCGCGGCGCGCAGGCGCAGCTGACCTACTGGATTGCCGCGCCGGCGCGCGGCATGGGGCATGCCACAGCGGCGGCCAGGTTGGCGGTGCAGCTGGCGTTTGCCGGGCCGGAGTTGCAGTTGCTGACCACGGTGGTGACGCCGGGCAATGCGCCGTCGTTGCGCGTGTTGCAGAAAACCGGCTTTGCGCGCGCGCCGGCGCTGGACAAGCCGGGCAGCCACCTGGGTTTTTGCCTGCAGCGGCTGGCCAAGCGCCGCGAACAAAACCCGGCGTAGCGGTGCTGGCAAGGCACGCGAAACGCAGGCAGTACCGGGCCGTACGGCCAGTGAGCGTAACGCCGCCAGCAGGGTTTTATTGGCGGCGCCAAGAAAGGGGTTAATCATGGATGTGCAGCAGTGCGAAGCATGCGGCGCCGCTTCAGCGGGCTTGGGTACGTGCGCGTATCACGAGAGCCGCAAGCCCTATCTGTGCAAGGCATGCAAGGCCCAATGGCTTTGCCCCGATTGCACCTGGCATGCGCTGTCGTTCGAGCTGGATACGGAGGGACTGCCCAAGGTGCTGGCCTGCGATGATCTGGGCCAGCCGCCGCCCGGCTCGGTGCGCATCGACAAGCGCTGGGCGTTCGAGCAGCAGATGCAAACCTATATGGCCTACCGGCAGAGCGAGCTGAACCGGCTGAAAAAGCCGCAGCCGCTTGATCCGCTGCACGAATATCTGCCGCCGCCGCAGGGGCCGGTGGTGAAAGCCAGCGGCAGCGGGGTGGATGCGCAATCGACCGGTGTGGGCGACACCATCGTGCTGCCGCCGCCCAAGCCCTTGCGGGTGATGTCGTGGAATTTGCAGGATCTGGGCGGCGGCCCCAGCCGCGGCGCGCAGCGCAGCGATATGGCCATCTTGCGTATTGCCTGCGTGATTGCCGAGGCGGCGCCGGACATTTGCGCCTTGCTCGAGGTGAAGTTGGCGGCGCATTTGCCCAAAAAGCCCGAACCGCCGCCCTTGCCACGCGAAACGCGCCGCACCCGGGGCGCAGCATTGACGCAAAAGGCGCAGGATGCGCATGACGAATACCTGCGCAAGCTGGACGAGTGGGAACAAACCAAGCTGGCGATTGCCGAGCAGCACAGAACCGGCGTGCCCACCGGCAAGAAGGAGGTGCTGCGGATTTTCGAGTGCCTCAAGCAGATTACCCACAGCAATTGGGGTTTGCTGCTAGACCCTGCGCTCCATACCGAGAGCGAAACCTATGCGTTTTTCTACCGCACCGATGGCGTGGCGGTGCAGGCCTTTGAATTGATCCACAAGGACGCCGGCAACAGCCGGGTCGAGTGGCCCGAGACGGGATTTCGCGCGCCGGCGCGGGTAACGTTCAAGCTGGGCGGCAGCCGGCTGGGCCGCACCTGCGGCAAGGTGGATGAGGACTGGTTGCTGGACATGATCGCCTTTCACGCCCCCGCGCCGCACCATGGCGAGAAGGTGCCGCTGGCGATTGCCAATTTCGCCAAGATTGCCTGGCCGCGCGAGACGGTATTTGCCGGTGATTTCAATGTCGACACCGAGGTGGGCGACGTGAAACAAGAAATCAATTATGCCAAGAAGATAGAAGAAGCCGACAGTGACGAAGAGGCCGAGGCGCTGTTCGACAGGTGGAGCGAGCTGGCCTACAACGTGCAGCTGGACAACAACCGCCAGCTGATGGCGCGTTTTTTCAGCGAGTTTGATGGCCTGATGCACAAGGTGATGGGCGATTGCCACTGGCTGGAGGGGGTGGACCTGGCACGCACCTCGATGCGTGCCAAGATCAAGCCCTGTGTTGAAGAGCACTTTGCTGCGGGCATGTGGTCATCAACCAATGCATTTCAGTGTGCGGCCTACGACAAGATTGCCTTGCTGACCCCGAAAAGCTGCGACGCGCGCCTGCTGCAGCCCCGCAACTTTGGCGGCTGGTGTTTTCCGCTGTTCGAGTTCTTGATGCCCAAGTCGCTGCGGCCGCTGTTCAAGGTGAAGTTCTTTGACGATGGCGCGGTAGACCGCTTTCAGGAGCTGGTGGTGCCGGTGAGCGGTGGCGGCGGCAATCCACAGCTGCAGCAAGTGCTCAATGGCGTGAAGGAGGTGAGCGATCACGTGCCGGTGCTGCTGGATCTGGAAATTCACCCCAAAACAAAATGAGCGGGGTGTTGCTGCCGCGCTGATGGCGCGCGGCAGCGCCTGGCGCCGCCAACAAAACCCGGTGTAGCGGTGCTGGCAAGGCAGGCGAAGCGTAGATAGAGCCCCGGCCCCAAGGCCAGTGAGCATAACGCCGCCAGCAGGGTTGGCGGCAGCTTAGCTGCGAAAATCGTGCGCCTGCGCCAGTGCAGCGCGCGTGGCGGCGTCGTCTTCGCCGGTAACGGGCAAATCATGCTGCACCTGGAAATCGATCAGCGCCAGCCGGGTGAGCATGCCGGGGGCGCCGTCTTCGTCGCCCAACACGTAGCCCAGATTGCGCAGGCGCATTTGCGTGCCGGTGGCGTTGGCGGGCGGCTGCAGGTGGGCCAGCGCAATGCTGATCTGCCGGCCGTCGCTGTCCAGCGTGAGCGTGAGTTGCTTTGCGCCGCAGGGCAGCGGGATTTCCAGCTTGCCGTCGCCATCGGTGCTGCCTTGCTGCGCCACCCCGTCGACATCGGCCACAAAGGCCTCGTTGGCGCGCGGTGTGCCATCGTGCGCCAGGATGCGCGCGCGGTAAAACGCCGGCACGCCATGGCGGCGGAACATGTGCCGCTGGCCGGTGGCAGCCGCCACGGCTTTGGCCTCGGCCTGCGGAATGCGCACCACATCGCCCGGCTGCAGCTGTTGCGGTACCTCGCGCTGGCGGCGCAGCGCGGCGTTGTCGGCATGGGTCCAGACGGCTTCGGCGCTGAGGCCGGCGGCGGTGGCCAGCGCGGCAATCGCGTCGCCGGGGGCGATGGTATGCGGGGTGCTCATGATGCGTTCAGCATACACCAGCGGCAGGTGATACATCGGCGCGCGCCGCTGCGCTGGCTGGTGCAGGCGGGTGCTTAGAGCCGCTAACAAAACCCTGCTGGCGGCGTTACGCTCACTGGCCGTACGCCTTGTACTGTCTGCGTTTCGCGTGCCTTGCCAGCACCGCTACACTGGGTTTTGTTAGCGGCTCTTAGAAGTACCCGATGTCGATGGTGTGCATCGAGAAGCCGCTGTATTGACCGAATTTGACATGCCCTGTCTGCAGGTTTCTTGCCGACCAGGAAATGTAGCATTGAGCGAGCCCATTCAGGTGCGGACGTACCACAATGGTCTGGTTGGGGCCCAGATGTGCGTCCGTGAGCAGCAGGGAGGCTGCTCCGCGTGCATAGCCGTCGTTGGCCAGCAGACTGATATTGAAGGGCCCTCTGTTGCGGAAGGTGATGCCAAGCATGTTGTTCTCTCTTTGGAGCCGCCAACAAAACCCTGCTGGCGGCGTTACGCTCACTTGTCGTACTGGCCAGTGAGCACAGCCAGCAGCGCTTTGTGAGCCGTGCTTAGAAAGGCCATATGTCGACGGTCTGTATCCAGGGGCCGGTGACATGGCCGGTTTTGACGTGCCCGGTGCGGAGGTCTCTTGCCGACCAGAAGATGCTGCAGTGGGCGAAGCGATCCAGGCGCGGGCGCACCAAGACTGGCTTGAAGGGGAGCAAATGAACGCCCGAGAGCAGGATGGCCGCGTGCCCCTGTGCATTGCCGTCATGGGCTGACAGGCTGATGCTGCTGGCCCCCCTGTAGCGGAAGGAAACGCCAAGCATGTTGTCCTCTTTTTGGTGTTGCTAACGTTGCTGGTGGTGCTGCCGTATGGGCCGGGGATGGCCGGCACAGCGTGGCTCAGCCCGGCTGCGGCAGCGCAGGAGTGCGGGTGGTAAGGCGTGGCCAGAACTGGAAGTCGATGACGGGGTTGCTGGGCTGCATCAGTACCTGGGTGCGGGAAAATCCGGTGCGCGTGTCGTCCGCGGTGCAGGACAGGAAGCATTGGCCGTATCTGTTCTGGCGCGCCATCACGCGCACGTGCTGGCCGGGATTGAGCAGTGTGTTGGTCAGAATGGGCGGACTGCCAGGCCTGTCCATGCCGTCATAGACCCACAGGGTAAACGGGTCGAAGCCGCTGTTGCGGATGGTAACGTAGATCATGTTGCCCTCGCTGTGCAGGACTGCCGGGGTGCGCAGCGCGCCGTGCCGGTACGCTGCCCGATGGCGTACCAGGTACTGCCAGCCTGTCGCCAATAGCTGTACAGCATATCAGTATGTTGCTGAAATGACTGACAAAAATGGCAAGTTTGTTCTGCGCAGCGGCATGCCTTTACTTATAATGGCTACGCTTATTTTTGAAGCGCCCCAGCCCGCGAGACCCGATGACTGACAATATCTATGCACCCTCAAAAGCCGACCTGAGCACCGCGCCGTTGCAGGGCGGTGAGGCCCCCGCGCTGTGGAACCCCGACGCTGCCGGCAACTGGAGCCTGCTGTTCACGCCGGTGTTTGGCGCCATCCTGGGCTACAAGAACTGGGTGGCAATCGGTGACGAGGAGGAAGCAAGACGGGCCAAAGTGTGGGTGATCGTCAGCGCGCTGGTTGTGCTGGTCATGCTGGCCATTCCGCAGCTGGCTTTTCCATATCTGCTGGTGTGGTATTTCGCGGCCAACCGGCCGCATGCCAAGTATGTAAAGGAGCGCTGGGGCAAGGATTATCCGCGCCGGGGCTGGGGCAAGCCGCTGGGCATCGGCGTGCTGTGCATCGTGGCAGTGTGGGCTGTGGTGTTTGGACTGGTGATGGCCGTTGCAAGGTGATGCCGGCGTGATGCGCAGGCGGACGGTTTTGCGGTGCTGGCGGCGCAATGCGCGTTGCTTGGAGCCGCTAACAAAACCCTGCTGGCGGCGTTACGCTCACTGGCCGTACGCCTTGTACTGTCTGCGTTTCGCGTGCCTTGCCAGCACCGCTACACTGGGTTTTGTTAGCGGCTCTTATTGCGCCCTGGGGGGGCGCTTGCGCGTCGGGATCGGGCGGCAGCGCGAGCACCTTGCTGGCCTTGGGCAGCGGGCTGGTGGTGGCGATGAAGCTGTAGCTAGCCGGAATCTGCATGGTGCTCAGGCGTAGGTATCGATTTTCGTCGGGGTGAGGTAATCGCCCACGACGAAAATGGCGTTGTAGTAGTGGCCGTCGTCCACTTTTTGCTGGCCGCGCCGGCCCAGATTGGTGGAATCGGCCATGATGGCTTTCAGGCGCAGCGCGCCGTCGTCGATTTGCTGCCTGGCCGTGGCATATTCATTGTTGGCATTGAAGCGCGTGGCCACCCGCAGGTTGTCTGGCGTTTGCTGATAGCGGCCTATGGCGGCATCGCTGAATGTCCTGGCCGCCTGCTGCATGGTTTTGTCGGCATTCAGGCGGCCTTCCAGCCAGGCCTTGTCCTGATCGGACAGATCATTGCTGACCACGCTGAGCTTGCCGCCCTTGAGCGCGAAATCCCACTGGGCATGGGCGAGATCGGGGCGCTGCTGGTTGAGTTTCTTTTGCAGGGCATCGAGGCGAACCTTGATGGTTTCCAGCGAAGTGCGTGCATTGTTCAGCGGGTCTGAAATATGCGTCTTGAACCATTGTGTGCGTTCTTCGTCCGTGTATTCCACCGTTTGCGCCGTGGTGCCCTGCGGCGTGCCCTCGGGCAGCGTGTGCAGCTTTTCCACTGCCGCTTGTACGTCGGCATTGGCCGGCAGTGTTTTGGCTGTCGTATCGATGACGGTGGCGCTGGCGGGGAGCCAGTTGGCGGCGATCTGCATTGCAATCTCTTGGGTTGCGGGTGCGGGCAATGACGGGTACCGACGCCGCAGGACGGTCGTCCTGTTGCGGCATGCTTGGCGCACGTGCGTATCCAAATCCTAACAATAAATTACAATAATACAAGTGTGATGTAATATTTGATTTTGTATGTGTTGGTGATGGCAAGGCTTTGGATGTTTTGTATCCGCTGGTGTGCTATTTCGTGGCCAACCGCCCGTATGCCAGGTGAAGGAGCGCTGGGGCAAGGATTACCCGTGCCGGGGCAAGCCGCTGGGTATCGGCGTGATGTGCATCGTGGCGGTGTGGGCTGTGGTGTTTGGAGTGGTGCTGGCCGTTGCACGGTGATGCCGGCGTGATGGGGGCTGCGGCTGCTTGCTTGAACTGGTGTAGTGGCGCAGGGGGCAATAAGCGCCGCGAACAAAATTCAGCTTGGCGGTGCTGGCAAGGCATGCGAAACGAGACAGTACAAGGCGTACGGCCAGCGACACAACGCCGCCAGCAGTGCTTTGTTAGCGGTACTAAGCGCAGCGCATTGCGCCGGGGTTTCTGCGGGGGTGATGTTGCCTTGGGCGTTGTTCCTGCGGCGCAATTCGCGTTGCTCATTGCGCCCTACGCCCCGGGGGCTTGGGCTGGCAGGGGCACCCCGGCTAGACCGGGGCCTTGGCCGGGGTGCCCGCTGGGTGCGGGCGGGTGTTTAGAGCGGCTAACAAAACCCAGTGGAATGGTGCTGACAAGGCGTGCGAAACGCAGACAGTACAAGACGCACGGCAAGTGAGTACAACGCAGCCAGCCGGGTTTTGTTGGCGGCTCTTGATTCACGTATCTGGCCAGGTAGGACAAGACCTGTTCCGGCTGGCGGCCGAACCAGTTGTAGCCATCGTTGACGCGCGCCGTGGTGCCCGCCGTTTCCGGGCTTTTATCTGTATGTCCCCTCACGCGCACAAATGCCCGCCAAGATACGGGCGCTGATCGATTTTCTGGTGGAACAACGCGAGCAGCTGGCGCGCCTGCTTTGAGCGCTGGCGCGCTGCGCCGGTTTGCGAGATTGATCAGGTTTTCACGCTGATGATTTCCCCGGCATTGAAGGAAACCGTCTCGATGCGTGCTCGATGTGTTTTGGCCGCTTCGGCAACCCACTCGATTTGTCCTCTACCGGCTTGGTCTGCAACAACCATCAGCAGCTGATGCTGGCCGTAGTCCAGTTGCGCGCGCACAAGAATGGGTTTGTCGCTGCCTGAATTGAGATCGGTCACAGTAAGAAATATGTCGTCGACGTCTAAATTATTGATCGTTACTTTCACCGTTGCTCCTCGTTTCAAATCGCCATGACCAGCCTGCTGCAGCCTTCTCAATATGAACCATCGCGAGGTGGTTTGCAGGTGCGAAAGCTTGGGGACATCGTCGGCCATTCCTGAATCTTGCATTGAGCGATGCAAGGCCAGTTCACTGTGCGATTGACGGCCTGTGCATCACTGCCTTGGTGTAGGTGCTACACACATTCGGCATATATTACACACTTGATGGTGTATTGGTAAACTGCTAAACTCTGTTTTGCTACCGTGCAATTGCTGCGTCTGCAGTGCAGTGGTAGCGCTGATCTGGTGAGCAAGTCAGCATCAAGATACCCGCCATCGCAAGGAAACAAGCTGCCTTGCACATGTATTGGGCGCTGTGCATTCATCATGTGTTACACACCTGAATATGCATCAGTCCGCTGTTAAACTCCATTTCGTTAGTGTGCAATTGCTGTGTCCATTTCAAGGCAGAGCGCTTGTACGGTTGCCCCGCGCTGGCGGGGTTTTTCTTTTGGGATGCTTATGACCGGCAACAAAACGGCCCGTGATTGGGATGGGGCGGTGGCGCTGCGTCGGGCTGGCATGCCGGTGGCGCGCATTGCGCTGGAGACGGCGATTCCGGCGACGTCGCTGGGGCGTTATTTCAAGCAGCACGGCGTGGTGCCCGATTTGACCGGGCAGATTCAGCAGGCCACGCGCG
Organism: Andreprevotia lacus DSM 23236; assembly: GCF_900176275.1. GTDB lineage: Bacteria > Pseudomonadota > Gammaproteobacteria > Burkholderiales > Chitinibacteraceae > Andreprevotia > Andreprevotia lacus. The sequence continues at coordinate 29,013 of NZ_FWXD01000016.1, read as the reverse complement.
CCAAGCTGCAGGCAGGGCCGGTGGCGGGCGGCAGCGCGGCCGAGATTGTCGAGGATGCCAGCAACCGCGCGGTGGCGCTGGTGAGCAATCATCTGAAGCTGGCGGCGCGGGGCCGGGCGCTGCTGGAACGGCTGTTCGACGATCTGGAGCAGGGCATGCTGTGCCGCGCCGAAATCGAGGCGGACATCGAGGCCGATACGCAGGATGACAAGGCGGCCACGCGCCGCACGCGCATGCAGCGGGCGGTGGCCTTGCCGGGCCATGCCGGTACCTTGAACGAGCTGACCACGGTGCTGGCCAAGCTGGTGAATGTGGAGCGGCAGGCGCTGAGTGTGGACGAGCCGCGCGAGCAGAACCCGTATGCGGGGCTGACGCAGGCGCAGCTGCACGAGCGCGTGCGCGCCTTGCTGGAGGACAACGCCCTTGGCGACGCTTGATCTGCTGTTGTTGCTGGAGGAGCTGGACCGCCGCCGCCGCGAGCATTTGCTGCAGCATTACCAGCCGTATGCACGCCAGCGCGCGTTTCATGATGCGGGCGGGCGCTACCGCGAGCGGCTGTTCATGGCCGGCAACCAGCTGGGCAAGACCTATGCCGGCGCGGCAGAAATGGCCATGCACCTGACGGGTGAGTACCCGGACTGGTGGCAGGGGCGGCGTTTTGATCGCCCGGTGCGCGCGATGTGCGGGTCGGAATCGGCCGAGCTGACCAAGAAGGGCGTGCAACGCCTGCTGCTGGGCCCGCCCGAGGATAAGGCGCGCCACGGCACGGGGTATATCCCCAAGGCGGCCATCGTCAAGGTGGCATCCAAGCCGGGCGTGCCCGATGCGGTGTCGTCCATCGTGGTGAAGCACGCCAGCGGCGGGCAGTCGGTGTTGCAGCTCAACAGCTATGACCAGGGCCGCAGCAAGTGGCAGGCCGATACCGTCGACGTGGTGTGGCTGGATGAAGAGCCGCCGCACGATATCTATATGGAGGCGATCACCCGCACCAATGCCACCGGCGGGCTGGTGTATCTGACCTTTACGCCGCTGCTGGGCATGTCCAGCACGGTGATGCGCTTTTACCCCACGCCGTTCAACGACGATTGCGTGGTGATCAACATGACCATCGACGATGTGGATCACTACAGCGCCGAGGAGCGCGCGCGCATCATTGCCAGCTACCCGGTGCACGAGCGCAATGCACGCACGCGCGGCACGCCCACCATGGGGCGCGGGCGGGTGTTTCCGGTGGCGGAGGAATCGCTGCTGTGCACGCCGTTCCGCCTGCCGCCGCACTGGCCGCGCATCTGCGGCATCGATTTTGGCTGGGATCACCCGTTTGCTGCGGTGTGGCTGGCGTGGGACCGCGATAGCGATACGGTCTATGTGTATGACTGCTATGCCGAGCGCGAGACGACGCCGCTGGTGCACGCTGCCGCGATCAAGCCGCGCGGCAGCTGGATTCCGGTGGCGTGGCCGCACGACGGCCTGAACCACGAGAAGGGCACCGGCGAGACGCTGGCCGACCAGTATCGCCGCCAGGGGCTGCCGCTGCTGCGCGAGCGCGCCACCTTTGCCGATGGCAGCAACAGCGTGGAGGCGGGCTGCCTGGAAATGCTGGAAATGATGCAGACCGGCCGCTTCAAGGTGTTTTCGCACCTGGAGGACTGGCTGTTCGAATTCCGCCTGTATCACCGCGACGAGCAGGGCCGCATCGTCAAGCGCAACGACGACCGGCTGAGCGCCACCCGCTACGCGTGGATGATGCGCCGCAAGGCCATCACCAAGCCCAGGCCGCAGCTGCCGGCCGGCGGGCAGCCGCTGGTGGGGGATGCGTACTCGGGGTACTGAGCGCGCGTCTGCTTGATGCCACGCCCCCCGCCCTCGCCGCCGCGAGGGCGCCTCGCTCCGCTCGTCAGTGGCTCGCAGGGAGGGCATCCATTGTCGGTATGCATGGCCTGCCCTGCATGCCGCCCCCGCCCCCGCCCTCGCCGCCGCCACGCATCGGTGGCGGGCAAAGACACCCGTTGAATCACTCACCCGCGTGCATCGCAGCCCGGGGTAATGGAGACACATGGATAACGCATTTGCTGCACCGGGTTTGCCGGGCGGCCTGGCCGGCGCTGCGCCGGCCTTGCTGCTGGAACTGGACACCGCCGTGCTCGACCCGCAGGCGCTGCTGGAGCAGCAGCGCGAACGCGACGACGCGATCGACATGCTGGGCGGCACCCTGCAAAAGCTGGCCGAAGAGACGGTGGCCAGGCGCAGCACGCTGGAGGCGCGCTGGCTGGATGACCTGCGCCAGTTCAATTCGCAATATGACCGCGAGACACTGGCACGCATCGACCGCGTCGGCGGCAGCCAGGCCTTTGTGAACCTGACCCGGCCCAAGGTGAATACGCTGATCGGCCGGCTGTGCGACATCCTGCTGCCGACCGACGATACCAACTACGGCGTGCACGCCACGCCGCGCCCCGAGTTGCTGCTGTATGCCGACGAGCTGCAGGCCATGCAGGTCGACCCGGCGCAGCTCACGCCCGAACAGGCGCAAGAACTGGCGCGCAGCATTGCCGACAAGCGCTGCCGCGCCATGGCCGAAGAGATGCAGGATCAGCTGGATCAGGCCAATTACGCCGGCGTATTGCGCGACGTGATCGAGCAGGCGGCGATCTACGGCACCGGCATTCTCAAGGGGCCGGTGGTGGAAGCGCGCCAGCGCGTGAGCTGGGAGCCGCTGAGTGACGGCGCCACCACGGTGCACGTCGGCCGGCCCAGCACCGCGCTGCAGCCCACCTTGCGCATGGTGAACCTGTGGGATTTCTTTCCCGATGCCTCGGCGCTGCGCATCGAGGATTGCGATTTCATTTTCGAGCGCTCGTTTTTGACGGCCCGGCAGATGCGCCACCTGTCACGCCAGCCCGGCGTGATGGCCGACCGCGTGGCCAGCATACTGGCCGGCGGGGCCGAGCGCATGAGCGTGACTACCGGCCACCTGGGCGAGCTGCGCCGCATTGCCGGCCTGAGCGAAACCACGCAAAACCGCTACGAGGTGTGGGAGTACCACGGCGCACTCAGCGTCGAGGATTGGCGCGCCTGCGGCTTTGATCTGCCCGAGGGCGATGCGGCCGAGCTGATCGATCTGGACGTGATCGTGACCTTCGTCAACGGTACGGTGGTGAAGGCCATCATGAACCCGCACGAGGCGGGCGAGCGGCCGTACAGCGTGTTCGTGCTGGAGCGCTCGGATGTGTCGCTGTTCGGCATCGGCATTCCGCGCCTGATGCGCGGCAGCCAGGCATCGGCCAATGCAGCCTGGCGCATGCTGATGGACAACGGCGGGCTGGCGGCCGGCGTGCAGGCCATCGTCAACAAGCGGGTGGTGAAGCCCGAGGACGGCAACTGGTCGGTACGGCCGCGCAAGACCTGGTATGTGGATACCGACGAGCTGAACGCCGACGTGCGCGGCGCGATCAACTTCTTCGACGTGCCGTGCAATATCGGCCCGCTGCTGGAGCTGTTCAACCTGTCGCGCCTGTTGACCGACGAGGAAACCAGCCTGCCGCAGATTGCCGCCGGCCAGCAGGGTACGGCCACCAAGACCGCGCAGGGCATGACCATCCTGATCAACGCGGCCAATACGGTGCTGCGCCGCATCGTGAAGAACTTTGACGACGAGATCACCAAGCCGCTGATCACGCGCTGGTACAACTGGAACATGCAGTACAACCAGCGCGCCGACATCAAGGGCGATTTCCAGGTGATTGCGCGCGGCACGGCGGCGCTGATGCAGCGCGACGAGCAGATCCAGCGCCTGATGCAGGCCTACCAGATGGCCTCGCAGGTGCCGGAGATGGTGCAGTCGGGCAAGCATCTGGAAATGCTGGGCGAGCTGTTCCGCCTGCTGGGGCTGGAGGCGCGCTTTGTGCTGAGCGACCAACAGATCGCGCAGCTGCACCAGGCCACGCAGCAGCAGCCCCCGCAACAACCGCCGCCGCCCGATCCGCGCATTGCCGCGGCGCAGCTCGCGCAGCAAGGCCAGACCGAGCGGCTGCAGATGCAGTTGCAGCACGATGAGGCACAGCAACAGCTTGATGCACAGCTGCACATGCAAAAGCTGGCGCTGCAGCGCGAGCTGGCGGCGCAGGCCGCGCACGGCAAGCTGACCGAGCTGGGCGTGCGCCAGCAATTGTCGCTGGCGCAGGCACAAGCGCAGTCGGACAACATCCGCCTGCAGATCGATGCGGAAAACCAGCGCCAGAACGCCGAGCTGGCCTATGCCATTCATAACGGCGGGCAGGGCATATGAAAACGCCGGAATGGGATGACGTGAGCGCCTATTGCGCGCAGCAGATCGAACGGCTGCGCACCCGGCTGGAACAAAGCGGCCTGCCCGAGCTCGTCAGCGCCGAGCTGCGCGGCCAGATTGCCATCTTGCGCCGCTTGCTGGCCGAGCTGCCGGCCGCCGCCGCAAGCCCGCCGCCCCCGCCCGGAGGGGATGGCGGGATGTATTGATATCCGCAGCAGCACTCGTCTTTGCCGGGCGCTTGCTGTGGTTTGAACCACGCACAGTCTGCACTGGCCCTGGGCAGTGCAGGCACCCATCCACCGCCGCAAGGCGGTTTTTTCATGCCCGCTTTTTGCCGGCACCCACCGTCCGTGATCTGACGAGGAAACAGCATGTCCGAAGTGTATGAAGACCTGACGCACGACCCGCTCGATACGCAGGCCGATGCCGATTTTGCCGCTTTCAGCGACGCACTCAACGCCGGCGAGCCCGTACAGCCCGCCGCCGACGTGCCGCATGAGGGCGCCAGCGGCGACGGCTTGCCTGCCGGCGAGTCGGCCCGGCCGGCTGCGGCCGGCCAGCAGCAGGATGACCAGAGCGACGAAGAGCAGGTGCGCCTGCAGCACGAGCTGTCCAAGGTGCAGCGCCGGCTGGCGTCCGACCAGGGGCGGCTGACCGCGCTGCAAAAACGCCTGGGCCACGTGCAGCCGCAGGAGTTCGTGCGGCAGGACGAGCTGGCCGAGCTGAATCACGATTTTCCGGTGATCGCCAAGGCAGTGCACAACATGCAGCAGCATGAGGTGTGGCGGGCGCAGGAGGAGCGTGCGCGCATCGAGCAGGAAATCGTGGCCATTCACCATGACCACGAGGCGCTGCAGGCGCAGGCGCTGGATCAGGCACGCCCCGGCTGGCGCAACGAGATTGCCCGGCCGGAGTTTGCCCACTGGCTGCAGCACCAGCCGCCTGGCGTGCGCGCACTGGCCGCCAGTTCGGACGCCAGCGATGCCATGGCGCTGCTGGTCAACTTCGACAACCACACCGCGCGTTCTGCGCAGGTTTCCCGGGTGATTGCCCAACGCCGGCAGCAGCTGGCGCAGTCCGCCACGCCGCCGACGCGCCGCAACCCTGCCGCCGACGAGGTGGCCGATGACCCGGAAGCCCTCTTTTCCCACTTCGCCAATCAGCTGAACAAACAGCGGCGAAATTGATAAGGATGTTTCACGATGCCAGGTGCCAATTACACCGCGATCTCGCAACGTACCAATACCTATGCCGAAGCCAAGATGCTGGATACGGCGGCGGTGGTGACGGTACTCAACCTCTTTGGCGATACCAAACCGTTGCCGAAGAACAAGGCGGACAACATCAAGTTCCGCCGCCCCAACCTGCTGGCGCCGGCCACCACGCCGCTGACCGAGAGCGTATCGCCCACCACCAAGCCGATCAGCTACAGCGATGTATCGGTGCAGATCCAGCAGTACGGCGACATCATCGAAATCACCGACAAGATCGCCGACCTGTGCGAAGACCCGGTGCTCAATGACGCGTGCGACATCGCCGGCAAGCAGATTGCCGACACCATGGAAGCGGTGTGCTACGGCGTGCTCAAGGCCGGTACGTCGGTCTATTACGTGAACGGCGCGGCGCGCAATGCGGTGAACACGCCGATCACGCTGAACAAGCTGCGCGCAGTGGTGCGCTTTCTGCAGAGCAACCGCTCGCAGCCGGTGACCAAGATGCTGGATGCCTCGCCCAACTATGCCACCCGCGGCATCGAGGCGGCTTATATCGCGTTCTGCCATACCGATGTGTCGGCCGATGTGCGCAACCTGGCCGGCTTCGTGCCGGTGGCCTCGTACGGCAACCGCAAGCCGGTGAGCGAGTTCGAGCTGGGCACGGTGGAGAACGTCCGCTTCATTGCCTCGCCGATGCTGACGCCGTGGGCCGATACCGGCGGCGCCAAGGGCACGATGAAGTCGACCTCGGGCACCAGCGCCGATGTCTACCCCATCATCGTGGTGGGCCAGAGCGCGTATGCGCACGTGCCGCTCAAGGGCCGTGGCGCGGTCGAGCCCAAGATCATCAACCCGGACCAGATCGACAAGAGCGACATCCTGGGCCAGAAGGGTTATGTGGGCTGGAAGGGCTATTACGCGTCGGTGATCCTGAACCAGCTGTGGCTGGCGCGGGTTGAGACGGCGGTAACTGACCTTTAGGCGCCTGCTTTTTTGCTGTTTGTCGTTGCTGTTTGACATGGCATCAAGCCCCCGGCCAAGCCGGGGGCTGGCGTGTTGTGGCAAGCGAGGCAACGGCGCCTCCCAGATTGATTCCACACCCCCCGCCCTCGCCGCCGCGAGGGAGCCTCGCTGACGCTCGTTCGTGGCACAGGGTGGTTGTGGGGGAGGGTGAGGTGTGGGTTTTTGCCAGGGTTTGTGGTGTTGTTTGCTGCCATCGCGCGGTGGGGGCTTGGGCGGCGTCGCGCTCTTCAAACGTACTCTGCTCCCTCGCGCTGCGCCTGCTAGCGCATGCTCATGCATCGCTCACCGCCATCGTCTGGCGCCCGGCTGGGCCGGGGGCTTGATGCGCTGTGCGTCGCCATGGCCGTTCTCCGCCGCCCGCGACTGGGCTGCTGCTGGTCGCAGGCCCGGGGTGGGCCGCAGTTGCAATGCCAAATCAACCCGCCGCTGGCGGGTTTTCTTTTCTTCGGAGCCATCATGACCCGTATTGCCAAGAATGCCGATCCGGCTGTCGATCCGGCCGTCCTCAATCTGGACGGCGACGGCGCTGCCGTGCCGGCCGCCGAGCCGGCGACCGGCGCGGCCGATTTTGCCAACCCCGATGTGCGTGGCTACAAGCGTGCCTGGATCACCATTCCCAAGTCGTCCGATCCGCTGGCGGTGAAGGAGCCGACGCTGTCGATCAACGGCCAGACCATCCAGCTGCAGCGCGGCGTGAAGGTGGCGGTGCCGCTGCCCTATCTGGAGCAGCTGCAGAACACCTTGCAGACCAATTTCTATCACGATGGCCACGAGTTGCTGTCGCTGGATGTGCCGGCGCTGCCGTATCAATTCCACGGCTTTGCCGACGACTGATGAACTATCTGCAACTGGTTCAGCGCACCTGGCGCGAATGCGGGCTGGCCGGCGAGGGGCCGGCCGGGGTGAGTGGCCAGCGCGGCATGGAGCGGCGCATTGTCGACTGGGTGGCCGAGGCATGGAGCGAGATCCAGGGTAGCCGCCAGTCCGATCCGCTGCCTTTCATGTTGTGCCGCGCCTCGCTGCCGCTGGCGGCCGGGGTGCAGTCGGCCAGCCTGGCGGTGCTGACGCCGCCGCTGCGCCAGCCCGATATCAGCTATGCGCGGCTGGTTTATCCGGATCGCGTCGTGCCGCTGTCGTGGCGCACCTGGGACGAGCTGCGCCCGCTGGTGGAGCTGCGCAACGGCACGGCGGCGGGCACGCCCGCGTTGCTGGCGGTCGATTTCCAGCGCCAGTTGCGGCTGGACCGGCCGCTGGCGCGCGATGCGCTGCTGGAGTTCGATTATCTGCGCCAGGCGCAGCAGCTGCAGGCGGACGGCGATGTGCCCATCCTGCCCGACGAGCAGGATCATCTGCTCATCGTCTGGCGTGCGGCCATGCTGTATGCCGGCTTTGACAGCGCCAGCGAGGTCTACCAGACCGCGCAGGCCAATTATCTGCGCATGCTGGCGCGGCTGGTGAACCCCAGCGGCGAACTGGTGCGCTGGGATGTGAGGCCCCTGGCATGAAGTGGCAGCCGATTTCCTTTGCCCTGCGCGGCGGCTACAACGCGGCCGACCCGGCTGCGGCGGTGCAGCCGGGCGAGGTGCTGTTTGCCGAGAACTTCGAGGCGGTGCGCGAGGGTGGCTATCGTCGCATCGACGGCTATACCTGTTACGACGGTAGCGCCAGCCCGGTGGAAGTACCCGGCAGTGGTCCGCTGCGCGGCTTGATGTATCTGGGCGGCACGCTGTTTGCGGTGCGCGACAATGCGGCGGCGACGGCGGCCGTGCTGTACCGCGCCGGCAGCAGCGGCTGGCAGCCGGTGGCGCTGTCGCCGGCGATGGGCTTCAACAACGGCTTTACCAACAAGATCACCCAGGGGGCCACGATTACCGGCGGCACCAGCGGGGCGACGGCGCTGGTGCTGCGCGTGCTGGTCAACAATGGCGACTGGAGCGGCACGCCCAGCCGTGCGGCCGGCAGCGTGGTGCTGGGCAACATCACCGGCAACTGGCAGGTGGGTGAAACCATCAAGATCGGCGGCAATGTGTGCGCCAATGTGGCCAGCCTGCCCGCCGCGCCGGTGTTGCTGCCGGGCGGCAGCTATCGCAGCGCCAATTACAACTTTGGCGGCGCGGCCGGCAATGTGCGCATCTACGGCGTGGACGGGGTGAACCCGGCCTTCGAGTTCGACGGCACGGTGTTTGCGCAGATCCGCACCGGCATGCCCAGCGACAAGCCCTTTCTGGTGGCGGCGCACCGCAACTATCTGTTTCTGGCCTATGCCGGCGGCTCGGTGCAGTACAGCGGGCTGGGTGACCCGCTGACTTTCATGGCCAAAGTGGGGGCGGGCGAGCTGGCGCTGGGCGACGAGGCGACCAATCTGGTCAGCTATCGCGGCGAGGTGATGGTGATGACCTGCCGCGACCGCGTGCTGTTGCTGTATGGCAGCAGCCAGCAGGATTTCCAGGTAAAGATCGCCAGCCAGGCGGCCGGGGCAAGCCTGGACAGCGCGCGCGAGGTCTCGGGCGAGCTGTATTACATGAGCGGCGACGGCCTGACCACCTTGCAGGCCACGCAGGCCTATGGCGACTTTGCCTCGGCGGTGCTCAGCCGCAAGGTGCAGCCGTTGCTGGACGTAAGCCAGGCGCAGTTTGCCTTTGTGTCGCGCGACAAGAGCCAGCTGCGGCTAGTGATGGCCGACCGGGTGATCTGGACCTTTACCGTGATGACCGACGGCAGCGTGGACGCGATGCGCACGCGCTACCCGTCGCGTGTGGTGTGCGCCGGCAGCTGGCGCGACAGCGGCGGCAAGGAAGTGCTGTTTGCCGGGCTGGATAACGGCCGCGTGGTGCGCATCGACAGTGGCACCAGTTTTGACGGCGCCAGCATCACCGCCATCTTGCGGCTGGCCTTTGCCGTGCCCAATCGTGGCCTGCGTTGCCGCCTGCACCGGCTGGCCTTGCAGATGCTGCGCGGCAATCCCACCGATTTCATGCTGCGCGTCGATTACGACTATGGGCGCGGCACACCGTCCGACCATGCCTTGAGCGCGCTGGGCGCCGGCGGCCTGTACGACCAGGCGGCCTTCGACAGCGCCCGCTACGACGGTGGCATGTATGCCGAGGTGGCTGCCAACCTGAGCGGCGTGGCCGAGAGCTTTGATCTGATGCTGGTGCAGCAGTCGGCCGCATCGCCGGCCTGGGGCGTGGCCGCGGCCACGGTTTATGTGACACCGAGGGGGAGTGTGCGGTGAGCCGCTATTTCGACTGGACTTACAACTATCTGCCCGGCGCCATCGTCGGCAGCTACGAGGCCACCCAGCTGCTGGCGGCCACGCGGCGCGGCTTCGAGCTGACCGAGGCCGATTACCAGACCACCTTGCAGAGCTTTGCCACCCGCGCGCCGCTGGATTCGCCGCAACTGAGCGGCACGCCGCGCGGCCCGCATGCGCAGGCCGGCGACAACAGCACTCAGCTGGCCACCACCGGCTGGGTGGTGCAGGCGGTGAATCTGCAGGGCATCGCCGCCAGCGATCAACTGGCGTGGGCACGGCAGATGCGCCGGGCGCGGCTGGCGTTCTGGAACCTGCTGTGAGTGCCTGCGGCTTGCCGTATCGGCAGGGCGTGGCGGGCAGCTGACCCTGCCGGGGACTGGCCGGTTTTTTGAGCATGCAGCAGCGGTGCAGTTTTATTTCACATTCTTGGCCCTGGCCGCACGCGTCGTCGCGGCGGGCGGGGCTTTGCACATTCCGGGAGCACATTCATGGCCATAGAAGGCACTTTGCCGGCGGTATTCAAGGTCTTGCCGCCGACCACGTTCACGGCAGCCGGCGGCACCGTGGGCCGCGTGCTGGTTGACCAGCAACCGGCCGCGCCGGGCGCAACCCCGCCGCTGTATGGCGGCGCGACGCTGATCGACCTGACCGCCACCAGCAGCGATGCCACCGCGCGTGATCTGATGCTGTACACGGCCAGCGTGAGCACCGTGGTGGGCAGCGCCAGCACCGGCGCGGCGGCGGTGACGATACAGACCATTACCCGCGTCAGCGGCGATTTCATTGCCGACGGCTGGCGTGCCGGCGCCTTGCTGATGCTGTTTGCGCCGGCCAATGCCGCGCCGCAGGCCGCCGAGGGCGTGCTGGCCATCGTGACTGGCGTGGCCAGCCAGACGTTGACCGTCAGCGGCACGCCGTTTAGCGCAGTGGGCAGCCTGACTGCCGGCACGCGCATCTGCCAGCTGGCGCCGCGCTTTCGCGCCACCATTCCGGCCAGCGCCGGCAGCGACGGCCTGTCGGCCAGCGTGGGCCTGCTCAACCACGTACGCGACGGTGCGCTGATCCGCAGCGAGCTCAAGCTCGACGCCGGCACCTTGCTGGTGGCGGCGCCGGTGGCGGCGATCTCTGCACTGCCGACATGGCTGTCGCTATCGCCGGTTGTGGCCTTGTATTGAGGGGGGATGGGATGAGTGTTTATAACGCGGGCTTGCCGCAGGCAACCGCTACGTCGGGCGGCAGCAGTATCGGCGACATGAGCTGGCTGCCGGAATCGGGTGATACCGTCGTCAAGGCCGATGGTTCGGTGTGGCTGCGCAGCGGCTCTTTTTTGCCAGCTAGTGCTTATCCGGCTGCTGCCCAGCTGGAACATTTGAAGGTGTCGGGGTTGCTGGCCAGCAACAGCGCCAACATCACGGTCATCCAGGCGGCCGACAATGGTGCAGGGAGTGTTGTCGTTACGACTGGCAGCACTTCGGTGCTGGTATCGACCGACTGGGGGGCAAGCTACAGCCTGGTCAATCCTGGTTTGGGCCTGCCGGTGCATGCAGTGGCCTGGGTGGCCGCCAGCGGTCGCTTCATTATTGCCGGCAATGATGGTGCGACATCCAGGCTGGCCTGGTCGACCACGGGAACCAGCTACACTGCGGGTGCCAATGGCCCGTCGGGTACGCTGTCCGGCCAGATCCGTGCTGCGGCGACGGCGAATCAGGCGCTGTTCGTGGTGCAGAATGGCAGCACCGCCACGGCGGTCACCACGGTGGATGGTGCCACGGCGACGCCACGGGCAATTAGCATCGGTGCCCAGCCTGCGGTGTATGCGGGGGGCAATACCTTTGTCATTTTGCAGAGTGGTTCGCCCGGAGCGTACTGGTCGGCCGATGGCGTGACGTTCAACAGCTTCACCCTGCCCGCAACCTATGGCCAGGCAGCATGGGCTGCGGGCAGCTGGATGTTTATGACCAATACGCCGGCTTATCACACCACCAGCGATTTCAGCGGCTGGAAGGCGCGTACCTTGCCGTTCAACGCCACCTTGATCGGGCAGACCTTTTTCCGTCTTTCGCACGACGCCAGTCGTGCTTATCTTGGCTTCGCGTCGTCATACGGTGCTTTCCCTGCACTGGCCTGGAGCAACGATGGCATCAACTGGCGGCTGCGCTGGCTCAGCGTCAAACCGGCCATCTCGCAAGCCTGGTACTGCCATGCCGGGCGCTATGTGTTGCCGCACAACTATGCGGTGTCGACCATTCTGCGCATTCCCGATTTCAATCAGGCGGATTACGTGGGAGTTGCAGCGCCGGTGTACGACGACTACAGCAACCTGGCAACGTCTGCCGTTGGCTATTTGCGCGTGAAGTAGCTGCCGCTGATACAACCCGCTGCGGCGGTGCAGGCAAGGCAGGCGGCATGCTGGCGGAGCAAACCGTACCGTCAATAAGCCTGGCGCCGTCAGCTGGGTTTTGCTGGTGGTGCCAAGTACCGCGCTGCAGCTCCTGTCGTGATCTCAGGCTCTGCGCGGCCGGGCCGGGGGATCACTCGTGCCGGCAGCATGGCGCTGCCCGTCAAACCCTGGTGCCTCGCGCTTCTCAGCCAGTCCGGCCAACCCCTGGCCACCTCATCGAACCATCCGGAGCCCCCATGACCCCCAATGAAGACACGGCCAGCGCCGTGGCGCGTTCGGCCATTGGCCTCGCCGCTGCTGCGGCCAGCAGCATCACCCTCAATGACTGGGTGGCGATTGCCACGCTGCTCTATCTGGCGCTGCAGGTGGGCCTGTTGCTGCCCAAATACCTGCGCTGGTGGCGCGCCAGCCCGCAGGAGCACGGCAATGAGCGCGACTAAGACCCGTTTGCTGGCGCTGCTCGGTGCAGGTGCATTGGCCTTGGCCGCCAGCCTGACCAGCCATTTCGAAGGGCGCGTTGATCACACCTACCGCGACCCGGTCGGCATCCTCACCAGCTGCGTCGGCCATACCGGGCCCGAGCTGCGCATGGGTCAGACCTTCTCCGCCGCGCAGTGCGATGCCCAGCTGTATGCCGACCTGCTCAAGCATGCCGATGCACTCAACTGCATCAAGCGCCCGCTGAGCGACGGCCAGAAGGCGGCCTTCCTCTCGTTTGCCTTCAATGTCGGCAATGCGCGCTTTTGCGACAGCGGCATCGTGCGCAAGGCCAACGCCGGCGATCTGCCCGGCGCCTGTGCCGAGCTGGGCCGCTGGGTGTATGCCGGCGGCCGGCAACTGCCGGGGCTGGTGCAGCGCCGTGCGGCAGAACGCGCTGCCTGCGAAGGCCGCCCCATTCCCACCCTCACCAACAGGAGCCACCCGGATGGCCAGCACCCCTGATCAGCCCCTGAACCCCGTTATCGGCAGCCAGGCCCGCAATGACTGGAACAACTACTGGGACAACAGCAAGAGTGGCGATACGCAGAGCTGGGCCGGCGGCACGCTCACCCGCAATGCCGACGGCAGCGCCACCTTCAGCAGCGGCGGCAAGGACACTACCTTCAGCCGTGCCACCTCGATGGAATCGCTGGCAGCCGGCAACGCCAATATCGCCGGCATGTGGGGCAACCAGTATGGGACCACCAAGACTGAACCCCTGATGACGGTGGATACCAAGCTGAATTTCTCGCCGGAGAGTGGCTATCAAAGCGCCATGACGCGCGGCGTCAGCGCAGACGAGCTCACCAGCAACCAGCTTGGCAAGGTGCTATCGGCCGACAGCCCGGTTATCCAGCAGGCGCGCCGGCTGGCCATGGAGCAGGCCAACGGGCGTGGCTTGCTCAACAGCTCGATTGCCGCCGGCGCCGGCACCGAGGCCGCCATCGGCCAGGCGATCAATATCGCCAGCGCAGATGCCGGGGCCTACCAGACGGCAGCCAATGCCAACCAGAATGCCTTGAATCAGTTTGGCCTGGCAAAGAATCAAGGCTTGATCAATGCGCAACTCACCGGGATTCAGGGTGATTACAATTTGCGCAATCAGAAACAACAGCAGGAATTCACCGCCGGGCAGAATACGCTTGACCGTGAGCAAAAGCAGAGTCAATTCCAGCAGACCTATGATCAAACACAGCGAAATTATGATAAAGACTATGAATTAAAGCAGAAACAATTCGAGCAGCAGGTCAATCAGGCCAATATAACCAATGAATTGGCAAGAAAAACACTTGCGTGGCAGATAAAATACAATATTGCCAGCTTCAATGCCTCGAAAATGGAAAACTACCTGAACGCGGTGCAAAACATTCAGCTGTCGAATATCGATAACAAGGATGATGCAGTACGCAATATAAATAAATTGATATTTGGCAACGCGGAAGCGACCGGGAAGTATCCCTATTCGCTTGACGCCTTGGATATTTGAGGTCGGAAAATGGCGGATTCAGGTGGCACTCAGGGGGGGTATGGGTATGGCGGGGTTGGCACGACGGGTGGTTTTGACAGCGGCGGCCAGAGCACGGGCGCTGGCACGAAAGCAGTTGGTGGTGGCTATGGTGGTGGCGGCAGGCAAGCCGGCACGTTAACTGATGCGCTCAATGGCTACGACAATGATCGTGCTACGCAAGCCGCGCTTGAAAATGTCAATGGCAAGCACGGTACGCACGATGGGCCGATAGGCAGCCTGGAAAACGGCAATCCAAACTATACCAGGCAGCAACAGCGTGATGCCGTATTGAACAGCGATGACATGAGTTCATCGGTAAAGGCCTATCTGCTGAATAAAACCGGCATGAGTTATCTGGAGACGGCCGCCAATACCAATCCATTTTCCGCGCTGGTGACCTCTTATGACGGCGCGCAAGCGATGGATAGTGCATTGACCGTGGGGAAAATAGCATTGAGTTTCCTCAATCCCGGTCTTTCAGCGCTCGTGACCGGCCTGGATATCGCCCAAGATGCCGTCAACGGCAAACTGGGCTGGAACACGCTGGGCAAGGTCGCCAGTGTCGTGCCGGGCAACGGCTTGGTCAACGGCATCGCCAAAACCGGCCTCACCATCGGCGGGCAGCTGGGCAGTGGCGATACGCAAGGCGCCAGCGGCACGGTGGGCAATTTCACGGGTTCCTTGCTGGGCAGTTTGACGGGAACCCCGCTGGGTGGGCCGATCGGCGGCTGGGTGGGCACGCAAATTGGCAGGGGCATCGCCGACGGGGGATCGGATGGTTCCGCCTCCTCCGGCGGCAACCGTGGCGGCTATGGCAGCGGCAACGGGGCGCTGGTTGTCAATACCCCGGCCAGGCCCGCAACCTCCGCAACGAGTGCAACAACGGTGCCCAATTCGGTTACAGCCTATCAGCTGGCCAGTGCAAGCAATTTCATGGGGTAACGAGATGAGCGATTTTGGCGGTTTCTTTGACGACAGCGGGTCCGACTTCTGGAAGGACCTGTTCGGGCACGAGCCCAGCTATGGCAGCAACTCGGTGAACAACACGGACTCCAGCTATGGCGGGTCGCAAACCTATATCGATGCCCTTGCGCCGCTGACTGGCGGCGCAGACGCGCAGACGAACATGAGTTTCTTTGGCAGCGTCGGCTCTGCCCTGGGCGGCGCATACGACTGGTACAAGTCACAAGATACCGGCGCCAAGGGGCTGATCAATGCCGCGATTCTGGGCGGCGTCCAGGCGTGGAACAACGCGCGCGCGGCAGACGCGCAGCGCGATTATCAGCGACAGATGACGCAAGAAGCGCGTGACGAGCTGCGTCGCTATCGCACCGTGCCCAAGGATGTAGCACTGGGAACAGCAAGTAACTTCGGGGGCAAATAATGGCTGGATTGATCAATGCTGCCCTGTCGCAGCAACAACCGCAGCAACAACCGCAAGGCCGGCCATTGCCGCAACCAATGCAGATGGCGCTGATCGCAGCACGGATTCTTTACGGCCAGGGCGCTATGGACGTGGCCCGGCAGCAGTTGATGGCAGACGGCAAGGTGGACGAGGACGAAGGCGGTGACATGGCCGTGAATCTGCTGGTTGCCGCCAACCGGGATCTGCAGCAGCAGACCGGCCAGAATACCGATCCACGCTCGATCACGGTTGCCTTGCCGGCCATCTGCCTCGTGGTGGCCGAGTTCGCCGAGCATATCGGCGGTATCCCGCCGGGCACGGCAGGCCGGTTCGCACGCCAGATCCTGCCAGCGGCAATTGCCCGCTTCAAGACACGGCACCTCGCGCCGGGTGCAGGACCTGCGGCCCCCGCACCCGGCCCGCAAGCGGCCGCCGCACAGGAGCAAAACGCATGGCAGGGCTGATCGATGGCGTACTGGGCGCACTGGCCGGCGGCGCCGGCTGGAATGTGCAGCAAGCGCAAAACCAGCAAAAACTGGATGACTGGAAAACACAGCAAGACTACGTGGCAGCCAAGCAGGCGGCGCAGGCCGAGATGGAGCACAACTGGCGCGTTGACGATGCCACCACGGCCAACGAGCGGCAGAAGGAAATGCAGCAGATCGGCTTTGGCTACGAGCAAAAGACCCATGACCGCGACCGGGCGGAGCGCGTGAGCGACATTGACAACGAACGGCAATACAGCGACAAGGTCCGCGCGGAAGATTTCAGCAACCGCCTGAAGTTGCAAGGCATCAGCGACGGCGCGGCGAAAAGCCGCATGCAGGCGCAATGGGCGCATGATGCGAGCGACCCCGTCCGGCAAATAGCCAGCAAGCTGGCCGAGGCCCAATACATTCTGATGTCCGAATCGCCCGGCACCGCCGGCTACAACCCGGATCGCTATACCAATGCGGCCCGCGTGCTCAGCCAATACCGGACAATCAACCCCTCGACGCGGGACTATACGCTCAGCAACGCCCAGGCCGATGCGGTGCACGCCATCACCGCGGAAAAAGACCCGGCCAAGCGCCAGGCCATGGCGGCCGAATACCGCAACATCTTTGACGCCGTCCGCCCGTCGCAAGACAGCACGGGTGGCATGTCCAGGCCATAAGAGCCGCTAATAAAACCCTGCTGGCAGCGTTACGCTCGCTGGCCGTACGGCCAGATTCTGTCTGCGTTTCGCGTGCCTTGCCAGCACCGATACACTGGGTTTTGTTAGCGGCTCCAAGCACCACGCGCAACACCCGGCCTGCAGCGCACTGGCCGCACGTTTTAATGGCCTGCGCTACGCCTGCTTTGCCCGCACCGCTGCGCCGGGTTTTGCCGCAGCACCGGGCCATGGCCCGGCATGACCGGTTTCCCTCATTCAATACCAGCCCGACCGCCCAGTGCGGTCGGGCTTTTTTTTTGGGCGCGCGCATGAGCAACAACGACGCTTTTTTCAATCAACCAGTTCCCACACTGCAGGACGTGGTGACTGCGCCGGGCTATCAGCAGCTGGGCCCTGCCGGGCAGGCCCAGGCCCGCCGGACATGGTTCGATACCTACCGGGCGCCGGTGCTGGCGCTCAATGGCCAAGACCCGGGCAAGGCGTATGCGGCCATGCAGCCCGCCATCACCGATGCGGCAAACCTCGCCGTGTACGGCAGCACCGGCAATACCCCGCGTGCGCTGGAAGTACGCGCTTCTAAAGATATGCAGGACTTGTCGCCAAGAATGCAGGGGCTGCGGGATGACTGGCTGTCGTCGGGCGGCGTCGGTGATTTTGCCCAGTTCGCGCGCAAGCGCCAGATTCACGATGCGCTGGTTCGTGTGCAAGCCAACCCGCCACCCGGCCTCCTGGATCGGGCAGAAAACGCCGCCAAGCAGAGTTTCACCGGTTTCCTGTCGAGATTTGTGCGCACCCAGCTGGACGACGACGGGCACATCCGCCCATCCACCCTGGTTAGCCCCGGTGCTGCGCTGCTTGCTGCACTGGTTCCACCCGAGCAGGCACAGGACACCGCAGTCAACCTGGTCCAGGGCGCAAACTCGCTGGCCAATATGCTCACATGGGTGGGCAAAAAACAGGCGGATATTGCAACGCTGCCAGTACGCCTGCTTGCGCCGGGCCTGCTCGATCCGGTCGACAAGGGCTATGCCCTGGTTGCGGAAGGCTTTGACCGCAACCAAGCCAGCCTTGAGCAACTGAAATCGCCCGAATTGCAGCAGGCAGGCAGGGATGTCGACGAAGCGCGCGGCGTGACAGACACCCTGGCAGCGCTGGCGGCACACCCCAGCTATGTGCAAGGCATGATCGTGCAGCAACTGCCGCAGCTTGGCCTGGTTGGTAAAGCCATGCTGGCCGCACGCGGCGGCGCGACGGCAGCGCAAGCGCTGGGGCGCATGGCGCTGGCCAATGTCGGCGTCAATACAGTGCTCGGCGCCGCCGACGCCGGCACCTCTGCCCAGCAGCAAGCGCGGCAGAACGGCCGCAGCGATGCCGAGGCCGAGCAGGCCGGGAACGTTGCCGGGCTGGTCGCAGCGCCGATCTCCGCGGTGGCTTCAACGCTGGGCGGCGGTGTTGAAGCACGCTTCCTCAACCACATGGTGGCCGGCGAAGCGGCAAACCTGACCCGTGGCCAGCTGGCCAGGCAGATTGCCGGCACGCTATTGAAAGAGGCAGGCGAAGAAGGCCTGGATGAAGGTGGCGGCCAGTTTGCCCAGAATGTGGGTGCTCGGATTACCTATGCGCCGGATCAGGACTTGACGTCCGGCGTTGGCAAAGCGGCAACCCTGGGCGGCACCCTCGGCGCGGTAATGGGCGGCACGATCAACACCGCCGATGCAGTGCAGCACGCGTGGCAAAGCCGGACCGCGGCCATGCAAACGGCCGCCCAGACCGTACAACTGGCGGGTGCGCTGGCCGAAACACGCGGCCAGGCCCTGCAAGCACAGATCGACCCGGACACCGGCATCTCGCGCCCACTGTCTGCCGATCAAATCGGCATGGCCATGCAGGCACAGCGTGGCCTGAATGCCGTACGCGATGCGCTCGACAACCATGCCGATGAGGCGCTCATGGCGCACGACGTCGAGCAACGCGCCGACGCGCCGGCTGCAGCCAATCAGCCGGCTGCCAGCCCGGCCCGGCCGCACCCCTCAGTCGGGCCGGTCGATGACGTTGCATCCCTGCCGGACCCGCGTGGTCGCCAACTGCCACCGGCAGGGCAAGAGGGCGTTGCCGCTGACCGTGGCGACGCTGTTGCCGCGCGCCGGCAGCTGGCAAGCGACGAGCAGGCAGCGCAGCAAGAAGCGCCACGCATCGACCCGCCAGCCAGCCAGAGCGGCCGCCAGTTCGACCCGGCAACCGCCGATACCGGCGCGCAGCGGGGTACGGTGCATGATGTGCTGGATGCGGCGGCGCCACTGATCCGTGCCGAACACACCGACGGCCGCACACACATCGCTGCGGCAGACCTGCAGCAGGATTCCGGGAACGAACTCCCGGCCAATAGCCCGCTTGCCGGCCGCCCCATGCATCCGCTAACAGCAAGCAACGCGGCCGAGCAGGTTCAAGTCCCAGCATGGGCCGCTGCCGAAGCGGATGCGCGAACATCGACCAAGGCCGACCCGCACCTGGCTGGGCTGGCGGCACAGGAAACGCCGCTTCTCAACCCGGCAGCAGCGCCAGACAGCGACCTGCAGGCCAGCCACAGCACCACAACGCGCACTGCGGGCATCAATGAACGCACCCAGCTAAACCGTGACACCCAGCAGATCGGCAACGCCATCCTGGCTGCACCTGTACTGCAGCGCACGCTCGACCACGCCCTTGCCGGCTGGCGCAACGGCACCCTGCGCGTGGTGCAAAGCACCGAGCAAGCACACACCTTGTTGCAGAACACCGACGCCGTACCGCTGGGCGGCCAAGGTACGGCAAGCGCGCACACCACCGCGCAAAGCCAAGGGTATTACCTGCCGGCCAGCGGCGACATCATCCTGATTGCCGACCACCTGCCCAGCGCCGAGCACGCCGTCTGGGCGGCCGCGCACGAGTTGGGCCAGCGCCACGCCGACCGCACAACACTGCCCGCCGCCGCGCGCGAATTGCGCAACCTGGCGCTGGTAGCACGGCAAAACGGCAGCGTGAACGCACTGGCCAGCGCCATCGCCCGCCAGCACGGGCTGGACGACAGCCTGCCGTCACAACGTCAGCAAGCCGCCGAAGCCGCACTGGCCGAGCTGGCTGCCACCCGCCACAGCGGTGATTGGCATGCACTGCAACAGCGCTATGGCGTGCGCGTGCCACTGGCCCGGCGCGACGGCGCACTCGGCGTGCAAGCGCGCTTTGCCGACAAACTGCGCGACTGGTTTGGCCGCTATGCCGGCATGCGCCAGAATGAGGGCGCGCAGGTCAGTGCGGTGCTGGCAGGGATGCTGGCTGGTGGGGATGGGGGCCGCACTGAGCGAGGGGTGGGTGATGTTGGGCTGGTCGGGGCAAAGGAGAGTGCACAAAAAGTCCCTGCTCCAAACAGCACTACGTTGTTAGGCGCTGCGACTCGACGTGGGAGTTACGCTACGGGTGAGATCCCCCAAGTTACCGAACACCTTTTTACTCGGGATAGGACGTCAGTACCAAGCATGGAAAATGCGTTGAATTTTGCCGACGAAAGGGGGGCATTCAACGAAAATCTTGTTGACTATCGAGTATTAGACTCGCGTAGAGTCCTCGTAGATCATGGTGGAGGCATGATGGTTCAATATAACGCTGTGCCCGACTCTATCTTCGCAGAGCTATATGGTGGAAATAAGCTAGCCGCCTACGGTAAGAATTTACAATTCTTTGATAACGAGCGCATCGGCTGGCAGCAGATGTTCGGTGGAAATTCTGTAGTGAGTATTCCTGAGAGTACTCTCCTGAGTAGTCGCGGTACCGTAGCTGCTTTTGCACACGAATACACGGAAATGCAGGATCTGTGGAATGCACTAAGTAGAGGGAAAATGACGCCACCTAAGATACAGGGCCTCATTGACAATGCGCACTTCGGGGCTGTTAAAAAAGTAGATAGACTTATTGGTCATCTAATAATTAGTGGAGGCATGTGATGTCACTGATAGAGTTGGCTCATCAACGAGAAAAGGAGTGGGAGGACTACAATCTACCTTCCACATATCTTGAAGGTTTTGTATTTCAAAATCTTTTGGAAAAGAATACGTCAGAATACGTTCTCTATGAGTTGTTTTCAAAGAAAGCAATTCAGGCCGTTGCTGATTTGGGAGCGATGCTGATTACCGCAAAGCGGCAAGGCAGGTCTGTTTGGGAAATCGGTCCAGGCGGAGGCGAAGTTGGCGAGGAAAAGACAAATAGCTACGAGAAGCTATTCTCTTTGTGGCAAAAAGCTGGGTGGGTGGAATTAAATATTGATGAAAGTGCAAATGGTGTGCATGTCATGGTAATTTGATTTTCCAAAAAATTCCACTGTAGAAATCCAGAGTCAGATACCGTCTTGAACGCCAAGCCCTGGCATCGCCGTTTGTGCTTGAACGGTCGTCTGCGCGTGGTGTAAAGCACCGAGCAAGCACGCACCTTGCTGCAGAACACCGACGCAGTACCGCTGGGCGGCCAAGGTGCGGCAGGCGCGCGAAACACCGCGCAAAGCCAAGGGTATTACCTGCCGGCCAGCGGCGACATCATCCTGATTGCCGACCACCTGCCCGGCGCCGAGCACGCCGTCTGGGCGGCCGCGCACGAGTTGGGCCTGCGCCACGCCGACCGCACAACACTGCCCGCCGCCGCGCGCGAATTGCGCAACCTCGCGCTGGTGGCGCGGCAAAACCGCACTGTGAACGCACTGGCCAGCGCCATCGCCCGCCAGCACGGGCTGGACGACAACACGCCAGCGCAGCGCCAGCAAGCCGCCGAAGCCGCACTGGCCGAGCTGGCTGCCACCCGCCACAGCGGCGATTGGGATGCACTGCAACAGCGCTATGGCGTGCGGATGCCGCAGGCCCAGCGCGAAGGCGTACTCGACGTGCAGGCGCGCTTTGCCGACAAACTGCAAGGCTGGTTTGGCCGCTATGCCGGCATGCGCCAGAATGAGGGTGCGCAAGTTGGTGCGGTGCTGGCTGAGATGCTGGCTGGTGGGGATGGGCAGCGTGCTGCGCGGGGGGCGGGTGATGTTGGGTTGGCAGGGGAGGCGGGGCGAGAAAACCGGGTTCCAAACAAGGGACTATTGGTACAAAACGGCGATCGTGATTTTGCTGCGAATGAAGCAAACATGGAGTCGCATATCGGTGCCGCATGGGACGCGCCAACTACGACGCGGTGGAATCCATCTGCAAAGAAGCAAAATTGCATTGCGTGTGTGGCATCGTATATGACCGACCGGCTAGGCGGCGTATTTATGACAGCTGATGATGTAGAGCGCATCGTGGCATCAGTCGATCCTTCGCGAGGAATTCAAATGCCAGAGGCTGTGCGCATAATTCGAGTCGCAACAGGTGCAAAAGAGAAGCCGTTGGCTATATCACCTTATGCCGAAGATGCACCTGTTGGTCAATATGCAATGTTTGTTGGTCCTAAACGTAATCAGTTGAGCCATGTATTCAGTGCGGAGCGATTTGCCGACGGTACCGTTAATATGTTTGACCCTCAAAACGGTCAATCTGTCTCTGTGGATGATTTGCTGTCAATGAGGGTTTATTGGGGTGGAAATAGTACTGCACCCGTAATTCCAGTCTTTATAAGCGAGATGTAAATGAAAGGCGACAAGATAATTCAACCGATTGGCAAGTATACTTGCTACGCATGCCTGAAAATGTCGAGCAACCCTGATGTCTGCACGCATTGTGGTGCGGAGATTGGGGGGGGGGATATAAATGAGGCCATATTCAAGCCTCCGGAAATGGGGGAGTACGTTGTTCCGCTCAATTTTTTTTCAGAGGCAGATGTGCATAATGCAATTGGTGAAGTATCAAATTTATATTTCAATAGTTTGAATGTTGCTAGTCGTGGTATTGATCAATTGCGGATTGTATCTAGCGATATTGCATATGAAAGGTTTGTTCAGGTGTTGAGCAATGTAAGTGGCATTGCGCTAGATCAGCTTCAAACTTGGATAAAATTCGTGCCGTTTGATTGAGGGAAGTAAGTGGAAGTCAGGGGTCAGATACCGTCTTGAACGTCAAGCTTGGGCATTGCCATTTGTGCATCGAATGGCATGCCTGAGCGCACCACCCCGAAGATCAGATGCGCGAGCTTGCGCATGGCCGCGCCAACCACGGCCTTGGGTGCCAAGCCGTTGGCGCGCAGCCGTTCGCCGAAGGCCTGCAGGGCAGGATTGTGGCGCAGCGCCACCAGCGCCGGCATGTACAGCGCGGTGCGGGCGCTGCGGTGGCCGGTGCGGCTGAGCATGGTCCGGCCTCTCACCGAACTACCCGATTGCCGCTGTCGGGGCGAGACGCCCAGCCAGGCCGCCAGCGCCTTGGCAGATTCGAAGCGGCGCACATCGCCCACATGCTGGACGAAGCCGAGCGCCGCAGCGCTGCATCACACCGCATCGCGCCAGCACCAGGCAGTGTGCGCGGCATGGCAGCCTCCGCACTGCAGCGCACGCTCGATCGCGCCTTTGCCGACTGGCGCAACGGCCGCCTGCGCGTGGTGCAAAACGCCAGCGAAGCGCGCACCTTGCTGCAGGGCGCTCCCGCCGTGCCATTGGGCGAGGGCACGGCAGGCGCGCGCAACACCGCGCAAAGCGAGGGGTTTTACCTGCCGGCCAGTGGCGACATCATCCTGATTGCCGACCACCTGCCCAGCGCCGAGCACGCCGTCTGGGCGGCCGCGCACGAGTTGGGCCTGCGCCAGGCCGACCGCACAGCGCTACCTGCCGCCGCGCGCGAATTGCGCAACCTGGCGCTGGTAGCACGGCAAAACCGCAGTGTGAACGCACTGGTCAGCGCCATCGCCCGCCAGCGTGGGCTGGACGACAGCCTGCCGTCACAACGTCAGCAAGCCGCCGAAGCCGCACTGGCCGAGCTGGCCGCCACCCGCCACAGCGGCGATTGGGACGCGCTGCAACAGCGCTACGGCGTGCGCATGCCACTGGCCCGGCGCGACAGCGCACTCGGCGTGCAAGCGCGCTTTGCCGACAAACTGCAAGACTGGTTTGGCCGCTATGCCGGCATGCGCCAGAATGAGGGCGCGCAGGTCAGTGCGGTGCTGGCCGAGATGCTGGCTGGTGGGGATGGGCAGCGTGCTGCGCGGGTGGCGGGTGATGTTGGGTTGGCAGGGGAGGCGGGGCGGGAACACGATATCCCAAAGAGTACTGTTGCAAGAGAATTGCTGGGTACTGGACAAGCCCCCAAGCTTGTTTATCAACAAAATGCAGGCAATGTAATCCGGACCCGCGAATATATGCTTAACCTTGCCAGAGAGATGGGCGTGTACATTCCGGATGATGTGTATGTTATTTTTGTGGATCCATCGTTGCTTTCAAACAAAGTTGGGGCAATGGCGGAATATGGGCAAACTGGTAACTATTTGGGCGCTAATTTAGCGGCGATCATGACTTGGGATGGTATGAAGAATATTAATAATATGATTCCGGTTCGCTTAAGTGAGAATTTGCTGTCCAGCGATGAGGCGGCGGTGGCGCATATCGCTCATGAAATGTACGAGTTAGAGAAATTTGAGAGCTTGGGGGTGTGGAATCAGCGTACCTTTATTAAACAAACTGCATCTCCAGAGTTTGGTGGTCTTCAAGATAGCTGGCATTCTCAGGCTTGGGACTATGCAGACCAAATAGTGGAAATCATGAGGGGATATGCACGGTGAACGCAGATTCTAAACGAATTAATTCGTACGTTGAGGCATATAATTCTGGCATCTACACCAAGGATGAGACCATTGGGGCGATAATTGATGTTTTAAAGAATTTCCCAGAAAATTCGAGCTTGTGGGCTGACATCCCCAATTGGGGGCAGAAAGCGATATGGGAGTTTTTGAAGGGATGCGACACGAGCACTCAGCTCTACGATGTTTCCACTTCATCTAATGATGTTATCGCACCCGGCTTGATCGCATTGAAAAATTGGCTTGCCCAAGAGAAGAACTATAAATAGTCCAGAAGTCCGGGGCGAAGCCTGTCAAAACCCACCAAACTTGGGGTCAGATACCGTCCTGAACACCAAGTTTGGGCATCGTCATTTGTGTATTAAATGGCGGCCTGCGTGTGGTGCAAAGCGCCGCCCAAGCGCGCGCCCTGCTGCAGAACACCGATGCAGTACCGCTGGGCGGCCAAGGTGCGGCAGGCGCGCACACCACCGCGCAAAGCCAAGGGTATTACCTGCCGGCCAGCGGCGACATCATCCTGATTGCCGACCACCTGCCCGGCGCCGAGCACGCCGTCTGGGCGGCCGCGCACGAGTTGGGCCAGCGCCACGCCGACCGCACAACACTGCCCGCCGCCGCGCGCGAATTGCGCAATCTGGCGCTGGTGGCGCGGCAAAACCGCAGTGTGAACGCACTGGCCAGCGCCATCGCCCGCCAGCACGGGCTGGACGACAACACGCCGGCGCAGCGGCAGCAAGCCGCCGAAGCCGCACTGGCCGAGCTGGCCGAGCTGGCCGAGCTGGCCGCCACCCGCAACAGCGGCGATTGGGATGCACTGCAACAGCGCTATGGCGTGCGCATGCCACTGGCCCGGCGCGACGGCGTACTCGGCGTGCAAGCGCGCTTTGCCGACAAACTGCAAGACTGGTTTGGCCGCTATGCCGGCATGCGCCAGAATGAGGGCGCGCAGGGCAGTGCGGTGCTGGCCGAGATGCTGGCTGGTGGGGGTGGGCAGCGTGCTGAGCGGGTGGTGGGTGATGTTGGGTTGGCAGGGGAGGCGGGGCGGGAGTACCGGGTTTCAGACGGAGCGGCTCCAAGCTCGGACGCGGAAGTAGATGCCGGAAAAAATGCTAGTGCACCTGGCCGGTTGAGCGATCTTAAGGCCCCAAATCGTCGACATTACCTGGAAAAGATCAATCAAAAGTCACTACCGAAAGAGCAGAATACGGTTATTGCTCCCACGGTAAATGTTGTAGAGGACGTGGCGGCGATCCGAGCTGGCCGAGGAATCGTCCGGGGGAACACCATATCTGTGAATAACCGTGTTTATGGATACCATGACGGAACCCTGTTTCCAATGTCTGGTGATGGCTTTTACACATTGAGTCGAGAGGCTTTCAAGGCGCTCGGCGTGTATAATCAGTTTGGTAATACCGCAAGGGCTAAATTGATTCTTGATAATATGAAAATCGATGCATCTGCAAGACAAGGTGCATTAGAGATTTTGGGGTTAAAAAGGCAATGAGCGGATTTGATTTGATTGTAAAAAAAATGGTTTCCCTGTCAGAGGTAAGGGAAAGCCTTTCGATTGTCTTTGGGGTGCCTGAGAACTTTGTAGTTTCTATAAATGGGTACCCCGAAGAGACATTGCCAAGTGGCATAAAGATACTTTCCATTAGTACGGAGGTTGCCGGCGACTTTCAAATCCATTTGTCTGTTGAATTATTGGCCCCTGAGCTGAATCCCGATTTTTCTTTGATTGCAGCAAATTTTTCTCGTGTATTGAATTCGGAGTGCTTGCTTCCCGATTCTAGTGATAATCCGTATTCGATGACCCTGGTCTCTCCTGATTCTTCAATTCGGAGGGTTTATTTGCGTGCAGATGACCTTGATAATGAAACATATCGATTGATCTAGGAAATTCGAGAAAATCTGGACAATTCTGCAATAAGGCCGACCGCACTGCCTGCCGTCGCGTGAGAAATCAGGGGTCAGCTACCGTTTTGAACGCCAAGCTTGGGCATCGTCGTTTGTGCATTGAACGTTCGCCTGCGCGTGGTGCAAAACGCCAGCGAAGCGCGCACCTTGCTGCAGAACACCGACGCCGTACCGCTGGGCGGCCAAGGTACGGCAAGCGCGCACACCACCGCGCAAAGCCAAGGGTATTACCTGCCGGCCAGCGGCGACATCATCCTGATTGCCGACCACCTGCCCAGCGCCGAGCACGCCGTCTGGGCGGCTGCGCAGACGCTGGGCCACCAGCAGGCCGACCGCACAGCACTGCCCGCCGCTGCGCGCGAATTGCGCAACCTGGCGCTGGTGGCCCGGCAAAACCGCAGTGTGAACGCACTGGCCAGCGCCATCGCCCGGCAGCGCGGGCTGGACGACAACACGCCAGCGCAGCGCCAGCAAGCCGCCGAAGCCGCACTGGCCGAGCTGGCTGCCACCCGCCACAGCGGCGATTGGCATGCACTGCAACAGCGCTATGGCGTGCGGATGCCGCAGGCCCAGCGCGAAGGCGTACTCGACGTGCAGGCGCGCTTTGCCGACAAACTGCAAGGCTGGTTTGGCCGCTATGCCGGCATGCGCCAGAATGAGGGTGCGCAGGTTGGTGCGGTGCTGGCTGAGATGCTGGCTGGTGGGGATGGGCAGCGTGCTGCGCGGGGGGCGGGTGATGTTGGGTTGGGGGTGGAGGCGCAAAAGGACCTTGTTCCAAACAAGGCTAGAGAAGTAAAAACAGACACAATCCAAGTGCCGGCAGGAGTTGGACGTGAGGCTTGGATTAGACCAAATGATATTCGCTTTAGTCAGCGTACGATTACTGAAAATAACTATCTCCAGATTATGGAGTCTGGTGGTTGGAAATGGTCGCAAGAAAATCCATTGATTGTTATTGAGCGCCCCGACGGAACATTAATTACCCTTGATAACCGCAGGCTTTCGGCGGCTCAACAAGCATCTAATGTGGATATCGTTCCTGTTCGAATTTTGAAGGAAACTGAAAAGTATTTGGATTACAAAACTTGGCGGACCGCAAAAGAGGCATTTGATTGGAGAGCAACACATCCCAAGACTCTTGCCAATGGTGGACTTATTCCACAGTCCGGTCTTATTGAGCGCCCAACTGTTCTTTCAAAGGATAGATGATATGATACAACTGACTAAAGATTTTTTTATCTTTGAAAACGGACTTTGGGCGTGCCAACTTGATTATAAGGGTCGAGAGTTGCTTGTATATATAAGAGGGGGTGATCGGTTTCTTGATGGCGAGGAAAATCTGAGTCTATTAAATGACTTTGTTGAGCGGCTTGAAGTGTTTGACGCCTCGGCGCAAAATTTTGCTAGAACCTCCGAATATCGAGATGAAATTATCGCTGCGGGGGAGTTGACTTTGTCAACTGTATATGTTGAGGGTTGGGTAGATGTTCGCTTTTGGTTTTCTCTTGGGAAGGGGGCGGAGCAAATGCTTGGAGTCCATCGTATGGAAAATGATTTTGTTTCAGTGTATTGCGACGAACCAATGTAAGTTATGCGTCGAAATCCGAAAACTGAGCAAAAATTGGGGTCAGATACCGTCTTGAACGTCAAGCTTGGGCATTGCCATTTGTGCATCGAATGGCACGCCTGAGCGCACCACCCCGAAGATCAGATGTGCCAGTTTGCGCATGGCCGCGCCAACCACGGCCTTGGGTGCCAAGCCGTTGGCGCGCAGGCGTGCTCCAAATGCCTGCAGGGCAGGATTGTGGCGCAGCGCCACCAGCGCCGGCATGTACAGCGCGGTGCGCGCACTGCGGTGACCGGCACGGCTGAGCATGGTCCGGCCTCTCACCGAACTGCCCGATTGCCGTTGCCGAGGTGACACGCCCAGCCAGGCCGCCAGTGCCTTGGCAGATTCGAAACGGCGCACATCGCCCACATAGGCCAGCATCTTGGCGGCAGTGGTGTTGCCGATGCCGGGAATGCTGGTTATCAGCACCGCATCGCGTTTCAGGCCGGGGTGATGATCGTCGATGTCTTGCGCGATGCGGGCGATCTCTTGCGCCGGCCCCGGCCGGCCGACCACATGGTGGCGCAACCGCCCCGGCATGGATGGCCGGCGTCTGAGCGTGCCGCAAACCGTGCAAGCGGTCGCACGCGCACGACAAGGCCGGCCGCTGCGCCCGCTGGAACGCGCCACCCTTGCCCACATGCTGGACGAAGCCGAGCGCCGCAGCGCTGTGCCACACCGCACCGCGCCAGCCCAGGGCAGCACGCGCGGCATGGCTGCCCCCGCACTGCAACGCACGCTCGACCACGCCCTTGCCGACTGGCACAACGGCAGCCTGCGCGTGGTGCAAAGCGCCAGCGAAGCGCGCACCTTGCTGCAGGGCGCCCCCGCCGTGCCATTGGGCGAGGGCACGGCAGGCGCGCGAAACACCGCGCAAAGCCAAGGGTTTTACCTGCCGGCCAGCGGCGAAATCATTCTGATTGCCGACCACCTGCCCAGCGCCGAGCACGCCGTCTGGGCGGCCGCGCACGCGCTGGGCCAACGCCACGCCGACCGCACAACACTGCCCGCCGCCGCGCGCGAATTGCGCAACCT
>NZ_FWXD01000020.1 GCF_900176275.1 Andreprevotia lacus DSM 23236 | reverse complement strand
GCCTGCCGGTCGTGACGGCCTTGCCGGATGGCTCTTACCTGAGCGTGATCTATCCCGATGACAAGGCAAGACGGCAGGACATGGATGGCATCCCGGTGCGGGTCATCGAGTACAGTTTGCCCAAGCTGGACGGCGCGGCCATACGCTATCGCCTGATGACGACGCTGTTGTCGGCCGAAGCGGCGCCGGCAGCCGAGCTGGCGGCGTGCTATCACGCACGCTGGCAGGTTGAAGCGGTGTTCGATGAGCTCAAGACCCATTTGCAGCAGGGGCGCAGGACGTTGCGCTCCAAGACGCCTGAGCTGGTCAGGCAGGAGTTTTATGGCTGGGTGCTGGCGCACTATGCGGTACGCTGGTTGATGCATCAGGTCGCCAGTGCGCACCGCAGTCGTCATGATGACCTTTCGTTCGTGGGACATGTGCAGTTGCTGCGGCGTACCCAACCCCGCTCCGGGGCCTTTCCCCCCAGGGCGGGCAGCCGCAAGACGCTGGTTTCGTGAGTGGCTGGCAGCGGGTGCGCGCTTGCGGGCGGTACGTACTGTGGGGCAGCGTGCACCCAGGCAGGTGAAGCGGCGAAATTCGCCATACGCGGCCCATGATCATTGCTACCCACGCAGGCGGCAGGGGGACTGGTCAGTACAGGTGCTGGGGCGGGAGGAGCGGAAATCCGGCTAACCAAACAGTATTGAGACCTGACCCCGGATTTTGCCGGATTTTGTGCATCGGTGAATACTTCGTACAGAAGTACGACGGCTGCTGGTTTGTGAACGACATCGCAACCTCGCAGAACTTTGCCCGCTATGTGGTGGGCGAATTCGTGCACCTCAACCACTCGGGCATATCGATTGATCCATTCGAGCTGGCCGCCGAATTCGTCAACACCCCCACCCCGCGCAACCTCACCAGCCTGCTGAACGAGGTGGATGACGAGCTGTCGCAGCTATAGCGCGCCACCCTTGCCCCAGCCCACAGATGCGTTCAAGCTGATTGCCACCATCCGCAATCGGGGCACATACATGACGGTACACAAGGCATGGCAAACAGCGGCAATCCTGATGCTGGCAGCGCTGGGCGCGCAGGCCGGCTGGCAGCCGATTGCCACCAGTGAAGACGGCGTGCAAACCGCCATCGATCCCGACCGGGTAGAGCGCAATGCCGATGGCGCGGTACAGGGCTGGTTGCTGCAAAGCTACCCGGCCGAGCGCACCATGAGCGACGATGCCGGCAAACCGGTGCGCTATCTCTCCAGCGCCATGCTGGTGCAAGGCCAGTGCGAGCAGAAAACGCTGGCCCTGCTGCGCGCCGGGCTGTATGCCGGCAAGAACGGCACCGGGCTGGAGGTCTACAAGCTGGATGAACACGCACCGGGCCACGCCGAGCTGGCTAAGCCGCGCCCGGTGAACAGTGGCGCAGCCTGGGCGCGCTATGCGCTGGCCAGCCTGTGCGTGCAGGCCCCCGGGCCGGATGTCACCTCACTGATCGACGCTGTGACCACCCTGGGCGAGCTGGACGGCCCGCTGCCGGGCGACGACGCCGGCTGGCAAGCCGTGCCCACCCCGCCCAGCGGCGACAAGATCGATATCGCCACCCGCAGCCTGCTGCGCGGCAGCAAGCCCGTCGCCTGGTTCCGCATCGTGCCCGCCACGCCGCTGGCGCTGCTGGGCAAGGGCTTCAGCGCGTTGGGGCCAGCCGGATCAGCGCTGATCCGCTACGAGGCCGACTGCAGCACCCAGCAACTGCGCGTGGCGCAAATTGCGCTGTTTGCCGCCAGCACGCCAGCCGGCAAACCGCTACTGCGCGCGCCTGATCTGCCGCCCGCCGCCGCCATGAAGCGCTTTGACGAGGGCGATACAGGCAAGACCATGCATGCACTGTTGTGCGGGCCGGGGTGAGGGGCTTGGTGGGGCTGAACTTGCAGAGCAAATGCAACGGTCATGGCAGCAAGCATGACGGATCGCCGTACGCCTGCGTATATTGGCCTTGGCTGAATCCAGCCTTGCACATTATCCAAACTCAGGAGTAACCCGGCATGGCAGCTGTCAACATTGGCGACGTCGTACAACTGAACTCGGGCGGGCCGAGCATGACGGTGCAGAGCACCGGCAAAGACCCCGACAATACCGATATCTTGCTGGCCACCTGCCAGTGGTTCTCGGGTGAACTGAAAGACCAGGTCTCGTCGGCGACCTTCCCGCAGCGCTCGCTGGTGGCCTTGCCGCAACCGGACTGATCGGCTAGGGCGGGGCAGACTGGCCCTGCCTTGGCCGAATAATCGCCAGCCGGGTGGCGCAGCCCCTCAATCAATCAAACCCTCAAACAACTTGGTCGACAAATACCGCTCGCCAAACGACGGAATGATCACCGCGATCAGCTTGCCGGCGTTTTCCGGGCGCTTTGCGATCTGGATGGCAGCCCAAGTGGCGGCGCCGGCCGAGATACCGCACAAAATGCCCTCTTGCGTGGCCATGGCGCGGGCGGTGGTGAAGGCGTCGTCGTTGCCCACGCGGATGATTTCGTCGCAGATTTGCGTGTTGAGCACGCCGGGTACAAAGCCTGCGCCTATGCCCTGAATGGGGTGCGGGCCCTTGGCGCCGCCGCTCAGCACCGGGCTGGCATCCGGTTCGACGGCAATGGCGCGGAAGGACGGCTTGCGTGCCTTGAGCACCTCGGCCACGCCGGTGATGGTGCCGCCGGTGCCCACGCCGGCCACCAGCATGTCGAGCTGGCCGTCGGTATCGCGCCATAGCTCTTCGGCTGTAGTGCGGCGGTGGATTTCCGGATTGGCCGGGTTCTCGAACTGCTGCGGCATGAAGTAGTTGGCGTGCTGCTCGCACAAGGCCTTGGCGCGGGCAATGGCGCCACCCATGCCGTCCGGCCCCGGCGTCAGCACCAGCTCGGCGCCATAACCGCGCAACAGCGCGCGGCGCTCGCGCGACATGGTCTCGGGCATGGTCAGCACCAGCTTGTAGCCGCGTGCGGCACACACCATGGCCAGACCAATGCCGGTATTGCCCGAGGTCGGCTCGACGATGACAGTATCCGGCCCGATGATGCCGGCCGCTTCGGCCGCGTCTATCATGCTGAGCGCAATGCGGTCCTTTACCGAATGGCTTGGGTTCATGTATTCCAGCTTGGCCACGATGGTGGCGGCGCAGCCGGCGCTGATGCGGTTCAGTTGCACCAGCGGGGTGTTGCCGATCAGGGCGGTGATGTCTTGGGCGATGTTCATGGCGGCTCTTGTACGGGCGAGGAATGGCCGGATTTTAGCGCGGGCGCCGCAACCGTTAGAATGAGTTCGATCAAACAAACGGCCGATACGCGATGAAGATATACAAGGTTGGCGGCGCCGTGCGCGACCGCCTGCTGGGCCTGCCGGTGCAGGATACCGACTGGGTGGTGGTGGGGGCGACGGCCGAACAGATGGTGGCGGCCGGCTACAAGCCGGTGGGCAAGGATTTTCCGGTGTTTTTGCACCCCAAAACGCACGAGGAGTACGCGCTGGCGCGCACCGAGCGCAAGAGCGGCCACGGCTACAAGGGCTTTACCGTGTATGCCGCGCCCGAAGTCACGCTGGAAGAAGACCTGGCGCGGCGCGACCTCACCATCAACGCCATGGCCGAGGCCGATGACGGCAGCGTGATCGACCCGTTTGGCGGCCAGGCCGATTTGCAGGCGCGGCTGTTCCGCCATGTGTCGGATGCCTTTGTCGAAGACCCGGTGCGCATTCTGCGGCTGGCGCGCTTTGCCGCGCGCTTCCAGTTTGGCGTGGCGCCCGAAACGATGGCGCTGATGCAGCAGATGGTGAGCGAGGGCGAAGTCGATCACCTGGTGGCCGAGCGCGTGTGGCAGGAAGTAGCGCGCGGGCTGATGGAGGCGCAGCCTTCGCACATGTTCAACGCGCTGCGCGATTGCGGCGCGCTGGCGCGCATCGCGCCCGAGGTGGATGCGCTGTGGGGCGTGCCGCAGCGCGCCGATTACCACCCCGAAGTCGATACCGGCGTGCACGTGATGCTGGTGGTCGATTACGCTGCCGCGCAGGGCATGCCGCTGCCGGTGCGCTTTGCCGCGCTGTGCCACGATCTGGGCAAGGCCACCACGCCGGCCGATATTTTGCCCGGCCACCACGGCCACGAGCCGCGCGGCGTGCCGCTGGTCGAGGCGCTGTGCGAGCGCTGGCGCGTGCCCGGCGATTGCCGCGATCTGGCGGTCATGGTCTGCCGCGACCACACCCACGTGCACCGCGCCCAAGAACTGCGCTCGGCCACCATCATGGATTTGTTCCTGCGCTGCGACGCGCTGCGCAAGCCCGAGCGCTTTCACCAGATGCTGGATGCCTGCATCGCCGACAAACGCGGCCGCACCGGCTTCGAGACCGCCGACTACCCGCAGGCCGACTTGC
Source organism: Andreprevotia lacus DSM 23236 (assembly GCF_900176275.1). Taxonomy (GTDB): domain Bacteria; phylum Pseudomonadota; class Gammaproteobacteria; order Burkholderiales; family Chitinibacteraceae; genus Andreprevotia; species Andreprevotia lacus. The sequence goes on along the minus strand of NZ_FWXD01000020.1, from coordinate 73,063 downwards.
TGCGCCAGTTGCTGGCAGCCGCTGCCCGTGTGGATGCCGGCGCGATTGCGCAGGCTTGCAGTGACAAGGCGCAGATACCCGAGCGGGTACGCATTGCCCGTATTGCGGCGATAGAGGCGGCTCGCAAAAGCATGGCCGCCGAGTAAGCGCTACCCAAACCCTGCCGGCTGCGTTACGTGGCCATACGGCCGGGTTCTGTCAGCGTTTCGCATGCCTTGTTGGCACCGCTTCACCGGGCGTTGTTAGCGGTTCTCGCGGTGAACGATCTGTTTGTCAGCAGTGCGCTCTGGTTGCGCATCATTGCGCCTTTGTTCAGGCGGAGATCACCCCTTGCGCCGTTGCTTTCCGTATTTGTTACGTGCTGGAAATAATCGCGCATGCTTTGTTTGTTGTTTTTTCAGCAATATGCGCATTTGTCATTCTTTTTGTTAACTATTTCAGACAGTTGTCGGATACATTCTGCTGTGTTTGCTTGCTGCCCCATCAGCAGATGAACACGCCCTGATCCGGCACGAGCAAGCTGCTGGCAGGTAGTCCCTGGTTTGCCAAATCCATACCCATCTTTCAGGAAATCACCATGAAAAAGCAGTTTGCATTGCTTGTGCTGTTGCTGTGTGGCGTAGTGACCAATGCGTTTGCGCTCGAAGCGCGCTATTACGAACTGTCCAACTACACCCAGGTGGATGGCCCTTCCTATTGCGAAGCGGTCTGGCCGGGCTCCCACTACTTTGGCGTGCGCATGGGTTTTAACGGCAACTACTTCCTGGCGTGCCAGAAGTAACCGTCCGTTTACGGTTCATCAGCCTCGTTCGCCGTGCAGATTGGGTGTATCGCTGTTTTTGGGCGGCAGGGGCAACCGGTAAAGAAAAAGCCGCGCATTGCGCGGCTTTTTTGCGGGCAACAGCCAGATCACGCCGCAGCGCTGATCTTCACGTACTTGGCGTGCAGCTGTTCCTTGCTTTCGACGTTGTTCGGGTCGTGCGGAATGCAGTCCACCGGGCAGACCTGCTGGCACTGCGGCTCGTCGAAATGGCCTACGCACTCGGTGCACAGGTCGGGGTTGATTTCATAGATTTCCGCGCCTTGCGAGATGGCATGGTTTGGGCATTCCGGCTCACAAACGTCGCAGTTGATGCACTCGTCGGTAATGATGAGCGACATGAGTCACTTCCTTCCTGAATAAATACTTGATAAAACAGTTGATTAGCAGATTGGCTACATTGTCCCACGATCATGATGCGGGAACAATGTTGCAGCGCAGCGTCCGCGCGCTTCTGGAGCCGCCATTTGTCGGCCACCCCGCATCAAGCACCCGGCCAAGCCGGGTTCTCACCAGTGTGGATAGCGAAACAGCGGCCCTGCTATTCACTTGATCTCACTCCCCCCGCCCTCGCGGCTGCGAGGGAGCCTCGCTTTGCTCGTTCGTGGCACGAAGCTGCGTGGTATCAAATCAATGGCTTGGCTTGAACTCCGCGCTCACGCAACCCTGCGCAGCAGCGCATGCTTCACCGCGCCCGCCTTGCCCTCGCGCACCACGTCCCAACCGTCCAGTTCGGGCCAGCTGGCGCATTCGGCGTAGACCACGCCGCCGTCGTTCAGCCGCGCGGCGATCAGCGGCAGCACTTGCGCCAGCAGGTCGGTGGCGTAGGGCGGGTCGAGGAAGACCACGTCGAAGCGGTCGTTATTGCGCGCCAGCCAGGCCAGTGCATCGGCATGGATGAGTTCGACGCGATCGGCTTTCAGCAGCGCCTTGCTGGCTGCCAGTGCGGCATGCACCGGTTTGGCTTTTTCTACCAGCACCACCCGCGCGGCGTTGCGGCTGGCGGCCTCGAAGCCCAGTGCGCCGCTGCCGGCAAACAGGTCCAGCACGTACTGGCCGGTCAGGTCTTGCCCCAGCCAGTTGAACAGTGTTTCGCGCACCCGGTCGGGGGTGGGACGCAGACCTTCGCCGTCGGGAAAGCTGATCTGGCGGCGCTTGAAGTCGCCCCCGATGATGCGCACGGTATTGCGTACATTGCCGCCTTTCATTGGGCTGCTCCTTCTTTGGCCACCCCTTCCTTGGGGGCGCCGTCCTTCGCGGCCTCTGCCTTGGCCTCGCCGGTCTGGCCGCCCGAGATGACGATGGCGACTTGCTCTGGCTTCACCCAGCGTTGCCACGCGGCCTTCACGTCCTCGCGCGTGAGCTGGTCGACTGCCTTGGCAAAGTCATCCGGGTAGCTCAGCGGCAGCTGGTAATAACCGATGGTCGACAGCAATTCGAGCGTGGAGAGATTGCTCTCGGTCCAGAACGGCACGCGCTGGCGGAAATAGCTCTTGGCCGCCTGCAGTTCGGCATCAGACGGGCCATTGGCGACGAAATCAGCCAGCGTCTGCTTCATGACCGCCAGCACGTTGTTGGTCTGGTCCCGGCGGGTTTGCGCCACCAGCTGCAGCTCGCTGGACAGACGCAGCGACTCCAGCGTGCTGTACACCGAATAGGCCAGACCACGGTTGACGCGCACTTCCTGCATCAGCTTCGATTCCATGTCGCCGCCGCCCAGGATATGGTTGCCCACTTGCAGCGCCAGATAATCGGCGCTGCTGCGCGGCGGCAGCAGCAGGCCCAGGCGCAAGGTGCTTTGCGCGGCGTCTTCATGCTTGACGATGATCTGCTTGCCCGGTGATGCGGCCGGCAGCTTGGGCGCGTCCAGCGCGGCGGCCTTGTCGCCCTTGGGCAGGTATTCCACCACCTCGTTGACGATGCGCTCGGCCTCGGGCCGGCTGATATTGCCGACGATGGAGAATACCGCGTTGCTGGCGATGTAGTGCTTGCGCTGGAAACGCAGCACGTCGCGGTTGCTCAGGTCGTCGACGGTATCGGCGCCGATCACGTCGGCATTGGCATAGGGGTGTTCGCCGTACAGAAGCTTGGCCAAGGTGGCCACGCTGCCCTTGTTGCGCTTGCCGTAGTCGGCTTCCAGCCGGTCGGTCCAGCTGCTGCGCCGCCAGTCGTGAAAGCGGTAGGGGAAGTTGGCGTCGCCCAGTTGCTTGCGCAGGATGCCCACCGCCGCTTCTTTCTGGCTGCTGAGCACGCGCAGATACACGCTGGCGCGGTCGGCCTCGCTGCTGCTGCCAAACTGGGCGCCGATGGCGCGCAATTTCTCGTTCGGCGTCAACAGTTCGCCATCGTTGCCGGTGAATTCATAGTCGAGCAGCTCGCTGGCGACAAACTGCGCCAGCCCGGCCTGCTTGCGCTCGGCGCGGTCCTCGCCGGCATCAAAGTCGATCTTGACGTCGACCATGGGCTGCGCAGCAGTGCTCACCAGATAAACACGCGCGCCTTGTTTGGTGGTCCAGCTCTCGATTTGCGGGCCGGCCCAGCTGGGGGCGGCCACGCAGGCGAGCAGGGTGAAGAGTGTTTTCAGTGTGGTCATGCGTGTCGGGTTCTGTCTTGTCACGGTCGCGCCGCTCATGTGCAGCGGCGCAGCTACCCCGCTGTGCGGGTATTGGGTGCATGCCTGCAACGAAGCGCTGTGGCTGGGCAAGCGATCATCGGTCATGGATTGCCCCGTGTGTTTTCGCTGCGCGCGGGGTGGGCTGCAGGATGCCGACGGTGGCTGTTTCTTCTTTCAGCCAGGCATCGGCGGCGTTGACGATATCGCGCAGGGTGACCTTGTCGATGCCGGCCTGCAGATCGGCATAGGCATCGGGCGGAAAGCCGTACAGCGCGTTCTGACCCATGGCGGTGGTGCGCGCCAGCATGTCGTCGCTGGCAAACACGGTCGCGGCGGCCCAGCTCACCTTGCCGTGGCGCAGGTATTCTTCATGCAGCGTGAAGTTGCGCAGGATGGAGGCCTCGCGCAGCAGCGCGCTCACCAGGCCGTCGATTGATTCACCCTTGCGCGGCGTGGCGGTAAAGACGAACTCGCTGAAGCCACGGCTCATGCCGTTGTAGCTCACGTCCCAGTCATCCAGCCGGCGCGCCAGGTTTTCGTCGACATTGTTCGGATCGCGGTCCAGCAATCGGGCCAGCAGCATCAGTGCATAGGCTTCCTTGTTGGGCTTGCCCGGCTGCAACGCCGGCACGCGCCATTGCATCACCACGATGGGGCGGTCGGCCGGCACCGGGATGGTCTTTTTCTGCAGCGCGGTTTGCACCGGCTCTTGCAGCGCATCGAGGTTTGCGCGCTCGGGCAAGCTGCGGCGGGCGATCTTGCCAAAGGCGCGCTTCACTTCGGCCAGCGCTGCCTGCGGGTCGACATCGCCCACGATGACCACGCTGGCGTTGTTGGGGGCGTACCAGCTCTGGTACCAGTTGCGCGCATCGGCCAGCGTGATCTTGGCAAAGTCGTCCGGCCAGCCCAGCACCGGGTTGCGGTAGGGGTGTACGGCCAGCGTGGCGGCGTTGAGCTTTTCGTCAAACTCGCCAAAGCTGTTGTCGTCCACGCGCCAGCGGCGTTCTTCCTCGACCACCGATTTTTCCAGCGTGAACGCTTTCTCGTCGAACGACAGGTGCTGCATGCGGTCGGCTTCGATATCCAGCGTGCGCGCCAGATGCTGCACAGGCACCTTGCTGTAGTAATAGGTGTAGTCGCGCGTGGTAAAGGCGTTGTCGCTGCCGCCCAGCTGGCCCATGGTCTGCGAATAGCCCTTGCCGGGCAGCGTGGGCGTACCCTTGAACATCATGTGCTCGACCAGGTGCGAGATGCCGGTCTTGCCGGCCGGCTCGTCGATGCCGCCGACGCGATACCACAGCTGGATGGCGGCAATCGGCGCGCGGCTGTCTTGCTGGATGATGACGCGCAGGCCGTTGTCGAGCGTGGTGTCGAGCAGGCCATCGGCCGCTTGGGCGGCGCTGGCCAGCAGCATCGTGCCTGAGAACAGTGCTGCAGCGAGGGTGGATTTGAGAAGCATGCGATCCAGTTTCGAGTGTGCATTTGGCAGTTTGCGTGGGCAAAGGGCCGCCAAATGTTAGAATTTTGCCGGGCATCGATTTTCCGCCATTCTGGAGCCCGCGCATATCCATCATGTTCAGTTTCTTCCGTAAAAAAGACGCCCCGGCGACCCCCGCACCAGCCACTGCCGACGTTGCACCGGTCCACGCACCATCGCCGATCGAGCCGCCGGTTGCGACGCCGGTCGAGGCGGCTGCATCCGCGCCTGCCGCAGTCGTTGCGCCTGCAGCCCCGGCCGATGTTGCCGCGACGGCAGTAGCAGCGACCTCGGCCCCGGTCACCGATGTGATTGCCGAGCCGCAAGCCAAGCCCGCCCTGTCGTGGACCGAGCGCCTGAAAGCCGGCCTGGCCAAAACGCGCGACAAGCTGGGCAAGGGGCTGGCCGGCCTGTTTGGCGGCGGCCAGATCGACGAAGATCTGTATGAAGAGCTGGAAACCGTGCTGCTGACCGCCGACATGGGCGTGGATGCCACCCAGCATTTGTTGAAGGACGTGCGCGAGCGCGTGTCGCTGCGCGGCCTGAAAGACAGCGCCGAGCTCAAGGGCGCGCTCAAGGAATCGCTCAAGGATTTGATCAGCCCGCTGCAGCTGCCGCTCGATGTCTCCGGCCACAAGCCGTTCATTTTGATGGTGGCGGGTGTGAACGGCGCCGGCAAGACCACCAGCATCGGCAAGCTGGCCAAGTATTTTCAATCGCAGGGCAAGAGCGTGCTGCTGGCTGCCGGCGATACCTTCCGTGCTGCCGCGCGCGAGCAACTGGTGGTGTGGGGCCAGCGCAACGGCGTGCAGGTGATTGCACAGGATTCGGGCGATGCTGCTGCCGTTGCCTTTGATGCGGTCAACGCGGCCAAGGCGCGTGGCATTGATGTGATCATTGTCGACACCGCTGGCCGCCTGCCGACGCAGCTGCATCTGATGGACGAAATCCGCAAGGTGAAGCGCGTGGTGCAAAAGGCCGACGAAACCGGCCCGCACGAGGTGCTGCTGGTGCTGGACGCCAACACCGGCCAGAACGCCATCAACCAGGTGAAGGCGTTTGACGACGCACTGGGCCTGACTGGCCTGGTGCTGACCAAGCTCGATGGCACCGCCAAGGGTGGCGTGATTGCCGGCATTGCCAAGCAACGCCCGGTGCCGCTGCGCTTTATCGGCGTGGGCGAGGGCATCGACGACCTGCGGCCGTTCGATACTGCCGCCTATGTTGACGCGCTGTTCGAGTAAAGGGACGCCATGATCCAGTTTCAGCAAGTCACCAAGCGCTATCCCGGTGGTTTCGAGGCGGTGAAGAACCTCAGCTTCGAGATCCAGTCGGGCGAGCTGCTGTTCCTTGCCGGCCACTCTGGCGCCGGCAAATCGACCCTGCTGAAGCTGATTGCCGGCATCGAAAAGCCCACCGCCGGCGCGGTGCTGGTGAACGGGCAGAATGTGGCGCGGCTGTCGCGCACCAGCCTGCCCTATGTGCGCCGCCATTTCGGGCTGATCTTTCAGGATCACAAGATCCTGTTCGACCGCAATGTGTACGAGAACGTCAAGCTGCCGCTGGACATCACCGGCTTCAACGGCATGGAGGCCAAGCGCCGCGTGCTGGCCGCGCTGGACAAGGTCGGGCTGTCGGGCAAGGAAAAGCTCAACCCGATTTCGCTGTCGGGGGGCGAGCAGCAGCGGTTGTGCATTGCCCGCGCCGTGGTGCACCGCCCGGCCATCCTGCTGGCCGACGAGCCGACCGCCAATCTGGACCGCGACAACGCGCACGATATCCTCGAGCTGTTCAAATCCTTCCACCAGGTGGGGGTTACGCTGGTAATTTCCGCCCACGACGAAACGCTGATGGCCGATTACGGCCGCCGCATCCTGCGCCTGAAAAACGGCCAGTTCACCGCCTGACCGGAGACGACACATGAAGCACTGGTTGCGCCTGCACGGTCTGGCCATCGCCCGCACCATCAAGGCGCTGCTGCGCCACCCGTTCTCCAACGGCATGAATCTGCTGGTGATCGGCATTGCCGGCGCTTTTCCGCTGGCGCTGTACATGGTGATCAGCAGCGTGGCCGGCGTGGCGCAAAAGCTGCCGGTAGAGCCACAGATTTCGGTGTTCCTCAAGACCGATGCCCCGGCCGAGGCCGGCCAGTCACTATATAAACAACTGCAGGGCCATACCGAGCTGCAGCAGGTGCGCTTTGTGCCGCGCGATCAGGCGCTGAAAGACATGCAAAGCGCCGTCGGTGTCGACGACCTGCTGGCCGGGCTGGACAACAACCCGCTGCCCGACGCCATCGTGCTCAAGGCCAAACTGAGCACGCCGGCATTGCAGCTGGAGCGGCTACAGAAAGAGCTGGCCGCCAACCCCATCGTGGATAGTGCGCAGCTCGATTCGGCTTGGGCGCAGCGACTACAGCATTTGTTGAGCCTGGGGCAGACCCTGTTGCAGGCGGTGGTGGTGCTGCTGGCCGTGGCGCTGGTGCTGCTGACCGGCAACGCCATCCGCATGCAGATCCTTACCCGGCATGACGAAATCGAAGTGGCCAAGCTGATTGGCGCCACCGATGCCTTCATCCGCCGGCCGTTCTTTTACTTTGCACTCAGCCAGGGCCTGCTGGGCGGGTTGATTGCCTGCGGCATCGTTGCCGGCGGCATTTACTGGCTGAACCCGGCCGTGGCCGACCTGGCGCACGCCTATGGGCAACAATTCACACTGCAGCTGCCCGGCCCGCTGGAAGCGGGCGTGGTGTGCGGCGTGACTTTGCTGCTGTGCAGCAGCGGCGCCTGGCTGGCGGTGCGCAAGCACCTGCGCAAGTTTCACTGAACGCTGAGTGCAAGCCCGCGGCGGTGGCCGCAAAGCCATGGCTGGCAAGGCTTGTCGGCGGAGGGCGTGGATCAAATCCCTGTACCGGGCAGGGTTTTTTCCAGCCACGTGCATGATCGTGATTGCCTGTAACTATCGTGTGCATAGCAACAATTGCCATGCAGAAAGTCCTGTCTCGTGCTTGAATCAGGGAACTGATAAATGCATTAGCACTCCAACGTTCAGAGTGCTAACATCAACAACGTTGCTGCCGATCGCGGCAACGATGGCCTGCCTGGCAGGCTTGCGAACAGGAGTGAACAATGGGAACAAGTTTGGCCCTGCCGGTTCTCACCGCCGGCGACAGCATAGAAAGCTATATCCAGCGCGTGAACGCAGTCCCCATGCTCACGCCGGAAGAAGAGGTTGACCTGGCGACGCGCTTTCGCGAGCAGGAAGACCTTGAAGCCGCGCGCCAGCTGGTGCTCTCGCATCTGCGCGTAGTGGTATCGATTGCCCGTGGCTACAACGGTTACGGTCTGCCGCATGCCGATCTGATCCAGGAAGGCAATATCGGCCTGATGAAGGCGGTAAAGCGTTTCGAGCCTGATCGCGGCGTGCGCCTGTTCTCGTTTGCCGTGCACTGGATCAAGGCTGAAATCCACGAATACATCCTGCGCAACTGGCGTCTGGTCCGTGTGGCCACCACCAAGGCGCAGCGCAAGCTCTTCTTCAACCTGCGCTCGATGAAGACCGGCTTTGCCGCGCTCACCCAGGCCCAGGCCAAAGAGATCGCCGACGATCTCGGCGTGAAGCCCGAAGAAGTGCTGGAAATGGAAACCCGCATGAGCGGCCAGGACGTGGCGCTGATGGCCGACGATGGCGACGACGAAGGCTACGCCCCGATCGACTGGCTGGCCGACCATGACAACGAGCCGGTTAGAACGCTGGAGCGCCGCGCCATCGACCGCCTGCAGTCCGAGGGGCTGGAAGGCGCGCTGGACACGCTGGACCCGCGCAGCCGTCGCATCGTGGAAACCCGCTGGCTGGCCGACGACGGCGAAGCCCTCACGCTGCACGAACTGGCTGCAGAATACAATGTATCCGCCGAGCGCATTCGCCAGATCGAAGTGAAGGCGCTGCAGAAAATGAAGCTGGCACTGCTGCCGGCTTGATGGTGCTTGTGTAGGCGTGAAAAAGGGCATCGTGAGATGCCCTTTTTTTATTGTGTCGCAACAGACTTCTGCAGCTGCGGTGAGCGCCGAATCGAAAAGTGTGCGGTGCGGCGTAGCATGGCATGCTGCGCCTGTGATGGGCCCGACACAAAAAACTAACGCTGTTGACGCATTCTTGGTAAGCGTGTTGTTATGTGTTTTTCGTGTTCGCGACAGGAAGATACGCGCGTGGCCTGCAACCCCAACTTTCAAGAATTTTTCGATGCCTATATCCCGCTGATTCGCCCCATGGCGCGCAATCTCGCAACCAACGAGGATTTTTTGCTGGCCCTCGTTGCGTTTGAAGATACATGGGGCAGGGATGAGCATAATAAGCTGCTGCACAATATTTTCGGGCTGACGAAAGCAGGCGGCCGGAACCTGCATTTTCCGACTTACCAAGCATGCATCGACTATTTCACGACAAAATACAAACAACACTTCTACGGCGTTTCGACGCTGCAAGACTGGATCGCCGGCATGAAAAAAGTGCCCTACAACACGGTCAACCCCGTTTACTACATCAAGTTCACCAACACCTACCTTTCCGTGGTCAAGCATAAAGGCGAGTGCGCAGTAAAATGAAAACGCTGCTGCTGGTATTCATGCTCGTGATTTCTGCAGCCTGCTTTTCTGCCCCGATTTCAAATTGGGAGAAACAGAAAACCAGCCATGCGCAGATCAGGAAAGGCGCGTATATCAACCAGCACTACGGGCTGGTGGTGCAGCAGGTGCCCGGCATCAGGATGTATGTCGACAAGCCACCTGCACCGAATCATGGCGCATTGTTCATCATTGCGGAAAAACGCATGATGGATGTGTTCGTCTCGGCCGAAGACCCGGACACGGACAGCGCCGCGCAGGTGGTGGATCAATTGCTGGCCGTGCCGGGTACCAGATTGATCGGAAAACGCGAGCCGGCCAGACTGGGCAATGTGCCAGCCGATCAGGTGGCCTATCTCACTGCAGAAGGCGAGCCGCGCCGCTCGGTGGTGTATTTCGACAAAACGGCGCAGTTATCCTATACGGCAACGCTGTATTCCGATGTTGCGCATTTTGCCGAGGACGCAAGCGTGTTTGCTGCCTTGCTGCAGCGCATCACCATTGCCCATCGCGATTAGCCGCGTACCTGGTGATGGTTGGCTTGTGATGGAAAGGGCACTGAAAAATGCCCTTTTTATTGGGCCGGCAGATGGGGCAGGGAAAATCAGGCCCGTGCCGGATTTTGCCGTGCTGCGGCCACGGCATGGGCCAGCGTGCTGCCTGCCGGCGTGACCTGCACCTGCATGAGGATGCCGGGCGAGAAGGTAAACAGGTTGGTGGTATTCGTTGCGTTCGAACGAACATGCTCGTCCGGAATCGCGTTGGCATCGGTGGCCAGCGCTGCCGGATTGCTCAAGGCAACATAGTGTTTGATCGAGACAGCCTGGCTTTTAACCGCCGTATCGCATTGGTCTATATCGTCGATGACCGACTTCATGTTGTTGATCTGCGGATTGTCCGAAGCCGTGCTTGCACTGGCGATGGAAACAATCGGCTGCCTGACCAGTGCGTTCACGCTGCTGTGTATCGTCAGCGTGGCATACAGGGTTTTGTTGTCCGCACTCAAAGCCAGTGCAGTCACACTATATTGGCCGGCGGTGTTGCCTTGCGTGACGGGTGTGGCAAATATGCCGTCGGTCAATACGATGGAGGATGCCAAACCGGGTGTCGCCCAAGTGGCTTTGCCGGCCAGGGTAAACTGGATCTGGAAGGTCTGGTCTTGCACGCGTGCATCAATGTCGCCCGAAAAACGATAGGCAACACTGGGTATGCGCAAGGTCTGTGCATCGGATGTGATGGATTCACGTGCGAGGGTCATATATGCCGACTGGGCCTGACCCGCAAAGCTGTTGCTAGCGGTGATGACAGCAAATGCGCCAGCGATAAGACGTGCAATGCGTTGCGAGTTCACGATTTTATGTGGTCCTTAAGGCTGCAATTCCGGACATTGGGCCGATTGTATTCCGGGTATCAGTGGGGCACCTGCAGGTGAGGCCCTGTCGCCCCAACATCCCTCGGCACGCCATTATGCCAAAAGCACATACAACATACGAATCACGCAAATCCGGTGTCAGTTATTGCACATGGGGGCTGTATGCACCGATTGCCGGTTGACCGGTTAGGTGTGCCGGGTCGAGGTTTGCCAAGCGCATGAAAAAGGGCACCGAAGATGCCCTCGTGCTGCTGCTGTGCTGTCCGCTTGTGCACTGCCGCGGGCGCGATCAAAACAGCATCAAAGTGCCCGATCCTGCCTGGCGGCGATCACTGCTGCATAGGCGGCCAGCTTGTCGGCAACCGGCGTCGCTTGCACCTCGATGAAGATACCGGGCGAGAAGGTCAGTATTGCGCTGGTATTGGTTGCGGCGGCACGCGTGTGCTCGTCCGGTATGGCGGTTGCATTGGTGGCCAGCGCCGCCGGGTTGCTCAGGGCAACATAGTGTTTGAACGATACCTGCAGGCTCTTGGTCCTGGTGTCGCACTGGTCGAGGCCATCAATCACCGTTTTCAGATGATTGATTTGCGGGTTGTCTGCCGCAGTGGCCGAACCGGCGATGCCCACCACCGGCTGCTTGACGAGCGCGTTTGTACCGCTGTGGACGGTGATCGTGGCAAACACCGTTTTGTAGTCGGCGCTCAGGCCCAGCGCCACAACGCTGTACTGGCCGGCAGCGCTGCCCTGGCTTACTGGCTGGCCGGTTACACCATCGTTCATGACGATGCTGGCGCCCAGACCCGGCGTTGCCCAGGTGGCCTGGCTACCCAGCGTGAATTGAATCTGCAAGGTCTGGTCTTGCAGGCGCGCGTCGATATCGCCGATGAAACGATAGCTCATCTGTGGTGACGTTAGCGTTTGCGCGTCAGATGTGATGGATTCGCGAGCAATCCACGTATTGGAAGACTGAATCTGGCCTGCCAAGCTGCAGCTGGCTGCGATAGTGATGAATGTACCTGCAACAAGGCGCGATACGAGTGTTGGCTTCACAATGAGTAGGTCCTTGAAAGCAGTGATCACAAGCGCCGGGGCTGGTTGCAGTTTGAGTCACAGTGGGGGGCGCTGGCGCCATGCCCCCGCAGCGCGCCATTATGCCAAAAGCAGGTACAAAGCACGAATCGCGCAAATCCAGTGTCAGGCTTGGCGTATTGCGTTGCATCAGCCGCGCGCGCATGTGGCAGTGTGAACCACTGTGCCTGCTGGCCCCTTGTTCGCCAGCGGCATGAAAAAAGGCATCTAAAGATGCCCTTGCCGGGTGGCGGCATTCTCCCGCTTGCGCAAGGAAGCGCGGGCGTTTAGAGCCGCTAACAAAACCCTGCTGGCGGCGTTACGCTCACTTGCCGTACGCCTTGTACTGTCTGCGTTTCGCGTGCCTTGCCAGCACCGCTTCACTGGGTTTTGTTAGCGGCTCTTAATGCCGCATCAAAGCACCTGATCCTGCCGGGCTGCGATCAGTTCGGCATAGGCGGCCAGCTTGCCGGCTGCTGGCGTGGCTTCTACCTGCATGAAAATGCCGGGCGAGAAGGTCAGCAACGAGCCGGTATTGGTTGCGGCGGCACGTACGTGTTCGTCCGGCACGGCGGTCGCATCGGTGGCCAGCGCGGCCGGGTTGCTCAGGGCAATATAGTGCTTGAACGAGACCTGCAGGCTCTTGGTCCTGGTGTCGCACTGATCGAGGCCATCGATCACCGTTTTCAGATGATTGATTTGCGGGTTGTCCGCCGCAGTGGCCGAACCGGCGATGGCCAGCACGGGCTGCTTGACGAGCACGTTTGTGCCGCTGTGGACGGTGATCGTGGCAAACATCGTTTTGTAGTCGGCACTCAGGCCCAGCGCCACAACACTGTACTGGCCGGCAGCGCTGCCCTGGCTTACTGGCTGGCCGGTTACACCATCGTTCATGACGATGCTGGCGGCCAGACCCGGTGTTGCCCAGGTGGCCTGGCTACCCAGCGTGAATTGAATCTGGATGGTCTGGTCTTGCAGGCGCGCGTCGATATCGCCGATGAAAATGTAGCCTACCTTGGGCGCAGTGACCGCTTGTGCATCCGTCGTGATGGATTCGCGTGCGATCCAACCCAGGCCAGACACAATCTGACCCGCCATGCTGCAGCTTGCAGCGACGGTGAGAAATGCACCTGCAACAAGGCGCGATACGAGTTTGGGCTTCACGATGGGTCGGTCCTTGAAAGCGGTGATGACGAACGCCGGGGCTGATCGCATGCTTGCAGCCTGTGACGGATGCGAACGGGCATGCGACGCCACGCCTTTCATGCCTGGGCAGCGCATTATGCCAAAAGCCCGCACGGAGTACGAACGATAAGGCCGCCGCCGGCCAACTTGCGTGCAATGGTGCTGGCAAGGCATGCGAAACGCAGGCCGCACAAGGTGAACCGCCGGTGAGCGTAACGTGGCCTGCCGGGCAGTGGCTCTGGTGGCCCCGCCAGCCTTGCGCCGGCCGGCTGAACGTTGCTTTGCCGCATGCCCGGCGCCCCGACAAGATCGGAAAATATTTTTCCAAAAATCAAATTACTGGCGGTGATTTGCAAATTTCTTTCAGAAATAAGCATTTTCTAATGTCATTTGTAACAATAATCTTTTAAGCTTCGCCCGCACTTCTTAAGGAATTAGAAAGGAGTGTCGGTCGCTGCTGCCATCCTGGCAACGGCGCGCCGCTCTACATCAAGAGCCGCCACCTTGAGCTGGCCGGCTGCGCCTCACCGCGTAGCCAGGCTGGCCCTGTTGCTCGGTTAGGCCCTGATTCGGCGGCTCTCAATCAATGGAAACGACTGTGAAACAAACTACAAAAATCAGCTTCTTGATTGCATCGCTGTTTGCCGGCCTGGCATGCGGCGGCAACGTCCATGCCGCCAGCGTGCAAGACGGCCAGCAACAAACTGCCACGGCCGAGCAATACCCGGCCTGGAATGCCGGCACCGTGTATACCGCCGGCAGCCGTGTCACCTTCAATGGCTCGGTGTTCGAGGCCAAATGGTGGACGCAGAACGAGCAGCCAACCGGCACCGAAGGCAATTCATGGAAGCTGCTGGGCTCGCTGCAGCCACCGGTGGCTACCTTTTATGAAGGCATCGATTACACCGGCTACGGCGTCGGCTTGCCGGTGGGCAGCTATACCAAGGCCGATCTGTTGGCGCGCGGCATCAAGGACAACGACCTGAGTTCGCTCAAGGTCACCAATGGCTATGTGGCGCTGCTGTTTGATGCCGAAACCCCGATCGCCGGCAGTGGCCGCATCATGTATGCCACCTCCGACCGCGCCAATTTCTTTGCCGACAACTTCAACGATGTGCCCAGCAGCATCCGCATCGTCAAGAAAAGCGATGCCGGCACCGGCACTGCGCCGGCAGGGTTTCACGGCACCGTGGGTTCGCCCACGCGCATCAACCTGAGCTGGGCCAAGGCCCCGGGCGACGAAATCTACGTGGTCGAGCAGCTGGTCAATGGCAGCTATCAAGAGGTGCAAAGCACGCTCATCAACCAGAGCTACGCCATCCTCAACAACCTCACCCCGGGCACCGCCTATACCTTCCGCGTGTCTGCCATCAACGGCAATGGCAAAACACTGGCCACCGCGCCCATCACGCTGACCACCTGGGCAGCCAGCAATACGGGCGGCTGGGATCACTTCCGCGCGCCCAATATCGTGGTGACCGACAAGGCTGTGGGCAGCGCTGGTTCCCAGCTCGTCAACCGTGTCATGCCCAACTTGTCCAAGCTGATCGCCGATCAGATGCTGGACATCAACCGCGTGATCTACTTCAACGAAAACGACCAGATCAACCTGTTTACCGACATCAGCTTCGAACTTGACCCGGACGGCTACCCCGGCTGGAAATCGGGCGAACCGCCGGTCATCAACATGGGGATGAGCGCCGCGCATCTGGTCAATTTCTACAACGGCAATGGGCAAAGCGACGCAGCGCTGGTCAATGAAGTCATCGGCGTGATTGCGCACGAGGGCACGCACGGCTATCAATACACGCCGCGCAACGCCAGCGCCAACAATGAAGGCAGCGCGTTTGTGGAAGGCTTGGCCGACTACGTGCGCATCGAGCTGGGCCTGCACCCTGCCGCTGTTCGCCGCCCGGGGGCGCTTTACAATGCCGGCTATTCGGAAACCGGCTTCTTCATCAAGTGGCTGACCGATACCAAAGATCCCAACTTTGCCCGCAAGCTGAACGCCAGCGCGCGCGACATGCAAAACTGGAGCTGGGACGCCGCGCTGCGCCAGATCCTGGGCCAGGGGCTGAGCGTGCTGTGGGCCGAGTATCAGGCCAGCATCTAAGCGGTTGATCCGGGTCTGACCCGTGCCGTGTTTGCCGAAGCTGGGCGAACACGGCACGGGCCGGCCGTATCAAGCAGAAAAGGGCGCCGCGAGGCGCCTGTTACCCGATGGCGCGTACTTCAGCACAAGCTGTGCGCCACGGTGCAGATGCCGCTTGCAAAATGCCAGCTTCGAACAGGGCGTGTGCATTTTGCATTTTCCAGCCACATCGGCCGAGCCCGCGACAGCCTTGCTGGCAACTGCTACGCTTGTCATTTCTGCTCGATGACCTGGATATATCGCATGGAAAACGCGCCGCTTGCGTTGTCTGGAAGAATTCGCCCGGAAGACCCCCGGCGCATTCGGGCATTTCGGGAAAAAACGGCAGGGCTGGATTGGGCTCCCTCGCAAGCCGAACAATCATTAAACACGCTCTTCGCTGCGGTTGACGATCTTGCAGAGGCAGAGGTTCTTTACTATTTCCGTCGCCGGGTCACCCGTGCATGGATTTCCGGCATTACCCGCTTCGGCGCATGGCTATTCGGGACCGTAGGCTTGCTGCTCCCGCTGCTGCCAGGAGGCCCTGGAGAATTCTTTGAGGGCTGGCAGCACTATGGATATGTGTCTCTCGTGACTTCGGCAAGCTTTCTGGCCGCCAATTCACTATTTGGCGGCACGGAGGGGCATATCCGGTTCGTATCGACCCAGCTCGAACTCGAGAAACTCATTACCGCATCGCGTGTTGGCTGGTGCAAGTATCGATCTGGCCAGCATGAAACCGACGCCCCTCTGACAGAGGGGTTCGGCATCATCCTTGCCTATGCCACTTCGCTGCACGCCGCCACCATCGGGGAAACGGGCCGTTGGGGGCAGACACTGTTGTCGGAGCTGGCTGCATATCAGAAATCGATCAAGACCAATCAAAGCCCGTCTTGACACGAGGGGCCGCGCCCATCGAGCGTCGGCCAATTCACATTGCTCGACCAGGCCCGGATGATGATGTTTTTGCGTTTTACGACGCAGGGTTGCCGAACACGCCGGGGGCAGATCAAGCCCCTTGTGCCGTGTTTTTGGTGCATGCCTCTGCATTCTTTATTCAAATGGCCATGCCGGGATTCAATCCCTCTGCAATCAAGTCTGCGGGCATGTTGGAAAAATAGAAGTTCAGCCATACGTTTTTGATAGGAGTTTTTATGAAATTGGGTAAATACCTGCTTTTTTGTACGGCTGCACTTTTGTGTTTTTCCCTTTCATCCTGGGCGCAAGGCAATGAGATGGCATTGCGCACCGATTTGGGCGAAACCATCGCCATGGTCCCCGTGGATGAAAATTTCATGGGCATGAAAACAAAGCTTGAAACCACCGTGTTCAAGCCCAAAGGTGACGGGCCGTTTCCGCTGCTGGTCATCAATGGTGGCAAGCAAAAGGGAAATCCTGCATTTCAGCCCAGAAACCGCTATACGATCCTGGTGCAGGAATTTCTGAAACGAGGGTATGCGGTTGCCCTGCCAATGCCGCGCGGATTCAGCAAGTCGGATGGCACCTTCAACCAGCCCAGCTGTGCGGTTCTGGCCACTGCCGAACAGCAAGGCAAGGACCTGGCCGAGTCAATCAGGTTTCTGCGCAAACTGCCCTACATCGATCAAGACAAGATTGTCGTGGCCGGGCATTCCTTTGGCGGGTTTTCCACGCTGGCCATGGCATCTGAAGCAGTGCCGGGGGTGCGTTTGGTGCTGAACTTCTCCGGTGGTGTCCGCTTTGATGATTGCAATTGGGAGGGTGCGCTGGTTGACGCTGCGGAAAAAGTCGGCGCGAGCGCGAAACTCGATTCAATCTGGCTCTATCCGGAAAATGACAAGATATTCCCCCCGGATATCGTCCGGAAAATGCATGCCGCCTATAGCAAAGGCCCCAAGAAGCCCGAGCTTGTGGTGCTTGAAAAATTTCGCGACGATGGACACATGCTGTTTGGCTCGCTCGAGGGATTCGACAAATACTGGTGGCCAGTTGTCGAGCGCAAATTGGCTGCATTGTCTCTGCCGACCAAAGAAGCCTATCCGGAGTATGGTTATAAAAAGCTGACCGGCAGCGGTTATGCGGCGCTCAATGATTTTTCAAAGCTGCCTGAATATGCCGTATCGGCATGCAAAGAAAAATACAAGCAATACGTATCTACCGCGGCGTCTCCGCGTGCTTTTGCATTTTCAGAGGGCGGCGGGTGCGGATTTGCTTCTGACTACGACGATCCACAGGCATGGGCGATGTACTATTGCCAGGCAAACTCAAAAGGCAAGCCCTGCCATCTCTATCTGGCCGATGACCAGGTCGTTTGGCCAGGCAGCACCCAGGCGCCGTGATAAAAGGGCGGCAGCTGGCACTGGGGGTGTTGAAATTGAGGGAGGTTCTGGATTTTGCGCCAAGCTAAATCCGAAGCATGGCGCAGACTGGGGCCATTGGGCCGCCCAGGACCTCAAGCCCTGCGCGCTATTTCCGGGCCAAATCGGTAGCCCCACAGCAGTATGCGCATCAGTTCGCCAAAGTCGTTGCCTGCGGCATACAGGCGCTCGTCCGGGTCGGTGAAAATATAGTAGCGCTCGCCCGCCCCGGCAAAGAGCATCATGTGGTCATGATGCGCGCAGGCAAACTGGCAGACCTCGCCGATTGCAGGCTGCCACGGCGCAAGGAAGCCGGATGGAAGCACGGGGACGGCGGCAAGAAAACGCACGTCACCTGCCGCTTGTTCGACGCCAGGGCCACAGCTGCCTACGCAAAGCCCGTTGAACTCGTCAACAATATGCCGTGCGGCATCGGCTGCGCTCAGTGCAGTATGGCCGCCGGCATGCCAGGCAGCAGAAGGCCGCCAGCCCGCGGTGCGAAAAAGAGGGATGATCAGTTCAGGCAGTGCCAGCATCGGCGGGGTATCCAGTGCTATGTCATGGTGCCG
Source organism: Andreprevotia lacus DSM 23236 (assembly GCF_900176275.1). GTDB lineage: Bacteria > Pseudomonadota > Gammaproteobacteria > Burkholderiales > Chitinibacteraceae > Andreprevotia > Andreprevotia lacus. Next base: position 54,869 of record NZ_FWXD01000020.1, on the reverse strand, counting down.
CGTGCCGCGTGCCGCGTGCCGCATGGCGCGCTGCGATGAGCGGATGATGAATCACGCCCCATCAAGTGCCGCTTGCGCGGCGAGGTGAACGTCCTCGGCCACATCTTGTGGTGTTGGGGCGTGGGCCAGCCGGGCCAATTCGTCGCCGAGCATGAGCCGGGCTGGCGTGGCAAGCTGCGTTGCCAGGTGCTCGATGCACGTACGCTTCCACGCGCCGTCGCTGCCGCGCAATACGTCCAGCAGATGGGGCACGACGGGCTCGCCCACCGTAGCCAGCAGCCGGGCAAGTGGCAGGGCCACCGGCCAGTTCGGGTCTTGAAGCCATTCCAGCAAGCCCGGCAGGGCGGGCGCAATGGCTGGATAGCCCAAGTGCGATAGCGCGTCCACGCCTGCCATATCGTGTTTGTCCTGGATGATCATGCTGTGCCTGCTTGCCTTGGGGGAGGTGGGGCGATTCGCCTTGCCTGCACCCGTTACCGAATAAACCAGCCCTGATTTTAGCGACAGCTGCGCGCGGGTGGCTGCTTTGGCAAGATTACACGGCCGCGCCAGCCAGCCATTGCCTGACCCAGGCATGGCGGGCCAGCGCGGGCGTCATGTGCTGCAGTGCGTGCATGAACGCATCGCTGGCGTTTTGCAGCATCTGCTCAAGATCGGCGCGTGCGATTGTCATGCTGGCCGGCGCGGCTTGCCAGGCAGTCCAGCTGGTGCAGGTGGCCAGATACAGCTTGCCCATGGGCGTGAATGAAATCGTGCGCTCAATGCCCTGTTCGTAAAAATCCAGGCCAGCGCCGGTACCTTGGCGCACCGCGCTCAGCACTGCCGGCAACTGCTCAAGAAAGACCGGCAGATCGGTTGGCACATCAAGCGGCCAGCGTGCCTCGCCAAAGCCGGAAACCAGAAAATCGCCTTGCGTCCCGATTGTCCGGCACACATCCACCAGCATGGAACGAATGTCATCCAGATCGGGATCGTAGGTGCGCGCTGACATGCGCGGCACTGCGTGAAGGTGTAGTTTGATCTGCATGGGGAGTCGGTGCGGTCTGCCGCCGGGTATACGGCAAAATCGAGGATCAGGCTTGGTATTTTGCCTCGTTCCAACGGGGCAGGAAGGCAAAATACAAGACTTGACCGTCAATGTGTTTGCTCAATATGTTCGAAACACAGGCAGGACAAGGCGTACGGCAAGTGAGCGTAACGCGGCCAGCCGGGTTTTGTTCGCGGCTCTAAACCCAGACATCATTCTGCGCGGTATAGGCGCCACCCGCCTCACCGGTGTTGACCACCCCGCGTGGCTCCACCAGCATGATGCAGCATTCCTGTTCCGCCGACGGTCTGTGTTCCACGCCCTTGGGCACGACATACATTTCCCCGGCGGCCAGAGCGACGGTTTTGTCCCTGAACTCGATCTGCATTGCGCCGGCCAGCACGATGAACACCTCGTCGGTATCCGCATGCGCATGCCAGACGAACTCGCCCTGAATCTTGGCGAGCTTGAACTGGTAGTCATTCATTTCGGCGATCACGCGGGGTGACCAGTGATCCGCAAAGCGGGCCAGTTTGTCCTGCAAATTGATGGCTGGTTCTGACATGGGGCCCTGCCGTGAGTCGTTAACAAAACCCTGCTGGCGGCGTTACGCGCACTTGCCGCGCGGTTTGGGGCATCCAAGCTTGATCTGGTTGGCGCGCCAAGCCTAGTGATTTTTCATCGCCAAATCAGTTGATTGGCAGCAGGAAAGCCGGGGTCAGTCTTGGCGTTTTGCGTGGTTCCAGCGGGGTGGGGATGCAAAATACAAGACCTGTCCCTGAATTTTCGATACCTATACCATCAGCATCATCGAGAAAGTGAAGGAGCGCATGACATGCCCCGCATGAAATGGCTGGTACTGGCGGCGTTGCTGCTTGCCAACCTCGCTGCTGCAGCGGGAATCCGGGTGCCGCCGCTGTTTACCCCTGCGCAGGTGGCTGCATCCGGCCTTACCGAAGCACAGGCCGAGCAACTGGCGCTGTTGGCGGCCCGGCATGATGGATTCAAGCTGGGCAAGCACGGCATGTTCATCGAGAAGAATGCCGCACCCGTTGAGGGCGTGTACTCGTTCACGCTGCAGTACGACTCGACACAAGCGCTGGCGACGCAGGTACTGGGCTGGTACCTGGTCAGCCGGAGTACCGGCAACGTGATCGAGGGACATAAATGCACCCGGTTTGATTTTGCCGGGCTGCGGAAAATACAAACAGGCATCAGCCAGAGAACAGGCAAGCAGATTGGGGATGAAAGCGGCTTGCTTGATCGGCTTTGTTAGTGGGGGCGTCGGGAAGCAGGACGCAATGCGCCGCAGCTTGCTCCGGACAAGGTCCGTGGTTGTCTGTTGTATTTGCCCCCACATACGCTGTCAGCTTCTACCGTTCGTCGGGTTGGTATAGGCGTTTTTCTTGCGCATAGGTAAAACCCTTCCCAGACAAATGCTGACTTTTTTCTTACTGAATTTATTTGTTTTTTTTAAGGGTGTGATCTGGTTTTCCATCGTCAATCCTGGCGCAGCTTGTCCGCTGGAGGTTTTGAGCAGAAGTCGTGCGCTCTAAGGTTGCCAAGTATTTGTATGAACCTATGCGCTGCGCAGTCGAGAGGTTGGGGCCGATTGTCCTCATTCCCGCCGTCCGAGCCGGAGGACAGCGTTGGTCAACGGGGCTGCCTTGCTGGGCCGTCCTCAGAAACATCTGGGCGCTCCATGTTCGAATGGGATTGCGCCGGGAAGTTTGAATTTAAATTGGATTTGAAGAGAAATGAAAAAAAACTTCCTATTTGGAATGGCCGCATCCGCATTGATTTTTTCTGCCAGCCCCGTTTATGCGGTGACTGTACCACCCATTGACTTTTGGGCTCATCCAAATGTCGAAAACAGTACTAACGATAGTCCTTGTGCGGTTGCCGGTGGAATCATTGTTCCGCAGACTTTATTCTTTAGAGATCCCGTCGCGGCGGCATATTTTTTGCATGAAAATGGAGCTTATGGAGGGTGCGTCGATACCTGGGTTACTGCGGACGCAGATCTGGCGTTTTATCGACTGGAATACCAAACTGACTACCCTGCCTATGATATTTATTATAGCTATAAACCTGATCATGTTCTCTCAATAGATCCTCCATATGATGCGAAGCTTCGTGGCATTGATTTCTGGAGTATGGCATATCAATGGATATTGGGGCCGCGTGGTGATAGCGGGCATTACTTTCTAATTCGCCTGATGTCCTGCCCGATCGGCTTTACATCTAGTCCGGATTCAGACGTCTGCGTTTCGGATACCGCGGTCGTTGCGGATGAATTGCCTGGGGACTGCGGTTGCGATGGGGAGGGGGATCCTATAGATGCCACTAGCGGGAATGTATTTGAGAGTGAGGTCGATTTTCGTTCTCCCCATTTCAATATAGAGCGTAATTACAATAGTAGTATTTCTAGCGATCTTGCTGGCACCATGCATCAAAATCCGCTCACGCTTGATGAAGTTCTCAAGTATCCAAAGTTTCTTGGTAAAGCCCCTAAAGTGCCTGCTGACTATACGCTGCAGGTATACCCCAGTGCGGGGACTGCGATTGATCGTAGCCGAGTTCCGGTGGGCTGGATTTTTGACTTTCAAAGCACTTTGATTGCTCCAGATGGCCGGAATATCGCACTCTTGGTTTTGGGGAATGGGCGCCGGGTATCCTATTATCCTTCGAGCAAGACGAGCAGCTATGAAACGTGGACGGCTGGCGGGAGGCATGCGGAGCAGCTAATTCGCAATATCGACGGATCTGGGGCAACGACAACATGGGAATATCGAGAGCTTAACGGTGATAGCCGGACGTACGACTCTGGAGGACGCTTGATCTCTGTTAATAAGGCGGGTGTTCCCGTGCTTCAAGTCAATTACAGGAAAGACTATTGGCAACAAATTGATAATATTGTTGATTTGGTCGGCGCGAGAACGTTCACGGTAGCATATGCAAACTCGTATTCTCGCGCAATTATGTCAATTACTACACCTGACGGTGGCGCGATCAACTACAGTTATGATGCATTAGGGAATTTGTCGACGGTGACCTACCCAGATCGTGCCAGCAAAACCTACTTGTATGAGGATAACAGCCATCCTTCGGCATTGACCGGCGTGATGGATGAAAACCGGCAGCGTTATGCGACCTGGAAATACGATACGCAAGGCCGTGGTGCGATATCGTATCAAGGCGATGGACGAAACCAAGTCACGGTATCGTTTGATACCGACGGGCAGTCCGTGACGACGGATAGCTTGGGAGCAGTACGAACACGCGTATTGCAGGTGGCGGCGGGGGTGCCCAAGGTTAATGTTTATCGGGAAAGCTATGGTATTGGGAATGTGCGCTCGCAGTCATTTACTTACGATGTAAACAGCAACGTGGCCAGTCATACAGACTTTAATGGCGTCACCACAACCTACATCTACGACTTGACGCGTAATCTGGAAACCAGTCGCACCGAAGCGAAGGGTTCGCCACGGGAACGCACCATTACGACAATTTGGAACTCAACGTGGGCCCTGCCTGATACGGTCACCGAGCCGAATCGCAAAACCAAGTACGACTATGATACGAGTGGCAATTTACTGACGAAGACAGTGACTGCCAGTAATGGTGCGAAGCGCGTTTGGAGCTGGACGTATGGTAGTTATGGATTGGTGCTTACCGCCACCAATCCGGATAGCAAGACCACCACCTATACCTACGACACCAGCCGTAACGTCGCCACCATCACCAATCCTGCCGGGCAGATCACGCAATTCACCAAGTACGATGACAACGGCAATCTGCTGAGCATGATCGACATCAATCAGCAGACCACCACATTTGGCTATGACCCGCGCGGTCGCCTGAAGACCCGTAAAACCGGCAGCGAGCAAACCACGTTTGATTACGACCTGGCCGGTCAGCTCAAGGTGGTGCACTTCCCGGATGGCAGCACGCTCAGCTACGACTACGACGCGGCGCACCGCCTGACCGACATTCGCGATAACCGCAACGGCCGTATTCATTACGACTTGTTTGACGATGGCAACATCAAGCGCGAAGACCGCTATGACCCGGATGGCACGCTGGCTAATGCGCTGCAGCAGGCCAAGGCCCAGCGTACGCCGCCGGCCCAGCAAGCCAAGGCCCAATAAAAAATCAAAATCGAGACCTGATTCATGCAAAAGCGTTCTTCGCCGCGCCGCTTGGCGCACCAATTGGGCCGTACCACAGCTGCCGCACTATTGAGCGGGCTGTTGCTTGGTACCACGGTTTATGTCGCTAGTGGTGCTGCTGCACCAGTCGCCTGGCAAGACGGCGGCACCTACACTGCTGGACAGCAAGTGACTTATAACGGTGGCCTGTACCAGGCTACCGTCAACCAGACGGATTATGCCGGTGCAGGCTGGAATCCCGCCTCAACTTCGTCGCTATGGACCTATATCGGCCCCGCTCCGGCTGGAACGCCGCAGCCGACTGCAACACCGGCACCTGCAGTTACGCCTACACCGAAGCCCACCAGCACCCCGGTGCCGACGGCTACGCCAGTTCCTACTGTCACTCCCTCGCCGAAGCCGACTTCTACCCCAGTGCCAACTGGCACCCCGACTCCCACGGTGACGCCGCAGCCGACGGCAACGCCAAAGCCCACCAGCACCCCGGTGCCAACGGCTACGCCAGTTCCTACTGTTACGCCGTCCCCAAAGCCGACATCCACTCCGGTGCCCACCAGCACGCCAGCACCCACTGCGACGCCTACACCATCGTCAGGTTGCTATAGCGCATGGAGCAGCAGCACGGCCTACAACGGTGGTGCCCAGGTCAGCTACAACGGCCGCAACTATCAGGCCAAATGGTGGACGCAGGGTAATATCCCTTCATCCAACGCGGGCGATGGTTTGCCGTGGACCGATGTTGGTCCATGCGGGAATGCCACGCCCAGCCCGAGCAGCACGCCAAGCCCGGCCCCAACGGCGACACCAGTACCCACAAGCACCCCGGTGCCAACTGCAACCCCCGTTCCGACCTCAACCCCGGTCCCTACGGCGACGCCCACTCCGCTGCCCACTGCCACCCCGGTACCCACTGCCACACCGGTACCCAGCGCTACCCCGGTTCCGGGAAGCTTCCCCACGCATGTCCCCATCGTCAGCACCTTCTACACCTACGACGGGCTGGGCCGTGTCAAAACCGTGATGGATGCCAATGGCTTTGTGACCAGCTTTGAATACGATGCCAATGGCAACCGTATCAAACGCACTGATGCCTATAACCGGGTTACCAAATACGGCTATGACGAACTGAACCGCCTGGCCAGCATCACCGATGCCAAGGGCAAGCTCACCACACTGGGGTACGACGCCAACGATCACCTGGTCAGCGTCAAAGACCCGGAAGGCTTCACCACCACCTACGTTTACGATGGTCTGGACAACCTGCGCCAGCTGATCAGCCCGGATACCGGCACCACCAGCTACACGCCGGATGCTGCCGGCCGCACCGCCAGCAAGACCGATGCACGCAACAAGACCGCCACCTATGGCTACGACAACCTCGGCCGCATCAAGACCATCGCCTACGGTGACCAGACTCACACCTTCAGCTACGACACTGCCCCCAACGGCATCGGCCGCCTGGGCAGCTTCAGCGATGCCGACGGCAGCACCAGCTACAGCTACGACACCCTGGGCCACATCACCCAAGTCAGCCGTACCGCCACCGTCAGTGGCGCCAGCCTGATCCAGAAGGTCGGCTACGGCTGGGGCAACAACAACACCCTCACCAGCATCACTTACCCGTCTGGCGCCACCATCAGCTATGTGTGGACCAACGGCGCCATCAGTGCGGTACAGGTGAATGGCAAAAACCTCATCAGCAATATCGCCTGGAGCAACAGCATCGGCGCACAAAGCTGGACCTGGGGCAACGGCCAACTCTGGGGCAGGGCAGCCGACCTCACCGGCCGCATTGCCGGTGCCACATCAGGCGACACCATCGTCACCCATGGCTATGACAACGTCGGCAACATCAGCAGCATCACCGACACCAGCCACGACAGCCTGAGCCAAGCCTATGGTTACGACGAACTCGGCCGCCTCACTCAAGGCACCACCGTCGGCGTTACCCGCAACTACAGCTACGACGATAACGGCAGCCGCACCAATGAAAACCACGGTGCCAGCAATACTGATTATCACCACGACGCCAACAGCAACAAACTGCTGAATACCACCGGCAGCAACGCCAACAGCTACAGCTACGACGCCAGCGGCAACCGTGCCAACGATGCCGGCATGGTCAACACCTACAACAACGCCGGCCGCCTTACCCAACTGCAACGCGGCACCGCCATCACCCAGTACAGCTACAATGCACTGGGCCAGCGCCTGCAAAAGAGCAACAGCAACGGCACCTTCCGCTACGTCTACGACGAAGCCGGCCACCTGCTGGGCGAATACCAGGCCAACGGTAGCGCCATTCAGGAAACCATCTGGCTGGGCGACACGCCGATTGCAGTGATCAAACCGAGCGCCGACCCGCAAAACCCGGCTACGTACTATGTCTGGGCCGATCATCTCGGCACCCCGCGCCAGATCACCGACTCCACCAACAACCAGCTGGTATGGCGCTGGGACAGCGAAGCGTTTGGCGATACGCTGCCGAACCAGGACCCGAGCAATACCGGCAGCACCTTTGCCTACAACCTGCGCTTCCCCGGTCAGTACTACGATCAGGAGAGCGGGCACTTCTACAACTACTTCCGGGATTATGATCCAGCGACGGGGCGGTATGTTGAGAGTGATCCGATTGGGTTGGCTGGGGGGAGCTATTCGACGTATGGGTATGTTGGTGGAAATCCGCTTGCTCATAAAGATCCAAGCGGACGTTGCATTGAAGATGCATGTATTGGCGAAGGTTTGCTGGCCACTGCGATTGCCACAGAGGCTCCCGCAATAGAGGCTGAAATTCCTGTAATAGAGTCAGAGGTTGCGGCTGTTGCCACTGAAGCACAAGCATTTTTTGGGCGTGCAGCGCAAACGGCAGAATATTATATTTACCAAGGGTATAAAAATGGTCAGGCCGTCTATACGGGCATTACAAATGATATTGCACGTAGGGCGACCGAATGGGGTGATAAGTTCAAAATTGAGGCTCTTAATTCAGCTTGTCCAGTAACGCGAGATCAAGCACGTGCTGTTGAGCAAGTCCTTATCGAAAAAAATCCAGACTTTCTAAACAAAATCAACTCGATTGCACCAACCCGTCTTTGGTACCCTCAAGCCATTACTTGGGGGCAAAATTGGCTTAAATCTAATGGGCTCATAAAATGAAAATACCTCCGACTAACATTGTTAAGGGTAAAGGTACTCGGCGAAATCCTGAAGCAGGCGATCTCTTTGTGTTTCGGATGGAGCAATTTCCTGAAAGATTTTATTTTGGACGAGTTGTGGCAACGGATACCAGTATTGGCAATATGCCAGGAGGGGTTATTCTTATTTATATATATAGAAATTTCTCTTCTGAGAAAAAAAATATCCCATTGCTGAATCCTGTCGACTTGCTAGTTCCCCCTGTTGGCACCAATGCACTGCCTTGGACACGTGGCTATTTTGAGGTAATTAAATCTGGATGCAACGAAGAAGGAGATTTGCTTCCGCAGCATTGTTTTTTTGGGCCGCCTATTATTAAAGGAGGTGAACCTCGATATTTTGACGAATATAGTCGCAGGCTTTCCATGCCAGTTGAGCCCGTCGGGTTTTATGGTTTAAGCGGTATGGGAGCAATAGATGATGACATTAGCAAGGCGCTGGGTGTGCCTCTCAAGCAAAATCCAGTCTCACAATGAGATGACCCCAGAAAATCTGGGGTCAGGTCTCAATACTGTTTGGCTGGATCAATTACCGCTCATCTCATCCCAACGCAAATCCGGAATCAGATACCGTCTTGAAGGTCGAGCTCGGGCATTGCCATTTGTGCATTGAACGGCATGCCTGAGCGCACTATCCCAAAGATCAAGTGCGCCAGCTTGCGCATGGCCGCACCGACCACGGACTTGGGTGCCAGCCCGTTCGCGCGCAGCAGTGCGCCGAAGGTCAGCAAGTAGGGCGCAATGAGCTTGGCGAATTGCGCCGCAGCTTGCCCCTGGCAAGGGTCGTGGTTGTCATGGTGCAATAGGCTGCGCTATTGCACCTTACTGGCTGCACGCGGCGTCGTGGGCTGTTGCAGACAATGTAGCAGCCAAGCCCACACGCATGCAGCACAACAAAAAAGGGCGCCCCAACGCGCCCCCTTTTTCCGTAGTCAGCCAACCCCGCTCAAGACCCCAAAAACAGCTGATACGCCGGGTTGTCGCTTTCCAGCCAGTAGGGGTAGCCCAGCTTTTGCAGGAAGGCGGTGAAGGCGTCGTCGTCTTCGGCGGGCACCTGGATGCCGACCAGGATGCGGCCGTAGTCGGCGCCGTGGTTGCGGTAGTGGAACAGCGAGATGTTCCAGCCCACGTTCATGCTTTGCAAGAAGTTCAGCAGCGCGCCCGGGCGTTCGGGGAATTCGAAGCGCAGCAGGCGTTCGTTTTGCGCTTGCGGGGCGTGGCCGCCCACCAGGTGGCGGATGTGCAGCTTGGCCAGCTCGTTGTCGGTCAGGTCGATGGCGGGCAGGCCGTGCGCGGCCAGCTTTTCGATCAGCTCGGTTACTTCGCTGCGCTTCTGGATGGAGAGGCCGACAAACACGTGTGCCTGGTCATCCGCGCCATAGCGGTAGTTGAATTCGGTGACGTTGCGTGCGCCGATCAGGCTGCAAAAGTTGCGGAAGCTGCCCGGTTCTTCCGGCACGGTGACGGCAACGATGGCTTCGCGCCCTTCGCCCATTTCGGCTTGTTCGGCCACGTAGCGCAGGCGGTCGAAGTTCATGTTGGCGCCCGAGGCAATCGCCACAAAGGTCTTGCCTTCCTGCTTTTCACGCGCGGCCCACAGCTTGGCGCCGGCAATGGCCAGCGCGCCGGCCGGCTCCAGGATGGAGCGGGTGTCTTCGAACACGTCCTTGATCGCCGCGCACATGGCGTCGGTATCGACCAGCACCACGTCGTCGACCAGATCGCGGCACAGGCGGAAGGTTTCTTCGCCCACCTGCTTGACCGCCACGCCATCGGCAAAGATGCCGACTTGCGCCAGGTTCACGCGCTCGCCCAGTTTCAGGCTCAGGTACATGGCGTTGGCGTCGGTCGGTTCCACGCCGATGATTTTTACCTCGGGGCGCAGGCGCTTGATGTAGGCGGCCACGCCGGCCAGCAGGCCACCACCGCCCACCGGGATGAAGATGGCGTCGAGCGGATCGGGGTGCTGCATGAGGATTTCCATGCCCACCGTGCCCTGGCCGGCAATCACTTCCGGGTCGTCATAGGGGTGGACGAAGGTCATGCCGTTTTCTTCGCACAGCTTGATGGCGTGCGCATAACAGTCGGAATACGATTCGCCGATCAGCACCACCTCGGCGCCACGGCGCGCTACCGCATCCACCTTGATCTGCGGTGCGGTGGCCGGCATGACGATGATGGCGCGGCAATCCAGGTATTCGGCCGAAAACGCCACGCCCTGCGCGTGGTTGCCGGCCGAGGCACAGACCACGCCGCGATCGAGTTCGGCACGGGTGAGCTTCACCATCTTGTTGTAGGCGCCACGAATCTTGAAGCTGAATACCGGCTGAATGTCCTCGCGCTTCAGGTAAATCTGGTTGCCAATGCGGCGCGACAGATTGGGCGCGAGTTCCAGCGGGGATTCGACCGCCACGTCGTAGACGCGGGCGGTGAGGATGCGTTCAAGATAATCGTTGGGCGTCTGGGCCATGGGGAAAGCCTTATAAATCAATGGCAGGACCTAGGACTTTAACGCACGAAGGGCTGCGCGGGCCAGCTTAAATATCCGGGCAGAACCGGGGGGCATGCCTGCGCGCCGTCCACGGCAGGACGGGGGATGGGGCAGGGGCTATTGTTTTGCCCGCCCAAACGGCAAAAACCCGGCCGGGCCGGGTTCTTGATGCGGGCGATCCATCACGGCAGCTCTAAGGGCGCTGCCAGGCTCACGTGCCGTCGCGGTACAGCATGCGTACCGCCTCGATCTCGTGCAGGATGTTGAAGAAGGTATCCACCACCCCCGGGTCAAGGTGGGTGCCGCGCAGGCGGCGGATTTCGTCCAGCACCTCGTCGGTGGGCCATGCTTCCTTGTAGCAGCGCTTGTTGGCCAGCGCGTCGTACACATCGGCCAGCGCGGTGATGCGGCCGGCGATGTGGATGTCCTCGCCCTTGAGGCCGCGCGGGTAGCCGGTGCCGTTCCACTTTTCGTGGTGGGTGTGCGCAATGGTGGCGGCCATTTTCAATATGCGCTGGCGCGCGCCCTTGAGCATGTCATAGCCGATTTCGGCATGGCGGTTCATGATCACGCGTTCGTCGGCGGTCAGCGGGCCGGGCTTGAGCAGCACCGCATCGGGTATGCCCACCTTGCCGATATCGTGCAGCGGCGCGGCAGTGCGGATGATGCTGGCTTCTTCCTCGTCCAGCCCCATGGCGCGGGCAATCAGATAAGAATATTCGGCCATGCGGCGGATGTGATGGCCGGTGTCCTGCGAGCGGTATTCCACCACCTCGGACAGCTGGTAAATGATGGCGCGTTGTGTTTCTTCGATCTCGCGCGTCATCAGCAGGTTTTCGTAGGCAATGCTCACGTTGCTGCAGAACATCTCGATCAGGTCGCGGTCGCCGTGCGATAGCGATACCGGCCCCTCGATGATGAACAGGTTGACCGGGCCGTGCGGTGTCTTGAAAAAGCCGACGAAATGGTCATCGGCATAGGTGCTGTGCGCTTTCTCGATGGCCTCGTCGATGGAGGGACGGAAGCGCGCCAGATCGGCCTCGGGCAGGGTCTTGCCGCGCAGCTCGGAGTACCCACCGGTGGCATACAGCACGCGCACCGCATCGTGGTCGCTCAGTGCGGCCACGCCGCCGTTTACCACCACGTACAGTGCATCCTGCTCGAAGAACAGCAGCGACTGCAGTTGTTCCAGCACGCCCTGCGCCAGCTCTTCGATCGACGGTTGCTGGAAGATGGCGCGCGAGGCTTCGATCACCTTCAGCAGCCCGCGCCGGTTGGCGTCCAGCATCTGCCGCTGCTGCTCGATCAGCATGATGTCGTTGTAGGAGCGCAAGGTGCCCAGCACGGCGGTATACAGCTTGTCGCGCGTCAGCTCGGTCTTGGCCTTGTAATCGTTGATGTCGTAGCTCTCGATCACCTGCCGTTCCGGCGCCACGCCCGGCTGGCCGGTGCGCAGTATGATGCGCACCTGGCGGTTGCCCAGCTGCTCGCGGATAGCGCGCGCGGTCTTCAGGCCGGCATCTTCGCTCTCCATCACCACGTCGAGCAGGATGAGCGCGATGTCCGGCGTCTTGCTCAGGAACTCCAGCGCTTCCTTGCCGGAGTAACACGAATGCAGCTTGAGTGGCCGGCCCAGGAAATCAATGCCGGACAGCGCCAGCTGGGTGACGCGGTGGATGTCGGGCTCGTCGTCAACGATCAGCACATGCCATGCGCCGGCGGCATCCTGCTCGGCGGCTTCTTCGCTATCGTCTATCAGCCAGTCATCGTCTTGGGACATGGTCTCGCGGTCTCGAGGTATCGGGCACGGATTCACTATAGCCCAGCCGTGCGCGCCTTCGTAAGCAGAAAATGGTGGGCACCCGCGTGGCAGGTGCCGACAGCCTTGGCCGCATGGCCATGCTATTCAAACATCCGCCGGCGCAGCGCAGCTACCTCGGCCAGATAGGCGCTGTTGTCGTGGTCGGCATAACGGCGTTCCAGCTCGGCCAGCGCGCTTTGATAGGCCTGCACGCGCGCCTGCTGGGCACCGGCTTGCGCATCCTGCTGCGCCTGGGCCGTGGCGTCGGCCGGGCTCAGGTATTTGTTGCGCAGCGCGTTGCGCAGTGCAGTGTCGGCCGTCACATCCTTCACGTCCAGTTTGGCCAGGCCGTATTCCAGCGCATACGCGGTTTGCGCGCCCTCGGCAGCTTTCAGCTCGGCGTAGTAGGGGCCGTAGTACTGCTGGCGCAGTGCCTCGACTTGCGTCATGCGCTGCGCCAGCGCCACCTTGCGCGCATCGCCCTGCGCATAGGCGTTGACTGCTGCGGCAAAGCCGATGGCGGCCTCGTCGCGGCCGTACCAGGCCTGCGCGGCCTCGTCGCCCATCAATGACTTGCGCAGTGCGCTCAGTTTGCCCAGCCGCTCCAGCAGCGGCGTGTTCATGTTTTGCACCAGATGCGTTTCGGCGTCGGCCACGGTGCTTTGTTTGTCGAGCGCGGCAGCGGCAATCGCGGCGGCCTTGCGGTCGCTCCAGCTGGCCAGTGCATCGCGCAGCACGCGTTCGCAATCGCTGCCGCCCAGCTGGCGGCACTGTGCCAGCCCGTTGCGCCACCAGTTTTGCAGATCGCCATGCCGTACCGCTTGCGGGCCGGTGGTGTTGATCTCTTTGAGCATGGCTTGCATGCGTTCCTGCCGGTCGGGCGGCGGTGCTGCCTCGCCCCACTTTCGCGCAAAGAAGCCGCTGGCGGCCGCTGGCCGGGCGCTACTGCTGTCGTTCGCTGCCGCTGTCACGGCTGCCGGTGCAGACGGTGCGGCGCTGCCGCCAGGCCAGAACAGCCAGGCGGCAGCGCTCACAGCGCAGCCGGCCAATGCGAGAAGGATTCTCTGACGCATCGGCGGCTACGCTCAGAAGCCGAACAGGCCGGCCACCGGGAAGTGGTCGGACAGATCGCGCACCGACCACAGGTCCTCGCGCAAGGTGCGCAGGATGCGTACGTCGTTGACGGCGCTCAGCGGTTGGCGGTTGTCGTTGCCGACCATGATGTAGTCCAGGTATTCCACGGTGCCGCCCGACAGCGGGTTGGTGGCATTGGCGTTCACATCGGCGTCGAAGGTGTTCTTGTAGCCGGTGCTGGCCGGTACCCTGGCACGCAAGATGGTCTGCATTTGCGCGTAGTCATCCGGGAACTTGTACTTGTTCACGTTCATGTCGCCGGCGATCAGCAGCGTCTCGGTGGCCGGGATGCGCTTGCTGTCGAGCAAGGTGCGAATCTGGCCGAACGCAACGCGGCGCATCTGGCGTGCTTCATCGCTGTCGAACGACGGCGCGTGCGTGGTGCTCAGGTGGTAAACCACGCCCTGCTTGAGCACCTGCACATACTTGGCGCCCTTGTTGGCCAGGCAATCGGTGCCGGTGCACTGGTCAAACACGATGGTGTCGTCCGCCAGGATGGGCCAGCGGCTGATCAAAATGGTGCCGCCATTCATCAGGATGTTGCTGGGGATGTCGACCAGGCTGGATTGATACGGAAAGCTGCTGCGCACCTTGGTCAGAAAGGCTGCGCGACAATTGTTGTCGAAGATTTCCTGCAGCGCCACGGCATCGTAACCGGCCAGGTTGTTGGCCAGCTCGTCCAGGCGGGCACAGTTGTTGGTCGATACCGGCGGGGTGGCCCACACGTTGTAGGTCAGCATCTTGAACTGGTTTTGCGCGCTGGCCGGCTCTACCGCGTTCTTGTTGTGGATCACGTAGTAGATATCGTCGTAACCGCTGGTAGCCTGTGCGCGGTAAGACATCACCGAGGCCAGGCCGTTATAGGTGGTGTCGCGGTTGTGGATGCTGCGGTCGCCATACCACGGGTCATCGAAATTGCTGCCGCGTGCGGCCTGCCAGATGTTGCTGGATACCAGCGTGCCGGTCAGCTTCTGGCGCAAGGTCACGGTGCTGCCGCCACCGGTCACGGTGGTATCGAAGTAAAAGCTCTTGCCGTTGGTGATGCCGATATTGCGGTTCATCCACAGCACGCGGCGGGTGGCGTAGGGCGGAATGCTGGTGGCTTCGGCATCCCAGCTCTTGCCGCGCGTCAGCGTGGCATCGCCGCTTTGCTTGGTTTGCAGCGTAACGGTGTTCGGGGTGGTGTTGGTGACGTAGATATACGTTTCCGCATGGGCGGTAACGGCAAAAAATGCGAGCAGCAGCAACGCAAGGCGCAGCAGTTTCGACATGTCCGTAGTCCTTGTTGTCATGGGCGTGGGTACAGCGCCGCAAGGCTACAAAGTCATTGTGACGTATAGATCAATACCCGATGAACCCTGCGTGGCAGGGGCATGACATCGGGATGGCAGGCAGATGAAGGCTTGTAACAACAGACTAACGAGGGCGGGGCGTGGACTAAAACAGAGGAGCACCAATGCCTCACCTGCCAAAGCAGGTACGAACCCGGCTTTGTCGGGTTCTTGATGTCGATTGATTGACAGCAGAGGTAGCTACCGCCGATGCGCGACCGCCAACAAGATCACCCCGGCCAGCACCACCCCCATCCCCGCCAGCATGGGCCAGCTCAGATGCTCGCCGGCCAGCAGCCAGCCCAGCAGCACCGCCACCGGCGGGTTCACATAGGCATAGCTCGACGCCAGCGCCGGCCGCGCATGTGCCAGTACGTAGACAAAGGCGTTGTAGGCCACCAGCGAGCCGAACACGATCAGATAAGCCAGTGCCGCCCAGCTATGCCAGTGCACATCGTGCGGCCACGGTTCGCCGCGCAGCCGGCCCAGCAGCAACAGGATGACGCCGGCGCTGCTCATCTGCACCGCGGCCGACATTGCGCCGGACGGCATGTCCAGCTTCTTTTGCCACACTGCCGCGAATGACCAGCTGAGCGATGCCGCCAGGATCAGCCCGAACGCCCACGGGCTGCCAGCCAGCCGCGTGTCCTGCTGCAACAGCGCCACGCCGACGAGGCCCAGCCCCACGCCCAGCCATTCGGCCCGGTGCGGCGGCGAGCCAAAGGCCCAGGCGAACAGCACCGCAAACAAGGGGGCGACCGCCAGCAGCAGCGCGGTCAGCCCCGACGGCACCGCTACCTCGGCCACGCTGACGCCGCCATTGCCCACTACCAGCATCAGGCTGCCGATGGCCACCGCCGAACGGACTTGCCGCCAAGACGGCCACGGCGTGCCGCGCCAGCGCAGCCACAGCAGCATCCCGCCGCCGGCCACCAGAAAGCGGAAGGCGGCCATGGTCAGCGGCGGAATTTCGGCGACGGCAATGCGGATGCCAAGATAGGTAGAGCCCCACACCAGATAAATGGTGGCAAGGCCAAGCAGCAAACGGGAACGGAGCATGGGGCACGGACAGCGGGATGAGCCGGATCAGCATACGCCGCCGTATGTGTTTGCGCAGGGTACAGCCGGCGCCGATTGTGGACGGAACAGCGGTGTGCGCTGTTCGATGCGGGCCAGGTATCAACGCGCCGGGTCGACGCCTGGTGCATCCTGCACGTGGGCATCACCGGGCCGCTCCGGTGCATTGCGCGGGATCACCAGTACAAAGCGCGTGCCCTTGCCCGGCGTGGATTGCACGGTCATCACCCCGCCCAGCTGCGCTACCACCAGGTTGTAGACGATGGACAAGCCCAGCCCGCTGCCGCCCCGGCCGCGCTTGGTGGTAAAAAAGGGCTCGAAAATGCGCTTTTGTTCGCCCTCGGGGATGCCGATGCCGTCGTCGGCAAACTCCAGCACCACGTGATCATGCCCGCGCGCCGCCACCGAAATGGCCAGCACGCCGGCCGGTCGGCCTTCAAAGGCATGCAGCAGCGCATTGGTGATGAGATTGGTAAAGATCTGCGTGAACGCGGCCGGGTAGCTGTTGAGCTCCAGCGTGGCCGGGCAGCGGAAATCATAGCGGTAGGGCGTATGGCGGAACTTGGGCGACAGACTGGTGAGTATGTCGCGGAAATACTCGGCCGGCCGGAAGCGCCGCCGCTCGTCCACACTCTGGTCCACCGAAATCTGCTTGAACGAGCGGATCATGGTGGCCGCATGTTCCACATGCTTGAGCAGCAGCGTGGCAGTCTCGTGGCCGTGGGCCAAAAAAGCTTCCAGCTCGCTTTTCTTCATCTGGTTGGCGGCCAGCAGCTCCAGCAAGCGGCCGGTTTCTTCCTTCAGCGTGGAGGCCGCGGTGACGGCAATGCCCAACGGCGTGTTTACCTCGTGCGCAATGCCGGCCACCAACCCGCCCAGCGCGGCGAGTTTTTCCGATTCCAGCATCTGTTGCTGCGTGGTTTGCAGGCGCAGCAGCGCATCCTGTGCTTCGTCGCGCGCGGCGATCAGCTCGGCCTCGGCCTGCTTGCGCGCGGTGATGTCGGTTTGCGTGCCGATCACGCGCAGGACATTGCCGCCGCTGTCGCGTTGCGCGCTGCCGCTGCTCAGCACCCAGTGCCAGCTGCCATCGCGGTGGCGAATGCGGAATTCGATGCGATAGTCGGCTGTCGCGCCTTCGACAAAACGGCGATAGGCGTCAAGCACTGCGTGGGCATCGTCCGGGTGCAGGCGCAGCGCCCAGCTGTCGAAATCGCTGGTCAGCTCGTCGTCGGCGTAGCCCAGCTGGCTTTTCCAGCCTGGTGAAAGATACACGCGGTTGCGCAGCAGATCGTGCTCCCACAAACCGGATGAGGTGGCGGCAATGGCCAGCTGCCAGCGTGCTTCATTGGCCTGCAGCGCAAGCTGTGACTGGCTCAGGTCACTCATGGCGGTCGAGAGCGCGTCGTTCTGTGCGTGCAGCTCGTCCCATTGGCTGCGGATGCGCTCGTACAGCGCCAGCAGGTTGTTGTGCACCTCGCCCAGTTCGTCGCGGCTGTCCAGCGCTGCCGGGATATCCGGATCGTTGCGGGCTATGGCTGCGGCCAGCGCCTGCACCGCCTTCACGCGCCGGATCAGGTAGGCGGCCAGTGCGCTGCCGGCAAAGGCGGTCAGGATATAGGCGGCAATCGCCGTGTTGATGGCCTGTGCACGTTCCTCGCGTACCTGTTCCCGGGTTTGCTGCAGGATGGTGTCGGTGCGCATCACCTCCTGGCGCATCTGTTCTTCTGCCAGCGTGGTGAATGGATCGGTGGCCGGGTAAAGCGATTGCTGGATGAACTGGCGAAATGCCGTCTTGTCCTCGGCGGCCAGAATGGCGCTCAGCTGTGCAAACACGCGGCGGGTGCGCGCCTGTGCTGCGGTCAGTTGCTCGCGCTGGGTAAACGGCACCCGTTCGGCATAGCGTTGCCATGCGGCGTCGCTGCGCTTGAGTTCGGCCTGCAGCCGAAAGCGCACCGTCACTGCATCGAGTATGCCCAGGTTGAGTTTGTGGGTCAGGTCGACCATGGGCACGGCATAGGTCCATGCCGTCTGGCGCAGTGCCTCTTCGCTCTGCTGGCGGGTATCGATGATGCTGCTGAGCGTGGCCAGCCCGTTGCTGTCGATGCGGTCTATGCGCATGGCCGTGAGCGCACCGATCAGGATGCTGACGGCCAGCAGCGCAAGCAGCAAAAGGGCAAAGCGATGGCGCATGGCCTCTACCGGGCAGAATGGTCAGTATTACAACTATAGCCGGCGCTTTAAATCCGGCGCGGCGGCATCATCTTGCAGCTATCGTTCCCGATGGATGCCCCTCATGAGCACCATGACCCCGCAGGAAATCGTCCACGAGCTGGACAAGCACATCGTCGGCCAGGCCGATGCCAAGCGCGCCGTCGCCATTGCGCTGCGCAACCGCTGGCGTCGCCAGCAGGTGGCCGAGCCGCTGCGCCACGAAATCACCCCCAAGAACATCCTGATGATCGGCCCCACCGGCGTGGGCAAGACCGAGATCGCGCGCCGGCTGGCGCGGCTGGCCGATGCGCCCTTCATCAAGGTGGAAGCCACCAAGTTCACCGAGGTGGGCTATGTGGGCAAGGATGTCGACAGCATCATCCGTGATCTGGTCGAGATTGCCATCAAGGGCGCGCGCGACATCGCCATCAAGCGCAACCGTGCCAAGGCCGAAGATGCTGCCGAAGAACGCGTGCTGGACGTGTTGCTGCCGCCGCCGCCCAAGAACCCCTATGCCTCGGTCGGCGATATCGAGCAGGGCAGCGAAACGCGGCAGAAATTCCGCAAGATGCTGCGCGAGGGCAAATTCGACGACAAGGAAATCGAAATCGACGTGGCCGCTGCAGCACCGAGCATGGAAATCTTCAGCCCGCCGGGCATGGAGGATTTTTCCAGCCAGCTGCAAGGCATGTTCAAGAACGCCTTTGCCGACAAGAAAAAGCCGCAAAAGCTCAAGGTGCCCGAGGCACTCAAGCTGTTGACCGACGAGGAAGCAGCCAAGCTGGTCAATGATGAAGACCTCAAGGCCGATGCACTGCACGCGGTCGAGCAGAGCGGCATCGTGTTCATCGACGAAATCGACAAAGTCACCAGCCGCGCCGAAGGCAGCGGCGGCGAAGTCAGCCGCCAGGGCGTGCAGCGCGATCTGCTGCCGCTGGTGGAGGGAACCACGGTCAGCACCAAGTACGGCATGGTCAAGACCGACCATATCCTGTTCATTGCCAGCGGCGCGTTCCAGCTAGCCAAACCGTCTGACCTGATTCCCGAGCTGCAGGGCCGCTTGCCGATCCGGGTGGAATTGTCCTCGCTGACCGTGGAAGACTTCGGCCGCATCCTCACCGGCACCGACGCCTGCCTGACCCGGCAATACCAGGCACTGCTGGCCACCGAGGGGGTCGGGCTGGAGTTCGCCGACGACGGCGTACGCCGCCTGGCCGAGATCGCCTATCAGGTGAACGAAAGCACCGAAAACATCGGCGCCCGCCGCCTGCACACGGTGATGGAAAAGTTGTTGGAGGATGTGTCGTTCAGCGTCAAAAGCGGCACGGTGACAGTGGACGCGGCCTATGTGGAAAGTCGGCTGGGGGCGCTGGCGCAGGATGAGGATCTGGCGCGGTACGTGTTGTGATGGGGCTGGTTTTGAGCTCAGTTGGTAGGGCGCAATAAGCAACGCGCATTGCGCCGTATGCCTGCGCTGTCGAGGTATAAGTTCCATGTATTAGCGCCTGCGGCGCGGTGTTTTGGGTGCCGGCTCCGCCCGGCAGGCAGGTTAAGGGGGCGTCTCGCCACCCCCTTAACAATCCCGTGCGACCCTGCTAAGAGCCGCTAACAAAACCCTGCTGGCGGCGTTACGCTCACTGGCCGTACGCCTTGTACTGTCTGCGTTTCGCGTGCCTTGCCAGCACCGCTTCACTTGGTTTTGTTAGCGGCTCTAAAGCGCTACCCGCCTTTGCTGGCGCAAAGCCAGGTAGTGCCTTGCGCTGCTCGCCCGCCACGGCGGGAATCGAACTCGGCCTTGCAGGCCTCAAACATGCGATTCCCGACGGCCCCGTGTCGTGCTGTGCTGCTCAGCGCTTTAGAAGGGGAAGGGCGCTCCGTCGCAAGCAGTCCGGCAACGCTGCACATTGAAGTTCAACCATATCGATATTCCGCAATCATCTCGGTTTGCCACGGCAAGTCGCAAACCACCCTTATCCCTTCTGAAGCGCCGAGCAGCAAAGCCAAGCCCGGGCTAAGGGGAGGGATGTTTGAGGCCCGCAGGGCCGAGTTACCGACCCGCCGGGATAGTCTTGCAGCGCAGGGCACCGCTTGGCTTAGCCAAGTGACGCGTAAGCAGCGAGTAGGGCGCAATAAGCGCAGCGCATTGCGCCGTATGCCCCGGCTGGCCGAGCATACGCGGCGGCAAATGAATGCTTGCTACGGCGCATTACGCATACGCTAATGCGCCCTACTCGCTGGAAAGGCCACTGATCAAGGGGGCACTTGGCAGCAAGTAGGGCGCAATAAGCAACGCACATTGCGCCGCATGCCCCGGCAGGCCGAGCATACGTGGTGGCAAACGAATGGTTGCTGTGGCGCATTACGCTGCGCTATTGCGCCCTGCGCGAAGCATGGCAATCTTGTGGGTGGCGTCACAAACGATCAGGGCCGCATGTGCGGCCCTTGAAGCTGGAAAGACGCGGGCCTAGGCCCGGACATCGATATTGTTGCCCTTGTTCGGCTCGGGCGGCGTCGGGGCCTTGACCGGGGCTTGCGCGGCCTGGTCGATACGGCGCTGCTGCGCCTGATTTTCTGTGGCTTCGGCATTGCGGCGGCGCTCTACGGTGCGTTGTGCGTCCACCTGCGTTTGCGTATTGGCCTGCTGGGTGCGGGCGTTGGCGTTGGAACGATTGATATTGCTCTCGGCCTGCAGCCGTTGCTGGCCTTGCTGCGAGATCGTCACCCGGTCTGCCTGCTGCTTGCTGACCGTCAGCGATTCCTGCCGGTTGCTGCGCGCCTGCTGCGTTTGCCCGTTGCGCTCCACCGCTGTCTGGGTGGTTTGCGTGGCGGTGGTGCGCTGTATATTGCCAATGTTGGCCATGTCACGACTCCATCACGACATTGTCTCTATCATACGCGTGAAGAATGCCTTGCTGCTGTCAGGCAGACCGGCGGAAACTAGGGCCTGTTAACACTTATTTCACGCTTGCGTTCGGGGTAGTTCGGGATGGAGCGCAAGGCGCAGAACGCGCCGCGGTACGGGTACCGCAAGCGGTTTGCAACGCAGCGAACCGCCCGAAATACCCCGAACCCGCAGGGCTGGGCCGCAAAGAGGCCATCTACGGCGTTACGCGCCTTGGCAATAACCGGTTATTGCCGCGTTGCGTGCCTTGTAGCTGACCTCTTTGCGGCCCAGCGCAAGCGCGAAATAAGTGTTAACAGGCCCTAAGACGACAAGCGGCAAATGCGTCGCAAATACAAGGAGCTGACTATGCATTTCCTGTGGTTTTTGCTGATCGGCATCGTGGCCGGCTGGCTGGCCGGCACGCTGGTGCGTGGCGGGGGCTTTGGCCTGCTGGGCAACATGATCCTGGGTGTGTTGGGCTCCATGGTCGGCGGCTCGGTGTTCAGCTTTCTGGGCTTTGGCGCCGGTAGCGGCACCCTGGGGCGCTTGATCGTGGCCACCTGCGGCGCGGTCTTGCTCATCGTGGTGGTACGCCTGATCAAGAAGGCGTGATCGGCATGTTGCCCGGCCGCTGGCCGGGCAATCGTTGTTACGCCAGCCAGGCTGCAGCGATGGCGGCACTGTCCTCATGAATTTGATAGGCGCGGATCAAGCCACCCTGCACCACAAAACGCATCACGAATTCCCCTTCGTATTCCCGCCCGTTGCGGTAGCGGTAGCCCAAGCGGCCGCGCAGCAGCGCTTCGTCCTCCCCCTCATACCAGCGCGTGGCGGTGAGGTGCAGCGGCGTGCCGGCAGCGGCCACTTCCCCCAGCCATTGGGTGACCTCGGCCTTGCCGTGCCGCTCGCCGGCCCACGGCACTTGCGCGCGGTCGCCCGGCACCTGCCAGTGCACATCGTCGCTCAACAGGTGCAACGCGGGCTGGCCGGTCTGCAGGCTGGCCACAAAGGCCCGTGCTACCGCCAGCGGCGCCAGCGGCGGGGCAGGCGGCTGGTGCTCGGCAAACACGTCGCGCGCGGCAAAGACCGCGTTCAGCGCGGCAGGAAAGCCCGCGTAGAGCGCGCACTGGATCAATGCTTCGATGATTTCCTGCTCGCTCAGCCCCACATTCAGCGCCGCGTGCAAATGCACCTTGAGCTGCGGCGTGGCCGTGCCCATGGCGGCCAGCATGGCCACGGTGGCCAGCTCGCGCTGGCCCAGGCTCAGCCCCGGGCGGCGGTAAATCTCGCCAAAGCCGAAATCAATGATGTAGCGCCCCAGATCGGGGGCGATGCCGGCCAGGCTGGCGATTACCTTTTCGCCAGCTTCGGCATCGACCTCGCGCAGCCGCGCCAGCCCGGCTTGGTAGCGCTCGGCGGCGTCAGTGATCGGGTTCGGGGTGTGCAGTGCTTGCATGCTGTGCTCCTTGCGATGGAAAAGAACACGATGCTTTCAGCTCGCCCGCCTGCGTGCGGTACAGCGCGATCTTGTCGTGCAGTACCGCCAGCGTTTGCTGCAGCTGACCGATTTCATCCTCCAGCCGCGCGGCGTGCTGCACCAGCAGGGCTTCGCGCTGCTGCACGCTCTGCAGCGTGGCACCCTCGCGGCGCAGCGTGGCGTAGCGCTGCATGTCGCGTATGCCCATGCCGGTGCTGCGCAGCCGCAGCAAAAACGCCAGCCAGTTGAGGTCGGCCGGGCTGTACTGGCGCTGGCCGCTGCGCGAGCGGCTGATGGGCCCCAGCAGACCGATGGCCTCGTAATAGCGCAGCGTATGGGCGGTCAGCCCGGTCTGCGTGGCAACGTCGCGAATTGAAAGCATCATGGTTTGCACAGCGTAAAAGTTGGAGTGCACTCTAACGCAAGCGCATCGTGCTGCGCCCCGTTTGCGGCGGTACCGCCGTACCTGCGGTCAGTTTGCATTGTTTTTACGGGGAAAAATGGCGCTGTCAGGTTAAAATGGTCGGCTATTTTGCTTTTGCCCCACACGCCCATGACCGCCACCACGCGCCAAGCCCAAATCCAAGCCCTGCTGAACGACCGCATCCTGATCCTGGATGGCGGCATGGGCACGATGATTCAGCAATACACGCTGGACGAAGCGGCCTACCGTGGCGAGCGTTTTGCCGACTGGCATTGCGACGTAAAGGGCAACAACGACCTGCTGGTACTCACCCAGCCCGACATCATCGGCGCCATCCACCAGCAATACCTCGATGCCGGCGCCGACATCATCGAGACCAACAGCTTCAACGGCACTTCCATCGCCATGGCCGACTACGAGATGGAAAGCCTGGTGTGGGAGCTGAACTACGCGTCTGCCAAGCTGGTGAAGGACCTGTGCGTGGCGCAAACGGCCAAAACGCCGCACAAGCCGCGTTTCTGCGCCGGCGTACTCGGCCCCACCAACCGCACCTGCTCGATCAGCCCGGACGTGAACGACCCCGGCTATCGCAATGTGACGTTTGACGAGCTGGTCACCAGCTATCTGGAGGCCATCGACGGTCTGGTAAAGGGCGGCGCCGATCTGCTGCTGGTCGAAACCATTTTCGACACGTTGAACGCCAAGGCGGCGGTGTTTGCCATCCACACCTACTTTGATCAGCACCCGGAAACCGAGCGGCTGCCCATCATGGTGTCCGGCACCATTACCGACCAGTCCGGCCGTACCCTCACCGGCCAGACCACCGAGGCGTTCTACAACTCGCTGCACCATGCCGACGCGATCTCGTTTGGCCTGAACTGCGCGCTGGGGCCGGACCTGCTGCGCCCGTATGTGGAAGAAATGTCGCGCATTTCCGATACCTATGTGTCGGTGCATGCCAATGCCGGCTTGCCCAATGCCTTTGGCGGCTATGATCTTGGCCCGGAAGAAATGGCCGACAACGTGCGCGAGTGGGCGCAATCGGGCCTGATCAACATCGTTGGTGGCTGCTGCGGTACCACGCCGGCGCATATCGCTGCCATCTACCAGGCGGTAAAAGACGTTGCACCGCGCCCGCTGCCGCAGATCGAGGCCAAGTGCCGCCTCTCCGGCCTGGAGCCGTTCAACATTGGCGACAGCGATCTGTTCGTCAACGTCGGCGAGCGTACCAACGTCACCGGCTCCAAGGCATTTGCGCGGCTGATCCTGAACGGCGATTACCCGGCCGCGCTGGAAGTGGCGCGCCAGCAGGTGGAAGCCGGCGCGCAGGTGATCGACATCAATATGGACGAGGGCATGCTGGATGCCCACAAGGCCATGGTGACGTTCCTGAATCTGGTGGCGGCCGAGCCGGATATCTCGCGCGTGCCCATCATGATCGACTCGTCCAAGTGGGACGTAATCGAGGCTGGCCTCAAGTGCGTGCAGGGCAAGTGCATCGTCAACTCGATCTCGATGAAAGAGGGCGTCGATCAGTTCATTCACCACGCCAGGCTGCTGCGCCGCTATGGCGCGGCGGTGATCGTGATGGCCTTCGACGAAGTGGGCCAGGCTGATACCTTTGCGCGCAAGGTCGAGATTTGCGAAAAGAGCTACCGCATCCTGGTCGATGAAGTGGGCTTCCCGCCGGAAGACATCATTTTCGACCCCAATATCTTCGCCGTCGCCACCGGCATTGAAGAGCACGCGCGCTACGGCCTCGACTTCATCGAAGCCACCGGCTGGATCAAGCAGAACCTGCCGCACGCCAAGATTTCCGGCGGCGTATCCAACGTATCGTTCTCGTTCCGTGGCAACAACAAGGTGCGCGAGGCCATCCACGCCGTATTCCTCTACCACGCCATCCAGCAGGGCATGACGATGGGCATCGTCAACGCCGGTGCGCTGGAAGTGTACGAGGAAGTACCGCAAACGCTGCGCGACGCGATCGAAGATGTCGTGTTGATGAAGAACCAGACCAGCGACCCGCTGGCCGCCACCGAAGCGCTGATTGCGCTGGCCGAATCGTTCAAGGGCGACGCCAACGCCGCCAAGGGCGAAGACCTGAGCTGGCGCAACGGCACCTTGCAAGAGCGCATTACCCACGCACTGGTGAAGGGCATCACTACCTTCATCGTCGAAGATACCGAGGAAGCCCGTTTGGCGGCAGAACGCCCCATCCACGTGATCGAAGGCCCGCTGATGACCGGCATGAACCACGTGGGCGACCTGTTCGGCGCCGGCAAGATGTTTTTGCCGCAGGTGGTGAAATCCGCCCGCGTAATGAAGGCGGCGGTGGCCCACCTCGAACCCTTCATCGAGGAAGAAAAAATCCGCATGGGCCTCGCCGATGCGCCGGCCAAGGGCAAGATCGTGATGGCCACGGTGAAGGGCGACGTGCACGACATCGGCAAGAACATCGTCGGGGTGGTGCTCCGCTGCAACAACTACCAGGTGACCGATCTGGGCGTGATGGTGCCGGCGCAGAAGATCCTCGATACCGCCAAAGAAATCGGCGCGGACATCATCGGTCTGAGTGGCCTGATCACGCCGTCGCTGGAAGAAATGGCCCATATGGGCAAGGAAATGGAGCGGCAGGGCTTTGATATCCCGCTGCTGATCGGCGGCGCCACCACCAGCAAGGTGCACACTGCGGTCAAGATCGAGCCCAATTACCCGAGCGGCCACGTGATCTACGTGCCGGACGCCAGCCGCGCCGTCGGCGTGTGCTCCAACCTGCTGTCGGACGAACTCAAGCCTGCTTTCGTCGGCAAGGTGCGCGACGAATACGCCAATATCCGCCACATCCACGCCAACAAGGACCGCAGCAAGTTCCTGCCGCTGGCCGATGCGCGCGCCAATGGTTTCAAGTTCAACTGGGCCAGCTACACTCCGCCCAAACCCAAGCAACTGGGCGTGTTCAAGTTTGAAAACGTGCCGCTGGAAGCCATCGAGCCCTATATCGACTGGAGCCCGTTCTTCAACGCGTGGGAGCTGTTCGGCAAGTACCCCAAGATTCTGCAGGACGAAGTAGTGGGCGAATCGGCCCGCGCGCTGTTTGCCGATGCACAAAAGATGCTGCGTGAACTGGTGGCCGGCAACTGGATTTCCGCCAATGGCGTGGTCGGCCTGTTCCCGGCTGCCAGCGTGGATGACGACATCGAAATCTACGACCCGGTCAGCGGTAACAAGCTGATGAGCTGGCACAACCTGCGCCAGCAAAACATCAAGGCCGCCGGCAAACCCAACTGGTGCCTGGCCGACTTCGTGGCCCCCAAGGACAGCGGCGTGCAGGACTATATCGGCGCGTTTGCCGTCACCGGCGGCATCGGCATCGACCCGCATGTAAAAGCCTTTGAAGACGCCAACGACGACTACAGCGCCATCATGGTCAAGGCGCTGGCCGACCGCTTTGCCGAAGGCTTTGCCGAATACATGCACGAAAAGGTGCGCAAGGAGCTGTGGGGCTACGCCGCCGACGAACAGCTCAGCGTGGACGAGCTGACCGACGAGCAATACAGCGGCATCCGCCCGGCCCCGGGCTACCCGGCCTGCCCGGACCATACCGCCAAGACCGGCCTGTTCGAAATCCTCGACGCCAACAGCATCGGCATGACGCTGACCGAAGGCTACGCCATGCTGCCGACGGCAGCGGTGAGCGGCTTCTACTTCAGCCACCCGCAGTCGCAATACTTTGCGGTGGGCAAGATCGACAAGGATCAGGTGGAAAGCTACGCGCAGCGCCGTGGGGTGACGGTGGAGCAGGCAGAGCGCGATCTGGCGCCGAATCTGGGCTACAACGCCTGATCAAGCGGCGGTGCGCAGTCACCGCCGGTTGCCTGGAAGTCTTGCGCTTCTTTGCAACAATTTTTGTGTTTGTTTTGTATTTGCTTTCTGCGTGAGAAATAATTCGGCCCTCACTTTATCTGGATGAATGGGTCATGCGCGCAATTGCACTCGCGGTACTGCTGCTTGCCGGGGCAGCACAGGCAGAAATCGGTCTTGGTCAGGAGCTGATTGGCAGCACCCAGGCGCAGGTGTCGGCCAAGGTCGGCAAACTTGGCGCACTCGAAGAATCGATGTATCAGGGCGCGTTTGAGGCACCGGTCAGCTATTTCCAGAAGACCTTGCCGCCGCAGCTGGCGGCGGACAAGATCAACGGCGCGTATGTCTATTTCGACAAGCAAGGCAAGCTGTGGGGCTACAAGCTCGAGTTTGCCTCGCGTCGTGGCGATGACGTTTACAAGACCTACTACGGCAGCCACGGCTACTTTACCCAGGCGGGCTATCCACTCGACAGCAAGCAGGGCAGCATTTACCCCGCGCCCACCGGCCGCGCGAACGTCAAGGAGTGCGGGAATTTTGATGTGGCCTCGGCCAAGCGCGCCTTTGGCAGCAAGGCATGGAATGCCTTCCTGAAGCGGGTACCGAGCATGCCGGAAGGCGACCGCACCGGCTGGGAAATCCTCTGTGGTTCCCACTCCTATCTGCAGCATGTGTTTGGCAAAGCGGGCAAGCCGCAATACGCGCTGAGCCTGGAAGTGGCGGTTGATGACTACAGCGACGCGGTTGGCCGTATCGTGAACGGCGAAGCGCCGGCTGCCCACCTGGCGTTGTTTGTCGCGGCAACCTCCAGCGCGCAAGCGACTGTTGAAGCAGCGCAACAGGCGCACGCCAAATAAACCGGCGGGCAGGGCTGCCAATGTGCAACTCGCCC
Source organism: Andreprevotia lacus DSM 23236 (assembly GCF_900176275.1). GTDB lineage: Bacteria > Pseudomonadota > Gammaproteobacteria > Burkholderiales > Chitinibacteraceae > Andreprevotia > Andreprevotia lacus. The sequence goes on along the minus strand of NZ_FWXD01000020.1, from coordinate 26,890 downwards.
GGGGTAAATCGCCGATCGGGCCAGGCAGGGCATCCATGATTTCATCGGGGCTCGACCTGCTTCCTGCTAGATTGCGATATGGGCCCTGTTTGGTGCATCAAGGTCAGCAATGTGCAATGAAGCTCGAGCCTCAAGCCCGCCATGCTGGCTGTAGCCCTGATTCCGCCACCGGGCCGGTGGTGGTACCGGCTTACCAGGCGTGAGCTACGCCATGTTGCCCACGGTAGCAGTGAGCGGCACCTATTTCAGCCACCCGCAGTACTTTGCGGCGTGCAAGATCGACAAGGAGCAGGTGTAAAGCTACGCGCAGCGCCGTGGGGTGAGCATGGAGCGGGTAGAGCGCGATTTGGCACCCAACTTGGGGTACAACGATTGAGTTTATTTGCCCTCTGTTGCAAATGAACAGTACCAAGGGCCTGGCACTGCCGAGTCCTAAACAGTTTGGGAGCGTGCGGTAATGGCGTTTCTTTGTTGAATCCACGCACCTGTTGCAGCGAGAGACCTTGCTGTTTTCTGAAAGTGGTACGATTGACATCTATTGGGCGTACTTCCAAAAACCAATTTCTCAATTCGGCCGATTGTATAGTAAACCGATTTAGGCCTTTAGAGTTCCACATAATTAGGCTTTTGGAAGTGCTCTTTGGGAGATGCGCGCAAAGAGTCGTATTGAATATCGATGAATGAGAGTTAGTTGTATGCCTAGATTTCTTGTGCGGACTATCTCTCCGTACCGTTTGGAAAAATATTTAGATGACTGCCGTTTTTTAGCTGAACGTCCCAGTGGTCATTATGCATTTTATCCCAGCACCATGAGCGCCCTGTTCGATCCACATATCCGTTGTCGGCTGAAGATCTTTGTGGACTTCCAGATTTATCCCAGTTTTTGGGGGGGGTAAATGGATTGGGGCCATCGGCTGGCAGCTCTATCGGATATATGAGATATATTGGGTATTTAATTTTTTTTAAATTTTCTTTGTCTTTTGGGAACCCGTGAATTAGTAACCCATTCCCACATTTTGGGTTTTCGGGGCAAGGGTTTGTTGCATATATGCTAAAAAGCGACTTCCCAAGAATTTTCGTTGAATCGGTATCAAGTTGTGAAATTAAATCCTTGAAGTGATTGTGTATATTTGTATCTGATATTTGGTCGCAAATATCTTCCGGGGGGGCTCCTCCGGTAAGAAGGTTTGTGCATTTTTGCAAAGGAACAATGATCCCGTTGTACCAGTCATTCAAATATGATCGAATATTCTCTTCTTGAGCATCCCAAGGAGCTTTTTCTGTTATTTCTCCAAGAATTTCTCTTGAGAAAACAAGAGAAATTCCAGCTTCTTCGCATGCCTCAATAAGCTCTAGTATTGGGAATAATTGAGTTTCTTCAAAATTTTGCGCGGATTTTTTGTTTGAAAGTGCATTTGTCATTAATTCTTTAGGGCACAGTGTTATTGCTGCCATTTTTACTCCTCCGCACTTTTGTTCTTTTCTGGCTTTGCGCGTGATGCTGCTCTCGCCTTAATGATACTTCTGGCCGATTTTTCCGACTCATCCAAGAATCCATTTGGCCATGCTGGAAATGCACCTTCCGCATCGATTTTAAATTGATTTGTCTTTGTTTTTGCCCCTTCGTTTTCGATAAATACGATATTAATTTTTTCTGCCAGTTCAGGGTTCTCAATTACGCGAAGACGAAGCCTGTTGATGAAGTCTTGGCTATGCGTTTCAATTAGAAATTTTCTATTGTCTTGAATGAGGCCGAGAAATAAATCTGCCAAATTTGCGCAGCTTGAAGGATGCAAATGAATCTCGGGTTGTTCAATTAGTATTAAATTGTCTTTCCCGTGCGTGAGCCCGGCTAGAATTGTTGGCAACACTTGCGAATAGCCAAAGCCAACATCTGCAATTGTGACGCTCTTTCCTGGGCTTGGTATTTCTACCATGATCTGATAGATCAACTTACCTGATTTTGCAGGACGAACCTTCTGGGTGAGCCCGACACATGAAATGCACTCGTTTACTGCATCTTGCAGTGAATATTGAGCGCCTCTCCATAAAACTTGCATTTTCCTGTTTGCCCAGAAGTAATGCGCGGCATTGCTTCCATCTTCAAGTATCTCTGAAACGTTTTCTGAGTAATGAACATAGGCCCTTTGTGGTGTTGCTCGTGTTGGGCTTAAGTATTTGATATTTTGAATTGTATTCGCTAATTCATTTATAGGATCATATAGGTCACTTAGTATTGAGAACGGGGCTACAATCGTGTCTCTACGGTCAGAGTCTGGCGGGTTGTGAAATGTAATTGTTTCTGGGATAAAATTTTTGTACACAATTTCATGGTTTTTATCCCTAAATAGATTGATAAAATCACTCTTTTTTAGTCTTTCTTTTACTTGGTCTCTATTTTGCAGATTTAGTGATCTCTCACCTGGTATTTTTATTTCGAAAGAATCTATTTTGGGTAGGTATGTTTCGTTGATGATTTCGTTTTTGAATTTTATTGAAATTGTTGTTTCTTTTTTGCCTTTTCCTTGGCTTTTGAATTCGTAGGCTATTTTTGCCTGCTTGGCAGTTGGCATGCCATATGCAAGTTCGCGAATGTTTGAGTATTTAAGATAGCGTCCCTCTAAGTTCAGTGCTTGCTGTTTGCTATTACTTTCCAGTGTTTGCTTTAGCAGCAAAAGGCTTTGGATAATCGAGGATTTTCCCGAGCTGTTCTTTCCCATTAAAATAGTTAATGAAGAAATATTTATTGCATCTAGTTTGTCGAAGGCTTTGAATTTTTTAAGGCCGATGCTCGTTATCATTTGCGTGGGGTCTGAATTTTGAGTGAATTATATTTTGCAGAGAATGATCTTCATCAACTCGATCTGCAGGGGTACGGTTCGAGCAGTGATTGCCCTTGACTCGCAAGCTAGCTCTTATAGTCCCATGAAAGCACATCAGTGTAGTTTTTTCTACTCTTGTCTGACGACATCCTTTTTTACAGCTTGTCATTTCCCAACCACTTGCTTATCAAGAGTACTCATTCCACCGCATGAGCACCCACAATGAGCAACACACCCGCACCCAACAGCACCTTTGCCAACCCCGTCGTGTTCGTCATCCCTACCGGTCCGGGCGGGGTGGGTACTGACCATACCGATGTCACCTTGTGGTATGTCACCGGCAACGGCCAGCCGGCGTCGATTCTGGATGCCAAGACCGGTGCGCTGACCGGCAGCGCGGTGTGTGTCGAGGCCAAGATGCATATCCGCGGCATGGCCACGGCATCACTCCCCAAGAAGCAGTTCTCGGTCAAGCTCAAGCATGAGCCGGCCAGCGGCAATTTTCTGGGTATGCCGGGCAAGGGCAAGCACTGGGTGTTCAATGATTGTGGCGCGATGGATTTCACGCTGGTGCGCAACCCGCTTACCTTCAGCGCGCAGAGCCAGCTCAAGCAGTACGCGCCGGCGTGGTGCTATTTCGAGCTGTTCCTGTGCGATCACACTGCCGATGTGACTACGGCGGCGGGCATGCAGGCGATTCTGGCCAACGATTATCATGGCCTGTATCTGAACCTGGACAAGGTGCGCTTTCAGACTTACCGCATCGATCTGCCCTACGATGGCGACAACATCACCGGCGATTACGCCATCCTGCAGCTCAATCAGCTGGAATCGAAGTACTACGCCTTCCCCGGCCCCAATCTCACGCTGACCGCCAATGTGCAGGTGTACGAGCCGGAGCAGGCCGACATCAGCAGCAGCAGTGATCCGGCCGCGATTACCACCTTGCTGGACAACTGGTATAACGGCTCGGGCGCCAACTGGGGCGGGGCGTTTGCCGCCATTTACGACAGCTACAACAGCGCGCCGCTCACCGTGCCCGAATCCAGCTGGCAAACGGTGCGCCCGTATACCGATTACCAGTCCTTCGCGGTGTATTTCCTGCTCAATGAAATCGCCCGCGATGAAGATGGCTACCACAAGAGCACCTTCATGGTGAAAAACCAGAACACGTGCCAGGCCGGCCCGCTGTGGGACAAGAACAAGTCCTACGGCAACGTGGCTAGCCTGGGTACCAGCTCGCCGTATCCGTCGCCGGATGGCTGGCTGTTCGAGATCACCGGCCAGTGCCCGGTGTGGTGGGTGGTGCTGCCGTGGGATCAGCAGTTCTGCCAGACGGTGTGGGATCTGTGGCAACAGCACAGCGCAAAGGGCGGCGTGCTGACGGCAGACTGGTATACCGATTTTGTGACCACGCAGGTGGCGGCCATTACCAGCTCGGGTGCGCTGGCGCGTGATTGTGCACGCTGGCCCAGTGCCTATAACCAGCCCATTGCCAACTACACGGCAGAGGTTACCCAGCTCACCAGCTATCTGCAGGCGCGCCTGACCTGGATCGGCGCCAATCTGGCGGCCATGCTCAAGGCGCAATCGGGCTTTGTGCCGACGCCGGCCCCGTCGCCGACGCCCGCACCATCGCCGTCAGCGGCCTGAACGACCGCGAGCAAGCTGCCCGGCCCAGCCGGGCAGCCACAGGCGCTGTTGCCTGCTGTGAGGTCGCGCGCAGGTTATAAGGAAATCATTCAAATTTCATTCCGCGATTGCCATCCTGCTGTTAGATTGCTTGCCAGCTTACCCGCTGCGCAGAATTCAACTCAGGAGGTCGTCATGAAGTTCGAGTCCCAAGCCATCCACGCCGGCTACAGCCCGGATCCCACCACCAAGTCGGTGGCGGTGCCGATCTACCAGACCGTGAGCTACGCCTTTGACGATACGCAGCACGGCGCGGATCTGTTCGACTTGAAAGTGGCGGGCAATATCTACACCCGCATCATGAACCCTACCAACGACGTGCTGGAAAAGCGCGTGGCCGCGCTGGAAGGCGGCATTGCCGGCCTGGCGCTGGCATCGGGCCAGGCGGCGATCACCTATTCGATCCTGACCATTGCCGAGGCGGGCGACAACATCATCGCTACCCCCACCCTGTATGGCGGCACCTACAACCTGTTTGCGCACACGCTGCCGCAGTACGGCATCGAAGTGCGCTTTGTCGATTACCGCGACCCGGAATCGCTAAGCCAGCTGGTCGATGCGCGCACCAAGGCGGTGTTTGTGGAATCCATCGGCAACCCGCTGGGCAATGTGGTCGATTTCGGCGCGTTTGCCGATGTGGCGCACCGCAACGGCCTGCCGCTGATCGTCGACAACACCGTACCGTCGCCGTACCTCACCCGGCCGATCGAGCACGGCGCCGACATCGTGGTGCATTCGCTCACCAAATACATTGGCGGCCACGGCAACAGCGTGGGCGGCATCATCGTCGATTCGGGCAAGTTTCCATGGGCCGAGCACAAGGCGCGCTTCCGCCGTCTGAACGAGCCGGACGTGAGCTACCACGGTGTGGTGTATACCGAGGCCCTCGGCCCGGCCGCCTATATCGGCCGTGCGCGCGTGGTGCCGCTGCGCAATACCGGCGCGGCGCTCAGCCCGTTCAACGCCTTCCTGATTCTGCAGGGGCTAGAAACGCTGGCGCTGCGCCTTGAGCGCCACAGCGAAAACGCACTGAAAGTGGCGCAATACCTGCAAGGCCACCGCGCGGTGGAATGGGTGAACTACGCCGGCCTGCCGGGACATGAATCCAAGCCGCTGATCGACAAATACTTCGGCGGCAAGGCATCGGGTCTGCTGACCTTTGGCGTGAAGGGCGGCCGCGAGGCCGGCGCGCGCTTCCAGGATGCGCTCAAGCTCATCACCCGCTTGGTGAACATTGGCGATGCCAAGAGCCTGGCATGCCACCCGGCCAGCACCACGCACCGCCAGCTCTCGCCGGAAGAACTGAAGAAAGCCGGCGTGACCGAAGAAACCGTGCGCCTGTCGATCGGCATCGAGCATATCGACGATATCCTGGCCGATATCGAGCAGGCATTGGCTGCAGCCGGCTGATTGCCGCATCATTCCCATCGCCGGGGGCATATTCCCCGGCTGTGGGATGGCAGCCAGAGGGAGCAATCGAACAGGCATGCGAGCGGGCTGGATCAGTATTGCAGTGCTGGCACTGGCGGGTGGTTTGCTGGTGAAGATCATGCTGCCTGTGGTGCAGGAGGATGCGCAGCGCAAGCTGGCACAGCTCGGCCGGCGCGGCAGCGATGCACAGATCGTGCTGCTGGATGCCTGGTACCGCCAGCACGGCCGCTGGCCCGCTACGCTGGCGCAAGCCGGTGGCAGCGCCGAACTCTATGAACCCGAATACGACGCGCATGCCCAGCTGGCGTGGGATGCCGGCAAGGCCGAGCTGACCCTGCCGGTAGGCAAGGGCCAACTGCGCCGCCATGCCACTTTATCCGCATCCGGCATCCCGCAATGGGATTGCCACGCCAGCGGCCTGCTGCCGCAAGCGCAACGCTGGCATCTGGATTGCACCTTGCAGTGAGTGTGGCAGCAAAGTCCCGGGGACGGATGCTTTGCTGCCCAGCTTCGTCGCATCCATGTCCGCATTCTGTATGCGCCAAAGCAGGCGCCACTGACGAGCGTCAGCGAGGCGCCCTCGCGGTGGCGAGGGTGTGGGGTCAATCAGGCCGGGCCGTGGTTTCAATCGCCACAAAAGACAAGAACCCGGCTGGGCCGGGTTCCTGATGTCGGTCGGTTTGCAGCAATGGTGCTCGGGCCAGCAAGGCCTTAGCAGCCGCCATCCTTGGTGCCGTTGAAGGTGCCGCCCGCGGTGGTGCCATAGAAGACCCAGCTGCCGTAGGTCGAGCAGCTGGTGCTGGTGTTGATCGACCCGCTGAAGTTGGCGCTACCCGCGATGCCGGTTGCAGCGGTTACACTGAGCTGGCCCGACGGCGAGATTTGACCGTATGCGGCGTAGCTGCCGCCGTATTTGCCCGAATACACATTGCCGGAAACGCGACCATAAGCGTCCACCTGAACAAGGAAGGTGCCGTAGTCCTGGCCGCTGTAGTTACCGCGGTAGGTACCCGGTATCTTGGCAGATACGCCATTGGCGCGCGCGCGGCATTCCTGGCCAGCCGCCAGCCCGCCAAACGAGAAGCGCTGGATTTGCGTGGTGGGCATATTGCTCAGGTGCACACTACCCACACACGGGTCGCTGAAATCAATGTCGAACTGCGTGCCGTCTATGACCTGGGTGGGGGCTTTGTAGCTGCTGCTCAGCGTCTGCCCGTTGTAGTAAGTCTCGAAGTTGGCGCGCATTGCGCCGGTGCTCAGGCCACCCTGAACGATATTCCAGGTGGGCGAGCCATCGCTGGCGTAGTGGAACATGGCCAGGAAAACCTTGCCGTTCTGCACTTCAATGGCGTAGCCACGGCCGCCTTCTTGCGGGTTCCAGTACCAGCCAACTTCGGGCTGCGATGCATTTGCGCCCACGCTGATGCCGTTGAAGTCATAGCGCGTGGCCTGCATGGTGCGTGCCGGCAGATAAACGGTGGCATTGTTGCCGCTGCCAAAGTCGATGCGCACATTGCCCACCGTGCTGGCCGTCGGCGTGCGATACGTTGTCGAGTTTGCCGGCTGGCCATTGCGGAATTGCTGCAAGGTGCCCTGGAACGTGCTGATGCTGCCATTGGTGGCGATGGTACCGCTGGCCACATACCAGACCGGCTTGCCACTATCGTCATACAGGAAGAAACCGGCAAAGCCCGAGCTGCCCTGGGTTTCGAACATGAAGCCGGTACCGCCTTCGCTGGGGTTCCAATACCAGCCGGTGGTCGCCGCAGCCAGCGCAGGGCCGGCCAGCAGACTGGCCAGCAGGCCGGCTGTAGCAATATATTTTTTCATCAGGTGTCTCCGGGCAAGGCTGGCATTCGAAATGGTCAGCGCATCGTAATATTGTGCTGGATGATAAACAAGGTTGCCGGGTCACCTTAACAAGCGCGCGTGCGCGCCCCGCCGGCCGCGTTCAATAGCAGCTACCGCCATCCTTGCCGCCGCTGAACGTGCCGCCGCGACCGCCCGCACTAGTCCAGGTGCCGACCAGTGTGCAATTGTTCATCAGCCTGATGGTGCCGTTGAAGCTTGCTGTGCCGGCGGGCCCCAATGTGGTGGTGAGGTTGAGTTTGCCATCGGGCAGGCTGGTGCCGCTGGTGCTCCAGGTGCCTCCTGTCCTGCTCGATTGCATGGTGCCGTTGACGCGCCCGTAGCTGTCGAGCACGAGCGTGAATGATCCGCTGTCCTGGCCGCTGTAATAGCCGCGGTAGGTGCCTGGCAACCCGATGGCGTTCGGCGTGTTGCGTGCCCGGCATTCAGCACCGGCCGGCATGCCGGCGAACGAAAAGCGCTGGATGGACGTGGCCGGCATGTCGCTGCGATGCACGATGCCCAGGCACGGGTCGTTGAATGCGATATCGAACTGGGTGCCATCGTTGACCTGAGCGGGCAAGCGGTAAGTGCCTGTCAACGTCTGGCCGTTGGAATAAGTTTCGAAGTTGGCGCGTAGCGAGCCACTGCTGAGGTCGCCCTGCGCGATGTTCCAGGTGGGCGAGCCATCTTTGGCGTAATGAAACATGGCCATGAACACCTTGTTGTCCTGCACCTCGATGGCATAGCCACGGCCGCCCTCCTGCGGGTTCCAGTACCAGCCGGTTTCGGGCTGTACATTGCTGGGGCCTTTGCTGCTGCCGCTAAAATTGAAGCGGGTGGCTTTCAGGGTGCGCGTGGGCAGATAAACCGTTGCGGTGTCATTGGCATCGAAATCGATGCGCACGCTGCTTACCGTACTGGCCGTGGGGGTGCGATAGACGGTTGAATCGGCAGGCTGGCCGTTGCGGTATTGCAGCAGTGTGCCCTGGAACGTGGCTGTACCGAGCGTGCGCACCAGCGGCCCCGTTGCTACATACCAGACCGGCTTGCCGCTGTCGTCGAAGACGAAGAAGGCCACAAAGGCGACGTGCGCCTGCCCTTCAAACATGAAGCCGGTACCGCCTTCGCGCTGGTTCCAGTACCAGCCATCCGGCGCATCGGCCAGGGCGTGGCCGGCGAGCAGGCAGGCCAGCAGGCCGAACAGGGCAAGATATCTTTTCATTGGTGTGTTCAAGTGGCGCTTGTGCTTCAAAAAGTCAGCATATCGTAATCAGGCGTTGGAAAATGGACAAGGTGCAGGAATCCCTGATTTGTAGTGCACCGCCGGACGTTACAGACCGCTTGCAATGGCAGGCGCCGCCAATGAAGCATGGGAAAATGCAACATCAATCCACGACGAACTTGCCGGAATTGCCTGTACACTGATATCTTCTGAAAGTTTTAAGAAATTCATAGGGCGGCTGGCATGCCACAAGCAAGCCGTGTCGCTATCACGTCGAATGAAAGGACTGGCAGATGAGTAAAGTGATTGGCGCCATTGCGGCGGTCGTGGTGCTGGGTGCAGGCGGTTTTGCCGGTGCAACCTGGTATACCGGGCAACAAGTGGATGGCAAGCTCGATTCGGTTGCCGCGCAGCTCAAGGGCTATGAGCTGATCAAGGTGAGCAAGCGCGATTTCCAGAAGGGCTTCTGGACCTCGACCGAAACCGTCACCTACCGTTTTGGCTGTGACGCTGCGGCTGCCGAGGGCAAGTTCCTGCCCGCTGGCGCCGAGATCACCGTGCGCAACGTGGTGCGTCACAACCCGTTTGCAGCCGGCATCGACACCGAATTCGTCTACAGCGCCGAGGCCAAGGCAGAGCTGGACAAGGTATTCAAGGGCAAGGCCCCGCTCAGCATTCACACCACCATCCCGCTCAGCGGCGATATCACCACCAGCTTCAGCAGCCCTGAAGCGACCTATACCGAGGCCGGCAAGGGTGACTTCACCTGGAAGGGCATCAACGGCTCGGTGCAATATGATCGTGATCTGAACAAGGTCAAGAGCAAGGTGACTTTCGCCGGTTTCGAGATCAAGGACAAGGACAAGGGGGCGATGCAGTTCGCCGCCGTTGATCTTGAAAGCGATCAAACCCGCGCCGCAGAGGGTGTCTATCTGGGCAAGCAAACCATGACCTGGGCGGGCGTCAACGCCAAGTTCACGGACAGCAATGGCGAGCCGCTTGATTTCTCGCTGGGCAAGTCCGTGCTGACCAGCAGCAGCCAGTTGAAGGACGGCCTGATCGAAGCAGGCGTCAACGTGGCGGCGAACGATCTGGTGGTCAAGGGCAAGCCGGTTGGCGCGCTGACGGTGGATTATGGTTTCAACCGTATCGACCCGGCTGCGCTCAAGAGCTACAACGACCTCACGCTGAAGGAAGGCCTGTTGCAGTGCAAATTCGATCATCAAGCCGATGAAGCCAAGCTCAAGAGCCTGGTGATCGCCCTGCTCAAGCATGATCCGGCGATCAAGCTGGCGTTCAAGCTCAAGACCCCGGCTGGTGAAGGCAGCTATCAGATTGACCTGGCCGGCAAGGGCATCCAGGAAGCCGATCTGGCGGTGCCGAACCCGATGGCGCTGCTGCCCAAGCTGGATGCCGCCGTGGTGGTGAACCTGCCGCGCGCCGTGGTGGAAAAGCTGATCGACGACTTTGTGCCGGCTGAAGAGGCTGAAATGCAGAAAGCCACGTTTGCTGCCGGTCTGGAGCAAGGTGTGGCGCGTGGCCTGATCGAGCCGGACGAAAAAGTGATCAAGGCCAAGCTGGCACTCAAGGGCGGCAAGTTCGAGATCAACGGCAAAGAGAAGACGATGGAACAGCTGATGATGGGCGAGTAATCGCCATCAAGCGCTGAGCGCCGGTTTGCAAACCGGCGCCCCAAAGAAAAGGGCTGTGGATTCCACAGCCCTTTTTCATTTTCGCCAGCGACTACCCCTGACGAGCGTCAGCGAGGCGCCCTCGCAGTGGCGAGGGCGGGGTGAGTGGGATAAAACCAGCGAGTGCCGCTGTTTCACCATCCACACATCATCAGAACCCGGCCGGGCCGGGTTCTTGATGCCGCTTGTTCATCCACTCCGGCTTGAGCAGGCAGCCGGCACTTGCACGCCAGCGACTACCCCTGACGAGCGTCAGCCAGGCTCCCTCGCGGTGGCGAGGGCGGGGTGAGTGGGATAAAACCAGCGAGTGCCGCTGTTTCACCATCCACACATCGTCAGAACCCGGCCGGGCCGGGTTCTTGATGCCGCCTGTTCATCCACTGCGGCTTGAGCAGGCAGCCGGCACTTGCACGCCAGCTACCTACCCCTGACGAGCGTCAGCAAGGCTCCCTCGCGGTGGCGAGGGCGGGGGGGAGTGGGATAAAACCAGCGAGTGCCGCTGTTTCACCATCCACACATCGTCAGAACCCGGCCGGGCCGGGTTCTTGATGCCGCCGCCTGTTCATCCACTCCGGTTTGAACAAGCGGCAGGCACTCACGCAGCCAGCGTCGGATAGTCGGTATAACCCTTTTCGCTGCCGCCGTAGAAGGTAGCCTGATCCGGCGTATTGAGCGCCGCACCCCGGGCAAAGCGCGCCACCAGGTCAGGGTTGGCGATGAAGGGGCGGCCGAAGGCGATGGCATCGGCGGTGCCGGCAGCCACCAGCGCTTCTGCTTTCTCTGCCGTGTAGTTGCCGCAGAAAATCAATGCGCCGCTGAACGCCTGACGCAGCGCGGTGCGGAATTCACCGGTCAGCAGCGGGCCGCCGGCCCAGTCCGGTTCGGCAACGTGCAGATAGGCCACTTTGCGCTGGCTGAACTGCATGGCCAGATACAGCGCCATGGCTTCCGATTCGGTATCGACGATATCGTGATAAACAAAGTTGGGCGACAGGCGCACGCCTACCTTGTGTGCACCGATTTCGGCGGCAACGGCATCGATGATTTCCAGCAGCAGGCGGGCACGGTTTTCCAGGCTGCCGCCATAGGCATCGGTACGCACATTGCTGCCGGTGGCCAGGAACTGGTGCAGCAGATAGCCGTTGGCCGAGTGGATTTCAACGAAATCAAAGCCGGCACGCACCGCACGCTGCGCAGCGGCCACATAGTCGGCAACAATGCCCGGCAGCTCGGCGGTTTCGAGCGCGCGCGGGGTTTCGCAATCGACATTGCCGGCGGTGCCATCTGCTTGCACGGTAAAGGTGTGCGAGCTGCTGGCGCGGATGGCCGACGGCGCCACCGGGGCCTGACCGTTTTCCTGCAGGTGGTGGTTGGAGATGCGGCCGACGTGCCACAGCTGCAGCGCAATCGCGCCACCGGCGTGGTGCACTTCGCTGACCACGTGTTTCCAGCCGGCTTCCTGCGCATCGGTGTGGATGCCCGGGGTGAACGAATAGCCCTGGCCTTGCTGCGAAATCTGCGTGGCCTCGCTCACGATCAGGCCGGCGCTGGCGCGCTGGCGGTAGTATTGGGCGTTAAGCTCGGTGGGGATGTTGCCGGGCTGGCCGGCGCGGGTGCGGGTGAGCGGGGCCATGAAAACGCGGTTGGCCAGTTCGAGATTGCCCACGCGTACGGGGGTCAGCAGTTTATCCAGTGCCATTTCCTGATGCTCCTTGATTAGACCGGTCGTCTATATTTGCTGCACAAAAAAACAGCCGCTTGGGCTGGGTTACTGGGGCTGCGGTTTGCGCAAACCCAAATTCAAAGGAACAAGCCGCCAACAAAACCCAGTGCAACGGTGCTGGCAAGACGCGCGAAGCGCAGACAGTACAAGCCGTACGGCAAGCGAGGGCAACGCAGCCCAGCAGGGTTTTGTTGGGGGCGACTATTGGCCGCGGGCGCGGCGCGCGGTGATGCTCTCGCCGGCTATGCCCCAGTTGTCGGTATCCACTTCGTCTATCACCACCACGGTGGTGGCCGGGTTCTTGTTCAGCACCCGCTGCAGCAGCTCGGTCACGCCAGCGATCAGCTCGGCTTTTTGCTCGGCGTTGGCGCCTTCGCGGGTGATCTTGATGTTCACATAGGGCATCAGTTGCTCCGTGGGTCGAGCAGCGCGGCGGTGGCCAGCCGTGCTGCGGCATAGGGTTGCGTGCTGTGCTGCACCTTGCTGGCCAGGGCTGCGCCCAGCCAGAGCTGGTACAGCGCGGCCGCCAGCTGGCCGGCATCGCCGCCCTGCGGCACCGAGCCATCGGCGCGGCCGATCAGGATGAAGGCAGCCAGTCTTTCCACCGCCTGCGCCATGCCGCGCTGCAGGGTGGTGCGCATGTCGGCCGACAGGTCACAGACTTCGCCGCTGAGCTTGACGGCCAGGCAGCGCGAAGTGGCCAGTTCGCCTTCCTCGCCATGCGGCTGCCATGCGTCAAAATAGGCATCCAGCTTGGCGCGGCCGTTGAATTCACGGTTGGCCAGCAGCCGGTCTACCTCGGCCAGGTAATCATCGAAGTAACGCTGCAGCAGCGCCACGCCATAGCCTTCCTTCGATTCGAAATAGTGATAGAACGAGCCCTTGGGCACGCCGGCCGTGCTCAATATCTCGGTCAGCCCCACGGCGGCAAAGCCCTTGCCGAGCATGATGGCCGCGCCGGTGGCGAGCAGATGGTCACGAGTGTCTTGGGTGCGCTTGTTCATGGTGATTCCAGCATAAAACAAAACTAGACCAGTCGTCTAGTATCTGCGATAGTGTTGATGAAATATCAACATACCGGGGCTTTGCCATGACGACTACGCTCAAGATCGACTTTGTTTCCGATGTATCGTGCCCCTGGTGCATCATCGGGCTGAAATCGCTGCAGCAAGGCGCGGCGCAGCTGGGCGGCGAGGTCGCGCTGGATCTGCACTTCCAGCCGTTTGAGCTGAACCCGCAAATGGGCCCGACCGGGCAAGACATCGGCGAGCACCTGGGCGAGAAATACGGCCTGTCGCCGCAGCAGCTCACGCAAAACCAGGAAGCCATCCGCCAGCGCGGTGCGGCGCTTGGTTTTACTTTCGACATGCACGGCCGCAGCCGCATCTACAACACCTTCGATGCGCACCGCCTGCTGCACTGGGCCGACACGCAGGGCAAGCAGCTGGCACTGAAAGAAGCGCTGTTCGCTGCCTATTTCACCGAGGGCAAAGACCCGAGCGACCACGCCACGCTGATCAAGGTGGCTGCAGCGGTCGGGCTGGACGCTACCGACGCGCACGCCGTGCTGGCCAGCGGCCGCTACGCCGACGAAGTGCGCGAGCAGGAACGCTTTTACCAGCAGCAGGGCATCTCGTCGGTGCCGGCCATCATCATCAACGAGCAATACCTGATCTCCGGCGGCCAGCCGCCCGAGGTATTTGCCAATGCCTTGCGGCAGATTGCGGCGCAGGAAGCGATCTGAAGATAAGAACGTAGTTGGTGTCTGTGCCATGCATGGCGGCTGCTGAAGTGTTTTCTTGCAAGAAGGATTCTGGCAGGCTTGCGGAATGGATATAGCAAGCATCGAAAACAAGTTGGTTGTGGCAAGCAGTCCGGTGGGAGTCGGAAGTTATGATTTCAACTTCGAACTTCATTTCCAGTGCGGGCACCCCTACACATTTGATGAAGAGTGGCCATGTGTCCTGCGCATTGGCGGTATCGCGGACTATGACGGCATGTATGCCGAAATGCTCGAAATGGGCTTGCGGCCTGTAAATTCGCCTCAGCAACACAGGCTGGCAAGCGAGTTGGAAGCTTGGTATCCGCAGATTGCCGATCTGACCCCTCGAAGCGAGGTATTTGAGGCCCTCCCGGATGTTGGAGAAATTGAGCGGCGCTTCAGCTGGCCGGTTTTTATCAAAGGGTCGCGCCAGACCAGCAAACATAACCCAGAACTGGCCGTTGTCCGGGATGCGGATCATTACGGCGCGGTCAAAACGCAGTATCGCAATGATCCCATCCTGCATTGGCAATCGCCGGTAGTGCGTGAGTTTGTACCGCTGATGCCCATTGAAGGTGAGGTGGTTGGCAAAGTCAGGCCATCGATGGAGTTTCGATCTTTCTGGTGGCGTTGTCGTTGTGTCGGGTGGGGACCTTATTGGTTTCAGGTGCCCACCTATGCATGTCCGGATATCGCGGATGGTCTTGCCATCGCGCAGACTGCGGCAAGCCGCCTTAATGTGCCGTTCCTCGTAATTGATCTCGCGAAAACGCTGGATGGACGCTGGATCATCATTGAGTGTAACGATGCTCAAGAGTCAGGCTATACGGGCGTTGTGCCTCAGCTCATGTGGCGTAGTGTTTTGGCGGGAAACGTCTGTTAAAGGCGGGCTATGCTGGCTGCGGGTGCAGCACCATGGTGGCCAGATGATGCAGGTCCAGCAGGTTGAGCATGCGTTCGTCGCCGGCCTGTGCCACCAGCACGCGGCCCCAGCACTGGCGTACGTCCTTGCTGGCCTCGGTCTGCTTGGCGTGGCGTGCCAGGGCGTCGATGTCTTCTTGCGGCGCCCATGCGGCCTCTTCGATGCTGATCAGATGCGGCACGGTAAAGCCGATCATGCCGCCTTGGTTTTCCACCACCAGCACGCTGGCGGTGGGCGTGAGCGGTGCGCGCGGCTGGCCGGTGAGCGTGCTGAGGCAAAAGGTGGGAATGGCGTTGCCGCGATTCATCATCAGCCCCAGTGCCGGCCCACCCTCACCCAGCAAGGTGGTGGCTTCCGACCACGGCAGGATTTCGCTGATCTGCTCGATGGGCGTGGCAATCGCGCCGCCGCCCAGATCGTAGGTGAGCATCTTGCCGTGCATGCCGCTGTCGCGCGGCGTGTCGTCCTGGTTGTCGCCGCGCAGCACCACCTTGCCGTCCGGCGTGGTGTTCATTTGCGACAGCGTGATCAGCTTGGCATGGTTGGCCAGCGCCTCGCCGCTCAGCAAAAAGTAAAAACCGTGGCTGGCGGCGGGCAGTTGCGCGGTATCTGCCGGCAGCACGCTGGTAGGTAGCACGCCGTCGAAAAACTCGGCATGCGGCAGTGATTGCGGCGGCACGGCGGTGGCCAGCCTGGGGTCGGCGCTCACCACATCCATGATTTCTTCAACCATGAAGGCCACCAGCCCCTGCGGGTACTGCACCACGAAGGCCTGCGCCGGTTTGCCGCGCACACCCAGCCCACAGAGCTGGGTGAGGTCGACCGCAGGCACCAGCAAGTCGGCATATTCGATGCTGCCCAGGCAATAACCGCTGGCCAGCGTAGACGGGTGCACATGCGGGTTGAGCACGGTGCTGTGCACGCGGGTCGAGGCCATGGCCAGCGGCAGTCCGCCGCAGCGCATCAGCAGGACATATGATTCGTGCGCGGCGCCTGTCTCGGCAACCGGCGCATCGGCAGGCGGCGCCGCATCGCTGTCCTGGCCTTGCTGCGGGTCGTCCACCAGCGGGGTATCGGGCAGTGCGGTGATGGCGGCCGGGTTGAGGATGCTGATCGGCACCGCGGTCTCGATGTGCGAGAAACTGCCGGTCAGCAGCGTGTTGTGCCCGTCGGTGGCGTCGATGGCGTGCAGTTCGTCGGCTGCGCAGCTGAAGACCCCCGTCACGCTCTCGGCCAGCAGGCCCAGCAGCCGCCCCTCATGCGTCATGATCACCACGGTTTGTGCCGGCGTGGTGCTGTCCATCTGCAGCTGGCGGCGCAGGTCCAGCATCGGCACCAGCAGGCCGCGCAGGTCGATGCCGCCAATCACCGCCGGATTGCCGCAGGGCAGGTTGATCAGTGCCTGCCGTGGCACCACCTCGCGCAGCGCATCCAGCGGCAGCGCCAGCTGCATGCCGGCCAGACTGAATACGCCGTAGCAGCCGGCGCCGGGGGCGGCATCCATCATGTCAGTCCGAGACCGACTGGCTCAGCTCGCGCACAAAGGCGCTCACTTCGCCGGTAGTGCTGCGCTGGCCATCTGCCGCCTTGCCGATCTCATCCACCCGCGTCGCCGTGCCGCGTACCGCCTGGATGATGTTTTCCAGCTGGCGCGTGGCCTGGTCGTTGACCTCGGCCCCCGCGTTCACCTGCTGCACCGAGGTTTCGATCAACTGGCTGATTTCCTTGGCCGCTGCCGCGCTGCGCTCGGCCAGCTTGCGTACTTCGGCCGCCACCACCGAAAAGCCCACGCCATACTGGCCGGCGCGGGCCGCCTCGATGGCGGCGTTGAAGGCCAGCAGATTGGTCTGGTTGGCAATCTCGCTGATCACGCGCACGATTTCCGACACCTTTTGCGCGCTGGCCTGCACCTGGTTGATATTGGTGCGCGACTGGCGCACGGCCTCGAAGCCGGCATTGGCGGCCTGTGCGCTGTCCTGCACCGTTTGCGCGGCCTGGCCGGCGTTGTCGGCGATCAGTTCTATGCTGTCGGACAACTGCCGCAAGGTGGCTGCCACGGTATCCGAGCGTGCGGTGATCTGCCGCTGCAGCTTCACCTCGCGTGTGACGTCATAGGCGTATTTCACCACCTTGACCACCTTGCCGTTCAGGTCGCGGATCGGGTTGTACGAGGCTTGCAGCCACACATCGCGGCTGTATTTGCCCACGCGGTGGAAACGCCCGCTGATGAACTGCCCCTCGCCCAGCTTGAGCCAGAACTCGCGGTATTCCGGCCCCTGCGTGTATTCGCTGGTGCAGAAAATGCTGTGATGATGGCCAAGAATCTCGCGCATGGTGTAGCCCATGGCGGCCAAGAAGTTGCGGTTGGCGGTCAGCACATTGCCATCCAGATCGAATTCCACCACCGCCTGCCCCAGATCGACGGCCTCGATCTTGGCGGCCGATTCTGCGCCGCGCAGCTTGAGCTCGGTCACATCAGTAGCAAACTTCACCACCTTCACCGGCTTGCCGCCGGGGTCGAAGATCGGGTTGTAGGTGGCCTGCAGCCAGACCTCGCGCCCGCCGCGGCCAATGCGGCGGTATTCGGCCGCCTCGCGCTCGCCGCGCGCCAGCCGTTCCCAGAACGCTTGATAATCGGCCGATGCGGCAAAGGCCGGGTCGACGAACATGCGGTGGTGCCGCCCCAGCACTTCTTCAATGCGGTAATCCATCAGCTTGAGGAAGTTTTCGTTGGCACTGAGTACCTTGCCGCTGAGGTCGAACTCGATCATGGCCTCGGAGCGGTCTATGGCCTTGAGCTTGCCTTCGTTGTCCAGCCGGGTGCGTTTGTCCTCGGTGATGTCCTGCGCGATCACTACTACCTTGGTCAGCAGGCCATCCAGCCCCAGCACCGGGTTGAAGGTGGCGCCGAACCACAGCTCGCGCTCGCCGCTGCCCTTGCGGCGGAATTCGCCGCTCAACGGCTTGCCCTCACGCAGCCGGTTCCAGTTGTCCTGGTGGTTGGGGTTGCCGATGTCCTCGGCAAACATGATGGCTGATTCATTCTTGCCGATCAGCTCGCTGCGGCTGTAGCCCAGCGCGCGTTCCAGCAGATCGTTCATGCCCAGCACTGTGCCGTCGCGCCCCAGATCGAGGATGCAGCTGCTGACCGAGACCGCATCCATGCGCGCCTGCGTTTCGATATTGGCCAGCTTGGCGGCGGTGATGTCGCTGCAGAATTTCACCACCTTTACCGGCCGGCCTTCCAGATCGAGTATCGGGTTGTAGGTGGCCTGGATCCAGATGCGCTTGCCGTTCTTGCCCAGCCGCAGGTATTCGCCGCTGTCGAATTCACCGCGCCCCAGCTTTTGCCAGAAGGCGCGATAGGCCGCGCCGGCGGCCTCGTCGCGCTCGACGAACATGCGGTGGTGCTGGCCTTGTACCTCGCCCAGTTCATAGCCCATCAGCTGCAGGAAGTTGTCATTGGCGCTGATGATGTTGCCGGCCATGTCGAACTCGATCACGCCTTGCGAGCGCTCGATGGCAGCCACCTTGCCGTCGTCCTCGATGGACTTGAGCTTGGTGGCGGTGATGTCGCTGGCGTACTTCACGATCTTGAGCGGCTTGCCGTCCAGCCCGGCCACCGGGGTATAGGTGGCCTGCAGCCACACCGGCTCGCCCTTGCTGTTCACGCGCATGAACTCGCCTGCGCGCGCCTTGCCTGCGCGCAGCTCGTCCCAGAACAGGCGGTATTCATCGCTGTCGGCATAGCCCTGTGGGCAGAACATGCGGTGGTGCTTGCCGCGTATCGCGTCCAGCCCGTAACCCATGGTGCGCAGGAACAGCGGGTTGGCATTGAGGATGTTGCCGTCCAGGTCGAACTCGATCGCCGCCTGCGTGCGGTTGACGGCAGCGAGCTTGCTATCGTCCTCCAGCGCCTTTTGTTTGGCGGCGGTGATGTCCTGGCAGAACTTGACCACCTTCACCGGCTTGCCGTCCACGCCCAGGATGGGGGCGTAGGTGGCTTGCAGCCAGATGGTTTTGCCGTGTTTGTCCAGCCGCATGAATTCGCCGCTCTTGGGTTCGCCGGCGCGCAGGCCGGCCCAGAAGGCTGCGTATTCGGCGCTGGCCGCGTAATCGGGCAGGCAGAAGATGCTGTGATGCTGACCGATGATCTCGTCCAGCGGGTAGTGCACGGTGTCAAGAAACAGCGGGTTGGCCGTGAGTATGGTGCCGTCCAGTGCGAATTCGATGATGGCCTGTGTGCGGTTGATGGCGGCCAGCTTGCCTTCGTCCTCCAGCGTCTTGCGCTTGGCGGCGGTGATGTCGCTGGCGAACTCGATCACTTTGTAGGGTACGCCGTTGGGGCCCTTGATCGGTGTATAGGTGGCCTGCAGCCACACAGGCTCGCCCTCGCGGTTGACGCGCAGGAACTCGCCCGATTTGGCATAGCCTTGCGCCAGCGCGGCCCAGAAGGCGGCGTATTCGGGCGATTCGGCATAGTCGGGCAGACAGAACATGCGGTGGTGCTGGCCCACCACTTCGTCCAGCGCAAAGCCCATGGAGTCGAGGAATTGCTCGTTGGCATACAGGATGTGGCCACCCAGATCGAATTCGACCACCGCCTGCGTATTGTTGATGGCGCTGACCTTGCCGCTGTCTTCGATATGCGCACGCGACAGCGCCGTGTGGTCGTCGATCACCAGCAGCGTCAGCCCGCCGTCGAGCGGATAGGCGTCGATGCGCAAGAACAACGGCTCGCCGCTGTCGGTGGCGCTATGGCTTTCCAGATGGCGCAATTCGCCCTGTGCCAGCGCGGTCAGTGCTTCAAGCGGCGCATCGGGGAACAGGTCGCCCACGCTCAGGCCGGGGGGCTGGCTGGCCCCGAGATTGAACAGCGTCAGCAGCGCCGGGCTGGCATCCTGTACCAGGCCCTGCGTGTCTATCATGGCCAGCGCGCGATAGCGCGTGAGCACCGCCAGCACGCCGACCACGTCGGCCATTTTGTCGCTGGTGATGGATTTGCCGGCCAGCGCATCGGGCAGCAATGTGTCGGAAATCGTATCCAGAAGCATGAGGGCCTCCCGCGCCGGCGTGCTCGTCTTACCTTTAAAGACAGTAAAAATGACGAGGTCAAGACAAGAAGCGTACGGGCAGATAAGGGGCTCGCTATCGAGCCGAGCCCATGATTTGCAAAGGCACGGTCAGGAATGCTGCGCGGCAACAACTTGATGCCATGGCGGGTGCTACGCCCCGGCAGGAGCTGCCGTCATGGCGGAGGCATGCAGTTGAATGCGGTTGCGCCCGGCCGCCTTGGCGGCATACAGCGCCACGTCGGCGCGGCTGTAGGCCGCGGCGAAGTCCTCGTCGGCAGCCAGCGTGGTCAGCCCGGCGCTGATCGACAGCGGGCGGCCGTCGTCGGTGTGCAAGGTGCGCACCTGCTCGCGCAGCCTGTCGGCAATCAGCTGGGCGGCGGTCAGCGGGCAGTCGAACAGCAGCACGGCGAATTCGTCACCCCCCAGCCGGCCCACCAGATCGCCCTGGCGCACAAAGCCTGCGGTCAGCCCGCCCAGTGCGCTCAGCATGGCATCACCGGCCTGATGGCCCAGCTCATCGTTGATCTGCTTGAAGTGGTCAATGTCGAACAGCAACAGTGCCATGGGCAGCTGCCGGCGCTGTGCATTGGCCTGCAGCAGCGGCAGCGCCGATTCAAAATGGCTGCGGCTGGCCAGCTGGGTAAGCGCATCGACATTGGCGCGTTTTTCCAGCGCGGCCTGCGTGTGGCGCAACTCACTCTCGATACGGCCATGCACCAGCATCAGCTTGGCGCAAGTGCGGCCAATGCCGCAAAACACCGAAGCCAGGATCAGCCAGGCCAGCAGCACGTCATTCATCAACTGGTAGCCCGGGTTGCCGCCCTGCAGCAGCGGGGCCACGCGCAGCAGATACACCACCATCTGGATCGCCACACCCAGGATCAGCAGGCCCAGCGGCACGCGCGTGGCCGGGGTGAGGCAGCGCACGAACAGGCTCAGCCCCCAGCCATATTGCAGCAGATTGCCGATGCTGATGATCTGCACGCGTGTGACGGTATCGGCACCGTTCAATAGCGCACCCAGCCACACCGCGAACACGGCGGTGGCCAGCAGCCAGCTCACCGTCATGCCCGGTTGCAAGCGGCGGCGCAGGAAAATGCGCAGGCCCAGCTCGATCATCGGCACGCAGAAAATCAGCGCGGCATTGGAGACGATGGCGGTTGGCGCCAGCGGCAGCCATTGCCGCGCCAGCAGCGCAATCAGCCCGATGGCCACCAGTGCCTCGTTCCATACCCACCAGCCAAAGCCGGGGCCGGTATTGCGGGTGAGCCAGAACAGCAGCAGCACACCTGCCATCATGGTATGGCAGGTGCTGGCAAACAGCAGCATGGTAGGAGTATCGAGCGTAGCCAATGTCATGGCATTGTATGTAAAACAAACGTCAGCTATTGGTCAACGCATATTTGACAGATGGCAAAAGTGCGCGAAAAAATGGTGAGTTATCGTCAGATAAATATGCAGACCTTGTATCACATACATATAGGCATGCGAAATTGCTGACGCCATCTGCCTCGGCAGCAGCCCACGACCCGGCATGGCGGCAGCTGGTTTGCCGCTGCGGGTGCATCGCCTTGCTGGCGGCCGGGCTGCTGCTGTCTGCACCGGCTATGGCAGCGGGCATCGTGCTGCATTACGGCACGCACCCCGTGCAGTCGGGCAACCTGTACCTGCCCGCCGGCAAGGGGCCGCACCCTTTGCTGATGTTGCTGCACGGCGGTTGCTGGCAGGCGCGCATTGCCACGCATGAGTATCTGGCGCGCTGGTCCGGCGCACTCGCGCAGCGCGGCTGGGCGGTGTGGAATGTGGAATACCGCAGCGTTGATAATGGCGGTGGCTGGCCGGCCACCTTTCTGGATGTGGCCGCCGCAGCCGACTATACCCGCACGCTGGCAGCGCGCTATCCGCTTGATCTGCGCCGGCTGGTGTTTGCCGGCCACTCTGCCGGCGGGCACCTGGCCTTGTGGGCAGCCGGGCGGGGGCGCATTCCGGCCGGCAGCGTGCTGCACGCCGTGCAACCGCAACTGCCGCACAAGGTGATCGCGCTGGCGGCGATTACCGATCTGGCCGGTTTCATGCGTGACGGAGGCCCCTGCGGCAGCGTCATCCCCGCGCTACAGGGGCCGGCCACGCTGGCCGAGGTCTCGCCATTGCAGATGTTGCCGCTGCCCATGCCGGTTACGCTGATACAGGTGGCCGACGATGCGGTGATCCCCGCTGCGCAGGCGGCCAGCTACCGCCAGGCCGTACAGGCGCTGGGCATGACGGTGCGGGTGCGTACGCTGGCGGGCGGCGGGCATTTTGCCGCCGTTGCCACCGACGGAGAGGGCTGGCAAGTGTTGCTTGATGAGCTGGCACAGCTGCCGCCAACGGCCCATCCGCCTTAAACTGCTGTTTTCTGCTGCCTTGCTTGCCCATGAAGATCATCGTTGTTTTCCCCACGCGCACCGAAGCGCGGTATTTCAGCCACGACGCGGTGGAGACGGCCATCTGCGGGGTGGGGCTGACTGCGGCGGCCTATACCACCGGCAAGCTCATCCATGAGCGGCGGCCCGATGTGCTGATTCTGGCGGGCATTGCCGGCGTGTATGCCGGATCATCGCTGAAGATCGGCGATACGGTGCTGGTGGCCAGTGAGCGTGAGGCCGATCTGGGCTTCTTTACCGCTGGCGGTTTCCGCCATCTGTCCAAACTCGATCTGGACATGGATTTCGACGTCAATACCGTGCTGCACTGCCCGCACCTGCCCGCGCAGCCGCCCTTGCCGCTGGCGCACAGCAATTCGATGAATGCGGCGCTGGCCCCGTTCATCGACACCGACGGCATCGATATCGAAAACATGGAAGGCGCAGCGTTCTTCCACGCCTGCCTGCAGGCTGGTCAGCGCTTTTACGAGCTGCGCTCGGTATCCAACCGCGTGACGCTGGAAGACGAAGCGTGGGATTTCGATGCCTCGATCCGCAACCTTACCGACGGCCTGCATGTGCTGATCAACTGGCTGCAGGCCGAGCCGGCGCAGCCATGAGCATTCCGTCGCCGTGCACGCAGCAGTGCCGGCTGGATGCGGCCACGCAGACCTGCAGCGGCTGCCGCCGCACGCTGGACGAGATTGCCGCCTGGTCGCAGCTGGATGATGCCGGCAAGGCTGCAGTGTGGCAGCGCCTGCTGGCGCTGCCCATGGCGCCAGCGCGCAAGACCTGTGCACGCTGCGGCGCGGTGTTTGAGTGCGGCAGTGGCGGACGTGATGGCGGCTGCTGGTGCGCCGATCTGCCGCCCGTGCATGCCTTGCCCTCGTCGGCCAACGAGGGCGGTGATTGCCTGTGCCCGGCGTGTTTAGAGGCAGGGGTATTGCGGTGAACGTGCAACAGGCGCATGGCTGACAACATGAATCAGACAGCCAAGCCGGCGGTAGCGGGGTATTCTTGCGCATCACCCGAACAATACGTCAGGCAGGGAGTACAACGATGAGCAGCCCCGATCTCCACAGCAACCCCTATGCCGCAACGCAGGTGTCGTTGCAGCAGCCCATGTACGATCAGGACAGTGACTATGTCGAGGGCGGGCAGGGCGTTGCGCTCGGTGAGGTGTTCGGCTGGTTTGGCGAGGGCTTCAACTACTTCAAGGCTGCGCCGGGCAAGTGGATGCTGGTGGTTATCATCTGGGGCATCCTCAGCGTGATGCTGGGCATCGTGCCCTTTCTGGGGGCATTGGCCGGCGAGCTGGCGCGGCCGGTATTTCTCGGCGGCCTCGTCATCGGCTGCATGGCGATCGACCATGGCGACAGTTTCGAGGTCGATCATCTGTTTGAGGGCTTCAAGCGCAACTTCGGCTCGCTGGTGCTGGTGGGCCTCTTGCTGTTGGCCGGCCTGATTGCGGTGTTCATGGTCATTGGCGTCGGCACTGCCATCGTCGGCGTGTCGATTTTCTCGGCCAAATCGTCGCTGGCGCTGCACCCGGCCCTTTGGTTGCTGCCTTTTGCCGCACTTCTGCTGTTCATCCCGCTGGGCATGGCCTATTACTTTGCGCCAGTGCTGGTGGTCACGCAGGGTCTGCAGCCGTTCGAGGCGATGAAAGAGAGCTTTCGCGGTTGCGCCAAGAACATCCTGCCTTTCCTGCTGTTTGGCGTGGTTGCCGTAGTGCTGATGGTGCTGGCCACCCTGCCGCTGTTCCTTGGCTGGCTGGTGTTCTTCCCGCTGATCATTGGCGCGCAATACGCCGCGTACAAATCCATTTATCTGCGTCAGGATTGAGTACGGCCTGCCGCGCAGGGGCTCGCCATGATCCTCACCATCACCGCATTTGAGCACTCACCCGATGGCGGTCGTGGCTTGGCGCGCGATACGCGCGTGCGCTGGGCGCTGGAGGAGGCGGGCCTGCCCTATCGCGTGCGCCTGCTGTCGTTCGATGCACTGAAGCAGCCGGCGCATCTGGCGCTGCACCCCTTTGGCCAGATCCCCACGCTTGAAGACGGCGATCTGGCGCTGTTCGAAACCGGCGCCATCATCCTCTATCTGGCCGAGCGTCATGCCGGCCTGCTGCCGGACGACGCGCATGCCCGCGCCCGCGCGATCAGCTGGATGTTTGCTGCGCTCAATACGGTGGAGCCGCCCATTCTCGATCTGGCCATTGCCCGTCTGCAAGAAGGCGATGCCCCGTGGCGGCAGCAACGCATGCCATTGGTGATCGAGCGCTTGCGCACCCGGCTGGCGCAATTGGCTGCCCGGCTGGGGGCGGCCGACTGGCTGGATGGCGCATTCAGCGCCGGTGATTTGCTGATGGTATCGGTGTTGCTCAGGCTGCGGCCATCGGGCCTGCTGGATGAATATCCCGCACTGGCGGCTTACGTGGCCCGTGGTGAAGCGCGGCCGGCGTATCAGCGGGCATTTGCGGCGCAGCTGGCTGCTTTTCAGGCGGGGCAGGCGGAGTAGGGCAATCGCGCGGCGCCTTGCGCCGGCACGCCAAGTACCGCTATGCCGGCCCTCACGCTGCAGGCAAATCAAGCCCCCAAACACCCCAACACGGGAAAGCCCGTGCCGCGCCGGCCGGCTACTCTGGCGATAATGCAACGTCACGCCGCATCCGGCAGCAACGGGGGATTCATGCTCGACATCATCGAACACGCCGACGGCATCCGCGAGTTGCGCATTGCCGCGCCGCCGGTCAACGCGCTCAACCCGGCGCTGATCCGCAGCATCCGCCAGGCCATCGAGGCTGCGCCGGGCGATGGCGTGCAGGCGCTGGTGCTGTCCGGGGCGCCGGGCATTTTCAGCGCCGGGCTGGACGTGCCGGCCTTGCTGGCGCTGGGGCGTGATGAACTCCCTGCCGTGTGGGACGACTTTTTCGGCATCTTCGGTGCGTTGGCGCGCTCGCCCATCCCCGTCGCGGCGGCCATCACCGGCCACAGCCCGGCCGGGGGCGCAGTGATGGCGGTGTTCTGCGACTACCGCGTGATGGCTGACGGACCGTTCCGCATCGGCCTGAATGAAGTACAAGTGGGGCTGGTAGCGCCCGACTGCGTGCAGATCGGCCTGCGCCGGCTGGTGGGCGCCTACCGTGCAGAGCGGCTGCTGGTGGCCGGGCAGATGATTACCGCGCAGGAAGCGCACGCCATCGGCCTTGTGGACGAACTGCTGCCGCCCGATCAGGTGTTGCCGCGCGCCATAGTCTGGCTGCAGCAGTTGCTGGCGCTGCCACGCCGCGCCATGCTGGCCACGCGGGCGATTGCCCGCGCCGACATCATCGCCGCCTATGCCGACCCGGCCGCATTGCGACTCGACCAATTTACCGAAGACTGGTTTGCGCCGGCCACGCAGCAGGCGCTGCACGCGATGGTGGCGCGTGTGAAAGCGCGCTGAGCGCAGCTGTTCCTCCACGCGTGCAGCCGTGGGGGCGTATCGCTGACGCGCGTTACCAGTTCACCGCCCGTCATTCCGTCGGCTGTTGCGCCATGTCGTTGCCAAAAAGCCCCGCGCGGTGGTCTAGCCTCAAAGGATGCCGGCACATCCCGGCTGCGGCAGGCCGCCGCGACACGGCGCCCGCGGGGCGCAGGAGGCATCCACCATGGCCAAGAGTCAGCTACGCAGTCACCGCGAAGCCAAGAAGCCCAAGAAAGTGAAGGTGCCGGCTGCACCGGCAGTCGGCGCTACGCCGCCGGCCTTCCAGACCGTCAAGGGCAGTGATATGGGCAAGCACCGGCACTGAGCGCCTGTCCGCCCTCGACCGTCATCTGTGCGTATACCGGCATCAAGCACCCGGCAAAGCCGGGTGCTCACCGTTTGCTGAAGGTGAAACAGCGGCGCTCGTCCGTTTGATCCCACACCCCCCTCCCTCGCCGCCGCGAGGGGGCCTCGCCACGCTCGTCAGCGGCACGAATCGGGTCGTTGCAAGTGTAGTGGTCAACAAATCCTGGACAGTGATTTGAGTTGCTGTTCTCGTACTGCCGGTGGCAAGCCCCCATTGGCCGCATGTGGGCGCTGCCGGTTGTAGTACCCCATCAGATATGCACCAATGTCCTGCTTGGCCTGTGTAAACGACAAGTACCCCAGCTCCGGGAGCCATTCTGTTTTCAAGCTGCGGAATAGCCGCTCCATCGGCGCATTGTCCCAACAGTTGCCGCGTCGGCTCATGCTCTGACTCATCCGGTAACGCCACAGCCGTTGCCGGAACAACCTGCTGCCGTACTGGCAGCCCTGATCACTGTGA
>NZ_FWXD01000025.1 GCF_900176275.1 Andreprevotia lacus DSM 23236 | reverse complement strand
TTGCCCGTGCGGCTTGATCCTATAACCTGAGGCGCGTTGCGTCAGGTGATGTTTGCGAGTGCAATCGAACCGAAAAATGAATTTGAGGGTAGCGTGAGAGAAATCTCACGAGACCGGGCAGTATGCTTCTTCTATCGAATCAGAGTCATGACTAACAGTCGTAACTCAACCAGTTACGTCTGGCGACCATAGCGAGTTGGCCCCACGCCTTCCCATCCCGAACAGGACCGTGAAACGACTTAGCGCCGATGATAGTGCGGATACCCGTGTGAAAGTAGGACATCGCCAGACTCCCCATGCAAACCCCCTGCCCAAGGCAGGGGGTTTTTGCTTTGTGGGCGCAGGCCAGACGGCAGCTCGGCTGCTGGTGGGCGGGTTTATGACTGGAATGCGGGAAAATCTTCCAGAATAAATCACTTGTGTGACAAATTTGGGTCTTGCTCTTGGCCCCGCCAAGCTAGTCTAATACGCAATTGGGTTTCATTTTTATCTACTAGTTAAGTTCGTCCGCAGGAGTCGATCCGGATGTTGTACCCGCAATTGTTTGCCGATCTTGAGAAAGCCCGCTGGAACATGGCTGATGATATTCCATGGGCCGAGTTCGATGCAGCCTTGCTCACCGATGAGCAGGCCCTCACGATCAAGATGAACGCGATCACAGAATGGTCGGCCTTGCCCGCAACCGAGATGTTCCTGCGTGACAACCGCGATGACAGCGATTTTTCCGCCTTCATGTCGGTGTGGTTCTACGAGGAGCAAAAGCATTCGCTGGTGATGATCGAGTATCTGCGCCGCTTCAAGCCCGAATTTGCGCCTACGGAAGAAGAACTGCATGCCGTGCGCTTCGAGTTTGACCCGGCGCCGCCGCTGGAAACGCTGATGCTGCATTTCTGCGGCGAGGTGCGTCTGACGCAGTGGTATCGCCGCGCGTCCGAATGGCATACCGAGCCGGTGATCAAGGCCATCTACAAGCATCTGTCCATGGATGAGGCACGCCATGGCGGTGCTTATCTCAAGTACATGAAGCGCGCGATCGAGCGCTGTGGTGATGAAGCACGTCGCGCCTTTGCCAAGATCGGTTTCCTGATGGCGTCGTCGAGCCGCTCCAACAAGCCGCTGCACCCGACCAATCTGCACGTGAACAAGGATCTGTATCCGAACGACACCGTGCAAAGCCGTTTGCCTGACCCGGATTGGCTGGAGCATTGGCTGGATAGCCAGATCCAGTTTGGCAAGGAATGGGAAGCGCGCGTGGTCGGCGGCATCTTGCGCAATCTGTCCAGCCTGTTCGACGTGGTGCTGGAAACCACCGGCGACCTCAACCGCTATCGCAAGCAACTGGGCGCCGCTGCATGAGCCAATACGCGCCCGCAGCGTTTGAAAGCAAGCTGTGCCCGCCAGAGCAGCTGGCGGAGCGGCTGCAGCAGCTGGCGCGGCCGCTGGTGTTTACCAATGGCTGTTTCGACATCCTGCACCGTGGGCACGTCACCTATCTGGCGCAGGCGCGCGCGCTGGGTGCCAGTCTGGTGGTGGCCCTCAATACCGATGCCTCGGTACGCCGGCAGGGCAAGGGTGACGATCGTCCCATCAATCCGCTGGCGCACCGTGCTGCGGTAATGGCTGCGCTGGAAAGCGTGAGCCTGGTGACCTGGTTTGACAGCGATACCCCGCACGCGCTGATCCTGACTGCCCGTCCGGACGTGCTGGTAAAAGGCGGCGACTGGCCGGTGGACAAGATCGTCGGCAGCAGCGAGGTGCTGGCCTGGGGCGGCAGCGTGCATTCCATCCCCTTCCTGTTCCAGACTTCGACCACGCAAACGCTGGAGCGCATACGTGCAGCCGGGCACTGAACGGCACAATCTGGTTGTCGAGCTACTGGCCGAGTTGAACCGCAGTGGCGCGTTGACGGCCTCAATGCTGTCGCAAGCCGGCATCCTGTTGCTGGCATTGGCGGTTGCCTGGTTGAGCAACCGCTACTTCAAGCCACACCTCGGGTTGGATCATGCGCGCTGGAAGTTTGGCGGCGAGGGTTTCTCGCGCGTTTACTTCCCGGTCAGCGCCTTGTTGCTGGTCTTGCTGGGCGGTGCGGCGCTGACGTTTGCGCAACCGCTGCCACATCACCTGCTGGCGCTGGCCAGCGTGCTGCTCACCGCCATGGTGAACATCCGCGTGCTGGTCTACATGCTCAAGCACGCGTTTTCGCAGGCGCAGTGGGTGCAGCGCTGGGAAAAATACATCGCCGGTATCATCTGGCTGATCTACGCGCTGCACGTGCTGGGTGTGCTGCCCGAGGTAGCCGACTTGCTGGACGGCATCAGCTTCCACCTGGGCAAGTCGCGGCTGTCGGTGCTGACCATCTTGCAGGGGCTGGCCTCGGTGGCGGGCACCTTGCTGGTGGCCATGTGGCTGGGGCGTCTGGTCGAATCGCGCCTGATGGCTGCGCAGCTGATGAACCTGAATGCCCGCGTGGTGATGGTCAAGGTAATCCAGACCTTGCTGGTGGTGCTGGCCGTGATGGTGGCGCTGCCGCTGGTAGGCATTGATCTGACAGTCTTGTCGGTCTTTGGCGGCGCACTGGGCGTGGGGCTGGGTTTTGGTCTGCAGAAGATCGCATCCAACTATATTTCCGGCTTCATCATCCTGCTGGACCGCTCGATCAAGATCGGTGACCTGATCACCATCGACAACCGCCAGGGCGTGATCAGCGGCATTACTGCACGCTATGTGGTGCTCAAAGGGGCCGACGGCACCGAGTCGCTGATTCCCAACGACACGCTGGTGACGTCTACCGTGGTCAACCAGTCGTACACCGACCGGGCGGTATGGGTAAAAATGCCGGTCAGCGTGGCCTATGAGTCCGATCTGGAGCTGGTGCTGCGCCTGTTGGAGTCGGCCGTGGCCGGCCATCCGCGCATTGCGGCCGAGCCGGCGCCGCGTGGCTATGTGGAAGCATTTGCCGACAGCGCCGTGAATATGTCAGTGGGTTTCTGGTTGCAGGATCCGGAGAATGGCACGTTAGGACTGCGGTCGGAGATCAACCTGAAGATCTGGCAATTGTTCCGTGAGCATGGCATCAACATCCCGTTCAACCGGCTGGATGTGGTGCATTTCAAACCCCACGAGCGGCTGGCCGGGGATGGAAACTTACAGGGATTGGAGTAAGCTAGAAGGGAACCATCCGTCTGCCCGCGTTTCAAACGTCGGCGCTTGGGGTAAAAATTGATTAGAATCAACCCCCTTGTGCACAGGCGGCGTTATTGTTCGCACCGCTAGGTTGCCTTCTGGAGAGTATTTGCATGGATTTGAGCTGGTTGAATGGTCTGGTAGACCTGCCATGGTGGGGTTATATCGTGGTCGCCCTGGTGTTCACACACATCACCATTGCTGCGGTTACCATTTACCTGCACCGCCATCAAGCGCATCGCGCGCTGGATCTTGGCCCGATTCCGAGCCATTTTTTCCGTTTCTGGCTGTGGCTGACTACCGGCATGGTCACCAAGCAGTGGGCGGCCATCCATCGCAAGCACCACGCCAAGTGTGAAACCGAGGAAGACCCGCACAGCCCGGTGGTCAAGGGCATCAAGAAGGTCTTCTTTGAAGGTGCCGAGCTGTATCGCGCCGAGTCCAAGGTCACCGAGACCATGGACAAGTACGGCCATGGCACGCCGGACGACTGGCTGGAGCGCAATATCTATAGCGCCCACAGCGCCAAGGGCCCGACCCTGATGATGATCATCAACCTGATGCTGTTCGGCCCGAACGGCATCTGGATCTGGGCCGTGCAGATGATCTGGATTCCACTATTCGCCGCAGGCGTCATCAACGGTATCGGCCACTACTGGGGCTATCGCAACTTCGAGTGCGAAGACGCATCCACCAATGTGCTGCCGTGGGGCATCATCATCGGTGGTGAAGAGCTGCACAACAATCACCACACCTTTGGTACTTCGGCCAAGCTGTCGTACAAGTGGTTCGAGTTCGACATTGGCTGGATGTATATCCGCATCATGGAAATGCTGGGTATGGCCAAGGTGCGCAAGGTTGCGCCGAAGATGAAGACCGCAGGCGTGCGCCCTGAGCTGGACGAACACGCGCTGGCCGCCATCGTTGCCAATCGCTACAGCGTGGCGGCCAACTATGCCAAGTCGCTCAAGCAGACCGTGGCCGACGAAGTGGACAAGCTGCGCGCCAATACGCACCTGCCGCAGTTCGACTTCAACCTGGCCCGCCAGATGAAGGTGTGGCTCAAGCAGGATGCCAAGGACACCCCGGCGGCACAACGCCCGCAGCTGGACGCCGTGCTGGCACAAAGCAATGTGCTGAACCAGGTTTACCAGATGCGCCAGGAGCTGACCCGTTTGTGGGAGCGTTCGTCGCTCTCGCGCGCCGAGCTGCTCAAGCACCTGCAGGACTGGTGCGCCCGCGCCGAGGCCAGCGGCATTGCTGCGCTGCAGGAATTCTCGCTGCGACTGCGTTCGGTCGCGGCGGTGTAAAAGCCGCATTACACTGAAAGGCGAGCCTGTGGCTCGCCTTTTTGTTTTTCATCGTCCCCTCATCTAAGGAGCGCACCATGTCCAGCATCCAGCGTTACCACGTCGGCCCGCGTCTGTCCGAAATCGTTGTCCACAACAACACGGTCTATCTGGCCGGCCAAGTGGCCGAGACACTGGAAAAGAGCGTGCGCGGCCAGGCCGAGGAAGTGCTGACCGCAATCGACCGTTTGCTGGGCGAAGTCGGCTCGGACAAGCAGAAGCTGCTGTCGGTCACCATTTATCTGGCCGACATGGCCGATTACGATGCAATGAACGAAGCCTGGTCGGCATGGGTCTCACCGGGGCACACGCCCGCGCGCGCCACCGTCGAGGCCCGGCTGGCCGATCCGCGCTACAAGGTTGAAATGAGTGTGGTGGCTGCGCTTTAATGTGTGCGCTGCATACCTTTCAGTATGCAAGCTCATTGCCGTGAACAGAGGAATCGAATGTCCAAGAAGAAAATGTTGCTGGCGTACATCGCCGGCTGGCAGCACTGGGAAGGACTGCCACTGGAGCGTGACGCCGAGCGCCTGACCCACATCTGTTATGCCTTTGCCAACATCCGTGATGGAGAGGTGGTGCTGCTGACGCAGGACGACCAGCATCAGGCACGCGATGAAAGCGGTCTGGCCAAGCTGGTGGCGCTGCGCGAGCGCCATCCGCACCTGAAGCTGCTGATTTCCATCGGTGGCTGGACGGCAGACGGCTTTTCGGAGGCGGCACTGACCGAAGGTGCGCGCGAGCGCTTCTCGCAGTCTGCCGTGGATTTCATGCAGCGCTACCAGCTCGATGGTATCGACATGGACTGGGAATACCCCAGCAACGACATGGCCGGCATCGTTGCGCGCCCGGAGGACAAGCAGAACTTCACGCTGATGCTGGCCTCCCTGCGCCGCCATCTGGATACGCTGTCCGACACGCAGGGCCGCAAGGGTGACGAGCGCTACCTGCTGTCCATTGCTGCCGGTGCAGGCCAGTATTACCTCGATGGTGTCGAAATGGACAAGGTCACCGCGCAGCTCGACTTCGTCAACCTGATGACCTACGACTACTACAACGGCTGGGCTACCCGTGCCGGCCATCACAGCAACCTCTACAACACGCCGGTTGATCCGGATGGCGACAGCTGCGCCAGGTCGGTGGCACTGTTCCTCGCCAACGGCGTGCCGCGCGAGAAGCTGGTGCTGGGGGTGGCCTTCTACGGCCGTAGCCTGGCCGGCACCACCGGCCTTGGCGAGCCGGGCGAGAAGGGGAGCAACGGTGCGCACAGCTATACCGAGATTGCCGAGACGTTGCTGCCGGCCGGCGCGGTTCGTCACTGGGACGATGCTGCCAAGGCCCCCTGGCTGTTGCACGAAGGTCGCTTCATATCGTATGAAGATGCCGAGTCGATTGCCGCCAAGACTGCATTTATTCGCGAACACGATCTGGCCGGCGGCTTCTTCTGGGAATACACCGAAGATCGCACCGATACCCTGCTGACCGCCTTGTGGCAGGGCTTGCAACACTGACGGCAGCTTGATCGCAGCTTGCCATTAGGCGCAGAAATGCCGTCGCCCGTCGGCGGCGGTATTTCCGCTCGCGCAGGAGCGGCCTACAGTGCAGGTACCGCTACCGAATGAGCAGGACTGATCGTGATGCTCTCGCCCGAACTGCCCGCAAACGAAATCGATCGTATTGCGACGCTGCAGCGCCTGCAGTTGCTCGATACACCGCCCGACCCGGTGTTCAACGAACTGATCGAATATGCCGCATCGGCGCTGGAAGTGCCGCATGCGCTGATCAGCATCGTGGATGAAACCCGCCAGTGGTTCAAAGCCAGCAGCCTGCCTGGTATGGATCAGACCGGCCGGGATATCTCCTTTTGTGCCCATGCCATCCTGAACCCGACCGAGCTGATGGAAGTCGAGGATGCGTTGCTGGATGCGCGCTTCTGGGACAACCCGCTGGTGATCGGCGAGCCGCACATCCGCTTTTATGCTGGCGCGCCCATCGTGCTGTCCAACGGCCACGCCATAGGTACCGTGTGCGTGATCGATACCAAGCCGCATGCGTTGACCGAAGAGCAGGCAATGATATTGCGTGCTCTGGCGCAGATTGCCGCTGGCGAGATCGAGCGCCAATACCCGCCCGAGCCGCTGGCGCACTGAGCCTGCCCCACCCATGAAAAACGCCTGCGGTTGCAGGCGTTTTTGTTGAGGTGCTCAGGCTGCTGCGGGCGGTGCCGTATCCTGAAACGAAGGGCGCTCGCCCAGTAGCGCGTACAGCCCGGCCAAGTTGGGGTGGCGCTCCGCCCAGTCCAGCTCGGGAAAGCGGAAGTTGAGATAGCCGAGGCAGCAACCGACAGCGATATCGGCCAGGCTGAAGTGCCCGCCATAACACCATTTGTGCTCGCCCAGATCGGCAGACAGCCCGGCAAGGCCCTGATCGATTTTCTGTTGCTGGCGCGTGAGCCAGTCGCCGCTTTGCTGGGCGGGCGGGCGGCGGCGCTCGTTCATGACCAGGATGGCGGCATCGATGATGCCGTCGGCCAGTGCTTCCCAGCGTTTGACGCCAACTGATTGGCGATGCTCGGCCGGCAGCAGCTTGCCCACCGGCGACACATGATCAAGGTAGTCCACGATCACGCTGGAGTCATACAGTGGCTTGCCATCGTCCAGAATCAGCACCGGCACCTTGCCCAGCGGGTTGACGCTGGCGATCTGGCTGTCGGGAGTGTTGGGCACGTCTTCAATCAACTGGCAGTCGATCTTTTTTTCCAGCAGCACCACGCGGACCTTGCGGCCGAACGGGCTGGTGAACGAGGTGTAAAGCTTCATCGTGTCGCCGGCATGGGGGGATGGACCGATTCTATCCACACTCGGCAGCCGGCACCATGTTGTGTTGCAGCGCAACCACGCTTGTTGGTGCCCGATCCGGCTTTGCTGCATCCATCGAATGTCAGCGGCATGCAAACCGGACGCAACCTGCCGCAGACCTGCCCCGGTTGTGCCGGGGCGGGTCTGATCAGATTTTCTCGTACAGCGGCAGGGTGAGGAACTCGGTGAACTGCTCGCTGGTGCTCATCTGCTCGAAAATGGTGGCGGCTTGCGTATACGGCACCTTGGCAAAGGTGGCATCGCCGTGTTCGTTGCGGATGTCGTCCAGCACCTGCGGAATGAGGGCGCGCACCATCTCGGCCGTGACCTTGCTGCCATCGTCCAGCACGCCCTTGGGCGAGCGTATCCACTGCCATACCTGCGAGCGGCTGATTTCCGCCGTGGCTGCATCTTCCATCAGGTTGTGGATGGGGACGCAGCCATTGCCGGCCAGCCACGAGCCAAGGTACTGGATGCCCACGTCGATGTTCATGCGCAGGCCGGCAGCGGTGATCGGCTGCTCGGGCTGGAAGTTAAGCAGGTCGGCTGCCGTGGTGTGGACATCCGGGCGCTGTTTGTCGATCTGGTTCGGGCGTTCGCCCAGCACTTTCACCCATTCTTCCATGGCGATCTGCACCAGCCCCGGGTGGGCTACCCAGCCGCCGTCGAAGCCGTCGCCGGCATCGCGGGTTTTGTCGGCACGCACGGCGGCCATGGCCTTGTCGTTGGCTTCGGGGTTACCCTTGATCGGGATCAGCGCGCTCATGCCGCCTATGGCCGGCGCACCGCGCTTGTGGCAGGTCTTGACCAGATTGAGCGCATAGGCACGCATGAAGGGCACGGTCATGGTGATCTGCGCCCGATTGGCCAGACAGAAATCGCGGTCGGTCTTGAACTTCTTGATGCAGCTGAAGATGTAATCCCAGCGGCCGGCATTGAGGCCCGCCGAGTGCTCGCGCAGCTCGTAGAGGATTTCGTCCATCTCGAACGCGGCCAGGATGGTTTCCACCAGCACTGTCGCCTTGATGGTGCCGCGCGGAATATTCAGCCCTTCCTGTGCGGCAACGAAGATGTCGTTCCACAGCCGCGCTTCCAGGTGCGATTCCATCTTGGGCAGGTAAAAATACGGCCCGGTGCCGCGCGCCAGCTGTTCGCGCGCGTTGTGGAACAGGAACAGTGCAAAGTCGAAGATGCCGCCCGATACCCGCTCGCCATCGATGGTGACGTGCTTCTCATCCAGATGCCAGCCGCGCGGGCGCACCAGCAGGGTGGCGATCTTGTCGTTCAGCTGGTAGCGCTTGCCAGCCTCGTTGCTGAAGCTCAGCGTGCGGCGCACCGCCTGCTTGAGGTTGATCTGCCCCTGGATCTGGTTCAGCCAGTTGGGCGTGTTGGAGTCCTCGAAGTCGGTCATGTAGCTGTCCGCGCCCGAGTTGAGCGCGTTGATGATCATCTTCTTTTCCACCGGACCGGTGATTTCCACCCGGCGCAGCGCCAGATCGGCCGGTAGCGGCGCAATGCGCCAGTCGCCATCGCGCACGGCCTGCGTTTCTGGCAGGAAGTCCGGGCGCTTGCCGGCATCCAGCTCGGCCTGACGCAGCTGGCGGTTGGCCAGCAACTCCTGGCGGCGGCCGTTGAACTTGCGGTGCAGCATGGCAACAAAGGCCAGCGCATCCGGCGAGAGGATTTCGGCAAATTCCGGGCTGAATTCGCCGTGGATCTGGATACCGTGGGGCAGGGCAGTCATGGTTGGCTCCGGGCGGTGTGGGTGGATGTCTCTATTATGGTGTGCGGTGCAGCAGATGGTGCGTTTAACGCCGCTGTATTGCGCGCGGCGAGGAGGCAATGCCGGCCCGGGAGCGTGGTCGGGCCGGCATTGCGGTTCCGGCCCGGGCGCCTTGTGGGCGCCGCGGCCGGTGTTGCGTGGTCTGGTACGGAACTGAAGGCGGCCTGATTGGCGCCCATGCAGCGCGTGCTCAGTGGAACTGCTCTTCCTCGGTCGAGCCGCTCAGCGCGGTCGTGCTCGACTGGCCTTGCTGGATTACTTGCGTTACCGAGTCGAAATAGCCGGTGCCAACCTCGCGCTGGTGCTTGACGGCGGTAAAGCCCTTGTCGGCAGCGGCGAACTCGGCCTGCTGCAGTTCGACGAAGGCCGTCATGCCGTTGCGGGCATAGCCGTGCGCCAGGTTGAACATGCCGTAGTTGAGCGCATGGAAGCCGGCCAGCGTGATGAACTGGAACTTGTAGCCCATGGCACCCAGCTCGCGCTGGAACTTGGCGATGGTGGCGTCGTCCAGGTTCTTCTTCCAGTTGAAGCTGGGCGAGCAATTGTAGGCCAGCATCTTGTCCGGGTATTCGGCGTGGATGGCTTCGGCAAAAGCCTTGGCATACGCGAGGTCCGGCTTGCCGGTTTCACACCAGATCAGGTCGGCATAGGGGGCATAGGCCAGGCCGCGCGAAATGGCTTGCTCCAGCCCCGGCACGGTGCGGAAGAAGCCTTCCGGTGTGCGCTCGCCGGTACAGAAGGGCTTGTCGTTGTCGTCCACGTCGCTGGTGATCAGGTCGGCGGCTTCGGCATCGGTGCGGGCGATCAGGATGGTCGGCACGCCCAGCACGTCGGCAGCGAGGCGGGCTGCGGTCAGCTTTTCGACGGCTTCGCGGGTCGGCACCAGTACCTTGCCGCCCATGTGGCCGCACTTCTTCACCGAGGCCAGCTGGTCTTCAAAGTGCACACCGGCGGCGCCGGCTTCGATCATGGCCTTCATCAGCTCGAAGGCATTCAGCACGCCGCCAAAGCCGGCTTCGGCATCGGCTACGATGGGGGCGTAGAAGTCGATGCTGTCATCGCCCTCGGCATGGTGGATCTGGTCCGCGCGCTGGAAGGCATTGTTGATGCGGCGCACGACCAGCGGCACCGAGTTGGCCGGATACAGCGATTGGTCCGGGTACATTTCGCCAGCGATGTTGGCATCGGCCGCCACCTGCCAGCCCGACAGGTAGATGGCCTTCAGGCCGGCCTTCACCTGCTGCATGGCCATATTGCCGGTGAGTGCGCCCAGCGCGTGCACATAGGGCAGGTCGTGCATCAGCTTCCACAGCTTGTCCGCACCGCGGCGGGCCAGCGTATGCTCGATGTGTAGTGTGCCGCGCAGTCTTTCAACATCGGCCGGCGAATAGGCCCGCTTGACGCCCTTCCAACGCGGGTTTTCACGCCAGTCGCGTTCCAGTGCTGCGATACGTTGTTCTCGAGTGCTCATGGCGTTCTCCCGCTACGGTATTGGCTTTGCGGCCATTTGGATGATGGTTTTGGTGTTGTTCCTGTTGCGCTGCAGAAAATTTTGCGTTGCACCATCAGTTTGTAGTCGTAATTTTATAACTACAACTTGGGGATAATCCGTATTTTGACGTTGGGCGGATTTTTTGAAATAAAATGCTTTTTATTCAATGCCTTGCGCGTGTTGCTGCGGTGCGGCGCAGTGCTGTCCCGACGGCATTGCAACGGGCAGACGCCTGCTTTCGCCATGCTTTCATTTTGTTGGTGTTTTGTTGCATCCGCGCAGTCTGCGGCGCTTGCTGGTCCGATTTGCGCAAACTCGCCGCCTGATCCCTTGAAAACCCTGCTGCCATCCCCACTTTAGCCGCTGACCCGGATTTCACGAGGTAATGACATGAGCAACGACCCGATTCAAAACGACAGCAACCTCGACGATGTGAGCGCTGTAGACACAGTGGCAGGCGAAGGCGTGGAAACGCCGGCCGTGGATGATCAGCTGGCCAATGCCCTGGCTGACCTCGACAAGGCCCGTC
This sequence comes from Andreprevotia lacus DSM 23236, assembly GCF_900176275.1. Classification (GTDB taxonomy): domain Bacteria; phylum Pseudomonadota; class Gammaproteobacteria; order Burkholderiales; family Chitinibacteraceae; genus Andreprevotia; species Andreprevotia lacus. The sequence continues at coordinate 37,289 of NZ_FWXD01000025.1, read as the reverse complement.
AGGACGTGCTGTACGCCAAGGCCGAAATGGATAATGTCCGCCGTCGCGCGGCCGAGGAAAACGACAAGGCCCGCAAGTTCGCGGTGGAGAAATTCGCCCGCGAGCTGTTGTCGGTAAAAGACGCGCTGGAAATGGCGCAGCTGGACAATACCGGTAATTTCGAGGCGCTGAAGATGGGTGTAGACCTCACCCACAAGGCGCTGGTGTCCGCGTTCGAGAAGTTCGAACTGACCGATATCGCACCGGCCATTGGCGACAAGCTCGACCCGCACCTGCATCAGGCCATCTCGATGGAGCCGTCCGAACAGGAGGCCAACACCGTCGTACGCGTGCTGCAACGCGGTGCCGCGCTGTCCGGTCGCGTGCTGCGCCCGGCCATGGTGATCGTGGCTGCGCCGAAATAAATGATGGCGGGATGATGTCACCGGCTTGAAATGATCGCCGACATCCCCACTTTCCCATCAAGGTTATTGAACAAACACCTGTTGGCTACGGCAACGGGTTGAATCAAAAAGGAAATCAGACATGGCTAAGATTATTGGTATTGACCTCGGCACGACCAACTCGTGTGTGTCGGTGATTGAAAACGGCCAGCCCAAGGTGATCGAGAATGCCGAAGGCACCCGCACCACCCCGTCCATCATTGCATATCAGGAAGACGGCGAAATCCTGGTTGGCGCCCCGGCCAAGCGTCAGGCGGTCACCAATCCGAAGAATACGCTGTACGCGGTGAAGCGCCTGATCGGCCGCAAGTTCACCGACAAGGAAGTGCAGAAAGACATCGATCTGATGCCGTACAGCATCGTCAAGGCCGACAACGGTGACGCATGGGTGTCTGTGCGCGACAAGAAAATGGCGCCGCCGCAAATCAGCGCCGAAGTGCTGCGCAAGATGAAAAAGACCGCCGAAGACTACCTCGGTGAAGAAGTGACCGAAGCCGTGATTACCGTACCGGCCTACTTCAACGACAGCCAGCGCCAGGCCACCAAGGATGCTGGCCGCATCGCTGGTCTGGACGTGAAGCGCATCATCAACGAACCGACCGCCGCTGCACTGGCGTTCGGCATGGACAAGCACGAGAAGGGCGATTCCAAGATCGCCGTGTATGACCTCGGCGGCGGTACGTTCGATATCTCCATCATCGAAATTGCCGATGTCGATGGCGACAAGCAATTCGAAGTGCTGGCCACCAATGGCGACACTTTCCTGGGCGGCGAAGACTTCGACCAGCGCCTGATCGACTACATCATCAGCGAATTCCAGAAAGAGCAGGGCATCAACCTCAAGAACGACGTGATGGCGCTGCAACGCCTGAAGGAAGCTGCTGAAAAGGCCAAGATCGAGCTGTCGTCGGCCACGCAGACCGAAATCAACCTGCCTTACGTGACCATGGACGCCACCGGTCCGAAGCACCTGGTGCTGAAGATTACCCGCGCCAAGTTCGAGTCGCTGGTGGAAGACCTGATCGAGCGCTCGATCGAGCCGTGCCGCGTGGCACTGAAGGATGCCGGCCTGAAAGTCACCGACATCCAGGACGTGATCCTGGTCGGCGGTCAGACCCGCATGCCCAAGGTCATGGAAAAGGTGAAGGAATTCTTCGGCCAGGAAGCGCGCCGTGACGTGAACCCGGACGAAGCCGTGGCCGTTGGCGCCGCCATTCAGGGTTCGGTACTGTCAGGCGACCGCAAGGACGTGCTGCTGCTGGACGTAACACCGCTGAGCCTGGGTATCGAAACGCTGGGTGGCATCATGACCAAGCTGATCCAGAAGAACACCACGATTCCGACCAAGGCGTCGCAAGTGTTCTCCACCGCTGATGACAACCAGAGCGCCGTGACCATCCACGTGCTGCAGGGCGAGCGTGAAAAGGCGGCGGCCAACAAGAGCCTGGGCCAGTTCAACCTGGGCGACATCCCTGCTGCGCCGCGTGGCGTGCCGCAGATCGAAGTGACCTTCGACATCGACGCCAACGGCATCCTGCACGTCGGTGCCAAGGACAAGGCGACCGGCAAGGAAAGCCGCATCACCATCCAGGCTTCGTCGGGTCTGTCGGAAGACGAAATCAACCGCATGGTGAAGGATGCCGAGCTGAACGCCGAAGAGGACAAGAAGCTGTCCGAACTGGTGGGCGCACGCAACCAGGGCGATGCAATGATCCACTCGGTCAAGAAGTCGCTGACCGAATTCGGTGACAAGATCGCTGCCGATGAAAAGGCCTCCATCGAAACCGCACTGAAAGAGCTGGAAGCAGTGGTGAAGGGCGACGACAAGGAAGTCATCGAAGCCAAGACCGAGGCACTGATGACCGCATCGCACAAGCTGGCCGAACAAATGTATGCGCAACAAGGCGGTGACGCCGGTGCGCAGCCAGCAGGTGGCGAAGTCAAGCAGGATGACGGCAACGTCGTCGATGCCGAGTTCACTGAAGTCAAAGACAGCAAGTAATCGGCAACGGAAAGGCACTGCGGTCCGCACAGGCGGGCCGTTGTGCCTTTTTGCTTAGGTAAAGATCATGGCAAAAAAAGACTTTTACGAATTGCTGGGCGTGAACGCCGATGCCAGCGAAGACGACATCAAAAAAGCGTATCGCAAGCTGGCAATGAAGTACCACCCGGACCGCAATCCGGACAGCAAGGATGCCGAAGCCAAGTTCAAGGAGATCAAGGAGGCCTACGAGATCCTCTCCGACGCGCAGAAACGCGCTGCATACGATCAATACGGCCATGCCGGTGTCGATCCGCAGGCGGGGATGGGCGGTGGTGGCGGCTTTGGCGGTGGCGGCTTCTCCGATGCGTTCTCGGACATCTTTGGCGACATTTTCGGTGGCGGCCAGCGTGGCGGGCGTTCCAACGTCTATCGCGGTGCCGACCTGCGCTACAACATGGAGATCACGCTGGAAGAGGCCGCGCGCGGCATTGAAAAGCAGATCAAGATTCCGTCGCACGAAGAATGTGGCACCTGCCACGGCAGCGGCGCCAAGCCAGGTACCGAGGCCAAGACCTGCCACACCTGTGGCGGTCATGGCCAGGTGCGTGTATCGCAAGGCTTCTTCAGCATCCAGCAAACCTGCCCGACCTGCCACGGCTCCGGCAAGTACATTCCCGACCCGTGCCGCCCGTGCAGCGGCACCGGCCGCATCCAGACCCACAAGACGCTGGCAGTGAAGATTCCGGCCGGCGTGGACGAGGGTGATCGTATCCGCCTGTCGGGCGAGGGTGAGCCGGGCGTGAACGGCGGCCCGCCGGGTGATCTGTATGTGGTGGTGCACCTGAAGGCGCACAGCGTATTCCAGCGTGAGGGCAACGATCTGCATTGCGAAATGCCGATCAGCATCACCGTGGCAGCGCTGGGTGGCGAGATCGAGATTCCGACGCTGGACAACAAGGCGCGCATCTCCATCCCGGCCGGCACACAAACCGGCCAGGTGTTCCGCCTGCGCGGCAAGGGCATCAAGGGTGTGCGCAGCGCGATTACCGGTGATCTGATGTGCCACGTGGTGCTGGAAACGCCGGTCAGCCTGACCAGCCGCCAGAAAGAACTGCTCAAGGAGTTCGAGGAGATCAGCCAGGGCGAACCGGGCAAGCACAACCCGCGCGCCAAGTCCTTCATGGACAAGGTGAAAGATTTCTTTTCTTCTTAGGGCTTGTTGCGGCAGGCAAGCAAAAAGGCGACCCTGAGGTCGCCTTTTTGCTGTCTCACGCGCCGATCAGGTCCACTGTGTGATCTTGTTGCCCTGCTTGTCGGTAAAGCTGCCGATCACGATCATGATGAAGTCAATCAGCACCCAGATGCCAAGGCCACCCAGGGTTACGATCTGCAGCAGTGCAGTGCCGATCTTGCCAACGTAGAAACGGTGTGCGCCAAAGGTGCCCAGAAAGAAGCACAGCAAAAAGGCGGGGAGAATGCGTTTTTCGGTCATTTGATTGGTTTCCAGCTCTTGTTATTTGATCAGACGCAGCGCGAACGGTACGCGGAAATTTTCTGTCTTGGGGCCGTTGACGGCGCCCAGGATGCAGAAAATCAGGTGGGCCAGGCCGATCACCGGCAGGATCAGCAAACCGATCAGGATGAAGCTGGTGATGGCGCCTGCGAAATAGCCGATGGTAGCCGTAATCGACCAGTTGAGGGCTTCCTTGGCTTGATCCTGTACGCGCGCATCGTCTTTCTGGGTCAGATAGAAGATCAGTGAAGGAATGAAGCCGAAGAAAATAGTGAGCACCCAGATCAACACAATGGTGTTGTTGACGTCGTTGGCAGATTTTGGGGCTGGCGTTTGGTTGTCGCTCATCTTTCCGTATCCCGATAAATAGGTGCGAATATCTTAGGCAGGGTGGGTTTGAATGGTCAATGTATTGTCAGCGGGTCGGTGGCATATGCAACAAAAAAGCCAGCTCAAGGCGCTGGCTTTTCTGCAGGGACGAGATCAGCGTGTTAGTGTCCCTGTGGGGGAAATCATCGTCAGGTCGATGAACTTGCTGCCCAGGCGGTTCTTTTCGTCGAAGTTGATCACGAAGCCACCGAGGTCATAGCGGTGCATCTGCGTCAGCGCGTTGTAGACGCCCGCACGGGTCGGCGCTTTACCAGCACGCTTGATTGCATCCACCACCAGTTTGGCCGACAGATAGCCCTCGAATACCGCATAGCTGGGGTAGTCACCCGAGCGCAGCACCGCATCGGTGTCCTGCTGGAATTCGCGGATGAACTTCATCTGTGCGTTGCCAGGGTAGGGATAGACCTGCGAGATACCCAGGCCGTGCGCGTATTTCTTGCCGATATTGGCAATCACTTCCTCGAACTGGATCGGCGACAGGCCATACAGCTGCGAGGTGCCGCCCAGCTCCTTGAATTTTTTGATGAAGGTGCCCGCCGGCTTGGAAATGGCCACCAGCACCACGGCCTCCGGGTTCAGTTTGGCGGCTTCCTGCGCAGCCTTGGTGGTGTCACCGGTGGCACGGTCATACCAGTATTCACCGGTCAGTGTCAGGTTGCGTTTTTGCAGCGCTGCCTTGAGCGCATCGACACCCGACTGACCATAGGCATCCTGCTGTGCCACCACGGCAATGCGGGTTACGCCCAGATTGCCGGCCAGCAGTTGCACCAGCCGGTCGATTTCCTGCTTGTAGCTGGCACGGGTCTGGAAAATGAACGGGTCACCCGGGTTGCGCACGGCTTCTGCGCCGCTATGCACGCCGACCAGCGGCACGCCAGCGTTATCCAGCACCTTGGATTTGATCAGCTCCAGCGTAGTGGCCGTGCCGTAGTAGGACACCAGCGCCAGTGCGCCTTTTTTCTCGACCAGCTCTTGCGTGTTGGCCACGGTACGCTTGGGGTCGTAGCCGTCGTCCAGCACCTGGTGGTCGATCGGCTCGCCGAAGAGACCGCCGCCGGCATTGATGCGGCCGAAATACAGCGAGGCGCCCAGCGCCAGCGCCTTGCCGGTGCCTGCCGCTACGCCGGTGGTCGGCACGGATTGGCCGATCACGATATCGGCCTGTGCCGTGGCAACGACAAGGCTCAGGCAGGCCAGCAGGGGACTTAACAAGGATAGGCGCAGCACGATGGGTCTCCTCCCCGTCTAGTGTTGTCCGGGCATCTTAAATGAGCGGGTGCTCACATACAAATCCGGCCATGTGCGCTGCACAATTCCGGCAGCTTGCAATGGTATAGTGACAGCCAATTCTATCGCTTCGAGCAGGCACAATGCGGCGTGGTGTTTATGCAGGCAGTTTCGACCCGGTGACCAACGGGCATCTGTGGATGCTCGAACATGGCGTGCGGCTGTTCGATGAGATGATTGTCGCCATCGGCGAGAATCCCGACAAGAAATACACCTTCAGCGTGGACGAACGGCTGGCCATGCTGCGTGAAACCACGGCGCATTTGCGCAATCTGCGTGTCGAGAGCTTCCAGAACCGTTTTCTGGTGGATTACGCGCGCGAGCAGAACGCCGATTTCATCCTGCGCGGCATCCGTGAAGCGGCCGACTACGAATTCGAGCGCAAGATGCGCTACGTGAACGCCGATCTGGCGCCGCACGTCGATACCGTGTTCCTGATGCCGCCGCGTGAAATCGCCGAAATCAGCTCGACCATGGTCAAGGGGCTGGTGGGGCCGGATGGCTGGGAAATGGTGGTTGGCAAATACGTGCCCGAGCCGGTGTTCCGTCGCCTGCTGGGCTGGCGCGCCTCCGGCACCGAAATTTAGCGGCTCTGGCGGCTGCCGCTGTAAAATAGCGGTTTGATTCAAAGACCTGCCGCCATGGCCAACTTGCAAGACTATAAAAACCGCCTCGCCAAGAACGCCAAGCACTGGGCCAAGTGGGCGCGCCGCCAGAATACCCAGGCCTATCGCCTGTACGACCGCGACGTGCCCGAGTTCCCGGTCATCGTCGATTGGTACAACGGCCGCATCCATCTGCAGGAAGTGCGCACCGGCTGGGTCGAGACCGAGGAAGACCACGAAGCCTGGCTGGCCGACATCTGGTATGCCACCGGCGAGGTGTTGGGCATCCCCGAAGACCTGGTGGCGCTGAAAATCCGCAATCGCCAGCGTGGCGATGCGCAGTACGAGAAAACCGGCCACGATGGCGAAGAGTTCATCGTTGAGGAAGACGGCATCAAGTTCATCGTCAACCTCGATGCCTATCTCGACACCGGACTGTTTCTCGATCACCGCAACACGCGGCGTACCGTGCGGGCCGAGGCAGCTGGCAAGCGCTTCCTGAACCTGTTCTGCTATACGGGGGCGTTTACCGTGCATGCCGCTGCTGGCGGGGCGCGCTCCAGCGTGTCGGTCGACATGTCCAATACCTATCTGGAATGGGCGCGGCGCAATCTGGAAATCAACGGCCTTGATACGCCGCAGCACGAGCGCATCCGCGCCGACGTGTTCCAGTTCTTTGCGCAGACCGGCCATCAGCTGGAAAAATTCGACCTGATCGTGCTCGATCCGCCATCGTTTTCCAACTCCAAGAAAATGGCCGGCATCCTCGACGTGCAGCGCGATCACCGCTTTCTGGTCGAATCGGCGCTGGAGCTGCTCAATCCGGGCGGCGTGCTGTATTTCTCCACCAACTATCGCCGTTTCAAGCTGGATGAAATGCTGGAACCCTTGTGTGCCGACATTTCTGCCCAATCGGTGCCGGAAGATTTCCGCAACAAGCGCATCCACCAGTGCTATCGCTTCGTGAAGGACTGAGCGGCGCGGCATGAATGCCTATTACAGCGCGCCGCTGGTGCTGGTGGATCTGGAAACCACCGGCGCCAATCCCGAGCGTGACCGCATTACCGAAATCGGCATCGTGCAGATCGACGAGGCAGGCGTGCGCACCTGGTCCAGCCTGGTCAATCCGCAGCGCGCCATTCCGGCCTTCATCCAGCAGCTCACCGGCATCGATGACGCCATGGTGGCCGATGCGCCGGCGTTTGCCGCGCTGGTGGATGAAGTGCTGCCGCTGTTGCAGGGGCGGGTATTTGTCGCACACAACGCACGCTTCGACTACGGCTTCTTGCGTGCTGAATTCAAACGGCTGGGGCTTGCTTTTCGTGCATCGGTGCTGTGCACCGTCAAGCTGTCGCGCGCGCTTTACCCCGATCAATACAAGCACAGCCTGGATGCCTTGATTGCGCGCCACGGCCTGCAACTCTCCGGCGGCCGCCACCGTGCGCTGACGGATGCCGAGCTGCTACAACAATTTCTCGACGTGGCCTTGCGCGAGCATGGCCACACGCACGTCCATGCCGCCATCGACGAGTTGACTCGCCAGCCGCCGCTGCCCGCCGCTATCGATCCGGCCCGCATCGACGAATTGCCCGAAGGGCCGGGCGTGGTGGCGTATTACGACGCGGCCGGCGCCGCGTTGTATGTCGATCGCCACAACAATCTGTACAAGGGCGTGCTGGCGCAGCTCAGCGGCGCACGCAAGGGGCAGGGCTATGGCGAGGCGCTGCGGCAGGACGTGGCACGTGTCGATGCGCAGGAATGCCCGGGCGAGCTGGGGGCGTTATTGCTGGAAGCGCGCTGGCTGCAGCAACTGCGGCCGCGCCTGAATCCGCAAACGCGTGCCGAGCATGCGCCGTGCTTTCTGCGTCTGATCGAGCGCGATGGCAGCCTCGTGTCGCAGGTCAGCCCAGCCGAGGATGTCGATCTGTCCGCCGGCGGCGCGCTGCTGTTCGGCCCTTTCCGCGCCAAGCGCGAAGTCACCCGCTTGCTGAACAAGCTGGCCGAGGGCTACGGCCTGTGCCGGCAAGTGCTGGGGCTGGACGCCCGCCCCAAGGCCGGCGCGGGCGCCTGCAATGCCGTCAGCCAGGGCAAATGTCGTGGCGCCTGCTGCGGCCGCGAACCGCTGGCCACGCACAATGCACGCCTGTTGATGGCGCTGGCCAAGCACCGCTTCGCTGCCTGGCCATACTCTGGCCCCATAGGCATTGCCGAAGGCCCGGAATGGGCACCGCAACTGCACGTGCTGGACCGCTGGATGTATCTGGGGACGGTGCACGATGACAGCGAGTTGCCATCACTGCTGGCCGAGTCTGCGCCCGAGTTTAATCTGGATGTGTACAAGTTGCTGGTGGCCGAGGTGAAGCGGGGGCGGAAGGTGATGGTGCTGGGGCGGGGCCTTGCAGGCTTGGCTGACGAAGACGGGGTTTAGCGCCTGCGGCGCGGCGTTTTAGGGCGGGAGTGCGTCCCGCAAGCCGCCTCCCTTTTCTTGCTTCGCCAAGAAAAGGAAGCAAAAGAAGGCGACCCTGCTAAAGCGCCCCTGCGGGGTACTCTGCGCTGCGCGCCAGCCCCGGCGGGGAAGGAACTCGCCCTGCGGGCTCAAACACCCTTCCCCTTGAATCCGGGTCTGGCTGTGCTGCTCGACGCTTCAGAAGGGATCAGGGTGGTGTGCCACCGGCAACACTTAATCGAAGCACCGCAGCCGTTCAGTCGCACACCACGCTGGCAGGAGCCGAACAGGAAAGAACGCCATGACAACGCATGAACTTAAAGATGTGCTGAAAGCACTCGAAGTCGCGCTGCACCAACCGGAGCGCCGGGGTGATGCCCACTTTGCTGGCAAGCTGCTGCACGATGACTTCGTGGAGTTCGGCAGTTCCGGCCAGGCGTATGACAAGGCCCGGATCATGGACTACCTCGTTCGAGAGGAGCCCGCCGCGCCGATCCGGGTCTGGTCGCAGGATTATCAACTGCAGGTGCAAAACGGGCAGCTTTGCCTGTTGCTCTACAAATCAGCGCATATCGGCGCAGAAGGGAGCCTGTCAGGCCATGCGCTCCGCAGCTCCGTGTGGCTGCAGACCGGCGAAGGCTGGCAGATGATTTTCCATCAAGGCACGCCGATGGCACCGTTTGACGTGGCACTGGTCAACGAATCGCAGCTTGGGGTAGAGCCCTGACCGAGTTTGCAGGACATCACGGTCAATCCGAATGTCGTACAGTGTAGTTGCAGGTGGGCAATGGCCTGGTGGGGGCCAGATTGGCTGCGCGCAACAGGTGCGAGGTGGGGCGATGACGGGTTGGCTCAGGCTGGGTGTCGTGCTTGGCGCGATAGGCGCCGTGCTGTTGCTTGTCTGCTTCGGCCCGATCCACTTCCAGTTCCGTGCCGGTGAGGAGCCACCACCGTCATGTGACGCGGGGGGAGATGGCCCGGTTGCATGGGCTTGCCAGCCGCACCCGGCGTGGGTCAACGGGCTGCGTCTGGTCCTGCTCTGGACACTGCCAGTCGCGTTTGCGCTGGCGCCGTTCGCGCTGCTCTATGCCATTTTCTGGGTGAGGGAGGGCTTTGCCAAGGCACCGCCTCAGGTCGAACACACTGAGTAGCCAGGCTGGCTGATTGCAGGGATGAAAAAAGGCAGCCCGCAGGCTGCCTTTTTGACTGGCTGTGACCCGATCAGGCCAGCACAGCCTTGATGTCGTCGCTGTCGCTGATGGTGTACTTCTGCGTGCTGTCCTGCAGCTTTTCACCGTCAAACTTCGTTACCTTGTAGATGGTGCCAAAGCTGAAGGTCGGCGCAGCGGCGCCCTGGCCGCCGCAGACTTCGGCGCCACGGCGCACGTTGTCGGCCATCCAGCCCGGCAGGCGCAGGTGGTAGGGGTTGCGGCGCACTTCTTCCACGTGGCAGGCCAGCGCGGCGATCAGGTCGGCGGTGTCGGTGTTGTTGGTGGCGATGAGTGCGTTCGGGCCATCCATCTGGCGCCAGAATTCGGTCAGTGCCACCACACAGTCGTGGCCGGCTTCTTTCAGCGCATCGACCACCAGATAGTGGGTGCCGATGTGGGCCGAGTGGTAGTCGTTGTCATGCGGGAATACACAGACGGCCGGCTTGTGCTCGGCGATCAGCTTGGCCACCACGCTGACCTTTTCGGCCCAGGCCACCGGGTCGCTGTCACGGGTCTTGGTGCCCACGCCCATCAGGCCACCCGGAATGGTTTCCAGCAGGTCCCAGCCGAGGTAATCGCAGGCGTTCTTCAGCTCGGCCCAGCGTTCCGGCTGGCGCTTGAGGTTGGAACCCTGCGTCACCGCCACGTTGATGACCTTGAAGCCAGCCTCGCGGCCCAGGCGCAGCGGCAGGGCGCCGATGATGCATTCGTCGTCCGGGTGCGGCGCGAAGATCATCACGACGGGCGCTTCGGTGCTGCCAGTGGCTGCGCTGGCAGTCAGGCCGGCCAGCGAGGAAAACAGCGGGGCATCCTGCTTTTGCAGCAGCGCGTCATGGGACTGGACGAGGGCGAGGTAGGGATTGCTCATGCAAGGCTCCGAACGGGAAGGCGGCAGGACGCCGCAAGAATGCGGGCAGTATAGGCCCGTTTGCGCGGCGCTTCCAAGCTGGCGGCAGGCTAGATCTTGTCGACAAACTGCCCGCTCATGCGGCGCAGCCGCTGCGACAGCACGCGGCTGATCTTGAGCAGCAGCTTCACGCCCAGCCCGGCGCGTTCGGAACACAGGCGGTAGAAATTGTCGCGGCTGAGCACGGCAATCAGCGTGGGTTCCAGTGTAGTGAGCGTGGCCGAGCGTGGCTCCTGATCCAGAATGGCCATTTCGCCGAATACCTTGCCTGGCCCCATCACATACAGCTCGCGCGCTTCGCCGGCCAGGTTGCGCTTGGTCACGCGCATGCGGCCGCTGATGACGATGCCCAGATAGCCGGCTGCATCGCCCTCGTTGAACAGCACTTCGTCGCCCGGAATCCTGTAAGCGCGTACAAAGCCGATCAGAGTCGTCATTTCGTCGCCGTCCAGCTCTTCGGTGAGCGGAATGGCGATCAGGTGGTCACGGATGACATCCTTGTAGGCCGTGCCTAGCCCGGCCAGTTCGCGATGATCAAGACTTCGGTCGTAGGGCATGGGCGCCGTGTCCCTTTACAGCTTTAAACTTACAAACTCAGTATCGGTCGCCCAGCGACAAGCGGTAGGCCGTATGCGGCATAATGTGCGACCGCTGATCGGAAAACTGCCATGTTTCACTACTTTCGCGACTCCTTCATCGTCACTGCGGTTGGCTTGGCGCTGGCCGGCGCCATCGGCGGCGTGACCGGCATCTGGCTGGCGTTCAACCTGGCGCTGCTGGAAACCAGCCTCAGTTTCGACAACGCCGTCGTGAATGCCTCGGTGCTCAAGGATTGGGATGAGAAATGGCGCAAGCGTTTCCTGCTCTGGGGCATGCTGGTGGCGGTATTCGGCATGCGCATCGTGTTTCCGCTTGTCATCGTTGCCGTCATCGCCGGCGTGGCTCCCTTGCCGGGGCCGGTGGCGCTGTGGGACTGGATCAGCAGCGGCCAGTGGGCCGGGCACGATGTGCTCTCGATGGCGATTGCCCGCCCGCATGAATACGCCAGTACCTTGCAATCGGCACACATCAGCGTGACCGCTTTCGGGGGCGCCTTTTTGCTGCTGGTGTTCCTGAATTTTTTCCTCGACCACAACAAGGATGAACACTGGTTCGTGCCGGTGGAAAAAGTGCTGGTGCGGCTGGGCCGTTTGCAGATGAGCGCGTTGCTGGTCACCCTGATCGTGCTGCTGGCTGTGGTGCGCCTGTTGCCGGCCGAGGATGCCATGCCGTTTCTGGTGGCCGGCCTGTGGGGCGTGATCGCGCACAGCGTGGTCGATGGTCTGGGCGACCTGATCGGTGATGAAGGTGCTGCCGCCAAGACCGGCTGGAGCGGTTTCATCTATCTGGAGCTGCTCGATGCCTCGTTCTCGTTCGACGGTGTGCTGGGCGCGTTTGCACTGACCACCAATATCTTCCTGATCGCCATCGGCCTCGGCATCGGCGCGATGTTCGTGCGCTCGTTCACCCTGTTGCTGGTCGAAAAGGGTACCTTGTCCACGCTCAAGTATCTGGAGCATGGCGCATTCTGGGCCATCGGTGCGCTGGCGCTGGTGATGCTGCTGTCGGCCCGCTGGCATATCCCCGAGGCGCTGACCGGCGGCATCGCAGCGGTGCTGATCGTGCTGGCCGGCCTGCATTCGTGGTGGGAGCTGCGGCGCAGCCAGCAGTAATGCCATAAGGCCCGCACGGGCCATGCAGGCGTTGCCACCGGGGGTATAATCGGCGTTTTGCTCCCGGCCTTGCCATGCCCCGTATCCAGGTCCTTTCCGATACCCTCGTCAACCAGATCGCCGCCGGCGAGGTGGTCGAGCGGCCGGCCAATGCGCTCAAGGAATTGCTGGAAAACAGCATCGATGCGGGGGCGCAAAGCCTGAACATCGAACTGATGGCGGGCGGCACCAAGTTGATCAAGGTGATCGACGACGGCATCGGCATCGAGAAGGACGATCTGGCGCTGGCGCTGCACCGGCACGCCACCAGCAAGATCAAGGATTTCGATGACTTGCAGCGCGTTGGCACCCTGGGCTTTCGCGGTGAAGGGCTGGCGTCGATTGCGTCGGTGTCGCGGCTGGTGCTCACCAGCCGTTTCGATGGTGGCGCGCATGCGTGGCGGGTCGAGGCCGATCATGGCCGGCTGTCTGATGCCGAGCCGGCCGCGTTGGCGCTGGGCACCAGCATCGAAGTGCATGACCTGTATTACCAGCTGCCGGCCCGCCGCAAATTCCTCAAGTCGGACAGCACCGAGTTCGCGCACTGCGCCGAAATGGTCAACCGGCTGGCGCTGGCCAACCCGGACAAGCAATTCACGCTCAGCCACAACGGCCGTGCCTCGCTGCGGCTGATGCGTGGCGACGTGCACAAGCGCTGCGCCGCCGTGCTGGGCGACGAGTTCGTGCAGTCTGCCGTCGCCATCGACGAACGCGCCGGCCCGCTGCGCCTGTGGGGGCTGGCCGGCTCGCCCACCTTGGGCAAGAGCAGCCGCGATGCACAGTATTTCTTCGTCAATGGCCGCTTCGTGCGCGACAAGGTGATCCAGCATGCGCTGCGCGAGGCCTACCGCGACGTGCTGCACCATGACCGCCATTCGGCCTATTGTTTGTTCCTTGAGCTGGAGCCGGAGGGCGTGGACGTAAACGTGCACCCGACCAAAATCGAGGTGCGTTTCCGCGAGAGCGGTGCCATTTACCGCTTCCTGCTCACCAGCCTGACACGCGCGCTGTCGGCCACCAAGGCGGGCGCAGTGCCGGCCGGCGTGGACCCGGAAACCGGCGAGGTACTGGCTGCATCGGCGCAATACACCGCCGCTACGCCCGCTACCCCGCAAAGCTATGCCGATCTGGCCGCGCGCGGCGCCTATCGCCAGCAGCCCATGCCGCTGCCGGTGGCCAACGAGCCGCTGGCGCTGTACGAGCGCATGTTTGGCGACCTGCGGCGTGATCCTGCCACAGCAGGTGCGCAAGCCAGTGCAGCGGCCGACATCGCCCCCTTCATTGCCACCGGTTTTGCCCCCAATCCGGTGCAGACCACCATGCCGGCCGACCGCGACGGCATTCCGCCGCTGGGCTTTGCCATTGCACAGCTGCATGGCGTGTATGTGCTGGCGCAGGCGGCCGAGGGGCTGATCGTGGTCGACATGCATGCCGCGCACGAGCGCGTGGTGTACGAAAAACTCAAGACCGCGCTCGATCTGGACCACATGCCGATGCAGCCCTTGCTGATCCCGCATGTGTTTGCGGCAGACCGGCTGGACGTGGCGACGGTGGAAGACCATCAGGAGGCACTGCGGCAGATCGGCTTCGATCTGTCGGCCACGTCGCCCACGCAACTGGCGGTACGCGGCGTGCCGCTGCTGCTCAAGGATGCCGATGCGGTCGAGCTGGCCAAATCGGTGCTGCAGGATATCCGCGAGGTCGGCATGAGCCAGGTGCTTACCGGCCGGCGCAACGAATTGCTGGCCACCATGGCTTGCCATGGTGCGGTACGCGCCAACCGGGCGCTGACCATCACCGAGATGAATGCGCTGCTGCGTGAAATGGAAGCCACCGAGCGCTCCGGCCAGTGCAACCACGGCCGGCCGACCTGGTTCCGCTTGAGCATGAAAGAGCTGGACGGCCTCTTCATGCGGGGGCAGTGATGAACAGTGCGATGCTGGTCAAGCTGTTTGCCGGGCCGGCTGTGATTGGTCTGGCCAGTCTGGCCGGCAAGCGCTGGGGGCCGGGCGTGGCCGGCCTGCTGGGTGGCATGCCACTGATTTCCAGCTGCGTCATTGCTGCTCTGTGGCTGCAATATGGCCAGGACTATGCCACCCAGGTGGCCAGCGCCTCGCCGGTGGGCCTGTGGGGCAATCTGGTTTACATGCTGGCGGTGGGCTACGCGTCCATCCGTTTTGATGGCCAGCGCTGGGGCTGGCTGGGCATACTGCTGTGTGGCTGGTTTGCTTATGCGGCAGTTGCGCTGCTGGTGGTATGGGCTGGCATCGAACGCAGCCTGCTGTGGGGGCTGCTGGTGTTGCCATCGCTGCTGCTGGCGGCCCGCTATCTGCTGCCCGCACCCAAGGCGGCACCACGGCTGATGCCGCTGCCGCGCGTCGAGCTGCTGGCGCGCATGCTGGCGGCCTTCCTCTTGGTGACGGTGCTGACCGGGCTGACGCAATTGCTCGGCCCCGGGCTGACCGGCCTGCTGGCGCCCAGCCCGGTGGTGGCGACGGTGTTGCCAGCCTTCACCATGGCCGGTGCCGGCAGCAATGCCGTGTTGCTGCAGATGCGCGGTTTCCTGATCGGTCTGGTCGGCATGGGCGCCAGCCTGATCTGTCTGGCGCCACTGGCCGTGCACCTGAATGCATGGGCTGCGCCCGTTGCCATCCTGATTGCGATTGCCAGCGGCCTGGGCGCCAACTGGCTGATGCAACGAGTATCCCGATGACTACCTTGTCCCCGGCAGTTTTCCTGATGGGCCCGACCGCATCGGGCAAGACCGCCAGCGCCATCGCACTGGTCGAGGCCGGCTTGCCGGTCGAGCTGATTTCGGTCGATTCGGCGCTGGTATTCCGCGACATGGACATCGGTACTGCCAAACCAGATGCCGCCGAACTGGCGCGCGCGCCGCATCACCTGATCGACATCATCAGCCCCGAGCAGAGCTATTCCGCCGCGCAGTTTCGCAGCGATGCACTGGCGTTGATGGCGGATATCACCGCGCGCGGCAAGGTGCCGGTGCTGGTGGGGGGCACCATGCTCTACTACAACACCTTGCAGCACGGCATACACGACCTGCCGCAGGCCGATGCTGCGCTGCGCGCCAGCCTGCATGCTGAGGCCGACCAGATCGGCTGGCCGGGCATGCACGCAAAGCTGGCGGGGCTGGACCCGGCGACGGCGGCCCGGCTGGCACCTAACGACCAGCAGCGTATCGAGCGCGCACTGGAAATCTGCCTGCTGGCGGGGCGGCCGATGTCCGAACTGCTGGCCCAGCCGGCCAGCGATCCGCTGCCCTATGCACTGAGCAAGATCGCGCTGGTGCCGTCCGACCGCGCCGCGTTGCATGCTCGCATCGAGCAGCGCTTTGACTTGATGCTGCAAAATGGCCTGCTGGACGAGGTGGCGCGGCTGCGCGAACGCTATACCTTGTCGCTCGACCTGCCGTCGATGCGTTGTGTGGGCTATCGCCAGGCGTGGGAATACCTTGATGGCCTGGTGAGCGAGGCGGAAATGCGCGACAAAGGCCTGGCTGCCACGCGGCAGCTATGCAAGCGCCAGCTCACCTGGCTGCGCGGCATGGATGACGTGCAGGAAATCGATTGCCTGCAGCCGGATGTGCCGGCGGTGGTGAGGGATGTGGTGTCGAAGGTGCTGGCTGGCGCTTGAGCCGGATTCAGTCTTGCGCGGCCTCGTCGGCATCGCGCTCCAGCCCTTCTGCGATGCTGCCGGCTGGCACGGGCGTGCTGGTGGTCGGCATGGCGTCCTCACGGTACACCATCACGCGGTTGCGGCCGGCCGCCTTGGCGGCGTAGCAGGCCTGATCGGCGTGGCGCAGCGCATCGGTGGAGGCGCTGTCCTGGCTGATCGTTGCAATGCCGATACTGGTGGTGACCGCGTAGCTTCTGGCCTCGCACACAAAGGGTTGCGCCGCGACGGCCAGCCGCAGCTTTTCGGCCACCTGCGCGGCCTTTTCTGGCGCACAGTCGTTCAGCAGCACGGCAAACTCATCCCCGCCCAGGCGCGCCACCACATCGCGCGAGCGCACCTGTGCGGCCATCAAACGGGCAATCTGCACCAGCAAGGCATCGCCCGCCGCGTGTCCACCCAGATCGTTGACGGGCTTGAACTGGTCAAGGTCAATCAGCAGCAGCGCAGCAAGGTCGCCGTTGCGGCGCGCGCGCGTGACCGCATCGGCCATCTGGGCCTCAAACTCGCGCCGGTTGGGCAGGCCGGTCAGTGCATCGTGGCTGGCTTCCCATTTCACCTGCCGGGCGATCTGGCGGCGGTGGGTGACATCCTGCAACACCAGCACGATGCCGACGATGCGGCCTTCGGCGTCGTGGATGGGCGCGGCCGAGGTATCGACTGCCAGCAGTGCGCCATCATTGCGGCGCGGCAGCGCATGGCCCTCCAGCATAAGGGCGCGGTTTTGCTGCAGCGCCAGCTGGGCGGGGGAATCGACCGCCTCCCCGTGCACCTCGTCCTGCAACGGTGCAACAGTGATGAAGTCCTTGCCGCGTGCGTCGTGCAGCATCCAGCCGGTCAGCCGTTCGGCAGCCGGGTTCAGGTAGTCGATGCGCCCCTGCGCGTCTGTGGTCAGCACCGGGTCACTGATGGCGCGCAGGGTGATTTGCAGCCTTTCCTTTTCGGCAAACAGCGCGTCCTGCATGTGGACCTGATCGGCCATCAGCTTGTTGAAGGCTTCTGCCACCGCGCCGATTTCGTCCTGCCTGTCCGGCAGGGCAATGGGCTCATAAGCGCCCAATGCGGCGTGCTGGCGGGTGATGCCGTCACGCAATTGCAGCAGCGGGGTCATCAGCCAGCGCATCAGCAACCACGCGCCCAGCAGCGCCACCAGGCTGGCGGCGGCAAGCGCGATGATCAGGCGCTGTTGGGCCTCGCGTATCGGTGCATAGGCTTCTCCGGTGGGCAACACGGCCACCATCCGCCAGTTGGCCTGTTGCATGCGCGCAAAACTGGCCAGCACGCTGCCGCCATCCAGCCCCGGGCCTTCGTGCGTGCCATCCGCTTGTTGCAGCCCCTGCGCGGCGACGTTGGGGGCTGCCTGCGTGAACGAGTCGACGTTGCGCAGCAGTGTGCCCGCATCCGGGTGGCTGATGATGGTGCCACTCCCCGTCATCAGGAACAGGTAGCCGGTCTTGCCGATACGGCTCTGGCCGATGGCTCCGATCAGGTTGGGTTTGAGCAGGTTGAAGCTGCAGCCTATCACCGCCAGCAGCCTGCCTTGCCGATCACGTACCGGTGCGGTGAACATGATCTGCGGGATGCGTGCAGCCCCGGCAAGGTAGGGGGCGGAGATGACGGGTTTGTTGCTGCCCAGCGTCTGACGGAAATGGGCGAGGGTGGCGATATCGCTGACCGGGGGGGCATCCGGCAGGGGATTGCGCCCCAGCAGCTGGCCATCGGGGGCGAATATCATCACGTCGTCGAAGGTGGCAGCCAGTGCCGGGCGTTCGTGCAGGAATTGGTTGTAGTCGACCTTGCCGGCGGCCAGTTGCTGGCTGAGCAGCTCGGCCACGCCGGCGAGCATGCTTTGCGTGAGTTGCAGGCGCTGGTCGAGGTTATGCGCAGCGGTGCTGGCCAGGCCGTATTGCTGGCTGGCCAGTACCTCGCCCACCTTGTTGCGTATCAGGTGCAGTTGCGCAAAGCCCAAGGACAGGACCACGGCAATGCTGAGCACTGCGGCGCACAGGGTGATCTTGGTCTTGAGGCTGCTCATGCCTGCACAGTGCCGCAGCGCGGCGTGCCTCCGCAATGGTTTTATGGAATATATGCGTAATTCTACGGCGACCTTGATGCAATGCCGATGAAATCAGTTGCTGCGCTGCGGCATGAACGCCGGATCGTGCAGCAGGTCGCTGGCGCCGTTGATGAGGAACTGCACGCCGATGCAGATCAGCAAAAAGCCCATGATGCGCGAAATGGCGTTGATGCCGTTCTCGCCCAGAAAGCGGTACAGCCGCGTCGAGGCACGCAACGTCATCCACGACAGCCAGGCGGTGATCAGGATGCCGGTGCTGACCGCTGCATAGCCCAGCCACACCGGCAGCCCGCCGATCTGGCTGTGCACGCCGGACGAGAGCGAAATCACCACCGCGATCGAGCCGGGGCCGGACAGCGAGGGCATGGCCAGCGGCGTGAACGAGATATCGCGCCTCGATACCGCCTCGGCCTGCGCGGCGTCGGTCAGGCTGCCGCCCTCGTGCGGAAACAGCATGGTGAAGCCGATATAAGCCACCACCAGCCCGCCGGCAATGCGCAGGCCGGGAATGGAAATGCTGAAGAAATCCATGATCAGCGCGCCGGCCAGCAAAAAGGTGATCAGGATGCCGGCCATGTAATAGCACGCGCGCTGCACCTGTTTTCTGCGTTCTTCCTCGGACAGATGGGCCGTCAGCCCCGGCAGGATGGTGACGGCAAACAGGGGGTTGGCAATAGGCAGCAGCGCCGCCAGCGTGGCGAGGATGGTGGAGAAGATTTCCAGCAGCATGGTCAGTCTCTGCGCACTAGCAGTGATCCACGGCAAGGTGCGGCAGGGCGACAGGCATGGGCTTGGCTCCGTTCACGGCTTATACCGCATTAAAGCCCGTCAGGCGGGGCGAAACCAGCTCGAATTGCCAGCTTGGGTAAGCGGGCAGCCCGTCCAGATAGGGCGGCGGGGCCTCACCCTGGAGCAGCGGCAAGAAATAGTCGCGGCCGGCCGCAGACAAATGCATGCCGTCGCTGGTGAGATATTCCAGCGGCAGCGGCTTTTCGCGGTTGGCCACGTCCAGCAGCGGCACCGGTTCCAGCCGCCAGCGATAGGGCTCGCTGTCCTCGCGAACGATGGCGGGCATCACGCTTTTGATGCCCGCCAGCGCGTAATGCACCGCTGCCTCGCCCACGGCGATGGCTTGCGCCAGATCGGTGGCGCTGGCGATGTGGCGCGCTGCGCGTTGCAGGTAGTCGGCCACGGCCCAGTGGCATTTGTGGTGCAGCTCGGTCTTGATGAGATTGGCCAGCAGCGGGGCAACGCCGCCCAGCTGTGCATGGCCGAAGGCATCGGTGCTGCCGGCATCCGACAGGAATACGCCATGCGTATCGCGCAGCCCCTCGGACGCGACGATGGCGCAATAGCCAACGCGGGCAACGGTCTCCTGTACCGCCTTGAGAAAGCGCCCGGCTTCAAACGGTACTTCCGGTGTCAGGATCAGGTGTGGCGGGGCGCCATCGCGGTCGCTCGCCAGGCCTGCGGCTGCGGCAATCCAGCCGGTATGGCGGCCCATTACTTCCAGAATGAACACCTTGGTGGACGATGAGGCCATCGATGCCACATCCAGCCCGGCCTCGCGGATCGAGGTGGCGACATACTTGGCTACCGAGCCGAAGCCGGGCGAGTTGTCGGTCAGCGGCAAGTCGTTGTCTATGGTCTTGGGCACGTGTACTGCAGTCAGCTCCAGCCCCTGGTACTGTGCGTATTCGGCCACCTTCAGGCAGGTGTCGGCCGAATCGCCGCCACCGTTGTAAAACAGATAGCCGATATCATGTGCGGCAAACACCTCGAACAGGCGCTTGAGCTCGGCACCGTGCTTGAGCTTGTGCCGGCAAGAGCCGAATGCGCCACCCGGTGCGTTCTTGAGCAGTGCCAGTTGGGCATCGGACAGTTGTGCGGTGTCGATCAGGCGCTCGTTCAGTATGCCCAGCACCCCGTTTTCGGCCGCATAGACGGTGCCGATACGATCACGGTGCTGGCGTGCGGCGTGAATGACGCCGAAGGCGGAGGCATTGATGACAGGGGTGACGCCGCCGGATTGGGCGTACAGCGCGTTCTTCGGCATGGAGCATACCTCGCTTGCGATGGGCGGTTCTGCGCGCAAACCCCGGTTGGGCTGCGCGGCTTCTATCGTGGCCTTGATTCATTGTGCGTGATGCTGCAGGGCACAACATCGGGAGTTTCCGCTAGGGGATAGCGGTAGTGACCACGCTTGGGGCGGCGCGCAGCATGCCAGAAAACAGCCAGTCAGGATACGCACAAATCCCTAGGGCTGCGGCGGCAAGCGCCCGCTATGCTGGAATTTCAAACACAAGGGAGAACAATCATGGGAGAGCGCCGTTTGAACAAGGCCGTCGGCACCGTCGAGGACGATTTTGCACTGCGCATCGTGTCCGACGTGGTGCTGAAACTGTGGGATTCGGTCGATGAGCTGACCCGGCTGCGCCCGGCCCACACCCCCTATTACCACGTGACGATCTTTGGCTCGGCACGCATCCAGGACAACACGCCGTCGTATGAGGCGGTGAAGCAGCTGGCCTCGCAACTGGCGGCCATGGGCTGCCGCATCGTCACTGGCGGCGGGCCCGGCCTGATGCAGGCCGCCAACGAAGGTGCCCGGCAAGGCGCGCCGGATAATCTGGATGCCTCGGTCGGCATCCGCATCGATCTGGACTTCGAGCAGAACGTCAACGACTACGTTGGCCGTACCTTCGAGCACAAAACCTTCTTCTCGCGCCTGCATCACTTCGTGCAGCGCTCGAATGCCTTCATCGTCACGCCGGGCGGCATCGGCACGCTGCTGGAGCTGTCCATGGTCTGGCAGTTGCTGCAGGTGCGCAAGCTGTATGGCACGCCACTGATCCTGGTGGGCGAGATGTGGCATGAGCTGGTCGACTGGGCCGATCACTATATGGTCGACAGCGGTGCCGGCCTGGCCAGCCCGGTGGACATGGAAATCCCGGTGGTGGTCGACACGATAGAGGACGCGGTGCAGCTGATCCGCGAGCACCACGCCAAGTGGCTGGCAGAGGGTCAAATGCTGGATGCCGATGACAGCGAGGATGACGAATGAGGTAGCCCGCTATGGTATTTGCATCATATCCCCACTGGCGAGGTTGAGTTTTTCGGTGTAATGGGGTGAAATCGGGTGCTTTCTTTTGTCTTTCGCCCAGAGATCACCCGATGCAATGTCCTCAGTGCAACCACGAAAACAAGAGTTCGGCCAAGTTCTGCCTCAATTGCGGGATTACGCTGCAACAACCTTGCCCGCATTGTGGTGTACCCAATGCACTGGGACGCAAGTTCTGCAACGGTTGCGGCAAGCCCGTGGTGGCGCTGGAGGCGTTGAACGACAACGCGCAGCAGCCTGCTGCGCCTGAGGTGGCCGGCAACCGCCAGCCGGATGCCATCGACGCCATACTGGGTGGTGCCCCCGCAGTGGCCGCACCGCATGCCGAAGTGCATGCAGCGCCTGCCGTTGTTGCCAGCCCTGTAGTCGCTGCTGCAGCGGCAGATCCGCTGGCCGACCTGCTGGGTGCCGCGCCCGCTGCCCCGGCGACATGGCAGCCTGCCGAGCCGGCAGCTGCTGACGTCCCCCCAGCGGTTTCCTACGCCCAAGCCACAACACCTGCCCACGCAGAGGCCCCCGCAGCGCCGGTCGCAGCGGCGCCAGCCGCCGATCCGTTGGCTGATTTGCTGCAGGCCGCTCCTGTGGCGCATGAACCGGTTGCGCCTCCGGCAGTGGCCCAGCCGGCAACGGCTGCGACCGCTGCCAATACCCATATCGATCCGCTGGCTGATCTGCTGCGGGCGGCCCCTGCCTCTGCCACGGTTGAGTCTGTAGCCCCGTCGATTGCACCAGCAGCGCAGCCGGACGTCGTCGCTACGGCGGAAGCCCGGGTCGATCCGCTGGCCGATTTGCTGCAGGCTGCCCCAGCCGAGCCAGCCGTTGCCCCGGTAGCCGACGCTGTTCAGCCGGAGGCCGTGGCCGAAGTAGCAGCGAGTCATGTCGATCCACTGGCTGATTTGTTGCAGGCCGCGCCCGTCGTGGCGGAAGCCGCTGCCGAGCCTCAACCTCAGCAAGCGATTGCATCGCATGTGGCCGAAGCTGCCGCCCCGCAAGCGGCGGTGGCAGACACGTTGGCCGACTTGCTCGCCCCGGCCCCGGCCCCTGCCGTTGTACCGCCGGCTGTCGGTCACGCGGCCGAAGTGGCCCATGTTGCCGATGAGGCTGCCGCAGCCGTGAGCAAGGCCGACCCGGTGGCTGACCTGCTGGCTGCTGCGCCCGGGCAAGCACCGCAACCAGCCTCCGTAGCGGCCCACCCGGCCGGGATGGACAACAAACCCGACCCCCTGGCCGACCTGCTTGCCGCCCCGGCAGCCGAAGCGAAGCCGGCAGCCAAGGCCGAAGTACCCGTTGCTGTGACAAGTCCCAAACCGCCGGAGCCTCGTGCCGAGGCTGCCGCAGCTGCCCCAGCGCCGGTACGCAGTGCCCCGGCACCGCAGCCACCTGCTGCGCCACCAGCCGACAAGGCCGTACCGTCCGAGCGTGGTGGTCAATCGCCGTTCAGGCTGGGTTTGATCATTGGCACGCTGGTTGCATTGTTCACGGTCATCGCGGGCGGGGTATATCTGTTTGGGCCGGGCAAATCGTCTGGTCTCAAGAGCCCGGCGGCATCGGTTGCCAGCACCGCCGTGGCGGCAACGCCAGTGCCGACCGCTGCGCCGACCGAGCAGCCGGCGCCGACCGCCGCGCCCAGCCCGCAGACAACGGCCGAGCCCACTGTGCTGCCGGCGGTAGCGCCGACGGCTGTTGTCGATACGGGCAACAAACCCAAACCTTCGCCGACCCCCAAGCCCAAGACCAAGCCGACCGTCACGCCGGCACCGACGCCGCGCACGACACAGGCGCGTGAAGCTGCGCCGACCGCGGCGCCGACGGCTGCACCTGCCGTCACTCGTACCAACGGGTTTGCCGCTTGCGCGGAGAAGCCCACGTTTGTGGCGCGTGAGTTGTGCAAGGCCACGTATTGCAACAACAACACAGGCGATCCGGAGTGTGTGAAGCTGCGCGATTCCTCCCAGGGCATGGATCGCCGTCGCTAGTACCTTGATGTAGCGTCGGCCGCTGCGATGGTCAGTGCAATACAGGGAGCTTGGCCGGGTTCTCTCCTTGGGCTATGAGAGGGCATGCAATTGTTCGGCAGTGGTGCGGGCCGGTGTTTTGCAAATCAACCGTCTGGGGGCGTGAGTGCCCCAAACGAAGACTGGGAATATAAAAACGATGAGTACGATTTCGCAACAAATCAGAACTGCTGTGCGTGTGTTTGACGCCGTATCGGCCGTACAGCGCTGGCAGGCAGGTGCGCTGGGGGCCGCGACAGCCGTGTCGGCCATGATCATCATTGCGCTGGGTGGATATCTGGCCGCGGCGCTAGGCGGCGGCTTCGGCGGTTTGCTGGCCATGCTGTTCACGCTGACGGGGGCGCTGGTGTTTTTCTACGGTGTGTTTGCCGTGGGCATTTATCTGATGCGTGAAGTGCAAACCGGTGCCGTGCCAACCGTGCGCGAGGCCGTACTGGCAGCCCTGGCTACCGGGCATCGCCAGATTCTGTTCTTTCTGCTGATCTTTGTCGGCATACTGGCCCTGGTGCTGGTATTGGCCTTGTTGTTGTTCATCTGCAAGATTCCGGTGCTGGGACCGGTGCTGTTCCTGATCGTGCATCCTGTGGCTACGCTGATTTTTGGTGTGGTGTTCTTTGCGCTGACCTTTGTCGTCTACCCGCTGACTGCCCCGGCATTCTGGGCCGGCAATACCATTGCGCAGGCCGTGGCCAAGCTGTGGGCGATTGCGCGCCAGAACCTGCTGCAGGTGATGATTTATGAGCTGGTGCTCTATTTCGTGCTCGGCATCGTGGTGTTCTGCTCGTTCATGATTTTCTTCTCAGGGTTTGGATTGACCACCGGCATGGCAGCGTCGATCCTGCGCCAGGCCGCTGAAACCGGCGCTGATTACAACAGCGCCGCTGGCTTTGGCTCTGCACCGGGCGGCCCGGGCATGCTCGGCATGCTGCTGGCGGGGGCAAGTGGCCTCAAGCCGGCTTACTCCGGCGTGATGGGCTTTACCGGAGGCCTGCTTGGCGCGCTGGCGCTAGTGCTGCCAACGCTGGTCGCGATCAAGGGGATTGCCATCACCTATTTCGACGCAGCGGCTGACGTGGATGCCAGCGAGATCGAGGCCCGGCTGAACAAGGCTGGCGGCGAAATGAAGCAAAAGCTGGATGCGGCCGCCTCTCACCCTCAGGCTCCGGTTGCGCAGGCCGAGCAGGTTGCCGCCGATCCTGTGGCGACGTCAGCAGCAAGCTGCCCGTCCTGCCATGCGCCGGTTGGTGCGGCAGACGGCTTCTGCGGCGAATGCGGCCACAAGCTGCGTTGATCCCGTGAGCATGACCTGCCCGCGCTGTAAAGCCGCAGTGGATGACAAGGCGCGTTTCTGCGGCGCGTGTGGTGCAGCCATGCCGCAGCCCCCCGTTTCCATCCCTAATGCGGTATCTGCCCGGATCGGGCCGCCGGATGACGAAGACGAGCCGCCGCCCAGACGCTGGGTCGTGCCAGCCTGGCTGCGTAGCCCCGCGGTGCTGGCCGGCTTCGGCGGTGGAACTGTGCTGCTGATTGCACTGGTGTTGCTGGCGCGCTGGCTGCTGCCGGATTCTGCCTCGGTTGCACGCTTTCAACCGCTGCTGGCCGATGCGATCCGCCAGCAGCCCGCTGCCTTTGCCGAGGCCACGCTGTGTGACCGCAGTGTGGATTATCAGCCCCGCTTGGAGCTGGATGCCTACGACACACGCCGGCGCGCGCTGGAGCAGCTGGTGCTGTTCGGGGCCTACGAGAAACCGCAGCTCAAGACGGTGGGGGACGGTTGGAATACGCGTACCCACCTGATTTTCGTCGCGACGCCTGATGGTGAGGCTGCGTTGCGTCATGGCGCGATTTGCGCGGCAGAGGGCTATGTGGTGCGGGATGTGCTGCTGACCGGCCCACGGCAGAAATCCGGTAAGCTGACCTTGATGCAGGTGCAGGCCGTGCTGGAGTGGCAATCCCCCAAACCGTGGGCGCGTGATCCGGGTATGAGCAAGGCATTCCCGAATATCCAGCCCAGCCGCAGCGTGCTATTTACCATGGTACGAGAACACGGGCACTGGCGCGTAGCGAGTGATTGAGCGCGGCTAACAAAACCGGGCTGTCTGCGCTACGCGCCGTATGGTCGAGTTCTGTCTGTGTTTCGCGTGCCGTGTCAGCACCGCTTCACCAGGGGGCCAAATACCCCCTAGCCTGTCGCGCATGACATCGCGCCGTTGGCCGGGATGTAGCGTCGGCAGCGCTGCCACTACAAAAAAAGCCCATCACGCGATGGGCTTTTTTTTGTGAGCCTGAACTACTCAGTTCAACGCCAGCTTTACACCCGGTGCCACCGCTGCCTTGTTGCCCAGCTTGTTGATGCGCTTGAGGTCGGCCACGGTCAGCTTGTAGCGCTTGGCAATGGAAGCCAGCGTGTCGCCGCGCTTGACCACCACGAAGTCGTGCTCGGCCTTGGCCTGGGCCGCTGCTGCAGCCTTGCCGCGCGGTGCTTCCACGGCGGCCACCTTCAACACTTGCCCGGCATGGATGGCATTGCCACGCAGGCCGTTGGCCTCGCGCAGTGTGGCCACGCTCACACCGTAGCGCTTGGCGATGTTGAAGACGGTGTCGCCCTTGGCCACCTGATGTTCGCGGGCGCGATTGACGGCGCGCGGTGCATCCTGCGCACCGGTATCCAGCGGGTCGGCCTGCTTGTTGGCAGCCAGTGCCACCAGCGTCTGCCGCTCGGACAGATCAAGCCCGGCCACCATGGGCACCAGGATGGTCTGGCCGCGCGCACTGCGCTCGCGCTGGGCAATGTCGTTGATGTCTCTGAGCTCGACGGCCGAAATGCCGAAGGTGCTGGCCATCTTGTCGAACGATTCGCCCGGCTTGGTCACATAGGGTTGCCAGTTCAGCAGCGGTTTGTCGAACACGGCCAGATTACGCTGGAAGGTGTCGACCTTGTCGGCCGGCAGCACCAGCTTGCGCTCGTCCTTGTAGGCGATCACCGGGCGGATGAAGCCCGGGTTGAGGCGCAGCAGCTCATCCACCGGGATTTCGGCCAGCTCGGCGGCAACCTTCACGTCCATGTGGCGGCCGGTCTGGATGGTGGCGAAATAGGGGCTGTTGGGCAGGCTGGACAGCTGGATGCCATAAGCTTGCGGGTTGGCGATGATGTTGCGCACTGCCAGGAGCTTGGGCACGTAGTTGCGTGTTTCATCCGGCATGCGCAGGTTGGCGAAATCAATCGGCAGGCCGGCAGCCTGATTCTTGTTCACCGCACGTGCCACGGCGTTCTCGCCCCAGTTGTAGCTGGCCAGTGCCAGTTGCCAGTCGTTGAACATGCCGTTCAGCGTGGTCAGGTAGTCCAGCGCTGCATCGGTGGCGGCAACCACGTCGCGGCGGCCGTCATACCACCAGGTACGCTCCAGCCCGTAACGCTTGCCGGTGTCGGGGATGAATTGCCACATGCCGGCCGCTCGCGCTGGTGATTCGGCCTTGGGGTTGTAGGCCGATTCGATCATCGGCAGCAGCGCCAGCTCCATCGGCAGGCCACGGCGTTCGACTTCGTTGGCCACGAAGTACAGATAGCGGCTGCCGCGCGCAATGATGCGGTTCAGGTATTCCGGCCGTGCTGCGTAATAGTTTTCCCATTTCTCGGTCAGCGCATTGTCCACGTCCGGAATGGTGAAGCCCGCGCGCACGCGCGACCACAGGTCGGTATACGCGGGTACTTGATTGATTTCACCGAACAGGGCGTTGATGGTGCCGTCCGCATCGCCACGGTTGGCAGGGTCGGTCAGCTGGAAGTCGAGGCGGGAAATTGCAGGGGTATCGGCAAGGGCGCTGGTGGCATAAAAACTGGCCAGCAAACCGGCAATCAGGCCGGCGATCAGGGAGCGCTGCATGGGCCGCGTGCCTTCATGATTTTCTAATTCATTGATGGTGCCCGCCGATATGGGGATGTGTCAACCAAAACAGGCGCTTACGGCAAGGTCGTGCCAGCTTTTTCAGGTTTGGCGAAAGTGATTTTTCCAGTTGCGCAAGGCGGCAAAAACCACCTCGGGCGCATCGCTTGTCGCACCTTGTTTACGCGCGCTCGCAATCAGTGCCGGCTCGCTGCAGCGCAGATAGGGATTGGTGGCTTTTTCGAGCGCAATGGTCGAGGGCAGGGTGGGGCGATTGGCGGCCCGTTTGGCCGTTTCGGTAGCGATGCGCGCGGTCAGTGCCGCATTGGCCGGGTCGGCCGCCTGGGCAAAGGCCAGGTTGGCCAGCGTGTATTCGTGCGTGCAGCACACCAGCGTGTCGTCCGGCAGTGCGGCCAGCCGCAGCAGCGAAGCATGCATCTGCGCCGGCGTGCCCTCGAACAGACGACCGCAGCCGCCGGCAAACAGGGTATCGCCGCACAGCAGCAACCCGGCGCCGTAATAGCTCAGGTGGTCGAGCGTATGGCCGGGGGTGGCCAGCACGTCGAACGCGTGGCCCAGTACCGGGGCCGTTGCGCCGTCATCCAGCGGATGCGTGATGTTGGTGAGCCCGCGCGGGCCATAAACCGGTAGGTTGGGCCACGCACTGCGCAGGGCCGGCAGGCCATCCACATGATCGTGATGATGATGAGTGATCAGCACGGCGGCCAGGGTGAACCCTTGCGCCTGCAGCCAGTCCATCAACGGAGCAGCATCGCCCGGATCGACCGCGACGACCTGGCGGCGGTGTTCGATAATCCAGATATAATTGTCTTCGAATATCGGCAGGGGAATGACGTTGAACATGGCATTGCCTGAAATGATGGGATCGCCCTTCGACCATTTTGCCGCTTGGCTGGCCACGCCGCTAGGCCGCTATGTGCTGACCGAGGAAAGCGCCTGGTTTGACCGCACCGTGGTCGATATTTTCGGCTACAAGGCGGCCCAGCTCGAATTGCCGCAGATCGATGCGCTGCGCAGCAACCGCATGCCCTGGCGCAGCACGCTGGGCCTCAGTCAGGGCTGCAGCTTGCGCTGCGACCCGGGCGCCTTGCCGGTGGCCGAACAATCGCTCGATTTGTTGGTGCTGCCGCATGTACTCGATTTCTGCCTTGATCCGCATGCCGTGCTGCGCGAGGCCGAGCGGGTGCTGGCACCGCAGGGGCGCCTGGTGGTAACCGGCTTCAATCCGTGGAGTCTGTGGGGGATGCGCAAGCTCAAGCGCCGCGACGAAATGCCATGGCAGGGCCAGTTCGTGGCACTGCCGCGCCTGAAGGACTGGCTGTCGTTGCTGGGGCTGGAGGCCGTACGGGGCGATTACCTGTGCTACCGCCCGCCTGTGCAGCGTGAGGGCGTACTGGCCCGTAGCGGCTTTCTGGAGAGTGCTGGCGATCGCTGGTGGCCGGCAGCCGGCGGCGTCTATTGCCTGGACGTGATCAAGCGCGTGCGCGGCATGAACGTGATCGAGCCGCAGTGGAAGCGCGTCAAGGTACCTGCCGGCAGCCCCGCAGCGGCGCTGGACCGGTTCAAGGTGCAGGCCGGCAAGGACAAGTGCAAATAAGGTGCGGTTGGGCTACATGTGGAAGTGGCGCTGCCGCGCCGCATGCTTGTGCCGGTTGCGTCGTCGCTGGTATAGCACCACGATGCCGGCTGCCAGCAGCGACAGAGCCGACAGATAGCGCGCCGATGACTCCATGGTCAGCAGGACCAGTACGGCCAAGGCGAAATAAACGAATGGCAGGACTTCGTAGACCGGTTTCGGCAGCATGACGGGTACCTCCCCACGCATGCTTGTACGCTAGGTGGCTGCGGGCCGTCCGGCAAATCGGCTGGACATGTGGTAAGTTGCCGCCGCGATGGCGCTTGCAGCGTCAGGGGGCTTGATCGCAGCGGCGCGCGGTATCGCGCATCTCCTGCAGCAGCTTCTGACCCTCTTCGCGGTTTTTGAGCGGGATGCGCACATCATGGCCGCTGCCCAGATTGCCGCCGCCATAGGCGATGTGCAGCTCGTTGTCGGCCAGCTCGACATACTGCACCACAGTCAGATTGATATGGCGTTCCGGCTTGGCATCACCCGGCACCTTCCACAGGCAGAATGGCGCGGCAACGGCCGGGCCGGCACAACACAGCAGTAACAGCAGCAGGCGCATGGCGTCTCCGGGCTGATGGGATAACGATGACGACAGTCGAGATTTACACCGATGGCGCCTGCAAAGGCAACCCCGGCCCCGGCGGCTGGGGCGCACTGTTGCGCTACGGCACGCAGGAGAAAGAGCTGTGTGGCGGCGAGCCGGACACCACCAACAACCGCATGGAACTGATGGCGGTGATTGCAGGCCTGGAAGTGCTCAAGCGCCCGTGTTCGGTGCGGGTCTACCTCGACTCGCAATACGTGAAGAACGGCATCCAGACCTGGATACACGGCTGGAAGCGCAACGGCTGGAAAACGGCCGACAAGAAACCGGTGAAGAATGCCGATCTGTGGCAACGGCTGGACGCCGCCACCCAGCAACACCAGATCGAATGGCAGTGGGTAAAAGGCCACGCCGGCCACGAGGGTAACGAGCGTGCCGATGCGCTGGCCAATCAGGGGGTCGAGGTGGGGCTGCGCGGCGCTCGCTGAGAGGCTGGCTGCGTTCAACGTTGTGACCGGCAACGGCATGGCGTGACGGTGGTGTTAAAATCTGCCGCTTGCATAAACGCGTTACAGCAGGACACCAAGCCATGGCTACCCGGCAAATCATCCTCGATACCGAAACCACCGGCCTGCGCCACGAGGACGGCAACCGCATTCTGGAAATTGCCGCCGTCGAAATGATAGACCGCAAGCTGTCGGCGCCCGATCGCCACCTGCATTGCTATATCAACCCGGAGCGTGATTCGGAAGAGGGCGCGCTCAATGTGCACGGCCTGACCACCGAGTTTCTGGCCGACAAACCCAAGTTTGCCGACATCGTCGATGGCTTTCTGAATTTCGTGCGCGGCAGCGAGCTGATCATCCACAACGCCCCGTTTGACGTCGGCTTCCTGAATATGGAGCTGGAGCGGCTGGGGCGCGGCAAGATCACCGATTACGTCAGCAGCATCATCGACACGCTGCGCGATGCCAAGGACATGTTCCCCGGCAAGCGCAACAGCCTGGATGCGCTGTGCGACCGCTTTGAAATCGACCGCAGCGGCCGTACGCTGCACGGCGCGCTGATCGACTGCGAACTGCTGGCCGAAGTCTATCTGGCCATGACGCGCGGGCAGGACAGCTTGCTGATCGACTTTGCCGGTGGCGAGCAGACCAGCGGCGCTGATGGCGCACCGCGCCGCCAGCGCAAGCCGCTGATTGTTGCCGCGTTGAGTGACGCCGAGCAGAGCGAGCACGAGGCGTATCTGGACGGGCTGGACAAGGCGGTGAAGGGGCAATGCCTGTGGCGCGCGATCAACGCGCCAGCCGGCGAAGCTGCATGAGCGCGATTGCCCTGCTGCCGGCCGCCGGCAGCGGCAGCCGCATGGGCGGCGCCCTGCCCAAGCAATACCTTGATCTGCTCGGCAAACCGCTGATCTGGCACACTTTGCACGCCTTGCATGCCGTACCCGAGCTGGCACGCATCGTGGTGGTGCTGTCGCCCGACGATGGCTGGTGGGACGGCTACGACTGGCAGTCGTTCGCGCGCCTGACCGTCTTGCGCTGTGGTGGCGACAGCCGCGCGGCGTCGGTGCTGGGCGGGCTGCAGGCGCTGGCGATGTCCGAGCCGGGCAACAGCTGGGTGCTGGTGCACGATGCGGCGCGTCCCTGTGTGGATCCGGCGCTGGTCAGCGGCATGATCGCGCAACTGGCCGAGCATCCGGTGGGCGGCATCCTTGCCGTGCCGGTGGCGGATACGCTCAAGCTGGCCGATGCCGCACGCCACATCGATCACACCCACCCGCGTGATCAGCTCTGGCAGGCACAGACCCCGCAAATGTTCCGCCTGGCCGATCTGGCCGGCGCCCTCGAAGCCGGCATGGGCCCGGACATCACCGATGAGGCCAGCGCGCTGGAAAAGCTGGGCCAGTCGCCGGCACTGGTGATGGGCAGCCCGTGGAATCTGAAAGTCACTTACCCGCAGGATCTGCAGCTGGCGGCATTGATCCTGCAAGCAAGGAATACAACAGCATGAGTCTGCCGTTTCGCATTGGTCAGGGCTGGGATGTGCATCGTCTGGTCGAGGGGCGCAAGCTCATTCTCGGCGGCGTCGAGATTCCGTTCGACAAGGGGCTGCTGGGCCACTCGGATGCCGATGCGCTGCTGCACGCCATTACCGATGCCGTGCTCGGCGCGGCTGGCCTCGGTGATATCGGCCGGCACTTTCCCGATACCGCAGTCGAATTCAGGGGTGCCGACAGCCGCGTGCTGCTGCGCGAGGCCGTGGCACGCGTGCGCGCCACTGGCTGGCAGGTGGGCAATGTCGATGCCAGCATTTTGATCCAGCAACCCAAGATGGCGCCGCATATTCCGGCCATGGTGGCCAATATCGCTGCCGATCTGGGGGTCGAGCCGGCGGCGGTCAACGTCAAGGCCAAGACCTATGAAAAACTGGGTGCGGTAGGCCAAGGTGAATCGGCCGAGGCACAGGCCGTGTGTTTGTTGTTGCCGCTGAGCTGAGACAGCGTCATTCCAGAAACAAGCCCCCGGCATGCCCGGGGGCTTGTTTTTGCTCCCTTTGGGTGAGGGAGAACAGCCCTCAGAACCACGCGCCGAAGTTGAGCTGGAACGACGGTTTGAGGTTTTCACCGGTCAGCATGCTGACGCCAATGCGATAGTCGGTTTCCTTGGCGTGTGCCGGGCGGCGCGTACCCCAGGTAACGCCGAGTTCATCCTGGTGGTTGCTGAACAGCTTGGTGCCGGTGAAGTAGGTGTCGATGATGTAGACCTCCAGCGTCTTGTCATCGCCGCTCATGCGCCGTGCGTACAGCAGGCCGTTCTTGAATACGGTGTTCTGCAGGTCCGGATTGTACGAAGTGCCGTTGATGCGGCCGGACAGCGAGCGAAACAGCGTGACCATATTGCCCATGGTCAGTGTCCAGTCCCCGTCCGGGTCGCCGAACATATAGCTGCTCATGATCGAACCGGATGCAAGCGCCGCGCCCGACAGCAGGTCTACCGAGCCGACCGCGCGCACATTGCCGCCCACGGTCAGCACCCAGCGTTCCTGCACCGGAAAGCGGTAAATCACCCCCAGGCCCGCATCGTAGCTCTTGGCATCGTTGGCCTTGCTATAGGCCAGCGGAATGTTGATGATGATCTCGTGGTTGGGTTGCTCGAACTTGTGCGCATAGCTCAAGGGCAGGCTGATGGTGTCGGTGTCTTGCGAGTCGAGCCCGTTGGCCGCTTCTGCCACCATGTGGCTGTAACTCACGCCGATGCCGAACTTGTTGCTGGCATCGCCGCCCGTGGCTGTGGGCGAGTTCAGCGCAAAGCCTTGGGCAAAGTCCATGCTGGCGGTACGGGACATCAGGCTGTTGGGGTTGCCGGCCACCGGGTCTACCGGCGACACGCGCACCAGTTCTTTCTGCATGCGCGCCAGCAAGTCCGGGTTTTTCTTCAGATAATCCTTGAATAGCGCCTGGCTTTCATCGCGTGTGGCACCCTGGAAGGACTGTGTGATATTCAGGCTGGGGATGGCAAACACCAGCTGGGTATTGTTGGCGGTCGGATAAGCCAGATTGACCGGCAGGCCGCGAAAATTGAGGGTGGACGTGACGGCCTGGGTGCCGTTGTAGCCGGACAGGAACTGGCTGAGCTGGCCGCTGGTGTAAAGGTCGGCGGCTTCTTCGGCAGTATTGAAGCCGGTCTTGCTGTTTTGACCGTTCATGTTTGCGTCGATCAGGAACAGGTCACCGGCCATCGCCGCACTACTCAATAGCGCACAGCCGGTTGCGAAAATGGAGAGCAGGCGGGGCATGGTGGACTCCTGTGCAGAGACTCGTCATTCGGGGTGGGTGGTGTACTACGGGAATAGATGTTGCGGGGCAGCAAGTCAAACCCCGGCCGTCAGGAGATGGACAAAATGCCGACAATAGTAAGATGCTTGTGCGCGCTTGCCTTGCTGGCGTGTGCGGCGGGCAGCCAGGCCGATGTGGTCGACGTAGTGCCCCTGCATCACAAGCTGGCAGGAGAACTGGCGCCGACGTTGCAGCAGGCGTTTCCGGATGCCTCCATCCAGGCGTTCAACGGGCAGCTGGTGGTGCGCGCGGTCGATGCGGTGCAGTTTGGCCGCATTGCGAGGCTGGCCAGCCAGCTTGATACCCCCAATCACCAGCTGACGGTGACCGTCGAGCAGCGCAGCAACGATGCCGTGCAGCGCAATCATGTCGATGTGGGCGGGCGGGTGATCGTGTCGCCGCGTCATGTGGGTGGCAGCGTGGAGATCGAGGGACGCACGGACGAGCACGATGAAGACAGCGCCAGCATCCAGTCAGTCAGCACCATGGATGGGGGGCGGGCCATGATCGCGCTGGGGCAGACGCGCTTCTATCCGGCGCTCGACTTCATCTACCGGCCCGGCTATGTCATCGCCACGCACGGCGGCGCATGGCAACAGGCTGAAACCGGCTTCTGGGTGGAGCCGCATGTGCTGGATGATCGCGTCCAGCTCCGGCTTTACCCGCGCAGCAACCGGCTCAATGCCGACGGCTCGGTCAGTGTGCGCGGCGTGGTCAGCGAGGTGAGCGGCCGGCTGGGCGAGTGGTTGCCGGTGGGTACCAGCGATCAGCACTGGGATGGCAGCAGCGGCCAGCGCCAGGGGCGTTATACGGTGTGGGTACGGGTGGAGTTGCGCTGAGGATTCGGTTCAAGCCGGCAGCACAAACGGACTGCCGTCCAGCTGGTGCATGCTGATGCCATCGGCATCCAGCTGCAGATAACCGCCCTGGCCGGCGTGCCAGTCCGGCAGCACCCAGCGTGTGCCGGTGGCGTGTGCGTGCTGGGCCGGGCGGTGCGTGTGGCCGTGGATCAGGGTCTGGCTGGCGGCTGTGCGCATGGCGTGCTCCACCGCTGCAGCGTTCACATCCATGATGTAGGCTGCTTTCTGCCGATTGTGCGCCTGCGATTGGCGGCGCAGCTTGGCGGCTTCGCGGTTGCGCAGCGCAAACGGCAGCCTGCGCCACAGCCATTGCGTGAGCGGGTTGCGCACGATGCGGCGAAAACGCTGATAGGCCGCATCGTCGGTGCAGTAGGCATCGCCATGGGCCAGCAACAGCGGCAGGCCAAACGGCGTGATGACCGTGGGATCGGGCAGCAGCGTCAGCCCGGCTGCGCGTGCCAAGCGCTTGCCGACCAGAAAATCGCGGTTGCCCGGCATCAAATAAACCGGCACGCCGCTGTCTGCCAGCCCACGCAGGCTGGCGGCGATGTCGGCATAAGCCGGCTCGGCCAGCTGATCGTCACCGATCCATACCTCGAACAAATCACCCAGGATGTACAGCACTGCGGCTGCGCGCGCCGTGCCGGCCAGAAAGGCATGCAGGGCCGCCAGCGTGGCCGGGTCGGCCGGCGACAGATGCAGGTCGGCAATGAAGAGGATGGGGCGCGGGGTGGTCGTCATGATCTCGGGCGTAAAAAAGCGCGGCCGTGCAAGGCCGCGCTGCAGGAGCGTGCTGCGATCAGGCCAGGACTTCGGCCTTGACGATCAGCACGTCTTCCTTCGGCACATCCTGGTGGAAGCCGCTGCTGCCGGTGCGCACACCCTTGATGGCATCAACCACTTCCTTGCCTTCGACGACCTTGCCAAACACGGCATAGCCAAAGCCCTGTGGCGTCGGGGTCTGGAAGTTCAGGAAGTCGTTATTGGCCACGTTGATGAAGAACTGTGCCGACGCCGAGTGCGGATCAGGCGTACGTGCCATGGCGACGGTGTACGCTTCGTTCTTCAGGCCATTGGTGGCTTCGTTCTTGATCGTGTCACGGGTGTCCTTCTGCTTCAGGCCGGGGGCAAAGCCGCCGCCCTGGATCATGAAGCCGTCGATCACGCGGTGGAAGACGGTGCCGTCATAGTGGCCGTCCTGCACGTACTGCACGAAGTTGGCTACGGTCAGCGGTGCCTTGTCGGCATCGAGTTCCAGCACGATATCGCCGTGATTGGTGGTGAGTTTCACTTGAGTCATGTCTTTATCCTTGTTGCATGCTGGCGGCGCGGCCGCCGGGCTGATTATTTGCTGTTCTTGCCGGTTTTCTTGTCGGCATCCTTGGCGGCCGGCAGTTCGCGCACACTGGTGATCACGATGGGCTCGACCGGCACATCGCCGGGCTGGGTTGCTACCTTGGCCATTTCATCCACCACGTCCATGCCGGCAACGACCTTGCCGAAAGTGGTGTAGCCAAAACCGTCACGGCTCGGCCAGTTCAGGAAATCATTGTCCTTCAGGTTGATATAGAACTGGCTGGTGGCCGAGTTCGGATCATTGGTGCGGGCCATGGCCAGCGTGCCGCGATCATTCTTGAAGCCGGCCTTGAACGACTTTTCGGCTTCGATCTTGATCGGCGGACGGGTGTCCTTCTGCTTCATCTTGACGTCGAAGCCGCCACCTTGTGCAACAAAACCGGCAATTACCCGATGAAAGATGGTGCCATCGTAAAACTTGTCCTTTACATACTGCTGGAAGTTGGCGACCGATTCCGGTGCGGCTTCCGGGAACAGTTCGATCACGATCTTGCCCTTGCTGGTGACCATTTCGACTTGCGGATGCACCGGTTTGGCATCGGCAGCCTTGGGTTCGCTGGCCTTGGCGGCAAAGCCGAGGGTGCTGGCACAGAGCAGGGTGGTGGCAAGAATCCAGTGTTTCATGTGACAAATTCCAGACAGGGTGAAATGGGCCGAATAATAGCACGTGGCGAATGATAAAATCGGCAATGGAAAGGAGTGTTGCCCATGCTGAAACTGCCCACACTAGATCAATTGATCGGCGAGTTCGATCTTGCCTTGCGTACGCTGTCCGCTACTGCGTCCAGCGTGCGGCCGCACCCCGATGCACATATCGAGGAATCCGGGCTTTCTGCCGCTGAGCAGCAGCACGCCGCCGGGCTGATGCGGGTGAATCACAGTGGCGAGGTCTGCGCGCAGGCGCTTTATCAAGGACAGGCGCTGACCGCACGCGACCCGGCCACGCGCGACGCGCTGCGCGAAGCCGCGCATGAGGAAGTCGAGCATCTGGCGTGGACCGAACAGCGCCTGCACGAGCTGGGCAGCCACAAGAGCGTATTCAATCCGCTGCTGTACGCGGGCAGCCTGGCCATAGGTGTGACGGCCGGTCTGGTCGGGGATCGCTGGAATCTGGGCTTTCTGGCCGAAACCGAGCGCCAGGTCGGCGCGCATCTGGCCAGCCACTTGCGTACCTTGCCAATACAGGACAGCAAGAGCCGCGCCATTGTCGAGCAAATGCACCGCGATGAACTGGGACACGCTGATCTGGCCGTCGAGCTGGGGGCTGCCGAGCTGCCGGCGCCGATCAAGGCAACGATGACCGCATCGTCCAAAGTCATGACCACACTGGCATACCGCCTTTGAGCCAGGGCCTCACGAATGAAAAAACCCGGCCATGGCCTAATGCCAGTCAGTTAAGCCTGACTGGCATTTTTGTTTGGGTATTTCGCCGAACGCCGTTTGACCACTCGAGGATAAGTCCGCCCCTCGCGCCGAGGCGGCAGCACGAATAACCGTGCCTGTTCAAAGAGCAATGCCAGTCGTTTAGGCAGGTTTCCAGCAGACTCCAAGGGCGCAAAGCGCAGTAGATCGATGATCGCCATCGCTGCAACATGAAAGCCGATTCGCTGCGGGGCCACCTGCAGCTGCTCCGCCATCAGACGCATCAGCCGTCGCAACAAGGTGTAGGCAATCAACACGCCCCACAACTCCTGACGCACCAAGGCCGGTTGC
>NZ_FWXD01000004.1 GCF_900176275.1 Andreprevotia lacus DSM 23236 | reverse complement strand
TAGCTGACCTCTTTGCGGCCCAGCGCAAGCGCGAAATAAGTGTTAACAGGCCCTAGTTGGTCAGTTTGTAAACCACCGGCACATTCCACGCCTGCGTCACCGGCTTGCCATTAACCTTGCCGGGGTTGAAACGCCACTTCATCACAGTGCGCTTGGCATCTTCATCCAGCCGGGCAAAGCCGCTGCTCTTGGCCACTTCGGTCGATACCGGCCTGCCTTCTTCGTTGATAACCACGCGAATGGTTACCGTGCCCTCCTCACCCAGCGTACGCGACTGCGCCGGATAGCTGCGCGGCATCGACAGGTAGTTGGCCTGAACACTGGGCTGGCTCGGCGGCTCGGCGGCCGCTGCCGGCTCGGCCTGCTTGGCAGGGGCAGCAGGCGCTTCGCGCGCTTCCTTGACCTCTTGCACCGGCTTGGCGGTTTCAGGCGCCACTACCGGGGCGGTTTCGCTCTTGGGCAGGTCCGGCGCCGGCTTGAGCGGCTTGCTCACCGGTTGCTGCACGACCGGCTGCGGCTTGGGTTGCGCTTTCTGCGGCTGCGGCTTGAGAGGCTGCGGTGCCGGCTGGGGCTGGCTTTCCGGCTTGGATACCAGTGTCGGCAGCTCGATGACGGTCAGCGCAGGCGGCTCAACCACCGGAGCCGTAGCCTCGCGTGCGCTCACGATGGCGTAAAGCACGGCCACGTGTGCGGCAAGCACCAGCAATACGGCGGAATAGCGGATGGGGCGTAGGGGAGAATGCGGCATTGCCGGTGCGATAGCGGTCATGCCGCGATTTTAATAATAAAGATTCTCATTTACAAGTCGGTATTCGCTCATGCGGCCTGTCCGGTTGGCACCAAAGGCAACGTCAACGTGATCACCAGCCCTCCTTCGGGACGATTGGCTGCAGCAATGGTGCCGCCGTGTGCCTGCACCGCCCGCTGGGCAATCGCCAGCCCGAGGCCGTAGCCGCTGCTCTGCTCGCCGACACGGATAAAGGGCTCGAAAATGCGTTGCAGCTGCTCTTCCGGCACCCCCGGCCCCTGGTCCATCACCTCGATCACGCAATGCGCTGCATCAGGTTGCCGTACCGCAACACTGACCAACTGGCCGCCTTGCGAATAGCGCACTGCATTGCGCACGATATTCTCCAGCGCCCGGTGCAGCAATTCAGCGCGGCCATGCACCACCACGCCCTCTTCCGGCGTGGCATCACGCAACAGACCGATGCGCACTTCCGATGCGGCTGCTTCAAAAGTCGCATCAGCGACCACTTCTTCGGCCAGTTCGATGGGGTCGAAGTAATCGTCCCATTCCTGCTGGGCACCGGCCTCCAGTCGCGACAAGGTAAGCAATTCACCCACCATGGTATCCAGCCGGTGCACCTCGCGCTCGATGCGCTCCAGCGTCGGGGCGATTTTCTCGGGTTGCTGGCGCGCCAGACCCACGGCCACCTGCAGGCGGGCCAGGGGCGAGCGCAGCTCGTGCGATACATCATGCAGCAGCTGTTTTTGCGATGCCACCAGCTGCGCCAGCCGGCCGGTCATGATGTCGAAATCGCGGCCCAGATCGGCGATCTCGTCACGCCGGCTGCCGATGCGTGGGCCGACGCGCACGCTCAGGTCGCCTTCGGATACGCGATCGAATGCCTGCTTGAGCACGCGGATGGGCCGGGTCAGATACCAGGCCAGCACGGCACTGAAGGCCAGGCTGCCGACACCGAACCACAGCAGCATGAAGCCCGGCACACCACGCGGCGGCGGCGGGCCGCGATGCGGCATATTGTCGGCCAGCACGAAGAACAGCACTTCACCCTGCGGGGTATCGACGCTGATCACGCTCTGGTTATCGACCAGACCATCGCGCAGCACGCGGCGCGCTTCGGCCAGTGCTGGTGGCGGCACGGGCCGGTCAAACAGGTCGCGGTCGTGTGCATCCACCACCAGCAGGCGATCACGCGCAAAACGTGGCCAGCCATCGAACAGCGCTTGCAGCGCGGGCGGGCCGCCGTGGCGCAACGACGCTGCTGCGGCCGTGGTCATCATGGCCACCCGGCCCCCCAGCGCCACCTCACTGCTGGCACGCAGGCGCGACTCGTTGTAGTGATTGGCCACGGCATTGACCGTCAGTGTGACCACGATCAGCGTCAGCCAGAAGCCGAACAGGATTTTCCAGAACAAACGGCCCATCAGTCGTTCGCCAAGCGGTAGCCGACACCACGCACGGTCTGGATGGGCGAGCGCCCGTCCGGATAGTTACCCAGCTTCTGGCGCAGATTGCTCATGTGCACGTCCACGCTGCGGTCATAACGGGTATGCGGGCGGCCCAGGCCACGCTCGCACAGCTCGTTCTTGGTCAGCACGCGCCCGCCGGCGGACACGAGGATTTCCAGCAACTGGAACTCGGAATTGGTCAGCTCCAGCGGCACCCCGTTCCACTCCGCGCGGCGGTATTCGGGAAACAACGACAGCGGCCCGGCATGCTGCGGCGTGTGGCTGTCACTGCCCTGCGTGCGGCGCAGGATGGCGCGCAAGCGGGCCACCAGCTCGCGTGGCATACAGGGTTTGGGAATATAGTCGTCGGCCCCCAGCTCCAGCCCGACGATACGATCAATACCATCGCCCTTGGCGGTAAGCATGATGACCGGCACCTGCGATTGCGCGCGGATCTGCCGCAACGCATCGATACCGCCCAGGCGCGGCATCATCACGTCCAGCACCACGGCGGCATAGCTGCCGGTCAGCGCGGCGTGCACGCCGGCTTCGCCATCGAACACCGCATCGGCGTCGAATCCTTCAGTGGCCAGATACTCGGCCTGCATGGTGCACAGGTCGGCGTCGTCATCCACCAGCAATACCCGCATATTGGCCATTGCATTTACTCCTTTCATGGCTAGATGATCGAACAAGCGCGCGCGCGCGCCAAGCCGTGCTGATGGCCTTTTCAAAACAATTACACTGCCCTAACCCGCATTTACATTGCGCCGGCGCACACTGGCCTCCATCGCAACAATGCTTGCGCCAACAAGGAGCCCAGCTCATGAATACCCTGCACCGCTTTGGTCTTGCCGCCCTGTCCGCCGCCCTGCTGGGTGGTGCTGCCTACAGCCTTGCCGCCAGCGACAACGCCCCGCCACCGCGTGGCCCCGGCTTTGAGCACAGCGCACACGGCCCGATGCTGCCGCTGCGTGAACTGAACCTGACCGATGCGCAAAAGCAGCAACTGGAACAATTCCGCGAAGCGCAAAAACCAGGCATGGAAGCCGCCCGCAAGGCGCTGCACGACGCGCACGATGCACTGCGCACCTTTACCGACTCCGGCAACACCGACCAAACCAAGCTACGCGCGCTGGCTGATGCCGAAGGCAAGGCCGTGGCCGACATGGCGGTGCTGCACGCCGGCTTCAAGCAAAAGCTGCTGTCGGTACTCACACCCGATCAACAGCAGAAGCTGCAGCAACTAGCCGCCGAACACAAGGAACACGGCCCGCGCGGTCACTTCCGCCACGGCAAGGATGCCTCGGCTCCGGCCAGCAAGTAATCAGGCTAGCCCCGAAAAAACGCCGCAATGCGGCGTTTTTTCATGCCAGCAGCAACACCACCATGGCCAATGCCGCCGGTAGCGCCTGCACGAACAGGATCTTGCGCCCCACCGTTGCCGCGCCATACACCCCGGCCACGATCACGCAACCCAGAAAAAACAGCGTGACCGGCTGGCCGCCCTGCACCAGCCCCCACAGCAACCCGGCCGCCAGAAAGCCGTTATACAAGCCCTGATTCGCCGCCAGCACCTTGCTGGCCTCGGCAAACTCTGGCGTGAGCTTGAACACCTTGCGGCCCAGCGGTTTGGTCCACAGAAACATTTCCAGCACCAGAAAATAGAAGTGCAGCAACGCCACCAGGGCGGTCAAGACAACGGCCAGCAAATGCATCAAGGCGCTCCGGAAAATGGAAAAGTGCGTGCGCCCTCTTCGGGCCCACCTGCACTTTGCACCATGCCACGGCAAAACGCCTATGCAGCGCAGACCCGATCTGCCAGAAAACCACGGTTCCACAAAAGCCAAACTGTGCCACGAACGAGCGCCAGCGAGGCTCCCTCGCGGCGGCGAGGGCGGGGGGCGTGGAATAAAACAGGAGAGCACCGCTGTTTCATCCTCCACAAATGGTCAGAACCCGGCTCTGCCGGGTTCTTGATGCCGGTTACCCACCAGCAAACAGAGTAAGTAAAAAGCGGTGCTCAACAGTCACCGATACGCTTGGCCGTACCCTTGCTGTTGCGCGTTTCACCATCGCGGGTGCGGCTTTGCTCGAAGGTGTAGCTGCCGCGCTTGGCGTCGAACCTGTACACCGCATGGCTGCTGGACGGCTCGGGCGCGCTGCACTTGAGATCAATGGTCAGCGTGGTCTTGTTGCTGACCGTGTACTTGGGCGCATCGCACTTGGGTTGTTCCTCATCGTCTCGGCGGCGCTGCATGCCCTGCCCCCAGTGGCTGAGGCTTTCGGCATTCAGGCATTGCGTACGTGTCATCGTGCCGGCCTTGGCATCGAAGGTCATCTTGCCGCCGGGGCCGCCACGGTCGCCACCGCCCTCGGCTGCACGCTGCTGCATGCGCGCCAGCTGATCCGGCGGCAGCTGGGTAACGATCTGCCACTGCCCGGCAGCAGGCAGCAGCGGCGGTTGCGCCGGTGCGGCGGGCGCCGCCCAGACCGGAACAGTGGCAACACAGGCCAGCAAAGCAATCAAACGCATGAATAGCTCCATTTGCAGATATTGAGAACGGGAATGCAAAAACCGGGCCCACAGGCCCGGTTTTGGTTTACTGATAGCGCAATGCCTCGATCGGATCGAGCCGCGCCGCCTTCCATGCCGGATAGAAGCCAAAGAACAGGCCGATGGCCGCCGACACCGCGAATGCCAGGATGATGGACTGTGTGGTGACCTGCACGGCAGTCTGCCAGATGGCTTGCACGGCAAACGCGCCGCCTGCGCCCATGGCCACGCCGATCAGGCCGCCCGTCAGCGACAGCATCAGCGCCTCCATCAGGAACTGCGCCATCACGTCCTTCTGCCGCGCGCCGATGGCCATGCGGATGCCGATTTCGCGCGTGCGCTCGGTCACGCTCACCAGCATGATGTTCATGATGCCGATCCCACCCA
Organism: Andreprevotia lacus DSM 23236; assembly: GCF_900176275.1. Lineage (GTDB taxonomy): Bacteria > Pseudomonadota > Gammaproteobacteria > Burkholderiales > Chitinibacteraceae > Andreprevotia > Andreprevotia lacus. Next base: position 214,382 of record NZ_FWXD01000004.1, on the reverse strand, counting down.
CCAGCAGGCTGACCGAGGCAATCGCCCCCAGCAGCAGCGACATGGTCTTGGCGGTTTCCGCCGCCGAGTTGGCCACAGCGGTCAGGTTGTTGACGAAGAAATCGTCGTCCTGGCCATTGGTCAGCCGGTGCCGCTCGCGCAGCAAGTCCTTCATGCCGGATTCCACCGAGTTCATGGCCGCGTCCGATTCGGCCTGCACCATGATCATGCGCACCGCATTGCGGAAGCGCGAACCGGTAAGGTTGCGCATGGCCGTGGTCAGCGGCACGATCACCGTGTCATCCTGATCGCGCCCGTCCAGGCTCTGGCCCTTGGGGGCCAGCACGCCTACCACGGTGAACGGTGCATTCTTGATGCGTAGCGTCTGCCCCACCGGGCTGCTGTCACCGAACAGGTTTTGCGCAGTGGTCTTGCCCAGGATGGCCACGCGGCGTGCGGCTTGCACATCCCCGTCGTCAAAGCTGGAGCCATCGGCAATCTTCCAGTCGCGCGCGGTCATGTAATCGGGTGTGGTGCCGAACACCTGGGTATTCCAGTTATTCGACTCGAACACCAGCTGGTAGTTGCCGATCACCACCGGCGCGCCGGCGGTCACGCCCGGCAACTCGCGGATGGCATACGCATCATCGCTGGTCAGCGTGGTGGCGTTACCGCCCCCGGTACGCACGCCACCGGCCTGCTGCGAGCCGGCCAGCACCACGAACAAATGACTGCCCATGGCTTCGATCTGCTTTTTCACTGCCGCGCTGGCACCTTGGCCCACAGCCAGCATCAGCACCACCGCGCCTACGCCTATCATCATGCCCAGCATGGTGAGGAAGGCGCGCAGCCGGTTGGCGCCGATGGCGTGCCAAGCCTCGCCCAGCATGGGAACGATCATGCGCTGGTTCATGCCCGCACCTCCTGCGCCGATTTGCCCTGCCAGCGACGGTTTTCCACCGCGCTGTCCTGCACCAGCAAACCATCGTGAAAACGCACCAGCCGGCGTGCGTACTGCGCGATATCCGGTTCGTGCGTCACCAGCACGATGCTGATGCCCTCGTCGTTGAGCGCGCAGAACAGGTCCATCACCTCGTCGCTGGTCTTGCTGTCGAGGTTGCCGGTCGGTTCGTCGGCCAGGATCAGCCGTGGCTCGTTCACCAGCGCGCGGGCAATCGCCACGCGCTGTTGCTGGCCACCGGAAATCTGGTTGGGGCGCGACTGCGCATACTTGCCCAACCCCACCTTGGCCAGCATCTCACGGGCACGCTCGCGCCGCGTGGCGCGATCCACGCCGGCATACACCAGCGGCAGCGCCACATTGTCTTCCAGCGTGGCCCGCTGCAGCAGGTTGAAGCCCTGGAACACGAAACCGATCACGCGGTTGCGGAAACCGGCCAGTGCATCATTGTCCAGCGCCTCCACATCCTGCCCGGCCAGCGCATAGCGACCGGTGGTCAGATGATCAAGGCAGCCGAGAATGTTCATGAATGTCGATTTGCCTGAGCCGGATGGCCCCATCACGGCGGCAAACTCGCCCTCGTGCAGCGCAAAGTCGATGCCGTGCAGCACCGGCACCGGGCCGGCCTGCGTCTGGTAGGTCTTGGTCAGCGCGCTGACCTCGATCACCGGCTTGCGCGTGGCCGTTGCCGGCCCCTGCGCCTGTGTAGCGAACGACATCAGAATCTCCGCGGCATCTGACCCGGGCCGCCCTGCCCCTGCTGGCGATTGCCGCCAGTGGCCGGCTGCGCACCGTCAGGCTGCGTTTCACCGATCACCAGCATCTGACCTTCCTTCACCGGCAGTTCGGTTTCATCCCGGCCCGGCAGGATTTCGGTGAACTTGCCGTCGGTAATGCCCAGGCGTACCGAAATGGCCTTGAGCTGGCCATCGGCCTGCAGCACGTACACAGTGCCACGCTGGCGGCCGCCCATGCGCATGCCGCCACCGCCGTTGCCAAAACCACGGCTTTGCGGTGCCGATGCGTTGGCTGCGCCGGAGGCATCTGCCGCGCCCGATGCATTGCGCGGGCGGCTGGCTTCATCACCGCGACGTTGCCATGCGGCAGCGCCGCTGGCATCCCGGCCGCCCTTGCCACTCTTCTCTGCCGCCACGCCCGGCGGGCGATAGCGCAGCGCTGCGTTGGGCACCATGATGGCGTTGTCGCGGCGGCCGATTTCCACATCCACATAGGCCGTCATGCCCGGCAGCAGGCGCTGGCGCGGGTTATCCACGTCGATCACCACGTCATACGTCACCACGTTGGAGTTGGTGGTCGGGTTCAGCCGCACCTGGTTGACCTTGCCAGGCAAGGTCATGTCGGGGAAGGCATCGACGCGGAAGGTGGTTGGCAGCTCCGGCTTGATGCGGGCCAGATCGGCCTCGGCAAAATTGGCGTGGATCTGCATCTTGGACAAATCCTGTGCGATTTTCAGCAAGGTCGGCGTCTGGTAGCTGGCAGCCACGGTCTGGCCAAGGTCCACCTGCTTGTCGATAACGATGCCCGATACCGGCGAGCGGATGATGGCATTGTTCATGTTCACCGTATCGCGCTCGACCTGTGCCTCACCCTGCACCACGGCTGCCTTGGCAGCAGCCAGGTCAGATTCGGCCGAATCCAGCTCCTGCTTCGATACATAGTTCTGCGTAAACAGGGTGCGCATGCGCTCGGCCTGCGCGGTAGTGTACTTGAGCTTGGCGCGCGAGCTGGTCAGCGTGGCCTGGCTCTGGCGCAGGCTGGCCTTGAGCTGATCGGTATCCAGCTCCAGCAGGATCTGCCCTTCGGTCACCTTGTCGTTGAAATCGACATTGAGCTTGCGCACGGTGCCCGATACCTGGGTACCTACGGAGACGACCAGCACCGGGTTGAGTGTGCCGGTGGCGCTGACGGTCTGCACCAGTTCACCCTTGCTCACGGCCTGGGTGCGGTATTTGGCCACCGGGTCGGCCTTGGGCCAGAAGTACCAGCCAGCGCCCCCGCCGACGATCAGCAGGCCGGCAAGGCCCAGCAGGATTTTTTTTGACGTTTTCATTCTCGTATCTCGCGTATCGATGCTGAGTATTACCGGGCAGCGGGCGGCGCCCACTGCGACAACTGGTTGGGCAGCGGCCCGCCCAGCGCCCAGGCGAGCGAGGCGCGCGCGGCATACCAGTCATAGCGGGCAGCAACCTGCTGTTGTTCAGCGCTGGCCAGCGTGTTCTGGGCAGACAGCACATCGAGCAAGGTGTCGAGGCCGGCCTTGTAGCGGGTGAGCGCGGCGTCATAGGCCTTGGCGGCGTTTTCCTGCACCACCTTGGCTGCAGCCAGCGTATCGAGCGCCGAACGCAGGCTGTAAAACGCCTGCCAAGCGTCGTTTTCCGCACCTTGGCGTGCGGACTCGAGCTGGGCCGCGCTGGCATCGCGCTGCGCTTCGGCCTGCACGGTGCGCGCCTTGGTGGCGCCGCTCAGATCAAACGGAATGCTGAGCGACAAGCCGATGGTGCCGCTGCTGCGCGCATCGCTGTCGGGCCAGCTGCGGTTCACGCCCAGCCCGGCCGACAGACTGAGCTTGGGCCTGGTGGCCAGTTGCGCACTCTTCAGGCTGGCATCGGCGGCAGCCAGGTTCGCCAGTGCGCTGCGTACTTCAGGGCGCTCGCGCACGGCGGCATCGAGCAATTTGTCGAGCTGCGATTCGGCCAGCGGCAAATCGGGCAGACTGGTCGGCATGTCGGCAAGCACTGGCAACTGCATGGGCGAAATGCCCATGGCTTTGGCCAGCGCCCCCTTGCTGTTGGCCAGATCGTTCTGCGCCTTGGTGCGGTTGAGCGTGGCCTGCGCCAGGGTGGCCTTGGCCTGCAGCACATCCAGCGGTGTGGCCGTGCCGACCGCTGCGCGCTTGTTGGCCGCATCCAGGCTGGCCTTGGCGGCCTCTTCGGCGGCCTTGTAGGCATCAATCTGCTTGCCGGCCTTGCCGACATTGAAATAGGCCCGCACGGTGTCTATCCATACCGAGGCCAGGGTGTCATCCACACCGGCGCGGCTGGCGTCGAGCAAGGCACGTGCTTGTGCCAGCTGCGCGTCGCGCTGACCGAAGTCGAACAGCAGATAGGACAGGTTGAGATTGGCACCAGCCGAGGTGCTGCCGCTACCGTCGTCACTCTGGCTGCGGCTGAGCGAGGCACTGGCCGACAGATCGGGGGAATAGGCAGCCTGCGCGATATCGACACCCGCCTGCTGCGCGCGCAATTGCGCCCAGGCAGAACGGGTTTGCGGCTGGTGACACAGCGCATAGTCCAGCGAGGTGGCCAGCGACATCGGCGCGGCCGGGGCGACATCGCCGCATGGCGTACCGGCGGCAAAGACCGGCACGGCAAGCAGCGCCAGACTGGCAATCAGGGGTTTGAAGGCGTACATAAGTGATTTCGCAGTGGGTTTCTGCCCCGGTGGCGGCATGGCCAGCCCTTCCGGGGCGCAATACCAGTATGCCGGGGCGGTATGTAAATCAGGGTTATCGCAATGTAATCGTTTCGTAAATGCCGGGTTTTCAACACCCGCCCGGGGTGAACGGTTGACGCCAGCGGTTCAGTACACGTCACGCCGGTAGCGGCCCTGCTCGATCAACGCATCCAGCGCGGACTCGCCCAGCACTTCATGCAGCACGCCATGCACTGCTGGCGCCATGCCGGCCGCGCTGCCGCACACATAGATGGCCGCGCCACGCTCAAGCCAGCCAAGCAGGTCTTGTGCCGCCGCGCGCAGGGCATCCTGCACGTACCGCCCCGGTTCATCGCGCGAGAATGCGCAATCCAGCCGCAGCATGCCTTGCTGTTGCCATTGCCGCAGCTGGGCAGCGTGGTAGAAATCATGTGCGATCTGGCGCTCGCCAAACAGTAGCCAGTTGTCCCCCTGCCCGGCTTGCACCCGCAACTTGAGGTGGGCCAGCAAACCCGCCAGACCGGTGCCGTTGCCAATCAGGATCAGCGGCGCATGCAACGGTGGTGGATGAAAACCGCGATTCTCGCGGATGCGCACTGCGACCTCTCCCCCCAGCTGCGCATGCCGGGTCAGCCAGCCCGAACCCAGGCCCAGTCGGCCATCGGGGTACTGCATCTGGCGCACCAGCAAGTGCAGTTGCCCTTCTTCGGGCAATGAGGCAATCGAGTATTCGCGGTGGGGTATGGCCGGCAGTGCCGCCAGCAGCGCATCGGCCGGCTGCAGCAACAATGCCGCGCACTCCGCCTTGCCATGCGGTAGCAGGCGGTCGGCCAATGCAACGCTCAGCAATCTGCCGTCGGCCAGCTGTTCGTCGGCTGGACGGCCTTGCGCCAGCATCCACGCCTGTACTGCCTCATCGGCATTGCGGGCGCCGACTTCGGCAATATCGCCCGGCTGCCAGCGCACGTGCTGGTCTGGCGATGTCAGGCCCAGCAAATAGGCAGGGCCACCCTGGCTGCCGGGATTGAGCAAGGTGCGCTCACTCAACGTCCAGCACTGGTAATCAGGCTCGGTCCAGTCGGCCATTTCAGTGGCACCGGCCAGCACGCCCAGCTGGTGCTGCCAGTGGCGCAAGGCACCGGCATCACCGTTGTCCACCTCGATCAGGTCGAACAACGCCTGCGCACCCGCATGGCGCAGCCAGCCATCCAGCGTGTGGCCAAAGGCGCAGAACTGCGTGTAGCTGCTGTCTCCCAGTGCCAGCACGCCGTAGCGCACGGCCGGCAAGGCAGCCGACGCCCCCAGATGCTGGCGCACAAAGCTTGCGGCCGCATCTGGCGCATCGCCTTCGCCGGTGGTGCTGACAATGAACAGCGCCTGCCGGTATTGCGCCAACAGCGTCGGGCTGAGTTGATCAAAGCTGCACTGCGCCACCCGCATGCCGGCCTGCATCAACGATTGCGCGGTTTGCGCAGCCAGCTGGCTGGCGTAGCCGGTCTGGCTGGCATGGGCCAGCAGCAGGTCGGCCCCGTCGGCCGGCAGGGCCGATGGCACGGCGGTACGGCGATGCCGCCACCAGACCGTGCTGCACAGCAAGGCATAAGCCAGCACCACGGCACCCGCAGCCCCTTGGTGCAGCAAGGCAGCCGGATTGGCCGCCAGTGCAGGCGTCATGCAGGCGGCGATCAACGCGCCGGTCAACAAAGCAAAACGATTCATTCCAGCCAGCTTTCCAGCGTCGGGGTCAGGTGTTGGGTATAGCCAGCGGCATTGCGGGTAATGAACAGTGCGGCCAGGCCCTGCGCCGCCGCCAGTTGCATACCTGCCTCGGTGCCCAGCACGGTCAGCGCCGTCGCCCAGGCATCGGCCAGCATGCAATCGGCGTGCAGCACGGTGACTGATGCCGGTGCATCCAGCACCGGTTCGCCGCTGCGCGGGTCCAGCGTGTGTGCGTAATGGCGGCCGGCATGCTCGAAACTGCGGCGATAATCGCCCGACGTCGCCACCGCCACACCGTGCAGCGCAACGACATACTGCGCCAGCGTAGCGCCCGGCGGTTGCTCCAGCGCCACCCACCACGGTTGCACATCGGGCTTCATGCCATGGCCGACCAACTCGCCGCCCACTTCGACCAAGTGGTGGATCAAGCCGTTGGCGTGCAGCCACGCTGCAACGCGATCGGCACCATAGCCCTTGGCAATGCCGGAAAAATCCAGATACAGCCCGCCGGGCTGTTGCACGCGGCGGGCAGGCGCGTCGACCGTGAGGCGCTGCCAGCCGCAACGCGCACGCGCGGCGTCCAACTCGGCTGCTGTCGGCAGCGTGCCGCGCGCGCCCTCTGGGCCAAAGCCCCACAGATTGACCAGAGGGCCAACCGTAGGGTCGAAGGCACCCGCGCTGGCCTCGGCCACCGTCAGCGCACCTTGCAGCACGGTAAAACACGGTGCAGGCAACACGTGCCAACTGCCGGCCTGAGCCGCGTTGAAACGGCTGAGGTCGGAATCGGCACGCCACGTGCTCATTTGCGCCACAACCAGATCCAGCTCGGCCTCGACGCCGGCGCGCACCGCATCCAGCGGCAAGTCGGCCGGGCCGACCAGCTTGACCGACCAGCTGGTGCCCATGGTCTGGCCCGCCAGTGCATGGATGGTGCCGGTGGGCCGGCGCGGCGAGAGCGCTGCCAGCGCGGGCGGGATCAGGACATGACGCATGGGCTTACTGCGGCAGCACTTCCAGCGTGGCGGTGTAGGAGAGATTGCGCTCCTTGGCTGCCTTCACTGTCACCTTGTTGTCTTTCAGCTCGGCGCCCAGCCAGTACATGCCGGCCTGCGCCCACTTCACGGTGATCTTGCCGTCCTTGCCCGTGGTGAGCTTTTGCTCGTCCAGCTGGTTGCGGTAACGGGTCTGGCCACGGATCAGCTCGATCTCGACACCCTCGGCCGGCTTGCCGTCAACCAGGAACTGGAAGGTGGCGTTCTCGCCCTCGACCAGATCATTCGGGTGCGTTACCGGCACCAGCTCCAGCCCCTTGCCGCTCGGCTTGAGTGCGGACGGTGCACCAACGGTGACAAAGGTTTCCAGACGGCTGGCCGATTCGCTCACTTGCAAGTCGGCAGCGTCAGCCGGCACTTCCTTGGCGAATGCTTCTGCGGTGCCCATCCAGCGCTTGGGCTGGCCGTCCACCTTCCAGTTGGCGCGCACGCCGCTGCGCAGCACTTCCATGCGATAAGTGCCCTTCTGCTCCAGCTTCACGTCGAAGGTGGAGCGCAGCTCGCCCTTGGTCAGATTGGCCGGCTGCACCTTGCTGCCATCCGGCGCCACGATGGCCAGTTGGTCGATCGGCATGGCGCGGTGATCGGCGATGAAGGGCTTGGTCGAGGCACCGGCATCAACGGTGACGAACTGTGGCGAGGCCAGCACGGTGCTGGACGGCAACAGCCACGGGCTGTGGGCGTGAGCGGCCTGGGTGGCGGCAAGCAGGACGGCGGCAAGCAGGGTCAGCGTACGGGTCATGATGGTTTCCTTGGCCGTGGATCAGGGTTTGAGTTCGACGCTGACGGTGCCCAGCTCATGCTGGCCCTGCGCCTTGGCGGTATCGGCTTTCTTGGGCGGCCAGCTGAACGGCACGCGCACCACTTCACGGCCACCACCTTCGCGGGCGGCTTCAACAGCTACCGCGTACTCGCCAGCCGGCAGCTTGGCCAGCTTGTCGCCGATACTGAGTGCATGCTCGCCCACCGGGCGGGTAGCGCCGGAGACGCCATCCAGCGGCACTTGCAGATCACGGCCGCCCTTGCGCCACCACTGGCGCAAATCCTGCAGCCACTTGGTGCCCGGCTCGGCGCCCTTCTTGTTCACGTCGTACCACAGCGCCAGATTGGTGGCGATGCTCTGGTCGGCGCGCTCGATCCACGCCGCCACATACGGGCGGTGGTATTCGGCCACGGTCAGGCGCGGGATCTCCAGCTTCACGTTCATGTCCGCCGCAATGGCGTGACCGCCGAAAGCAGTCCCAATCAGGCCCGGCAACAGGGCGATCGACTTGCGCATGCAATACCTCAATCAATGAATGAACAGGATGGCCAGCAGCAGGGGCAAAACGAGGCCCAGCCCCACCAGCGGCCATGTTGCGGGGCGGTTGCCTGCATGCAGGTGCAGCAGGAACAGCCCGGTGATACAGAAAACCAGCGCGGTGACCGCAAACAGATCGATGAACCAGCTCCACGCCTTACCGGTGTGGCGGCCCTTGTGCAGGTCATTGAAATACGACACCCAGCCTCGATCGGTCAGCTCGTAGTTGATTTCGCCGCTGGCGCGATCGACCGTCAGCCATGCATCGCCGCCGGCTCGCGGCAGCGATACATAGACCTCGTCGGCAGACCATTCACCATTCGCGCCGGCCACCTCGACCGCCATGCCCTCAGCCAGCCAGCCGGCAATCGGTGACGGCAATCCGCCCTTGTCACCTTGTGGCGCGCTCTTGAGTAGCGGCAGCAAGGCCGGCGGCAACTGACCGCGCTGCTTGTGCACGCTGGGCTTGGCTTCGATATGGCTGGCGTTGTTCAGGGTCAGGCCCGTGGCCGCAAACAGCAGCATGCCCACCAGGCAAAACGCCGAGCTGATCCAGTGCCAGCGGTGCAGATGTTTGAGCCAGAACCCCCGGCGCGCTTGATCGGACGACTTGTGCATATTGTTTGGCAGACAGCCGCCGCACCTTACTGCGGAGCGGGCTCCGCGAGCAAAAGCAGCGATACTTATAAATGAGAATTAGACTCATTTTCTCACAAACCTGATCAAGCGCAAGCCCCGGAATGCGCGCAAACCCTTGGCAACGCTGATCATTGGGCCTGCAGCGTGGTTTTTTACACTCCCTTAACAGAGCAAGGCTGCAACAATAATGATAATAATTCTTGTTTATATCCTTACTAATGCCTAGAATGCCGTCCCTGCAGCAGTCGAATCGAAAATTAATCGTCAGGAATGCGTGAGCGCAGGTTTGCAAACAGGCCATGCACGCATCAATAGCGAACGATTCGTATTACACAACCTAGAACTCTCGCAGCCAGACCCAGCAACACCGCGAGCCAGCCGTATCGGGCAAGCCAGCAACGTGCGCTTTCCGCAGCAGGCGGAAGAAAGGCCGAGAACTATGCACTTCGTGGAGCAAGCCAGATGGCGCTGATTAAAAGCCGTAAACACCAAGACCTGCCGCAACTGAAGCACTCGGTTGTCGCACTCGCACTGGCCCTGCCGGCCACCGCCGCGCTGGCGGCAGACCCGGCCCCGGCCGAACCTACCCTGCCAGCCGTGCAGATCACCGATACCGCGCCAGCCCCCTACACCCCGAACAAGGTGCAGTCGCCCAAGTACACCGAGCCGCTGCGCGACACGCCCAAGACCGTCACCGTGCTGTCCAAGGAACTGATCGAAGACCAGAACCTGCTGTCGCTGCGCGATATTCTCAGCACCGTGCCGGGCATCACCTTCGGCGCCGGTGAAGGCGGCAGCGGTTATGGCGACAGCATCAACATCCGTGGCTTTGCGGCCAGCAACGACATCACCATCGACGGCATGCGTGACAGCGCGCAGTACAGCCGCACCGACCCGTTCAACCTCGAACAGATCGAGGTCACCAAGGGCTCCAGCTCGGCGGTCAACGGTGCCGGCTCGGTCGGTGGCAACATCAATCTGGTCAGCAAGGCACCCAGGCTGGAAAACAGCAACACCATCAGCACCGGTATCGGCAGCGATGGTTATTACCGCGCCACTGCCGACGTCAACCGCGTGATCGGCGAAACCAGCGCGCTGCGCCTGAACATCATGGGCCACCAGAACGACGTGCCGGGCCGCGACGTGGAAAACAACAAGCGCTGGGGCTTTGCGCCATCTGTCGCGTTTGGCCTGGGTACCGATACCCGCTACACGCTGAGCTACTTCCACCAGAGCGACGACAACATTCCGCAGTTCGGCCAGCCCTTCCGTGGCAACCAGGTGGTGCCCGGCACCAGCCGCAGCCAGTACTACGGCTTTGCCAATGTCGATACGCAGGAAAGCACCACCGACGTGCTGACCAGCCTGTTCGAGCATGATTTTGGCGACAAGGTGAAGCTGCGCAACCAGACCCGCGTGAGCAAAACCTCGCAGTTCACCATTACCGACGGCCCGGAAGGCCGCATCTGCTACGCCGTGGGCCGGGCGCCGCTGGGCACCACCATCAGCGCCACCAACGCTGCGTGCAGCGCAGCCGAAGTCAGCAAATACAAGCCGTCGTTCACCCCGACCGGTGGCTCGCGCGGCAACGTGCGTGACACGGTCAACAAGTTGCTGGCCAACCAGACCGACGTGACCTGGAACTTCAACACCGGCTCGCTGGCCCATACGCTGGTGACCGGCGTGGCACTGACGCACGAAGGCTACACCGTGGACAGCAGCCAGGAATTTGCCAACGCCAACGGCACCAATTACACGATTCCGACCACCGACCTGTACAACCCGAACACCAACTACACCGGCCCGCGCTTCCGCCGTCTGAACAGCCGCGTGGATTCGACCGTCGACAACATGGCCGTGTACGCCTTCGACACCGTCAAGTTCAACGACCACTGGTCGGTGAACGGCGGCCTGCGCTGGGAATACAACGACACCGAGTCAACCACCTACAACGTCGGCGCGGCCACAGCCGGCGCCAACGCGGGCAAGATCCTGGGTGCCTATACACCGGCCAAGAAAACCGACCGCATGCTGTCCTACCAGGGCGGCGTGGTGTACAAGCCGGTCGAGGAAGGCAGCATCTATGTGTCGTACTCCAACTCCAAGACCCCGTCCAAGGCGACCGTCAACGGCACTTGCACCTCGGTAGGCAGCAGCACGACCACCACCGGCTTCACGTGCTCGGTCGATCCGGAAACCGCCGTCACCTATGAAATCGGCACCAAGTGGGATGTGCTGGAAAGCAAGAAGCTGTCGGTGAATGCCGCACTGTTCCGCACCGACCGCACCAACTACAAGGTGGCATCGAACGATCCGTCGATTCCGGATCAGCAACTCGATGGCCAGAGCCGCGTACAGGGTATCGAGCTGGGCGTATCCGGCCTGATCACCAAGAACTGGTCTGTCTTTGCCAATTACTCGTACATGAAGAGCGAAGTACTGCAAAGCGTGAGCAACGCCGCCAAGGCAGGCGGTGACCCGCTGGCTGGCGACCCGCTGACCAACGTGCCGGAACACGCGTTCAGCCTGTGGACCACCTATGACCTGCCGCAAGGCGTGCAACTGGGTTATGGCGCCACCTACCAGGGCAGCGTGTACCTGAACCAGCACTCGGCCACCTACAAGACCGGTCCGCTGGACAAGCTGCCGAGCTACTGGGTACACCGCGCTACGGCGTCGTACAAGGTGAACCGCAACCTGAACCTGCGTCTGACCGTGAACAACCTGTTCGACAAGCTGTACTACACCCGTCCGCGCGGCTCCGGCTGGGCGACCCCGGGCGATGCACGCAACTACGTGCTGGATGCAACCTACAGCTTCTAAGCGTACGCAGCCTGAACATGCCCCTCCCCACCGGGAGGGGCATTTCCATTTACCCGGCCGGGCACCGGCCTAAAGCCCTATCCTGCAATAAGCCGCCCGACCGTACCGCCCAGGAAATCCGCCATGATGCTGCATATCCCCAACGTTCTGACCCGCGAACAAGTAGCAGAATTCCGCCGCGTGCTGGATGCAGCCGACTGGGTCAACGGCAAGGTCACCGCCGGCCACCAATCGGCACACGTCAAGAAAAACCAGCAATTGCCCGATGGCTCGCCACTGGCGCTGGAGCTGGGCGGCCGCATCGAAGCCGCGCTCGCGCGTGACGCGCTGTTCATTTCGGCGGCACTGCCGCAAAAGCTGATCCCGCCGCTGTTCAACCGTTATGAAGAGGGCGAGCGCTTCGGCAACCATGTGGACAACGCCATCCGCGAAAGCCGCGGCAACCGCGACCGCGTGCGCACTGATCTGTCGTGCACACTGTTCCTGTCCGACCCGGACGAATACGATGGTGGCGAGCTGGTGGTGGAAGACCTGTATGGTGCGCACGAGGTCAAGCTGCCGGCCGGCGACATGATCCTCTATCCGTCCAGCAGCCTGCACCGCGTCGAGACCATCACGCGCGGCGCCCGCGTGGCCTCGTTCTTCTGGGTGCAGAGCATGGTCCGCAACGACTGGCAGCGCACCATGCTGTTCAACCTGGATACCACCATCCAGAAGCTGCGCATCAAGCAGGGCGCGGGTGGCGACAGCGATGAAGTGATCGCACTCACCAGCCACTATCACAACCTGCTGCGCATGTGGGCCGAGCTATAGCCACCAGTTCTGCTGGCCAGACTCACCAGCCCAGTGGCTTGTGCTGGCCGCATTCCACCTGCTTTGGCGTCGCTGCGCCGACGCGGGATAGCCCGCATTGCGGGGCCATGACAGCCATGATTAGCTTGAGCACCCATCCTATCCGCTCCGCTCATGTTTGCGATCTACCTCAAGGGCATGGCCCTCACCGCCAGCCTGATCATGGCCATCGGCGCACAGAATGCCTTTGTGCTGCGTCAGGGCATCACCCGCCGCCATATCTTCCTGACCGCCCTCACCTGTTCGCTGTGCGATCTGCTGCTGATGAGTGCCGGCGTGGCCGGCATGGGCAGCCTGCTGGCAGCCGCGCCGGGGCTGCAACGCTGGATGGCGCTGGCCGGCGCGCTGTTCGTGCTGTGGTATGGCGCCATGGCACTCAGGAAAGCGCTGCACCCTGGCACACTGGCACCTGAAGCCACCCAGGGCATCGCCAACCCCAAGGCTGTGGTGCTGGCGGCACTGGGCTTCTCCTTGCTCAACCCGCATGCGCTGCTCGACACCATCGTGCTGGTCGGCAGCGTGGGTGCACAGCAACCGGCAGCAGAACGCCCGTTGTTCCTCGCCGGCGCGGTGAGTTTTTCCTTCATCTGGTTTTTCTCGCTGGCGCTGGGTGCCAGCAAGCTCACGCCACTGTTCAAGAACCCGACCGCGTGGCGGATACTCGATGTACTGATCGCCGCCATGATGTTCACCATTGCCTGGGGCCTGTTCCGGCTGGTTTAGCGCACGGATGCCGTGCAGGCGCACCTGACGGTTGAATCCCTTATTGGCGCGCCTGGCGCTTGCAGCCTAGGATGAACGCATTATTCAAGCCGCGCCGGTGCACCGGCAGCGGCATTCATTGATGCCTGAGGGGGAAAACCGGATGAATATCGGCCAGAAGCTGGGTGTATTGATTGCAGTTGCCATTGCGGCGCTGCTGGCGGTGGGGGCCACGGCCATCATCAAGTTCAGCCAGACAGCCAGCAATGTCGATTTCATGTCCAGCGTGGCCATCGAAGGGCTGGTGCAGGTCAACCAGATCAACAATGCCTACAAGGTCGAGCAGATCATCACCAACCAGTACGTGAACGAGCAAAACCCGCTCAACCGCGACAAACTGGCCGCCTTCATCGACGCCCAGCATGCCGTGCTCAACAAGAGCATGACCGGCTACGAAGCCAGCATCGCCGAAGACGTTGACCGCAAGAATTTCAACGAATTCAAGACCCACATCACCGAATTCAGCCAGATTTACGAGCAGTTGCGCAAAGCCGCCAAGGATGGCGATCTTGCCACGGCGCAAACACTGATGACCGGCAAGGGGCGCGATGCCGCCATCGCTGCCGAGGCTGCACTGCAAAAACTGACCGTCTACAACATCGACGGTGCGCACACCAAGGTCAAGGAAGTCGAGGAAGGCCAGAGCAGCGCACGTCTGCAGCTGATCGGTGTGGTTGTCGTCGCCCTGCTGGCGCTGCTGGCCTTCGGTATCACGTTATACCGTTCGATCACCGGCCCGCTGCATGACATGCAGCAGATCGTCAGCCAGATCGAAGCCAGCCTTGATTTCACCCAGCGCGTGCCGGTGCGCAACCAGGACGAGATCGGCAAAACCGTGCAGGCCTTCAACCGCCTGATCGAGCGCACCCAGCACAGCCTGCGCGAAATCTCGCAGCGCATCGGCAACGTCAACCAGGCCGCCAACGAAATGAGCCGTTCGGCCACCGAGATGTCGGCCAATGCCGGCAAGACCAGCGAGGCATCCAGCAGCATGGCGGCCACGGTGGAAGAAGTCACCGTCAGCATCACCCACATCGCCGACCGCAGCACCGAGGCCGACGAACTGGCGCGCAGCTCGGGCCAGCAGGCAAAAACCGGCGCCAGCGTGATCGACGCCACCGTGGCGCGCATCGACGGCATTGCCAGCACGGTGCGCGATGCGTCCGAACAGATCGGCGTGCTGCGCGAACAAAGCGCAAACATCAGCGCGGTGGTCAACACCATCAAGGAAATTGCCGACCAGACCAATCTGCTGGCGCTCAATGCCGCCATCGAGGCGGCACGGGCCGGCGAACTGGGCCGCGGCTTTGCCGTGGTGGCCGACGAAGTGCGCAAACTGGCCGAGCGCACCACGCATTCCACGCAGGAAATCGCCACTACCATCGTCAGCATCCAGGATAGCGCCGGCCGCGCCGTGGGCAGCATGGAACAAGTGGTGCAGCAGGTGGGCCAGGGCGTCGAGCAGGCCCGCGCCGCCGGCGAGGCCATTGCCACCATACGCAGCGGCTCGATCGAGGTAGTCGAGCGCGTCGGTGACATCAGCAACGCCATCCGGGAACAAAGCACCGCCAGCACCAGCATTGCCCATCTGGTCGAGCGCATTGCACAAATGAGCGAGGAAAGCAGTGCCGCCGCGCAACGCACTGCCGGCGCAGCAGGCAATCTGGATCAACTGGCTGGCGAAATGCAGCGCGAAGTGGCGCGTTATCGGCTGTAGGCCGCTTGATGCCCGGGCGGTAATGAACCCATCGCCAGTTCTATCATTACAAGAAAGATATAAAGCGGAATTTTGTAATCTGATAGCACAGCCCTTGCTTTCGCTTGGGACTGTCTCTGCCATGAAATACCTGCCGTTTGCCTGCTGCCTGATCCTTGCCGCCTGCACCACGGTGCCGCCGCAGACACCGATCCAGAGCAAAGCCTTGCTGGAGCAGCAGTTGGCAACGATTGCCCCCAGCGTGCCGGGCAGGCCGGCGACTTTCCTGCTGGTGGTGGCCGGTTACGATCAGCCGGTACCATTCAGCAGCGAAATGCGGCTGGCCGCGCACCAGCTTGGCATTGCTTTCGACGCCAACCGGCGCACGGTATTGCTGAGCAACGCGCGCAACGACAGCACCACGCTGCCGCAAGCCATGCCCGACGTGCTGGACGACGCCATCAAGGGCCTGGCCGGCAAGATGAACCTGCAGGAAGACACGCTGGCGATCTACATGGTGTCGCATGGCCGCTATGACGGCGCCTTCGTCCTGAACCGCCAGGGCAGCCCGATGAGCACCATCTCGCCTGCCTGGCTGCGCGCCACGCTGAATCAGGCCGAGATCAAATGGCGCGTGGTGTTTGCGTCTGCGTGCTTCGCTGGCGTGTTCGACAAGGCATTGGCCGATGACGACACCATGGTGATGACCGCTGCGGATGCCTTGCACCCCTCGTTCGGCTGCAGCAACGATAACCAGTACACCTACTTCGGCAGGGCATTGCTGGACAAGCGCGACTTCGCCCACCCGGATTGGGCTGCCATCTACGCCGATACGGCCGAGTAGATCAAGGTATTGGAGACCCGTGGGGGCTACGAGCACTCCAACCCGCAGTTTTCCGTGGGCAAGCTGCTGGCGGCACATCTGCAGGCCACCGCCAGCCAGACCACTGCAGCGGGCCAATAAGCGCGGCTACCAAAACCCTGCTGGCCGCATTACGCTCACTGACCGTACGGCCGGGTCCTGTCTGCGCTTCGTTGCCTTGTCAGCAGTGCTTCACCGGGTTTTGTCAGCGGCTCCAAGCGGCGCCGGGCCGCTGCGTTACGGATATTTTCTCCGCCGTGCCCGTTTTTCAGGCATCTCGGGAAAAGGCTGACCAAACAAGGGTCTGCAGCACTTGTCCACAACTTGCCGACACCGCGTTCCCCAGCGATTGGGGAGAAGCTAGGGCCTGTTAACACTTATTTCGCGCTTGCGCTGGGCTGCAAAAAGGTCAGATACAAGGCACGCAACGCAGGCAATAACCGGTTATTGCCAAGGCGCGTAACGCCGTAGATGGCCTTTTTGCGGCCCAGCCCTGCGGGTTTGGGGTATTTCGGGCGGTTCGCTGCGTTGCAAACCGCTTGCGGTACCCGTACCGCGGCGCGTTCTGCGCCTTGCGCTCCATCCCGAACTACCCCGAACGCAAGCGTGAAATAAGTGTTAACAGGCCCTAGAACAACACCAGCTCGCCCGGCCGGGCTAGTGTTGCCGTCCACACTTGCATGTCCTGCCAGGCTTGCGCAAAGCTGCTGGCATTCGGCTCGCCCCGCAGCACGGCGCTGGCAAAAGCGCGCAGCTCGGCGGTGTAGCCAAAGTCGCCACTTACCGCCTGCACGTGGCGCATGCCATCCGGGCCGATCAGGGTGACCGTGCGCCCGTCGAACTCGGCGCTGCCATGCTCGGCCAGCAGCAACAGCTTGAAACCCTCGCGACCGATGGCCGAGAAGTAAAGATTCAGCGTACCGTGCGCGCCGGATGCGGTGGAAAACTGCAGGCTACCGCCATCAAACGCGCCCAGATGCGTGCTGGTACGGCTGGTCAGCAGCCGCGCACTGCTGATGCGGCCCAGCAGCAATTCGACCGCAGCCGCGTAATGCACGCCGACGTCGAGCAACAGGCCGCCAGGGAAGTCCGCATCGGTGCGCCAGCCGCTGGCCAGGTAGCGATTGTCGCTGCGCATTTCATTGGTGGCGGTCCAGTGCAGTGCATAGGGCTGGCCGGCTACGCCGCTCGCCAACCAGTCGCGGATCTGCAGCAAGGCCGCGCTGTAGCGCAGGTTCTCGGCCACCATGCTGACTTGCGCCGGGTAATCGGCCGCCAGTGCAAGCAGCCTGCCCGCATCTTCCGGCGTGGCAGCCAGCGGTTTTTCCACCAGCACATGCTTGCCGGCCGCCAGCACGGCACGGCAGGCTGTCAGGTTCTGCGTGGCCGGTAGCGCGATCAGCACCGCATCGAGGCCGGGGTGCGCCAGAAAGGCATCCCAGTCGTCGTAACAGGCTATCTGCCCCGCGCGCTCGCCCGCCAGCCGGGCAAAGTCTTCCGCCTTGGCCAAGGTGCGGTTGCACAGCGCCACCAGCTCGACTTCCCCCTGCAATGCCGCCAACGCGGGCCAGTGCAGCTCGCGCGCGGCCACGCCCGTGCCCATCAAGCCCAGCCGCAACACCTTGTTTGCGTCAACCATGCACGTTCATCCCCGCCCTGCCCAAAAACTGACCATGCCAGCCCGACACCTGCCGGTTCAGCCACTTAGCCCACTTATCCACAACTTGCCACCAGCCCCCTCCCCAAGCTGTGGGGAAAAGGCGGCGGCGCAATCATGCCTGCGTCATTCAATATGGCCGGACTTGCAGCACCTTGCGCGGCATTGTCGAGCCCTCGCCTGCATACTGCCATGCCCGCCTCCGGGCTGGCAGATACAGATGTGCCACGTACCATGCGTGCCGACAGGTACAATTGCGCTATGCTTGCTGCCCCTTATGCCCAACTCACCCCGGATTGCATCATGGATGCGGTCGATGCCACTGGTCACCGTTGCGATGGCCGCCTGCTGGCGCTGAACAGTTTCGAGAACCGTGTCTATCAGGTCGGCCAGGAAGACGGCCCGGCGTTGATTGCCAAGTTCTATCGCCCCGCGCGCTGGAGCGATGCGGCCATTCTGGAAGAACACGCCTTTACCCACGCGCTGGCCGCAGCCGAGATCCCCGCCGTGCCGCCGCTGGTCATCGGCGGGCAGACGCTGTTCAGCCACGATGGCTATCGCTTTGCGCTGTTCGAGCGCCGCGGCGGCCGCGCGCCCGAGCTGGACGACCCGGCTGTGCTGGAGTGGATAGGCCGCTTCATCGGCCGCATCCACGCCGTGGGTGCCGCGCAGCCCTTTGCGCACCGGCTCACGCTGGATATCGCCACCTGGGGCGAGGCACCGCGTGATTTCGTGCTGGCCGGCAACTTTGTGCC
This sequence comes from Andreprevotia lacus DSM 23236, assembly GCF_900176275.1. Taxonomy (GTDB): domain Bacteria; phylum Pseudomonadota; class Gammaproteobacteria; order Burkholderiales; family Chitinibacteraceae; genus Andreprevotia; species Andreprevotia lacus. The sequence continues at coordinate 195,872 of NZ_FWXD01000004.1, read as the reverse complement.
GCCGGAACTACTGGCCCCCTACACGGTGGCGGTCAATCGTGCGCTGGATGCAGTACGCGCAGCCTTCGAGCGAGCTGGCGACGTGCGTGCGCTGCGCCTGCATGGCGACTGCCACCCTGGCAATATCATGTGGACCGATGCCGGCCCGCATTTCGTCGACCTGGACGACTGCTGCAACGGCCCGGCCATCCAGGACTTGTGGATGCTGCTGGGTGGCGATCGCGACGAGATGCGCGGCAAACTACTGGATGTGCTGGCCGGCTACGAGGACTTCATGCCCTTCGACGTGCGCGAGCTGCACCTGATCGAACCACTGCGCACCTTGCGGCTGATTCACTACAGCGCCTGGCTGGCACGTCGCTGGGATGACCCGGCCTTCCCTGCCGCATTCCCGTGGTTCGGCACGCATGCCTATTGGCAGGAGCAGATCACCACCCTGCACGACCAGTGCGAGCGCATGGCCGGGCCCACGCTGTGGCAAGGCAACGCCTGAGCGCTGCCGCCGGGGCGGGGCAGGTGCAAAATGCGGGCCATCCAGCTATAAAACCGCTATTGCAAGCATACCGATCATCATCGATGGCACACCCATGCGGGGATTGAAGCGCTTTGTGGCAGGGTGGCTGGGGCTGCTGTGCCTGTGCACCATGGCACATGCCGACGCCCCGCTGCGGGTGGGCTTTGGCAGCAACAAGCCACCCTACGTATTTGAAGCCGAACGGGCCGGGCTGGATGTGGACCTTGTCGTGGCTGCCGCGCGCCGTGCCGGCTACGAGGTGCGGCCGTATTTCGCCCCCTTCGAGCGCCTGCGCGTGATGTTTGCCGCAGGCCAGCTCGATGCGGTGGCCACTACCAACCCGCAATCGGGCGAGCGCGGTTTTTACTCCGAGACCTATATCCTGTACCACAACGCGGCAGTTGCGCTGGCCTCGCATCATTACGTACTGAAAACGCCGGCCGATCTGGCAGAGCACAGTGTCAGCGCCTTCCAGCGTGCACGCGCCTTGCTGGGCGAGGAGTTTGCCAGCATGGCTGCACGCAACCCGCGCTACCGCGAAGAACCTCAGCAGGTGGTGCGCAACCTCTTGCTGCTGTCGGGCCGCGTGGAGGTCGTGGTGGGTGACCGGCGCATCATCAACTACTTCATGCGTGATGTGCCGCGGCAGGTTGATGTCACACAGCCACTAACGTGGTACGAGCTGTTCCCGCCCACGCCCTATCAGGTGGTGTTCGCGCAAACGGCGCAGCGTGACCGCTTCAATGCGGGCCTGGCCGCGCTCCGCCAGAGTGGTGAATATGCGCAGATCGAGCAGCGTTACAGCAGCTATTGAGCGGCAGCAGCGTCCAGCCATTGCCACACCGGCACCACGCCATCCTGCGCCTGCCATTGTGCCGCCACACCGATGCCCGGCACCGCAGCCAGCTCACCATTGAGATAAAGCAATGGCAGCGCGGCACGCTGCCACGGTGGAATACCGTATTCCTGGAACAGCAGCTTGAGCGGGCGGCTGGGGCCGTCAGGGTGCAAGCGCAGCGGCACATTGCCCGGCCTGGGCCGCAATTCCAGCGTGCCGGCAAGCAGCGCAGCCGGATTCAGCCCGCCCGCTTGCGGTAGCCATGCCAGCGCGCCTTGCCAGCCCGGGATCGGTCCACTGGTGTCGGTAGTGATGGTCGTGATCGGCCCGGGCAGCAATTGCGCGGGCGTCACGTACAGCCGCTGCTGGAAGCGACGCACTGCGCGCTCGCGCCAGACCAAGGCGGGCTGACCGTCTTGCGGTGCATCGAGCTGGCCCAGCCATTCGTCGAATGCACGGGCATCGACCACCACGCCATGCTGCTTGAGCCAACCACGCAGTGCATGGCGGCGGCGCAGTGGCGTCAGCGCAGCTGCAGCGGCCAGATCAAAGGCGCCATCAACCACGCAGCACGCCAGATCGTCGGCAGACAGTTCGGCCAGCAGCGCCTGTGCTTCGGCCATATGGTCGGCCACCCGCACCAGTGCTGTCTCGACGGCGGGAAAGGTGTCGGCCAGCAGCGGCAACGCGCGCTGGCGCAGGAAATTGCGTCGATAACGCGTATCAGCGTTGCTTTCGTCCTCGACCCATGGCAAGCCGTGCTGCACGGCATAGTCATGCAGCGCAGCGCGCGGGAAGGCCAGCAAGGGGCGCAGCAGTTGCAGATCGGCGCGCAGAGCGCGCTGCACCGGCACGCCGGCCAGCCCGGCAATGCCACTGCCGCGCAACACGTTGAACAGCACGGTTTCGGCCTGATCGCCACGATGGTGCGCCAGCAGCAGCACATCGGCCTCCAGCGCCTCGAACACCGCGTAGCGCGCCGCGCGCGCCGCTGCCTCCACGCCCTGCCCGGTCGCATCGACATGCACGCGCGCCACCGTCAGCGGCACGCCCAGCGCGGCGGTGTAGTCGCTGCAGGCCGCCGCCCAGGCATCGGCATTGGATGACAGCCCGTGGTGCACGTGCACGGCGGACAGCGTATCGCCACGCACACGGCAGACCTGTGCTGCCAGATGCAGCAGCACGGTCGAATCCAGCCCGCCCGAATAGCCGACACACACGCGCAGCGGGCGCCCACAAGCAAAACGGCCGAGGCTAGCCTCGACCGTTTGCAGCAAATCAGGGGTATGCACGGCAGCCGCGATCAGTGGACTGCCACTTCCTTGAACTTGCCGTAGGCCATCAGGCGCTCGAAGCGTTCTTCCAGCAACTGATCGACCGATTTTTCCTGCAAGCCCTTGAGGGCGTCGGAAATCGCCTTCTTCAGCGCGGTCATCATCTGTGCATGGTTGCGATGGGCGCCGCCCACCGGCTCGCTCACCACCTTGTCGATCAGGCCCAGCGTTTTGAGGCGGCTGGCCGTAATGCCCATGGCTTCGGCCGCTTCGGACGCCTTGTCGGCCGTTTTCCACAGGATGGACGCGCAACCTTCGGGCGAAATCACCGAATAGGTGGAGTACTGCAGCATCTGCACGATGTCGCCCACGGCAATCGCCAGCGCACCGCCCGAGCCACCCTCGCCGATCACCGTGGTGATGATGGGCACGCGCAGCTTGGCCATTTCAAACAGGTTGCGGCCGATGGCCTCGGACTGGCCGCGCTCCTCTGCGCCAATGCCGGGATAAGCACCGGGGGTGTCGACGAAAGTGAGCACCGGCAGGTTGAACTTCTCGGCCAGCTTCATCAGGCGCAGCGCCTTGCGATAGCCCTCAGGGCGCGGCATGCCGAAATTGCGGAAAATCTTTTCCTTGGTGTCCCGGCCCTTCTGATGGCCGATCACCATTACCGAGTGACCATTGAAACGGGCCATGCCGCCCACGATGGCCGCATCGTCGGCATAGCTGCGATCACCGTGCAGCTCTTCGAAATCGGTGCACAGCGCGTTGACGTAATCCAGGGTGTACGGGCGTTGCGGGTGGCGGGCCACTTGCGAGATCTGCGCGGCGGAGAGCTTGGCGTAGATCGTTTTGGTCAGCTCCTGACTCTTTTTTTCCAGGTGACCGATTTCGACCGAAATATCGACTGCCGAGTCGTCCTGCACAAAACGCAGTTCTTCGATCTTGTTTTCCAGTTCGGCGATGGGCTGCTCGAAATCAAGGAAGGTGGTTTTCATCGGGCTTTACCTCTTGGGCGCCGTGCCTGCGCGGCAGTCAAGCCAGCGCACGCACGATGCGAAATCTCGGGCTGCGCCGGCCTAGGCGGGCGCGCGGAATCGCGCAATCATACAGCAAGCCCGCTAGCGACCAAAGACACCCTTACAAGCGATCGTTTGAACTTGCCGCGCAACCCCTGGCCCAGCCGCTTCAGGCCGGGTTGTTACGGAACACGATATCCGCGTGCAGGCCGATTTTCTGCAGGCCGCGCCGCGATGTGGCATTGATGATGATGGGCGACATGGTGTTGGCCGAAATCCCCTTGGAATTATCCGGCTGTTTGGCCAGGGTCAGCAGCAGCACGGTTTCGTGGCCGGCCTCCAGCTGCAGCAAGGCGGTTTCTTCATCACTCAGCTCGATCTGGTAATTGACACCCAGGAGATCGGCCTGCACCACGCTGATGGCAACTTCCGCATCGTCCAGCGACTGCAGCCACAGCACGGTGGGGTTGGGCTTTTCTTCGTGCAGCAGCTTGTAGCGCGTATACGATTCAAAGCCCGGCAGGCCGCGCGGGAAAGTCAGGATCGTCGCCGGGTCGACTTCAACGTCGCCAAAACGGGTGTGGGCGATTTGCATGCTCATGGGTCTCCGAGGTTTACCTGCCCGCCATACGGGCTAGACTGCAGCATAGCCGAGTCTGTGCGCCTTCCCAATCGGCATGGCCGAACAGACCAACGGCATTTATCATAAAGCGCTGATTCGCTAAAGTTTTCACGGCCCGTGTCGATAATGGGCATAATACGAGAAAGTAAGCGGTCTGCATCCATGATGCCGGCCGCATGGCGACAGGACAAACATCATGAAAATCGATCAAGCGGGTAAAACAATCTCCCAGCCGCTGGGTCGCAGCGGGGAGCGCACCGTCGTTGGCAAGCGCAGCGAAGCCAGCAGCAGCGACGACAGCGTGACCATCAACCCGGCAGCGGCACAACTTGCCGGCGCCGAGGGCGGCAGCGGGCAGGTATTCGACAGCGAGCGCGTACAATCGCTGCGCCAGGCGATTGCCGATGGCCGCTTTACCGTGCGCACTGATGTGATTGCCGATCGCCTGATCGATAGCGTGAAGGAATTCCTGGGCAAGTAAGCTGTGAGCGTCACCATCGGTTCTACCCCTTCCTCGCCGTGGCTGTTGCTGGTTACCACCACCTGCAACGCACTGGATCAATTGCTGCAGATCCTGCTGCACGAACAAAACCTGCTTACCCACAATCAGATCGACCAGCTGGCCGGCGTCAGCCTGCGCAAACAGCAGGCTGCCAACGAGGCCGAGGCAGCAGGCGAACAGCTGCAACTCGCCTTGCAGCACGCCGGTGTCACACCGGGCACCGATGTCACCGTGTGGTTTGAACAGCACGCGCCGGAAGCGCTGGAAACCTGGCAATTGCTGCGTGAAACCGCCCGCCAAGCCGAGCTGTACAACCGCAGCAACGGCCTGCTGATCGAAACCCGCCGCCAGTTGCTGGACCAGTTTGTCAGCCAGCTGGCGAGCGCACGTGGTGATGCGCTGTCCTATTCGGCCAAGGGCCGCCTGACCGCAGGTGGCAGCGGCAGCCTGAGCCGCGACAAGATTTAACCCCCACTGAAAGCAACGGCCAGCACCAGGGCACTTGCTTGCCGTGGCGCTGGCTGTGTTTGCTGCATGCGGTTCATTCAGCTACGCCTGCGCGAGCTGCACGGTGCAATCAATCCGCAGCAAACAGCGTTGCACCGCCCTGATAGCGGCTGGCGAAATAAGCCAGCCCCATCGACTCCACCTTGACCTTGCCCTTGCTGGATGGCGCATGGATGAACTTGCCATCACCCAGATAGATGCCCACGTGCGAATACGGCTTGCCGCTGGTGTTGAAGAACACCAGATCACCGGCCTGCAGGCTGGCTCTATCTCCCAGCGGGCGGGCCAGCCGGGCAATTTCGGCCGCGTTGTGCGGCAGCTCGACATCCAGCGCGTTCTTGTACACAAAACGCACCAGCCCGCTGCAATCCAGGCCGGCCTCAGGGTTGCCACCGCCAAACTGGTAGCCCACGTCCAGCAGGCCCAGCGCATACAGCACCACCTCTTGCCTGTCCCGGCTGTCCACCTGCAGCTTGCCCACGCTGTTGCGTGTGCCGGTGCCGGGTGTCGTCGGCTTCGCCGGCGGCGTGCCACAGCCGGCCAGCCAGACCGTGAGCAGCAAGGCCAGCAGGCAGCGCCAGTCAGGCAAGGGGATAGCGCGCATCAGTGCTCCCGTCGGCGGGTATTGAATTCGTCCAGCAAGTTCTGCTCACGCTTGAGCTCCTTGAGTTCTTCCGCAGTGAGGTGGCGATGCTCCAGTGCCTCGAACGCCTTGACCTTCTTTTCGCACTCGAACCAGACCTGCTTGAGCCGCTGGTATTCCGCCTGCAGGCGCACCACCTCACGCCCCTGCGCATCTGCTGCCTGATCGAGCTTGGCCAGAAAGAGCTGAAAGTCACGCCATTGCAATATGGTCATGCCGCCCTGCCCGCCCTGCGTCAGGCGGTTGCGATACTCCTGGCGATAGGCATTGACCTGCTCCAGCTTGCCCTGTGCCACCTGCCAGGCGGCCTGCGCACCTTGCATGCCCCGTGCAGCATCCTCGCGGGCTTCGCGCGCCAGATCAAGCAGAAAGGCAAATCGGAATGCAGCCACACCAGTCCCCGGCGTTCATCAGCCAAACAGGCTGGCGAGTTTCATTCTAGCGCCGTCGTACGACTCGCGTTCATGGATGCCCTGTTGCAGAAAGGCTTCCAGCGCTGGAAAGCGCCGGATGGCATCATCCAGCACCGGGTCCGAGCCCGGCACATAGGCACCGACGTTGATCAGGTCACGGCTGCGCTGGTAGCGTGACCACAGGTATTTGAAGCGGCGCGTGATGTCGTACTCGTCCTGACTGATGATGTCGTGCATCACGCGCGAGATCGATGCCTCGATGTCGATGGCCGGATAATGGCCGGTTTCGGCCAGCTGGCGCGACAGCACGAAGTGGCCGTCCAGAATGGCCCGCGCATTGTCGGCAATCGGGTCTTGCTGGTCGTCACCTTCGGACAGCACGGTATAGAAGGCAGTGATCGAACCACCACCCTCGCGGCCGTTGCCGGCGCGCTCCACCAGCTGCGGCAAGCGTGCGAATACCGACGGCGGATACCCCTTGGTGGCCGGCGGCTCGCCCACCGCCAGCGCAATCTCGCGCTGCGCCATCGCATAGCGGGTGAGCGAATCCATGATCAGCAGTACGTTATTGCCCTGGTTGCGGAAATACTCCGCCACGCTGGTGGCATAGGCCGCGCCATACAGGCGCAGCAACGGCGAGGTATCGGCTGGCGCCGCCACCACGACCGAGCGCGCCAGTCCCTCGGCGCCGAGGATGTTCTCGATGAAGTCCTTCACTTCGCGGCCACGCTCGCCAATCAGGCCCACCACCACCACATCGGCGGTGGTATAGCGCGCCATCATGCCCAGCAGCACCGACTTGCCGACGCCAGAGCCGGCAAACAGGCCCAGCCGCTGCCCACGTCCGACGGTGAGCATGGCGTTGATGGCACGCACGCCCACGTCCATCACGTCGCGCACCGGTTCGCGGTCCATCGGGTTGAAGGGGCGCGCGAACAGCGGCATATAACCTTCGTTATCGACCTTGCCCTTGCCATCCAGTGGCCGGCCCAGGCCATCGAGAATGCGGCCGAGCAGCCCCCAGCCCACCGGCACCTGGCGGCCATGGTCTTCCAACCGGCGCTGTTGTGTGCGTGACTTGCCGTATTCGGGTACCCAGGCGGCTACATCCTCGTGCGGGATCACGGCGGCGCCGGGTTCGACGCCATAGACTTCGGTAATCGGCATCAGGAACAGCTTTTCTTCCTGGAAGCCAACCACGACGGCCTCGACCGGGTGACCACCGGCGGTCATCACCTCGCATGAGGCACCCACCGGCAGCTTCAGCCCCACCGCCTCCAGCACCATGCCGGAAACACGGGTGAGGCGGCCACGCGGCAACCACGGGCGCACGTGCTGGACCGCCTCGGCCGCATCGGCCAGATACTGGCGGGTGCGGGCGAGCAGTTCACTCATCTTCGTCGGCCAGCAGTGACGGGGGTTCGGGCAGTGGCTCGTTCAGCACTGCAGCGGCCGCCGACCGGGCCGGCGCGGGCTGCACGGGCGGTGGCGCATCGGCAACTGGCGCAGCCCATTCCAGATCGGCACGCCGTTCACGCCCCAACGCGCGCAACTGGGTGGCCCAGCGCGCGGCAAGCGACAGATCGAGCTGCGATGTTGGCGTTTCGATGCGGCAGCCGCCTTGCTCCAGCATCGGGTCGGGCAGCAGGCGCCACACGTCGCTGGTCAACTCGGCAGCCAGCAGACTGTCCAGTGCGGCCAGATCATCCGGATGCAGGTAGAGGCGCGACGGCGCACGCGCCATCGGCAGGCTGGCCACGGCGTCGCGTATCAGCGGCAGCAGGCCGTGGCGGTCGGCCTCGACCTTGCTGCGCGTCATCTGCCGCGCCAGCACGATGGCCAGATCGAGCACGGCATCGGCCATGGTCATTTCATGTTCGGCACTGAGCGCGCCGAGGCTTTGCAGCAGTCCCTGCAGGGTCTGCAACTCTGCCTCGGCCATCAGGCGGCCGGATTCCAGCCCCGCTTCGAAGCCTTCGGCATGCGCTTGCTGGCGTATGGCTTCCAGCTCTTCGGCCGTGGGCAGCGGCACGGCATCGGCCGGGATTTCCTCGGCCTCGTGCATCACTTCGGGTAGTGGTTCCGGCTCGGGCAAGTATTCGACCGGCTCGGGCAGAGGAGCGACCTCGACGACCTCTTCGACCGGTTCGGGCGCGGGCTGGCGGCGGCGCTGCGCATGCTCGTCGTGGATGTTGCCGAGCTCCCATCGCTCCCACGCGGATGATTCTTCACGCGGAATGACGCGCTGATTAGACCCTGACACGCTGCGTTACCCCGATTATTCGACCAGACCTTCGTCGCCCTTGCCGCCAAGCACGATCTGACCCTCGTCGGCCAGGCGGCGCACGATCTTGAGGATTTCCTTCTGCTCGGATTCGACTTCGGACAATTTGACCGGACCTTTGGCTTCGAGGTCGTCGCGCAGCATTTCGGCCGCGCGTTGCGACATGTTCTTGAAAATCTTGTCGCGCAGCGCCTGGCTGGTGCCCTTGAGCGCCACCACCAGCGAATCGGACTGGATTTCGCGCAACAGCAGCTGAATGCCACGGTCGTCGATGTCCAGCACGTTGTCGAAGGTGAACATCTTGTCCTGGATTTTCTGCGCCAGCTCGGGGTCGTATTCGCGCACATTGGCCACTGCCGATGCCTCGACCACCCCGCCCATGAAGTTGAGGATGTCGGCTGCCATCTGCACGCCCCCCATGGCACTCTTCTTGACCCGGTCCGAACCCGACAGCAGCTGCGTCAGTACGTCGTTCAGCTCCTTCAGTGCAGCCGGCTGCACGCCCTCCAGCGTGGCAATGCGCAGCAGCACGTCGTTGCGCAGGCGTTCGACGAAATGGCTGAGAATTTCGGACGACTGGTCCGGCTCCAGGTGCACCAGAATGGTGGCAATGATCTGCGGGTGCTCGTTGCGGATCAGCTCGGCTACGGCGGCCGAGTCCATCCACTTGAGCGATTCGATCCCGTTGTTGTCGTTGCCCTGCAGGATGCGGTCGAGCAGGTTGGCGGCCTTGTCGCTACCCAGCGCCTTGGTCAGCACCGAGCGGATGTATTCGTCGGCAGCACCCAGGTTGGCACGGTTCTGCGTGGCAGACAGGAAGTCGCCCAGCACGCCGTCCACTTCCTCGCGCTTGACGTTGTTCATGCTGGCCATTTCAAAGCCCAGCTTCTGCACTTCCTTGGGGCCAAGGTACTTGAATACTTCGACCGCGGCATCTTCGCCCAGGGTCATCAGCAGGATGGCGGCCTTGCGCACGCCCTCTTCATTCATTGCGGCTGCCATGATGCTACCTCCGCGTGGGATCAGGCCACTTTGTTCGGGTTGTCGGTCGCCTCGCCGGCGCTCATCCATTCACGCATGATGGTGGCAACCATGCGCGGATCGTTCTTGGCCATTTCCTTGGCCTGCTGCAGCAGATCGGCAAAGGCCGAGGCACGTGCAGCGTCACTTTCTTCCTGCGCAGCCTTGAGTGCGGAAGCCACCGAACCTTCTTCATCCTCGTGCTGGGCGCTCTCGCCCAGATCGAGTTCAAGCAGTTTGGGTTCTTCGCGCGCCTTGGACAGATCGCGCATCAGCGGGCGCACCACGAAGAACAGCAGGTAGATCACGGCCAGTGCAATCAGGGCGATCTTGGCCAGGTCTGCCCAGTTACCCTGCACATAGGCCAGCGCGCGGTCCTGCAGCGGTTTTTCTTCCAGCGGCGTCTGGTCGGCAAAGGCAGCATTCACCACATTGACCGAGTCACCCCTATCCTTGTTGTAGCCAATGGCTTCGCGCACCAGATTGTTGATCTGGGTCATTTCTGCCGGACTGAACGGCACGTAGGTGGACTTGCCATCCTTATCCTTGCCCGGTTTGAAGTTGAGCACCACCGCAGCCGACAAACGCTTGACGTTGCCGATCGGTTGCTTGACGTGCTGTATGGTTTTGTCGACCTCGAAATTGGTGGTGGCTTCCTTGCGGCTGTTGAAGCTGCCGGTGGCCGCAGTGGCCGACGCACCCGATGCCGTCGGCGCGGTGATCGGCGCCGTGGCTGCGCCCGGTGGCTGGTTGGAGAGCGCCCCCGGCACGCCGCCGGCGCTTTCTTCCTTGCTGCCCCCATCCTGCTGCAGCGTTTGCTGGCTGCGGATGGCCGACTGGTTGGGCGGGCTGTTGGGCTTGAAGGTTTCGCTGGTCTGCTCGACCTCGGCAAAGTCCACCTGAGCCGTCACTTCGGCACGGACGTTTTCCTTGCCGACGATGGGGGTAAGGATGGCTTCGATGCGGTCGTTGAAGTTCTTTTCCATCTGCTGCACATACAGCATCTGGCGCGGATCGAGATCGGCACGGGCGCCGTCCAGCCCCGGCATCTTGGACAACAGGTTGCCGTCCTGGTCGACCACGGTGACGTTCTTGACCGGCAAGTCGGGAATGCTGCTGGAAACCAGATGGATGATGCCGGCGACCTGCCCGCTGTCGAGCACGCGACCGGAGAACAGGGTCAGCATGACCGATGCCGTGGGCTTTTGCTGATCGCGCAGGAAGACCGTCTGCTTGGGCATGGCCAGATGCACGCGCGCCTTCTCCACCGACGAAACGGTTTCGATCGAGCGGGCCAGCTCGCCCTCAATGGCACGCTGGTAGTTCACCTGCTCGGCAAACTGGGATACACCGAATTTCTGATTGTCCAGCAGCTCGAAACCGACATTGCCGGCGCGCGGCAAACCCTGTGCAGCCAGCTTGAGGCGGACGTCGTAAATCTTGTCTGCCGGGACAGAGATGGTGCCGCCACCTTCCAGCTTGTATGGCACGTTCATCTGCTGCAGCGACTGCACGATGGCGCCGCCGTCTTTGTCCGGGATATTGGTATACAGGATGCGGTAGGTGGGCTGGCGCGAAAACAGCGCAGCACCAACGATGGCCGCAACAAGGACGGCCAGACCGATCATGATGGCAAGCTTGCGGCCACCGGAGAGCGCATCGAAGCGCTGGCGAATGCCGCCGGCTCCCCGAGCTGTCACCAAGTTGCTGTCAGCCGCTACGCCCGCCTCTGCCATAAATTAATTAGAAATGTGGGGAAATGAATAAGCAGGACTATACCTGCATATTCATCACTTCCTGATATGCGCTCACAAGCTTGTTGCGAACCTGCACCATGGTTTGGAAGGAAAGACTGGCTTTTTGCAGCGAGACCATCACGTCCTGCAGATCGGCCTCGGGCGCGCCGGCATTGAATGCCTGCTGCTTGGCCTGCGCGTCCTGCTGCATCTGGTTGACCTGATCGATCGAGGTCTTGAGCATGCTGGCGAAGTCCTGGCCTTGCGCGTCGCTTGCCGGCTGCGCGGCAGCAGTCTGCCCCGCCGCCAGTGCGGACATGGACTGCAATTCGCCAAGAAGGGAGTCAATGCCTTGAACGCTCATTGATCGTGTCTATCCGTAATTACCGAAATTGTAGGTGGGCTGTCCGCACTAGACAAGCAATAGTTGCGCCAGCTTCATCACCAGCCGCGCATCAGGCTGGCAATTCACCATCTTCTTCACGGTATTGCTGCAATTTGTAGCGCAGCGTGCGCTCGCTCATGTTCAGCCGCTCTGCCGCCAGCTTGCGCACGCCCCCCACAGCTTTCAACGTATCCAGAATATGCTTTTTTTCCAGCAATTTGATATCGGTAACTTCCTCAGGTGCCGACGCGGCGACGAGCGGTGCCAATGCGGCCATGGCCGGCGCGGCAGCTTTTGCCGGTGCCGGCGGCAAGTACAGGTGCTCGCTGCCGATCACATCGCCGGGCGCCAGGATCAGCGCACGCTGCACCAGATTGTCCAGTTCGCGGATATTGCCCTCCCACGCGTGCGCCAGCAGCGCATCGGCCGCGGTGGGCGCAAAGGCCGGTGCGCGGCGTTTTTGCTGCGCAGCGTGGCGGGCCAGCATCGCACGCGCCAGCGGCAGGATGTCGTCCGGGCGTTCGCGCAAGGCAGGCAGGTGCAAGGGGAATACGTTGAGGCGGTAATACAGGTCTTCGCGGAAACGCCCGGCAGCCACTTCGGCCGCCACATCACGGTTAGAGGTGGCCAGCACCCGCAGATCGACCGTGATGGTACGGGTGGCGCCCACACGTTCCACCTCGCGCTCCTGCAATACGCGCAGCAGCTTGGCTTGCAGGCCCAACGGCATTTCAGTCACTTCGTCCAGCAACAAGGTACCGCCGTGCGCCTGCTCGAACTTGCCGATGTGCTGGCCGGCCGCACCGGTGAACGCACCCTTTTCATGGCCGAACAGGGTTGATTCAAGCAGTTGCTCGGGAATGGCCGCACAGTTGATGGCCACAAAGGGCTTGGCAGCACGCGGGCTGTTGCGGTGCAGAAAGCGCGCCAACACCTCCTTGCCGGTGCCGGATTCGCCGGTAATCAGCACCGAGGCATCCGACATGGCCACGCGTCGCGCCATGTCCAGCAGGCCGCGCATGCCGGGGTCTTCGGCAATTACCTGTTCGTCATCGGTGCCGGGCAACAGGTATTTGGCGACCTCCTGCAACAGCCTGTCCGGCTCGAACGGCTTGGGCAGATAGTGGCAGGCACCGGCGTGCAGCGCTGCAACGGCTTTCTCGACCACGCCATAGGCCGTCATCAGGATGACCGGTAGCCACGGTTGCGTGCTCTTGATTTCGCGCAGCAACGTTTCGCCATCCATGGGCTGCATCTGCACGTCCGACAGCACCAGGCCGACACGCTGGCCGCCTTCCAGCAGCAGCAGTGCGCTCTCGCCATCCACGGCGGTCAGCGTGCTGTGGCCGCCCAGTTCCAGCGTATCCACGATGGCTTCACGCAGTGCGTCGTCGTCTTCGACAACCAGTATTGGCAGGGTCAATGTAGCTTCCTCACTTCAAATTCTTGGCTCAGGGTGCGGCAGCGCCGCCACGTGCCGCGCGTGCCAGCATACGCGGCGCAATCTCCTGCAGCGCACACACTTCGTTCACCCCCCCCATGGCAATGGCTTCGCGCGGCATGCCGAATACCACGCAGGTGGCTTCATCCTGGGCAAAATTGTACGCGCCTGCGTTGCGCATTTCGCGCATGCCCTGTGCACCGTCACGCCCCATGCCCGTCAGGATGATGCCGATGGCATTGGCGCCGGCCACATTGGCCGCAGAGCGGAACAATACATCCACCGCAGGGCGATGCCGGTTGACCGCCGGCGCTTGCGACAGTTCGCAGCCATAGCGGCCGCCATGCATTGACAACAGCAGGTGGGAGTGCCCCGGTGCGATGTAGACATGCCCGGGAAGCAGCAGATCACCCTGCTCGGCCTCTTTCACCGTTACCTGGCACTGATGATCCAGCCGCTCGGCAAACGCCTTGGTGAAGGTTGGCGGCATGTGCTGCGTCACCAGCACGGGCGGGGCATTGGCGGGCAACGCCAACAACAGCACCTTGAGGGCCTCGGTGCCGCCGGTGGAGGCACCGATCAGCACCACCGGGCTGGTACGCGCGTGCGGGGCAAGACGCAGCGGCAACACCGCATCGGCAGAATGATTGGGGAGCAGCTCCAGTGCCATGCTTATTCCGCCCTGCCGCGCCAATGCAAGGGGCGGATCAACACGAGCCGGCCCGATGCTGCACACAGGTTGCACGGCACAGCGCGGACAACGGCCTGCAAGCCCTGCTGTTGATCAGTGGCTGGCATCCGGGGCATGTGGCAGGTAATACGCGACAACTTCATTGCCACTACCCTGGTAGTACAGCGCCATGCACAGCGCGCGCACCAGGGCAATGCCACGCCCGCAAGGGCCGTTGACTTCGGCAGCCGGCCGCGTCAATTGCGACTTCCAGTCAAAACCGCTGCCGCTGTCCTTGAGCCGGATCCGCAACAAGTTCTGCCCCTGAACGGTGACACCGGCCAGATCGATCTCGATACGGCCCTGCTGCAAGCCGGCCAGGGTTTGCGCCCGCAATTGCAGGTAACGCCCCATGCCGTCTTCCTCATGCTTGATGGATGACGGCACACCCAGCACACCATGATCAAGCGCGTTGACGAACAGCTCGGTCAGGATCAGGAACACGTCCGACTGACTCTGCTTGAGCGCACCGATCTCGTTCACGAATGTCATCAGGAACGGTACGGTATTGATGGTTTTCAGCTCATCCGCACCCAGCACCAGGCTGTAGCGCCAGTTGCATTCGTGCAACTCGCTGTGTGCCAGCAACTCCGACAAGGCCAGGCCTTGCGGGTGGATGTGCTCGGCGATGGCACCGACACCGTTGCCAAACCGCGCCAGCACCATGGAAATATCGTCGTGATGCGGGCCACCCTGCAGGTGCTCGGCGAGATCAGACTGGAAGTGCGTCAGCCGCTCGTCCGGTGCCACCTTGGCCAGCTCGGCCAGCAGCCGCTCTTGCCCGTAGGCCTGGCCGGCGGGGTTGCGCGCCTCGGTCAGACCGTCGGAAAACGCCACCAGCATGCCGGGCGACTGGAAATAGTAACGCTCGGTCATCACCTCGATGGCCGGGGTGGGCACGATGCCCAGCGGCAGGTGGGCCGACTTCCACATCTTGCGCACCACGCCCTGATCGTCGAGCACATGTATGGTCGGCATGCCACCGTTCCACACCTCGATGCAACCGGCTGCTTCGTCGATAGAAATCAGCGATACCGCCACGAAACGCCCTACCGGCAGCACCTGGCGCACCTTGTCGTTCATTTCGATCAGGATGTCGGAAATGGCATAACCCTTTTCGGTCATGCTGTAGAAGGGCTGGGTGAGCGGCAGCACGTTGAGCGCCGCAGTCAGGCCATGGCCGATGCCGTCAGCCAGCATCACATGCAGCGTCTGCCCTGGCGTACGCGCGGCGGCGATCAGGTCGCCGGACAGGCTTTCTGCCGGCGAGAGCCAGTAATCCAGCTGGGGGTCATACAGGCGCTCGGCATTCACCATCTGTTCCATCAGATGGCGCACCACGCGCTTTTCTTCCTCGGTGCGGTCGTAGTAATCGGCCAGCTTGGCCGATTGCTCGCGCACCTTGCGGTTGAGTTCAAGCGTGCGGTTGAAGGCCTTGAGCTTGGCCTCCAGCACGCGGAAATTCACCGGCTTGGTGATGTAGTCGTCGGCGCCCTGCTCGATGGCTTCGGCCAGGCGGTTTTCCTCGCCCACGCCAGTGACGAACACAATGGGCACCCAGCTCTCGCCCGCCTCGCGCTTGATGGCAACGGCGGCCTCCGGGCCAGACATGACCGGCATCATCATGTCCATCAGCACCAGATCGGGCCGCTGCGCGCGCCAGATGTCCAGTGCCTCTCCGCCATTGCGGGCCGGAATCGCGACATGACCGAGCGCCTCGACGAACCGCGAAATCAACAGCAGAACCGCTTCGGTATCGTCGACGACCAGTATCTTCATGAAGCCGGGTTTTTAACGAATCGTGAAAATCTTGCCGAAGCAGGCAATCTCAAGCACTTGCTTGACCGTGTCGCGGCAATTGACCAGCGCCAGGCTCTTGTTGGCCGCACCGATTTTCTCCTTGAGCAGCAACAGCATGCCCAAGGCGGAACTATCGAGATAGTTCACGTTCTGGAAATCGATCAGCACTTCCCGGACGGAAGAATTGGCAATCAGCGTTTCACACACCTGCCGGAACTCCCGATGCGCACTGAAATCGAATTGCCCCGACAGGACAACCCGGCCAACTTCTTGTTCAATCTCAACCGTAGGGGTCATAAGCGCATAACCTTTTAGCAAATCCGACCACATGTAAATCGCGAACCGGCGGGGCCCTGCACCACCCGGCGCGCCGCGACGCCATCAAACATTAGATGCAACGCCCTTGGCTGGCAACTTTACGACAAAAGTACTGCCATGACCTAACGTCGAGCTGACCGATATCTCACCACCAAACTGATCAACCAGATTGCGCACGATCGCCAGCCCCAATCCGGTGCCTTCCTTGCGCGTGGTGAAGAAAGGCTCGAATAGCCGCTCCTGAACCTCGGGCGACATTCCCTTGCCATGATCAGTTATATCAATTGTAGCGAAATCCGCTGCAAAGACGAGGGAAAGTTCGATGACAGCGCCCACACTACTGGCCTGAATGGCATTCTCCAGCAGATTGAGGAATACACCGAGCAACTCCTTGCGATTGGCGCGCACCCGGGCTGCAACATCAATATCCAGCCGCAGCGAAATGCGCGCCGCGTCCAGCTGCGGCTGCAATGTCTGCACCGCCTCCTGCAGACAGGCGGCCAGCTCGACCTCCTCGCTGGGCACCTCCTGGCGGCGCACAAACCAGAGCATGTTCTGGATCAGTGATTCCAGATGGTGCAGGCGCGCCAAAGCCTTGTCTGCAAATTTCAGCCGGTCCGGCTCGGCCAGTCCAGGCTTGTTCAGGTGACCGGCGTACAGCAAGGCCGTCGCCAGCGGCGTGCGCAACTGGTGGGCAAGGCCGGCGGCCATCTCGCCCATGGCCGCCAGGCGCTTGTGGTGGGCCAGCGACTGCTGCAATTGCCAGCTCTCGGTCAGATCCTGCACCAGCAGGATCTCGCCGCCCTCCTCGGGTACGTCGGCCCCCACCACGCTCAGCCGCAGCTCGCCATCGGCGCGGGGATAGAGCCACAGATCGGCGCCCGACGTGGCCTCCAGCTGCGCCGCAACAAACGGCGCCCAGGCATCGCCCACCTGTAGCGGCGCCAGCATGCGCTGCGCGGCCGGATTCATCAGTGCCACGCGCCCTTCTGCATCCAGCTCGAGCATGCCGCCGGGCAATCGTTCCAGCAGCAAGGACAAGCGCCGCGATAGCGCCGCCTTCTCTTCCAATTCACGCCGCAGATGACCATTGGCAATTTCAAGCTGCTGCGTGAGCGAAACAACCTGACGCTCCAAATCGGCGTAAGCATCAGTCAATTGTTGCGATGCAGCAGTAAACAGCGAAAATGCCGCTTCCAACTCTTGCGGATCTATGCCGCCACTATGTTCTGTCACAAGCCGGTGTCCTTGTTGCTTTTGCGCTTTTGAATTATAAAGACCCTAGAACCCGCTTACAGCCTCGGTTTGACAAAGTTTTAATCAAGTTTTGATTTCGTCGGCCGATTACAATTACGGTTTACCCTGATCCAATGATGTTTTTTGTTAAAAAAGAACAAAACGGCTTGCCGACTCTCGCCTTACCTTACGCACTTACGCAGCGTGGAGCCTCATCGTGTCCGACCTTCTGAAAAAGATTGATGCCCGAACGAAGCTCGCCGGCACCAACAAGCTGGAAATCCTGCTGTTCACACTGGGGCTGGACCAACGCTCCGGTCGCCGCGAGAACTTCGGCATCAACGTGTTCAAGGTACGCGAAGTCATGCGTACTCCCGAAATCACCCAGGCGCCGGAAATGCCGCCCTCGGTGGAAGGCATGGTCAGTCTGCGCGGCGCGCTGGTGCCGGTGATCGACCTGGCCAAATATACCGGCGTCATCAGCGAAAACCGCCCGGAAATCATGATCGTGACCGAATACAACGGCCACACGCAGGGTTTCCTGGTCGAGGCAGTCGATACCATTCTGCGGCTGGACTGGTCGTCGATGCGCGTACCGCCCGACATGCTGACCGCCCAGATGGGCGGTCTGGTCACCGCTGTCACCGAGCTGGAAAGCAACAAGCTGGTGATGATGCTGGACGTGGAAAAGGTGCTGGCCGAAACCACGCAGACCGACCACTCGATCGACGAATCGGTGGTGATCCGCGACAGTACCTTCAGCGACAAGACCATCTACTTTGCCGACGACTCCATCGTGGCGCGCCACCAGATCGAAATGACGCTGGACGCGATGGGCGTGCACTACATGCAGGCCATCAACGGCAAGCGCGCGTGGGACGACCTGCAGCGCCTCGCCAAATCGGCCGAGATCCAGCACAAGCAGGTCAAGGACCTGGTGCAGCTCATCCTCACCGACGTGGAAATGCCGGAAATGGACGGATACATGCTGACCAAGATGGTGAAAAGCGACCCGCGTTTTGCCGGCATTCCCATCATCATGCATTCGTCGCTGTCCGGCGCATCCAACCAGAAGCTGGGGCAATCGGTCGGTGTGGATGCCTACGTGCCCAAGTTTGAACCGCACAAGCTCTCGCAGATGCTGGCCAGCTACCTGCTGAAGCAACCTGCACAGTGACCGACGGAGCATCAGCATGAGCAACGCCCAAACCAATCTGCTGGAAAGCGTCGATGCCCGTACCAAGCTGGCCGGCTCGAACAAGATGGAAATCCTCCTGTTCTCGCTGGGCACCAAGGAAATTTTCGGCATCAACGTGTTCAAGGTGCGCGAGGTCTCGCAGACCCCCAAGATCACCAAGACCCCCAACATGCCCATCGGCGTGGAAGGCGTGCTGTCGCTGCGCGGCAACATCATCCCCGTCATTGCCCTGTCCAAGTTCATCGCCACGCAGGAAAGTGCCGGGGTAGACACCACCAGCACCATGATCGTCACCGAGTTCTCCAAGCACACGCAGGCTTTCCTGGTGCACGATGTCGATCGCATCATCCGCGTTGACTGGGACAAGGTGCGCGCGCCGGAAACCATGCTGGCCGGCAGCCAGGCACTGATCACCGCCATTACCGAGCTGCCCGACGGCAAGCTGGTGTCCATCCTCGACGTCGAACAGATCCTGTCCACCGTGATCGGCGAGCCGGTCATCCCCGACCTCAGCGCGGTGGCGGTCGATCAGGATACCTTCATGTTCTTCGTCGATGACTCGATGGTGGCG
Organism: Andreprevotia lacus DSM 23236; assembly: GCF_900176275.1. Classification (GTDB taxonomy): domain Bacteria; phylum Pseudomonadota; class Gammaproteobacteria; order Burkholderiales; family Chitinibacteraceae; genus Andreprevotia; species Andreprevotia lacus. The sequence continues at coordinate 176,821 of NZ_FWXD01000004.1, read as the reverse complement.
CGCAAGGAAATCGTCGGCGTGCTCGACAAGATCGGCATCAAGTATTACCAGGCCAACAACGGTCTGGAAGCCTGGGAAAAGCTGCAGGGCCTGGCCAACCGCGCCACGCAGGACGGCGAATCGCTGCACCAGAAGCTGCGGCTCATCCTCGTCGATGCCGAAATGCCGGAAATGGACGGTTATGTGCTGACCAAGCACATCAAGTCGGACCATCGCTTCCAGGGCATCCCGGTGGTGATGCACTCGTCGCTGTCGTCCAACGCCAACCGCGCCATGGGCGCCAGCGTCGGTGTGGACGCCTATGTGGCAAAATTCGACCCGGTCATCCTCGCCGATACGCTGGGCCCGTTGCTGGTTGGCTGAGCACGGCTGGCCGCACGCACGCAAGATTGAATTTGAGACTTTAAAGAAACACGCCCCCGGTCACCGGGTGCGACGGAGCTAGAACACAATGGCTGATTCCAATATGCGCTTTCTCGTGGTGGACGATTTTTCCACCATGCGTCGCATCGTTCGCAACCTGCTCAAGGAACTGGGCTTCTCCAATGTCGAGGAAGCCGAGGATGGACAGGTCGCGCTGCATAAACTGAAGAACGGCAACTACGAATTTGTCGTTACCGACTGGAACATGCCCAACATGACCGGCATCGAATTGCTCAAGGCAATCCGCGCCGATGCACAGCTCAAGCACCTGCCCGTGCTGATGGTCACCGCCGAAGCCAAGAAGGAGAACATCATCGAAGCGGCAACGGCCGGTGCCTCCGGCTATGTTGTCAAACCGTTCACGGCCGCCACGTTGGACGAAAAGCTGAAGAAAATCTTCGCCAACATGAATAAATAACCAGGAGGCTGACGTGAGCGATCAAGCCCAAAATACCGGCGATTCCGACGAACTCGAAGCGCTATTCGACAGCATACTCAAGGCCGGCGGCAACGATGCGCCTGCTGCAGCCCCCGCACCGCCCCCCGCGGCCAGTGCTGCACCGGCAGCCAGCGATACGGCAGCACCGGGCGCCGCCAGCGACGCGCTGGCAGAACCGGCGCGCTCGATGTTCTCGCACATCGGCCAGATGACGCGCAAGCTGCACGACACGCTGCGTGAGCTGGGCCTGGACAAATCGCTCGAACAAGCCGTCTCGCAGATTCCCGATGCCAAGGACAGACTGTCCTACATCGCCACGCTGACCGAGCAGGCCGCCGAACGCACGCTGAACGCGCTCGACGCCGCCAAGCCGCTGCAGGATCGCATCTCGGACGAGGCCAAGGCACTGGCTGGCGAATGGGACAAACTCGTGAACAACCAGTTGTCGGTGGATGAATTCAAGGCGCTGGTAACGCGCACGCGCAGCCACCTCAACGCCACGGTCACGAACTCCGACCAGATTTCCGGCCAGATGCTGGAAATCATGATGGCGCAGGACTTCCAGGACCTGACCGGCCAAGTGATCAAGAAAGTGGTCGAAATGGCCAAGGCCATGGAAAGCCAGCTGCTCGACTTCCTGCTGATGTTCTCGCCGCAAGGCGCCGCAGTCATACACAAGCAGGACGACCCGCTGCTGAACGGCCCGGTGGTCAACGCAGAAGGTCGTACCGACGTGGTAACCAATCAGCAGCAGGTGGACGACCTGCTGGACAGCCTGGGTTTCTGACCCGCTTGCTTAACGCACATGAACGGGAGGCCAAATGAGTGAATTTGGCGGAATGGAAGACCTGCTGCAGGATTTTCTGACCGAATCGTCGGAACTGCTGTCCGAAGTGGACAACAAGCTGGTTGAACTGGAAAAGCGGCCGGATGATCGCAACCTGCTGAACGACATTTTCCGCGGGTTCCACACCATCAAGGGTGGCGCCGGCTTTCTGAATGTCGAGGCCATGGTCAGCCTGTGCCACCGCACGGAAAACCTGTTCGACAAGCTGCGCAACGGCGAGCTGACGCTCAGCATGGAAAACATGGACGTGATCCTCGCCGCCACCGGCGAGGTACGTGAAATGTTCGGTGCGTTGTCGCAAAAGCGCCAGCCTCCTCCCGCCCCGGCCGATCTGCTGGCTGCACTTGATCGTGTCTTGCAGGGCGAAGTGGTGAGCTTGGCAGCCCCGGCGCCGGCTCCTGCTGCGCCCGCTCCAGCCCCCGTCGCTGCCGCGCCGGCACCGGTTGCCGCCGCAGCGCCGGCCGGCAGCGAGCCGGACTGGCAAAACCTGTATGACAACCTGCTGGGCAACGCTCCCAGCCCGACGCCAGCCCCGGCCGCACCCGCGCCGGTGGCTGCTACACCTGCCGCCCCCGCAGTGATCGAGGGCGAATCCCGTGCCGTCATGGTGGAACCGATGCAGAGCCTGAAGCCCGCACCCGCTCCCAAGACACAACCGCAAGGCGGCATGCAGCAGGTGGCCGCGCCGGAAACCACCATCCGTATCGACACGGTGCGACTGGACCAGGTGCTCAACCTGTCGGGCGAAATCGGCCTGACCAAGAACCGCCTGACCACACTGCGCAGCGACATCATGGCCGGCAAGATGGATACCGGCACGCTGAAGGCGCTGGACGAAGCCATCAGCCAGCTTGATCTGCTGGTGGGCGACCTGCAGAACGCGGTGATGAAGACACGCATGCAGCCGATCGGCCGTTTGTTCCAGAAGTACCCGCGCCTGGCGCGCGATCTGGCACGCCAGCTGGGCAAGGATGTCGAGCTGGTGCTGACCGGCGAGGAAACCGAACTCGACAAGACCATGCTGGAAGACCTGAACGACCCGCTGGTGCACTTGGTGCGCAACGCGGTCGACCACGGCGTGGAAACCATCGAGGAACGCATCGCCACCGGCAAACCGGCCAAGGCGGTGGTGGAACTGTCGGCCACCCAGGTGGGTGACCATATCCTGATCGAGATCACCGACGACGGTCGCGGCATGCGCCCGGACGTGATCCGCAAGAAGGCGATCGAAAAGGGTCTGATCGACGTCGAGACTGCCAACAGCCTCGACGAAAAGCAGAGCCTGCAACTGATCTTCCTGCCGGGTTTCTCGACCAAGGACCAGATTTCCAACATCTCCGGTCGTGGCGTGGGCATGGATGTGGTGAAAACCAACATCAGCAAGCTCAATGGCCGCATCGACATCAATTCCAGTGTCGGCGAAGGCTCGCGCTTCTCGATCTCGCTGCCGCTCACACTGGCCATCCTGCCGGTGCTGGTGGTGCGCGTGTGTGATCAGCCGTTTGCCGTGCCGCTGGCCATGGTGCGCGAGATCATCCCGATCGACGCCAAGCAGGTGCAAGAGGTCTCGGGCCGTGCCACCATCGTGGTGCGCGACGAAATCCTGCCGGTGAAATCGCTGGCCGGCCTCCTGGGCTGGGCAGAAACGCAGGTGCCGCACTTCGGCGTGCTGATGCAGACGGCAGAGCACTCGTTCATCCTCGCGGTAGACAGCTTCGTCGGCCGCGACGACGTGGTGATCAAGCCGCTGCAGAACATCCGGCCGACCGGTGTGGCGGGCGCCACATTGTCGGGCGATGGTTCGGTGGTGCTGGTACTGGACATGGAGAGCCTGCTGTCGTCCAATACGGCAGACACTTCGTCGCTGAAAACCAGCCGTTTCGTCGCACAGGCATTTTGAGCAACTGCCGGGTACATGCCCGGCAGTTCCAATCAGTACAAACTGATATACTGCTAGAAAAAACAGCCACTCCGGGGCATACAGATGCAAGACCACGCGTTCATAGGCCGTCAACCCATCCTCAACCGCCAGCAGCAGATCATCGGCTACGAGCTGCTGTTCCGCCTGAATCAGGAAGCGGTTTCGGCTGAGTTCTCCAGCGACATGCAAGCCGGCACCAACGTGCTCGTCAACACCATCTCGAACATGGGGACCGATTGGCTGGTCGGCAGCAAGCTTGCCTTCATCAACGTGGCCGAGTCGATGCTGGAAAGCAACTTCCTCGAGCTGCTGCACCCGCAACGCGTGGTGCTGGAAATCGTCGAGACCACCCAGCCCACGCCAGAGCTGCTCAACCGCCTGAAAGAGCTGCGCGCGCAGGGCTTTGGCATTGCGCTGGATGACTTCATCCTCACGCCGCAGACCGCCGCCTTTGTCGAATTCGCCAACTACATCAAGCTGGACATCCAGCAACTGGGCATGCCGCAGGTGCCGGGCATCTCCAAGGAGCTGCGCAAGTATCCGGTGCTGCAGGTAGCGGAAAAGGTCGAGACCAAGCCCGAGTTCAAGGAATGCATGGACATCGGCTTCGACTGTTTCCAGGGTTACTACTTTGCCCACCCGGAAACGCTGTCGGCCAAGGTCATCAACCCCAGCTACGCCAATATCCTCAATCTCCTGAACATGCTGCGCAACAACGCAGAGATCAAGGATATCGAAAACGCACTCAAGCGCGACGTAGCGCTGTCATTCAAGCTGCTGCGCTACATCAACTCGGCCGGCTTTGGCCTGTCGTGCGAAATCCAGTCGTTCCGCCATGCCGTCACCATTCTGGGCTACCAGAAGCTGTACCGCTGGCTGACCCTGCTGCTGGTCACCGCCGGCGCCGAAACCGGTGCAGCACCGGCGCTGCTCAAGACTGCCGTCACCCGTGGCCGTCTGGTCGAACTGCTGGGCGCGCATTTCCTGGATGGCCAGGACCGCGACAACCTGTTCATCGTCGGCATGTTCTCGCTGCTGGACGTGCTGCTTGACATGCCGATGGACCGCGTGCTGGAAACACTGATCCTGCCGGAAAACGTCTGCGACGCGCTGCAGCACCGCAACGGCGTCTATGGCCCCTTCCTGGAGCTGGCCGAAGCGTGCGAAGACCCGGAGATGTCCGAAGTGCCGCGCCTGTGCGAGCAACTGCAACTGACACCGGAAATGCTCAACCGCGCCCACGTGCAGGCACTGACCTGGGTGGAAGAACTGGGCGTGTAATTGCCAGCATCGCCCCGCCGGCCTTGATGGCCGGCATGGCAAAAAGCCCACCATGCGGTGGGCTTTTTCATGACTGGCGATCCTGCATGCGTAGTGAGCAAAACCCTGCGCAACGCAGCCTGCAGGGTTTTGCTCGCGGCGCTTATTGCGCCGGTGCTGCGCTCACGTTCCAGCCATCACCACGCGTGGTCAGCTCAGACTTCAGCGGCTGCTTGCCGGCCTGATCGGCAAAGGCAGCAAACTGCGGGAAGGCGGCGCGGATGCCGGCATCGCTCTGCCACGGGGCCAGTTTCTCGAACTTGTACTGATAGGTCACCAGATGGCGGCGGAATTTCTCACGCTCTTCCTCGACCTTGTCATCCACAATCGATGCCACGCTGACTTCGCCAGCGCAGAAGCCCGGGCCACCCGCGCCCGCCAGGCCGGAATAGAACTCCTTGCCCGCATCGCTTGCGCTGAAGGTGACTTTGCCGTCTTCAGCCGGGGTGGCCTTGATCAGGTTGGCCTTGACCAGCGCATCAAGCTGCGCGCCGTTCGGGTCGGTCAGCTTGGCGTAGTCCTTCTCCACCGGCTGCTCGAACTTCACCGGCACGGCAATGCAGTTGCGCTCTGCAGTGCTGAGATCACCATTCAGAACATTGGTCAATTCAGCCGGGTCGGCTTTGACGTTTTTTGCTTCTTCGGCTTTCCCGCAGGCTGCCAGGCCAACCACTGCTGCAAGCAGAAGCAAGCCGGTTTTATAGGTTTTTTTCATGACTTCTCTCAACGAGGTTATCGACGCAGGTTCGGGTTTGCAGTTTTTGTGTTCCCCACCACAAAATTACCACAAATCTTTCCCCTACATTTAGTTACGTTCAGATGCGAATGTCAACGCTACGGAATTAATACAGTAACGCTCGCCGGTCGGCTCCGGCCCGTCCGGGAATACATGGCCCAGATGGGCATCGCACTGCGCGCAACGCACTTCGATGCGGAGCATGCCGTGGCTGCTATCGCGCAGGCGCACGATGGCGCCATTCTCGGCCTCTTCGAAAAAGCTCGGCCAGCCGCAACCGGCGTCAAACTTGGTATCCGACTTGAACAGCAGCGCATCGCAGCACACGCAGCGGTATTCGCCCGCATGGTTATGATAGTAATGTTCGCCAGAAAACGGGCGCTCGGTACCGGCCTGCCGCGTCACACGGTATTGCTCGGGCGTAAGTTGCTCGCGCCATTCGGCATCGGTCTTGACGATTTTTGCACTCATGTCGGTCTCCATCAGCTTGGCAGGAAATGCCGTGTCGCCCATTCGGCCACGGCGTGGGCAATCCGTTCCCAGCCTGCGTCCTGCATCAGCGCATGGCCGGTATCGGCAAAGAACAGCGGCTGGGTGTGCCAGGCACGTGCAGTCACCCAGATATCGCTGCCCGGAATGATGCGGTCACGCTCCACGCCGACCACCAGCGCCGGAATACGCGGCTCACCCCATAGTTGTAGCGGATGCGGCAACATCAACTCGGCCAGCGCACGCATCGACTCGGGCTGCGTACGCGCGGTAAAGGCGCGTATCTGGTCAGAATCAGGGGCATTGGAGAACAACAGCTCGCGCATCATCACCAAGTCGAGTTCAGGCAGCCGGGATGACAGCGGGTGCGCCAATTGTTCCTTGCCCAGGCCCCACAGCAGGTGCGGTGCGGTCAGCCCCATGTGGCAGAAGGCCCCGGCCAGGCCATAGGGCGGCACGCTGGCCAGCAGTGCAATGCCCGGCACCGGCTGGCGGCGCGCCACACTCTGCACCACATAGCCGCCCAGCGAATGCCCCACCAGCAGCGGCGTGCGCGGCAAGCTGGCCATCACTTGTTGCACGTCTGCTGCGTAATCGTGCAGGCCGAAGGTATCGAGCCGGTCGCGCCCCTCGCTACCGGCGTGGCCCGACAGGCTGAGCGCGTGCACATCGAAGCCGCGCGCGGCCAGCCAGGGCAGAAAGGTCTGCGACCAGCACCAGGCACCGGTATAGGCGCCGTGCACCAACAGCAATGGCGGCGCATCCAGCGCTTTGCCCTGCGGCGGATGGTGCAATACTTCAAGCTGGCGACTCATTCAATATTTCCTGTGTTGCGCACGCTGCCTAAGCACCTCGTGCGCGGTACAATTGCGGGCCGGATCATTGCTGCCCGCCCGAAGGAACTGCCTGCCATGCGCGACAAAATCGAATCCTCGCTTGAAAGCGCGATCTTCAACAGCCGCTGGCTGCTGGCCCCGTTTTATCTGCTGCTGATCCTTGGCATTCTGGCCTTGTTCGTCAAGATGCTCAAAGAGGTTGCCGGGCTGTTCCACATCCTGATGACCGGCGAGGGTAACCTGATTATTGCCATTCTGGGCATGGTCGATGTGACGCTGGTGGCCAACCTGCTGTTGATCGTGGTGTTCAGCGGCTATGAAAACTTCATTTCCAAGCTGGATGTCGCCCACAACTCGGTGGATAAACCCAGCTGGATGGGCAAGGTGAGCTATGCCGACCTCAAGCTCAAGCTGATCGGCTCCATCGTGGCCATCTCGGCCATCGACCTGCTCAAGGCCTTCGTCAACATCCAGTCCACCGACCAGACCCAGCTGGCCTGGCAGATCGGCATCCACCTCACCTTCGTGGTGTCGGGCGTGCTGTTCGCGGTGATGGACCGCATTGCCTTTGGCGGCAAGCACTGATTAGCCGCACCGGGCGCCCGCGCGGCGCCCAGCCTTCCGATTTACCGGCCCTGCGCGCGCAAGGCCATGCACCACAGCGACACGCATGACCGACGTTCCCGAACCTACCCCCGCCACCGGCAACGAGCCACGGCAATTTGCCCTCACCCTGGCTTGGGTGTTTGCCACAGTCACCATCGCCCTGATGTGCTGGCCGGGTGGCCCGCTGTTTGCGCTGATCGGCCATGCCGCCCCGCTGCTGCTGATTCCGGCCGCCCGTGCCGGCTGGCGCAGTCACCGCGGCTTGCCACTGCACCCGGCCCGCTGGCAGCCAGCGGCAGGTTTCGCGCTGCTGTTGCTGGGCTTTGCCTGCACCGATTTTCTGGCCGGCAACGACAGCCGGCCGCTGCTGGGTGCCTGGCTGTTGCAACCGTTGGGGCTGCACGCCGACAACGCCATCGCCACCGTGCTGACACTGGTTGCCACCGCTGCTGCCTGCGTGCCACTGCTGACCGGCCACGGCTGGCAGGCGCTCTGGAAGCTGCTGCGCCCCGAGACGAAAAGCAGTGACGAGATTGCCGACGATGCCGAACCTTTTGCCGCCGAATCGGCTGCGGCAGCAACGCCAGCCAGCCCGCTTGCCGCAGTGCGCGCCTGGTGGCAATCGCTGCGCAGCACGCCCTATTACACCCCGGAAACACCTGCACAGCCTGAACCCGTATTCACCACCGCCACAGACCACGATGATGATCTTGACGACAAGGTGGCGGAAGAAGAAGCCGCAGCACCATCGGCGTTGCAGCGCATGCGCGCCAGACTGCAGCAATCGCTGTCGCCCGAGCACCTGCGCAACACCGCGCAAATCGAGGCACCGGCACCCGCTACAGTAGCGAGCACGCCAGCGCCTGCCCCGGCTGTCGCCAAAGCTGCGGCCACGCCTGCCCCTGCGCCGGAAATCATCAAGCTGGCCCCGCCGCCGCCCAAACCGGCCACCCGCCCAACCGCCGGCAAGCCGGTGTCGACCATCGAACTGCCGCAAGTGCTGAACAACCTGCGCCGTGCCACCATTGCCAAGCACGGCGAGCTGCCACAGCCCCCCGCTCCGACCGAGCTGCCGGTGATCAGCCCGAACGAAATCCGCGCACGCCTGCGCGAGATTCATGGTGAAAAGCTGGATGATGCAAGCCCTGTACCGGCCGCCGCACCCGCCCCGGTGGCCACACCCCGCTCCACCAGCCAGACCGGCAGCCGCTCGCGGCTGATCCGCCCGGCCACCCCCATCGCCGCGAGCAGCAATGAGGCAACAGGTGCCGCGTCGGCCCCACCCCTCGAAGCCGTACCGGCCACGCCCCCCCCGCCACCGGCTGCCGAGCTTGCCCCGTTGCTGCCACCGCTGGACGTTGCGACAGAAGACTTGCTGCCGCCCATCACGCTGCCGGCCGCAAGCACGACCGTGGCCGCCCCGCAACTGCCTGCCACAGACATCGTGGCAAGCCCGATGTCGGCTATTCATGCTGCCGCGCCGGCAGCTACCGGCCTCATCCCCGAATTGCCGCCAGTAGCGCCGGCATTGATCGATGTGCCAGCACCCGAACTGGCTGCGCAAATCACTCCCCCTCCAGCCACGCCGGCACCTTATGCATATGGCGAGGTAGTCGAAGAGCCCACGGTGGCAGCGGTGGAAACCGTGCCGGAGGCTCAAGTCGGGCACGCAGCAAGCGAACCCGCCTACGCTCCAGCGGCACTGGATGACATCGTCTTGCCAGAGAGCTATCACGCGCAGGTCCGTGCCGCCTTTGCCGGCAACTTCGCGCCTTGGCAGGATGAGGAAGAGGCCGAATCCCCTGCGTTGGCCACAACACCAGAAAACCCTTGGGCACCCGCTGCGGCATTGCCGGAAGCCGAAGTGGCCACGCTGCCCTGGCAAACAAGCACCGCGCCAGATACGGCCCTTGGCCACGCCCTGGCCGCAGCAGTAGCCCGCCAGCAAGAGGCTGCGCCGACCAGCAGCATGCCGACACCTGCCGTTGCGCCGTGGCAAGCCCCGCAGGCCGCAGCACCGACAGCGCCAGCCGCACCGCGCTTCGATTTTTTCATGCTGCCGCCGCTGACTTTGCTGCGTGAGGCCGCCGCAGCGGTTGCCGCCCAATCGGAAGAAGAGCTGATCGAACGCGGCATCGTCATCGAAGAAAAGCTGGCCGAATTCCGCGTGAAAGTGCGCGTGCTGGATGCCTATGCCGGCCCGGTGATTACCCGCTACGAGATCGAACCTGCCGTGGGCGTGCGCGGCGCACAGATCGTCAACCTGATGAAGGATCTGGCGCGCGCACTGGGGCTGGCGTCGATCCGGGTGGTGGAAACCATCCCCGGCAAGACCTGCATGGGCATGGAGCTGCCCAACCCGGTACGGCAGATGATCCGCCTGTCCGAGGTGCTGGCCGCCGATGTATTCCTGCAGTCCGAATCACGCCTGACCATGGCGCTGGGCATGGATATCACCGGCAAACCCATCGTCACCGATCTGGCCCGCGCACCGCACATGCTGGTGGCCGGTACCACCGGCTCGGGCAAATCGGTGGGCGTGAATGCCATGATCCTCAGCCTGCTCTACAAGGCCACGCCTGAGGAAGTTCGCTTCATCATGGTGGACCCAAAGATGCTGGAGCTGTCGGTGTATGACGGCATTCCGCACCTGCTGGCCCCGGTGGTGACCGACATGAAGCTGGCCGCCAACGCGCTCAACTGGTGTGTGGCCGAGATGGAAAAGCGCTACCGGCTGATGAGCGCGCTGGGTGTGCGCAATCTCGCCGGTTACAACCAGAAAATCCGCGAAGCCGCTGAATCAGGCCGCAAGCTGACCAATCCGTTCACGCTGACGCCGGACAACCCCGAGCCGCTTGAGCACCTGCCCTTCATCGTGGTGGTGGTGGATGAATTTGCCGACCTGATGATGGTGGCCGGCAAGAAGATTGAAGAACTGATCGCGCGGCTGGCACAGAAGGCGCGCGCCGCCGGCATCCACTTGATCCTCGCCACGCAACGCCCGTCGGTGGACGTGATTACCGGCCTGATCAAGGCCAATATCCCGACGCGCATTGCCTTCCAGGTCTCGAGCAAGGTCGATTCGCGCACCATCCTCGACCAGATGGGCGCCGAGGCGCTGCTGGGCCAGGGCGACATGCTTTACCTGCCGCCGGGCACCGGCTATCCGCAGCGCGTGCATGGCGCGTTCTGTACCGACGAAGAAGTGCATGCGGTGGTCGAGCACCTCAAGCAGTTCGGCGAGCCGGATTACGTCGATGGCGTGCTCAACCCCGGCTTCGATGCCGAAGCCGCGCCAGGCGCAACTGGCGCACCGGCCGATGCCGAAGCCGATCCGCTCTACGATGAGGCCGTAGCCTTTGTGCTGCAAAGCAGGCGTGCATCCATTTCGTCGGTACAGCGGCAATTGCGCATTGGCTACAACCGCGCGGCAAGGCTGATCGAAAGCATGGAAGCCGCTGGCCTGGTCAGCGCGATGGAGAGCAACGGCAACCGCAGCGTGCTGATGCCAGCAGGAGAATAAGCACCGCTAACACGATCTGGTCAACGGCAAGCAGCAGCTTGCCGTTCATCCAGATCACATTCCGACCCGGGCTGCAGCGGCAGATTTTTTCCGCCAGCCCGCTATCATTTGATCTTCCGCTGCGGCAGTTGGCCGCAGCGTTTCCGGTTTTTGCATCGTGAAAGAAACGCTCCCGGTCCTGTATCAGGACGACCAAATCATCGCCGTACACAAACCGTCGGGCCTGCTGGTGCATCGTTCGATGATAGACCGGCACGAAACCCGTTTTGCCATGCAGATCGTGCGTGACCAGATCGGCCAGTATGTCTATCCGGTACACCGGCTGGACAAGGGCACGTCGGGCATCCTGCTGTTTGCGCTCAACCCGCAAGCCGGCCGCGTGCTGTCGGAAGCCTTCGAAGCCAAGACCATCGGCAAGGAATACCTGGCCGTGGTGCGCGGCTGGCTGCCCGAGGCCGGCCATATCGACCACCCACTCACCCGCCAAGCCGATGACTACGGCAACCAGCTGGGCCTCGCCTCGCAGGAACTGGCGGTGCAGGATGCGGAAACGCGCTTCACGCGGCTAGCCACCGCCGAGCTGGCCGTCGCCAATGATCGCTACCCCACCAGCCGCTATGCGCTGGCGCACCTGCACCCGCTCACCGGCCGCCGCCACCAGTTGCGCCGGCACATGAAGCACCTGAGCCACCCCATCATCGGTGACGCCACCTATGGCAAGGGGCCGCACAACCGCATGTTTGCCGAGCGCTTCGGCATCCAGCGCATGCTGCTGGCGTGCACGCGCATGTATTTTGCCCACCCGGCCACCGGCATCCAGGTAGACATCCACTGCCCGCTGGCCGCCGACATGCACAGCATCATCGATGCCTTGGGCTGGCACGATGCGCTGCTACCCCAGCAGCAACCCTGATCACACGGGCAAACACACCACATCCGGACTAGCGGCAACTGCCGCCACACCGTAAACGCGCTTACAATGCACGCTGGCTGTGCATGCCGGCTCCCCACCGGGGCAACACCCCTGCCCCGGCCCACGCGCCCCCACCCAGGGCCACCACCCATGCCGGCAGGCCCACCCCCGCCATGTCAACGTGCAGCCGTTTGATCGACTCTGCCTGCGATACAACCATGACCACCACCTTTACCGATGCCGAACTGCACCGGCCGCTGAACCGCTCCGACTACAAAACCATGGCGCTGTCCGCCTTGGGCGGCGCGCTCGAATTCTACGATTTCGTTATTTATGTGTACTTCGCCAACGTAATCGGCCAGCTGTTTTTCCCGCACAATATGCCGGACTGGCTGATCCAGTTGCAGACCTACGGCATTTTCGCTGCCGGTTATCTGGCACGTCCGCTGGGCGGCATCATCATCGCCCACTTTGGCGACAAACTCGGCCGCAAGCGCATGTTCACGCTATCCATCTTCCTGATGGCCGTGCCCACCCTGGCCATCGGCCTGCTGCCAACCTATGCCACCATCGGCGTCGCCGCACCATTGCTGCTGCTCTTGCTGCGCATCCTGCAAGGGGCAGCTATCGGTGGTGAGGTACCTGGAGCCTGGGTCTTCGTTTCCGAACACGCGCCTGCACGCAAAACCGGTTTGGCAGTAGGTACACTGACTGCCGGTCTGACCTTCGGCATTCTGCTCGGCTCGCTGATCAAGCTGTATCTGAATACCCACTACACTCCGGCTGAAATCGCCGCCCAGGCCTGGCGTTATCCCTTCCTGCTGGGCGGCATCTTTGGCTTCTTCGCCGTTTACCTGCGCCGCTTCCTGGACGAAACGCCCATTTTCAAGGAGCTGCACGCCCGCAAGGCACTGGCCGATGGCCTCCCGCTCAAGCCCATACTGGAACGCCATCTACCCGCAGTCGGCGTGTCGATGCTGCTGACGTGGGTACTGTCTGCCGCCATCGTCGTCGTGATCCTGATGACGCCGAACTACATCCAGAAGGTGTTCCACGTCACCGATGCCATGGCGTCCGAAGCCAATGCACTGGCAACGCTAGCGTTGACCATAGGTTGCGTCGTGTTCGGCTGGGCGACCGACCGCTTTGGTGCACGGATCACCATGCTGGTGGGTTTTACCGGCCTGCTGCTCACAAGCTGGCTGTTCTACGGCAGCCTGCCTGCCGCCGATGATGTGCTGCTGCGCAATTACACGCTGGCCGGCTTCTTTGTCGGCGCCATCGCCACCGTACCTTATGTGGCCGTGCGAGCCTTCCCGGCTACGGTGCGCTTCACCGGGCTGTCGTTCTCATACAACGTGGCCTACGCGATCTTTGGCGGCATGACCCCTGTGGTGCTCGCTGCCTGGATCAACAAGAATCCGCAAGCACCAGCCATCTACGTGGCTGCGCTGGCGGTGCTGGGCTTTCTGCTCGCATTCAGCCCGCAAGTCACCAGCACCCTGCCGTCTGCCGAGGCAGATCGCAAACTGGCCAGCAAGGCGGCGTGATTTGACACATGGCTCCTGACACACAGCCCGGCCCAGCCGGGCTGCGTTGTTTCAGGCACTGGGGTGGGTCATGTCGAGTGGCACGATCCAGCGCTCATAGTCCGCTTCACTCAGCGCCCCCAGCGCCAGCGCTGCCTGCTTGAGCGTCAGCCCCTCCTTGTGCGCTTTCTTGGCAATCGCTGCCGCCTTGTCATAGCCGATGTGGCGGTTGAGCGCCGTCACCAGCATCAGGTTACGCGCCAGGTTTTCATTGATGCGCGGCAGATTGGGTTCAATGCCCAACGCACAATGGTCATTGAAGGCGGCGCACGCATCGGCCAGCAGCTCGATGCTCTCGAGCACGTTATGCACCATCACCGGCTTGTAGACATTGAGCTGGAAATTACCCTGCGTGCCGGCAAAGGCCACGGCGGCATCGTTGCCGAACACCTGTACGCAGACCATGGTCAGCGCCTCGCACTGGGTGGGGTTGACCTTGCCAGGCATGATGGATGAACCCGGCTCGTTCTCGGGGATATTCAGCTCGCCAATACCGCAACGCGGGCCGGAGGCCAGCCAGCGCACATCGTTGGCCATTTTCATCAGCCCGCCCGCCAGCGTGCGCAACGCGGCCGAGGTTTGCACCAGCGCATCGTGCGCAGCCAGTGCAAAGAACTTGTTGGTGGCATCCGCAAAGGGCTGGCCGGTGATGGCAGCGATTTTCTGCGCAGCCAGCCTGCCGAATTGCGGGTGGGCGTTCAGCCCGGTGCCGACCGCCGTACCGCCGATGGCCAGTTGCAGCACGCCAGGCAAAGCCGCCTTTATCGCCTCTATACCGAAGTTGATCTGCGCCACCCAGGCGCCGATTTCCTGCCCCAGCGTGATCGGCGTGGCGTCCTGCAGATGGGTGCGGCCGGTCTTGACGATGCGTTCGTATTCCTCGGCCTTGTGCGCCAAGGTGTCGCGCAAGTCGCGCACGGCAGGCAGCAGCCGGGCATGCACTTGCTCCACCACCGCAATATGCATGGCAGTGGGAAAGGTATCGTTGGAGCTTTGTCCGCGATTGACATGATCGTTGGGGTGCACCGGCTGCTTGCTGCCCATCACGCCGCCGGCCAGCTCGATGGCGCGGTTGCCGATCACCTCGTTGGCATTCATGTTGGACTGCGTGCCGCTGCCGGTCTGGAACACCACCAGCGGGAAATGCGCATCCAGCTTGCCGGCGATCACCTCGTCGGCCGCCTGCACGATCAGCGCCGCCACATCGCCCGGCAGCTCGCCCAGCTCGCGGTTGGCTTCGGCCGCAGCGCGCTTGAGGATGCCCAGCGCGCGGATCATCGGCCGCTGCCAGCGAAAGCGTGCCACGCCGATGGGGAAATTGATGATGGAGCGCTGCGTCTGCGCGCCCCAATAACGATCTGCCGCCACGTCGATAGCGCCCATCGAGTCGGTTTCGCTGCGGAATGTGCTCATGGCCTTGGCTCCCGGCAGGGGAATGCTTCCACGCTAGACCGCTTGCGCAGCAAAATGATGGTCAAGAATGCATCGAAGCCGACCGGCGCCTGTTAAAATCGCGCATCGTTCATTCCAACCGGTTGTTTGCAAATGGCTCAATACGTGATGTCCATGCTCCGCGTGAGCAAGATTGTTCCGCCCAAGCGTCAGATCATCAAGGATATTTCGCTGTCGTTCTTCCCTGGCGCCAAGATCGGTTTGCTGGGCCTGAACGGTGCGGGTAAATCCACCGTGCTGCGCATCATGGCCGGTGCGGACAAGGAATTCGACGGCGAAGTGCAGCATCTGGCTGGCGTGAAGATCGGCTATCTGGAGCAGGAACCCAAGCTGGATGCCGACAAGACCGTGCGCGAAGAAGTAGAAAGCGGCATGGGCGAAGTCATGGCGGCGCAAAAGCGCCTCGAAGAGGTGTATGCCGAATACGCCATGGAAGACGCGGATTTCGACGCACTGGCCGAAGAACAGGCCAAGCTGGAAGCCATCATCTCGGCCGGCGCTGGTGACAACACCGAGCTGCAACTGGAACTCGCTGCCGATGCGCTGCGCCTGCCGCCGTGGGATGCCAAGATCGGCAACCTCTCCGGCGGTGAAAAACGCCGCGTGGCACTGTGCAAGCTGCTGCTGTCCAAGCCGGACATGCTGCTGCTGGACGAGCCGACCAACCACCTGGACGCCGAATCGGTGGAGTGGCTGGAGCAGTTCCTGGTGCGCTTCCCGGGCACCGTGGTGGCGGTAACCCACGATCGCTACTTCCTCGACAACGCCGCCGAGTGGATTCTGGAACTCGACCGTGGTCATGGCATCCCCTGGAAGGGCAATTATTCGAGCTGGCTGGAGCAGAAGGAAGCCCGCCTGAAGCTGGAAGAGTCGCAGGAATCGGCCCGCCAGAAGGCGCTGAACAAGGAACTGGAATGGGTGCGCCAGAACCCCAAGGCACGCCAGGCCAAGTCCAAGGCGCGGATTGCCCGCTTCGAGGAACTGTCCAGCTTCGAGCACCAGAAACGCAATGAAACGCAGGAAATCTTCATCCCGGTGGCCGAGCGCCTCGGTGACAAGGTGATCGAATTCAAGGGCGTCTCCAAGTCGTTCGGCGACCGCCTGCTGATGGACAACTTCAGCTTTGCCGCCCCGGCTGGCGCCATCGTCGGCATCATCGGCCCCAACGGCGCCGGTAAATCGACGCTGTTCAAGATGATTGCCGGCAAGGAACAGCCGGATTCGGGCGAAGTGGAAATCGGCCAGACCGTGCAGATGGCCTTTGTCGAACAAAGCCGCGAAGGGCTGGAAGACGACAAGACCGTGTTCGACGATGTCTCGGGCGGCAACGACCTGATCACCGTCGGCAAGTTCGAAATGAGCAGCCGCGCCTATCTGGGCCGCTTCAACTTCAAGGGCGGCGACCAGCAGAAGAAAGTCGGCTCGCTGTCGGGCGGTGAACGCGGCCGCCTGCACCTGGCCAAAACCCTGCTCAAGGGCGGCAACGTGCTGATGCTGGACGAACCGTCCAACGACCTCGACGTGGAAACCCTGCGCGCACTGGAAGACGCACTGCTGGAGTTCGCCGGCACCGTGTTCGTGATCTCGCACGATCGCTGGTTCCTCGACCGTATCGCCACCCACATCATCGCAGCGGAAGGCGACAGCCAGTGGACCTTCTTCGACGGCAACTATCAGGAATACGAAGCCGACAAGAAAAAGCGCCTGGGTGAAGAAGGCGCCAAACCCAAGCGTATCCGCTACAAGCCGGTTACCCGCTAAATCGCACCGACGAGACGGGCTGGCTTCGGTCAGCCCGTTTTGCTTTTACCACCTATGAACACCCCACAAAACAACAACCCGCTGCACGGCATCAAGCTGGAAACCATGCTGCTTGATCTGGTCGATTTCTTCGGCTGGCCGGAGCTGGGCCGCATAATCAATATCCGCTGCTTTCAGGACAACCCCAGCATCAAGTCCAGCCTGGTCTTTCTGCGCCGCACGCCATGGGCGCGCCAGCAGGTTGAGGACTTGTATCTGGAATGCCTGCGGCGCTATGGCAAGGAGTCACGATGACCACCATTCTTACCGTCTGTGGCAGCTTGCGTGCTGCCTCGTATAACCGGGGCGTGTTGCGGGCTTTGCATGGGCTGGCGCCTGCCGGTGTCACTTTGCTCGACTACACCGGCCTAGCCCATTTGCCGCCGTTCAACCCGGATCACGATGCCGACACCGTACCGGCAGCGGTGCGGGATTGGCGGGCAGCGCTGGCCGGAGCAGATGCGGTGTTGATTGCGTCACCCGAGTATGCGTTTGGCGTGCCGGGCGCACTCAAGAATGCACTGGATTGGGTGGTGTCATCGGGTGAGTTCGTCGATAAACCCACGGCCGTGGTTACTGCATCGTCATCCAGCGCCGGTGGTGACAAATGCAATGCCGCACTGGTGCAGACGCTGCGGGTGATGAGTGCCGTAGTGGATGAAAACGCCATCCTGACCATTGCGCAGGTGGCCAAGCGCTTCAGCCTGCAGGGTGAGATACTCGATCCCGAACACGCTGCCGCACTGCGTTGCGTGTTGCTGACGCTGGATACGCAGACGCGCCTGGCGTCACGCTAGTCTTTTCTCACCCGGTTTTACGGCCACCACTGCGCTTGGCTACACTGTTGCCATCACAACACGGATCATGATCATGAAATGGATTGCTTTGCTGTGCCTGACCAGCCTGTTGCTTGCCTGTGGCGACAAAGAACACCCGGCCAAGATTGCCCAGCCGCAGCGCGATGCGCTGGAAAAAGCCAAGGGCGTGGATCAGACAGTGCAAAAGGCCGCTGAAGATCAAAACAAGCAGGCCGATGGCGACGAGAAAAAGTAAGCCCAAGCCTGCCTGCCAGCCGCCCCTGCCGGGCGGCTTTTTATCGTGCGTTGTTCACTGTGAATAGTTGCTGATATAACACCAGTTACTGCTCCAGCCTTAAATACAATTTTGCATCTTTGCTTGCACGTTCGCTGCATATTCGCGGCATTTGTTTCCAACTTGCCAGCACCGGCCGACGTTGGCGCCCCATAAAATACCGTTCAGCAGAAAAGTGCCTTCAAATCCCTGATTTAGCAGCTGCTTATCTTACAAAGCGCTCGGCAGCATGGTTAACTGAAAGCATACCAATTCCGGCTGACCCTGCGGGGTAAGGACAGATGGAGCGTTTTGCGTCCAGCAGATTGAATGCGGGCTATACCATTCCCTACAATCTTTACGATGAGAAGGGCACGCTGCTGCTGCGCGAAGGGTTTGTGATTGAGGCCGGCAGCCTGCTGGAGAAGCTGCAGCAAAAGGATTTGTTCTACAAGCCACCCTCCGCCCAGGGCGGCAATGGCGTTGATCTGCACCCGGTCTTGCGTGACCCGTTTGGCTTTTACAGCAATATCGTGCGTGAGCTGGATCTGCTGCTGTCTGGCCGCACGGCCAAATGCGATTTCGCTACCCGGCTACAAGGCGTGCAGACCGATCTGCAGTTGCTGTGGAAATACAAGCCCGATGCCGCGCTGGCAGCGCTGCTGCATCAACGCGAGGCCGGCTGTTACGCCACCCAGCATGCGGTGCATTGTGCAGTGCTGGTGCTGTGCGCCAGCGCCCAGCTCACCTTGCAACAAGCGCAACTGGCCTCGTTGCTGTCGGCCACGCTCACCATGAACATCAGCATGTATGCGCTGCAGAACAAGCTGTTTCAGCAGGCGCAACAGCTCTCCAGCGAACAACGCCGCCAAATCGATGCGCACCCGCAGCTGAGCGTGGAATTGCTGCGCGATGCCGGCGTAACCGACGAAGAATGGCTGCAGATCATCGCCCAGCATCACGAGGAATGGGATGGCAGCGGCTATCCCAATCACCTGGGCCGGCCCGGCATCGACCCGCTGGCGCACATCCTGCACGTGGCCGACGTGCTGGGGGCCAAGCTGTGGCCACGCGGCTACCGTGACGCACTGCCACCCAACAAGGCGCTGGCGCTGGTCTTCCAGGGCAAGCAACTAGACCAGCAAGTTTCAGGCGCCTTGATCAAGGGGCTGGGTGTTTACCCACCCGGCACCACGGTACGACTGAAAAACGGCGATATCGGACTGGTGGTGCGGCGCACCGACAAAGCCAACGCGCCCAAGGTACTGACCCTGTTCAACCAGCACCGCTCGCCGGTGTGGCCGCCACAGCCACGCAATACGGCCGACGAGCAGTATGCGGTCAGCGAAGTGGTCAACGCCCACAAGCTGAATTTGCGGCTGCCCGCCCCTCCCCGGGTGTGGGAATACGCCTGAGCGCCGCCCCCGGGCCAAACGGGCTTGACCGGGCGTGATGCCAATCGCCCGGTCGGCGATGCCTCAGCCGCCAAATACCTGATCCTTGCAGGCCAGTTTGTCGCCCGCCCGGAACGCCACGATGCCGGTGCCACCCGGCTGCACCAGCCAGATCGACTCACCCTGCGCCGGCACCACGGCGGTATAAGTCCGTTTTTTGCCCGGCTGGGCAAAACCGAACACCTGCGAGACGGGCTTGCCGTTGACGGTGCAGGTGGTGATCAGGTCACCGCCATCCGGCGTGGTGGCGACAAAGCGCAGATTGCGCGCACCCGGCGCGGCCTGACGCACATCAACCACGCGATGGGTGCCATTACCGGCGATGGCCGCAATCACCACATAGCGGGCGCTGCCCTTGCGGACCGGATAAACCGTGATCTTGCCCTCGGGCATTTCATTTGACGCAAAAGGTTCCAGCCTGGCGTTATAGGCGTCAAACCCAAAGACCTGGTAGGGCAAGGCCATGACCGGGAAGACCTTCCCGATCAATGCCGCATAAGCATCATTGCCCCCCTTGGCCGGGATGCTGTCTGCCGTCTTTGTAGTGGCCCCACCACGCTGCAGTTCGGCTCGCTCGCCGTCGCGCAAGGCACGACTGAACCGCAAAACCGTATTGGGCGCCGGCCAGCCCATGTCCCCCACGACGCCGGCATCGCGGCAACGCCCGCTCAAATGTTTGATAGCCGTGCCCTCAACCACAAAGCGACCATCACAATCCCCATCCTCGCTTTTGCCGCTGAGCTGCCACGCGCCATTGCTGAAGACCGCCACGCCGCTCACCTGGGTTTCGCCGGTCATCAAGCCGCCGGCACCGCCGGGGTCAGCTGCGCTGGCTTCACCGGCAAAGCGGATTTGGGCCCGTCCTCCCCCCAAGTCCAGCACTGTATAGCTGTAGCGGGCCACTTCGCTTTGCAACTTGCCCCGGCCATCCTTGTGCTGGGTCTGCGCCTGATAACTGTAGATGCCCGATGGCAAGGCAGCCGCTGCCGTTGTCTTTACCGGCTGCGGCGCGGCATCACGCTGCTGCGTGGGCAGGGCTGAAACGGTCTTGGTACCCTCAGGGGTTTTGACTGCCACCTGGCAACCTGCCAGTGCAAAAGGAATGATCCAGAAAATGAGCTTGTGCATGGTCGGTCGCAATCCGCTTGTTGCAAAGAAAATGGGAAGTCTGATTGCGCAGCATCATGCCATACGAGGTCAATAATAAGACAGCAAAAAGACAGAAATCAGATACGCGGCGGCGCCCGCCGGGCATGGGCACAGCATCAGTTGCGCGCTGCTCATTTTTTGAGCGGATAAAAATAGGCCAGCCAGATCAATAACTTGAGCGGCTTATGCACAGCGTGTACACATAGGCATCCCCGTTGCATGTGCATGATTGGGGAAAATGCCTGTCAAGCCGGCTGCGCACCTCTTGCCGCCCTGTCCACCGTACTCAAAACAGTATTGCCCGTTTTTTAATCAGGCCAGGATATTGCTGCCATATCAATGGCTTGGCCGCATCATCCACAGGGTTTGCACACGACCATCCCCGCTGCATGTGCATGACTGTGCAAAACGCCGCTGGCAGCAGCCAGCGCCGGCTTGTTGCACCTGCGGCGGGCTTGGCAAGCCGCAATGCCCACTTTTTAGTCAGCGATAAATATGTCTGCCACTTCAATCACTTGGCCGTGTCATCCACAGGGTGTACACATGACCATCCCCGCTGCATGTGCATGAATGTGCAAAAGCGCCCCGGCTGCAGCGAACATCACCCTGGCGCTCCCGCTACCTTGCTTGCCCATTTTTTGGGCAGCATAAAATATGTTTGCCATTTCAAACACTTGGCATCGTCGTCCACAGGGTGTGCACATACCCATCCCCGTTAGGTGTACATGGATGTGCAAAAAGTGCGGCTGCAACGCAGTGATATCACCCTGCAATGCTTGCGACAGCCCCCGACAGCTGCATTGCCCGTTTTATAGTCAGCATGGAATATGCCAAATATTTCAACTACTTGGCCACATCATCCACAGGGTGTGCACATAGCCATCCCCGTTGCGTGTGCATGAATGTGAAAAACATCCACACGCATGCGGGGCTTGCCTGGTAAAGCTTGCCCGGCACCGCAAACCCGTGCCGCTCATTTTTCAGGCAGGCCGGAATATTGTTGCCGATTCAGCAACTTGGCCTCGCCATCCACAGGGTTTGCACATACCCTTCCACGCCGGCTGTGCATTGATTACCCGCCGCATGCACATTGTGCTGCAAGCCCGAGCATGATGCGGCAACCCAAAGGTGCCTGCCCCGTTTTTAGGCAGATCAAAAATCACCCTTATCTTCAATTACTTGATGACGTTATCCACAGCATGCTCACAGCGCCATCCCCGGCAAATGTGCATGGGTGCAGAACAATGCCATGCATACGCTGCACTCAGTAACGACGCGGTTTACAGGCCGATTTCGGCCGGTTGATCATATTTTTGGCAGGCCAGAAATTCCCTGTGGCATCAGCATCTTGGCTGATTTATTCACAGGCAGTACACATGACCATCCCCGTTGTTTGTGCATGACTGTGCAAGCCGTATCCGCGCTCATTACTGGCAAAGGAAAATGGCTGCACGCTCCAGCGGGAAATCCGCAGCCGTACCGCATTTGCGCTTGTTGCCGCCGCGTTGCTGGAATGCACAGTATTCCTGGTCGTGATCATCCGGATCGTGGCGTATCTCGCCAAACTGGCCGTTTGCGCACCGGATATGAAACGTCTGCACCCTGGCGCCAGCAGGCGTGTGATCACTCAGGTCATAGCTCACTGCCAGGCAGTGCATGGTCGTCAGCAAAAGAAGGCTGGAGAGGATGATTTTCACGAGGTGCATTATTCGTAGGCCAATGCCCCGACGCTACCAGAAAAGCGCCGCCCGGTAGTGCACGCGCTCGTTTCCTTTGGCAATTTGCACAGGCAAGGCAATCGCCAAGCTTGATCTGCGCCAAGTTCTTACAAGCGGGTTGGTCGTAACCTAGCGCTACACCAATAGATTCGCTGGAGAACCCACATGAACGCACCGCTACTGCAGTTGCATCACGAGGCCTGGCAGGGCTTCCTGCCGGGGGATTGGCAACACAAGGTTGCCGTGCGCGATTTCATCCAGCGCAACTACACCCCATATACCGGTGACGCCAGCTTCCTGGCCGGCGCAACCGAACGCACTACCGCGCTGTGGGCCAAGCTGTCCGAATTGCTGACACAGGAGCGCGCCGCTCCCGGCGGCGTGCTGGATGTGGCTGCCGATCGCGGCACCGGCATCATCGCCTTTGGTCCGGGCTATATCGACCGCAATCTGGAAAAGATCGTCGGCGTGCAGACCGATGCACCGCTCAAGCGCGCCATCTTCCCCAATACCGGCCTGCGCATGGTGCAAGCCTCGCTGCGTGAAATCGGCCGCAAGCTCGATACGCAGATCGAGGAAATCTACAGCTATTACCGCAAGGATCACAACAGCGGCGTGTTCGACGTCTACAACCCGCTGATCCGCGCCTGCCGCTCGTCCGGCATCATTACCGGCCTGCCCGATGCCTATGGCCGTGGCCGCATCATCGGCGACTATCGTCGCGTGGCGCTGTATGGCGTCGATGCGCTGATGGCCTACAAGGAACAGGAAAAGGCCGAGACCGACGATCTCGATTTCACCGAAGACGTGCTGCGCCTGCGCGAGGAATTATCCGAGCAGATCCGCGCGCTGAGTGAACTCAAGCAGATGGCCACCGCCTACGGCCATGACATCGGCCGCCCGGCGGTCACCGCGCAGGAAGCGGTGCAGTGGGTCTACTTCGGCTATCTGGCGGCGGTGAAGGAGCAAAACGGCGCGGCCATGTCGCTGGGTCGGGTGTCTACCTTCCTCGATATCTATATCGAGCGCGACCTGCGCGCCGGCAAGCTGACCGAGCGCGAAGCGCAAGAGCTGGTCGACGATCTGGTGATCAAGCTGCGCATCGTGCGTTTCTTGCGCACCGAGGAATACAACAGCCTGTATTCGGGCGACCCGACCTGGGTGACCGAATCCATCGGCGGCATGGGCAAGGATGGCCGTACGCTGGTGAGCAAGAGCAGCTTCCGCTTCCTCAATACCCTGTTCAATCTTGGCCCCGCGCCCGAACCCAACCTGACCGTGCTGTGGTCGCCCGAGCTGCCGCGCGGCTTCAAGGATTTCTGCGCGCGCGTGTCGATCGAAACCAGCTCGATCCAGTATGAATCGGACGACCTGATGCGCCCGCACTGGGGTGATGACTACGGCATTGCCTGCTGCGTGTCGGCCATGGAAATCGGCAAGCAGATGCAGTTCTTCGGCGCACGCTGCAATCTGGCCAAGGCGCTGCTGTACGCCATCAACGGCGGCGTGGACGAAAAAACCGGCAAGCGTGTGGTACCGGGGTTTGAGCCGATTGCCGGCGATTATCTCGACTACGATACCGTGGTGGCACGCTTCGAGCGCATGATGGACTGGCTGGCGCAAACCTATGTGAAGGCACTCAACGCCATTCACTACATGCACGACAAGTATGCCTACGAGCGCATCGAAATGGCGCTGCACGACCGCGACATCCTGCGCACCATGGCCTGCGGCATTGCCGGCCTGTCGGTGGCGGCCGATTCGCTGTCGGCCATCAAGTACGCCAAGGTCAAGGTCATCCGCAACGAAGCCGGCATCGCCGTGGACTTCCAGATTGATGGCGATTATCCGGCCTACGGCAATAACGATGACCGCGTGGACAGCATCGCCGTGTGGTTGACTGAAACCTTCATGAGCAAGATCCGCAAGAACCCGACCTATCGCAACGCCATGCCGACGCAATCGGTGCTGACCATCACCTCCAACGTGGTGTACGGCAAGAAAACCGGCAATACGCCGGACGGCCGCCGCGCCGGTACCCCGTTTGCACCGGGCGCCAACCCGATGAACGGCCGCGACCACGAAGGCTTTGTCGCCGCCGGTGCCTCGGTGGCCAAGCTGCCCTACGACGCCGCGCTGGATGGCATCAGTTGGACCGCATCGGCCACGCCGGACGCGCTGGGCCACACGCTGAGCGACCGGGTAAACAATCTGGCCAACTGCCTGGACGGTTTCTGCAACGCCACGGGTTTCCACATCAATGTGAACGTGTTGAACCGTGAAACGCTGCTGGATGCCATGGATCACCCTGAGAAGTATCCGCAACTGACCATACGCGTGTCCGGCTATGCCGTGAACTTCATCAAGCTCAGCCGCGAACAGCAGCTGGATGTGATCAACCGTACTTTCCACGTGCACGCCTAGCGCCTCGGGAGAACATGGCTGCCGTCGAGGGCGTTGGAACCGGTATCAAGAACCCGGCCAAGCCGGGTTCCAACCAGCGTTGGCAGGGGAGGCTCCGGCTCTACCTGTTTGGCCCCCCCTGCCCTCGCCGCCGCGAGGGGGCCTCGCTGACGCTCGCAAGCGGCACGGATCAGGCTTCTAAAATTAGCGCCGCGTCACAATCACCAAACGACACGTGGCTAGTCAGTTTCACCCTTGCATGCCCAACCGGCATGCGGCCCCGGTACTTCCGATTGCACCAGGGGCCACCTGTTTTACCTTGCATGCCCACCCGGCATGCGGCGCCGGCGTCCTCGGGGGAGTGTCGCCGGCGCCACCCGTTTCACCCTGCACGCCGGATGGCGTGCGGCGTCGGTGCGTTGGAGGGCGTCACCGGCGCCACCTTTTCCCTCTGCACGCCCAACGGCGTACCCCGGCGCACCTGCGTGCAGGGGGCGCCCATAGCAGCGTTGCGACAACGAGCGCACGCAGTGTTCCCGGCCCGGCCGTGGAACCGGTCATCACTGGCAACACGGCCCGGCACCGGACACGGCACAGGGCGAAGGAGAACTTGCATGTCGATTACCCCTGCGCCGGGCGAAATCGCCCCGGCCGTGGTCAATGAAGCCGGTCAGCTGTGCGGCTTTGTCCATTCCGTGGAAACCGGCGCTGCCGTCGACGGCCCCGGCGTACGCTTTGTCGCCTTCATGGCCGGCTGCCAGTTCCGCTGCCTGTATTGCCACAACCCCGACACCTGGAAACTGCACAACGGCGAGCCCCGCCCGGCCGACGAGCTGGTGGACCAGATCGGCCGCTACGCCGGTTTTCTCAAACTCACCGGCGGACTGACCATCTCCGGCGGCGAACCGCTGATGCAGGCGCATTTCGTGCGCGAGGTGTTCTACCGCGCCAAGCAGCGCTACGGCCTGCATACCGCGCTGGATACGCAGGGCTTTCTGGCCGGCCACCTGCCGGATGACTGGTTCGACCCGGTCGATCTGGTGCTGCTCGATATCAAGCACATCGACCCGGCCAAGTACCTGCACATCACCGGCAAGCCGCTGCAGCCCACGCTGGACTTTGCCGAGCGGCTGATCCGGCTGCACAAGCCGATGTGGCTGCGCTATGTGCTGGTG
Source organism: Andreprevotia lacus DSM 23236 (assembly GCF_900176275.1). Lineage (GTDB taxonomy): Bacteria > Pseudomonadota > Gammaproteobacteria > Burkholderiales > Chitinibacteraceae > Andreprevotia > Andreprevotia lacus. Next base: position 150,957 of record NZ_FWXD01000004.1, on the reverse strand, counting down.
CCCGGCCTGACCGACGACCCGGCCGACATTGCCGCGCTGGCGCGTTATGCCCAAGGACTGGCCGAGCGCGGCCCGGGCCTGATCGAACGCGTGGAGGTATTGCCCTTCCACAAGATGGGCGAGCCGAAATGGCAGGCGCTGGGGCTGGATTACCAGCTATCCGCCACTCCGGTGCCCACGCCGCAAGCCACCGAGTCCGCACGGCAGATCTTCCGCGACCACGGCCTCAATTGCTGCTGATGCAGTGCAACAAAGCATTGGCACAAGTACCACCCCAACGCTTGATGTGGATCAACCCCGCTACCCCGCTGCGGCCTTAATCTGAGCCTGAACGCGGACCACTGGAGAAACCGAAATGGCTACGAAAACCACACAGGAACTCGACGCCCTTGTAGCGCGAGTCAAGGCAGCACAGGCGGTATTTGCCAGCTACACCCAAGCGCAGGTCGATGAAATCTTCCGCTGTGCGGCCTTTGCCGCCGCCGATGCGCGCATCCCGCTGGCGCAGCTGGCGGTCGAGGAAACCGGCATGGGCGTGCTGGAAGACAAGGTAGTGAAAAACCACTTTGCCTCCGAGTACATCTACAACAAGTATAAGGACGACAAGACCTGCGGCGTGCTGAGCGAGGATGATGCCTTCGGCACCATCACCATCGCCGAACCGGTGGGCCTGATCTGCGGCATCGTGCCGACCACCAACCCGACCTCCACCGCCATCTTCAAGGCGCTGATCGCCCTCAAGACCCGCAACGGCATCATTTTCAGCCCGCACCCGCGCGCCAGACGCGCCACCTGCGAGGCAGCCCGGCTGATCCTGGAAGCCGCCGTCAAGGCCGGCGCCCCGGCCGACATCATCGGCTGGATTGACGAACCATCGGTTGCGCTGTCCGAGCAGCTGATGCGCCATCCGGACATCAACCTGATCCTCGCTACTGGCGGCCCGGGCATGGTGCATGCAGCCTATTCCAGCGGCAAGCCGGCCATTGGCGTCGGCGCCGGCAACACGCCGGCGGTGATCGACGAAACCGCCGACATCAAGCGCGCGGTGGCATCCATCCTGATGTCCAAGACCTTCGACAACGGCGTGGTATGTGCCTCCGAGCAGGCCGTGATCGTGGTGGACAGCATTTACAAGGCCGTGCGCGACCGCTTCATCGGCGCGGGCGGCTATGTGCTCAATGCGGCGGAGCGCAAGGCCGTCAGCGAGGTGATCTTGGTGAACGGCGGGCTGAACAGCGCCATCGTCGGCCAGAGCGCGACCCAGATCGCCACCATGGCCGGCATCAAGGTACCGCCCTACACCAAGGTGCTGATCGGCGAGGTGAACGAGGTCAGCAACGACGAAGCCTTTGCGCACGAGAAGCTCAGCCCCACCCTTGGCATGTATCGCGCGCGTGATTTCAAGCACGCGGTCGAGCTGGCCGAGGCGCTGGTCACGCTGGGTGGCATCGGCCACACCGCCGCACTCTATACCGACCAGGACCTGCGCGAAGACCGCGTGCGCTACTTTGGCGAACGCATGAAGACCGCGCGCATCCTGATCAATACGCCGTCCAGCCAGGGCGGCATCGGTGACCTGTACAACTTTGCGCTGGCACCGTCGCTCACCCTGGGCTGCGGCTCGTGGGGCGGCAACTCGATTTCGGAAAACGTGGGGCCACAACACTTGATCAACAAGAAAACCGTCGCCAAGCGTGCCGAGAACATGCTGTGGCACAAGCTGCCCAAGAGCATCTACTTCCGTCGCGGCAGTCTGCCGTTTGCGCTGGAAGAGCTGGCCGACAAGCGCCGTGCCGTCATCGTGACGGGTCGTTATCTGTTCGAGAACGGCTATTGCGATGAGACCATCCGCGTGCTGAAAAAGCTGGGGCTGGAAGTGGACGTGTTCTACGGTGTCGAGGCCGACCCGACGCTGGCCGTGGTGCGCGAAGGCGTGCGCGTGCTCAACGCCTTCAAGCCGGACGTGATCATCGCGCTCGGCGGCGGCAGCCCGATGGATGCGGCCAAGATCATGTGGGTGATGTACGAGCACCCGGACGTGCACTTCCAGGAACTGGCACTGCGCTTCATGGACATCCGCAAGCGCATCTACCGCTTCCCCAAGATGGGGCAAAAGGCCAGCCTGGTGGCAATTCCCACCACCTCGGGCACTGGCTCGGAAGTGACGCCGTTTGCGGTAGTGACCGATGAAGTGACCGGCATCAAGTACCCGATTGCCGACTACGAGCTGACCCCGGACATTGCCATTGTCGACCCCAACCTGGTGATGGACATGCCCAAGGGGCTGACCGCCTTCGGTGGCATCGACGCAGTCACCCACGGGCTGGAAGCGTATGTGTCGGTGATGGCGAACGAGTATTCCGACGCGCAGGCCCTGCAGGCGCTGAACATGCTCAAGCAGCATCTGCCGTCGGCCTACCTGAACGGCGCGCGTGACCCGCATGCCCGCGAGGCAGTGCACAATGCAGCCACCATTGCCGGCATTGCGTTTGCCAATGCCTTCCTCGGCGTGTGCCACAGCATGGCGCACAAGATCGGTGCCGAGTTTCATCTGGCACACGGCCTGGCCAACGCGCTGCTGATCAGCAATGTCATCCGTTACAACGCGGCGGACATTCCGACCAAGCAGACCTCGTTCAGCCAGTATGACCGACCGCAGGCCAAGTGCCGCTATGCCGAAATTGCCCGCCACCTTGGCCTGCCGGCCAAAAACAACGAGCAAGGCGTAGCCAGCCTGATTGCCTGGGTGGATGACCTCAAGGCCACACTGGGCATCCCGGCGTCGATCCGCGAGGCCGGCGTGCCGGAGCACGAGTTCCTCGACCGGATCGACCAGTTGGCAGTGGAAGCGTTTGACGACCAGTGCACCGGCGCCAACCCGCGCTTCCCGCTGATCAGCGAACTCAAGCAACTGCTGCTGGACAGCTACTACGGCCGGCCGTATCAGGAAGCCTACGAGCGAGCCGAAGCACAGGTCGATACCAAGACCGAGGCCTGACCCTACACCCCCGGCCCTGACCGGGGGTTTTCAATTGCACGCCCGGAAATCGGCCGCTCTGGCTGCTGCGCGCAGCGCACCGGCTTCCGGTCGCCGAATATGCCGCCACACAAGGACACCATGAACCGGCTCGCCCCGCCTGTCCCGAATGACCTGACCCCGGCCCCCAGCCCCTGCCCCGCCCCGCCGGCCATCGAAGCCACCGCCAGCATGGCATTGTCGCGCGTGCTCAATCTGGCGCTGCAAGCCGGCCTGCTGGCGCACCAATCCGGCTCGGCCACGCATGCCACCTCGCTGCTGATGCAGCGTGTGGCCCGCTGCCTGGGGGCAGAGCGCGTGGACGTGCTGATTTCGTCCACCAATGTGGGCATCACCATCACGGTGGGCAATCAGAGCGAAACCGCCATGCGCAAGGCACCGCATCTGGGGGCCGATTTTGCGCTGCTGTGCGCGCTGACGCGCTGGGTGCGCCAGCTGGAAGACCATGCCCTGACGCTGGCCGGCGCAGAGGACGCACTGGCGGCACTGGCTACCCCCTGCCCGCATTACCCGCTGCCATTGGTGGTCGGTATGGTGGGGCTGGCCTGCGGCGGCTTTGCCGCGCTGTTCGGCGGCGACCCGGTGGCCATCGCCATCACCACGCTGGGCGCGGCCTGCGGCAGCGCGGTGAAAACCTGGCTGGCGCGGCGCCACTTCAGCCCGGCGGTGTTTGCCACCGTGGCCAGCTTTGTGGCGCTATTGCTGACCGGCGCGCTGCGCGGCCTGAGCGCCACGCCCAGTGCGGCGCTGGCTGCATCGGTGCTGTTCTTGATTCCCGGCGTGCCGTTGATCAATGCCGCCAGCGACCTGTTGAACGCCAACTACCTGAACGGCATGGTGCGGCTGACGCTGAGTGCGGTGGTGGTATTCGGCATCGCGCTGGGTATGAGCCTGGCGCTGCGCATGATCGGCTTGTAGGCCAAGGAGGCATGATGCACTGGTTGACCGAACTCTGGGCCGCACCGGCCGCACTGGGCTTTGCCCTACTGTTCAATGTACCGCCACGCACCATCGTGGCTTGCGGCATACTGGCCATCATCGGCCATGCCGCCCGTAGCGGTGTGCTGGCCCTGCATGGCGACGTGGTGCTCGGCACCCTGATCGCCGCCGTTGTCATCGGTCTGCTGGCCGATCTGTGGGCCGGCCGGCAGGGCGACCCACCCGCCATTTACGCCATCAGCGCCGCCATTCCGCTGGTGCCGGGCAAGTTCATGTATGAATCGGTGCAGGCATTGCTGGGCATTGCCGTGCTGCCGGCCGACGGCAACGGTGCAGCGCTGATTGCCACCGCGGGCATCAGCGCGGTGAAGGCGGCGATGATTTTGCTGGCGCTGAGCTTTGGCATTGCGGCACCGCTGCTGCTGCGACCCCATCTCGGCAAGGCGGGGTGAGCCGAGATGACAAAGCGTGCGGAAGGCAATCCGCACGCTTTGCCTAACCGTACTTATTGCAGGATCTGGTACGAATCCCCGTACACCTTCCAGTACAGCGGCGTATTCAGGTCCAGATTGCCGTTGTTCAGGAACACGCGCTGTGCGGTTTCGATGCGGCTGACATCCTCATGCGCCGCTTCCTTCTTCATTTCCACCACGCGGGCGTCGAGAAAGGCTTGCAGATAGGTCACTTCCGCCCCGCCCTGCGTCGGCGTCGATGCTTTCTTCAGGGCTGCCTTGCGCACGCTCTGCAGGCCGTCGAAGCCGTGCACCACGGCAGCGTCGTAGTAGGCGAACTGGCCCAGTGCGTGCAGGCCGTCCTGCTTGGCCAGTTGCACGGCCGGGTTGAAGTAGACGGTGTCGCGCTCGTAGTCCTGCGCGCTCTGGAAGTGCGGATCGGCAGCTGCGGTTTTCCAGTCCTTGGTGAAGTTCGGGTCCAGACCGGCGTGTGATGCACTGTTGTTCACCGAACGCAGTGCCGGCAGGTATTTGGCCAGCACATTGCCCGGATACTGGTTGGTGTAGGCGTCGACCAGCTCCAGCATGTCGCCGGTGCCCGAGCAGAAACCGATGATGCCGGCGGTATAGCCGCGGCCATCACCGATATCCTCGATATAGCTGTACTGGGCGCGCCAGTTCAGCGACGAATTCTCGGCGCTGGAGACCAGCTGCATGGCGATTTCCTTCTTGGCCGGGTCATCCAGGCCCACGCTGCTCGGCTTGGGTGTCGGGGTAACCGGCACCGGCGTCGAGGTCGGGCGCGGCGTCGGTGTTGCCGGCACTGGAGTGGCAGTGGGGCGCGGCGTCGGCGTGGCCGGGGTGCTGGTCGGCACCGGTGTTGCGCTGGGCTTGGGGGTGGCCGTCGGCGCGGTGGTGGGCTTGCTTGTCGGGGCCGTGGTCGGGCGCGGGGTCACGGTCGGGGCCAAGGTTGGCACCGGCGTAGCACTGCTGGTGCCCTGCGGCGACCACAGGCTCGGGGTAGCCGCCGGGTTCCAGTTAGCGCCGACATAGGCGGTATGGGTGACCAGCGCCTTGTAGTCCTGGCCGTTATAGGTCACGACCGTGCCGGCAGTATAGGTATTGCCTTCCTGCCAGGTCGGCGCGGCCATAGCCACGCTGGCCAGCAGGCCGCAGCCCAGCACGAGGCCCAGCAGCGATTGCAGCGTGCGGGATGTACGCTTCTTCATCATGAATTCTCCATCCTGGGTGTTCGCCCGGATTTTTGGTTATGAAAAGCGCCGCCAGGCCATGAGGCACCGGCAACGCTGCGCCCATCTTTGCGCGCGCAGGGCGCAGCGCCCAGCCCCCGCAACGATGCGTTTCACGGCCACGGCAAGAATCAGCAATAAATCATTTAATAATCAATATATTAAGACTAAAAGATGGTCGCTTTTCTTTTCACGGCCACGCGTGGTTTGTGGCGGCAATGAGGGGGACTCCTGGGCTGGTGTGCCAACTCCGCGCCCGGTAATCCTCGTGCGCAGCGTGATCGGCGGCACTTTTACTGCGGCGCCATGCGCCTGCGAGGGCCGCCCGCATGCATCGGCTCACGCACATGCAAGAACGCAGCGCGCCGAATTTTTTGTCTAAATCCGGCCAGATTTGAGCAAAAAACAGCAGATCAGGGATAGCCGCAATGTGTCCGTTTTGAAAACATACCAAGTCAAAAACCGGCAAGTTAAGCCCCTGAATTCATGCACCATTTTGGTTTCATGGCGGTTTTGGCCAGTGCACCTTCGCGCACCGCAACATTAGAATATATTCATATATTATTGATTCTTAACGATTTTTGTCACACAAACCGTTTGACGAACTGTAAGCACTCGTCCACCATCCGCCTTACAACGCGCGGAGTGTCCACCCGGGCGTAAAAACAAGGATGATGGAGAAGGAAATGTCGAAGAAACCGTTCGCCCTGTGGCTCGCGGCAGGGCTGCTTGCAGCCAGCGCATACGCCGCCCCGACCTGGCAGGAAGGCAGCACCTACACCGCCGGCACGCAAGTTGACTACAACGGCAGCACCTATCAGGCGCTGGTCACGCACACCGCCTACGTGGGCGCCAACTGGAACCCCGCCGGCACGCCGACACTGTGGAAAGTGGTAGGCACCGCCAGCCCGACGCCGACACCGACCACCAAGCCCACCACCGCGCCCACCGCGACACCGGTTCCGACCAGCAAGCCGACGGCAACTCCGGTTCCGACGACCAAGCCGACGAGCACGCCCGTCCCCACCGCTACCCCGGTGCCGACCAGCAAGCCCACCGTCGCTCCGACATCCACGCCGGTGCCGACCACCGCACCGACCGCCACACCCAAGCCGACCAGCACCCCGGTGCCGACCGCTACCCCGGTCCCCACGACTGCGCCGACCACCGCCCCGACAGCAACACCCACCGGCACCCCGAGCGGTACGCCGTGTGCAACGGCCTGGAGCGCCGGTGCCATTTACAACGGCGGCAACAGCGCCAGCTACCAAGGTCACAACTACACCGCCAAGTGGTGGACACAGGGCAATGACCCGTCCCAAGGCGGCGTATGGGTTGATGCAGGCAGCTGCAGCAACGGTGGCACGGGTGGCATCGGCGGCACGCCGGTTCCGACCACTACCCCGGTGCCTTCCGGCCCGCCCACGCTGCAACAGGCACTGGCCCGCGAAGCCGAGCTGACCAACAACGATTTCTTCCGCAGCATCAAGGCCACCATCCGCACGCTGCCGAATGCAGACGTCGAGAAGGTTGCAGCGGGCAATACCGCCAACCCGATCAACGTGAAGCGCGTTGAACGCCTGCTGCCGGAAGCGAAGTGGAACTACTACTTCGAAATCCGCGACACCAGCTACAGCTACCAGCGCTTCCTGCAAGCCGTGGCCAAGTTCCCGGCCGTGTGCGATGACTACAAGGATGGCCGCGATGCCGACGCCATCTGCCGTCACTCGCTCGCCACCATGTTCGCGCACTTTGCCCAGGAAACCGGTGACCACAACGCCAACATTGCCACCCCGCAATGGCGTCAGGGCCTGAAGTATCTGCGTGAAATGGGTTGCGACGAAACCGGCGCCGGCTGCGGTTACAACACAGAATGCGCCGATCCGGTGTTCAACAAGGTATGGACCTGCGGCAAGAACGCCGACGGTTCGTGGAAAAAGTACTTCGGCCGTGGCGCCAAGCAGCTGTCGTACAACTACAACTACGGCCCGTTCTCGCAAGCCATGAACAACGGTGACCAGTTCGTGCTGCTGAACAACCCGGACCTGGTGGCCAGCACCTGGCTGAACCTGGCCTCGGCCACGTTCTTCTTCGTCTACCCGCAACCGCCCAAGCCGTCCATGCTGCAAGTGATCGACGGCACCTGGGTACCGAACCAGGTGGACGTTGCCAACGGTGCCGGCAACAACTTTGCCACGACGATCCAGATCATCAACGCCGAGTGCGGACTGGGGACCGAGAAGCAGGCAGCGCAGAACCGCATCGACTACTACAAGCAGTTTGCTGCCGATCTGGGCTGGGACTACAGCAAGGAGCAACTGAGCTGCGCCACCATGAAGCGTTTCGACGCCGGCAGCTCGGCCGCCTACAACATCTACTGGGAAAAGAACTGGAACGTCGGCGGCGACAACCAGTGCCAGCTGGTGAGCTACCAGACCCCGTACAACGCGCTGATGGAAGGCAACTACGTGAAGTGCGTGCAGGACAACTGGGGCATCACCCTGAAGTAACACATGCAGCCGGGGCGCACGCCCCGGCGCATCATCGGTGTCGTGTAGTTGGGTATACCGACCTTGCGGGCGTCTTCGGACGCCCTTTTTGCTGCCTGCGCCAGGCAGAACGCCATGCAGGTAGCGCCCGCAAGCGCTGCGGTAGCCGGATCAGCGCCCGGCCATCACCGGTAGCGCTGCAGGATGCGCTCGATCTCGCCGCTGCGGCGCAGGCTCTCGATGGCGCCCTGTACCTGCAGCGGGTCCAGCTGGCTGCGCTTGCTCACGCCGCATTCGACGTCGAAGCGCTGTACCGGATAAATGATGGTGATGGCGGGCAGCGGCTCGACCTTGCGCAGCCAGTCCATCATCAGGCGGTGCATGATGACCAGATCGGTGCGGCCGTACTTGGCCTTGCGCGCCGCAGTCAGCTCATCGGCGGCATCGTCGCGCACCAGCGCGCCCGAAGCAAACGCCTCGTCCAGCGGCGGATAGACATAGCCCAGCACCGTACCGACATGCGCACCGTTGAACGACGACAGCGTTGGCACGGGCTTGCGTTGCTGGAAGCTCACGATGAGGTCTTCGTTGCTGAACAGTGGCCCGCTCCACAGATAGCTGTCCGGCTTGGCCACCCAGTTGCGGCTGACATAGCAACGCACGTCGGCCAGGTTCTGCTGGAACGCAGCATCAATGCGCTTGCGCGGCAAGACGACGAATTCGGGCTTGCTGCCGGCGTTTTGGGCAATCGCCTGCATCAGGTCAAACATGATGCCCTCGACCAGGCGCCCCTGCACGAAGCGCCCCAGCGGCATGCTCCATGATTCGGTGACAGAAAAACGCAGCGTGCCGGCCCCCGCCACTTCAAAACAGCCCAGCGCCATCAGCATCAGCGAGCATTTCGCCAGTTTGACCACTTCCCGCGCCATCCGTAAGGAAAAGGAATCGCGAGTATAAAGCGTTTAAAACGCGAAGATGAATATTTGCGCTTTCTGTTGCGATGCAACAACTGCCCTGCCGCCACATCCAGGCTTGACACGCAGGCAAACGGCGCCAGCACTGGTTTTGCACAAGAAGTTTGGTTTCGGCTTTGATATAGACTGAAAGTATTTTACTGACCAAATTAGTCAGAAAATAAAAACCGCCCCTGAGGGCGGTCTATCTGGCGGGATCAGTCTGCATCCTCGCCGAACTGGCGGGATGCAACTGACAACTCAAGCCAGTGTGCGGCGGCGGAACAGCGGCACCGGTTGCTGTACGCTGGCCTGATAGAACTCGGTAAAGTCGTCCAGACCCTTGGCAGCTTCGGCGATATCCTTGTCGGCACGCACGGCAAAGGCATTGAAACCACAGCGATACAGATAATTGATTGTGTCCTTGAACACATCGCCGAAGGCACGCAGCTGGCCGGTATAGCCGTAGCGCTCGCGCAGCAGGCGGCCAATCGAGAAACCACGGCCGTCGGTAAACGCCGGGAATTCGACGGCGATCACCGCCAGCGCTTGCGCGTCGGCACCGAGGTCTTCCGGCTCGTCGTCCGGGGCAAACCACACGCCCACGTCGCCACGCGCCCTGAGTGCTTCCTTCTGCGCCAGATACTGCTTGAGCGGCACCAGCACCGGGCCGGTGGCCGGCACATCGGCAAAGCTGCCGTCTTCATTCAGGCGCAGCAGCTGGGTGCTGTCTTCCACGATCTGGCGATCAACGATGATCTGGCTCATTACACGGCCTCCTTGGCGACAACCTTGCCCGGGTAAACCTTGGCCTTGAACGGGTCCATGCCGATGCGGTCGAACACTTCGATAAAGCGCTCGTCGCCGTGGCGGTTTTCCACGAAGACGTTGATGATCTTCTCGATCACATCCGGCATGTCGTCCTGCGCGAACGACGGTCCAATCACCTTGCCAATGGATGCAGCATCGCCCTGGCGACCGCCCAGCGACACCTGGTACCACTCGGAGCCGTTTTTATCGACGCCAAGGATGCCGATATTGCCGATATGGTGGTGACCGCAGGCGTTCATGCAGCCGGACATATTGAGCTCAATCTCACCCAGATCGTGCAGGTAATCGAGGTTGTCGAAACGCTCTTCGATCGCCAGCGCGATGGGAATGGACTTGGCATTGGCCAGCGAGCAGAAATCGCCGCCGGGGCAGCAGATCACGTCGGTGAGCAGGCCCACGTTAGGCGTGGCAAAGCCGATGCGCTTGGCTTCTTCCCACACCGCGAACAGATCGGCTTGCTTCACATACGGCAGGATCAGGTTCTGGTCGTGCGAGACGCGTACTTCGCTGAAGCTGAATTTGTCGGCCAGATCGGCCACGTCGTCCAGTTGCTTGTCGCTGGCATCGCCCGGCGCAATGCCGCGTGCCTTCAGCGACAAGGTCACACAGGCGTAGCCCGGCTTCTTGTGGCCGAATACATTGCGCTCCACCCAGCGCGCAAACGCCGGGTTGCTGGCCTTGGCGGCCAGGAATGCGGCATCGTCGCCCGGCAGCGCTTCATAAGCCGGATCGACAAAGAACGCAGCCACACGGTCGATTTCGGCCTGGGTCAGTGTTTGCGGACCATCCTTCAGGAAAGCCCATTCTTCTTCAACCTTGGCGGCAAAGGCTTCCGGCGTCATCGCCTTCACCAGGATCTTGATGCGCGCCTTGTATTTGTTGTCGCGACGACCGTAGCGGTTATACACACGCAGTACGGCGTCGAAGTAGGACAGCAGGTGTTCCTTGGGCAGGAAGGGCTTGATCAGTGCGCCGATGATGGGCGTACGGCCCAGACCACCGCCGACATACACCTGGAAGCCGGTTTCACCCGCTTCGTTGCGCACCACGTTCACGCCAATGTCGTGCACCAGGATGGCCGAGCGATCTTCGGCTGCACCATTGACGGCAATCTTGAACTTGCGCGGCAAGTGGGCAAATTCCGGGTGGAAGGTGCTCCACTGGCGAATGATTTCGCACCACGGGCGCGGGTCGATGATTTCATCGTGCGCCACGCCGGCAAACTGGTCGCTGGTGGTATTGCGGATGCAGTTGCCCGAAGTTTGCACCGCGTGCATCTGCACCGTGGCCAGATCGGCCAGGATTTGCGGCACGTTTTCCAGCGCCGGCCAGTTGTACTGGATGTTCTGGCGCGTGGTGAAGTGGGCGTAATCGCGGTCGTACTTGCGGGCAACCTCGGCCAGCACGCGAATCTGGCGGCTGTGCAGCTCGCCGTACGGAATGGCCACACGCAGCATGGGCGCATGGCGCTGTATGTACAGGCCGTTCTGCAGGCGCAGCGGGCGGAATTCGTCTTCGGTGAGTTCACCGGCGAGGTAGCGGCGGGTCTGGTCACGGAACTGCGCCACACGCGCATCCACGATCTGCTGGTCGATTTCGTCGTAAACGTACATCGGGGTTTACCGGTCACACTGAGGTCACAATGGCCAGTATTCTAACAGCCCGCCGTTATCTATAAAACAAATCATTTTTCATATTTATATCGCCAGAACTGATGAGCGAAGCAACACCACCCCCTGCCGGCGCAGCGGTGTGCCGGCACTGGCGAACACTGCCAGCCCGCTCAATCAGCCTTGCGATGATTGCCCGGGTCGTAGAGCTGGCCGGTGTCGTGGTCGAACGGCTTTTGCAGCGGCACATCGACGCGATGCACGCGCCGCAGGCCGATCAGCCGGGCATGCACCAGCCGGTTGGGCGGCTGGATCAAACGCTGTTGCAACTCATGCTTGCTCATGGCGTGCTCCTGCAGACGGTGTAAGGCATGGGACGCCCGCCGGCATGCCACAGTTCACCCACCCGGTGCCTGTCGCCGACGGATGGCAGCACGGCGGCGACCTGTGCCACATCGGGGAATCTCCGACATGCCACGGCGGGCACTTTGCGGCACAATAGCGGCTTACCTCGCCCGTCATCTTCTGCTGGCCTCATAATGACCGCTTCCCGCTCTGCCATTCGCCGTCTCGACTACACCGCACCCGCTTATCTGATCGATCGTGTCGATCTGACCTTCGAGCTGGATGAACACAGCACCCGCGTGCTGTCGCGGCTGGTGGTCAAGCGCAATGCCGATACTGCCGAAGGCACGCCGCTGGTGCTGCATGGCGAGGAACTGACGCTGGAAGCCGTCAAGCTGGACGGCGCACTGCTCTCCCCCGAGCAATACACGCTTAGCGAGCGCGACATCACCCTGCCGGCGATTGCCGACACCGCCATCCTGGAAATCTGCACCCGCATCGACCCGGCAGCCAATACCGCGCTGTCCGGACTGTATGCATCCAACGGCAACTTCATCACCCAGTGCGAGGCCGAGGGCTTCCGCCGCATTACGTATTATCTGGATCGCCCGGACGTGATGGCCAAGTTCACCACCACCATCATTGCCGACAAAGCGCGCTACCCGGTGCTACTGTCCAACGGCAACCGCGTGGGCAGCGGCAACAGCGACAAGGGTCGCCACTGGGTGAAGTGGGTCGACCCGTTCCGCAAGCCGGCCTACCTGTTTGCGCTGGTGGCCGGCCGCTTCGTGGCGCTGACCGATACCTTCGTCACCGCATCGGGCCGCAATGTGGCGCTGGAAATCCATGTCGAGCCGGGCAACCTCGACAAATGCCACCATGCCATGGCCGCCGCCAAGAAAGCCATGCGCTGGGATGAAGAACGCTTCGGCCTTGAATACGATCTGGATGCCTACATGATCGTCGCCACCAGCGACTTCAATATGGGCGCGATGGAGAACAAGGGCCTCAACGTCTTCAACACCAAATACGTGCTGGCGCGCCCCGATACCGCCACCGATGCCGATTTCGACGGCATCGATTCGGTGGTGGCGCACGAATACTTCCACAACTGGACCGGCAACCGCGTGACCTGCCGCGACTGGTTCCAGCTCAGCCTGAAAGAAGGGCTGACCGTTTACCGCGATCAGGAGTTCAGCAGCGATCTGGGCAGCCGCGCCGTGCAGCGCATCCAGAACGTGCGCAGCCTGCGCGAGGCGCAGTTTGCCGAAGACTCCGGCCCGCAAGCCCACCCGATCCGCCCGGATGAATATCTGGAAATCAACAATTTCTATACCTGGACGGTGTACGAGAAAGGTGCCGAGGTGGTGCGCATGTATGCCACCCTGCTGGGCCGCGACGGCTTCCGCAAGGGCATGGACCTGTACTTCAAGCGCCACGATGGCCAGGCGGTCACCTGTGACGACTTCCGCGCCGCCATGGCCGATGCCAATGGTGTCGATCTGGAACAATTCGGCCTGTGGTACAAGCAAGCCGGCACGCCGGTGCTGGACGTGGAAGGCGTTTACGACGATACCGCACGCACCTGGACGCTGACCGTCAAGCAACACACCCCCGCCACACCGGGCCAGCCGGACAAGCTGCCGCTGCACCTGCCGCTGACCGTGGGCCTGCTCGACCGCCGTGGCCAGGAACTGCCGCTGCGCCTGAGCGGCGAAACCGTCGCCACCGGCGGCAGCCGCGTGCTGGCACTGCGTAACGCGGTGGAAACCTTCACCTTCGTCGATATGCCCTGCCAGCCGGTGCCATCGCTGCTGCGCGATTTCTCGGCCCCGGTGCGGCTGAACTACGCCTACACAGACGACGAGCTGGTGTTCCTGATGGCCAACGACAACGACGCCTTCGCGCGCTGGGAAGCCGCCAACACCTACGCCGGCAACCTGCTGCGCAACGCCTACCACGCGCTGGGCCGCGACGAAGCCGCCGAAGTGCCGCAGCAATTCATCGACGCCTTTGCCAAGCTGCTGGCCAACGAGCAGCTCGACCCGGCCCTGGTGGCGCTGATGCTGGAGCTGCCATCCGAAAACGCGCTGTTCGAGGCATTGAACGAAGTCGATCCCGGCCGCGTGCATCAGGCCCGCCAGACCGTGAAGGAAACACTGGCCCGCGAGCTGCGCGCCCTCTTCCTCGCCATCTACCAGCGCCTGAACGACGGTAGCGCCTATCACTATGATGGCGATGCCGTGGCGCGCCGCAGCCTGAAGAATGTCTGCCTCGACTATCTGGCCGAGCTGGACGAGCCGATGATTGCCGAGCTGCTGGCCAACCAGTACCGCCGTGCCGACAACATGACCGACCGCCTGGCCGCGCTGGCCGCGCTCACCCAGCGCGACGACGGCGAGCCCTTCCTGGCCGACTTCGGCAACGTGTGGCAGGACGATGCACTGGTGATGGACAAGTGGTTCGCCCTCGCCGCCACCAGCAGCCGTGCCGGCGCACTGTCGCGCGTCGAGGCGCTGATGCAGCACCCGGCGTTCTCGCTGAAGAACCCCAACAAGGTGCGCGCGCTGATCGGCGCCTTCTGCCTGCGCAACCCGCAGCACTTCCACGCCGCCGACGGCTATGGCTATGCCTTTGCCGCCGACCGCATCATCGAGCTGGATGCCATCAACCCGCAGATTGCCGCGCGCATGGCCAGCTGCTTCAACCGCTGGACCAAGCTGGAACCGGCCCGCCGCGCCATGATGAAGGGCGAGCTGGAGCGCATTGCCGCCGTGGCAGGGCTGTCGCCCGACACCTTCGAGATCGTGAGCAAGGCACTGGCGGTCTGAAAGCCCCAAGCGCATTCACCGTCGTGATGCGCCCGCAACCACAAAAACCCGGCCAGCCCGGGTTTTTGTTTGCCCATGCCATGCACACGCAGTACCTGCTGACCCCATGCCGACAGCAGGTGGGCGTGGCTGTCGTTTTGCCGTAAAACAGTGGCAAGATTTCATGCTGCGCCGCAGCACGATATGCATATAATGGACGGCAAACCCGGTATGCGGAGGAAGTGCCATGCTGTCCACGTCGTCGGTCGTTTCTGCCATTCCCGCCTCGCTGTCGTCGTGGGCCGATTACTGGCTCGATGCATGGCAGCGCAGCATACTGTTCGTCGATGTGCTGCGCGAGCGCGGCAACATCTATCTGGACCACGCCCGCGAGGGCAAGCCACCGGTACTGGTGTTCGACTACGAAGTGCTGCTGGATGGCCGCACGCTGCCGCAGCCGGCCAACTATGCGCTGGCCCGCATTATTCCACCCGCCGACTTCCCTGCCACCGAAGCACACAAGCGCCCCTTTGTGGTCATCGACCCGCGCGCCGGCCACGGCCCCGGCATCGGTGGCTTCAAGTTCGACAGCGAAATCGGCATTGCGCTGCGCTCGGGTCACCCGTGTTACTTCCTGATTTTCTCGCCGCAACCCGTGCCGGGCCAGACCATAGAAGCCGTTGCCCGCGCGGAAAAAGCCTTTCTGGACGAAGTAAACCGCCGCCACCCGCATGCTGACGGCAAGCCCTTCGTGATCGGCAATTGCCAGGGGGGCTGGGCATTGGCCATGCTGGCCTCGGCCGCGCCCGATACGGTCGGCCCCATCCTGCTGGCCGGCGCGCCGATCTCTTACTGGGCCGGCGTGGAAGGCAAAAACCCGATGCGCTACGCCGGCGGCCTGCTGGGTGGCTCGTGGGCGGCATCGTTCGCCAGTGATCTGGGCAACGGCGAGTTTGACGGCACCTATCTGGTCAACAATTTCGAGCAGCTCAATCCTGCCAACACGTATTGGGGCAAGCTCTACAATCTGTATGCCAACGTGGATACCGAGCGCGAGCGCTTTCTGGAGTTCGAGCGCTGGTGGGGCGGGCATTTCCGCCTGAACCGCGCCGAGATCGACTGGATCGTGCAGAATCTGTTCATCGGCAACCGGCTGTCTGCCGGCGAGATCACCGACCAGAAAGGCGACATCCGCCTCGACCTGCGCAATATCCGCTCGCCCATCATCGTGTTTGCCTCGTGGGGCGACAACATCACCCCGCCGCAACAGGCGTTGAACTGGATACCCGACCTGTACGGCAGCGTGGCCGACATCCGCGCACACGGCCAGACCATTGTGTATTGCCTGCATCAGAGCGTGGGGCACCTGGGCATCTTTGTATCGGGCGGCGTGGCGCGCAAAGAGCACGAGCAACTGGCCTTTACGCTGGACCTGATCGACGTGCTGCCACCGGGGGTATACGAGGCGGTGATCACCGATACCCAGCCCGACATGCTGGGCCACGAGTATGTAGACGGCCGCTATCTGGTGCGCTTTGAAGCGCGCGAGGTGGCCGACATTCTGGCGCTGGACGATGGCCGCGATGACGAAGCCGCGTTCGAAGTAGTCAAGCGCGTGGCCGAGGCTAACCAGCGCCTGTACGACACCTTTATCTCGCTGTGGGTGCGCGCCGCCAGCAACAGCCAGACAGCGGCATGGCTGCGCCTGGCCAACCCGGCGCGGCAGGAACGGCTGTTCTTCTCCGACCTCAACCCGGCCGTGGCGGCAATCAAGCCGCTGGCCGATGCGGTACGCCGCCAGCGCCGCAATATCGGTGCGGACAACCCGCTGCTGCGCAGCGAAGCCCGCAGCTCGGATGCGATCGAAGATGCGCTCAACCAGTACCGTGACCTGCGCGATACGCTGCAAGAGCAACTGTTCCAGTCCATCTACCAATCACCGTGGCTGGCGCGGCTGGTCGGCGTTGATCTGACCGCGCCCCATCGCGAAGGCAAGCATCGCACCTGGCAGCAGGATGAATTGCTGCGCCTCAAGCGCATCGAGCTGGAGCACCAGTTGCTGCAAGCCGCCCGCCACGCCAGCCCGCTCGAGGCCCAGCTGCGCGCGCTGCTGTACTGCGCCAGGAACGCCAAGGTGGTGGACGAGCGCCCGTTCAACGCGCTGCGCCAGGTGTTGCGCGATGCCGGGCTGGACCGCGAAATCACCCTGCCCCGGCTCAAGGAAGCAGTAAAACGGCAAACGCTGCTGATCCTGCAGCACGAAGACGAAGCACTGGCCAGCCTGCCCACGCTGCTGCCCGATACCGCACAGCGCCAGCGCTGCGTTGACCTCATCACCCGGCTGGCCGCGCTGCAAGGCCCACTACGCGATGAATTCAAGCAGCGGCTGGACCGGGTGACCGCCGCACTGGGCGTGAACCCCGCCACCGCAGCGGTGCAGCCCACGCAGCTTCAGCCCACTCCGGCACAGCCCGACCCGGTGCAACCCACGCCAGCACCGGAAGCACACCTTGAGCCCACGCCGGCCCCGGCTGCAGCCAAGGCCACGCGCGCTCGCAAGCCAGCAGCGCCCAAGGCCGTTGCAAGCAATGCTGCAGAGGCTACGACGACTGAAAACGCCACGCCCGCACCCCGCAAACGCCCCACCAGGAAACCAACCTAGCCGCAAGGACAGCCCTCATGAGCGACGCGATTCTGGTCATCAATGCCGGTTCTTCCAGCCTGAAGTTTTCACTATTCGGGCTGGAGCAGGATTTGCTCGACCTCACGCTCTCGGGCCAGATCGAGGAACTGAGCGGCCACGCCCGCTTTATCGCACGCGATGGCAGCGGCGCGGGGGTCGATGAGCATCGCTGGTCAGACAGCAAGCCACCCGGCCACGTGGGCGCCATGCACTTCCTGCGCGACTGGCTGGGCGCACAGCTGGGCAGCACACGGCTGCTGGGCGTGGGGCATCGCATCGTGCATGGCGGCAGCCGCTTTGCGCGGCCGATGCGGGTGACGCCCGCGCTGATCCCCCAGCTGGAAGCACTCACCCCGCTGGCGCCGCTGCACCAGCCCTACAACCTGCTGCCGATCAAGGCCGTGCACGAGGCACTGCCCGATCTGCCGCAAGTGGCCTGTTTCGATACCGCCTTCCACCGCAGCCAGCCCAAGATCGCGCAGATGTATGCGCTGCCGCGCAAATACATGGAAGCCGGCGTGCGCCGCTATGGCTTTCACGGCCTGTCTTTCGAACACATTGCCGACGTGCTGCCCTCCTACGACGAGCGCGCCGCGCACGGCAAGACCGTGGCGCTGCACCTGGGCAACGGCGCCAGCATGTGCGCGCTGGACAACGGCCGCAGCGTGGCGGCCACCACCGGCTTCAGCGCGGTGGAGGGCCTGCCCATGGGCACGCGCAGCGGCAGCATCGACCCCGGCGTGCTGCTGTATCTGCAGCAGCAAATGCAGCTGACACCCAGTGATCTGGAACACCTGCTCTACAAGGAATCGGGCCTCTTGGGGGTATCGGGCATCTCCAGCGACATGCGCGTGCTGCTCAGCTCGGGCAACCCCGATGCACAGGAAGCCATCGAGCTGTTCTGTTACCGCATAGGGCGCGAGCTGGGCTCGCTGGCTGCTGCGCTGGGCGGGCTGGATGCCGTTGTGTTTACCGGCGGCATTGGCGAGCACGCCGCCGCCATCCGCGCCCGCGTATGCGAGTCCGCCGCCTGGCTGGGCGTGCAGCTGGATGACGCCGCCAACCGCCAGCATGCGCCGCGCATCAGCAGCGCCGACAGTCGCGCCAGCGCATGGGTGATTCCGGCCAACGAAGAAATCGCCATCGCCCGCCATACCAAGGAGCTGCTATGAGTACCACCGCCCACCTGCCGCTGGCCGGCCACAAGGTATTGATTGCCGGCATCGCCAACGAGCATTCTATCGCCTGGGGCTGTGCACAGGCGTTTCGCGAGCTGGGCGCCGAGCTGGCCATCACCTACCTGAACGACAAGGCCCGCCCGCACGTGGAGCCGCTGGCGCAGCAAGTGGGCGCCGCGCTGTTCCTGCCGCTGGACGTCGCCAAGCCGGGCGAGCTGGAAGCCGTGTTCGCCGCCATCAGCAAGCGCTGGGGCCGGCTGGACAGCGTGGTGCACGCCATTGCTTCGGCCCCCAAGGCCGATATTCAGGCCGGGCTGCTGGAATCCAGTGCCGAGGGCTTTGCCATGGCCATGGATATCTCCTGCCACTCTTTCATCCGCATGGCTCGGCGGGCCGTGTCGCTGATGCACGACGGCGGCACGCTGTTTGCCATGAGCTACCACGGCGCGCAAAAGGTGGTGCCCAGCTATCAACTGATGGGCCCGGTAAAAGCCGCGCTGGAAGCCAGCTGTCGCTATCTGGCCTACGAGCTGGGCCCCAGGGGCATACGCGTGCACGCCATCTCGCCCGGCCCGCTGAAAACCCGCGCCGCATCCGGCCTGAAAGACTTTGATCTCCTGTTGAGCGAAGCGCAAGAACGCGCCCCGCTGGGCGAACTGGTCGACATCATGGATGTCGGCTTCGCCACCGCCTACCTCGCCACCCCGTATGCGCGCCGGCTTTCGGGCAATACGGTGTATGTGGACGGCGGCGTGAACATCATGGCTTGAGCGCCTGTCATGCACGCTCAACCGTTATCTACACGCAACCCGCCATCAAGCACCCGGCAAAGCCGGGCGCTCACCGCTTGCTGAAGGTGAAGCAGCGGCGCTCATCCGTTTGATGCCACTCCCCCCGCCATCGCCGCCGCGTGGGCGCCTCGCTACGCTCGTCAGTGGCACGAATCGGGCCTTTGCCAATCAAGCATTGCGCCTCAGGCGCTAAGAGCCGCTAACAAAACCCTGCTGGCGGCGTTACGCTCACTGGCCGTACGCCTTGTACTGTCTGCGTTTCGCGTGCCTTGCCAGCACCGCTGCACTGGGTTTTGTTAGCGGCTCTAAGCGTAACGACCGCCTGTTAGCCGGCCATGGCCTGCACAGACGCCTTGTCGTTCAACCAGGTGTCATCAAAGAAGGTGACTTCGCCCGTGGCCAGATCATGCTTGGCGCCAATGATGCCGATCTGGCCGGCGGCAACCATGTGCTCAAGGATGTAGCTGCGGTTGATGATCGAGCGCACCGCATGGCGCACGTTCAGGTCGGCCACATTCTCGACGAACTCGGGGTTCTTCGAAGTGCGCTTGGCCGGCTCCAGCGTTTGCCCTTCCTGGTACACGGCGGGCTGGATTTTGGACAGCAGTTCGGTCAGGTTGCCCAGTTGCACGTGGTCGCAAGCGCCCTTGATGGCGCCGCACGACGAATGCCCGAGCACCACGATCAGCCGAGACCCGGCCACGTTACAGGCAAACTCCAGGCTGCCGAGGATATCGGTGTTGATCACATTACCGGCAATACGCACCGAGAAGATATCCCCAAGGCCCTGATCAAAGATCAGCTCGGCCGAGGTGCGGCTGTCGATACAGCTGACGATGGTGGCAAACGGCCATTGGCCATCGCGCGTTTCATTGGCTTGCTGCAACAGATCGCGGCTGACGCGCAGGTTGTTGACGAAGCGCGCGTTGCCTTCCTTGAGGAACTGCAGCGCGAGTGCCGGCGTGACGGTGGCCTGGGTTTCCGAGGTATGCGTTTTCATGGTGGGCGTATCCAGCTATCCAGCGATTGCGTTGGGCCAGATAGTACCGATGACGAGAAATAAGCAATAATCGATATTTACGATGATATTGATCGATAAATATCTATGAATGCCACTTTTCGCCAGTTGCGCCTCTTCCTGGCGCTGGCCGAGCGCGGCAGCGTCACTGCTGCTGCAGAAGCCTGCCACGTCACCCAGCCGACGGTATCGATGCAACTGCGCGAGCTGGCCGAGGCCGCCGGCTTGCCGCTGTACGAACAAATCGGCAAACGCCTTTACCTGACCGCCGCCGGCGAGGCACTGGCCGCAACGGCACGGACGATGCTGGACGAATGGCTGGCGTTCGAGCAAACGCTGGATGCCATGAAGGGGCTGGAACAAGGGCGCTTGCGCGTGGCGCTGGTCAGCACGGCCACCTACTTTGTGCCGCGCCTGCTGGGCACCTTTTGTACTGAACACCCCAATATCGACATCTCGCTCGAGATTCTGAACCGCGACGGCGTAGTCGCCCGCCTGCGCGAAAACCTCGACGACCTCTACATCATGTCGATGCCGCCAGAGAACCTCGATCTGGAGCAGCACGCCTTCCTGCCCAACCCACTGGTGCTGATTGCCTCTGACCAACACCCGCTGAAGGGCCGCCAGCTGCAACTCGCAGACCTCGCCGCCGAACGCTTCATCCTGCGCGAGCGCGGCTCAGGCACCCGCCTGGCGTGCGACGCGTTTTTCTCGCGCGCCCCCTTCGTGCCACAAGTCCGGCTCGAATTGGGCAGTAATGAGGCGATCAAGCAAGCCGTCGCCGGCGGCCTTGGCCTGGCCGTGGTGTCGCGCCACGCGCTGGCGGCACGCCCAGCGGACGATCAGCTGACCATCCTCAACGTGGCCGGTTTTCCACTCCAGTCACGCTGGTTTACGCTTTATCCGCGCGGCAAAAGGCTATCGCCGGTTGCGGCAGTTTTTCTTGAACATCTGGAACGGACGGCACTGGAATGGAGTGAGCGGCGTGAATCGGGGTTATAGGTGGCGGCTTCCTCGCCACCTCGCATACACGCCAGCTTTCGGGAAAAACCGTGCATATGGATAGCGAAGCCATGGCCATGGCGTAAGATTAATGGGCGATATGCAGCTTTAGCATGCATCACCTAGTAACAGAAAGAAGCGTAGTTAAGTAGAGGATCAACCCTTTTTCTTCTCATTTTTTGCAATAGTGATGGGAGCTGGATTTGAAGGTTTCACCTTCGGCATTGGGGTTCCTGTAGAGGCGGGGGCAAGGGCGCGATCATTACCGATTACGACCCATGGCTTACTTGGCACCAAAGGTTTTTTTGGGGTGGTCATACCTACTCCTCAAACATATAGAAATTTTCGAAATACTGTCTTGCACTCTTAGTTGCCTCATCCATCAAGTTTTTTTTGTGAGGCAAATCGATAGAACCAATATTTTTTTGAATAATTAATCTTCTTTGCTCTTTTATTTTCATATGCAGCTTATGTATCTCTTCGTTATTCAACCTCGCCTCAGAAACATTAAACCAATGATTTTCCATCGACAAAAAAAGACTTTCCAATTCGGCCGATAGCGTACTCAGTGCCTTAAGGCGTTTCGAATACGGAAGATACCCTTTAACTGCATTAACAACTTGAGAAGCTGCAACGAGGAAAGCCCATACGTATTGGTACTCGCTCCATACGGCCCAGCCAGCGATGCCGCCACTTGAGGTCACCGCTAGCAGCATGCTTATAATTCGGTCTGTTTGGGCCGTTTTTTCGTAATACCCTTCGATATAGGTAGCATGAATTCGGAGTTGATCTAATTCACGCCAGAATTTTTCTTGATAATTTCCGCTCATCAAACCCTCATGCAGTGCCAAGTTTTTCAAGTAATCAACATGAACTTTTTTTCACCTAAATTGATTAGAACTCACCACCACCGTAGATCGCCAAGTAATTGCGCTAGATGGTCAGCGGCATTGTCAAATCGTTCTATATCTCCACCGAATAGGCCTGCCTTTAATGGCATCCACTCTCCCCTCTGAACTTTTGCCTCTTTCAGCACTCGTTCGAATGGTGAGTTGTCATGTCTCTGTTTCCACCCGAACCTACCAATTGGCCCCCAAGCAGACTTTCCATTGATAAGCCGATCGTCGACAGCACAAAGGGAAAAATAAACTTCAAAAACATCGAAAGCAGTTTCATAGTTCTTACCCAGAAAGAGGGCATCATCGAGTCTTGGCTGAAGTACCTTTAGCAAATAATCGCTCAAGGGTGTGTAGTTACGCTCGTGACCAGGAATCTGGTTCAGTACAGTTGATCTGTTCAATTCAAGTATCGCCATCGATGCAGCCCCTACAAAGGTATCTGGCATTCGCTGAGAATCCGAACTCGGAAGATGTGTCCCAAAGATCGCAGCTAGCGAATCAAAACGTCGAGCATCTACTGCGGCAATGCCACTACAGTAGAGTTCAATCAGTAGTGGATACCAACGCAGAGCTAGCCAGACTGTGAGTCCGCCTATTGAGTCTAAACGGTCACTTGATCGAGCAACACACTTTTGGAGAGTGGCTAGATGAGATAGCCGCCCCCAGTGAGACACGCAGGCCAGCAATAGGGCAACATCCTGCACAGCCGCCTCATAGCGCTCTAAGCGCGATACGAATTCTGGCAGAGAATACTGTCCAGAGAAGGCAAATGTATCTTCTGAGGTAACGGCCAAGAAGCGTCTAACTTCTGCGCTGAGCATATCATGTAGCTCAATGGTTCCCGATTCGCTTGCTAACAGGGTCTTAACTCTTTTGACCTTTAGCTCTGTGCTATCAATCTCTACAGATGGGTCGGCGAATGGAATTGAGATGAGACGATCAATGTCTTTGGTATCGCTCTGCTCAAGCTCGCCCAACCCCGGGGCGAGAAGCAGCATATCGCCATCGCCATCCACATGGCCATAATGCGGGGTTTGATGGGAGTTTTGATCGCTGGCAACCTTCGCATACACGTAGGACATGACTGCACTAGCGGTTAGTACCCCATCGGGGGTGGCTGCCTTTCCCTGGAGCGCTTCGAGTAAGTGCCCAGTAAACACCGAGTGGTTTGGAATAGGTCCTCCCGAATCTGAGACTACCTCGTCCGCCTTTCCCGCTGTCAAAACTTGCCGAGAAGTGCGGAGCATCATGTCTTTAAGAAATCTAGTTGTCCCTGCTGCTGTCGTACGAACAAGGGCTAATCCACCGTAGCATGCATCCATAATAAAAAGAACGTGCTTGGCACGAATTAAGTCGGCATTCCGGGTTAATTCATCCCAACGTATTAAGGTAGAAAAATCAGCCAAGTCTGCATCATGAGGAACAAGGTATCCGATTTCACCTCTACTTCCAGTTCGTGTATGACCATGCCCAGCGAAGAATACAATCAACCGGTCATCCAAACCAATGTCCTCGTTTGCGAATCTAAGGAAAGCCCTGAGGATAGCCTGCCTTGTAGCTGCTTCGTTGGTTAATGTTGTAACCTCGAGCTCAGAGAAGCCGAGGCTGGAAACAAGTAGCTCTTTAATCGCGACCGCGTCACTGACCGCATATGATAGAGGTGAGGCGGTCTGGTACTCGTCAATGCCGATAACTAATGCACGGCTAATACCATAATGCGTCTTAAAAAGAAATCGAAGATCACGCATAGTAATGGACTCTAAGTTTTAATGTTGTAGCAGTTCAACTACTCCAAACATACATTTTTCTTTCCGGTATCTCACCTCTAATTATGAATCTCAAGAGACATCCACGTTTTTCTGGAAGGGTCGCATTGCCCAGAAATGCAGCCTCTCACTCTCTCAAGCCTGAACCAATAGTACTCCCTACTACCCCACAACCAACTCCCCCGCCATCACCTCAAACCCCTCCACCACAAAATCAAGCAGCGCGCGGATGCGTGGGGTGTCGCGCAGGTCGGGGTGGTAGCCCACGCGCACGCTGCGCGGGGGTTGGGGTGGGCCGAGGGGGATGCGGCGCAGGGTGGGTTCGCGTTCGCCCAGCAGGCAGGGCAGCACGGCCATGGTGGCGCCGCTGCGGGTAGCGGCCAGGTGGGCGCGCAGGCCATTGGCGTGCAGGGCGATGTTGGCATGCGGGGCGATGGCGCTTAGCCAGGCTTCGTGCGGTACATCGCCGGCGGCGCGGTCCAGCAGTACCAGTTGGTGGCCGCGCAGGCCGTCGCCCTCGCTCGGCTGGCCGTAGCGGGCCAGATAGGCGTCGCTGGCGTAGAGTGCGTATTGCACCTCGCCCACACGGCGTTCGATCAGGTTTTCTTGCGTGAAGGGGCCAAAGCGGAAGGCCAGGTCGGCCTCGCGCCGCGCCAGGTTATAGACCTTGCCGTCGTTGATCAGCTCTATGGTCAGCCCCGGGTGCTGGGCGCCAAAGCGCGCCAGCATGGGGGCCAGCACTTCGTCACCCAGCCAGTCGAGGCTGGTGACGACGATCTCGCCATGCAGGCCAGTATCGCGCGCGGCAATCTGCCGTTCTACGGCTAGCGCGCCCGTTTCCATCTGCGCCAGCCCAGCCAGCAGTGCATCGCCCAGCGCGGTCAGCCGCAGGCCGCAGGCTTCGCGTTCGAACAATTGCGCGCCCAGCCGCTGCTCCAGCGCATCCAGCCGGCGGCTGACGGTGGGCTGCGTGCTGCCCAGCGCCCGCGCCGCAGCGCTGAGCGTGCCGTTGCGGGCAATCGCCAGCGCGATTTTCAGGTCGTCCCAATCCAGTGCCATAGGCGGTGTTTACCCCATACCGTTTTGCAGAGCGGGCATGCCGATTCGTTGACTGCACCCGTCAGCCTTGCTGCGTAGACTGCCATTCAGTGCCGCAAGCCACAAGCGCGGCAGTGATCAGCACACGCAAATGCCATAGGGAAAAGCCATGCCACAACTCGACCACCTCATCGTCCGCGTCAGCGATCCGCAGCGCTCGGCACGTTTTTATGAACAATTGCTGGGCTTTGCCCACGAGGGCAACGGCGGGCCGTTCGAGATCGTGCGCGTGAACGAGGCCACCACGCTGGATTTGCTGGGCGAGCCGCCCAAAGACGCAATGCATCTGGCCTTCACGCTGGACCGTGCCAGCTTCGAGGGCGTGCGGGCGCGTTTGCAGGCGCGCGGCATTGCGTACGGCGGCCACCCGTTCACGCGGGACGGGCACAGCGCGCCGCAGCAAGGAGCGCGCGGCTGGGCGGATTCGCTCTATTTCCATGACCCGGATCAGCACAATATCGAGGTACGTACGCATGACGACGTCTGAGCGCATCACTACACCCTCCTCCACCGTGCCGACCTTTGCCGATTTGCGTGGCAAGGTGGCAGTGGTCACCGGTGGCTCGCGTGGTATTGGCGCGGCTACTTGCCTGGCGCTAGCGCGCAACGGCGTGCTGCTGGCCATCAACGGGCGCGATCCGCAGGCGCTGGCTGCCAGCGTGGCGGCAGTACGCGCAGTGGGAGGCGAGGCGATAGCCATCCCGGCCGATTGTGCCGATCTGGCACAGGTAGAGCGGCTGCGCGATGAGGTAGAAGCACACTATGGCGTGCCGGATTTCGTGCTGGCCTTTGCCGGCGGCGGCACCGGCAAGCCCGTGCCGCTGCACGAAATCAGCGAGCAGGATTGGCGCTCCAGCCTGGACAACAATCTGACCGCCACCTTCTTCACGCTCAAGAGTTTTTTGCCCGGCATGCTGGCGCGCGGCATGGGCAGCATCGTCACCATGGCGTCGGCCGGGGCACGCGTGGCATCCGGCGCACCGGCCGGCTATGGGGCGGCCAAGGCCGGCATCATCATGCTGACGCGCCATCTGGCCAACGAAGTCGGCCCCGCCGGCATCCGCGTGAACTGCATCTCGCCCTCTGCCGTACTGACCGAGCGCACCCGCAATACCATGCCGCCAGAGCGGCTGGCGCAGATGCAGGCCGGCTTTCCGCTCGGCCGCTTGGGCACGCCGGATGATGTAGCGGCAGCGGCCTTGTTCTTGCTGAGCGATGCGGCGGCGTGGACGACGGGGGTGGTGCTGGATGTGGCGGGGGGACGGGTGATGGTGTGAGGTGGGCGGCATGGCCTGCATTCGGCAGCGGGTTGTTTTTCAGCGCCTGCGGCGCGGCGTTTTGGGGCGGGAGTGTGTCCCGCATGCCGCCTCCCTTTTCTTGTCCCGCCAAGAAAAGGAAGCAAAAGAATGCGGCCCTGCCTACGCGCTACCCGGTTTTGCTAACGCAAATCCGGGCAGTGCCCTGCGCTGCGCGCCAAGCCCGGCGGGTCGGTAACTCGGCCCTGTGGGCCTCAAACATCCCTCCCCTTCATCCGGGCTTGGCTGTGCTGCTCGGCGCTTCAGAAGGGAATTTCCCGCTCAAGCACCGACAGTGGATAACTGGGCAGCGAGCGCACCCCTTGCCATTTGATTAGTGGCGTTTCTGCGCCGGGCAATCCTCGCAGCGCTTGGCGGCGATTTTTTCCAGCGAGGTGGTCAGCGCGCAAGTAGAGCGGCGGCAAGCGACGAAGCGGACGTTGGCGGCCTGGGCGGCCTGGCGGTAGTTGCGCATCACGTTATGGCCGAGGAAATCGGTGAACAGGATCACGATGTCCATGCCCTTGATGCCGGCGGGCTTGCGCTGGTGCGACGGGTTGCGACCGGTCACGTGATGGCCGATACGGATGCCGTAATCGGCCAGCACATCCGGGATATTGCCGAGCACGTCGGCACCGACGATATACGCTTGCATGCAGAACCCCTTCTTGGCCGTGTGGGCCGACAGGGCAAGATTAGCAGCGCCGCATTATTCCAATAAATAATATATTTTCAGATTTATATAACCAACAACCGCAATCAACAAACCCGCCTCCGCCGCTGCCGGCAAGACAGGTTTTGTACGCGATCAGGCTGCCGCCGGCACCGGCTCCCGCTGCAGGGTGTTGCGCTCGGTCAGCGACGGGAACCAGCGCATCCACAGCGCCACGACAATCAGCGTGCCCACGCCGCCCAGCACCACGGCAGCTACCGGGCCGAACCAGGCGGCAGTCGCGCCGGATTCAAATTCGCCCAGCTGGTTGGATGCGCCGATGAACAAGCCGTTGACGGCGCTGACGCGGCCGCGCATTTCGTCCGGGGTTTCCAGCTGTACAAACGCGCCACGGATCACCATGCTGACCATGTCGGCCGCGCCCAGCACAGCCAGCGCCAGCAGCGACAGCCAGAACGAACGCGACAGGCCGAATACGATGGTGGCCACACCAAACACCGCCACCGCACCAAACATGATGCGGCCCACGCGTTGTTTGATGGGCCGGTGCGCCAGATACAGCGACATGCCGATGGCGCCCACAGCCGGGGCCGAGCGCAGCAGCCCCAGCGCCCACGGGCCGGCGTGCAGGATGTCCTTGGCAAACACCGGCAGCAGCGCGGTCGCGCCGCCCAGCAGCACGGCAAACAGGTCGAGCGAGATGGCGCCGAGGATATCGGGCCGCGCGCGGATGAAGCGGATGCCAGCCAGCAGCGAATCCAGCGCCCCGCCCTGCTGCACGTATTGCGGCTTTTGTGGTGGCAGGCGCAGCATCAGCACGGTGGCAATCACATAGACCAGCGCAGACAGCACATAGGTTTCCACCGGGCCGATGGCATACAGAAAGCCGCCCAGCGCTGGTGCCACAATGGTGGCCGCCTGCATGGCCGAGGCCGACGCAGCAATCGCCGTCGGCAGCACGCTGGCCGGCACGATGCCGGGCAGCATGGCCTGCATGGCTGGCATTTCGAACGCGCGTGCGGTGCCAAACAAAAACGCCAGCACGAAGATCAGCTCCCGCGTCACGCCGTGATAGGCGGTGGCCACCGCCAGCACCACGGCGGCGATCAGCTGCAGCACCTTGGTCAGCGCCGAGATATAGCGGCGGTCATAGCGGTCGGCCACGTGGCCGATCTGCAGCATGAAGAGCACGCGCGGCAAAAATTCCACCAGCCCGACCAGGCCCAGGTCCATGGCGCTGCCGGTCAGCGTGTACATCTGCCAGGCTATCGCCACGCTCATGATCTGGAAGCCGCCAGCGGTCAGCACGCGCGACAGCCAGAAGGCAACAAAGGGGCGATGGTGGCGTAGCGCGATGGGCTCGGCAGGCTGGGTGGCGGTCATGGCAGCAACTTGATAAATAGGTAGATAATCAAAAACGCAATTAATTCTACGGCGTTGACACGAAATGCGTACAGCAATGAATGACCGGCGGCGGCCGGGCCATCCTGCATGTGCGGCAGACAAAAAAAGACCGGGCACACAGCCCGGCCCAATCCCCTATCAAGACGCAAGCATGCCCGTCGGGCAAGGCGTATGCCTTGCCCGACAGTAAAACAATGATTCAGCCCGGCATGCTCATGCGGGCATTAGCGCGCCTGGAGCGGCTAACAAAACCCAGCGCAGCGGTGCTGGCAAGACGCGCGAAACGCAGACAGTACAAGCCGTACGGCAAGTGAGCGCAACGCCGCCAGCAGGGTTTTGTCGACTGCGCTTGAGAGCCGTCAACAAAACCCAGCGCAGCGGTGCTGGCAAGGCGCGCGAAACGCAGACAGTACAAGTCGTACGGCAAGTGAGCGCAACGCCGCCAGCAGGGTTTTGTCGACTGCGCTTGAGAGCCGTCAACAAAACCCAGCGCAGCGGTGCTGGCAAGGCGCGCGAAACGCAGACAGTACAAGTCGTACGGCAAGTGAGCGCAACGCCGCCAGCAGGGTTTTGTTTACGGCTCTAAGGCGCCGGGTTCTGGATGCGGGTATGAATCGCATCAATCTCGTTCAGAATGTCCTCACCCAGCTTCACCTGCACGCTGTCGATGTTTTCCTTGAGCTGATCCAGCGTAGTGGCACCAATCAGGTTGCTGGTGGTGAACGGGCGGCTGTTGACGAAGGCCAGCGCCAGCTGTGCGGGCGACAGGCCATGCTTGCGCGCCAAGGCAACGTATTCGGTCACCGCCTGTTCGGCTTCCGGCTTGTTGTAGCGGCTGAAGCGGTCGAACAGCGCCAGGCGCGAGCCTTCCGGGCGCACACCGTTCAGGTACTTGCCGCTCAGCACGCCAAACGCCAGTGGCGAATACGCCAGCAGGCCAACCTGTTCGCGGTGGGCAAACTCGGACAGGCCGATCTCAAAGGTACGGTTGAGCAGGCTGTACGGGTTCTGGATCGACACCACGCGCGGCAGGCCGAGCTTTTCCGAATACTTGAGGAACTGCGCCACGCCCCACGGCGTTTCGTTCGATATGCCCACATGGCGGATCTTGCCGGCCTTGATCAGCTCGGCCAGCGCACTCAGCGTTTCTTCGATGGCGACGGTTTCTTCGTCCTCGATCCACGGATACGCCAGGCGGCCAAAGGTATTGGTACTGCGATCCGGCCAGTGCAACTGGTAAAGGTCGATATAGTCGGTCTGCAGTCGCTTCAGGCTGCCGTCCACCGCCTCGTTCAGGTTCTTGGCATCGTGGCGCGTTTCGCCATTGCGCAGGTGGCGCGGCTGGTGCGGCTGGCGCACCGGGCCGGCGGCCTTGGTCGCCAGCACGATGTCCTTGCGGCGGCCGGTTTTGGCGATCCAGCTGCCGATGTATTGCTCGGTGCGGCCCTGGGTTTCGGGCTTGGGCGGCACCGGGTACATTTCGGCGGCATCCAGCAGGTTGACGCCCTGGGCGAGCGCGTAATCGATCTGGGCGTGGGCATCAGCCTCGCTGTTCTGCTCGCCCCAGGTCATGGTGCCCAGGCCGATCAGGCTGACTTCCAGGTCGGTAGTGCCGAGTTTGCGGTATTCCATGTGCGGTTGTCTCTTGCTTGCAGGGTGGTGGAGTTGGGGTTGGCCGTGACGGGCGCGGCGGTCGAATCGCTCAGCAGGCCGTGTCGCTTCAGCAGCGTGCGCAGCACGTTGCGGGTAATGCCCAGCAACTCGGCGGCGCGCACCTGGTTGTAGCGGCTGTGCTTGTAGGCACGTTCGACCAGCAGGTTTTCCAGATCGTCGAACAGCGTCTCGCCCGGCGCAGCAAACAGGCGGTCGAGCTGGCGGGCAATCGCGGTCAGCGGCGCCTCGTCACTCGGGGCGGCGGCCGATATCGATGGGCTCAGACCGCCGGAAAACTTCAGGTGCTCGGGCTGGATGGTTTCGCCGCTGGAGACCAGCAGCGCAAAGTGCATCACGTTCTCCAGCTCGCGGATATTGCCCGGCCACGGATAGCGGATCAGCGCCTGGCAAGCCGCCTCGGACAGCGCAGGAATCTGCACCCCCAAACGCTGGCCATATACGCCGATAAAGTATTCAGCCAGCGGCAGGATGTCGCCGGTGCGTTCGCGCAGCGGCGGCAAGCGCACTTGGGCAATGTTCAGCCGGTACAGCAGATCAAGGCGGAAATGGCCGGCCGATACAGCCTGATCCAGATCGATGTTGGTGGCGGCCACCAGGCGCACATCCACCGGGATGGGCTTGCGCGAGCCGATGCGCACCACTTCGCGCTCTTGCAGCACGCGCAGCAGCTTTACCTGCAGCGGCAGCGGCAGATCGCCGATTTCATCCAGGAACAGCGTGCCGCCGTGCGCAGCCTCGAACCAGCCCTCGCGGCGGCCTACGGCGCCGGTGAACGCGCCCGATTCGTGCCCGAACAATTCGCTTTCGGCCAGTTGCTCGCTGATCGCGCCGCAATTGACCGCCACGAATGGCCCCTTGCGGCCGGACAGGTGGTGCACGTGGCGCGCCACCAGCTCCTTGCCGGTGCCGGTTTCGCCAATGATGAGCACCGGCGCCTCGGACGGCGCCAGGCGCTCCAGATATTGCAGCAGCTGGCGCGAGGCCGGGTCGGCAAACACCAGCGCCTTGGCGCGGATGGACAGTGGCTGGACTTCGCCCCCTTGCAACGAGAGCAGCGTGGGTTGTTCGGTACTCATGGCATCCCCCTCTGGCCACCGTGCATGTGGTGGCACCTTGAACGAGTTGCAATGTAAACCCCGCTTTATATATCCACAAATAATTTTGAATAAATGCGATATAACAATTTGCATATTTTGTGCTGTTTGCAGCAAGCCTTACACCGACTGCTGAATTTGCATTGCCAAATACCTTGCATTACAAAGTACATGGTTATAGAGTGTAGCAAGCGGCATGGGCAACACACGCCTGCCCCCTCACGCAAGGACAACACCGCCGTGAAAACCCAATTGAAAAAAGGCGCACTGGAGCTGTGCGTGCTGGCCGTGCTGGCACGTGGCGACAGCTATGCCTATGACATCGTCAACCAGCTGTCCCGCTCGATGGCCATCAGCGAGGGCACCGTCTACCCGCTGATGCGCCGTCTGCAGGACGAAGCGTGGGTGAGCACCTATCTGGTCGAATCCAGCAGCGGGCCATCGCGCAAGTACTACCGGCTCACCCCGGCCGGCCATGCCGCGCTGGCCGCCATGCAGACTGAATGGCGTGAATTCGTATCCGAAATCGACAGCGTGCTCGTCCCGAGCAGCGCAAGCCTGGAGTTGCCGCAATGAATCAGCACACTTATCTGCATCAGCTGGAATTCGCCCTCAAGGGCCTGCCGCGCCCGCTGATCGACGAAACACTGGCCGACTGCCGCGAATACTTCCGCGACGGTCTGGCCGATGGCCGCAGCGAGGAAGACATCGCCCGCGCACTGGGTGACCCGCAGCAACTGGCACGCGAACTGCGCGCCAAGGCCACGCTGCAGACGTGGGAGGAACACAAGTCGTTCAGCAACCTGTGGCGCGTGGTGGCCGCCACGGCCGGGCTGGGGGTGCTCAACTTCCTGCTCGCCATCCCCTTGCTGGTGTATCTGTGGCTGCTCACCTGCGGCGTGCTGGCAGCCTTTGGTACGAGTCTGGCCGGGCTGGTACTGCTGCTGTGCTGGGGTGGCAATGCCTTGTTCGGCTGGCCGGATGACCAAATGCTGCTGAGCAACTGGCAGCAGCAGGTGCAAGTCAGCGGCAGCAACGGGGAATTGGCCATCAATATCGATGGCGACAATGGCGAGCATGTGTTCATTGGTCAGGCCAGCGGTACGGCCGGCATTCATATCGAATCGCCCGATGGCAGCGTGCACATTCAGTCCGGTGCCAACGGTGGCAGCATGATCCTGCAGGACGGGCAGCAGAAGCTGCAAATCAACGGACTGCCGGCGCATGGCAAGCGCGCGGTACTGATCGTCGGCCTGGTGCTGCTGCTGATCGGCGGCCTTGGCCTGCTGCTGGGCTACTGGCTGATCAAGCTCACCGCCCGCCTGCTGGGCCGCTATATCCGTTACCAGTTGGCACTGTTGCACAGCGACGACGACAGCACGCCACAACGCTGGGCCGAAACCTGATTGGCCTTGCGGCCTGAACAGCCGACACACTTTCGCGTTATGCTGGCGGGCCTGAATTTGCCCTGACACCCGCCCCATGACGTTGACGACCCAGATTGCCGCCTTCCTCGCCGCCGCCGTAGTCATGGTGCCGCTGTTCCGGCGCGGCGGGCTGGGCGCCATTCTGGGCTATCTGGCTGCCGGCATGCTGCTGGGGCCGTTCGGCCTCAAGGTGGTGGCCAATGTCGATGCGGTGCTGCACTTTGCCGAGCTGGGCGTGGTGCTGCTGCTGTTCGTGATCGGGCTGGAGCTGCAACCGTCGCGACTGTGGGTGCTGCGCCGCTCGGTGTTCGGTCTGGGCAGCCTGCAGGTGGGCGGCACCGCGCTGGTGCTGACCGCAGCCGGCTGGGCGCTGGGCCTGACCCCTGCCGCAGCCGCCATTGCCGGCCTGGGGCTGGCGCTCTCCTCCACCGCCTTTGTGCTGCAGATGCTGGCCGAGAAAAACCAGCTGACCACCCGCCACGGGCGCGAGGCTTTTGCCATCCTGCTGTTCCAGGATCTGGCAGTGATCCCGGTATTGGTGCTGCTGCCGCTGCTGGGTGGCGGCAAGCAACTGGCGGTACATTGGGGCGCGCTGGCCATCGGCGTCGGCAGCGTGGTGGCCGTGGTGGTGGGCGGGCACTATCTGCTGCGCCCGGCCTTGCGGCTGGTGGCCAAGAGCGGCAGCAACGAAGCCTTTACCGCTGCTGCGCTGCTGCTGGTGCTGGGCACCGCGCTGCTGATGGAGCATGCCGGGCTGTCGATGTCGCTCGGCGCCTTCCTCGCCGGCGTGCTGCTGGCCGATTCGGAATACCGCCACGAGCTGGAAGCGGATATCGAGCCGTTCAAGGGGCTGCTGCTGGGCTTGTTCTTCATCGCCGTCGGCATGTCAGCCAATCTGGGCCTGCTGGCGGCACATCCGCTGTTGCTGCTCGGGCTGACCTTGGCGCTGATGGCCGCCAAGTTCGCACTGCTCTATGTGATCGGCCGCGCCACTGGCGCCAACGACCACAGCGCACGGCATCTGGGCGTGGCACTGGCGCAGGGGGGCGAGTTTGCCTTCGTGCTGTTCAACCTGGCCACCCAGCAGGGGGTGATGGGCGGCGAGCATGCCGATCTGCTGGTGCTGGTGGTTACGCTGTCGATGGCGGCCACCCCACTGATCGCGCTGGTGCACGAGCGCTGGGTGGCGCCCGTGCTGGCGCGCAAGGCACCGCGCGAGTTCGACCAGATCACCCCGCACGAAACCAGCCGCGTCATCATTGCCGGCTTTGGCCGCTTCGGCCAGATCGTGGCCCGTATGCTGCGCATGAAGAAAATCCGCTTTACCGCGCTGGAAGTCAGCCCGGACCAGGTGGACTTCGTGCGCCGCTTCGGTAACAAGGTATTCTATGGTGATGCATCGCGGCTGGATTTGCTGCGCGCCGCCGGGGCCGACAAGGCCGAGCTGTTCGTGCTGGCCATCGATGATGTAGAAGCCTCGATCAAGACCGCGCAAATGGTGCGCGAGCACTTCCCCGCCCTGCCCATTTACGCCCGTGCGCGCAACCGCTTCCACGCCTACCGGCTGATGGACCTGGGCATCAACGTGATGCAGCGTGAAACGCTGCTGTCCAGCGTGGCGCTGGGCCGGCAATCGCTGGAGGCACTGGGCGTAGACAGCAATGAGGCAGAGAAGACCGCCGCCACCTTCGTGCTGCAGGATGAAATGCTGCTGGAACGCCAGCACGCCACCTGGCACGACGAAACCCAGCTGATCCAGACCACGCGCGATGCCATGAAGGAACTGGAAAGCCTGTTTGAATCGGATGACGGCAGCAAGCACTGAAACCGCTCGCCCGGCCTATAAATCCAGTATGCATCAGACGCGACACATGCAGGACCACCACCCGTGATCATTGCCCCGCACCCCGAGAACGAAACGCTGCGACTGGCCGTGCTGCAGCGGCTTGCCATACTCGATACGCCACCCGAGGCGGAATTCGACCGCGTTGCACGGCTGGCCGCGCGCATCCTGCACGTACCGGTGGCCATGGTGACCTTGATCGACCAGGACCGCCAGTGGCTGAAGGCCAAGGTGGGTGTGACCTTCAGCGAGACCCCGCGCGAGCAGGCCTTCTGCAGCCATGCCATCCTGCAACGCGATGCCCTGGTGGTAGGTGATGCGGGCCAGGACCCGCGCTTTCACGACAACCCTTTGGTTACCGGGCCCCCACACATCCGCTTCTATGCCGGCCAGCCGCTGCATTCACGCGATGGACTGGCACTGGGCACCCTGTGCGTGACCGACACCCAGCCCCGCGTGCCGAGCGAAGACGACCTGCAAGCGCTGCGCGATCTGGCACACATCGCCGAGCAGGCGCTGCAGGCGCGCGAGGCCATGCTGCTGTCGCGCCAGTTGCACGCCGAGGATGCCCAGGCCAGCCTGCAGGCCACCGCGCTTTACCGCGATACCGTCGAGCAGGCACCGGTCGGCATCGCCCATATCACGCCGGATGGCGACTGGCTGCTGGTCAATAGCTGTCTGTTGAGCATGCTGGGCTATCGGCGCGATGAGCTCTTCCGCCGCCCGGTGGCCGCCCTGATCGACGAGAGTGACTGGCATCGGCTGGAAGGGCTGACCAGCCGGCTGCGCTCGGGTTATGTCACCGAGTTCCAGCAGGAACTGCGGCTGCGCCACAACAACGGCAGCCAGCTCTGGGGCAACCTCACCGTGGCGCTGCACCGCAACGAACGGGGCGAGGCCGAGCGCTTCATCCTCATCGTCGAAGACATAGAACGGCGCAAGTATGCCGAAAACGCACTGCTGGACATGCACCATGAGCTGGAACGACGCGTGGAAGTGCGCACGCGCGAGCTGGCCGCGGCGCGCCAGGAGCTGATCACCATCACCGACCATTTGCCCATCCTGATCGCCTATATCGACCGCGAGCACATCTATCGCTTCGTCAATGCCACCTATGGCGAATGGTTCGGGGTCGATCATCAACAACTGATCGGCAA
Organism: Andreprevotia lacus DSM 23236; assembly: GCF_900176275.1. Classification (GTDB taxonomy): domain Bacteria; phylum Pseudomonadota; class Gammaproteobacteria; order Burkholderiales; family Chitinibacteraceae; genus Andreprevotia; species Andreprevotia lacus. The sequence goes on along the minus strand of NZ_FWXD01000004.1, from coordinate 115,239 downwards.
ACCAGCGCGCCAGCTGCTGGAAAAAGAAGCGCAGCAGACGCTGACCCCTTATGTCGAAAAGGTGCTGCAAGGCTTGAAGGTGCGCTTCAATGCCAGCTTCCGCTTCAACGGCTTGCTGCGCGACGTGCGCTTTACCATCGTGCCGGACGAGGATGAAGAACACCACGTGCGCGGTTATTACCAGATGGTGCAGGACATCAGCCAGCTCACCCGCTTGATGGAGCAGCTGCGCGGTCAGGCCTTTGCCGATGCGCTCACCGGCCTGCCCAACCGCCGCGCCATGCTCGAACACCTGAAAAACGCCATTGCCCGGCAAAAACGCCACCAGCGCCCGCTGGCGGCGCTGTTCCTTGATCTGGATGGCTTCAAAGCCATCAACGACACCTATGGCCACGATGCCGGCGATGAATTGCTCAAGCAGTTTGCCCAACGGCTGAAAGGCTGCGTGCGCGAAACCGATACCGTGGCACGGCTGGCTGGCGACGAGTTCACCATCTTGCTGGAATCACTCAATGACGCCGTCGGCGACAGCACCCAGGTGGCAGAAAAAGTCATCGCCGCGATGACCCATCCGTTCAGACTGGAAAATGACGATGTCACGGTGTCGACCAGCATCGGCATTGCCATCCGTGCGGCCTATGCCAAGACCGACAGCGACAGCCTGCTCACCCAGGCCGACGAAGCCATGTACCGCGCCAAGCGCTCGGGCAAGAACCGCTACGTGCTGGGGTGACAGCCACCGGGGCGATCACCCCAATGGCGACCAGGCGGCCTTGTCCAGCTTGGGAAAGGTCACCTGGCAGGTATCGGGGTCCAGCCCTTCCAGCCTGGCCATGCCTTCGGCATTGAGCGTGCCGGAAAACTTCAGCCCGTTGGACAGGGTGATTTCGTATTCCTCGCCGGCAATCGGCTGGTCATCCTCGCCGACCAGCTGGATTTCGATCCAGGTCTTTTCTGCTGCCGGCGCAGGTGCGGGCGCCGGGGCCGCAGCCGGCACCGTCGTGGCCGTCGCGGTGGCATAGGGGCCGGCATTGCTGGCTTTGGCGGGTGCCGGCGCAGGCGCTGGCGGCGCCGGGGATGCCGCACGCGGCGTGCTGCGCTGGGGGCTGGCGCTCATGTGCGGCCAGCGTTCGCGCTCGGCAAAGTAAACGCGCAGCACCTGCGCATCGCTCCAGCTGCCGCTGGTGGGGTGGCGCTCGATCAGCTGGCGACGTACGCGGCGCACGGTATCGGCATCGGCCAGCGCATGGCGGAACTCGGCCGAGTGTGTGAACTCGTCGAAACTCATCGCCCCTCCTTGCACGCATCCGTTGACACCGCGACCGGGCAGCTTGCTGCTGCCCGGTCGACCCGAAGCCTATTGTAACCTTGAAATCAGATGCAATTCAGTGATGCACACTCAGTGCTGGCACCTTGCCTGCCAGCCGCCACGCCAGCGCAGTGCCCAGCATGGCCACGGCACCAGCCAGCGCATACACCACCCCATAACTGGCACTGCCGGCCACCAGCCCGGCCAGCGGGCCCGTTACCGCAAAAGCCAGATCGAAGAAGGCGGCATAGGCCCCCAGTGCAGCACTGCGGCTTTGTGGCGGCACGCGGCGGATGGCCTCGACGCCGAAGGACGGAAACACCAGCGAAAAGCCCAGCCCCACCAGCACTGCACCGGCAAAGGCAAGCTGGGCAGTCGGTGCCTGCCAGATTAACGCCAGCCCGGCGGCCTCGACCAGCAGGCTCACCATGGCGACGCGTGCGCCACCCAGCTTGTCGGGCAGATGGGCCAGGAACAAGCGCAGACCGATATAGCCGATGCCGAACAGCGTGAGCGCAAAGGCCGCGTTGCCCCAGCCGCGCTGGGCGAACAACAGGGTGATGAAGGTGGCAAGTACGGCAAAGCCTGCCACGCCACTGGCAAGGCCCAGCCCCGGCAACCAGATCAGCCCCAGCACCTGCGAGAACGGCAGACGCTTGCCGGCAATCGCCGGGGTGCCGGCCAACTGGCTGGCGGCAAACAAGGCCAGCGCCGGCAGTGCGATCACCGCCGCAGCCAGCAGCGACAAACCGCCCTGTGCCTGCACCGCCACGCCCAGCGGTGCGCCCAGTGTCATGGCAGCAAACATGGCCATGCCGAAAATGGCCATCATGCGGCCGGCGTTTTGCGCGCCGATGCGGCCCATGCCCCAGGCAAAGCAGCCGGTGATCACAAAGCTGTCGGACAGCCCCAGCGCCACCCGGCCCAGCAGCAGCGCAGCCAGGCTGGCAACCGGCATGGCGGCCAGCGCATGTGCCAGCAGATAGAAGGCGCCCGACGTTGCCGCCAGCGCCAGGCCGATCAGCGTGGCACGCTTGCCGCCACGTTCATCGACATAGCGCCCGACCGAGGCGCGGGTCAACAAGGCGGCCAGCGCCTGCGTGCCGATGACCACGCCAACCATCACGTTGCCATAGCCCAGGGTGCCGTGTACGTAGCCCGGCAACACCGCCAGCGGCAGGCCGACAGCCAGAAAACCTAATAGTACGAATAATGCCAGCGGCAACAAGGCCGGCAGGATGCTGCCTGCAGCGGGTGTCGCTGCGGCGGCGGGTTGAGTCGCAGTGCGCATGCAATTCTCCAGAAACGATATGGATGTCATTCAATAGAAACGTGAACAATTGCTCACATTCAGTCACCCATGTTAGGGACAATTGCGCATCTGCCCTATTCGCATGCCTGCACCGGCTGGCGCATGCTGCCAACCCAGCAGAATCAAGGCTTCCAGCGTTATATACCCTTGCCGTTGGCAAGACGGGTTCGCATTCCGCTCGCCCTTGCTGTGCGCTGCACCACGCTATTGAAGCCCGGCCGGCTCGCGCATGGCAGCGGCCAGACTTGTCATATAACGGTTACATTCTGCCGCTATGCTGCGCAGCATCCGTAACGGATGACTTGCGCAAGGCTGAGTCCGAAATGCCTTGCACCAATACCCAAGCCCCGCTTTTGCGGGGCTTTTGCTTGGGCGCCGCCCGCTGTTGTGCTGCCGGCGTCAAGCGCTGGCGTGCCCCGCCGTGAGCAGCTTCACGCTACCGCCGTATTCCTTTCGCATAAACGCAACCATTACAGCGATTGTCTTGCGTTTTAAACGCCACTGACTTACACCTAGCGCCAAGGGTTTTAGCCCCTCATCCAGCCTGCCGCAAGACAGCAGCGCGGACCTGCCTGCCCCTTTCCTCCACGTCCCCGTTCAGGAGTCACGATGTATACCGAGATTCTGCAAGGCGCCCAGCGCGGCCTGCTTGTTCCCGCCATTTTTGGCCAGGTCGTCACGCTGACCCTGCGCCACCATGACCCTGAAACCCACGCAGCACTGCTCAAGCTGGTGCGCGATCTGGCTGCAGCGGCCGATGCCGCCGGCGAGGGCTGTGGCCTGGTGGCTGCGTTCTCGCCCGAGCTGTGGGGCCGCTGGAATGATCGGCACATCCCCGTCAGCCGCAAGGTGCTGAATCACTCGCCCAAGCTGCGCGATACCGGCGGCGATGCACTGCTCTACCTCAAGGGCACCGACCCGGCCGTGGCTGCCGCGCTGATCGCCCCCTTCCGTGGCGAGCTGGAACGACTGGCCTCGCAGCTCGATATCCTGCCGGTGGGCAAGCGCCCGGATGGCCGCGTGATCGGTGGCCGCTATCTTGATGGCATCACCAACCCGAATGACCCGATCAGCCTGGCCGAAGACATCCTCGTCGATGGCGAATACCGTGGCGCGGCGTTCGGCTTTACGCAGAAATTTCTGTTCGACTGGACCAGCATCAGCGCCATGGCCCCGGATACCGAAGACGCCATGCTGGGCCGCGACACCACGGGCGCCATCCTGCCGCAGAACGCCACCAATGCACACATCCACCGCGCGCACGTGCTGGATGCCAATGGCGACAACCGCAAGTTGCTGCGCCAGGCGCTGCCGTTTGGCGAGCATGCCAGCAGCGCCGCGCGCGAAAACGGCCTGATGTTCGTCGCCTTCTGTAACGAGCAGGAACGCTTCGAGGTCATCCTGCATCATCTGATGGGCGACATGCCCGACCGCCCGGCCGACCGCCTGATGAGCGTGGTGCAAGGGATTGCCGGTGCCTACTGGTATGTGCCGGCCGCCAAGGAGCTGGCCGTGCCGGCCGTCGACCATCCGCGCGATGCCTACGAAGACCCGCACTGGCGCGTGCGCAGCCCCAATGGCTACATGTTCTACAACTCGCAGGACTATCTGCACCAGATGGCCGCCGGCAACTATGTGGCGGGCGATCCGCCCAATGCGCGCCTGCTGTCGCTCCTGGGCCGCGCCTTCTCGCACTGGAATGACGGCTGGCTGGACCGCAAGCCCTTCCCGCGCCTGCCGCAGCTCTCCACCTTGGTGCAGGGCGACGAGGTCAAGGCACTGAGCGGCTCGGCGGCGCTGCGCAAGGGCATGGCCAACAAGAAGACGCTGGACAGCCTGCTGTCCGGCCCCAATTCGCATATCGCGCACGAGAACGAACTGCTGCGCATTTACCCGGAAGAATTGATCGTTGGCATCATTCCCGACTTCACGCTCGGCCGTGGCAAGGAAGTGGTGCCCTACCTGAGCGAAGACGAAACCGTTGCTGCATGGCTGAAGGGTGAGCTGAACGAATGGTCGGCCATGGGCCATGTGGTGCCGCACTATGGCGTGCTGGTGCAGCAGGGCTTGGGTGGGCTGCTGGCCACCTTGCACAGCAAGCTGCAGGCAGCCAGCGGCAATGCCGCGCAGGCGGATTTCTATCAATCGGCCATCTGGTCGCTGGAGGGTGTGCAGGGCTATCTGCGCAACTGGGCCACGCTGGCCGATGCCGCAGCCGCCAAGGCCAAGCCTGCCGATCAGCAAAACATGCACGACGTGGCCGCGCGGCTGCGCCGGCTGGTCACTGAAAAACCGGCCAGCTTCCACGATGGCGTGCAGCTGATCTATTCCTTCCACTGCTGCCTGCATCTGGTGGGCGAGCTGACCGCGCTGGGCCGGCTGGACCAGATTCTGTGGCCGTTGCTGCAGCAATCGAACGAGGACGACGCACGCGCACAGGAAATCATCGACTGCCTGTGGCTGAAGATCGGCGAGAACGCCTTCGTCAACCGTGCCAACATCACCGACTACGTGAACTACGGCACCACAGCCGTGTGCGGCCTGGGCGGCAACTTCCCGCAGGGTGGCGGCATCAACCAGTGGGTGCAGCAGATCACCGTCGGCGGTTATCTGCCCAACGACAGCGCCGTGCCGCAAGGCGGCGCCAACCCGGTGACCTTGCTGTGCCTGAAGGCCGCGCGGCGCATTCCGGTGAACGCACCAACGCTGTCGCTGCGTGTATACAAGGACATGCCGGACGAGTACCTGGACGAGGCCGCACGCTCGCTGCTGGCCGGTGGCGCACACCCCATTCTGTATAACGATGATCGCCTGTGCGAAGCGCTGCATCGCTCGGGCAGCGAAGTCTCGCTGGCGTGGTCACGCGACTATGCCGCCGACGGCTGCTACGAACCCATGCTGGCCGGTGCCACCGAGTTCGCCTTCAACAACGTCACACCAATGACAGCGCTGGAGCAGGCGCTGAACCAGGGCGCCACCTATGGCTCGGCCGGCCCGGTGTACCTGCGCGGCCTGAAGCAGACCTTCCGCTCACCGCACGTCGAGGAGATCACCAGCTTCGAGCAACTGCAGGCGCAGTTCCTCAAGCAGCTGGAATGGCTGGTGATCCAGAGCTACAACGTCATCCTCGGTGCCTATGGCAATCTGGGCGGCATCTGCCCCAGCCCGCTGCTGTCCAACCTGATCGATGGCTGCGTCGATTCCGGCCGCGATCTGACCAATGCCGGCGCACGCTTCCACATGATTGCCCCGCTGTGCGTCGGTGCATCCAATGCCATTGATTCGCTGTTTGCGATCAAGAAGCTGGTGTTCGATCCGGCTACCGCCATCACCACCCTGCCCGAGTTGCTCGATTGCCTGATCAACGATTGGGGCTACACCATGATCGAGCCTTACCAGAACACGCTGATGGGCCCGGCCGATGCCGAAGAACGCGGCCGCCGCTATCAGGAATGGCGCAACACCGCACTGGCGCTGCCCAAGTGGGGCAGCGGCAATGCCGAGGTGAACGAGCTGGGCAACTGGCTGATGGAGAAGATGGTGGCGCTGTGCGTGGACGTGATCCGCAAGCCCAACCCGGCACTCAAGCCGGTGCTGGACGGCATTGCGAGCACCTACGGCCAGTTCGAGTTCGTGGTCACGCCGGGTATCGGTACCTTCGAGGGCTATGTGGGCGATGGCTTGCCCTGCGGTGCCTCGGCCGATGGTCGCCGCAACGGCATGCCGATTGCGTCCGACCTGTCGCCGGTACCGGCCCCGCAAGACCTGCCGGCCGCGCCTGCCTTCCGCAACATTTATCAGTCGCTGGAGAGCTATCGCAGCGAGGCCATCGAGTATGGGCTGTCCAACGCCTCGCCGGTGGACATGAACATCAGCGAAACCTTCCCGCTGGCTGATCTGCAACGCTTCGTGAAGGCGTATGCACGTGGCGAAACCGGCTCCAACCTGATCACGCTGACCTGCGCCGACCTCGGCACCTATCAGGCCGCATCGCAAGACCCGGAGCAGTACAACCTGGTACGCGTGCGCATGGGTGGCTGGACCGAGTTCTATGCAGCGATGTTCCCGGCCCATCAGGAACAGCATCAGCGCCGCCAGTACTTCACGCCGTAAACGTGGCCGACAAAACCCGGCCGGCAACATTGCACCGGGTTTTGTCATCCGCCACAGCTTCATTGCTATCCCCGGCAGCCATTCCCTTGCAGGCAATGGCTGCTGTTCCGCTCATTCGCTTCGGAATACATGCTCATGAAGATACGCATTCTGCTGCTGGCACTGTGCTGGCTGCTGGCCGGCACCGCCCTGGCGCAATCGCAACCGCCGCTCAATGCCAACGACTGGAATTTCGTGCTGATTCCGCAACTGGAAAGCCAGAGCGGCAAGGGCAACAACCTGTCGGTGACGGGCCTCAACCACGCGCTGCGCATCGGCCAGCAGCTCAACAGCCTGACCGCCGGCCGCATGAATCAGGTGCAGCAGGTGTACGCGCTCACCATGGCGGGCGACGCCAACAATATGGCCACGCTGGAGAGCATCGAGCCATATGCGCTGCTCAACAACCTGGGCGTCTCGGTGCAGAAGCTGCAGCCGGGCGATGCCTCGGCCTACAACTCGCCGGCGTGGTTTGCCCAGCAGATCGTCGCCAACCAGCCGCGCGGCACCTATATCCTGAGCATGCCGGCCGACGTGCTGCAACAGTTTGTCGGCAGCCTGAGCAACTCATCCGTCGACCTGCAGGGCGCGCATCAATACGTAGTGCTGTCCGGCCGCGATCAGCCATTTGCGCTCAGCAGCTATGACGACCAGACTCCCGACGCCAAGGAATACCCGCTGGCACCGCTGCGCCTGCGCAGCGCCTGCCCGCAAACCCCGGTGGAAATCCACGCCAAGGCACCGAAAGACCTGCGCCCGTACACCGCGCAATCGGTCTATCTGGTGCGCCACGTCGAGGCTCACCCGAGCGGCAATTTTGAAAACGGCAACTACGTCTGCCAGGGCCAGTGGCGTGCACTCGGCGCCAATGCACGCCTGCTGGAGAAAATGCGCGACCGCAAGCCGGACTACATTTTTACCTCCAACCCGGCCAACATCATCGGCTGCAGCGGCACTTGCTCGTATATTCGCCCGTCACTCACCGTGGCGCCGTTCGCCATCCAGCACGACCTGCCGCTGACCCTGGCCGAATTCCAGTGGAACGACGCTGCCGACCTCGCTCAATCGCTGTTCAACCGTGACTCGCCCTACTTCAGGCATGCTGCCAGCGGCAACAGCATCCTGGTGGGCTGGGAACACGCGCACATCGAGAAAGCAGTGAAATACCTGTTCACCACCATCTACCAGAACCCGCAAGCCGCCAGCCAGATCCCGGCCTGGAGCTTTGACGATTACGACACGGTGTGGGAGCTGAGCACCAGCAAGGACGGCGAATTGACCTTCAAGAACACTTGCGAGGGCATTGCCAGCGCCTCGCTGCCGAGTACTTGCCCGGCGTTTTTCCAGTAAGGCTGGACTGAGCTGGCAGCAGGGCTTGCTGCCAGCTCATATTACAAGTCGCATGCCACTCGGTGTGGCCTTGCCCTTGGGCAGCGGCAAAGCCCTGGCAAGGCGTGGGAACCGCGCGGCGCGAGTCGCAGGGCAAGTGAGCACAGCCAGCGGGGGTTTGCTGGCCGTTGCTGGCGTCAGCCCTGCCCTTCGTCCTCATCCTCACCCTCGGGCAGATGAATCATCCCGGTGTGGTAGTTGTACTCGAACACCTCGCCATAGCGGCCCCATTCGATGGCGACCTTGAGCACGCGTTCGGCTTCTTCGGCATCCAGCGATTCGCGCAGCAGCTTGAGGAACGGGCCTTCCGGCAGCTCGCCGGACGGTTCCTGCTCCAGGCTGTGGCGGATATGCGCGGCCAGCGGCACATGCGCCAGCAGTTGCTGGCCGAACACTTCCTGGCGCACGTCCTCGCCTTCCACATAACGCTTGCCCAGCGGGGTCATCACGATGTCGCCATGGGCCAGTTGCGCCAGCCCCAACAGGTGCAGCGCATCGGCGGCCGGCAGCAGCTCGTCGTCGGTAAGGTCGGTTTCTTCGGCCAGTTGCGGCAGGTCGGCGCGGCCGTGGAAGGGGTCGTCGGCCAGCAATTCCAGCAGGCCCTCGATCCGGCTGACGTCGGCTTCCGGCAGGCGGTACCCCAGGTGCAGGCTGACCGCTTCTTCGGTGGCCTTGCCGGCACGCGGGGCGCGGGCGGTCATCAAGGCATAGACCTGATCGATCAGCGCGCGGACTTCAACGCTGTCTGCATCGCGCGGGCGCGGCAGCGAGATGCGCAGCTCGGCGCGCACGCGGCCGGGGTCGCTGGCGAAGATCAGGATGCGGTCAGCCATCAGCACCGCTTCCTCGATATTGTGCGAGACGATGAGCATGCCGCGCATGGGTGTGTCCTTGCCGTCCCACAGTTCCAGCATGTCGTCGCGCAGCTGCTCGCCGGTCAGTACGTCCAGCGCCGAGAATGCTTCGTCCATCAGCAGCACGTCCGGCTCCATCACCAGCGCACGGGCGATGCCGACCCGCTGCTTCATGCCGCCGGAGAGCTCGCGCGGCAGCGCGCCTTCAAAGCCCGACAGGCCGATCAGCTCGATGGCGGCCTCGGCACGCTTGGCGCGTTCATCCTGGCTCACGCCGCGTGCTTCCAGCCCCAGCTCGACGTTCTGCTGCACCGTCAGCCACGGGAACAGCGCAAACGACTGGAACACCATGCTCACGCCGTTGGCCGGGCCATACAGCGGCTGCTGGCGGTATTTCACCTCGCCGCCATCGGCCGAAATCAGGCCGGCGATGATGCGCAGCAAAGTGGACTTGCCCGAGCCGGACTGGCCCAGCAGCGCCACGATTTCGCCATCAGCCAGCTCGAAGTCGACGCCTTCCAGCACCGAGCGGGCGCTGCCGTCGGCCGACTTGAAGCGCTTGGCGACATTTTTCAGTTCTATCAGTTTGGCGGTCATGGTGTTTCCAACTTCCATTCTTTTAAGTAAGGCGACTGCACCCCATTCCCGGAGGCAGACATTCGCTGGTCAGGCACAGACAGTACATTCGGTACGGCAAGCGCCTGCAACAACGCCAGCGGATGTCTGCGGGCAGGATCAGAAATGCATGCGGTCTTCGGCCAGGCTGTACAGCTTGCGCCAGACAAAGTGATTCAGCCCCATCACGAACACGCACATCACGCCGATGCCCAGCGCAATGCGCGGAAAGTCGCCGGCAGTAGTCATTTGCGCGATATAGCTGCCCAGGCCCTGCGCCTGCAACGTGGTATCGCCCCAGCTCACATATTCGGCCACGATGCTGGCGTTCCACGAGCCGCCGCTGGCGGTAATCGCGCCGGTGACAAAGCTGGGGAACACAGCCGGCAACAGATAGCGCTTCCAGCGCAACCAGCCCTTCAGGCCAAGATTGCGCGAGGCATAGCGCAGCTCGGTGGGAATATTGGAGGCGCCGGCAATCACGTTGAACAGGATGTACCACTGCGTGCCCAGCACCATCAGCGGCGACAGCCACAGATTGGGGCTGAGCTTGAAGTGGACGATGAACATCACCGCCAGCGGGAACATCAGGTTGGCCGGGAAGGCCGCCAGCAACTGCGCCAGCGCCTGCAGCCGCTCGGCCCAGCGCGGGTTCATGCCGATCCAGATGCCCACCGGCACCCACACCAGCGCCGCCAGTGCAATCAGCACCAGCACACGGATCAGGGTGTAGATGCCCAGCACGAATACATGCCCCACCTCGGCCAGCCCGACTTCGCCCAGGATGAAGTTCACCAGCCGCCAGCCGGCAAACAGCACCAGCGCGGCAATCACCGCATCCCACGCGCGCGACCACAGCTCGTTGGGCGGCTGCGGGCGGGCGCGGATGGATGTGCCATCGTATTCGCGGCGGAACAGGCTGAACGAGCGCTCCACCACACGCAGAGCGGCACGCACCAGCGTCTGCAGCTTGTCGGTGCGGCGCAGCAGGGTGAGCAGCCAGGACGACTGGCCGGCCTCGCTGCCATCGGCCTCGAAGCGGAACTTGTCGGCCCAGGCCAGCAATGGGCGGAAGAACAGCTGGTCATACAGCAGGATGCCGATGGCCATGGCGGCAATGGCCCAGCCGATGGCGCCCATGTCGCGCGCCTCGATGGCGGTAGCGATGTAGGAACCAATGCCCGGCAGCTTGATGTTCTGGTTGGAGACAGAAATCGCCTCGGACGCCACCACGAAGAACCAGCCGCCGGACATGGACATCATCATGTTCCACAGCAGCTGCGGCATGGCAAACGGCAGCTCCAGCCGCCAGAAACGCTGCCAGCCCGACAGCTGGAAGATGCGCGACGCCTCTTTCAGCTCGCCCGGCACGGTGCGCAGCGACTGGTACAGCGAGAACGCCATATTCCACGCCTGCGAGGTAAAGATGGCGAAAATCGCCGCGCATTCCACGCCTAGCAGATTGCCCGGAAACAGCGCGATGAAGCCGGTGACGGTAATCGACAGAAAGCCAAGAATGGGAATGGATTGCAGGATGTCCAGCAGCGGCACCAGCACCTTCTCGGCCGCACGGACTTTGGCCGCCAGCGCGGCAAACACACAGGCAAACACCAGTGATGCCGCCAGCGCAATGAACATGCGCAAGGTGGTACGCAGCAGGTAATACGGCAGATAGAGCGTATCGAGCGAGATGGGCAGCGGCGCCCCCACCTGATACGGATGCGCCATCTGGCGAGCGCCGAAGGCCATCAGCACCAGCACTGCCAGCACCAAGGGCAGCAGCGCCCAGTCCCAGCGGTTACCGCTGGATTCAACCACCTGACGGGGCAGATATTGGAATTTGATCATGCAAAAACTCAAGAAGACGTACGTTTGACGCCATCGGCAGCGCCCATGGCCTGATCCTGGGCAAGCCAAGCACACGCAACAATGCGTGGCAGGTTTGCGCGATAAGGCCAACGGTTTATCGATAACGCTTACAGCGTGTTTGGCCCTGTAACGCTTTATTGTCCCGCACGGTTGTCCAGCGGGCGTGACAGCGATGTGACGAAATGTTTTCGTAACAATTCTAGCGGGCTGGCTGCGGCATTGCTGTCCTTCATATGCCACTGCGCCGGACACCCCCTGCGTGGGGCCACGGCGATGGTGAGTGGCCGCATTGTCGTTTTTCGATCAGTGCGATACAGCTTGATTTGCCGGAATTCTTTCACAAATGGCAAGCTGTAGCGTATCCCATATCAGCGGCAAGGCCGTGCCTGCCCCACTCGCCAGAGGATCCTGGGCGCATGAGCAAGAAACTTGAATTCGGCAATCTCTATGTTGAAGTGCCCGACGACCACATCCTGGCCAGCCGGGCAGCCAGCAGCACGCCGGCCACGCGCGCAGCCGAAAAATCCGACACACCGGAGCCGCTGGAAGAACAACCCTATATCTTCCAGCCCAATGACCCGTTCCGCGCGTCAATCGACCGGGTGCAGGCGATATCCAGCCTGGAACGCACCGACAAAGCGTGGCTGCGCCACAGCGTACTGTTTTTTATGGTGCTGCTGCCGGTGGGCTCGCTGCTGGTGGGTGGACTGGTGCTGGAAGCAACCAGCACCAAGCCGCACGACATCCCCCTCTCCCTGTTCATGCCGCTCCTGGGGCTTGTACTGACCTCGCCCTGGCTCTATTTCTGGGTACGCGCTCATCGCAAAGCCAAGGCTGCCGCCAGGCAGAAGGCAGCCAAGGCGCGCTGAAGGGCTGCGGTCCTTCAACCTAACTGGTTGGCACTTGATCCGGCAGTCGCGTCCAGTGCAAACGCTCCAGATCGAGCCGGTAACGACGGCCGTGGTCAGCGCGGTAATCCATTTCGCCGTGCTCGTCGGCCAGCAAAAGTTCGCCCCCCATCAACTCTATGGCGCCATCATGCCAGCGGGCCCGATGCCTGATCAGTCGCCCGGGCGGTTCGCCACTGCAATCAAGCGCCTCTACCTGCAAGCTGTCGACATGCAGGCGGTAGACCGGGGTATGCCTGAAACTATCATCGCCGGCATACCCCTGCCCGCCGATGATGTAGATATGGTCACCGACCAGCGTGGCACTGTGCTGATCGCGGGGCGGAAACAGATCACGCGGATAGCCGTAGATCACGTGCCGGCCATCCGGATGGTGCACCACCACGTCATTGAAGATACAGAAATCGTGGTGGTAGTAGTCCTCATGCTCGCCAGCGATCTCGATGACCCGGCCATTCGGCAGCAGGGTGATCGAGCAGCCAAAGCGCCGCCACGTCCAGACCTCGCGCATCTCCTCCCGACGAACGAATTTCCGCGCGGTTTCCGCTGGCCAGCCGCAGGCCAGCATCGCCTGCCATCCCGGTTCTTCCATGATTTCCGGGTTGGCGCTGCCAAAGCGGCGTTGCAGGCCATCCTGCCGCCTGACATACAAGCCGTGCAGGCGTGGCACGCCAGTCAATGCGGCGCGCATTTTTACGCTGATTGCGTTCGGATTGGCCCCCAAGGCCAGCAAGTGTTGCACCACCTGCAGTGTGGACGCGGCTGCGATCGCCTCGTCACCGAGCACCGCAGGCGCGTGCAGATCAGCGCCAGCCGCCACCAGAAGGCTGATTGCCTGCAAGTGGCCTGCTTCGGCAGCCGTAGCGAGTGGTGAGCCGCCAACCGGGTGTTCTCCGTCCAGCGGCAAACCCAGGCCGATCAACCATTCCAGCAAGGGAAGATGGTTTGCTCGCACAGCCAGATTGAGCGCGTTCTGATTCATGTAATCGGGCACGGGGACAACGGCACCGGCAGCAAACAGCTTTTGTGCCATGGAAAACTCACCCGCCATCACCGCGACCAGAAAAGCGGTTTGCTTCCTGCGGTTGCGGGCTTCCAGATCGACACCGGCATCAAGCAAGGTTTCAAACTGAGCCATATCGCCATCAATGATGGCCCGCATCAGCGGCGTCCATTCGGCTGCAACCGGGTCAACGCCAGCGGCCAACAGCCAGCGCAGGGTGGCGATGTCCCCATCTGCACTGGCAGCAAGCAACGCATCGGGCCCGGCTGTCGCCATGTCCAGGCCACCGGCCGGGCCGAACAACAAGCGCAGCAGCGGCAGGTTTGCTGCATGGCCTGATCCTGGACGAAAACGTATGGCTTCTGCGGTATGGCTACGCCCCCAACCACTCAGCGCCGCAGCATTCGCCCCGGCCGCCAACAGCAGCGCAACCTTGGTTTGATCGCCCGCACGTAACGCATACCCCAAAGGCGTAGCACCATGGTCGTATTTCCGCGTGTTGCCTGCGTTGGGGTCTGCGCCAGCATCCAGCAACAGTTGCAACATGGCCGGGCTGGCCAGCTCGCGCTGGGCAGCGAGCATCAAGGGGGTCATTCCGTAAAAGCGGGCATCTACCGGCACGCCGGCGGCCAACTTGGCTGCCACGCCCGCCAGGCGGTCGTCAGCAGCGTAATGATGTATCCACATGGTTCAGGCCCGTGGGCGGGCGGGTTATGGCCGCACAGATGCATGCAACTGCTGCATTTGTGGGTTGGGTTCCGTGCAGTTTGCACTATAGCACGGCATGTTAACTTTCAAAAATACATCACTTTCTTTTGCAAAGTTGAAAGAAAAACCGTGTCTCAGTATGCTGACGCAGTTGGTCAATCCAGCAAAGCCTAAGCGATGAGCACGCCCGAACAAGACTTCGCGCAGACCCCCTCCGGCCCGCAGGCAGCCCCACCGCAAAAACGCCGCAAGACCTTCCTGGTCTATGCGCTGGCAGCGGTTGCCGCATACATCACCAGCCGGCTGTTCCTGCATCACTGAACGACATTCCACCGCTGCAGACCCGTGTGCCGCAGCCATGCCTGAAAGGACAAGATCAATGAAACGCATCCTTATTGCCGCCGCCACCGCCCTGCTGCTGGCCGCCTGTTCCAACCCGCATGATGTGGTGATTCCCAAGGACATGAGCCAATGGGACAGCACCCTCAAGTCGGCCACCGAGAAGCTGCCGGATGAGGAAAAGAAGCTGCTGGCTGGCTATCTGGTCCGCACCAAGCTGGCCGAGGCATTCAGCGGCAAGACGTCGGATGACAAGGTCACCATCGGCGAGGCGATTGAAGCGCAGCGCAAGTGGATGGATGCGCAAAAGAAATAGCGTAGTGCGCGGGGTCTCACAGATTAATGCCAAGACAGCTTGTCTGACTCTATTGGCTCCACCAGCCTGGAAATCTTGAATGGGAACCTGGGGAGCGAACCTGTATGACAGTGATGCCGCGCTGGACTTGAAGAATTGTATTGCGCAACTGTCCCGGTTCCCCTTTGACGGGGAACGCATTCTTGCGCTCGTATTGGCCCAATTCGGCGCTTTCTCGCTCGCAGACGAGGATGGTGCCGCCATGTGGCTGGTTCTCGCAGATCAATTCGAAAAACGCGGTCTGTTCAGCCAGCAAGTGCTCGACTTTGCGCTGCAAAGCATCAATGAAAAGTTGATTGAGAACGCATGGCCCCAACTCACCGCACGGCAAGCCGCCAAACAACGCGCCGAGCTGGACACGCTGTTGGCCCGCTTGCAGAGCCCGCGTCCGCTGCGTAAACAGCCCAGCAACGCCAAGCCACCGACACCAGTACTGCTTCAAGGAGAGGTTTACGCCTTTCCCACCTATGGCGGGCAGGTGCCTAACGCATGGGTCAAGGAAAACCCGCTTTGTTCTCCCGCCAGCGACGGTTGGGGCGCGCTGCTCGTGGTCGCTCATGGCCGAGCCTATGACTGGCTACCCTGGTGCGCGCTGGCCTCGATCACGGTTGCGCCGGACCGGCGCCCAACCCTCGACGATGTCAGGCACGCCAACTTGCTGCTGCACCTGCAAACCGAGGGTGCAACCATCTGTATACCCAAAGCTGTCCATGCAGCTAGGCTGCGGCTGGAGAAAATTGGCATATTGCAGCTGGATCAAACCCGGGCCAGCCAAGTGATAAGCACCTGGTGCAGCATCGAAAGTGCCGTTGCAATGGAGTGGTCCATCGGGACTGCTTGCTTTGGCATGCACTTCCCTACAATCGCCAAGCTGCCCGTAGGATGCCCAGTACAAGACTTGCTGGAATGATGACCATGCCACTGCGCTCCATCGCCATCTACCCCCGCCTGCCCGGCGATGCCGCCATCGAGGCCTTGCGCTGGAAATACGACCACCTTGCCGACAAGGTGGCCTATCACGTCACGCTGGTGTTTCCGTTCGCGTCTGATCTGGGTGTCGGCGAGTTGGGGGCGCATGTGCGCCAGGCATGCGCCGGCGTGGCGCCGTTTGCGCTGTCGCTGGGGCCGGCCATTGTGCAGGATGATGGCGTGGTGATGCTGCCAGTGGATGAGGGCGCAACGCAGATCGCGGCGCTGCATCAACGCTTGTACAGCGGGCCGCTGGCGGCGTTTCTGGATTTGCGCTTCAGCTACCGGCCGCACGTCACCATCGGCCGTTGCGCCGATGCCGCAGCCGTCGCCGCCTGCCTGCACGATGCCACACAACTGCCACCGCTGGCTGGTAACGTGGCGGGTATCGGCATCGAAGTCATCGCAGCCGATGCATCATCGCAACTGGAATTGATTGTGCCGTTTTCGTCCGTCCCTGCACCACTTGGAGCTTACGCATGAAACACTCGCAATTCTGGCAAATCATCGCACAAAGCCTGGCCGCCGCCGATGGCGATGCCGAAACCCAGCTCGACACGCTGCGCGACGCGCTGGATGCGCTGCCGGCGGACGACATCCTCGCTTTTGATCGCCTGTTTCACTTTTATCACCAGCGTGCCGATCGCGGCCTGCTGTGGGGTGCGGCCTATCTGATTGGTGGTGGTTGCTCGGACGACGGCTTCATGGATTTCCGTGGCTGGCTGGTGGCACGCGGGCAAGAGGTCTACGAGGCCGCGCTGGCCAACCCGGACAGCCTGGCCGATGTGCCCGCCGTGGTCGAAGGCGACGATGGCCAGATCGAGGGCTTTCTGTATCTGGCCGGCGATGCCTGGCTGGACAAGACCGACAGCGACAGCGAAACCTTCTACGAGCTGGTGAACCAGTTGCCGGCCGGCGACGACGCCCCGCCCCCGCTGCCGGACGACAACGGCCCGGAATGGGAAGACGACGATCTGGATGCGCTGTTCCCGCGTCTGGCCGCCTTGCTGGAGGAGGCTTGAGCGCAGCAGCCACACCAACAGGGCAGACCAGCCGGCGTGCGGCCTGCCCTTGCTGCGGCACCAGCCTGTATGGTGGGCGGGGGCTGCACGTCAGCTTTGCCGATGGCCGCAAGGCGCGCTGGTACCAGATCGGCCAACGGCATCTTTTTTGCAGCGCATGCGGCGCACAACTCGAGCGTGAAGCAGGCTGGATGTATCTGGTCTACCTGATGGCCGGATATGTGCTGATCTTCATTGTGCGGCACCAATTGAAACAACTGCATGTGCATTGGCTGTGGGAATTGCTGATTCCGCTCGCGGTTTTGGCACCCATTTTGCCTCTATTGCTGTACCAGTTCTGGTATCGCTGCGTACTGCAAGCCCCGGCACCAGATCAGTCGGACTTGCTCAAGCGCAAACACGCTGCGGCCCATGCTGCACAACTGCCACCACCCCGGCATACCGCGCCGGACAACGACGCACTAGCAGCGCTGACCGCGCAATTCGGCCCGCTGCCAGCCAGCTACCGTGACACCGTCACCACCGTGGGTATTGCAGAGTGGGCCACGCCGCAAGGTGGCATGCTGCAATTGCTGGCACCGTCGGCCATTGCGACCGAATACGCAGCGCTGCAGCAGCAGGTGGACAGGCTGGATGACCTGCGCGCCACCGTCCTGAGCGATGAGCGCATCGACTTTGCCCGCTTGCTGCCAGTGCTGGCGCGTGACGGCAGCGACTGGCGCGCCCTGCTAGATCTGGACAGCGGCCGGGTATATGGCTGGCAGCCGGCCGAGGCGGCCTATTTCGATGACGTATACCTGAGCCTGCCGCAGTGCATCTGCACACTGCTGGACACCACCGTGCCCGCCGAACAGGGCTGAGGAGACCCCATGCTGCACCGCCACCGCATGAGTGCCACGCTGGATGATGAATTTGTCGTGTTCCTGATCGGCATGCGCATCAACCAGTGGTGGCGCGTGCCGGACTGGTGGCAGGTTGGTACCGCCATGCCGCGCATGATCAGCGAGCTGATGCGCCAGCCTGAACTGGGCCTGCTGCACGCCGAGAGCTGGTTCGGCCGCACCACGCTGATGGTGCAATACTGGCGCTCGCTCGACCAGCTGCTGGCCTATGCCAAGAACCGCGAGGCCACCCACCTGCCCGCTTGGGCAGAATTCAACCGCAAGCTGGCCGCGCGCGCCTCGGTAGGCATCTGGCATGAAACCTATCTGGTGAAACCGGGCAGCTACGAGAACATTTACGTCAACATGCCTACCTTCGGCCTTGGTGCCGCCGGCACACTGCAGCAAGTCGGCACCGGCCGGCACGGCGCAGCAGAGCGCATGCAGTCAAACCAGTCATAAACACCCGGGAGTGTTCGCATGATCGATGGCAGCGCCACAGCAGCACGCAATATCGTCGAGATGATGAAGCGCAACTATGGCCGCCTGCAAACGCAGCGCCAGGTTGCATTGCGCGACTTCGGCCACCTTGATCTGGCTGCGTATCAACGATTTGCGGACAGAATGACCGACCTGGGGTTTGTTCAAGTGGCCGATTATGAGATTCCGGAGGTTTCCAACTCGCCCGGCAGCCTGATAATGCCCACGGTCGTGCGCTGTTTTGCCAGTGGCGACGGGCAGATCGTCGCCTATTACTACCAGATCAAACCGCATATGGGCCGGCGTTGGCGTACGCTGCTGCGCGGCCTGCTCAACCTGCGCTGGATCGATGCCCCGCTGGATTTTTTCGGCAATCTGGCCACACGCGAGATCGTGGAATTCGGCACCGAATTCAGCCAGGGTGACTGGGTGATGACCAGCACGGCCCAGCAGGCCGGCATGATCGGCCAGCCGGCCAGCTACGACCAGTGCTTTCTGCCCGCCAACACTACGCCGACAGCCTTGCTGGAGCGCCACCGCCAGCGCCTTGCCGCGCGCCTGCAGACCACGCCCACGCTGCAGTTCAAGCCGATCCGCAACTTTGCCGACGTGCAGGCACTGTCGGCCCGCCTGAACGCCATCAAGAACGCCCACCGCGCCGCCATCGGCTGGATCACGCGTGAGGAATTGCTGGCGTTTTGCAAGGGTAATGCCGAGCAGGCCGATGCCGTTTATGCCGAAGTATTGAAACTGCGCGTCGCCGACAACGCCGCCAGATAAGCACAGCAAGGCAAGGAGTGAAAATGCGCTCAGGCTGGAACCCGGGTCGTCGCAATCGCCACTGTGGCACCAAAGCCCATGGCCATGGCCAGGACAACCGCATGGTGGTGCCCATGTCATGGCATCGGGATTCGCTCTATATCGAGCAACTGGGCCCGCATGTCAGCCTGGAGCGGGATATCGGCACGCACCGGATGCGCTTTCTGGTGCAGCCCAGCAACCGGGGCTACTTTTACCCCTGCAGCATCGACGATATCGTGCAGGTCTTGCGGCATTGCAAACCCGAGCACCTGCAATATGTCGATGCCGTGGTGCTGCGGCAGCCTACGCGCAAGCAGTCCGTGCTGGTGCCTGTGTGGGGAAGAGCACAGTGGCTGTACGAGACGACCACATTTTCAGGCAGCGCCATCGTGCTGGAAGCACAGTCCTTGGCACCGTATCCCTGGCCGGCAAATCAGGGGCCGGAAGGGCAGCGCGAGCTGCAGCGATTGCGGCGTGACGGTCACCCCGTCGAGCGCACGCGCCGCAACATCATCCTGCACCCTACGGTGGCAAGCCTGCGCAACACCCAGCTGTATCGCACGCTGCTGCACGAGCTGGGCCATCATGTGGATTACCAGCGCAGCAGCAGTGAAGAATGGGCCGGCAAGACGCGCAGCACCAAGGAAGATTTTGCCCACCGCTACGCCGACGAAGCCCAGGCGGCAATACGCGCGCTCGGCCACATTCCTTTTGCCCCGCTGCAGGATCGTGAGGCGATGCTGACGCAGGGGCTGGACCCGGCCTGGTTCAGCCCGCCCGATGCAAGCACAGACCCGGAGCACATGCCATCGCTGGCCGGATAAGCCCCCTGCCAGGGCATGCCCAAGCTGCGAATACGCCCTCCTGACAAGGCGAAATGCTGCACTGCCACAATCTCCGCAGTGGCGCAGCACACTGTTATCCCGCCTGCGCTTGCCGTACGGAAAAAATCCCTGCTGCTGCCAGCAGAAATGCGTTCGACTTTGTTCTATATCAAACATACAAGTCAGCTTATTTAGCGGCGATTCATTACGGCATTTCCGGCCGATTACAGCAACGGAAAAAAACAAGCAATCGCCATTCAGGACAATTTTGCAGAAAGTCTGCGCGTTGCATGCCATGCCGCGCGTGCACATTCCGGAGGGGCGGGACGGTGCTACAGGGAGTCGACATTCTGGTGGTGGAGGACAGCGCCAGCCAGGCTGCATTGCTGTGCGGACAGCTGGAGGCGCACGGCTGCAGGGTGCGCGTGGCGGCCAACGGCCTGCAGGCGCTGGACCTGGTGGCCGAGCGGCGGCCCACGCTGATCGTCAGCGACATCATGATGCCGCGCATGGATGGCTACGAGCTGTGCCGGCACCTCAAGCTCGACCCGGCCACGCGGGATATCCCGGTCATCCTGGTCACCCATCTGTCCGATGCACGCGACGTGGTGCGCGGCCTGGCCTGCGGGGCCGATACCTTCATCCTCAAGCCGTATGAAGAAAAGTACCTGATCGCCCGCATACGTTATTTCCTGGCCAATCTGGCGCTGCGCCAGCAGGATCAAGCCAATAAGGGCGTCGAAGTCGTACTCAGTGGTGAGCGCCACTTCATTACGGCGGCACGCCAGCAAATTCTCGACCTGCTGATTTCCACCTACGAACAGGGCATACAGCTCAACTCGCAGCTGCGTAACAAGCATCAGGAGCTGACCCAGTCGCACCATCTGCTGGACAGCCTGTTTCATTTTTCTGCCAGCCTGACCGACCAGCAGAGCGAACGGCAGGTGATCGACAAGGCGCTGGCCACGCTGTTGCGCTTCCCCAATTTCCGCAGTGCGTGGCTGATGCTGGTCGAGGATGGCAATCCGCCGCAGCGCTTCCGCCTGGTTGGCAGTTGCGGCCAGATCAGCGAGCCCGATCTGGCCAG
Source organism: Andreprevotia lacus DSM 23236 (assembly GCF_900176275.1). Taxonomy (GTDB): domain Bacteria; phylum Pseudomonadota; class Gammaproteobacteria; order Burkholderiales; family Chitinibacteraceae; genus Andreprevotia; species Andreprevotia lacus. The sequence goes on along the minus strand of NZ_FWXD01000004.1, from coordinate 94,362 downwards.
CAAGCTGGGCGCGCTCTGCCCGTGCCAGCATGCCGGCCTGAATGATCACCCGGTGGCGGCCTTCAACGTCGGCGAGTGCACGGCCCTGCCCGATACATGGGCACATGCCTGCGTGCCGATCCGCATCGGCAACGATCTGGCCGGGCTGCTGAATGTGGTACGCACCGACGGCGACGCCTGGCCGGAGGCCGAGCTCAATACCCTCACCGCGGTGGGGCACCAGCTGGCGGTGACCTTGGCGCGGGCGCGCTTCTTCCAACGGCTGGAAGAGCTGGTGAGCGAGCGCACGGCCGCATTGCGCATCGAGGTGACCGAGCGCGAGCGCGCCGAGCTGGCCTTGCGCCAGAGCGAAACCCTGCTGGTGCAGGTGCTCAATTCGCTGCCGATCGGCGTGTGGGTGACCGATCAGCGCGGCAATGTGTCGCTGCACAACCCGGAGGCACTGCGCATCTGGGGCGGGCCGGCCCCCTTTGCCAACGGCAAGGCTGCCAGCCCCGAGCAGGAAGCATCACCCGCCGAACGCAGCATACGCCAGGCCCTGCAGCGCGCGGTGACGCTGGGCAAGGTTTCGCCGCAGGAAGTGCTGCATATCGAGGCCCAAGACGGCGAGGGGCGCACTGCGCTCAATTCCGTGGTGCCGCTCACCGATGAGCGCCAGCACATCCACGGGGCAATCGTCGTCACGCAGGACATTACCTCGCAGCAGGTCATCGATATCGAGCTGCGCATCCGCGAACGGGCCATCGAGGCCAGCGTCAATGCCGTGGTGATCACCGATCACCGCCGCCCCGGCCACCCCATCGTCTACGTCAACCCGGCTTTCGAGCGCATCACCGGTTACAGCAGCGAGCAGGTCATTGGCCAGAATTGCCGGTTCCTGCAGGGCACCGACCTCGACCAGCCCGAGCTGATGGCCGTGCGCCGGGCGCTGGAGCAAGGCACCGACGGCCGCGCCCTGCTGCGCAACTACCGCAAGGACGGGTCGATGTTCTGGAACGACCTGCGCCTGTCGCCATCGCGCGATGCGGAGGGACGGATCAGCCACTTTGTCGGCGTGCTCAATGACATTACCGAGACCAAGCGTTATCAGGATGAACTGGAACACCAGGCCAACTTCGATACGCTGACCGGCTTGCCCAACCGCAATCTGGCACAAGACCGCATCCAGCAAGCGGCCGCGTGGGCGCAGCGCAACAAGCAGCGCTTTGCGCTGGCGCTGCTTGATCTGGACAATTTCAAGTATGTGAACGACAGCCTGGGGCACTCGGTGGGCGACGCGCTGCTGGTCGAGGTGGCCAAGCGCCTGCGTGCCTGCGTGGGCGACTACGACACGCTGGCGCGTGCCGGCGGCGACGAGTTCATGCTGCTGCTGCCCGAGGCACGCAGCAACGAGGATGTCGAAGCGGTGCTGCAGGTCATCAACCAGAGTCTGTCCGTGCCGGTGGAGCTGGCCGGAGAGGTCAAGCTGCACATTTCCGCCAGCATCGGCTACTGTTTTTACCCCACCGATGGCAGCCGCGCCGACGAGCTGATCCGCAATGCCGATACCGCGATGTACAAGGCCAAGGAGCGCGGCAAGAGCCAGAGCAGCCGCTTCGAGCTGACCATGAACGTGGTGATCCAGCGCCGGGTGGCGCTGGAGCGCAATCTGCGCCAGGCGCTGACGGCCGGCGCACTGGTCATGCATTACCAGCCGCAGCTGGAACTGGAAAGCTCTACGCTGTGCGGCTTTGAGGCACTGGTGCGCTGGCAGGTGGACGGCAGCTACATTCCCACGCCCGAGTTCATCCACGTGGCCGAGGAAACCGGCCTGATCAAGGAGCTGGACCACTATGTGATCGAGCAGGTGTTCATGCAGGTGGCCGCGTGGCTCAAGGCCGGCTATGACCCGGGCGAGGTGGCGATCAATGTATCGACCTACAGCCTGCAGGACTACAGCATCGTGGCGCACCTCGAATCCGCGCTGGCACGGCACGGCATTCCGCCGGCGCGCATCAAGCTGGAGGTGACCGAAGGGCTGCTGATGAAGAATGTCGATATCGCGCAGCGCATCATGCAGGCGCTGCGTGCCGTCGGCATCAAATGGTCTATCGATGACTTCGGCACCGGTTATTCGGCGCTGAGTTACCTGCGTCGCTACCCCTTCCAGCAGCTCAAGATCGACAAGGCTTTTGTCGATGACGTGCACATCAATATCGAGAATGCCTCGATGACGCGCGCCATCATCAGCATGGCGCATTCGCTCGGGATTGCCGTGGTGGCCGAGGGCGTGGAAACGGTCGAGCAGCTCAGTTTCCTGCTGCAAGCCGGGTGCGAGCAAATCCAGGGCTACTATTACTCGCCGCCGCTGCCAGCGGCCAGCTGCACCCAGTTGCTGGCCAACGACGGAGGGCTGCGCCTGCCCGAAGTGCTGCTGCACCGCAACCCGCGCACGCTGCTGATCGTCGATGAAGACCTGCGGGTGCACTCCTATCTGTTCCGCGAGCTGGCACAGCAGGGTTACCACATCCTGAATGTGGACAGCGCCGAGGCCGCGCTGAATGTGCTCGCCATCAATGCGGTCGGTGTGGTGCTTGCCGATACCGGCATCCACGGCCCGCAAGACGGCGACTTCATGCACACGCTCAAGACCCTCTACCCCCGGCTGGTACGCATCGCCATGAGCAGCTATCTCGATGTCGATACCGTGCTGCAGGCCATCAACGAGGGTGCGGTGTTCCGCTACCTGACCAAGCCCTGGCAACCGGAGCAGCTCAAGCACCAGGTCAGGGAAGCCTTCCACCAGCACGAGCTGAACCTGCTGCAGACCAACTGACCGCCACCCGGCAGGCGCTGCCGCTGCGCACTGCAGGGCTGGCCGGCACCCTGCCCTGCACTACTGCCGGGCAGCGGCGCCAAATTGCGACAGGCGCTCGGGTCGCACATGGCCACCAGCAGCTGCCCGTCGCGCTCCTCCAGCGGCAGCGCACGGGCGCGGCGGGCCAGCGGCTCGGGCAGGCGCCGGGCCAGCGGCGGGTCCAGCGTGAAATGCTGCAGGCTGATGAAGGGAATATTGAGCTGCACCGCCAGTGCCTGGCAGATGTCCTGCTCGGTGGCAAAGCCGCGCTCGGCCAGCACCTTGCCCAGCCGCCGGCCGGTGGCATGCTGCTCCTCCAGCGCCTGCTTGAGCTGCTCGGGCGAGATGACCCGATGCTGGACCAGCAGCTCACCCAGGCGCAGCTTGATCTTTCTGGCCACGTCGCCCCCTTGCCACCCGCAACGCGCGGCAAATACTTACGTCAAATCAACAAATTCAAACTGCTTCAATCATTTTCTATTAGCACTATCGTCATGGTTTGTCTCCCATGCTGAGGCTGCCGTAGCGTCGATGTTTGTGCCTCGCAGCCCCTGTGCATGCCAGCCGTCCATCCTGGCGCGCAAATTTGCCTGTTATCGGCGCAATGGCGAGCTATGTTGACAGAGCGCAATCGCGTACCTTCCACGCCATGAATGAAAGAAATCAGGGATGCGTATGAATGCAATGCACATTTCGCCAGCCATTTGCACCGCTTTCGCAGGATAGTCGGGCATGAAAAACAAGCTGACCGTTGCAGGCATGCTGGGAATGGGGTTCAGCCTGGTCATTGGCCTGCTGCTGACGCTGGTAGGGCTGGCCTACTACAACGTGCAACAGCTGTCGGAAAGTGTGCGCTGGAATACGCACACCTACGAGGTCATCAGCGAAGGGCGTGAAATCGTCACCGCCACGCTGCGAATGCAATCCAGCGTGCGCGGCTATCTGCTGAATCACAACGCCCGCTTTGCCGAAGGCTTTAGCCGTGGCCGGGACGACATGCTGACACATCTGGCCAAGGCCAGGACGCTTTCTGCCGACAACCCTGCTCAGCAGGACAGACTGGCGCTGCTGGCCACGCTGGAAAATCGTTTCGTGACCACACGTCAGGCCCTGATGGAGCGGCGCAACATCATCGGCAACGATGCGCGCAAGCTGCAGCAATTGACAGCCAGCATAGGCGAAGGTGAAGACCGCGAACTGCTCGACAACGTCTATCGCTCCGTGGATGACTTCATCAATGTCGAAATGCAATTGCTGGTAGTGCGGGCCGCAGAGGTCAGTACGCTGGAGCAGCGTACCAAGGGCTTCCTGTTGCTGGGCGGGCTGACAGCGGTATTGCTGGCCATGCTGATCGGTTTCATCATCACGCGCACACTTACCCGACAGCTTGGCGGTGAGCCGGCCTATGCCTCGACCGTAGTGCAACGTATTGCACTGGGTGATTTCAGCAGCACGATTGCATTGCAGCCAGGCGACAACAGCAGCCTGCTGGCCAATATGTCGCAAATGCAATCCGAGTTGGCGCAACTGATTGCGCAAATCAAACTGTCCGCCGAGACCATCAGTGTTGGCGCCCAGCAAATTGCCATGGGCAATAACGACCTCTCCCGCCGCACCGAGCAACAAGCGAGTGCGCTGGAAGAAACCGCTTCGTCGATGGAAGAACTCACCACCATGGTTCAGCAAAATGCCGAGAGCAGCCGCCAGGGGCGCACGGTGTCGGATCAGGCTTCGAGCGTGGCCGGTAATGGCGGCGAGATGATGCGCCAGGTGGTCAGCACCATGGCGACGATTACCGAAAGTTCGCGCAAGATCGTCGACATCATCGGTGTGATCGACACCATTGCCTTTCAGACCAATATCCTGGCGCTGAATGCAGCGGTAGAGGCTGCAAGAGCCGGTGAGCAAGGCCGTGGCTTTGCCGTGGTGGCCGGCGAAGTACGCACGCTGGCGCAGCGCTCGGCTGCCGCTGCCAAGGAAATCAAGGGGCTGATCGGCGCATCGGTCGAACGGGTGGAAGCAGGCAACAGGCAGGTAGATACCGCTGGCAAGACGATCGGTGACGTCGTTCGCTCCATCCATCAGGTCAACGAGTTGATGAGCGATATTTCGGATGCCTCGTACGAGCAGGCCAACGGCATTCAGCAGATCAATACTTCTGTAATCCAGATGGATGAAGTAACGCAGCAAAACGCCTCGCTGGTGGAGGAAATTGCGGCCGCCAGCGAATCACTGGCACAGCAGGCGCGCATGCTCACCGAATCGGTCAGCCGCTTTCACCTGCCGGATCTGAGGCCGGCCAGCCTGGCTCCGCCCGGCGATTTCACACCTGCGCCAGCACCCATCTATATCCGGCGTCCACCACCGCTGTTCTCGTCCGCAAGCCGCAGCAGCAACGATATGCGGCAATCGGCAGGCAATGAGCGACATGGCTAGCAACACAGGCAACGCTGCGCTGATTGTCGTGGCATACCCGCCATGACCATCCTTTACGGCAGGCAGCAGCGCCCGCAGCGCTATTTTGATGCTCATTTCCAGACCGATGCCATCAAGGTGTTGCCGGCGCAATACTGCGCCACCGATGAAGACCTGATGCTGGTAACGGTGTTGGGCTCCTGCGTTTCGGTCTGCCTGCATGACCCGCAGGCCGGAGTTGGCGGGATGAATCATTTCATCCTGCCCGGCAAGGGCCACGATACCCGTATGGAGCCAGCCCGCTTTGGCACCGGGGCAATGGCACTGCTGCTGAGCGCGCTGTTCGAGCTGGGTGCCCGGCGGCAACGACTGCAGGCCACGCTGTGCGGCGCCGGCAACGTCTTGAGCGGCTTGTCATCTGCGCGCATCGGCCAGGCCAATGCCGACTTTGTGCACACCTTTCTGCGCGATGAGCATATCCGCGTCATTGCACAGGACCTGCTGGGCCAGCACGCCCGCCGCCTGCATTTTTTTCCCGCTCGCGGCAACGCCTTGGTCTATCGCGTCGAGCCCCTGCCCGATGCCCCCAATGGCACCGATCTGCCCGCCGGACTATCGCACCCGGCACGGCGCAAATCAGACCGCAGGCCGGATTCGGCATGACGCGGCAACCCATTGGCCTGGGGTAATCAAGCGCTGCAGTTCAGCCGGCAACAAAAGGCCAGCACCCGGCGATGCCGGGCACTGGCCTTTTAGCCACGCATGACGTACCGAAGGTACAGCCGACGCTTAGCGGCCCAGTTCCTTCAGGTACGCAGTACGGGCAGCAAAGCCGGTGTTGGCGAAGTCGGTGAATACGCCATCGACGCCGGCACGGTAGAAGGTCAGGTATTCGTTGACCGGATCACCCTTGTAGACGCCAGCCAGGTACTTGGCTTCGTTGCGGAAGGTGTACACGTGCACGAAAAGGCCGGCCGCGTGGGCGTTGGCAATCACGCTGTTGGGCACCGCCGAGGTCACGTCGGCCAGTGCGCCGGGGTAGGCGGTACCGTCGGCGTTCTTGTCCTTCCACGGCGAGACGGTCAGCGTCATCACTTGCGGCTTCCACGGGCCGATGCCGTCGGCATAGGTCTTGATCTCGGCCAGACCAGCCGGGGTCAGCATGTCGCCGAAATAGCGGCCATCGCCAGCCAAGGTCCAGCTGTACGGGCGGCCGTCGACAAAGGTGTACTCGTCATTGGTCTGGTAAATCATTTCACCGGTTTTGTAGTTGACGTCGTTGCCGTCAATCAGCTGCACCACGCGGGCCTTCAGGCCGATGGAGCGCATGTACTTCAAGCTGGCCGGGTCAAAGCTCTGCACCAGAATCGGCGCGGTCTTGCTGTTCATGCCGTTGTCGTTGATCAGCTTGACGATGGCGTCTTCAAACGGATGGGTGCTGCCGCCGCCGCAACCGTTGGCAATCGCCTGTGCATTGTTCCAGTACGGGTTCTTGGCTTCCGGGTAGACCGTAATGGTACGGCCACTGGTGGCGCTGCGCGCCTTGGCGATGTTGATGATTTCCTGCATGGTCAGCACGGGGAACAGACCATTGAGGTTGCTCGGGCGCAGGGTGCGTGCGTCGTAGGTGGTACCGCCGATCCAGGCCTTGAGCTCGGCCACGGTGAAGTCGGTAATCGACCAATCCTTGGTATGGTCTTCACCATCCACCACCAGCGACTTCAGTACCGATTTCGGGTCTTTCGGATCGGTCAGGTCGCTCAGGTAGGTGGCCGGGCCACCATAGGTGGCCAGCGAATACTTCACCGGCACCTGCACACCCGGCACGGTGCGCATGCGCGCGGCCACGGTCGGGTTGGTCTTGGCCACATCCTGGATATTGGTGTTGTCGCTCAACCACGGGTTGTGACGCGCTACCAGCACGCAATCCTTGGTCAGGTGCAGGTCTTCTTCGAGCGAATCGGCGCCGGCATCGGCAGCACCTTCATAGGCCGGCTGGGTTTCCTCCGGGTACAGGCCCGGCAGGCCACGATGACCAATGACCAGTGGCTGCTTGCCGTCCAGTGTCTTGAACGGCGCCGGCGCAATGTTGTTGTTCGTCGACGTGCTGCTGTCGCTGCCACCGCCACAAGCGGCCAGCAGTACGGTGGTGGTCAGCAGGCCGATGGCCGCCAGCGGGCGCAGTTTGAAACCGGGGTGCGAAATGCTCATGACGGAACCTCATGGGAAAGAGGCCTGCATGATTGCCCAGTTGCATGACGCTGGCGTTAATACGTATACATTTGTGAATGCAACTTTTCAATCAGATGACAGATCAATGTGTTGCGTTTTTGTTACTCCAGGCTTGAATGCCTGTTGGTCCACCAGGCGCAACGATGCCCGGCACAAATACCGGAATCGACTAGATTGAATATGGAATTTGCGCAGTGCATCAGCGCCGCCCAAGCTCGGACAGGACATTCAGACAGGTTTTGACAGCCAGGCGGCAACGCACCCACCCCGCATGACGGGATGGGTCAACACAAAAGCAAACAGAGGGAATACATGAAACAAATCCTGATCACCGCCGTCATCGCTGCCGCAGCCGTGGCTGCAGCCCCGCAGGCCATGGCGCGTGGCACCAGCTGCCACAAGACCTCCGAGCGCGAGATCGCCGGCCTGTTCGACCGCTGGAATGCCTCGCTGCAAACCGGCGAGCCGGCCAAGGTCGTCGCCAACTATGCGGCCGATTCCATCCTGCTGCCCACCGTATCCAACCAGCCACGTGTAACGCGCGAGGAAAAGCTCGATTACTTCGAGCATTTCCTGCCCAAGAAGCCGGCCGGCAAGATCGATTTCCGCAAGGTCTTCATCGACTGCAACACCGCCGTCGATGCCGGCCTGTACACCTTTACCTTTGGGGATGGCAGCGTCGTCAAGGCGCGTTACACCTACACCTACAAGTGGAACGGCAAGCAGTGGCTGATTACCAGCCACCATTCCTCGCGCATGCCGGAGTAAGCGGCCACGCCGGTACGGCATGCCATCATGCCGTGCGGTCTAGGGCCTGTTAACACTTATTTCACGCTTGCGTTCGGGGTAGTTCGGGATGGAGCGCAAGGCGCAGAACGCGCCGCGGTACGGGTACCGCAAGCGGTTTGCAACGCAGCGAACCGCCCGAAATCCCCCGAACCCGCAGGGCTGGGCCGCAAAGAGGCCATCTACGGCGTTACGCGCCTTGGCAATAACCGGTTATTGCCTGCGTTGCGTGCCTTGTAGCTGACCTCTTTGCGGCCCAGCGCAAGCGCGAAATAAGTGTTAACAGGCCCTAACACAGCAAGAACCCGGCCCTGCCGGGTTCTTGTTTTTGGCGCCGCCAACCCAAGCCTGCCAGCGGCTCTTGGGGTAACCGATGCGTCCTTGCGCATCGTCAGGCAGCACCGCTGCAATGCGCTAGATTGAAGGTATTGCCACGGACAGGCCGCGCTGCGGGACACGCCATGTTCAATACCTGGTCGATACGACGGAAACTGCTGGTCAGCGTCGGGCTGATCCTGTTCATCTCGCAATTGATTGCCGCGCTGGTGCTGGGCGGGGTGCTGCGCGCCAGCATGACCGAGCGGCTGGAACAGGGCGAGCTGCGCCAGACCGTGGCGGCGATCCGCAATGATCTGGACCGGTCGATGTCGCGCCCGGTGCAGGTGGCAGCCGACATGGCGTCCAACACCTATCTGATGGACTGGCTGGCCGCCGGCGAGCCGGAAAGCGGCATTGCTGCCTGGCAGAAATACGCCAAGTCGATCAAGGCGGCCACCGGCTACCCCATCGTCTCCTTCGTCAGCGCCGGCACGCACAATTACTACGATGACGAGCGCGGCCTGCTGCGCAAGCTCGATCCCGCCCACGATGGCTGGTTTGATGCCTTCATGAACAGCGGAAAACGCTACGACTTCAACCTGGGCACCGAGCCCGGCAAGCCGGTGATGATGTTCATCAACCATGTGGTGGATGACGGCCAGGGCCACCGCGCCAATGCCAGCGTGGGGCTGGATGTAACCGCCATGGCCGACCGCATCCGCAAGATGACGGTAGGCAAGTCGGGCCAGGTGTTCGTGGTGAACCAGTCCGGGCAAATCCAGATCCACCGCGATGCATCGCTGGTGAAAGTGGACGACAAGGTGGGCCTGGCCGGCCTGCCCGGCATGGCCACCGTCGCGCCGGAATTGCTCAAGCAGGGCGACTTCAATCTGGCGCACTATGATGGCCCGCAAGGCGCCATGGTGGTGGCGTCCAGTTATCTGCCGCTGGCCGGCTGGTTTGTGCTGGTGGAAATGCCGCGCGCCGAGATCAACGCACTGGTGGACCGCAACCTGATGTGGCTGGCGGTGGTGGACGTGATTGCGCTGCTGGTCTCGCTGGCACTGGTGATTGCGCTGGTGGGCACCATCACCCGCCCGCTGGCGCGGCTGCGCGATGCCATGCAGGCGCTGACCAGCGGCCAGGGCGACCTGACCGTGCGACTGGACGAAAGCCGTGGTGACGAGATCGGCCATATCGGCCGCAGTTTCAACGCCTTCATGGCGCAGTTACGCACCATGTTCCTGACCGTGCGCGAGGAAACTGCGCAACTGACCGCCAGCGTGGCCAGCATCAACGACATGACTGCGCGGCTGGCCGACGATGCCCATGCCAACGCCGACATGGCCGGCACCACGGCAGCCACCATCGAAGAAATCACTGTCTCAATCGGCGTGATTGCCGACAACAGCCAGAACGCGTCGGACAGCGTGGCGCAGGCCAGCAGCGCATCGGCTACCAGTGCCCAATCGGTCGGCCGTGTGGCGGGCGAGATCGAGCAGGTGGCGCAATCAGTAGAAGAATTGTCCGGCGTGATGACCGGGCTGCAGGCGCGCAGTGAAACCATTGCCACCATTGCCGACGTGATCAAGGAGATTGCCGGCCAGACCAATCTGCTGGCGCTCAATGCCGCCATCGAGGCCGCGCGTGCCGGCGAGCAGGGGCGCGGCTTTGCCGTGGTGGCCGACGAGGTACGCAAGCTGGCCGAGCGCACCGGCCAGGCCACGGTGGAGATTGCCGACATGGTGCAGGCCATCCGCCAGGAATCGGGTGCGGCCGTCGCACATGCGCACCAGACCGACAGCGCGGTTAAAGCCGGCGTGCAGCAAATGGGCCAGGCGATCAGCGAGATCGAATCGATCCAGGGGCTGATGCAGCAGGTGGCGCGCACCACTGATGACATCCGCGATGCGGCGCTGGAGCAATCGCGCGCCACCGAGGCCATGGCCGGCGGGGCCGAGCAGCTGTCCAGCCGTGCAGCACAAGCCGACCAGCGCATTCACGCCATGCAGGATGTGGCATCCGAGCTGGGCCGGCTGGCCGACCAGTTGCGCGGGCTGGTGGCCCGTTTCCGTCTTTAGGTCATGCCATGGCTGCGCAGCCCGGTGTGCCTGTTTGCCTGCTGCTGGCCGGCCTGTGCCTGACAGGGCCGGCGCATGGCGGGGATTACAGCGTGGCGGTGGAGGCGCTCGACTATCAGCCGCTGTACGACGGCAGCCACCCGCCCGCCTACACCGGCTTTGCGCGTGATCTGCTCGACCTGTTCGGCCGGCATTACGGCCATACCTTCCACTATGTGCCACTGCCCATCAACCGGCTGTTTGCAGAGATGTACCGCAGCCAGCGCTACGACTTCAAGTTTCCCGACAGCCCGCGCTGGCAGGTCGAGCAAAAGCGTGGCGTGATCTACAGCGAGCCGGTACTGGCGCTGACCGAGGGGATATTCGTGCCGCAACGGCGCTTGACCCAGGCCGGCAAGCCGGTACGCTATATCGGCATCCTGGCCGGCTTTTCACCCACACCGTATCAGGCGCAGATCGCCAGCGGCCGCATGGTGGTCTACCCCAGCAACAACTTTGCCGAGCTGTTCCGCATGCGCACGGTGGAGCGGGTGGATGGCGTATATGCCAATGCCTTTGCGGTGCGGCACTTCCAGCCGCCCGGCACACCCCCGGAGGACCGGCTGGTGCTGGCGCGCAACCTGCCCTATGTCACCTCGCAATTTTGCCTGGCTACGCTGAAATACCCGGCGGTGATTGCGCAGTTCAACCGCTTTTTGCGCGAGCAGCGCGACGAAATCTCACGGCTGAAGCAGCGCTACGGGGTAGATGAAGTGTTGCAGCAAGACGCTACCATGCCGCAGCAAAACTGGAGCATTACATCAGCGACAAACGCTGCGTCGTCCGGAAAACCCGCAGAGAAATGACAGGCGCTCAGGCCGCGCTTTCCAGCCTTGCGCGCCCTTGCTGCTTGGCGCGGTAAAGGCGCTGGTCAGCCAGCGCAATCAGCAAGGCCGGGTCTTGCCCCGGCTCGGGCAGCACGCTGGCGCAGCCCGCGCTGACGGTGATCCACTCCGCCACATCCGACTGCGCATGAGGCAGGCGCAAGGCGCGGATTCGTTCCAGCATCAGCTCGCCGATATGCGCCGCGCCGTCGGCATCGGTATCGGGCAGCAGGCAGACGAATTCCTCGCCCCCATAGCGGGCCAGCAGATCGTGCGAGCGGTGCACGGCATCGGCCAGCGCGTGCGCCACCTGCCGCAAGCAGGTATCCCCCATCTGGTGGCCGTAGTGGTCGTTGTAGCGCTTGAAGAAATCGACATCGATCAGGATCAGCGACAGTGGCTCGCCCTGTCGTGCGCAGCGCAGCCACTCGGCACTGAGCATTTCATCAAAGCGGCGCCGGTTGGCAATGCCGGTCAGGCCATCCACCTGCGCCAGCACGCGCAACTGGTCTGCCTGGCGCTTGATGGTAAGCTGGGTGCGCACGCGGGCGCGCACGATGGCGGGCTTGATGGGCTTGGTGATGAAATCGACCGCCCCCAAGGCCAAGCCGGCCTCTTCATCCGCCTCTTCCTGGGTGGCGGTGACGAACACCACCGGGATGGTTCGCGTTGCGTCATCCTGCTGCAGCTGGCGCAGCACGGCATAGCCATCCATGTCCGGCATGACCAGATCGAGCAGGATCAGATCCGGCAGCAACTGCTGCGCCAGCGCCAGCGCCTGGGCGCCCGACGTGGCCATGTAGAGGTCGTAGTCACCCTGCAGCAACTCGTGCAGCACGCGGATATTCAACGGCTGGTCGTCCACCAGCATGATTCTTGCTCGTCGTTCGACTGGCTCGCGCAATGCAGTCCCCTTCAGCTACCCTGCAATTCAGTCATCAGTTTGCGTAATGTTTGCGCAGCCTGCCGAAAATCCAGCGACTCCACTTCGGCAATCAGCGGCTGCATGCTGGCCAGCCGGTCTTTGCCGCCGCGCTGCTGCAACTCTTTCAGGATATCGAGCGCGCGCATATTGCCACTATCGAGCAAATGCGCCAGTTCAACCAGTTTTTGCTGCCATTCTTCTTCGCCCAGCAGCGTGCCGGGCACATTGGCCGGCATGCCGATACCCAGCGAGCGCAGGGCAGTCTGCAGCAAGGCATGATCAGCCTGACCCTGCGCCAGCAAGGCGGCCTGCAGTTGCTCGCCAGCCAGATCGGCCAGTACGTCGCCCTCACCCGGCTGGCGCAGGCGCTTTTCTGCCGCCGCGCATTGCTGGCCCAGGCGCGCCGCGCCCAGCGTGGTCGCCACACCCTTGAGCGTATGCAGCGTTGCCGCTGCCCGGGTTGCATCATCGGCGGCAACGGCCTTGGCCAGCTCGCCCAGCAAGCGGGTGTATTCGCCTTCGAAGGTGGCCAGCATCTGCACATAGAGCTTGCTGTTGCCGCCAAAGCGCGCCAGGGTGCCACGCAGGTCGATCCGGGCCGATTCGCTGTCGGCGGCTGCGGCTGCGGCAGCCGCCAGTGCGGCCTGTGCGCTTTGCCGCTCGGTCAGCCGGTGCAGCAGCGGCACCACCTCCTGCATGTCGATGGGCTTGCCGATATGCTCGGACATGCCGGCGTCCAGGCAGGCCTGCCGGTCAGCCTTGGAGGCATTGGCAGTCATGGCCAGGATGGGCAGCGCGGCAAAACGCTTGTCAGCACGGATACGGCGGGTGGCTTCCAGACCATCGATGTCGGGCATCTGTACATCCATGATCACCACATCGAATTCGCTTGCGCCGTCGATCACGCAGGCCACGCCGGGCAGGCCGCCATCGGCCAGCGTCACCTGGGCGCCTTCGCCACTGAGCAGCTCGAACGCCACCTGGCGATTGAGCGCGTTGTCCTCCACCACCAGCAAGCGCATGCCCTCCAGCCGCAAGGGGCGTGGCGCGGCTGGCTGCGGTCTGGAGGAACCATTGAGTGCCCGCTCCAGCGTTTCGAGCAACTGGTTGGGCGTCACCGGCTTGGTGAGGAAATCGGCAAAGGGGGCATCGGCATTGCGCTGTGCACCGGCCAGCACCTCGCGCCCATAGGCGGTCACCATGATGATGAGCGGCGGCCGCCCGCCTTGCTGCAGCTGGTTGATGCGGCTTGCCGCGCTCAGCCCATCCAGCACCGGCATGCGCCAGTCCATCAACACGATGTCGTAGGGCTTGCCCATCTGCAGGGCGGCGTTGGCGGCTTCGCAAGCTTCATCACCGTCGACCACACGATCGGCCTGCCAACCAAAGGAGCGCACGGTTTCGCTCATCACCTGCGCGGCAATCGGATTGTCGTCGGCAATCAGGATGCGCAGCGGCTGATCGCGCAAGCTGGAGGGGCTGAGTATCGCTTGCGATTCGATCAGCGGCAGCGTGAGCGAGAAGGTAAAGCAACTGCCCTTGCCCGGCACGCTGCTGACAGTGATACGCCCGCCCATCAGCTCCACCAGCCTGCGGCTGATGGCCAGGCCCAGCCCGGTACCGCCGAAACGGCGCGTGGTCGATGCTTCGGCCTGGCTGAAACCATCGAAAATGCGCGAGAGCTGTTCGGGTGCAATGCCGATGCCGGTATCGCGCACCGAGATTTCCAGCGTCACCGTCGCCGCCGTGCTGCTGGCACGGCGCAGGCCGACCAGCACTTCGCCACTCTGGGTGAACTTGATGGCATTACCGGCCAGGTTGATCATGACCTGCTGGATGCGCAAGCGGTCGCCCACCAGGCTGCCGGGCAGGCTGGGGTCGATGGTGAACAGCAGCTCGATGTCCTTGGCGCCGACATTGCCCGACAGCACCACGGCCAGATCGCGCATCATGGCATCCAGCTCGAAAGGGTGCGGGTCCAGCTCCAGCTTGCCGGCATCGATCTTGGAGAAATCCAGGATATCGTTCAGCAAGCCCAGCAGCGCCCGGGCGGCCACTTCAGTCTTGGTGACATAGTCTTGCTGGCGTGCATCCAGCGTGGTGTGCTGCAGCAACTGCAGCAAGCCCAGCACCGCATTCATCGGCGTGCGGATTTCGTGGCTCATATTGGCCAGGAAGCTCGACTTGGCCGCGCTGGCGGCATCGGCATGCTCCTTGGCCTCGCGCAGCGTGGTTTCCACCTCCAGCTGCGTGGTGATGTCGCGGTTGATGCCGGTCACGCGCAGCGCCCTGCCCTGCGCATCGCGCTCGACCTGCGCGCCGGCCTGGATGTGCCGCACGCTGCCGTCCGCACGCACCACGCGGAAGACCGGATCATAAACACCGGTGCCGGCCACTGCGGCCATCAGGCTGGCCTCGGTCGCGGGCAGATCATCCGGGTGTACGCGGTCACGCCAGTGCAGATAGGACAAACCCGTTTCACGCAGCGACAGCGGCTGGTCGTAAAACTCGTACATGCGGTCGTTCCAGTCCAGCGCGTTGCTGTCCAGCTCCCAGGTCCAGATGCCCAGCTCGGCCACCTCGGCAGCCATCAGCAACTGGTCGCGCGCGGCCAGCAGCGATTCACGCTGTTGCTGCAGCTCGGTCAGATCGGTCACGATGCCGACATAGCGATAGCTCTGCCCGACCCGCATGGCGCCGATCGATATCTGCATCGGGAACAGGCTGCCATCCTTGCGGCGTGCATTGGCCTCGCGGAAGCCGCCCACCGGGCGGGCGCCAGTGCGCAGCGCCAGTGCGGCATGGCGCAAATAGCCGTCGTGCTCGCTCAACAGCGGCTCGGGCATCAGCATGCTGACGTTCTGGCCCTCCAGCTCGGCCTCGCTATAGCCGAACACGCGCTGGCAGGCCGGATTGGCTGACAGGATGCGGCCGACTTCATCAATGGCAATGATGGGGTTACCGGCAGTTTCCAGCACCGCGCGCGTGGTAGCCAGGCTGGTTTCCAGCCGCTCGAGCGTGGCCTTGCGTTCGGTGATGTCCACTGCAATGCCGAGGTAACCGACGATTTCGCCCTGCTCGTTGCGCATGGCGGTCACCGACAGCAATACCGGAAGGCGTGAGCCATCGCGGCGGATATACGTCCATTCGCGCGTTTCCGCCCCCTCGCGCTCCGGGCGATAGACAAAGACGCGGAATCCGTCGATCTGCTCGCCATAGGTTTCGCTCAGGTCGGCCCCGCGCGCGGCAACTTCATCGCGGTCATGGATCAAGGCCGGCGTCACCACACCGACGATATCTTGGGCACGGTATTGCAGCAGGCGTTCGGCGCCGCTGTTGAACACGCGGATCACCCCTTCGGCATCCGTCGCGATGATGGACACCTCGGAAGCCGCCTGCAGCACATTGCCCAGCAGCAGATTGGCCTCGCTCAGCTCCTGCGTGCGCTGTGCCACCTGTGCTTCAAGGCTGGCATTGAGTTCAAGGATGCGGGCGGCGGTAGCCTTTTGCTGGGTGATGTCGCGCAGGGTCTTGGAGGCCCCGATGACCGTGCCATCCGCATCGCGCACCGGCGACACGGTGACGGAGACATCCACCAGGCTGCCGTCGGCGCGCAGCCGCTGCGTTTCAAACGGCACCACGCGTTCGCCGCGTGCAACGCGCTGCAGGATGTCGTCCTCTTCGGCTTGCCGTCCGGGCGGCACCAGCAGCTTGGCCACGCGCCGGCCCATCACCTGTTCGGCGGTAAAGCCGAACAGGCGTTGCGCCCCGCCATTCCAGCTCGTGATCTCGCCCTGCGCCGTAAATCCGACAATGGCATCGTTGGACGATTCGACAATCGCCGCCAGGCGCGCCTGTCCCTCGCCAATCACGCGCTTGCGCACCTGCGCGGCCGCCAGTCCGCCCATCAGGCCGCTGGCCAGCAGGGAAATCAGCGCGCCGACAAGCAGGTAATCACGCGGCGGTGTCTGGCGCAGATCGTCGATGAAGGCTTGGCCGATGCCCATGTCGAGCTGCCAGCGCCGGCCAAAGAACTCGCGCTCCAGGCGCACCGGGTAAACCCACGGCGCTTGTGGGGCGGAATCGAAAAACGGAATGCCGCTGCCCCCGGTGGTAATGTCACGCAGGCTCAGATGCAAGCGCTGCCCGGCGCCGGTCAGGCCCTTGAGCGAATCGGCCATGACCAGCGGCGCATAGCTCCAGCCCAGCAGCGCGGTATTGCGCTCGGCCGGGGTGGCCGGCACCGTGCCGCTGCGATAGATGGGCAGCAGCAGCAGAAAGGACTGCTGGGGGGCACCACCAGCCTGCACCAGCGTGATCGGCGCGGTCAGCCTTGGCTCGCCGCTGAACATGGCCGATTCGGCCGCTGCGCGCCGCTCGGGGTTGGAGGCAATATCCAGCCCCACCGCCTGCATGTTGCCGGCCAGCGGTTCGACATACTGGATCACCCAGCGCTCGCCGGAATTGGGCGTCAACTGGCGGATGGCAAAGTCCGGCATGCCGTCGGCGCGGGCCGCCCGCAAGAATGCATCCACCTGATCCGGCGCCACGCGGCGGATGAAGCCAAAGCCGCGCGCGCCGGGGAATTCGAGCTCGACATCGCGCGTGCGGCTGTAGCGGGCAAAGGTCTCCCGCGTCAGCGCCTGCTCGCCGGTGCTGATCACCGCGCCGCGCGCACCGCGCAGGCCGTACTGGTACACCGTCAGGCGCTGGCTGATCTGATCCAGCAGCACGCCGGCCTGCTCGGTGGCGGCCTGCTGTATTTCTGCTTCGTTGCTGCGCATGCGCAGGCCCGCAATACCGGCGCTGATCAGCAAGCCGATCAGCAAGGTGGCCAGCGCGGCATAGATGGCGGGCTGTCTGTGCGACTGTATCTGCATCCGGGTACGGTCCTATGCGTCGGCCTGGCTGGGGGATGCGCTGGCACCAAGGCCGGAAACCAGCAAATGCGACATCTGCAAAAAGGGCACGGGCTGCGAATACAGGTAGCCCTGCATCACCTTGCACCCTTGTGCCAGCAGGCGGCGCGCCTGTTCCTCTTCCTCCACCCCTTCTGCCACCAGATCAAGGTGCAGGCTGTGCGCAAGATGGATGATGGCGGTAATGATGGCGGCGTCGCTGGCATCGGTCAGCATGTCGCGCACGAAGCCCTGATCGATCTTGAGCACATTGATGGGAAAGCGCTTGAGATAGGCAAGGCTGGAATAGCCGGTGCCAAAGTCGTCCACCGCGATGCCGACACCGATCTGCCTGAGCGCAATCAACGTATTGCGCGCCTGCACCTGATCCTTGGCCAGCACGCCCTCGGTGATTTCCAGCTCGATCTGTTGCGGCTCCACGCCAGTCTGCGCCAGCACGGCGGCCACGATGTCGGCAAAGCTTTCCACCTCGAACTGCTGGGCGGAAATATTGACGCTCACCACGATGGGGCTGCCCTGCTCGGCCCAGAAGCGCGCATGATCGCAAGCCTGGCGCAGCACCATCTCGCCGATCGGCACGATCAGGCCGGTTTCCTCGGCCAGCGGAATGAAGCGGATCGGCGGCACCAGCTCGCCGTCGGTATTGCGCCAGCGCACCAGGGCCTCGGCGCCGACGATGATGCCGGTCTCGGCATTGACCTTGGGCTGGTAGAACACCTCGTAGCGCCCTTTTTCCAGCGCCTCGCGCATATGGCGTTCCAGCAGCTGCTTGGCCAGCAGTTTTTCCTCGATATCGGCGGAAAAGAACTGGTAGCGGTTGCGCCCTTCCTGCTTGGCGCGATACATCGCAACGTCGGCATGGCGGTAGAGCGATTCCTGATCGCTGCAGTCATCCGGGTAGATGCTGATGCCCTGGCTGATGGACAGGGTGAAGCGCTCGCCCTGCAGCAGAATGGGGTCGGCGCAGGTGCGCTGCAGCTTGCGCGCCACTTCCTCGACCTGGGCCACATCGGGCAGATCGGGCAGCAGCACCAGAAATTCGTCGCCGCCCTGCCGGCTGACCGTGTCGGTGGCGCGCAGTGCGGCCTTGAGGCGGCGCGAGATCTCCTGCAGGATCTGATCGCCCACCGAATGGCCCAGCGAGTCATTGATGGTCTTGAAGTGATCGAGATCCAGCAAAATCATGCCGACGCGCCCACCGGTGCGATGGGCCGTCTGCAGCGCCTGCTCGGCCCGGTCCTGCCACAACATGCGGTTGGGCAGGTTGGTCAGCGCATCGTGGTGCGCCAGATGGGTCATCTTGATCGCCATCGCGCGGGCTTCGCTCACGTCGTGGAAGACGATGATGGCGCCGGTGATGTGATTGTCGTGATCGCGGATCGGCGCGGCAGAGTCCTCCACCTCGATCTGCCGCCCGTCGCGCGCGCGCAGCGCGCAATTGAGCGCCATGCCGACGATGCGCTTCTCGCGCAGCGCCAGCCGCACCGGGTTCTGCACCGGGTGGTTGTGCGCGCTGTCGAACAGCGGCATGACGGCTTCGATGGGCTGGCCGACCGCCTCGCTCCCGCTCCAGCCCGTCATGCTCTCGGCAATCGGGTTCAGGAAGCTCACGATGCCCAGGGCATCGGTAGCGATCACCGCATCGCCGATCGAATTGAGCGTGACGCGGATGCGCTCCTTCTCGTCAAACAAGGCCACTTCGGCGCGCTTGCGCTCGGTAACGTCGGTGATCAGCAGCAAAAAGCCATCCACGCCGTCGGCCCCTTCGTGCCCGACGCGGCATACCAGCGACGCCTGCCCGAACAGCGTATCGCCGTTATCGCGCAGCAGGGCCAGATCGAACGACGGGCTCATGCCCTGCTGGACTTCATCAATATGCCGGTCAACCGCGAAATAATTGTGCGGGCCCAGTACGTCACGCAGCTGCATGCCCAGCATCTCGCGCGCGGGAATGCCGAACCAGCGCCCATGCGTGTCGTTGCAATAGCAATTGCGCAAGCGCATGTCCCAATAGGCGATGAAGGCCGGCAGGTTTTCCACCACATCGGCCAGATCGCGCCGGGCATGCGCCAGCTCGCGCGTACGCTGGCGCAGCGCCAGCTGGGTATTCACCCGCGCCCGTGCCACCGGCACATTGAGCGGTTTTTGCAGGAAATCGACCCCGCCCTCGGTCAGCGCATGCAGCTCGTGCTCCAGCTGATCGTGCGCGGTGACAAAGATGATGGGGATATCGCTGATCTGCGGATCAGCCTTGACGCTGCGGCACACGTCATAGCCATTCATGCCCGGCATTTCGATATCGAGCAGCACCAGATCCGGCTTGCGCGCGCGGATGATCTGCAGCGCGCTGTCGCCATCCATCGCAAACAGCACTTCACCCAAGCCCCGCACGGCTTCGCGCAGCACATGGATATTGCTGGCGTTATCATCGACGATCAGGATGACCGGGGCTTGTATCAACGGTCCATTGAACATTGCATCCTCTCGTACGCCGGCCTGCAATCGAGCCACAGGCAGTACGCGAAAGACAACCGGGCAGGGCCGGGCGCATGGCCCGACTGGACATGCCATCATTCCCTGATATTAAGACAGCCAGCCGAAATTGCAGACGGTTTTTTGCGCAAAGCAGCAGAAAGGAAAATGCGGTGTGAGCAGCATTTCACCTGCCGCCTTGCTGCAGGCCGGCATTGCCGCGCGTTACGCCCCCAGCGACCCTTATCGGGTGCCGGCAGACGCTACCGGGCGTCGGACGGGCTGGATGGACGGCGCCACAGCAGCCAGACCGCCCCCACCAGCGCCCCGGCAAAGCCCGCCGCCGCCCCTACGCCCATGGCCCAGCGCGGGCCGAACTGATCGGCTACCCAGCCGACGATGGGCGCCCCGATGGGCGTACCGCCAAAGGCCACGGCAAACAAGATGGCCACCACGCGGCCGCGCATGGCCGGGTCGGTGCTGCCCTGGATCAGCGCATTGGCGCCGGTGGTGATGATCTGCGCGGTGGCACCGATCAGCACCAGCATCAGGCCATACAACCAGTAGTTGCCCATCAGCGCCGCCAGCGTAAAGCCGACACCGCACAGCGCGGCGGAGATGAACAGCATACCGGCCCGCAGCCGCGCACGACTGGCGGCAAACAGCGCACCCAGCACCGAACCGACGGCCAGCATCGAGGTCAGCAGTCCATAGCGATCGGCATCGGCATGGAACACCTTGACCGCCATGGCCGAAATGAAAATCGGGAAGTTGAGGCCGAACATGCCCATCACGCCCAGCATGAACAGCAGCACCTTCAGATCGGCCCGCCCCCAGATATAGCGGAAACCATCCAGCAGCCCGCTGTTGCCAGCACGGGCGCGATCCCCCGTGTGCAGCTCATCCAGCCGCAGATAACGCAGCGACAGCAGCACGGCGGCAAACGAGGCTGCATTGATCAAGAACACCCAGCCGCAGCTCACGCTGGCCGCCAGCACGCCCGCCACCGCCGGGCCGATCATGCGCGCGATATTGAACGAGGTGGAATTGAGCGCTACCGCATTGCCCAGCTCGGCCTCGCCCACCAGCTCGGACACGAAAGTCTGGCGGATGGGCGAATCAAACGCCACCACGCAGCCCAGCAGCAGCCCGCACGCATAGACATGCCACAGGTGCACCGCGCCGAACACGGTCAGCAGGCCCAGCACCAGCGCCAGCAGCCCCATGGCGGCCTGGGTAAGGAACAGCATGCGGCGGCGGTTGAGCTTGTCGGCCGCCAGCCCGGTCAGCGGCAACAGCAGCAGTTGCGGCGCAAACTGCAGCGCGGTCACCACCCCCACCGCGGTCACGTTGTGGTGGGTCAGCTGGGTGAGCACCAGCCAGTCCTGCGCGGTGCGCTGCATCCAGGTGCCGATATTGGACACGATGGCGCCCGCCGCCCACAGCCGGTAGTTGTGGCCCGCCAATGATCTGAATAGCGCCCGCATCGGCCCCGCCCCTGCCTATCGCCCGGCTGGCTGACGGGCCGCCAGCAAGGCCAGCAGGTCTGCGGTGCTGCCCGTCTCGCCCAGGCGGGGGAAGATGCGCGTAATGCTGTTGTGATGCGCATCGGCATGCATGTCCGTCACCGCATCGGTCACCACGCTGACGTGATAACCCAGCTCGAACGCCTGCCGCGCGGTCGATTCCACGCCGATGCTGGTGGCAATGCCCGCCAGCACCAGCTGCGTGATGCCCAGCGCCTGCAGCTGCTGGTGCAGATCGGTATGGAAGAAGGCGCCCCAGGTGCGCTTGGTGATGCGCAGGTCTTGCGGCTGCACAGCGAGCTCTGGCACCAGCTCGGCCCAGTTGGCCGGCCGCTCGCCTGTCGGGCGGGCCTGCTCGGTGCGGCCGGGCGCGGCGCCTGCCACGTTGACCAGCACCACCGGCAAGCCCTGCACGCGGAAGGCCGCCGCCAGTGCCGCGCCACGCTGCACGATTTCGCCCGCATCATGCACGACGGGCAAGGCCACCACGCCGTGCTGCAAATCAATCAGCAACAGTGCGGTATGGGGATCGAGTTGGGTAAAGGCCATGGTGCTACTCCTGGGGTGGCAGCAAGCGGCGCAGCAGCGCAATGGCCGCGCCAAGCT
Source organism: Andreprevotia lacus DSM 23236 (assembly GCF_900176275.1). GTDB lineage: Bacteria > Pseudomonadota > Gammaproteobacteria > Burkholderiales > Chitinibacteraceae > Andreprevotia > Andreprevotia lacus. Next base: position 72,383 of record NZ_FWXD01000004.1, on the reverse strand, counting down.
GTTGTTGTTCATCCGGCGCCAGCTGGCTGCGGATGCGCTGGAACAGCCAGTCCTCGCGTGCCGCACGGGCCGACGCCAGCCAGGTCAGGCACTCGGGCGTCAGCGACCAGATGGTGCGCCGCCCGTCAGCCGGGTCGGCCGTGCCGGCCACCAGCCCGGCGGCCTGCAGCGCAGCCACGGTCGCCCCCATCGATTGCGAACGCACGCCCTCGGCGCGTGCCAGCTCGGTCACCGAGGCCGGGCCATCGCGCTCCAGCCGCGTCAGCACCAGCTTTTGCGAGTGAGTGAACTCGCCGGGGTGCGCAGCCTCGCGCAGCCGGCGCAGGTATTGCCCCACCAGCTGGCGCAACTCGGTGGCCAGCGCGTGGGCCTGGGCTTCGTCATCGGAAATGGGCTGCGGCACGCCGGCGACCTCGTGGAATTGAAAGGCAAACTACAAAGTTTGCCTTCGTATATTGACGTGCGAAGGCACAGTAAACAATGGGACAAAACCCTTAGGTAGTCGCTGCCTGCAGAATCGAAGCTGCGCTTGCATTGCCGGTAAGCCGTGATTGGCTTACCGTAGCGCCACGCCAGAACAGGAAGTGATATGGAAATCCGCACCGATGACCTGAGCCACCCCGCCGTGCACGCGCTGCTGCGCGAGCATCTGGCCGGCATGCAGGCCAATTCGCCACCCGGCGCCGTCTACGCGCTTGATCTGGCCGCGCTGCGCGCGCCAGCCATCACCTTCTGGACCGCGTGGGACGGCGATGCACTGCTGGGCTGCGGCGCACTCAAAACGCTGGACGCCCGCCACGGCGAAATCAAATCCATGCGCACCGCCAGCCCCCATCTGCGCCGTGGCGTGGCACAAGCGCTGCTCGATACCGTCATCCGGCACGCCCGCACCAGCGGCCTGCAACGGCTCAGCCTGGAAACTGGCTCCGCCCCCGCCTTCCAGCCCGCCATCGCCCTCTACCAACGCAATGGCTTTGAGCGCAGCGGGCCATTTGGCGATTACCGCGACAATGGCTTCAGCGTGTTCATGACCCGCAGCCTGGCATGACGCCGATACCTGATTGCATATTGATTTGGCCGAATAATATCTGGCAGAAACGCAGTTCAAAGCCGATGCATGTATTACTTCATGCACCCATTCCAATTCAACACAATGAATTTGTCAAAATCCATATTCAAAGGCAGAAAATCCGTGAAATGAATCAGGAACCTTCAATTCATTCTGCAGCTCCGCCAGATACCTGCGCGCTCTGCTGAGCGGATGATCAGCAAACTGCGCATCATATTGCGCGTCGTCAGCCAGATTGGCCATGAAGTCGCCACGATAGTTTACGTCGTAGGGGTCTCGTTCCCAACCGATCAGCTTGCCGGTAGCTTCATCCGCTTGGGGCAGCTCAGGCAGCTGTATCATCACCATCGACTCGCGCATGCCCGTCGGGTTTCCTTCTGTGCATTGCACTTTGACCACGTACGAACAATCGGCAAACGGGAATGTGAAACTGCCCAGAAATGCAAAGCCACGCGGCTGCATTCTTCCTTTCAGCAGGGTACGGGCAGTTTGAATGCCGGCGACCTCGGCCACATCCACTTCCAGCATGGCCATGCCGACATCAGTTGTTTTCTCTCGATAGAATCCACGTAGCGCAGTCAAATCCGTCAAGTTTGCAGCGATATCCGGAACCAAGCCAAAATAGTTCAACGAGAGATAATCGCCGCATTCGTTTCTGTAGAGCGCAGTATTTTCTTCACGTTTAACAAATATCCATTGCTGGGGCAAAACAAAGCCAGCAAATGGATCAATATGCCTCTGTTTACGAAACAAGCGAGCCAGCAAGGACATCTGGGAACCCATCACGAATCAATGGACTCTAGCTTAGCATGCACGATTTCAGCCTTGCCAAGCCGGGCATGACGGCAATTCTCCTGCGGGCGCACAACATACCGTTACCTCGCCCCTTTCAACCCAGCAAGCGAGCCACGCGTTAAACGCATAGTCCATCATCACGCTTGGCCGCACCCATGCCTCATCTCTTGCCCCGCCTCGCCCTCGCCACCACCCTGCTCGCCCTGACCACCCTCGCCCACGCTGCCGATGGCCGCTGGTGTCCGGCGCTGCCCAATGTGGGCAACAAGCTGGCGGCCAGCCTGGCCAGCGAGGTGAACACGCATCGCGATGACCAGCCGCGTGCGCAGCCAAGGCTGCATACCGAGGGCACCTTGCCGCATCAGGGTATTTACGATCAGAGCGTGGCGGCCAAGCAGGATTTTCCGCGCATGCGCAATCTGGCGCTGTATGTGCGCCTGCATGCCGAGGACGGCGCAGCGCTCGATCAGCTGGAAAAACTGCTGCGCGCCTGGGCCAATCTCTACCAGCCCAGTTTCAACCCCATCGACGAAACTGATTTCGATGCCTATATCGACGCCTGGGCCATCAGCCGCGAGCGCTTCGGCATGGACACGCAATCGGTGCTGGACAATTTCTTCCGCAATATGGCGCAAGGCTATATCGCACAGATGCGCGCCAATGGCGGCAAGGGCACGTGGATCAACAACTGGCAGAGCCACCGCATCAAGCTGGTGACGCTGACGGCGGTGCTGCTGGATGACCCGGCCATGCTGGCCGAGGCCAAGCGGCTATTCCGCCAGCAGTTGCAGCAAAACCTGCATGACGATGGCTCGGTGCTCGATTACTACGAGCGCGATGCGCTGCACTACGTCACCTACGATCTGGAACCGTTGCTGCGCGCCGCGCTCGCCGCCCGTACGCGTGGCGAAGACTGGCTGCGCCTGCCCACCGCGCAAGGTGCCACGCTGGCCAGCGCGCTGGACTGGCTGCTGCCCTACACGCGCGGCGATATCGTGCACCAGGAATACCTGCGCACCACGGTGAAGTTCGATCTGGAACGGCGCGATGCCAAACTGCCAGGCTTTACCGGCGCGTGGGACCCGCACTCGGCGCGCAACCTGTACTGGCTGGCCGCCCTGCTCGACCCGCGCTACGCCAGCATCGCCGCCAGCCTGGGCAGCCCGCCGCCGTGGCAGGTAGCGTGCTGGATGAGCTGAGCCATCGGTTGTCCGTAGCAACGATCAGGCAGCCTGTGGCGCGCTAGCACCCGGCACCGCCAGCAACCCGCCCTGGCAAAAGCCGCAGCACCGCGGCATGACGGCCCCCGCAGCGCCAGAGTTCGCAGGCTGCGCACGTCGACGGTGCGAGCGCACCGCCGGCACCTGCCTCGGTACATCCCCAATCGCCCCGCCCTGAAAACTGTATAAAGAAGAAATAAAAAAGTAAGCAAATTACAAAAATCCCGTTGCAAACCCCATACAAATGCTTAGCATTCGTAACCCAACCTGCCCTTGCGCACAGTGCAAGTGCGGTTTGTTTACAGGAGCTCGAATGCTGCAGAAATACTGGGTTGCCGCGCTGCTGCTCTGTGCCGGTCTGGCGCAGGCAGACGAAGTGCGCAAGGGCCAGCTCGATAACGGGCTGAACTACGTGATCGAACACAATGCCAGCACCGCCGGGCGCGCCGAGCTGCGGCTGGTGGTCAAGGCCGGCTCGCGCGACGAGCTGGACGACGAACAAGGCATCGCCCACCTGCTGGAGCACATGGCCTTTCGCCGCAGCAAGCACTTCGGTCCGGGCGAAATCGGCAAGTTTTTCGACGGCCAGGGCATGCGCTGGGGTAACGACAGCAACGCCTGGACCGGCTGGGAAACGACGTCCTATCGCATGACCATCGGCAACGATGCCGTGCCGCGCGGCCTGCAGCTGATGGCCGACTGGGCCGGCGGCATCGAGTTCGACCCGGCCGAACTCAAGCTGGAACGGCAAGTGGTGCTGGATGAAATGCGCCTGCGCAGCGACGATATGCGTTTTTATCGCGACGCGGCAGATGTTTTCTATCCAGAGCGGGACTACAGCAGTCGTATGCCCATTGGCGAGGAAAAGGTGCTCAAGACCTTGCCGCTGGAACGCATCGCTGCCTTCTACCGCCGCAACTACGTGGCGCCACGCATGACCGTCATCGTGGTCGGTGATGTGGACGCAAGCAAAACCGAGCAATTGTTGCATCAGCAGTTTGCGACCACTCCCGCCGGGCCGGTACCCGCCCCATGGGTTACCGCCAAACCCATGCAGGGCACCGGTCTGTACACCAACTATCTGCTACGCAGCTTGCCCAAATCGCGCGTGATCTGGGGTTGGGTGGAATACTGGGATGGCGTCACCACCGATGACGGCCGCCGGCGTGATCATCAGTACTTCGCCATCATGAGCATCCTGCAACACCGTCTGCAACTGCGCAGCTCGGACAATTTCACCAATCCGCAATGGTCATGGGAAACCATGATCCCGCACGCGCAATATAGCGAGCTGTACGCAGATCCCAAGCCTGGCAAGACACTGGCTGCGCTGGAAGAACTGTATACCGAGCTGGAACGCGCCCGGCGCAACGGTTTCTCGGACAGCGAAGCCGATTTTGCGCGCAAAGCCGTCCTGCAACGGTATGAACAAGCGGCCAGCCAACCCTTGCTGCAAGCTGATCGCGCCAACTGGCTGGCCACCGTCGCCAGTGATGGCGGTCTTGCAGATACGCCGACCGAGGCCTTGGTGCGCCTCAAGCAATACCTGCCTGATCTGACCCCGGAAAAACTGCAGAAAACACTGGATGAAACCCTGCGCCAGCGCCCGCAACTAGCTGCGGCGCTGCGTTCGCCCAACGATAAAGCTGATGGCTTTGGCACGGTGACCGACAGCGACATTGCGGCCATTCAGACCAAGGTAGCCAAGCTGGTGCTCGATGACGGCCAGCAGCAGTTCAAGCAAATCCAACTACTGGATGCCCTGCCGCAACCGGGCAAGGTCGTGAGCAGCACGCCGCTGAAAGATGGCGGAATCTGGACCCTGAGCAACGGCATGCAGGTGCAATGGCGCAAGCAATTGGTGCCGAACGAACAGATCGGCATCGCCATCCACGGCACCGGCGGCCTGCATGCCTTGCCAGCATCGCTGCAGCTGGCTGGCCTCGCCTACGAGAGCTACATCAGCAGCGTCGGCATGGGCAAACTGAGCCTGCAGCAATTGCGCGATGCCCTGAATGGCAAATCCGTGCAGCTGAATCTGATGCTGGGCGTAGATCAGTACTTTGCTCAGGGCAGTAGCAGCCCGCAGGATATTGAGACCTTGCTGCAGCTGATCCATCTGGGCTTGCAGGGCCTGCCCGAGGACGAGCAGGCGCGCAACACGGCACTGGCCAGCGTACGAACGGCGCTGGAGGGCAAACGCAATGACTGGCCCGATCTGCAGGCCTATGGCCCGGCCTGGCCATGGGCATACCGGCATGATGCCGAGCTCAATGCCCTGCAGGCCGCAGACATCGTCAAGGTGCATCGCGCGCTGTATGGCAACCCGGCTGCACTCAAGGTCGTGATTACCGGCGTTGCCGATGCACAGGCAATCCGGCAATTGGTAGCGCGCTATCTGGCATCCTCCAGCGCCGATGCGCAGCGCCCCGCCCTGCTGCCACTACAGCAGCTGGCACTTGCTGATCGCCACACAGGGGTATTCAACTCGGATGCTGAGGGCAATTCCTTCTGGCGCTTTATCAGCCCGCAGCCTCCCACGCTGGCCGAGCGCTGGCAGAACTCCGCGCTGGCCGACATTTTGCGCCAGCGCCTGCAACCACTGCTGCGCTTCAACAGCGGCCAGAGCTATGGCGTGTGGAGCAATGCCGATGGTGGTGACAGCCGTGGCATACTCATCCGCCTGGGTTACACTGGCCCGACCGATCAGTGCGCAACCATGGCACGCACGGTACTGGCCACCACGCGTACCTTGAGCGAGGAAGGCCCAAGCGACGCAGAACTGAAAGCTGCCCACGAGTTGCTGGCCAAGTGGCGTGCGGATTGGCCGCACAACCCGGCGGCCTATGCCGCCAGCCTGGGCCGTGTATGGCAATACGGCCCGCCAGAGGGCCTGCCTGACCTGGATGCCATCCTGACCCGCCCGGCACTGCAGCAACTTGCCCAGCGCCTGTTCACCCTCGACCACAGCTACCTCGCCGTCGGCGGCTGCCAGCCCTTCTGGGGCGAGGATGGTCTGAAGTCGCTGGTCGCCAACCCCTGATCCACGGGGGCTGCCTGCAGGCCGCCCCCTTCATCGCGAGATTGAACATGTCATTGAACCAGGCACACCATGCCAGCCAGTTCGCTGCCTTGCAAGCACTGGGCGCGGGCGAATTCATCCACCTGAACGGTTCGCTGGCCGAGCACCTGCACGGCACGGCCAGCCTGCTGCATGCATGGGGTGCCGACACTACCCTGGTGCAGGCCGGTCTGTTCCACGCAGCCTATGGCACCGCGGGCTATGGCGAGGCACTGGCGCCACTGAGCCTGCGCAATGCCATTGCCGACCTGATCGGCACCGGGGCCGAAGCGCTGGTCTATCTCTACTGTGCCTGCAACCGCGCCCTGTACTACCCGCGTCTGGGCACGCCTGCGCAGTCGCGTTTGCCCGATCGCTTCAGCGATAGCGAGCGGCGCCTGTCCGACTGGCAGATTGCCGCGTTGTGCGAGCTGACCGCCGCCAACGAGACCGAGATCGCCCTGCACAGCAAAACCTTCCTGCAGCAATACGGCAGCGAGCTGCACGCACTGTTCCAGCACATGGCCCCGTGGCTGAGCGCAACCGCCCGCGCCGAAACCAGCCGCGTGTTCGCCCCCCATGCCGCAGCAGTCCCGGCATGACCCTCACCCTGCGCGCAGCCCGGGCCAGCGATGCCACCATGCTCTCTGCCCTGGCCTGCCAGGTGTGGCTGCACACCTATGCCAGCAGCGGCATCAGCCCCGCCATCGCAGCTTATCTGCACGATACCTTTGCAGCGCCACGCTTCATCGAACGGCTGGCCGATCCGCAGCAGCTGCTGACCGTGGCCATGCAGGAGGATCACTTGCTCGGCTACGCCCAGCTGCACACGGCCAGCCCCTGTCGCGCCGCGCCTGATTTGCCGGTCGAGCTGCAAACACTCTATATACTCAAGCACGCCAGCGGGCGTGGTATCGGCCGGCAATTGTTGCTGCTGGCCAGCACACAGGCGGGGCAACACAGCGCTACGCCACTCTGGCTCAGTGTCAACGCCGCCAACGCGCGCGCAATCACCTTCTACCAGCGCAACGGCCTGCAGCAGATCGGGGAATACGACTTCCTGCTGGGTGGCCAGCACTACCCCAACCTGCTGCTGGCAGGCAGTCCGGCAATGCCCGCCCACCCACAGCGGCCCACGCATACAGGATTCGAAGCATGAAGATCAGCACCATCGCCCCGTTGTTTGCACTGCTCGCCGCCAGCCAGCTTGTGCAGGCCAATTGCAACGTGGCGCTGAAGTTGCAAGGCTCGGTCAGCGTCAAGCGCTGCGACAAGCAAAGTACGGACTGCATCCCCGCCAGCGACGCCGTGTATCAATATACCCACGCACGCAAGGACGATGCCGACGACGAACTGGTGATCGCCCTGCACGGCAGCCCCTGGCATGTGTATGACCCTGATTACCACATCATCGACATGGCCGAACTGGCCGCACTGGTGCGCCAGCAGGGCAGCCAGATCAAGCATGTCACGCTGCTGTCATCCTGGAGCGGCATCGCCCCCACCCCCGACAGCAAATCGCTGGCGCAGCAGCTCTCCGCCGCACTCAAGGGCATGCCGGTCAGCGGTCAGGATGGCTTTGTCTGGTTTGCCAAGGATGGCAGCGTCAGCACCACGCACCAGGCGTTCACCCTGCGCGATGGCGGCGCCTACATGCTGGCCAGGGGCGACAAGGTCATGGCCTCGCTGGCCGCCGGCTGGCCGGCAGCGCTGGAAGAGCGTTTCGTCAAAGAGGGTGATGCCGGCGGGCTGATGCGTAGCGGCGTCGGGCACGACATGCTGACCCTGTGCCCGGCGCGGGCGCTGCAGACATTCGAGGCCAGTGCCGTACTCGGCAACCCGGTCGCCGCCTACAACGCTGCACTGATGCATCTGGAAGCCGGCGAATTTCATGACACCGCCAAAGCCCGCACCTTGCTGCGCCAGGCCGCCAAACTGGGCGATGCCAAGGCGAAGGCCAAGCTGGCGTCGCTCGATGCAGGACACTAGACGCCGCGCGCCAGCAGGCAGCGCTACGCTCACTTGCCATGCAACCATGGTTTTGCAGCGTATTGCCTGCCTTGCCCGCATCGTTACACCGGATTAGCCACCCCTCTTGCGTTCAGGCCTGCGCCAGCCAGTGCGCCAAGCGTTGCCCGATGGCATCGGCATGGTCTTCCTGCAGGTAGTGCGCGCCAGCGCCCAGTTGCACCAGCTCGCAATGCTGCAGGCCTGCAGCAAACTGCGCAGCGTATTCCGGCGAAACCAGCGCCCCCGGCGTGCCGGCAAACAGCAGCTTGGGATAGGTCGATGCCGCCAGCGCGGCATGCGCCTCGGTCAGCAGCGCGTGCACATCGGCCGGCTGGCCTTCGATGGGCAGCTCGTTGGGCAAGCGCCAGATCGGCTTGCGGCTGGCCGGCGTTGGGAATGGCGCGCGGTAGGCGTTCATCTCCGCATCACTCAAAGTACGCATGATGGCGGCGGGCACGATGCGTTCGATGAAGACATTGTGTTCCATGATCATCGCCTCGCCCTCGCCCGGCGTACGGAACTTGCGGAAGGCCTCGCGCGCGCTGTCGCGCTGATGAAAATCCGCCCAGCGCGCAAACGGGCGGATGAATTCCATGAAGGCCAGCCCGCGCATGCGCTCGGGGAAACGCGCCGCATGGTGAAAGGCCAGCGCCGTACCCCAGTCCTGCGCAACGATAAAGCAGTCACGAATACCCAGGGTATCGAGCAGCGCATCGAGGTAGCGCACGTGGTCGGCAAAGCGGTAATCGATATCCGGTTTGCCGGATTGGCCGTAGCCGATCAGATCGGGCGCGATGCAACGTGCCTGGGGCGCCACATGCGGGATGATGTTGCGCCAGATATAAGACGAAGTCGGGTTGCCATGCAAAAACAGCACCACCGGCCCATCCGCCTTGCCCAGATCACGATATGCCATATCGGCGCCCAATACCGTGGCGCGTTGCAGGCTGTGCTCGAACTGCAATTCATGCGGTGCGTTCATGCTGTCCTCCCGAGAAGACGGTTGCGAAAGCAATGCGCTTGAAGCGCTCGAGCGCAGCGGTGCTGCGCTCCACCTTCATGCGCAGGATGGCGCCCTGCCAGCTGGCCAACAGGAACTCGGCCAGCTCGTCGGGCGGGAAGTCGGTGGCAATCTCGCCGGCGGCTTGCGCATCAGCAATGCAGCGGGCAAACAGATCGCGCCATTCGCCAAAGATGCCGGCCAGTTGTTCACGCAGCAGCGCGCTGTGGCCGGGCGTTTCCAGGCTGAAGTCGCCAATCAGGCAGCCGCGCGTGCAGCCGTCGGCCGCCAGCTTGTCGGTAATCAGGTCCAGATAGCGCCGCAGACGATCGCGCGGCGGCAGGCTGGCATCGTCCAGCGCCTGGCGCACCAACCCCTTCACATAGTCGAAGTAACGTGCCAGCACCTCGGCGGCGAATGCCTCCTTGGAGCTGAAATGATTGGTAAACGACCCCAGCGGCGCACCCGCCGCCACGGTGATATCGCGCACGCTGGCGCCAACATAGCCATCGTGAAACATCACCTGCAGACCGGCCTGCAGCAAGGGTTCACGCAATGAGGGCTTGGCCATGAGATGGGCTCCGTGTTGTCTTGCTCAAAATAATACGTACGTACGTATTATTTTGCAATGCAAATCGCCCACGGAAACAAGCGAATCGACAATGCCCGAAAAATGCCAAGGAACCCCGGGACTGCCAATCGAGTGCGAAACACGCGCACTTGGTGGTCTGCAGACCAAGCGCTAAAGTAAGGCCCGACACCCCATCAGACCCACCCAATGCTTAGCCTGTACGCAGCAGATATCGAGGTACAACTGGATGTCGATGGCTACCAGTTTCCCTTCAGTCGCTTCGTTTGCGACGATGACCGCTGGCTGCAAATCCGTGGCAACATCCGGCACCCGCTGGGCCACTGGCAATTCCGCGACCCTTGCCTGACCAACGCCGAACTGGCCACGCTGGCCAAGTGGCTAAGCACCCTGCAGCCAGGCGGCGATGACGATGGTCTCGGCTTCTGGGAGCCCTGCCTTGACTTCGCGCTGACCAGCCAGCCCGAACCTGCCATCGTCCTTACCCTTGCCCACGAATGCGCCCCGCCATGGCTCAGCGGTGAGGAACGCTACGATGGCCTCACACTGCTGCTGCCGCTCGCCCTCAACCCACCTGCCGATCTCGCCATTGCTGCGGCCGCCATCCTGCGACGATTTCCGGTGCGCAGCACTCCGGACTAATTTTCAGCACTTACCCACTCTGAATTGCTGGATATCCACTCAATCCAACAGTCGCTCCGCCCAAGGTGCGTAATGAAGACCAGAAACATAGGCTGCAGCCAAAGCTGCACAAAAATAATAACTTGGTCTTCACCTTCCTGCAGATGAACCCGCAGCTGCAAAACCTCCTGATTAGGCAATGGCACCTCAATCCAGTCCGGCCGGCTCATGCTCTTCAGCGCGTCAAGACTGACTGAATGCCAGTCCACCTCCTGCCAACGCGTATCTACCCGCAAAGGGATGCACAGGAAGGCATCAGCTTCATCATCGTCAGGCCGGAAAAAATCGATCTCCAAAAAAGGCGGTCTGCTGCACATAACGGCGGCCACGCTATTTCACCCCCTCCACAATCCGCTCATCCTCCACCCGGAACATCACCTGCAGCGGCAAAGACGGACAGCAGCCTGGGTCCTTGTCCCCCCACGCCTGCCCCGCCAAGCGCACCGATCCCGGCGCGATCACCAGCTTGCGCGAATCAAACGTCCGCCAGCCCCGCCCACCGATCTTGCTCACCGCAACCAATCGATAGGGCTGCGTCGCCCGGCCCTCAAAGCGATCAGGCGGTACGGCAGCAAACAAGGCCAGATACTCCGCGTGGTAATTGCCGCCACCAAAGCCCTCGATGCTGAACAGCACCACCGCATCACGCGGCGACTCGAACACCTTGCCGTAGTGGATGGAACGAAACTCCGGATAACTCACCGCCATGCCATCGCTGAACGCAGCTATCAGACCGTCCACCCGCCGCTGCAGGGTGCGCTCGGCACCCGATCCAGCCTGTGCCTGCATGCCCGCGAGCAACATGAACACTGCGAGCAAGGAGCCCAAGCCCCATCGGAATCTCATCGCCTGTCTATTCAACACCCGAATGCCCCACCCTGCAGCAAGTGCAGGAACTGTTCCAGCCATTCCGCCAGGCTACTCGTGTCGAGCATCGCCAGCCCCGCAACCACGCCTGCGTCGTAAACAATGAACAGCAGCCCCAATGACAATGCCATGCGCAACCATGGTCTGGGCAGCCGCCAGAACCAGATCAGATGCAGCAGAGTTGCCGAAGCACAAAACAGCAAAGCAAGTGGAACGCCGTACCCCGGTGTACAAGACAGTCTACCCATCCGCACTGCAAAGAAGGCCACGATCAGCAGCAATAGCATTCCACTGATGCGGTAGCTGCGGACGCCGTTCAGTTTCCACGTCATCACCGCCTCAACACCCACCATGCAGCCCCTTAATGAAAGTCGGCCACCATGCCGCACCAGCTGGCTCAACAAACCCGATCCAGCCAAACGCCCCGCCCACGCACAACGCTGCATAACCCACCAACAGCAGCACCGCTGCGTGCGCCCAAGCCCAAGGCAAATTGCGGAACGCCCTGCAGCAGATCGCATATAAACCGATCAGCGCCAGCATCAACGGCGCATCCCAGCCCCCGAATCCACCGCATTGGTGAAACCCATAGGCATAGCCGCCCGCCGCCATGGCCAGCAACCAGACCAATGCAACGGCCAAGCGGCCGCCCCACTGGCCGGTTGCAAGGATCAGCCCACTGCGCACTCGCTTTCTCCACGATGCATTTCTTGCTGGCTCATCTCAAGTACGGGCCACGGCACTGACACAAAAATCATAAAAATTGGGGCCTGTTCTATCCCACTCTTTTTTATCCGGATTGTTGCCCACCTTCACCATGAGCTTGCGTAAAGTCGGCCAATCTGCGGCCTGGCAGGCATAGCGTGCATACACATTCAGATTGTATCGATCCGGGTAATCAGCCTGGATTCGCTCCAGCCCGGCTTTCATCCGCGGCCAATCCACTTCGCCGGATCTGAACATGTCGTCCGAGTACTCGAGATCATGCAGCTTTGCAAACAGCGTTTCGCCCAGCTTGGCGCGCGTACGGGCAACCGCATCATCCACAAACTGCTTGTATTTTGCATTTGATCCAAACCAGCGTTCAGTAAAGTAAATCGCCGCATTTTTGTAAATTGGGTAGTAATCCGGGTAGCGCTGCTGGCCTTCGTCATACACTGCCCTGAATTCCTTTTCGCTGACGCCCAAGCCAAGCTGCACTTTCAGCATGGTTACATACCATTCAGGGTTGCTGCGAGCTGCCGGGCTGGCTTCAAGCAGCATTTTTTGCGCAACAGTCATCTCATCGCGAAATGCCTGCCAAGCTTGATTGCTCACCGTATTGGCATAACCATATCCACGATAGCTCCAGGCAAGATTGCTGCGCAGCCTTGGGACTGCAATCTCCGCAAAAGGCGATTTTGGCATGCGCTTGCGCCACTCCAGCAAATACGGCAACTTTTTCCTCAATACTTCTGCATTCTTGATGCAATCGCAGCCTGAATGCAGATCTTTGGTCAATCCAGCCATGCCGGCATTCAGCACTGGCAAACCACCACTTAACCGTTCCTGCTGATCCAGCGCGCGTTGCAGAGCATTGTCGACAAGCTGATATTGTTTTTTTATCAGCAATGCTTCGTATCTCTCCGCCTCGCTATCGAACGAGGCCTCCCGCAACGCTGCATTCGCCAATGCCATGCTGCATAACAGCGGTATCGCCCATGACCATCTCAATCTCACCAGATTCACCATTCAATTCCTCAACAAATCAAGAGTCCAAATTTTCAGACATCCCGTATCACGCCAACCGCATGAAGGGCGCGGACCACATCGCTTTCGGCAAGCCGCTGCAAAACGGGCGCACTCCCGCATGATCTGCATCACACCAAATATTTCACATCTAGTAATCAACATGAAACCATAGCATAATGCCTCGCCTGCCCTTCGGCTGCAAATCACAAGACACCTCGCGAGAATCAGGATGCAAACCAAACTGCTCTGTACGCTGGCTCTGGCCGGCATGGTCATCAGCACTGCCAGCCTGGCTGCAGTCAATTGCGCCAAAATCAACCAGCGCGACGCAGCGGGTGAAACCCCCTTCACCATGGCCATTTCCGGTGGCAAAACCGCCCAGGTCAAGGACATGCTCAATCGCTGCCAGCCAGAGCTGGACAAAATGAGCAAGGAAGGCTGGTATCCGCTGCACGTGGCCGCCTACTACGGCTCGGTCGAAGTCATCGAACTGCTGGTCAAGAAGGGGGCCGACATCAACGCCCGCGGCACCTACGACGACATGACCCCGCTGCACATGGCGGTGTCCTACGGCAAGCCGGAATTCGTCAAGGCACTGCTGGCCAATGGCGCCGACAAATCGCTGAAATCGGCCTCCGGCAAAACGGCCTACGACATTGCCAAGGATGACAACAAGACCACGCTGCTGGCATTGCTCAAGCCCTGATCTCTGCCATTGTGCGCAAGCACGTGCGTGGCGCCATGCCATGCACGTTGCTGCCCATCCCACCCGGCAGCTACCAATCCCCATCCACCCCGTGCACCCGCGCCAGCTCGCCCTGCATCTGCGCCCATAGCTGCGGACCGCCTTCAGCCAGCTGCTGCGCCATGGCGGCCAGCCCGTCATCAGCCGTGCAATGGCGTGCGCCCCAGGCACCCAGTTGCACCAGCAACGGCAGCAGATTGATGCCGGCAGCGGTCAGGCTGTAGATCGCCTTTTGTTTATGACCAGGATCATCCGCACGCGTCAGGATGCCGCAGGCCACCAGCCGCGCCAGCCGCTCGGCCAGAATATTGGTCGAGATGCCCTCGGCCGATTGCAGAAATTCGCGGAAATGCCGCTTGCCGGCAAACATCATGTCGCGCAGCAGCAGCAGGCTCCAGCGGTCACCCAGCATATCCAGCGTCAGGCTGATCGGGCAGTACGATCGTGCGGTCGTCATCATCATGCACTCCAAAACCGCTTGCATTTTTGCACTGGTTTTTCCACACTACAACTGATTGCAAATTGCAATCAGTTATCCCGATCGAGCGCGCTGTCATGCACAAACTCATCCTGCAGATGCAAATGTCGGCCGATGGCCGCGTCGCCACCCAACGCCCCATAAACTGGACGCTCTGGGGCTGGGGTGACCACTGGCCGTGGGATGCCGCGCTGCGTGCCGACTTCAACGCCACGTTCGCCCGCGCCAGCGCCATCCTGCTCAGCCGCGCCATGGCAGCGGAAGGCTATCTCGATCACTGGCGCGGCATGGCCGAGCGCCACCGGGGCAACGCCGACTACGCCTTCGCCAGCCGCATCGGCACCCTGCCCAAACGCGTGTATGGCCGCACGCCGGTAAACGGTGAGTGGCCCAATACCCGCAGCGCACACGGCCCGCTGCACGAGGTCATCGCCCGGCTCAAACAAGACGGTGATGGCGATCTGCTCTGCTTCGGCGGTGCCAGCTTCGCCAGCGCCCTCGCCGCCACCGGCTTGATCGACGAGTTCCAGTTCTACCTCAACCCCAGCGCCATCGGCCCCGGCAGCTCGCCGTTCGATGCAATGCCCCATGGCAAGGCCCTCACCTTGCTGAGCAGCTGCGCCTACGCCTGCGGCATCGTGGTCAACCGTTACGCCCCAGCCTGACCCGGCAAACACGCAACATCCCCCACGGGGGCGCTTGCAGCGGCACCTGCAACCGTGCGCCAATTCACGCATGCATGCCGTCCTGCCAAGACTCACCGCCACCCTGGCCACGCTCGCCCGCCGCCACGCCCGCACCTTGCTGGGCTGCCTGCTGCTGGTCAGCCTCAATGCCTTGCTGGATGGCTTCCGCTTCATGTTCATGCTGGCCATGCTCAGCCTGCTGCTCATCATCCCCGTGCAACTCTGGTGGCTGTGGCGGCGCAGCGAGCGGCTGGACCGGCTGCTACGCATCGCGCTCTGGCTACTGGCCTGGGCCGCCGTGCTCTACACCGATCACCGCGTCGTACAACAACGCGAGGCCGACGCCGCACACGTTGCCCGGCAAATCGAGCAATACCAGCGCCTATACCAGCACCCGCCCCGCACCTTGGCCGAGGCTGGTATCGACCCCGCGCTGGCCACCAGCATGCACCTGCGCTACAGCATTGAAGGCGCATATGGTCCTTTATTGTTCTACCCCAGCGCCCTTAGCCCCTTTGACAGATACTTCTACGACTTCAAACAACACCGCTGGGATTTCCACCCTGACTGACGCTGCCCCATCTGCCCCTATGAGCCTGCTCGACGACCTCACCTCGCAAGACCCGCAGCGCATCCGGCGTGCATCCGGGGCGATCCGCGATTTGCGGGACCGCCCGCAACTACTCGCGCTCGCTGCGCATATCGATGCCATCCGCCACAGCACCGCTGATGTGGAACTCGGCGGCATGCTGCGCCCCAACCGCAGCCATCTCGATTTTGCGTTGCGCAAACTTGCGCTGGTGGCGCAAAGCGATGCCTGCCTGTGCGGCTGCTATCCGCTGGATGACCTCTACAGCCCCAACGAAGAAGCGCGCGACGGCCACATTGAAATCACCGCCATGGAAAAGGTAAACGGCAACTGGTTCGAGGACTACCTGTGCCGCTGCACCCACTGCGGCCAGCGCTTTCGCGTCGAGGAACAGGAATATCACTACATGTGGTGGCGCTGGCTGCCGCAGCAGGCCTAAAGGATCACCATGCACGGCATCAGCCACCTCACCTTCATCGTTCGCGATCTCGACCGCATGGCCCGCCTGCTGAGCGATGGTCTCGGTGCCGAGCAAGTCTATGACAGCGGCAATCAGCCGCACTCGCTGTCGGCCGAGCGCTTTTTCCTGCTCGGCGGCGTGTGGATCGCCGCCATGCAAGGCGATCCACCGGCCACGCGCAGCTATCAGCACGTCGCCTTCCACGTCGATGCCGCCGACCTGCCACACTACACCGCACGGCTGCAGGCACTCGGCGTCGATATCCACCCGCCGCGTCCGCGTATCGAGGGCGAAGGCGAATCGCTCTACTTTTACGATTTCGACAACCACCTGTTCGAACTGCATACCGGCACGCTGGCACAGCGCCTGGCCAGCTATGCCGCGTTGGCCACACCCGCCTGAGCACGCCGGCAAACGACGCACGGTCGCGGCCAAATGCGCCGGCGGCCACGCATCGTGCTACCCTGCGCGGCTCATTCCCCACCCGCCCCGGAGCCCCCATGTTTACCTGCCTGAACCAATCCTGCGGCGCGCAGTGGAAACCAGAAGAAGTCACCATCAAGAACGAAGGCCAGGGCGAGATGTTCCGCTGCCCGCACTGTGGCGCACGCAACTACGTCATCCGCAGCGTCAAGGCCAACGGCAAGGTCACCTACAAGCAGGTGCGCCCGCAGTAAGCACCCCAAGCCGTCCGCATCGCGCTCATGCTCACCCGCACCCAGTTCACCCTGTTGCTCGGCCTGTTGTGGGGCCCGTTCATCCTCGGCGGCCTGGCCACGCTGGCCGGTCCGGCCGGCCCGGTGCCCACACTGAATGACGCCCACTGCCTGGCCCTGCTCGGCCAGGAATTGCTGCAACTGGCCATCGGCTGCGGCTTTTTGCTGCTGGTGGGCTGGCCGCTGCCACCGCTGCAGCTCAATATCACCGTGCGCCAGTCGCTGGGCGGCCTGCTGCTGTTCGGGCTGGCTTACCTGCTCACCCTGCTCGGCCAGCAGCTCGCCGTCGCACTGGGCGCCGATGCCAGCGCACTGACCACGCTACTGGCGCAAATCAACGTCAGCTGGCCCGTCGCCACCTTGGTGTCGCTGGTCAACGGCAGCTTCGAAGAACTGGTGCTGGTCTGGCTCATCTTTGCCCGCCTCGGCCACCACGGCACCGGCTTCGCCGTCGGCATCAGCGTACTGCTGCGCGTGCTCGCCCACGTCTACCAGGGCCCCGTCGGCGTGACGGGTGTGTTCATCTTCGCCCTTCTCATGGCCCTCGCCTATGCCCGCTACCGGCGCATCTGGCCCCTCATCCTCGCCCACGCCCTCACCGATCTGCTGGCGCTGCTGCAATAGCCCCGGTACTGGTACGGCGGGCAGCACATCAGCTAACATCGCCGCATGCCTATCTCTCCCGCAATGCGCCGCGCCTGCCGGCCAGCTCTGCTCGCCTGCCTCGCCCTGCTGTGCAACGTGCCCGCCCGCGCCGAAGTCAAGCTCGCGCCTGATTTCTTCGAGCGCCTCAACGTCCGCTGGCGCATCGACCGCGCCATCAGCGATGCCCAGCATGATCTCGCCACCGGCAACGCCCAGATTTATGTCGTCGGCGGCTACAGCCCCGTAACCCCCGGCATAAGCGACGAAGAAAGGGCCCGCCTGTCCATGTTGCCCACCAATTCGGACGACGTGGGCTGCATGACCCCTCGTCCGGACAGCCCCGATTCCGGCAGCGAAGAATACGCCCGCCGCTACAACAGCTACATCGCCGCCCACTACGTTCCCCTGCCAGCCGCACCAGTGACGAGCGCTGGGCACAATGCAGCGCCCTGACCCCACGCGATCACCCCCATGTACCTCCCCAGCGCCTTTGCCGAAGCCCGCCCGGACCAGCTTGCCGCGCTGATCGCGCAACAGCCGCTCGCCACCCTCATCGTCCAGCATCAAGGCGGGCTGGATGCCGATCACGTGCCGCTGCTGCTGCGCCCCGGCGCGCCGCATGGCACGCTGGCCGGCCATATCGCCGCCGCCAACCCGCTGGTGGCGCGCATCGGTGACGGCATCGATTGCCTCGCGGTATTTCACGGCGTGCAGGGCTATATCTCGCCCAATGGCTATGCCAGCAAGGCACAGGGCGGCAAGGTGATGCCGACCTGGAATTATGAGGTGGTGCACGTGCACGGCCGGCTGCGCTGCGTGCGCGACCCGGCCTGGCTGCTGGCCCTGCTGCATGCACTGACCGACACCCAAGAGCAATCCCAAGCCAGCCCCTGGCGGGTGAACGACGCCCCGCCCGACTACATAGACCGCTTGCTGGGCGCCATCGTCGGCATCGAGATCGATATCGGCAGCATGCAGGGCAAAGCCAAACTCAGCCAGAACCAGCCCGCCGCCAACCAGCAATCGCTGCTGGCCGCGCTGCACGGCGCTGGTGATGCCACCTCACTGCAGATGGCGGCCGCGATAAAGGAAAGGGCAAAGCCGGGCTGATACCCGCATCGTATCCGCCCGCCAAAACCAGCTTTCTTGCAGCTTTCCAGCCCATCCGGGCACAATGGCAGCCTGATTTTCCTGCGGCCACACCATGCGTCACACCCTGCTTGCCCTGCTGCTCGGCACTCTCTGCGCCACATCGGCCTTTGCCGATCTGCAAGACGGCTTTGACGAGTACGAACTCGACAACTATGCCGGCGCGCTGAAGGAATTCCGCCCGCTGGCGGAAAAGGGTGACCCCCAGGCCCAGTTCGCGCTGGGCACCATGTACTGGCATGGCAAGGGCGTGCCCAAAGATGCCGCCGAAGCTGCCCGCTGGTATCAAAAAGCCGCCGACCAGGGCAACGTCGACGCCGCCAACAATCTGGGCCTACTCTACGACCAGGGCGATGGCGTACCGCATGATGCCAAGCGCGCCATCGCACTGTTCCGCAAGGCGGCCGACAGGGGCTCGGCGGGTGCGCAAAACATGCTGGGCCTGCATTACCTGGGTGGCGATGGCATCGCCAAAGACGTTGCCAAAGCCAGGCAGCTGCTGCAGCAAGCGGCCGAGGCCGGCCTTGCGACCGCGCAATACAATCTGGCCAGCTATCTTGAATTCAAGGCCAGCCCGCCCGATCCCGACGCTGCGCTGGCGTGGTATCGCAAGGCGGCCGCACAGGGCCATGCCCGCGCGCAACTCGGCCTTGCAACACTTTACCTCGAAGGCAAGGCCGTGCCACAAAGCGACCTGGAAGCGCTGGCCTGGGTACGCAAGGCTGCCGACGGCGGGCTGGGCGATGCGCAGTTCCAGCTTGGCTTGATGTACCGGCAAGGCAAGGGAGTACCCGCCGATGCGGTCGAGGCAGTCAGGTGGTACCGCAAAGCTGCCGAGCAGGGCAATATCGATGCGCAACACAATCTGGGCGTGCTTTATCTGAAAGGCATCGGCGTGCCCAAGGATGCGCAGCAAGCAGCAGTCTGGCTGGGCAAGGCGGCCGAACAAGGCAGCCCGGAGTCACAGCGCAGCCTCGGCTACCTGTATCTGGACGGCACCGGCGTGGCACAGAGCAACGCTGAAGCACTGCGCTGGCTGGGCAAAGCCGCCGCACAGGGCGATGCCATTGCCCAGCGCGAAATGGGCGTCAGCCATGAGCTGGGCCGTGGCGTGGTGCAGGACTATGGCACTGCCGCCGACTGGTACAGCAAAAGTGCCGAGCAAGGCCAAGCCAACGCGCAATACGAACTGGCCCGCATGTACTGGTTTGGCACCGGGCGCGACCGCGATCGTGAGCAAGCCATCGCGTGGTATCGCAAGAGTGCTGAGCAAGGTCTGCCCGAAGCGCAGGCTGCGCTCGGTCTTGCCTATCAGAAAGGCGACGGCGTCGCGAAAGACGTCGAGCAAGGACTGCAGTGGTTGCGCAAGGCCGCCGGGCAAGGCGACAGCGTCGGCCAGGTCGGGCTGGGCTACAGCTATCAGGCCGGGCTGGGCGTACCGGTCGACCCGGCCATGGCCGCCCGGTATTATCGCCTGGCAGCGGATCAGGACAATACGGAAGGCCACTACTATCTGGGTTGGCTCTATGCCAGCGGTCGTGGTGTCCACAAAGACCTGCAGCAGGCCCGCCAGCTGTATACCAAGGCAGCGCAGCGCGGCTACACCGATGCCCAGTACCAGTTGGGCTTCCTGCTGGCCAGTGGCAAGCCCAGCAATGCCGACCTAGCCAGCGCGGTCGACTGGTGGACCCGCGCGGCAGAACAGGGCCATGCGCAAGCACAGTTCGAGCTGGCCTACGCGCAGGAAAACGGCCGTGGCACTGCCCGGAACGAAGCCGCCGCCGCCGAGTGGTATGCCAAAAGCGCGGAACAGGGCAATACCGATGCCCAGGTTAACCTGGGCATGCTCTACCGTGACGGCCGCGGCGTAGCGCGCGATGACGAACGCGCCACCGCGCTGTTCCTTGAAGCCGCCAACGCAGGCAACGCCACCGCAGAAAACAATATGGGCATCGCCTTTCGCGAGGGCAGAGGCACCAGCAAAAACGACGTCATGGCGTTCAAGTGGTTTACCCGTGCGGCCAATCACGGCGATGACATGGGCCAGCTCAATCTGGGCTATGCCTACTCGCAAGGCCAAGGTGTCGCGACCGACGCCCATCAAGCCGCATTCTGGTATGGCAAGGCCGCAAACCAGGGCAATAGGGTGGCGCAGCACAACCTTGCCCTGCTGTATCAGGAAGGGCGTGGCCTGCCGCGCAACCTCAAGGAAGCGGCACAGTGGTATCGCAAGGCAGCCGCCCAAGGCCACCCGGCCGCCACCAACAACCTGGCCCTGCTCTACCAGCACGGCGACGGCGTGCCCAAAAACCCTGTTGCAGCCTATGCGCTCTACACACTGGCACAGCAAAAAAAAGCCCAGTTGAGCGTTGATCCCAACGTCAACCGCAGCGCGGTTGAAAGCAGCCTCACCCCGGCCGAACGCAAGCGCGCCGGCCAGCTGGCCGACAAACTCATCACCAGCACCAACCCCATCACCACACTGGATGACTTCCTGAAGGGCAGCCACAAACCATGACCCAGCCTGCCGCCCGCCCCGACCACAAGCTGCAACACCTCATCCCACTCTGCCTCGCGCTGTGCTGCCTGGCCCTGCCGGCCAGCCACGCCGTGGCAGCAACGGCAGCCAGCGCCAGTGCCACGGCCCCCGCCAATGACCCGGCGCTGCTGCTCACCCGCTTCTATGGCTGGTATCTGGACGAGTTTGACCACGGCCGCAGCCCGCTCACCGATCAGCCGCGCGCCATGCAAGCCTGGGTCAGCCGCGCCGCGCTCAAGCGCATCCGCGCCGGCTTCGCGAGTGGCCGCTATGACAGCGACTATTTCACGCGCACACAGGACATCCTGGAAGACTGGCCCGCGCACGTCGCCGTCAGCAAGCTGAGCCAGCAAGGCCACAAAGCCACCGCCATCGTCACGCTGGGCCGGCAATCGCCCTGGTCGCTGCGCGTCCAGCTCAGCCTGGGGGCGGAAGGCTGGCGCATCGAAACCGTCACCGCACTGCATCCCTGACCCATGCTCAGACCTGCCCGCCCCGCCGACGCCCAAGCCGTCGCCAGCCTGCTCATCGCCGCACGCCGCACCTGGCTGCCCTACGCCCCCTCACCGCACAGCGATGATGCCGTGCACGGCTGGGTGCAGCATGTGCTGCTGCCGGACGGGGGCGTCAGCGTGTGGGAGGCCGACGGGCAGATCGTCGGCGTGCTCGCCACCGCCCAGGACGAGGCTGGCGGCTGGATCGAGCAGCTCTACCTGCTGCCCGGCCACGCCGGCCAGGGCATAGGCAGCCAACTGCTGGCGCATGCCCACGCCACACTGCCGCGCCCCGTCCAGCTCTATACCTTCCAGCAAAACGACGGCGCACGGCGCTTCTACGAACGCCACGGCTATCAGGCCGTGCAGTTCCGCGACGGCAGCGACAACGAAGAGCACTGTCCGGACGTGCTTTACCGCTGGCCGGGCTGATCCGCCCGGATAAAGGCCAGCGCCTCGGCCAGCGTGGCAAAGGCGTGATCATGGCCGGAGCAATCCATCGCATATTCCGCTGGCCGAACCGGCGTCACCCCCACGCCATGCCCCGGTGTCAGTTCCAGCTGGTAAGCCGCGCCGGCCTCCTGCCACACGTGCAACCACAGTGCCATCCCGTGCGGATTCATGCTCAAGCGCCAGCCCGGCAGATCCTGTTGGACCGCCAGCAGCGTGGCCTGCCAATCCGGCGCAGCTTGCACGCTAGCGCCCGCCCAGCCGCGCCAGCAAGCCCTGCTCCACCGCCGGCCAATCCAGATCGGTGATGGCATACAACACGCTATCGCGCACATGGCCGGTCCAGGTGATGCGATCGCGCCGCAACACCCCCTCGCGCACCGCCCCCAGCTTGGCCAGCGCTGCCTGGCTGCGCAGGTTGCGCGCATCGGTCAGCAACTGCACCCGCCGCGCGCCACTGGCAAAGGCATGCTGCAACATCGCCAGCTTGGCGGCCGGATTGACCTGGCCACCGCGCATGTCCGGCCGCAGAAAGGTGCCGCCGATCTCCACCATCTGCTGCGCCGGGTTAATGTTCAGATAACAACTGGTGCCCACCACCTCGCCACTGGCGCGGTCGCGCAGCGCATAACCCACCCAGTTGCCCGCCGCCATCCGCGCCGTGACATGCGCCCACCAGCCATCGAAGCCATCCCCCTGCCCGTTGAAGGAAAACAACTGCCAGCCCGGCGCATCACAATCCAGCGCCGCCTGCACCCCGGCGCGGTTGGCATCGTTATACGGCTCCAGGTGCAGCCAGTCGTTGTGCAGCGGCTTAGGGGCAAGGGCAAAGCGATGATCAGTCATGATGAAAGCGCAAGAAAAAGGTTGTGTATGCGGGCACTACTGGCCCAGATAAGCGGCCCACTGCCCCGGCTGCGTTTCGGCCATCAGCTCGCGCCACAACGCCGATTGGCGGTCCCAGGCTGCGCTGTCCAGCCAGCCCAGCCCGTGGGCGCTGCCCATGTCGATCTGCAAGGCCAGCCACCACAGCTGGCGCACCACCACCAGCAACGGAATCGCGCCGATATCCGCATGGCTGAGCGAGCGCACCTTGAGATAAGCATCAATGAACGGCGGGCAGCGTGCGGCGACTTGGCGATACACCCGCGCCATCCAGCAAAACACCGCCAGGTCATACACACGCCAGCCGGCACCGCAGCAATCAAAGTCGAAAAACACCAGCTGCTGGCCCTGCAGATGCGCGTTCTGCCCATGCGTATCACCGTGGCAAAAACCGTAATCCAGCCGGGGGGCCAGCGCGGTCAACCGCTCGGCCAGTTCGCGCTCGATCTCCTGCAGCAAGGCCAGATCAGCCGGACGCTGCGTCAGCAAGAGCGCAATGCGCTGCACCGGCTGGTGCAGCAAATGGGCCAGATCCAGCTCGCGCGGCCACGGTCCCAGATAACCGACACTGGCCTGATGCAGCCGCGCCAGCGCCTCGCCATAGCAAGCAGCCTGTCCGGCAGCCAGCTCATCCTGATAGGTCGGCAATACGCCGTCGATATAGTCGAATACCGCGACGTAGCGCTCGCCCTCCGGCGCCTGCACCGCATACGACACGGGATTTTGCAGCTGCAGCTGCAGCTGCGGTGCCGCCACGGCAGCGCCTTGCTGCTGCAGGAAGTGCAGCAGCTGCAGCTCGCCGTAAACGTGGCGCCACGTGCGCCAGCCATGCCGGTAAACCCGCACCAGAAAATCACCCACATCGGTACGCAGGCGATAACTGTCATTCACGCCATGCGCCCAGAACTGCACGTCGCTCAGCGTGCCCAGCGGATATTGCGCCAGCACATAGCGCGCCACCGCACCAGCATCCAGCACGCTATGCGCGGGTGCCAGCAGGGGCAATTCGGGCCTATGCAACTTGGGAAGCGGGTTCATCGGTCTCCGGGTCAGGGGCTTGCAGGGGGGCGAATATGGCAGCACGGTGGCCAGCCTCACCCGCCCGCGTAATTGCTGCGGGCAATGCCATCGACATGTGCTATACGTCAGCAACACGCTAAATTTGTGCGGCGCAATAAATAGCCTCAAGAAATAACATACGTCATTTCATGAAAGCAAGGCCGATGCAAAGCGGCCTGCCTGCGCCGCCCTGCCCCTCACCTCACGGAGCACCACCCATGCGCAATTACTTTATCGAAGTCAAAACCGCCGATGAAAGCGATGCCGGCACCAATGCCAATATCCGCATCCGCATCATCGGCGCCAACGGCACCACCAGCCAGGCGCTGCTCGATACCAGCGGCCATGATGACTTCGAGCGCAACTGCCGCGATGTCTACCCGCTCAGTCTCGAAGACGTCGGCGCCCCGCAGGCCATCGAGGTGGCCCACACCGATGGCGGCTCGGCCTGGAAGCTGAGCTGGATCAAGGTCAGTGCCGAGAACACCTCCAACACCACCAGCAATGCCGGTACCTGGGGGGCGCAGTACAACGATTGGCTCAATGGCCAGACCGTGCAGCTCACCCTCGCCCCGGCCAACAGCCAGCAAACCTGGCTCAGCCTGATCCCCGACAGCACGCCGGTACACGACCTCAACATCCCCGGCACGCACGACAGCGCCACCTTCAAGCCCGCGCATGCCTACGACCAGTGCCAGACGCTGACCATCCGCCAGCAGCTCGACCTCGGCATCCGCTTTCTCGACCTGCGCCTGCGCTGCTTCATCAACCCCAGCGCCGCCAACCCGATCCTGCCGGCCGCGCAGCGCGAAAACTTCACCATCTATCACAGCAGCAACTGGCAAAACCTCTACTTCGACGCCGATTCGTGGGTCAATGACAAGAACATGAGCAACTTTCCGCTGCAGGATTGCCTCGCCTTCTTGCAAGCCTTCCCCAGCGAAACCATCCTGATCAGCATCAAGCAGGAGCACTACGACAACAGCACCGAGCAGAGCCGCTTTGCCCAGGCCTTCAAGGACCTGATCGCCCGCCACGACAACGGCAAGAATTTCTACACCGGCACCCAGGTGCCCACGCTGGAAGACGCGCGCGGCCGCATCGTCATCATCAACCGCGA
The DNA here is from genome assembly GCF_900176275.1 of Andreprevotia lacus DSM 23236. GTDB lineage: Bacteria > Pseudomonadota > Gammaproteobacteria > Burkholderiales > Chitinibacteraceae > Andreprevotia > Andreprevotia lacus. The sequence goes on along the minus strand of NZ_FWXD01000004.1, from coordinate 47,345 downwards.
TCAAAGCATCGGCAGCGGCTACGGCATCGACTGGAGCTGGCCGGACGCCGACCGGGGCATCCAGCAGATCAACGGCCTGTATATCGAAGACAACTACATGGATACCACCACCAGCGCCAAGGAGGGCAACATCAAGCAGAACCTGCAGCAAGCCAACGCCAAGCAGGCCGGCCAGACCACCTGGTTCGGCACCTTCACCAGCTGCGCCCCCGGCAACGCCTCGCCCTACGCCTGGGCGAACACTATCAACCCCTACGTCGAAAGCTATATTGACGGTGTCGGCACCGGCGCCTTCTACGGCACGGTGATCATGGACTACCCGCCCAAATCGCTGGTGGACAAGCTGGTAGAGCGTTACATGGTTGCGTTCTGATCGGCTAGGCCCGGCCGCCCATGCGGGCGGCCCTTAGCGACCGATTGAAAGCGGCAGTACAAACCGGCAGCCCTCACGGGCCGCCGGTTCATCGTCCAACAACGCACCGAGCGGCAACTCGCCGTGCAGCTTGCCCACCCAGAAATCGAGCGTCGACGCCACCGGCTGCAACCAGTCAGCCATCACCGCAATATCGCTGCCTTTCAGTGAGGCCGCCTTGATCTGAAATACCGGCAGAAAGCGGCAGTCGAGCAACGTGGCTAGTGCACCCAGCATTTGCGGCAAGGCATCCAGCGCTGCCAGCGCTGGCCAGGCCGTGCGATGCCGATAGCGCATTGACTGTGCCTCGACTTCCAGCGCGTGCTCCGGGCGCCAGCACACCTTGAATGCCTCATCGCGCCGCTGCAATGTGGCCGTCCAGCCAAGCAGGCGCGAAAAGCCCAAGCCGAACCAGAGCGCATCCGGCGGCAGCTTCGAGCGCCGCACCAACCAGTCATCAAGCGGTACGGTGGAGGCCGCAAGCTGGAAACCCCAGTCGGGGTGCTCATCAGCCGGCGGCTGCATACCCTTGGCCTGCAACCACGCTTCGGCGTGCGGGTTGAATGGCAGACTCAACACATCACCCTTCCTGCGCCATCTGCTGCTTAAACGACATCACGATGAACTCCGCCGGATGGACGACTGCAACCTGCACCGTGGCCTGCATATAGCCATTGAGGATGTCATCGGCCGTCATGGTGCTACCCAGGCCAACCGCAACTGAAAAGGCATCAGTCGGCTTTGCCCCCTGCAACCCGCCCTGCTCCCACATAACGGTAAGATAGGAGTCGATCATGGATTTGACGGCGGCCCAGGTATTGGCGTCGTTGGGGCTGAACGCAAACGCGCGCAGCGACAGCTTGATCGACTGCTCCACCATGATGATGGTGCGGCGCACGCTCACATAGCGCCAGTCCTGGCTGTTGCCGTCCAGCGTGCGTGCGCCCCATACCAGAATGCCCTGCCCTGCGAAAGCGCGGATGGCATCGATCGATTTGCCGCTGACCGCATCCACGTTCAGCTCGGCATGCTGCGCATCGCTGAGCTTGACCGGCAGCGCTACCGCCCCCGCCAGGCCGACATTGGCCGGCGAATGCCACACGCCAACGTCGGCATCATTCACGGTGTAAACACCGGCCATGGCGCTGGCCGGCGGCAAGGTGTTGGCCACGGCCGTCACCTGCGTCAGGATTTGGGCGTAGACGGGGCTGGCAGCGACCAGCGCGTTGTTCAGCTGGCTATTGCTCTGCGTGCGCTGCGCAGCAGGCAGCTGCATTTGCGCCAGAATGCCGGCCGCATCGGCATTGGGGGCGGACGGCGGATTGAGCAAGGGCAACAGCTGGCTGGCATCGCCGCCAAACAGGTTGGTGAAGTCGATCTCGCCCGGCTGCATCACACTGGTGGTGACATAAGGATAATAGGCCGCGCCATAGTCCAGCCCCTGCTGGCCGGTATTGTGGCGGAAGGCGGCAATATCCAGCGCATAGCGCTGCGGCTCGGGCTGGTGCCCGCTCGGCACATCCAGCAGGCACATGCAGCTGCCCAGCGTACTGGCCTGCAGCAAGGCCGCCTGCATATAGGCGGCATTGTCGGCGTCAGACAGCTGCACCGCATCCGGGCACAGGTAGAGCGTGGGTTCTTCCTCACTGTTCAGCGCCTGCAGGCCACCCAGCAGATCGGCCAGCCGGATGTTGCCGTTGACGGCCCGCTGCACCGGGTGGGTCAGCGGCAGGCCCGATGGCGGGCCATACGGCCCCACCGCCACGATATAGGCCGTGCCGCCGCCATTGGCGTAAAACCAGCGCACGGCGTTGTAGAGCTGGTAAATCGTATCCGGGTCGGGCAGCACCGATTGAAACTGCCCGTTGATCTGCAGATACTCGCCACACGCCGGCTGCGCCGCCTGCGGCAACAGATAGTACTGCGGGCTGTACTGCTGCACCGGATCGGCCGGTGCGGGCGGATCGGGCAGCAAGAAATACGCGGCAAACTCGGCCAGCGAGCTAATGCGCACCGGCTTGCCGTAATACGACTTACCGCCGTAATCGGCGCGCGGCAGATAACCGATGAAGGCCGGCACCGCCGTCGCCACCGGGACGACGCTATCCGGAAAGCCGTTGATTTCGTTGATGTAGGTACCGGGGGTATTCAGGCTAAGGGGCATTGGGGGTCCACTCTCGTGCGGGAATCAAACAACAGGCGCAGTCGTGCCATGTGCCATGCTCATTGCTCGCGCAGCGGCGCCGGCTTGGCCTCGCCCTCGCTGCGCGGAAAATCATTGCTGTTCAGCTGGAAAATCGCGCCACACTCATTGGGCAGCGGTGCCGGGTCGGCCGAGCCGAATGCATCGGCCAGCAACGGGGTGTTGATCCTGTCGGCCAGGATGGGGATTTGCACCTCGGCCAGCACCTGCTCGCCCGGCTTGCCATTGCACAGCAGCCGCACCGCATTGCGCGCCTGAAAGCCGAACGACTGCCCCATGGCCGCCAGCAGATCATCCTTGCGCACCGCCATGCCATAGCGGCTGCCGATCAGCTTGCCCCAGCCGCTATCGCGGAACTGGCGCAGCAAATTGCTCATGGTGCGGAAGTAGCTGGCAGGCTCGAACTCGAAGCACACGCCGTGCTTCTGGTATTCATAATCCGCCAGGCACGATGCCATCGCGCCCGGCATGTCCACCGCCAGCGCCTGCGCCAGTTCGCCGTCGAACTGCAGCGGCTTCTTGGGGCATTTGTTGGCCGCATCCACCGCAGCAAAGGCCAGCGGCTGCGCCGCACAGCCAAAGCGATACCAGCGCGCCAGCTTCTGATAGTAATCGGCATCCTGCATCTTGCCGGCCAGGCTGGCGGGCAGATCGGGCCACAGGCCATGCACGGTGAGGTATTGCCGCGCGTCGGCATAGGCCGGGTCCTTGCGGCACTCGGCCGGCAGCGGGCCATCCTTCTTCTGCAGTTGCTGCTGGCAAAACGCCGGCTGCCACGACAGCGCCAGCACGTACTGGCGAAAATCACCCAGCGCCTTGGGCTGCAAGGGCGCCTCGGCAGCGGCGGCAGTGGCGCCAACCAGCAACAACAGGCATGCAATGCGTTTCACTTCGGGTTCTCCAAGGCAAACCGGCCTGCATCGCTGCAGGCCGGTCAAGATCGACAGCCCCCTCCCAGCACCGCTGACAAAACCCAGTGCAATGGTGCTGGCAAGGCGCGCGAAACGCAGACAGTACAAAACGTACGGCCAGTGAGCGCAACGCCGCCAGCAGGGTTTTATCTGCGGTGCTTACTGCGTGATGCTGTCCGGTTCCAATACCAGCGTCAGCGTATCCACATTGGCCGGATTCAGGCTGGCAAAGACCGGTGCAAAACGGTCAGAGTAAGCGAAATTATAGGCTTGCGACAGCGGTGCCAGCGTGGCAGCCCATTGGTTGTAATAGCTGGCGCCCGGCTGCAGGCCGGCAAAGAACAGGCTGGGTGACACCGTAAACCATTGCTGGCTGGGCAATGCCCCCACTGCGGTGCTGCCCGGGCCGTTGCTGGGCGTGCTGCTGCCCAGCGCGCCAATGTTCAGGCCCGAGAACAGATCGCCGCCGATCCAGCCATACACATCGTTGCCCGGATTGGTCGGCCCCACGCCATTCAGGTAATACGCCGCGTTGCCGCCATAAATGCCCGACGGGTTGGTCAGATCGGCATTCTTGTACACGATGGTCACCGTATCGTCCGACAGGCTGAGCTTGCCGGTAAGGGTGATATCCAGATTCACATCGATGGTGGCCTTGAAGCTGTACTGCTGCGGCGCGGTCGGCCCGGTGCTTGGCGCATTGGGGCCGACGCCGGCAAAGTTGCCGGCAATCAGCGCGATCACGCCATCGCCCAGCCCCGGCCCGAGCAGATTCGGATCGGTGCCAAAGCCCAGCGTGGCCTGCAGGTGGCCCAGATAGCCGTTGAACAGATCATACGGCGTGACCGGAATGGCACCCGGCGGCGGGTTGACCGGCGGATACGACGACGGGCCGATGATGCGCGCAAACGCCGTGCCCGGCACCGGGCCAGTGCCATACTGCTGGAACTGCCCCGGCACCAGCGCCGGCAGCGGCGTGCCATCCACCCCGCCCGGCCCGGCCAGGCCCGATACCGGCGGCGTGGTCAGCGCGTTCAGCGCGGTGAATACCTCTTGTGCGCTGGTCTGGCCCTGCAGGCCCACCACCGTCTGCACCGTATTGCCGTTCAGGCTGGTCTGCAACGTCAGCGGGATCGACCAGTAATCGATGCTGGTCAGATTGGCCACATCGGCCGGCGCACCGGTAAAGGTCATCTCGAACTTGTCATAGCGCAGATAGAAGTTCGGGTCGGTTACCGCCTGCGCGGGCTCATAGCCCGCACCCTGCACCGCCCACGTCGTGCCGTAGGCCACATACACCCGGCCGCTGAACGAGCTGATGCTCACGCCCTGGGCCAGCTCGGCCAGCGTATACCAGTTACCCGTGCCGGCCGCCGCATTCAGCGGCTGCAGCGCAGCGCCACCATTCAGATTGGTGATGGTGAATGCATCGCCATTCGAGCCCGGCACAAAACCGATCGATACTGTCGACGTGTCACTTGTACCGCGCAGGTCAGAAAATTGCAGAGTCAAAGCCATCCGGGACTACTCCTGAGCAAAGCCGGCACCATGCCGGCTGAAAAGTAAACGTGCCCCGGCGCCTCACAGCGCCAGGCAGGAAAAATCAGGCCGCAGCCGGACTGGGGGCTGGAGCCGGGCTGGGGGCCGGCGCAGTCGCGCTCACGTAGTAATTCACCAGCTGCAGATAGGTCGGCGCCCACTCATGCTTGAACGCCTTCGCGCCATGCGGCGGCGGCAGCGTCTTGGCCTGCTCGGGCGTAATGCCCAGATACTTGACCTGGTACGCCGCCGTGAGCGCGCTGGTGCGATCATGGCCATGCTCGCAGTGGTAATAGATCACCGTATTGCTGGCGGTGTTCATCAGATGGTTCAGGAACGTCACCTGCTCGACAAAGCGATAATCCCTGGGCTCGACCAACCGGCAATTGGCCGGGTCGGTGCAGCCCTGCACCGGATACCAGATGATGCTGCCCTTGTTGCCCGCCACACTGCTGCCATACTGCTTGGTCACATCCAGCCCGTTGGCCGCCGGCGGCCATTTGGTGGCCGGAAAAGTGCTGTCGAAATCCGTCGTGCTCATGCCATACGCCACGAACTCCGCCTCCAGCACCGGCCGCTCGCTGCCGGGGATGTTGTCGATCAGCGACATATCGATCAGCGTGTAATTGGTCAGATTGAAGTTGTTGCCGATCAGCGTCTGCAGCCGCGTGTTGAGCGCGTCATAGGCAAAGGTCTTGCCATCGGCCAGCAACGGCTCGTTGCCGCGCACCAGATAATTGCCATTCAGCTGTTGCACCACAAACGTGCGGTCGGGCAGGTAAACGGGGGCAGTCATCCAGCATTCTCCTCAGGGTCGATACGGCCGTTTCAAACAGCCAGATTCAGGGCAGCCCTATGGTGATAGGCAAAAACCGCCCGCAGTGCCAACACAATGCAGGCAATTTATGAAAGCTGTGTGCATGGGCTTGAAGTGTGTGGCGTCAGACGATAGGCTGGTGCGCTTGCCCAAGGAAGCCAACAGATGGCACAAATCGATGAGCTGGCGTTGCAGAAGCTACTGGAGCCAAGCGCCAATAAGGGCCGACCCCGTTTGATAAGACGTGCAGAAGTGTCTGATCTCGCTTTGCTGCAGGCCGCTAAACGCCTGGAGGTAGCCCTGCCGCATAGTTACTGCGCATTTGTAACGCGCATGGGTACCGTCGTTCTGGATGACGAATTGACGTTGCTGCCCCCAGAAGAGCTTTACGATCTCGATATCCCGGATACACCCTTCAACGGCTGGATCGTGATCGCCATCGACGGCACGGGAAATCTACTGGCGTTCGACCCTGATGACCCAATGGTCGAAGGTGAGCGGCACGTCAAATATGTCAGCCATGATCCGTTCGGTCATGGCGTGCTCGCGCCCACATTTGCGGCTCTGATTGAGCAACTGGCAGCAAGCTCGGCAAGCTATCTGGGTGCACTAGAGCGCCTAGCCAGAATCGAGGAAGTCGATGCGCCACCTCAGCTGCGTAAGCCATGGTGGAAACTGTGGTAGTCCCCACGACCCAATTTTGCCGAGGGAATCAAATACCGTGCACGAAATGGAGCAACAACTCATCGACCTGCTCGGCAACATCGCCATGTACAACGACAAGGGCTGGCAATGGACCGGCCACAGCCCGGCGCAGATTGCCAGCACACGCGATGGCTTCCAGCGCAGCCTGCTTGCGCTGCAGGCAAACATCCCCACTGCCCGCCTCGGCGCCGAGCTGGTTGCCGCGATTGAAAACGGCACGGCCGCCAATGACGACAGCGGGCGCTACCGCGCGCTGGCGCTAGCCCGCTTTGCATCGAATGAATGCTGAGTATGTGCGCTTGCACACACCACCCCACATCGCTCCCGCCCACCCCGACGACGCCCCTGCCATCGCCCGCATCCACGTCGCCGCGTGGCAGGCCGCCTATGCCGGGCTGCTGCCGGCCGACTGGCTGGCCGCGCTCGACGTGGCCGAGCGCACCCAGATGTGGCACGCCTGCATCACGCGCGGCCACCCGGCGCTGCGAGTGGCGCAGGTCAATGGTGAAATCGCCGGCTGGATCTGCCACGCCGCCGCGCACGACAGCGCCGACCCGCAACACGCCGAGCTGCGCGCGCTCTATGTCGCCCCCTCCCACTGGGCACGCGGCATCGGTCGGGCGCTGTGGCAACATGCGCGCCAGGAGCTGGCCACCGCCGGTTACACGTGCTGCCATGCGTGGGTGTTGGAGGGCAACACACGCGCGGCACGTTTCTATTATTCACAGGGGTATACCGAACACCCGCCAGCAAGTCGGGCGCTTCAAATTGGCGAACAGCAGGTTAATGAGTTGTTTTTCTGCACAGCGCTAAAAAAGAATTGACCAGCACAAAATTCGGCCCGCCAGATAAAAGGCCTCACACCTAATCATTCAGTACATAAAGCGAGTGCAACATGGAGCATGAAAATTCAGACTTCATTACGATTGTTGGATCGGCATACTATCAGCCAATTACTGATTTGATAGATCGCCTTTTACAAGAAAATGCGCATGACCCCCAGCGCACTTCGATCAGTACCACAGAAAACGGATACGCCTGCGCAACCATTATTTTACTCATCACACTATTGGAATCCTTCACGTCCAGAATATTTTTTCTCAATCATTTTTATTCCGGAAAATACAAAGGAAAATCATCTCCTTGCGAACTAATAATTGGTTGTTTTCCAGACATAGATAATAAAGAAAATCTGGAGGAAGTTTTATTACTTAGAAATATCATTACCCATAATCACGTATGGCACTTCGACCCTGTCGATATTGATCATTCATCACTAAAAACCTTGAAAACCGCAAAGAATATTGGGTTTAAACCCAACAAAAATTACGATACAATCGTAGAAGATGGTAAATGTGAAACTAAGCGACTACACCTGCCAGCCTACCCCACTGCCGTAGGCGTACGAGAGGTGGGTATCACATTCCATGTTGTCTGGGAAACCCTTTGCTTCATGAATAAGAAAAGTTCTAGCGACACGCCACTGGTTGGGCAGACCGTCGGATTCAGGGGAAAGCGCATCCAGTTTTCTCAATTGCTGTCGCTATTTCCAGCATTTGACATCGCTATAGAGCAATCTGCGGCAGGGTAGATAAAATTCCTCAATTTCAGTGATAGCGGCCATGTCCGCCGACCTGCAAATTGATTATGCCGCTTGCGCACCAAAGCACGGCAATATTCGCGACAACCAAGAAAACGATTCCAATGAGCTGGCTCTGCAAGCAATGCAACGCCGACAACGCGCGCGACGGTAGCCACTGCGCAGTCTGCGGTGCACCCACGCACCGGCGCTGGCCGGCAGCAGCCGAACTCCGTCCCCCAGCGCCACCGTTGGCCTGGTGGCAGCCGGGTCTGCTGCAGATGCTGCTCCCCGAGGGGCTGATCGCCCTGCTGCTGTGGCTGGCCACGCCGGTGTTTGCCGCCCGGCTCATCCTGCATCAGCAGCTGCTCAGCGCCATTGCGCTGGCGCTGGCAGGACTGATCGGCATGCCGGTTTTCCTGGTGCTCATGCACCATCGCTAGCGGCTGCTGGCCTGGCTGGTGCTGCTGGCTTACCTGTTCCTAGCCCTTGTCATCTTGTCTCAAGCCGGCTGATCCCCAATGCCACCATCCGCCCCGCCCAACCCGGCGACGCCCCCATCCTGCAACAGCTTTATACCGAGCTCACTGGCGATCCTGCCGTTTATGTAGTGCCGCAGCATCTGGCCGACCTCGCTGCAGACCCGCGCACCTGCCTGCTGGTGGCCGAGCAGGCTGGCGCCGTGGTTGGCAGCGTGCTGATCAATCTGTGCGCCGACGTGATGTACCGTGGCCAGCCCTTTGCGGTGCTGGAAAACATCATCGTCAGCGCTGCCGTACGCGGCCGGGGCGTGGGGGTGGCCCTGCTGGCAGTGGCCGAACGTCATTGCCGCGATGCCGATTGCAGCAAGATCATGCTATCCAGCAGCGCCAGCCGGGTGGATGCGCACCGCTTCTTCAGCCGTGCCGGCTTCAATGGCGATGCCAAGCGCGGCTTCGTCAAATATCGTCGCCATTTTGGCGAATAAGGCCGCATCCAGCACTCGCCTACGCCATCCGGCCGGTGTGCCTTGGCACCCGCCCGGCACATTGCTTGTATTCACCAGTGTATGTAACCTGCCAATCCCGTCCGCCCAGGTCATGCCATGCAATTCACCCTGCTGCCCCACGATATCGATGAAACCCGCGCGCTGATCTATCGCTGGGAAATCCATGACGCCGCCGGCACCTTGCTGGGCCGCTATGTCGGCAAGGCCGGGCGCGGATCAGGTCGCCCGCGCTATAACTACCGCCGCAATGTACGCCGCCTGCTGGCCGGCATTGCCTACCGCCCCGCCAAACCGGACGCCTACCGCAAAGTCCACCGCGCACTGGCCCAGGCCCATCTGCACGGCCACATCATCACGCTGGCCTTCCTGTGCAATATCGCCGAGGGCGAAAACATCAACGATGTCGAGCAGCACTACATTCGCACCCTCGACTGCAGCGGCGAAGCTGACTGGCAGTTGAACGGCTGACTTCGCCACAAATGCATCACATTTGTATGGAAATAATGTATCAGTTAGGTGTAAGAAATTGTGCGGGATTTTCGCGCCACAAAACTCTGCGATATCGTCGGCAGCATGACCGCACCCGCGTGCGGCAATAAAAATCTTACAAATGCGCAACGCCGAGGACGCACGATGGAATCCTGGATCTTCAAGAAAATCCGCAACACCAGCCGCACCCGCCTGGTGGCCTGTTGCGGGATCATCATCGTGGCCTTGCTGGCCTGCGTGGCCAACCGGGTTTACCTGGTCAACTTCTTTGCCGGCCCGCACCTGCAAAAGCCGGAAGAACTGGCCGCCATCAGCGATGTCACCGCCTATGACAAGCGCTTTGCGCGCATCGTCGGTACCGACGTCATCAACACCGGCATGCGCGAAGTCGTCACCAGCCGCAGCAAATCCGGCGTGGAAACCACCGAAGCCGAATACAGCATCTACGCCGTCAAGGTCGGTGATCGCTACCTGCCCATCATCAGCGACAGCGGCTCGCACCTGCAGTACAACGGCGAGCTGGTGACCATGCCGCGCGAACTCTCCGTCGAGCTGCCCACCACCGCCGCCGAAGGCAAGCCGGCCTTCTACCCCTTCGTGCTCGACAGCAGCAAGAACTACCGCACCCCCGGTTACTGGGGCCTCGGTGCGCTGGCCCTCGCACTGGCCGCTGCCGCCTACGGCATCAGCAAGGCGCGCGGCTATCTGCGTGACCCGTCCAGCCACCCGCTGATCCAGCGCATGAACGCGTGGGGCAAGCTGACCGACATCTCGCACCAGATCGAGCGCGAGCTGCGCAATCCGCGCATCAAGCTGAGCGGCGCCAAACTCACCGAAAACTATGTCATCAAGCAGTCGCTGTTCCACTTCGACGTCGCCCGGCATGAAGACCTGGTATGGGCCTACAAATCGGTCACCCGCCACAGCTACAACTTCATTCCCACCGGCAAGACTTATGCCGCCATCTTCCACTGGAACGACACCCACTTCACCCTCAGCGGCAAGGAAAAGCACGTCGATGCCGCGCTGGACCTCTGCGCCCAGCAAGCCCCATGGGCCATGTTCGGCTACGACGCCGATCTGGAAAAGGAATTCGGCAAGCGCAAGCACGAATTCACCAGCATGGTCTCGCAACGCCGCCAGGACACCCTGGCCAGCGCTGCAGCCTGAGGCCCTCCCGCCGGCAGGTCGTACCGCCTGCCGGCACACCTGCCCGCCCCGACCGGGGTGTCAACACACCTCACCAAGACGCCATGACGGCACCCTGGGTCATCAAAACCATACGTAGCGTCAGCCGCAACCGGCTCATCGGCTGGTCGGGTACGCTGGCGCTGCTCATCGTGTTCGTCATTGCCTATCCCCCAGGCACCCTGTTCGACCACAGGATCGAAGACTGGGCGGCCATACTGATGGCGCCGGCCTTTCTGCTCTTCCATGCCGCGTATGGTCTTAGTGAGGCCAGCCGCCACTATCTCGATCCATCCACGCATCCGCTGTCCAGGCGCATCCGCAACTGGGGAACGCTGGCCGACGTGTCACGCGATATCGAGCACGAACTACGCACGCCGCACTGCAAGCTGGACGGCGCCAGGTTCACCACGCGCTTCATCATCATGCGCACCTGGTTCAAGGTCGACATCCTCAGGCTGGAAGACCTGATCTGGGCCTACGAATACCAACAGCACGACAGTGATTCAAGCCGCCAATGCGTCAAGCTGCACTGGAGCCATACCAGCCGCGACCTGATCGTCGGCTGGGGCAACGCCAAAGCCGTGCTGGACCACTGCGCCCAGCAAGCCCCATGGGCCATTGCCGGCTTCAACCGCGAGCTGGCAACCGTCTTCGAACAGCGCAAGCCGGAAATCATTGCACTGGTCCAGCAACGCAAACAGCAAATCCTGGCCGACGCGGCGGCTTGACCACGCCATCCGACTGAGCCAGACCCGATCAGCCCCAGTCGGCAGCATCACGCCATCCACCCTCAACACACCCGGAGCTTCCGGCATGGCGCTGCGCTATCCGCACCTCATTGCCCTCTTCTGCAGCGTCCTGCTGCTGGTTTGCGGCATGACATCCGCAGCGGCAACGCAGCAATGTGGCCCGGCCACCATCGTGCTGATCGGCAAGACGCTGCAAGACCCGGACTTCGACGGGCCGGATGCGCCGGACAAGGCTGCCCCTGCCGGCATCGTCGCCACGGCCTGCCGGGCGGCGCCGCAGCGCGGGCTCACCCTGGCCGCCGTTGCCTACCAGAGCAGCGCCGGCTATGAAAAGAAGCTGGTCATTGCGTTGCTGGACCCGGCCAGACAGCAGGTCGTTGCCAGCTATCGCGGCAAGATCGACGAAGACGGCGCCACCCGGGTGCGCGATGACAGCCTGCATTTCGATGCACGGGCCTATGCACTGGCACCGGGCGTGTCGGCCTTCGGGCTGGAGATTGATGCGGATGCAGATGCGTGCATGCTGGAAGGTGGCCTTGGCCCGTTCAAAATCCTCTATATCCGCGACGGGCAACAAATCAGACCCGTTACCCCGTCCATTCATACCGGAGGCTGGCATCTGCTGCGGGGCCAACGCTGCACGGATGGCGGCGAAATTTTAATCCAGCAAATGCGCACGACCATCAGCACCAAGCCGGGCAAAGCGCGGGGCTGGCATGATCTGCAACTGGACACCCGCACGGCATTCATCCGCTTGCGCGAGCGTGAGCACGACCAGCGGATGCGCATCCTTCGCAGCACGCCTGGCCACCGCAAAACCACACAGCGCCTGCACTACGATGGCACGCAATATCCGCTGGCCGGTTGGGAAAAAGCCCGCGATGCGCTGTGGCGCCCGCGCTGATTCCCTCGCGGTCTGCCGTCAACCACACCGCAACGGCGGTCGTTACATCCCCATCGGCGCGGCACCATGCCGCCCCACGCTCAACTTTGACCAGGCCCATCATGTCCGAACCCGCCAAGGAAAGCTGGCTCAGCCAGCTTGCCCTCACCACCGTCCTCCTCGCCGTCTGCGCCACCTTGGCCACCTTCAAGGGCGGCGGTTATTCCACCAAAAGCGTGATCGCGCAGGCGCAAGCCTCGGATCAGTGGGCCTACTATCAGGCCAAGAGCACCAAGCAGAACCTGTACGAGCTGCAGGCAGTCCAGCTGGAATTGCAGGCGCAAGCCCTGCCAGCCGGCAACAGCGCGCAGGCTGCCTTCCAGGCCAAAGCCGCCGACTACCACGACAAGGCCACGCGCTACGAGCAGGACAAGAAAGCCATCGACGCCAAGGCGCGCGAGCTGGAGCAGGTGCGCGACGAAGCGCAGCGCCACAGCAAGCCCTTCGGGCTGGCGGTGATTTTTCTGCAGGTTGCCATCCTGCTGTGCTCGATCGCCGGGCTGATGAAACGCCGCCTGATCTGGCTGGGCGCGTTGCCGGTGGGCCTGATCGGCATCCTGCTGTTTGCCGACGGGTTTTTGCTGTTCTGGTAGGCACAATTAACTTCGCCCAGAACGCATGCAGCAGCGGGAAAGCACCACGCGTTGCTGTATGCGCACCACACCCTGCAGCAGCCCATAGCCCCCAGTCCGCAGCATGGCCCATGATGGCGCCATGCCCACCCTCCCCCGCCTGACCGCGCTGCTGCTGTGCTGCGCGTTATCGCTGTCGCTCGCTGCCGATGCCCCGCTCAACCTGCGCCTGCAAGGCGGTGGGCGGGCCTGCTCGGGCGGCTTGTTCGTGCGCGATCGCACGCTGGAGTGGCACAGCAGCTTCAGCACCTGCCGCAGCACACCCTACCGGGTGCTGGCGCGCACGCCGGTCGAGAGCAAGGCGCACTATGTGCTGGCCTTGCAGCGCCCCTCAGCGCATTGCTTCTACCGCTTGATCGAGCTGGAGCAGGTCGGTGAATTCCAGTGGAATGCCACCGGCTACCAGCACTACGCCGATTACGAACATCGTGACGACCCAGCCTGGCTGCAGGGCGACCCGGACGGGCGCAATACGCTGAGTTGCCCCATGCATACCCGCTAGCCGCAGCTCAACGCGCCAGCGGCAGCGCGCTCCAGGCCAGTGACGAAGCAAACAGCAGCAGCACCAGGGCCGCGCCGCGCTGCACGCGCAACGGTGATGCATGCCGCCCGGCGCGCTGCAGGCTGGCGCCCAGCGCCATCCAGCCCACACTGATCGGCAGCAATACCACGGCAAACACCAGCATGGCACTGGCGTAGTGACGGGCATCGGCAAACGCGCCGGCGGGGAAGATGCTGCTGGCAAACAGCAGCGCCTTGGGGTTGAGCAAGGTGGTGGTCAACAAGGCGCGCCAGCCCGGCGCGGCGGGGGCGCCATCGGCCAGATCGCGCGTGCTGCGCCACATGCGCCAGGCCAGCCAGAGCAGATAAGCCGCGCACAGCAGGCGCAACAGCCCCGGCAAGGCCGGCCAGCGCTGCGCCAACCGCGTCAGCCCCAGGCCCCACGCGCTGATCGCCACCGCATAGGCCAGCAGCTCTACCCCGGCCAGCGACAGGCTGGCACGCACGCCACGCCGCAGGCCCGCTGCCGCCAGCAAGGTATTAGTGGGGCCGGGCAAGGCCAGCAACAGCGCCACACTCAGCGCAAACCAGCCGGTGGCGGCAAACGTATCCATAAGCTGATATCGGGTGGTAAACCAGCCTTGTAGCACACGGGGCAGCTGCAGGCCAAGGCCGGCCACCGGCCGCCTCAGTCCAGGTATTGTTCAAGCAGCTTTTGATAGCGACCGCTGTGCCGCAGCTTGTCGAATGCTTGTTGCCAGCGCTGGTGCTCGGCATCCGGCACGCTGCTGGAAAGCGCGATATAGCCGCTGGCGCGATTGACCACGACCGGTGTTCTCGCCACCATCGCCGGGTCTATGCGCGCATTGTGCAGACGTTGCGGCAGGCCGAACTCCGCCGTGGCAACAAAATCGACCCGGCCCGCCGCCAGCATTCTCAGGCAGCTTTCATACGAAATATTGCGCACCAGCCGCGCAAAGCCCTGGCGGCTCAATGCCTTGTCGTTGACGTTGCCGTTGAGCACGCACACCGTCTTATCCTGCGCATCGGCCAGCACCTTGATGCCCGAGGGATGGCGGGCATTTTCGTAGAGATAATCGGTTTCGTCCGAAATCGGCCCCACCCAGCGCATGGTGCCCTCCCGTTCCTCGGTACGGCTGACATTGAAGAACGCGATGCCCTCCTCATGCTGGACGATGAACAGCCCGCGAGCAAACGGCACCTCGCGCACTTCGGCATGGATGCCCAATGCCTGCGCCAATGCGCGATACAGCTCCAGATAGAACGCGCGCTTGCCCGCATGCGCTCTGCCGCGCAGCACGCCATCCACCTCGTTCGCCTCCGTACCCAGGCTGTGGGTGTACACCTGCCATTCCGCGGCCCCGGCCATGCCGCACGCCGCAAGCAACACACAGGTCAAGGCTGCCCGCCATGCTCTGCCGGCACGCAGCGCCACACCCTGCGCCCCGAGACTGTTCCGCCCCTTGGTCATGCCTTCTCCTGTTCCCCTGCACAGACCCGCACCGTCATCGATGCAACGGACTGCCATTTGCACATGTTGCACTGCAACTCGTCAGTTCAACACCGGCAAAACCCCACTTTACACCCTCATTTCCTATCGCAGTCGCTAAGCTGAAACGAGAGCACGCCGGCTTGCCCCGCCGGCTCGTCACTGGAGCACGCCATGTCCGATCTGCTGTTCGCCCCTGCGGCCCGCCTGTCTGCCCGCCTGCCGTTCCGGCGCAAGTTCCAGTTGCTGCTGCTGGTGGCCATCGTGCCGATTGCACTGCTGCTGTGGAACAACGTCAGCTACCTGCTGGCCTCGATCCAGCACGACAAGATGGCCCAGCGCGGCGCGGTCTATCTGGAAACGCTGGTGCCGCTGACCTCGGGCCTGGCCACGCATCGCGGGCTGGCCGCGCGTGCGCTGGGTGGCGACGCCGCCGTGGCCGACAAGCTGGGCAAGGTCGAAACCGCACTCGATCAGCAGCTCGGCCTGATCGACGCCGCCGCCGTGCCGGTGGACGGCAAGCCCTGGCAGGGCGAGCTGGATGCCATCCGCAGCGACTGGCAAACCCTGCGCAGCCAGTGGCACGGCATGAAGCCACCGCAAAGCTTTGCTGCGCACAGCGCGCTGGTCGCCCGCGTGGCCGAACTGCGCCACCGCATTGCCGGCGACACCGGCCT
This sequence comes from Andreprevotia lacus DSM 23236, assembly GCF_900176275.1. Lineage (GTDB taxonomy): Bacteria > Pseudomonadota > Gammaproteobacteria > Burkholderiales > Chitinibacteraceae > Andreprevotia > Andreprevotia lacus. The sequence continues at coordinate 31,499 of NZ_FWXD01000004.1, read as the reverse complement.
GCTGCTTGAAACCGATCCGGATGCCTATTTCGTCAACGTCGCCGTCGTCGACAGTCTGCCGCAGGTGCACGAAGCACTGGCGCAAATGCGCGGCACCGTCGGCGGCATGGCCGCCGCAGGCAGTGCCGACGAACGCCGGCTGGGCCAGCTGGCCGTGCTCGACAACGGCCCGCTGGCACAGGCATTGCGCCGCATGGACAGCAATCTGGCGCAGGCACGCCAGCACGATGGCATTGCCGCACTGGTGCAGGAATGGCAAACGCTGCACACCGGCATCGACGCATTGCGCAGCCAGCTGGTCGCGCCGCTGCTGGGCAGTGGCCAGCTCAGCCAGAGCGCCGATGGCTACTTCAGCGCCTTTACCGGACGGCTGGAGGCACTGGACCAGTTCGGCCAGCACAGCCGCAGCCAGCTGCAGGCCGCCATGCAGCAGCGGCTGAATGCCAGCGTGCGCACCGCCGTGCTGGAAACCGGCGTGGCACTGGGCTTTACCCTGCTGGCGCTGTGGCTGATTGCCGGCTTCGCGCGCGACGTCAGCCAGCGCGCCAGCCAGGTGCGGCGCGGCATGCAGGCGCTGGCCAACGGTGACTTTGCCGCGCGCATCAACGCCGGCGGCGGTGACGAGCTGGGCCAGGTGGCGCAAAGCGCCGATCAGCTTGCCAACGAGCTCAGCAGCATCATCCGCGACATCCGCAGCGGCGCGCACGATCTCAAGCAGGCGTCGGACAGCATCTCGCAAGCCAGTGCCGAGGTAGCCGAATTCACCCATGCGCAAAGCAGCTCGGCATCGGCCATGGCGGCGGCGGTCGAGCAATTCACCGTCAGCATCAACCACATGGCCGCGCACGCGCTGGATGCCCACGCGCTGTCGGGCGAGGCCGGCCGCGCCTCCACCGAGGGCGGCAACACCATAGACCAGACCGTGGCCGGCATACGCGACATGGCACAGGCCATGCGCAGCGCTGCCAACGCCGTCGGCGCACTGGGCGAACGGGCCGGCGAAATCTCCGGCATTGCCGGCGTGATCAAGGAAATTGCCGGCCAGACCAATCTGCTGGCGCTCAACGCCGCCATCGAGGCCGCGCGTGCCGGTGAAAGCGGGCGCGGCTTTGCCGTGGTGGCCGACGAGGTACGCAAACTGGCCGAGCGCACCACCCAGGCCACGCAGCAGATCGACGCCACCATCGGCCATATCCAGATCGGCACCAACCAGGCCATCGACGGCATGGAGCTGGGCATGGCGCGCGTCGATCAGGGCGTCTCGCTGGCCAACCAGGCCGGCGATGCCATTGCGCAAATCCGCGATGGCTCGGGCCGGGTGCTGAGTGTGGTCACCGACATCAGCGACGGGCTGAAAGAGCAATCGGCCGTCGCCACCACCGTCGCCGGGCAGGTCGAGCACATCGCACAAATGTCCGAGAACAACAGCCGCGCCGCCGAATCATGCGCCGCCACGGCCGAGCAGGTGCGCGCACTGGCGGTGGCGCTGGAGAACAAGGTGGCGGTGTTTCAGGTGGCGTAGCACTACGGGGCAAGCCGCCTGCCGCGCAACGCCAGCGCCGCTCGCCGCTACACCGCCGGCCCATGGGCCTGGATGGCGCTGCCAGTGCCCTGGCCGGTCAGCCAGTCATCCAGCTGCGGCAGCAGGCCGGCCACCCGCTGCGCCACCGCATCGTACAAGGCCAGATCCTCGCCAAAACCGGCAAAGGCAAACCAGCCGAATTCAGATTGGTCGATCAAGCGCGCCCGCCGGTGCAGATAGGCCACCTCCAGCTCGGCCTCCGGCACCAGCGGCCCCCAGTGGGTCTGGAAATCACCGCGCCGGGTGCGGCCACACTCCAGCAGAAAGCTGCCGCCGTGGTGATGGAACTGGATAGTCAATAAATCCAGCCACAGCTCACTGCGGCGCTGAAAATGCGCCGTCTTGCCGACAAAGCCCATGCCCGCCAGCAGCGGCAACACGCGCTTGCGCAGCGCACGGCGCATCAGGTCGCCCTCACGCGACATGCAGCCCCCTGCGCTGACCGACGATGGACTGCACCGGCACTACGCCCCCAGCCGCGCCAGCTCGACCCGGGCATGCCCGGCCTGCCAGTATTCGATGAAGGCGTCATAGAACGCCTGGCTCTTCATACCGCGCAAGCCTTGGGCCGCGAGCAGCAGTTCATGCTCCTTTTTTCGATAGCGCACATTATTCAGACGGCGGGTTTTAGGCGCTACGTGCCCTTCTGCCAATGCCAGCTTCAGCAAGTGGTGTGTAGTCCCATAGACCTCGCGCACTTCCAGATCGAAATCCACGATGGCAGTCCAAGGCACCACGGCGGCCAAACCGCGACTGTGCAGGCCATCCTTGTCGAAAGTCATCACCGGCAACTTGCTGCGACGGTGAACCACAAACAGGAACCACAGCGGCAACACGCCCGCAACAAACAAGACGGCCACATAGATGAGACGGCTGCTCAACGCCAGGGATTCGCGCCCCCAGATCTGCGAAGCCCACCACCAGAAAAACGCGGTAAACATGACGAGCCCCAACCTGGCCAGCGCCATCCGCTCAAAGCACGGCAACGGCGTGGCGCCCTTGGCCGCCAGCTCGGTCAACTCGCGGCGGCGCCCCTCCAGCCCGGCATTGGCCGCGTCGGCATAGGCGCTTTCCACCGTTTGCGTGATGTCGCCACCGGCCTGCCCGGCCAGGCCCAGATCGTGCAGCGTGCTGCTGGGCTGTGCCGCACAAGCGCGCTGCAGTAGCGCGTCGTCGATGGCCACGCCCAGCGCATCCAGTCGCTGCTGCGTGGTGGGGTGGCTGTCGAACGGGTGGGCCAGCTCGGCCTCCAGTGCCGCGCGCGGGTCGCCCAGGCCGTGCAGGGCAATGCGTCGTTGCAGCAGGTCCAGCATGCCGCCCACCGCCTGATCGGGGCGGTCGTGATAGTCGGCCAGTGCAGCACCGACATGCGGCGCCAGCGTGCCGCTGCGCAGCAGCGCCGACGCGGCGGCCTGCGTATTCACCATTTGCGCGCCCAGCGCATCGGCGGCCAGCTCGCGCTCGCGGCTCCAGTGCTGTACGGCGGCGTGGAAGGCATCGAGGAAGTAGATGTTGAGCATGCGCACCGGCGCAGTCAGCCAGTAGGTCACGCCATCATCCTTGTCGCCCCCCATTTCCTCCACCACATCCAGCTGGTTGACGGCGCGGGTGTAGATGGGCGCAAAGTGCAGGCTGTATTCGGTATCGGCGCCGGTAAAGTGCGCCAGCTCGTGGCCGATGATGGCGGCCGTTTCATGCAGCGACAGCCAGGCCATATACGGCAGCGGCAGATACAGCACGCGGCGCGCCGCCAGCGGCTGGGCATCATCATTCAGCTGCACCGGCTGCTCGGTGACGAAAAAGCCCTCGTCCAGCCCGACCACGATGGCATCCGGCGCGGTGGCACCGGTCTTGGCCGCCAGCCCTTGCACCAGCCGCCACAGTGTGGGCGCCTGCGTGGCATCCACCGCCTTGCCGTGCAGCGACAGCGGCGTCGATGCATAAGCCCGGCGCGTGGCCTGGATGATGCCGACCACCGCATGGCCGGCCATCCACAACAGCATCGCCAGCACCAGCCCAGCCACCAACGCCAAGCGCGGATCGACATCTCCGCTGACCAGCAGCGGCGCCACCGGCAGCAGCTCGAAACTCAAGCCACAGGCCAGCGCCAGCAACGTGGTCAGCAGATGGCCCAGCAGCAACCACGGCAGCCAGCCCACCACGGCGCGGAAGTTGCTCAGCAGCAGCTCGCGCGATTGCTGCGCACGGCGGCCAGCAGCGCGGATGCGCACCAGCCCCAATATGCCAAACAGCAAGGCCAGCGCGCCCAGCAGCGCGGTCGCCCCGGCCAGCAGCGGCGGCAAGCTGTGCTGATAGAACTCACCCGTGGCCCATTCCTGCAATGGCACATCTTTGGTGTGCATCATGTTCAGCTGCGGGCGTGTCCACTGCCAGCCACCCCACAGCAGCAGCAGTAACGGTACGCCCAGCACCAGCGCCAACAGCTTCAGCCTGTCTTTCAATTGTTTCATGCCACGGTCCAGCCGGCCACGCCGGCAATGCAGTTATCCATGGCGTCTCTTATAACCGAATTATGACAGTCAGCTAAATTTCTCTTGTCTGCTGATGAAAAACTGACACAAAAACAAAGAATCATGCCGGAGCGCATGCAAAGCGGCACGTTGCCGACACGGGCACGCCGGCCCCGGTCACGCATCAGCCCGCTTTGCTGCGGCCCTGGCTGTTTTGCAGCGTATGTTCCCAATCCGCCAGCCTCTGCCGCCGCCGGCCCTGCGCGCGGCCGATCAGTGCGCCTGGCACCACCCCGATCAATACGCCAATCACCATGCCAATCAGAAACGGCATGTTCGGCACCCCGGTTCGCAGTTGCGCCAGCGCTGGCACAGATACGCGCTCACCGCCATGCTCAGCAACAGCCAGGCCATGCCCAGCCACGCCGGCAGCGGAACGGCGGCCGCCAGCAGTTGCCAGCAAACGCTCAGCAGCAGTTGCACCGTCAGGCTGCGCAGCACGGCCCAGCGTGTTGTCAGACCTGGCGGGGCCGGCGGCGAGGCCTGCGCGACACTCACTCCTCCCGCTCCGGCAATGCCTCAAACAGCAGGCGGAACAAGGTGGTGCAGATGGTCATCAGCCCGACGATGGCGCAGATCAGTACGATGCCGGGCGCAATGCCGCTGCGCAGCCAGGTCAGCGTCAAACCGGCGCGCACCAGCAAGGCGGGGGTGAGGATGGCGCCGGCGGCGGCACCAAACAGCGCCGGGTTGCGCCAGCGGTTCGCAAGGGCCATGGTCGGCTCCGGGGCAAGGTCATGCCCGCACGGTAGCAGAACTTGCCGCCGCGTTGCAGCCGGCCACAGCCCGTTGGCCGTCGTTGCCGACCAGTGCAAGCGGCAGCGGCGCGCCTGCCCCCGCAGCAGCCCCCTACCCCGACCCGCCCAGCTTGCCGCAGCCGCCAGCAGCAGCTAAGGTGAACGCCATCTTAGACCGCTGCATTCGTGTTCACATCATGCCCCCGGAACCTCAGCTCCGCCCGCCCCACCGTCTCAGCAACGCAACATTTGCCGTCGTGCTGCTGATGATCTGCGGCTGCGCCGGCATGACCGGCTACCTGCTGTTCCAACGCGGCGGGCTTGATGCCACCACGCTGAGCTTGCTGCTGCTACTCGTGGTCAGTGTGTTGTACTGGAGCTACGCGCAGCTCCACCTGCAGACCTGGCCGGACGGCGATGAACTCGTCATCAGCGGCCTGCACCGCACCCGGCGCATTGCCCGTTCGCAAATCCGCAGCTACCGCGCCCACCCGCATTTATTCCAGCTCTACCTGCACGGCCGGCACTGGCCAATCAACCTGCAACGCCTGACCGAACAGCCGGCGCTGCTGGCATGGCTGAATGGCCTGCCCGAGCAAAACGCGCTGGAGTTCGCTGCCGAGCAAGCGCGCATCGATCACGATCCGCGCCTGGGGCGCGACGCGGCACAGCGCCGCCGCCGGGTGCACAACGCCCGCTGGCTGGCGCGGCTGCTGTGGTTCAGTTGCTGTGCCCTGCTCTTCATGGCGGGCGGCCTGCCGCACGCACCCTGGCTGGTGGCCATCGCCCTGTTGCAACCGGCACTGATACTGCTGCTGTGCAGCTACTATGATGCCGCCTTCACGCTGGTGGCCCCCGATTATCAAACACGCAAAACCAGCCTGCGCCACGATCTGTCCAGGTGCTGGATATTGTCGGCAATGGCCGCCTTGAAACAGCAACACTGGTCGATGTTTCAGTCCGGCTTCTGGCAGCCCGGCCACCTGCTGCCGACCTTGCTCGTCACCGTGCTGCTCGGCCTGCTCGCACTGCGCATCACCCCCGAACTGCGCCGCGCGCCCGCGCAGGCCACCTTCTTCGGCATCGCGCTGCTGGCGTATGCGGCCGGGCTGGTGACGTGGGGGGCAACGCTGCCCGGCGGCTGACCCTGGCCACGACCATCAGGGATTCAGGTCAATCTCGATCAGCAAGGGCAAGTGATCGCTGACGACCTGGCCATAGGCGATCCACGGCCGCCGTGACGGATCGTCTTCCATTCCGAACAGTGCATCGATCAAGCCCGGCACGCTGCGCAGGCGCAGATAGGCCGGGCGCGGAGTGGCGGGCTTGTGCCCGGTTTCCGTCTCGTCCTCCTCCAGCTCGTTATCATCCAGCGCGAAATCAAGATCGGCCTCGTCTTCCGGCAGATCGTCCTGCGCCGGGGCAGAGGCGCTGCTGGCCGAGGCCGTCACCACCATGCGCACCGGTTCGGGCCGATTGGCGATGCGATCTTGCTCGATGGCCGGGCCCAGTTTTTTGATGTACTGCGCGACGATTTGCAGCCTCCCCGGAGCAAAGCTGGCCTGCTCGTCGGCCCCGATCACGCTGCTCAACCCACGCCCCATGACCACCCTGAAGGCCAGGTTACGCTGGAACAGCTCGTTGCAAACCCCGTCGATCATGGCCAGCAAGGCCTTTGCTTTTCCTGGCGCATCTTCCTGGTCCTCCCCGTCGTTCTCGTCGTCTTCCTCGCCTTCCTCGTCTTCCTCGCCCTCCCCTTCGTTCTCGTCTTCCTCTTCGTTCTCGTCTTCCTCTTCGTTCTCGTCGTCTTCCTCGCCGTTCTCGTCTTCCTCGCCTTGCTCTGCAAGCTGCTGTAACCACGCTTTTGCCTCAGCCAGCGTGGTGCCGATGGTCTTGATTGCGCCGCCATAGCAACGCAGCACCTGATCGCGCAGCACCTCGCCAACGGTCATGGTTCGCGGCGTGCGTTGCGGTGGCACTTCACCCTTGCGCGGTCGTGGCGCCCACGGCAGGCCAGTGACCTGCAACTGCAACAGATCATCGCTGAACAAGGCCTGTACGTCGTGCAGCAAAGCGCTGCGCACGTGCACCTGGCCCTGCAGATAATCGAAAGGCTGATAGAGCGCGTCATACGGCTGCGAACGCAATTCACCCGTTTTGGCCATGGTCAGGCCGCGCCGCAACGACGTCTTCGGAAATGGGCCACCCCCGTCCGTGCCCCCGCAATGGCGCAGATAGCCATGCGCCTGCATGCCGGTGCGCAGATCGCGGCACATTTGCCTGCGCTGCATGCGGCCCTTGCTGTCGCGGCCGGGCTCATGCTGCAGCAGCGTGAGCGGCAAGTTGAAATCGCCCACCAGCAGCGGCGGCTCTGCTTGTCCGGCCAGGAACTCGGCTTCGTCCAGCAAGGTATCCACCCGCGCACGCAAAGTATTGCTGTCCTTGGTACGGCCTGTCTTGGCGTCGCGGATGGCCTCGCTGGCGGTAAAGCGGTTGTGATGCATGAACACCGGCAAGGTAAAGTCACCGGCTGGAAAGCGCACCAGCAACCCGCCGCGCCCGCCCAGCAGATGGTCGGGGTCTTGCGCCGCCAACAGGCGGTTGGCGTCACCATGCAAGATGCCATACAGCCCCTCGGTGCCATAGCCCAGGTCCATGAAGCTTTGCTCGAAAAAATGCGCCAGGTGCCGATCATCAAACGGGCGATAGACCATGCCATAGGTTTCGAAGCGCGCCCGCGCGACTACCCGCAGCCGCACCAGCGCGCTGGTCAGCAGCTCGCCCTCGCCGGACACCTCATATGGTTCGCCACCATCGTGGGCCTGCAGCGTCAGCGTCTTGCCCATGGCCAGCAACAGCAAGGCAGGCAACCGCAGCGCTGGCTCGCCCGGCTGCTGGTTGAACCAGGTGGCACAAAGTAGATCAGGCACATCGGAAAAGCGCGTGTAGCCCGCATCGAGCAGCCCCTGGTACTGCTGCAGCAGCATCAGCACCTCAATGGCCTGCGCCAGCTTGGCATGCCGGCAGGTGCGCCCGTCGCACTGGCGGTGCAGCGCCCTGGCCGCCTGGATGGCCAGATCAAGGTCCTGCTCCGTCACCGGGCCCTGCTGGGTGCTTTCAAGCCGTACCTGCCAGCGCGCCGGCGACGTCAGCTCGGGAGCATCCAGCTCAGGCGAATGGTGGATGGATTCCGTATCGGTGGCCAGCGCGTGTTTGCGCTTCTTGAGCTGCGATTCGGGCAAGGCATCGTCGTGCGGCATGTCGCCTGGCAGGGCGTCTTCCTGCGTCTGGCTCTCCCCTTGCATGGCCAGGGGATTGCCGCCCTCCTCATCCTCCGCAACCGCCTCCCCGGTACCGTCTTCATCGCCCTGTTGTCGCTTGCGCTTCTTGCTGCCCTCGGGGTCTTCGACTTCTTCAACCCCCTCGCCTTGCGACAAGCGGGCCAACACGCCGATCACGCGCTGGGCATCCGCCGAGTTCATCGACCAGCCACAAGGGCAGGGCTGCTCATAGGCCGTGCCGTAGATGGCCAGTGCCAGTGGCAAGCGGCAATCCCGCAGGGCGCGCCCCACATGATCCCGACCCTGTAGCGGGGCCAGCAGCCGGGCGACATGCGGCAATTGGCCCTCCAGCATGCGATACACCCGATGCGGAATGCCGTTTCTGGCCAGCGCCATACTGTTGTCCATGCTGAAGCGATAACCCGTGCCTGCAAATACCAGCCGCCCCAGCATGTCGGCCGTCACGGGAAAAATCTGCTGGCGCGGCTTTTTCTTGCGCGGTTTGTCGACGTAGGTGACACGCAATTGTTGCGGCAGCACCGGCATGGCATGAGTGGCCGGGCTGGCAAGCGGCTCTACGCTGCGCGGCTTGCCACGCGGCGCGCTGGCTGACTCCTGCCCTCCCTGACCATCTGCACCCTGCTCGTCATCCTCCTGTTCGCCCTCTTCCTGTTCGCCCTCTTCCTGTTCGCCCTCTTCCTGCTCGTTCTCTGCTTGCTCGTGCGCCTGCCAGAGCTCGGCCAACTGGGTGGTGACGCTGCCGACGTCACTGCCGGTTTCCATCATCATCAGCACATCAATGCCCAGATTGAAGGCAATCCGGGCCACGATAGCCATGCGCGCCTGGCTGGTGAGCAAGGCCAGCTCGCCGGTGCCGCGCGGCCGAGGATCCTCGGTGAAATTCTCCAGATTCCATACCAGCAGACGGAAATAGCGCGGCGACGGCTGCTGCAAGACATTATGCTGCCCATGCGTCACTGGCGTCTGCGCGTCGGCCCCCTCACCCAAGACCACGGGCAAACACGCTTCAACACGGCTGGCCAGCGTTGGTGGCGGCGTGCCCGCGCTGCTGCTCGCCTCATCGGTGTCCATGTGCACGGGCCCGCCATCGCCCTCCTCGTCGCTGTCCTCGTCCTCCTCGCTGTCCTCGTACTCCTCCGCCTCATCGTCATCCGGATCGACAAACCCATCGTACGCATCGGCATATTCGGCCTCTTCCTCAGCGGGCCTGGTCAGCAGCATCCGGGCAAAAGCATGCGCCGCCTCGGGCGACGGCGGCCAGGTGTGCTCTTCCAGCAAGGCCGACTGCACTTCGAAAACGCTGAGGTACGGCCCCGGCCTCATGCCTGCACTCCGGCTTGCTGCTCCCGCCAGGCATTGGGCTCGCGATGATGGCGCGCCAGCGCATCCCGCGTCGCACCATCCAGCTTGCCCGTCTGCGCCAAACCGGCGCGCAACTGGAAACGTCGCAGGGCGGATCGTGTGGCCGGGCCCAGGGTGCCCGCCTCGTGCAGGCAGGCAAAGCCCAGATTGCTCAGGCGCTGCTGGGCACCCAGCAAGCCGTCATCCGGCTCCAGATGACCAAAGGCCAGCGGCCATTGCACGCCATCCACCGCCAGGGTGCCCCGGCGGGCAGCGGGGGGTACGAACACGCTCAGCATGCCATCGCCATCGGTATCGCCTTGCAGCGTCAGCGCGCCATCGATCACCAGCTTGTAGGGGCGGTTGGCCATGGCCTGGCCGGACATGTTCAGCAACTGCACCGAAAAGCGCACCGGCACGCCATGGCGGCGAAAGCGGTGGCGCTGGCCGGTGGCGCAGTCCACCTCTTTGGCCTCGCGCGCCGGCACCACCAGCGTATCGCCGGCGGCCAGCACGTCCATATGATCGCGCTGATCGCGCAGCCGCTGGTTATCGGCATGCTGCCAGACCGTATCGGGCGCCAGCCCGGCCTCGGCGGCAATGCTGCTGACACTGTCGCCCGGCACGATTTTCCTGCGTGTGCTCATCCTTGCCCCTCGCCACCAGGGCGCTACGACGCCCGACTACAGCTCAAGGATAAATTTTGCCAAACGACAGGATTAAGTCAATCCATACCAAGTAGCATGAAATCTAATCCACAGCCGGCAACGCCGCCAACCCGGCCAGCGTCTGCAGGCAGGTCTGCGCCACCTCGCTGCCCTTTTTCACGAAATGCGCGGTGAAAAACTGCAGATGGTCGGCATGCTCGTGGAAATCACGCGGGGTGAGCACGGCAGAGAACACCGGCACGTCGCACTCCAGCTGCACGCGCATCAGGCCGTCGATCACCGCGCTGCTGACGAACTCGTGGCGGTAAATGCCGCCATTGACGATCAGCCCGCAGGCAATCACCGCCGCATAACGGCCGCTGCGTGCCAGCCGCTGCACATGCAGCGGAATCTCGAACGCGCCGGGCACCTCGAATTGCTCCAGCAGCGGCGGCTGCGGCTGGGCAGCAAACTCGTCGGCCATCGCCGTCGTGGCCTGCTGCACGATCTCGCGGTGCCAGCCGGATGCCACCACCGCAATGCGCGGCACGGGCGGGGTGTGGACGGGGGACGGCGCATCCGCGCCGGGAATGGTAAACATGGGGGTGAACTGATTCATGGAAGTCCCGTAGTGATGGATTAGCCAGAATCAGGGCGACGCGACAACGCGGCCAGCGCGCAAGCGGTGGCCGTCCCGGTCGCGTTCTCTTTCATCCGGACTATCACCGTCGGCCCCGGAATCACACCGGATCTGCTGACCCTGTCGCGCCTGCCTGCACAGCATGCCCGTACCGTGATTGCCACGGCATCAAGCACCCGGCCAAGCCGGGCGCCCACCGCTTTTTGCAGGTGACACACCGGCGCTGGCCGCCCGATTCCACTCCCCCCGCCCTCGCCGCCGCAAGGGAGCCTCGCGGCTGCTCGTCATCGGCATGGATGAGGCTGAGCGCATCTTGCGCACAGAACACGCTTGCAACAGGCGCTCGCGGGCTTCTGCATGCGCAGTTACCGCCGGTAGGGACTTGCACCCTGCCCTGAGAACGCTGCAGCCCGGTTGGGTGGGCTGCAAGGGGGAGGATAGCATGCCCGGCGGCACCCGATCTGTGCCGCTAACGCATCCTGCAGTAAGAGCCAAGCGGCAAGCCCACCCTTGCGCCAATGCGTTCACACGCCATCATTGCTGCCCCCCCCGTACCACCTCCCCCGGCGTAGCCCCCAGGTATTTGCGCACCGCCTGACTGAAGGCGCTGGGGCTGCAATAGCCGGCCGAGAGCGCGGCGCGGGTGGCGCTGCTGCCGGCGGCCAGCTCGGTCAGCGCCAAGAGCAGCCGTGCTTGTTGGCGCCAGTCGGCGTAGCTCAAGCCTGTGTCGGCGCGGAACAGACGGCTGAAGCTGCGCCGCGCGCAATGGGCCAGCGCGGCGGCTTCGTCCAGATCGGGCGCTTGCTCGGGGCGGGCCAGCAGCGCAGCCAGCACCGGTTGCAGCCGGGGTGACAACGGCACCGGCACGCACAGCGGCAGTTGCGGCGCACGCTGCCAGGCCTCGGCCAGCACGGCCAGATGGCTGGCGGCATCGCGCACCGGCTGCTGCAGCGCATCGAGCAGCGCGGTCAACAAGGGCGTGGCGCGCACGATCTGCAAAGTGGCTGGCCACTGCGCTGCCTGCGCGGCAGCGAGATACAGGCTGCAGCCCTGCAGCGCGCCATGGCCGCTGGCCGCGTGGGCCAGATGCGGCGGCAGCCAGCCCAGATGCCCGGCCGGCAGCAAGGCGCGCACCGCCCCCGCCTGCAACGCCAGCGCCCCCTGCGTCACCTGAAACAACTGCCCGCCGGCATGCGCATGCAATGCAGTGGCCCGGCTGGCCGACGTGCCCAGCGGCACCATGCGGTATTCCATCCCTTTGGCCCGATTTTGCAATTGATTGGCATGATGACAAAAGCAGGCCAATGGTGCCAGCGTGATACTGGTGGCTCCTCATCCAACCGGAGCACCACCATGCAAGCCCAGCAATTGCTGTCCGATACACAGAACACCATCGAAGCCAACGGCATCACTGTCCGCAAGGGCAGCGTCGGCGCCTTCCTCATCAGCTGGCGCACGCTGCAGGACACCGCCAGCGACGCGGCCACGCGCCAGCAGGCCGAACAAGACCTGCACACGCTGCTGCCGGCGCTGCGCGCGCTGGGGCTGTTCGACGTGTTCAGCGCGCGCGACCCCGCACTACAAGCGCTGATCGACGCGGCATAACACCCGCCCTGCCGCCCCGCCGGCTATGGCAAGATGGCAGCCCCAGCCACCCACGCACACCCGCCATGCAACCACGCCTCCACCACCCCTGGCCCGAGGACGAAGCCGCCGCGCTGGCGCTGCAGCGGCAACTGGCCGGCCAGGTGGAGCGCCACGACCGACTGGACGACATCCGCCTGGTGGCCGGCCTGGACGTGGCTTATGACGAGCACAGCGACCGGCTGGTGGCCGCCGCCGTGGTGCTCGATGCCCACACGCTGGTCGTGGTCGAGCAGGCGGTAGCGGTCGATGTGGCACGCTTTCCCTACATCCCCGGCCTGTTCTCCTTCCGCGAGCTGCCGCCGTTGGTGCAGGCGCTAGGCCGGCTCAGCCTGCGGCCCGACCTCATCGTCTGCGACGGCCAGGGCATCGCCCACCCGCGCCGCTTTGGCCTCGCCTGCCACGTCGGCCTGCTGTTCGACGTACCCAGCATCGGCTGCGGCAAAACCCGGCTGCTGGGCCAGCACGACCAAGCCGGCCCGGAACGCGGCGATAGTACCCCGCTGCGCGACGGCGACGACATCATCGGCAGCGCCCTGCGCACCCAGCGCGGCATCAAGCCCGTCTACGTCTCCACCGGCCACCGCATCGCCCTGCCCACCGCCTGCCACTGGATCACCCGCCTGTGCAGCAAATACCGCCTGCCCGAAACCACCCGCATGGCCGATCAGCTGGTACGACGCGAGATGGCGGCGGGATTGGGGGGGCGGAAGGAGGATTGATGCGTACGAATTTATGGGGAGTGTATAGATGAAAAAAATTGTACTCGATGCCAATACTGGAATTTGCGCATCAAGCGGTTCGATGGTCGTTATAGAAGGCGTTCTTATTATCGAGGTCGAATTTGACGGCATGTACCTCATACCGAAAAACGCGCCCACCGAGGGGAGATTGTATTCACTAAAAAATGGAATTGAAATTGATAGTGAACCGCTACTGCATTATTTGACAGAAAATATCTACCCACGGGCTGGGTCATTTTACTACTAAGTAATTCTCTCAACAATTTTCGGCAAGCTAAACCGTCACCCTGATTCCCCTTGCGAATGGGTAATGTCGGACATCTCCGAAGCCGTATTGAATTACGACGTCGGTGAAACCTTTAATTTCAAATCGCTAGCATAGCCCTTGTAATCCGTTACTTGCAAATTTGGATTTTAGAGAAAATTCCATTCCACATGCCATCGCCACGCCATTAGAAAATCAATACATGTTTCAATCACCGGCAGATATAAGCCATGTACGCCTCGAGTGGGGCGAGCTGCTTGTAACACTGATATCAGGCGGAGACAGAAAGGTGGTCATTGCCAAATTTAAAGATGTTGCAGGCTTTAGAGTATTGGATGAAGGCAACCTGCTTGAATTTTGGCCCACTTGCTCGGCCCATAATGGCTGGCTATTTCAAATATTCGAACATGGCTGGCTTGATCTTGAGTCATCGCGCGCTGGATTTTTGCTTGACAAAAAAACAGGTGTTTCAGAATTCTTTATTGCCAGCCAGAACAGTTGCATAAATATCCTGTCAAGCCGCGAGCCTTCGATAGAAATCGTGCCAATATAATACTCAATACCTGAGCCAGAATTACCAAATAGGCGTACACACGACAGTGCAAATTTACCCTGTCAATCCCGCCCCTCAGGGAGGATTGATGCTATCAGGTTCGATTCAAGTAAATCCGCCCTTCAAAAACAGGGTGCGCTCAAGCAAAGTACTCACGTCTTTCACTGCCTCTTCGAGAACCACGGCTTCGTTTTCGTAATTTTCAGCGCACCATAATTCAGTAAGACGATCTTCCTTTTCATCCGGCAATTCCTTTAGCAACCAGTATTTTTCCTTGCCCAATGCTACATTCGGCAAATCATACATACCTTCCAGAAATTGCTCGTACTCCTCTTCAAAGGTGTCAAAGCTTTTCGCCACATTATATTCATCGGAGATGTGGGCAAAGATCGTAAACATCCCGAAACGCCACGGTTGCTGCGCGTGATGGAAATTCAAAATGACGTGTCGCCCGAAAACAGGGGATATACCCAAATAGAACGATGCGTTTTTGGGCAAAGAAGGATCGACAGCTACTTTTAAAGGCTGAACAAAGGGGTAGTACAGTTTGGCGTGCTTCTTGAACTCATCAATAAACTTCGAGAACACACTTTTTTGTGCCATGGGTTGCTATCCAGATTGATCCATCCCCGTTTTACGGGGCAGTGCCGTCATCGTCAAACCGATAATACTGATTCATTCCCGCCCGCACACAGCCCGCACACACCCGCGCAGCCAGCGTTGCGCCGGGTCGGCGTCCAGGCGGGGGTGCCAGCACATGGCGATGCTGAACGGCGGGGTGGCCAGCTGTGGCGGTAGCGTAAAGGTGTGCAGGCCACGGCGCAGTGCGCTGGTGTAGTGCTCGGGCACGGTGGCGATCAGGTCGGTGGCGCGCACCAGCGCCAGCGCGGCCGAGAAATCGCTGACGATGGTGACGATATCGCGCTGCAGGCCCAGCGTATCCAGCGTGTCGTCGATGGCGCCACGGGTTTGTGCGCGGCGCGAGATATACACGTGGCCGCAGGCGGCATAGCGCGCGGGGGTGATGTCGTCGCTGCACAGCGGGTGGCCCGGCCGCACCACGCCGACAAAGCGATCGCGGAACAAGCCTTGCACGCGCACCTCCGGCCCCATGCTGTCGCCGGGCACGCCCAGCTCCAGATCGACGCTGCCATCGCGCAGCGGCGTGCTGTCCTTGTCCGGCTTGGCAATAAAGCGCAGCCGCACGCGCGGCGCCTGCTGCGCGATGTGGGCCAGCAGCGCCGCGCCGTAGTTTTCGACGAAGCCATCGCGCACGCGCAGGGTGAACACCTGCTGCAAATGCGCCAGATCGAGCGCATCGGCCGGGCTGAGCACCACCTGCGCATCGTGCAGCAGCTGGCTTACTTGCTCGCGCAGCGCCAGTGCGCGCGGCGTGGGCACCAGGCCACGGCCGGCGCGCACCAATAACGGGTCACCGGTGGTGGCGCGCAGCCGCGCCAGTGCGCGGCTCATGGCCGAGGGGCTGAGTTGCAGCCGCTGCGCGGCGCGGGCGACATTGCCTTCGGCCAGCAGCACGTCCAGCGTCAGCAGCAGATTGAGGTCGGGTTTGCTCATGGTTTACCTTGGCAGATTCGATACATGGCGTCAAACGCACGAATAAACTGCAAATGCTGCACCTTCCGCCCAATGTGACGCAGGCCTACGCTGGGGGCATTGTTCATGCCTGCCCGGAGTCCATCATGCTGCCCACCTCCCCTCGCCCCGCTACGGGCCGCGCCGCACTGGCTGCGCTGGCGCTGGCGGTGCTGCCTGCCTCGCTGGGCACCAGCATTGCCAATATCGGCCTGCCGGCGCTGGCGACTGCCTTCCATGCCGATTTCCAGTCGGTGCAGTGGGTGGTGCTGGCCTATTTGCTGGCCATGACCTTGGCGGTGGTCAGCGCCGGCCGGCTGGGCGATCTGCTGGGCCGGCGCCGGCTGCTGCTGGCCGGCTGCGGCGTGTTCGGCCTGGCCTCGCTGCTGTGCGGCGCCGCGCCGCAATTGCCCTGGCTGTTGGCCGCCCGCGCGCTGCAGGGGCTGGGCGCGGCGGTAATGCTCACCTTGAGCATGGCCATGGTGGGCGAGGCCGTGCCCAAGGCGCGCACCGGCAGCGCCATGGGGCTGCTGGCCACCATGTCGGCCATCGGCACCGCGCTGGGGCCGGCGCTGGGCGGCGTGCTGCTGGCCGCGCTGGGCTGGCGCGCGCTGTTCTGGGTGAACGTGCCACTGGCCGCACTGGCCGCGCTGCTGGCCTGGCGCACCCTGCCGGCCGACGCCACACGCAGCCCCACCCGGCTGGGCTGGCCCGGCACCCTGCTGCTGGCCGCCACCCTCGCCGCCTATGCGCTGGCCATGACCTTGGGCCACGGCCGGCTGGATGCGCGCAACGGCGCGCTGCTGCTGGCTGCCGCGCTGGGCGGGCTGCTGCTGTGGCAAGTCGAGCGCCGCACCAGCGCCCCGCTGCTGCCGCTGGCCACGCTGCGCCAGCCACCGCTGCGCGCTGCGCTGCTGCTCAGCGCGCTGGTGATGACGGTGATGATGGCCACGCTGGTGGTCGGCCCCTTCTATCTGGCCGGCGCGCTGGGCCTGCCGCCAGCGCAGGTCGGCGCGGTAATGGCCGCCGGCCCGCTGCTGTCGGTACTCACCGGCCTGCTGGCCGGCAAGGTGGTCGACCGGCTGGGCAGCGCCGTGGTGATGCGCAGCGGCCTGCTGCTGATGCTGGCCGGCACACTGCTGCTGGCGCTGCAAGCAGCCACCTGGGGCGTGGCCGGCTATCTGGCCGCCATTGTCGTGCTCACCCCCGGCTATCAAGCCTTCCAGGCCGCCAACAACACCGCTGTAATGGCCGACGCCGCCGCCAGCCAGCGCGGTGTGCTGTCCGGCCTGCTCAACCTCGCCCGCAACCTCGGCCTGATCACCGGCGCCGCCTGCATGGGCGCGCTGTTCGCCCACACTACCGGCAGCCCCAACCCGGTTACCGCCCCCGCCGCCAGCATCGCGGCCGGCCTGCACGGCACCTTTGCGGTTGGCAGTGGTTTGTTGCTGATTGCGCTGCTGGTGGCGCAGGGGGGATGGCGGCGGGCCGCAACACCGGCGCAGGCGCCGGCTGCATGAGAAAGGCCCGCCAGCGGCGGGCCTTGCAGCGACCGGCAGCAAACGCTGCCACACCGCATCGAGCCGCTAATAAAACCCGGTGTAACGGTGCTGGCAAGGCGCGCGAAACGCAGACAGTACAATTCGTACGGCCAGTGAGCACAACGCCGCCAGCAGGGTTTTGGTTAGCGGCGCTTAGTTGGTATTGCGCACATTCTTCACCGACAAGCTCAGCACGCCGGCATCGCCCGCATCTTCATCGGTATTGGTGATGGTCAGCGTGGCGCCCGAGGTCTGGTTGACGCCAGTCTGGAAGCTCAGGCTGCCCTGGCCGTCCAGATCGTGCGTGTCCTCGCTGGTGCCCTCGAACAGCAAGCCCTGCACCTGGGTATCGATGGTGTTGTTCACCAGCAAACGCACGGTGATGGTGTACTCGACGCGCACCTCGCCACCCCAGTGATAAGTGCGCGTGGTGCTGTTGATCACCTTGTCCGGCCCCAGCTCCAGCTCGAAGTATTCCGGGCCCGGGTCCTTGATTTCGTCCGAGCCAAAGGTCTCTTCGTCACGCCCCCAAAAGTCGATGAACACCTGGGCAATGCGGAAGCGGTCTGCCGGCGGCTGCAGGTGCAGGTCCACCGCCAGCTCTGCCGTCTGCAGATTGATGCCCGATTGCACGGCGTAGAGCATGCCATCGATCTGCTTGCTGGCGCTGAGCTGATAGTGGCCCAGCGGCACATCCTTGAGCGTGTAGCTGCCATCGTTGCCGGTGAATACCGTCTTGCCCTCGTACACCTGCACCTGCACTGCGGCGGCCGGGCCATTCGGGCCGAATACCTTGCCGTGGATATTGCCGCGCTTGAGCACCTTCTTCCAGCGGCTGACGGTAAAGCTCTCCACGCGCGGTTCGCGGTACAGCGCCGGTTCGGCATAGCCATACAGCCCGCCCTTGGCCGGGCTGTCCCACCACAGCATGTTGTCGGGCGATACGGCATTGGCCGCCACCACGTTCTTCCATGCGTCGCTGTCCTTGCCGTCGGCATTGTCGTTGGCAAAGCAGTTGAGGAACTGGTTGGCCAGATCGTCAGCGCTGTCGGTCAGCAGGTTGCCGAACCAGCCGGCCTTCTCGTACGCCTGGTTGTAGATGTTGTCGTACAGCCATTGCGCGGCATCGCTGCGTTCCTGCGCGGTATACAGATACAGGCCGTCCTTGGTGGTGGGCTGCACGTCGGCGCCGCTGCTAACGTCGGCCGGCTCCAGATCGGTCGGCGTCACCAGTGCTTGCGAGGTTTCCAGATGTGCCGAGCGGCCCTTGGCATGCAACCAGATATACGACGAGCACACCGACGGTCGTGTACCGGCCGCCCAGCCGGCTGCCGGGCCTTCCGCTGCGCCCTGGCCCAGGGTCGGGTCGGTGTAGCAGAACCAGCGATAGTGGAACTTGGGCTTCACGCCCGGGCGGCCGGCATCGGCCTTGGCATCACCGGCAATGGCGTGCAGCGCGGTGCGCACGGCCGGGGTTTCCTGGCTGGGATCGGGCTTGAGCACCAGCGGCGGAATCATGGTGAACTGGTCGTTGTGCGTCACCCCTACCGCATGCGGGCCAAACGACGAGATCGAGTAAGTAGCGGCGAATTCCGGGTCAGGAAACGGTTCGCCCTCGATGGATGCCTGCACCGTCTGCGTCACCGCGCCTGGCCACACATACTTGAGCACGTGCGGGTCAAAGCCGTCCGACCCCGGCGAAATCCCGATCAGATGATCCATCAGCCGTTGCTGGCTGCCGGTGCTGTGGGTGATCTCATCGTAGTTGCGCGTCATGATGCCCGAGTGGCTATACCACTGCGCCGGCTTCACGTTGAGCATCAGCCCGCCGATGATGCCGTCGCCGCCCGGCGACAGGATGCAATCGCCCTTGCGTGCGTTCATCCAGCGCGCCGGCATCAGCACGTCTTCCTGCTCATCGGTCAGCTGGCATACCAGCTGCAGTTGATCCGCCTGCGCCAGTTGCTGCTCGGTCAGGTTGTCCGCTTCGCACACCTGCCCTTCGCCAACAAAACCCGGCAGCGGCGGCCCCTTGAGCGTGTGCAGCGTGCCACCGTTGAAATCCAGCGGCTGCAGCTGCAGGCCGCTGGCAGATACATGCAGCGTGTTGCTGGCAAGATTCAGCGCATTGGTGTTGGCAGCGATATTCGAGACGGTGGCGCTGCGCGCCACCACGGCGGCACGCTCGGGGCGCACGGCCAGGCGCTGGCTGTCGGCCGGTGCGTACACGGCCGACAGCACTTGATCGGCACGGACGCGGGCGGCGGCACGGCCTTGCAGATTGCGCGTAGCCCCCAGCGCAACCGCGATGGTGCCGGTGTTCTGGTCCAGCGTGACATCGCCCTTGTGGATCACATTGATGCCCGGGGCTGTCAGCGTTGCAAGCTGGTCTTCTACCAGCTGCCAGGGCCAGACATGGGTCTCGTTGGCGGGCACATTGGGCTTGGGCGGTGCTTCGGGCTTCTTGCTCCATTGCGCCACCGGCACGTCGAACACCGCGCTGCAGCGCACCGGTGTGCTGCCCGTCGTGCCGGCATACAGCACGGTGAAGCCGGTAATGTCGTAGCGTAGCTGGCCGTTCTGCGGCGTGCCGGTCACAAACGGCACGTTGACGTTGATCAGCGTGGAAGCACGCGCACCCACGGTGATTTTCTGACCGAGTGCAACAAACGGATTGGGCAGATTGATGGCATCGCCATCTTCGCTGATCGCAGTGATCGATACCCGATCAAGCACCAGCGGCTGGTCTTCGACGTTGTGCACGGTAAAGCTGGCGCTGAGCTGGTTGTAGCGCTTGTAGGCAAACAGGTCGGCATTCACATGCGGCACCACGCTGCCGGCGCGCTTGCAGATGGCATAAGCCGAATGCAGATTGAGCGTGCGGCGCACCGTCACCCCGCTATGCCTGGCAGTGCAGGTAATGTGGAACTGGCTCTGGCCGCGTGCATGATCGATGGCATCGAAATAATCATGCTGCACCACCGGCGTGCGGGTAGTGGCCTTGGTGCCGTCACCGAAATCCCACTCGAACGCCATCGGCGTCGTGCTGGCAGCGGCAAAGAAGCGGCTCATGTCCACCTGCGACAGATCGTAAACCGCGCTGACGGCCTGGCGCGCCGGTTTGCGCCGCTGCGGCGGCACGATGCCGATATTGCCTGCCGCGGCACGGGTCGCCAGCGGGCCGCTGCTTAGCGCGGCAACGCGGGCCAGATTGCTGCGCGACACCAGCGACGCCACGCTGCGCTCCTGCAGCGTATTCACCAGCCGCTGGCTCTCGCTGCGCAGCAAGGTCTGCGGGTTGGCTGCCATCGCCTGGGCCAGCGCACCACGCTGAATCAACTGCCCCACCGCACCGTGCGGATCAAATGCCACTGCCGGCAATGCGGATGCCTTGGGCGGCGTGCCCAGGGTCGGCGTAGCACGCGGATCCACCAGCGCGCCCAGAGTCAGCGTCGCCACATAAGCATCGCTGGCCGACTGCGTCACGCCGAGCATCGCCACATCCTTGCGATTGCGTCCGGCGACAAATTGCAGTGGATCGCCTGCCACCGGCAGATCCACGGTCTGGCGCTCTGCCTCGCCACTGCTGCTGCGCACCTGCACGCTCAAACGGCGTTTGCCGGGGCTGGCAAACTGCAGGAAATGCACTGCCCCTGCTACGCCATTGATGGTGACTTCGAATTTGGTGCCATCGTAGCTTTGATCATGCACATCGAAGACTTCTACGCGTACCGATTCACCCGGGCGCACCGACTGCGGTTCGAGCGCGATCCGCCCGATCAACTTGGCCATTTTGATTCTCCTCAAGATATGTTCACCACGCCGGCCAACGCCTTTGCCACCCCATGGCGACATGGCTGCGACGATGGCGCAGAAACTGACAAACCGGATACACGACCAAGCCCCAAGCCGTTCAGCCAGCCCGCAAGCTGCCTATCGAAAAATGGCCATCAGCACCTGGCATCACATGGCCAGCAGCATCTCTCACATGCAAATCGAAGCAGTTGCTGCACGATGTGTGCTGCCAACGCATGGCCGTGCCAAATACGATAGCCCACGCACCATGCACGGCACCACAAAAACTTTCTTATAATTTAAGTTAAAACAATGTTAATTTTTATATTAATTACTTAAATTGTAATTGTTTTTAAAAACAAATGCGCACGCCATGCCGCTGGCATTCACACCACCCATTCCGGCCAGACAGCAAAAGCCCTCCGTGCGCCGGCCAGCCACGGGCAAGGGGGGCGTGCTTGCAGCGCAAGCCGACAAACGGCGGGAATGAAATGCCTGAAGATGCAGGGGCGGGTGCGGGTGCGGGTGCGGGTGCGGGTGCGGGTGCGGGTGCGGGGAATTGGATTGCCTGCAGACAATGCCGACAATTTACTCAGGCACTGGGCGCGGTGACAGGCATGCTGCGTAGTAGCAGCGCTGAATCTTTGCTACCAAGCGCCTGAGCGCGCCGGTAGTCCCTCACTCAGCGGCGCGGCGGCGCCTCGCGGGCATTGCGCGGCAAGAAGGCACGCACCAGATTGATGGGTGCCAGATGCACATCCGGCACCGGGCACAGGCCATTGATGACCGGCTGGTTGAAATGAATGTCACGCGGGTCGTCCAGCGGCAACACCCAGCGCCCGCCATGGCAAATACAGGTAATCTCGCCCAGATAGCGGCCCAGATACACACTCAATGCCCCGATGGCCTCCCGACCGTGCTGCGCCAGCAATTGCAGCGCCAGCTGCTCCAGCTGCGGCAGGCCATCCATGCTGCGCGTCAGCGTGATGCCCAGCACCTCCGCCTCGTCTTCCAGTGCCTCAAGCTGGTCATCCATGATGCACAGGAAATCATCGAACGTCGCCAAGGCGGCGGCGTGGTCCAGCTGCAGTCGGGTTTGGGTCATGCTTTGCCTCGTGGTCATGGGGGATAACGCTGCACGCCGCAGCGGCCACGTCAGGCCGCTGCCGCCGTGCTGCGCCGCCGGGCCAGCGCGCCACCGAGCGGAAAGCCCGTCGCACTGAGCAAGCCAGCCAGCATGAAGGGCTGGCGAAACATGATGGCAATATACGCCGCCAGCAACCAGACGGCAGCCACGGCCAGGTGCAGCAGTAGCCCGTTCGCCTTCGCATCGGGCGCCGCCTGATAGCCGCCGATGGTGCAACCGGGCAAGCCGGCCAGCGCAAACAGGCTGCAGAACAACAGCTCGCTGCGTTGATTGGTCACCACCACTGCCACGCCCACCAGCGCGAGGAACAGCGCGCCCGTCATGCTGCCGCCAATCAGCAGGCCGCGCAGCCAGCCCGGCAACGGCACAGGCGGTGCCACCGGCGCAGCCGCCGCCACTTGCAAGACCACCAACGGCACCCCGGGTGGGGCATTGTTCAAGCTGGCCGGCGAGTCCTGCACGGCTGATGCAGCCTGCTCGTGCCCGGCTTGATCTGGCGCCGCATCGTCGGCAGAAGGTTGGGCCGGCTGGGTCGAGGGCAGCATGGCGCCAATGACCGTGGCCAACAACAGCACCAGCCCACCCAGCACGGCATAGAACACCATGCCGGCGAATGCCCAAGGGTTGGCTTGCAAGCCCCACAAGATGCCGAAGAACGCCAGCAGCGCCCAGATGCCCCAGGCGCTTAACCATGATGAAGCGGGTGAACTCATGAATCGCCTTGCTTGAACAAGCACCGCCGGCACAGCCCGGCGCAACGGTATGGATATGAGGGGCGCAACGCCGGCAGCATCGCAGGCAGTGAGTAGCGGCAGCAGCGAATGTCTGCCGACGCCCACATCACCCGCTACGCCACCACCTCGCCCGCCTCAGCCAGCTGCGCGCGCAGGCTGGGATCGAGGAAGAGGCGCGCGTTCGGCCAGTCGCCCTCGCCCACTTCGGCGTAATAGCGGTCGCACACGTCGAAGAAATGGCGCATGGCATCGTCCCACAGTGCCTGCATCGCAGCGTCGGGCACCGTGGCCGGGTCTTGTGGCTGCCAGCCAGCCGAGGTGATGGCGTAGGCGGCCCAGCGGGCGTCGTACAGCAGATTGGGCATGCTGGCCGAGAACACCGCGTAATCCTCGCCCGGCAGGTCCTTGTAGGCGCTGATGCGCTGCAGCACCGCCAGCGATGGCACCTGCAACATCGCCTCCAGACTGCGCAACTCCAGCAGATAGAGATAGAACAGCCGCTGTGCCGTGGCATCGTACTGCACCACCAGCGCGTTGCCCTTGTTGTGGTAATAACCGTCGGGCGAGATCACGTCATCGGGATAACTGCGCTGGTTGGCGGCGATATAGCGCACATCGTCGATCAACGCGGCGCCGTGCTCGGCGCGAAAACGGTCAAACGCCTGCGGCGACAGCCGCACGTGGGCAAAGATACCAACGGGTTCCATAGCACTCCATCATCAAGGGAAGATGGCCGGGCAGGCGCCGGGCCACAGCTCAGCGGCGCGGCGGCGCCTCGCGGGCATTGCGCGGCGGTGGTATGTATTGCGGCGGGGCCTCGCGCGCGGCGCGGCGCTCTACCTGCTGGATGATGACCAGCAGCATGCCGACAGCAGCCAGCGCCCCCGCCCCCAGCGCCGACAGGTAAATCACCAGCGGCAAGGCATACGGGGTATAGCCATACACGCTGCCCAGCAAGGCCAGCACGATCAATGCGCCAAACACGGCACAGACCACCCAATAGAGCTTGTACACACGCTTCATGCCACTGCCCGCACCTGAAATGGCCACATGAATGCAGCCGGCCACAAAATATTCTTTCACAGCATGCAACATTAATATTACAAATCAGCAAGGAAAATCACAACAGAAAATCAGCGAGGCTGCAAAAACAGGCAGCATGCCGAAAGATGTGGCGCATCCCGGCCTGCCGGTGCCAGCACTCAAGCCGGTGCGACGCAGCCAGGCATGCGCCAGCCCCGCCACTGCGCGGCACCACACCACAGGAAGCCATCATGAAGCTCACCCCACCCGGCAGCCTGCTTGCCGCGCTCTTGCTGCTGCCCGCGCTGGCCCACGCCGCCAGCGCCAGCGCCGAGCGCGACTACGGCATGCCGCTGACCGACCGCTACAGCCAGACCGAGCTGCTGAAGAACTACGCGCTGGCACATTGCATCGGCCGGATCACCACCGACCCGCACCTGCAGGCAGAAGCCGGCCACGCCATGTGGGCCTTTCTGGACTATGGCAACCAGGGGCTGGAGGCCTACGCCCGCCTGCGCCGCGAAACCGCCCGCGCACTCAGCGTCCAGGCCAGTGGCTCCATCCCGGGCGATTTCACCGTCAACCAGTGCATCGACTACTACCACAGCAAGGCGCTGGCCCGGCTGGTGCACCGGCTGGTCTACCCGCCGCGCCGGCTCCGGCGCTAAGCGCCTGCCATGCATTTAAACGCTTGATTTTCAAAGCCCTGCCGCCTGCCACTGACGAGCGCAGCGAGGCCCCCTCGCGGCGGCGAGGGCGGGGGGATGAAATCAATCAGAAAGCGCCGTGGTTTCACCCTCACAAACCCGTGCGCGCCCGGCTGTGCCGGGTGCAGGATGCCGGCTCACCCGCAGATGACGGTAGCGGGTACATAACAGGCGATGATGGCATCATCACGGCAACAGACCGGGAGACCGCATTGAACATCGCGCAACACATCCAGCTGCGCTGGCAACGCAGCAGCTACTGGCAGCGCTGCTTGATCGCCCCCGCCTTGCTGGCGTTACTGCTGGGTGCGAGCTGGTGCGCCGACTGGCTGGGCAACCCCAACAAACCGTGGCTGGATGAGCCCGGCGAAGGCCCGGTCGCTACGCAAGCGCTGCACGTGCTGGCAGGCGTGCCGCAGGCGTTGGCGCAATACCGCCAGCAACACGGCCGCTACCCCGCTACGCTGGCGCAACTGGTGCCGGGCAGTCTGGCCCGCCTGCCGCAGATGCCAGCCGGCGTCGGGCTCCGTTATACGTCCGCCGCCGATGGCCAGCAATTCAACCTGGCCTTCGACTATAGCGGCCCGGGCTTGAATGACTGCAGCTACACCCTGCACAGCAGCTGGCAATGCAGCCGCGACTGGTAGCCGGCAACAAAAAACCCCGGCACCTTGCGGTTGCCGGGGTTGTGCTGCTGCGTGGCCGTGCTTACGGGGTCACGCTCAGGTTCAGGCTGTATGCACCGGTCTTGCCGGTGGAATAGCTGGTCACCTGGATGCTGTAGCTGCCCGCTGCGCCGGCCGGCAGCGTAAAGGTGCCGCTGTTGGCCGGAATGCGCGAGTTGGTGCTGCCGCCGCTGTCATCGTTGAAGGTGAGCTGCTTGCCGCTCGGGTCGAGCAGGAACACATAGGTGTCAAACGCCGATGAATTGAGCGTGATCGTCACCTTGTTGCCCGGCGTGGCGTTAAAGCTGTAGCGGTCGGTGTAATAACCGCTGCCGCGCAGGCCATAGCTGCAGGCGTTGGCCAGCAGATTGCCATTCACCGGCACGCCGCTGTTGATCGGCTGCGCAGCAGGCGTGGTGCAGCCGCTGCCGCTGGCCGCCTGGTTGACGTTGAAGGTCGACGCCACGCCCGGCCCCTGCACGCTGCCGCTGCCGCTGCGTGTGCTGGTGGTGGTGTTGGCCGGCACGCTGAAGGTGAAGCTGCCATTGCCGGTGCCGCTGCTGGCCGAGGTGATGGCGGCCCAGCTCGGCACGCTGGCTGTCCAGGTGCAGGTGGCTGCCGCGCTCACGCTGATGGTGGTACTGCCACCGGCCGCAGCCAGGCTGACATTGGTCGGGCTGAGTACCGGGGCAGTCGGGCAACTGGCCGGTGCGCTCTGGGTGAGGGTGTAGCTGTTGCTGACACCCTGTGCAACCACGGCGATGCCGCCAGTGCGTGCCGCGCCGGTATTGACCGCCACGTTGTAGTTCACCGCCGCACTGCCAGTGCCGCTCGCGCTGCTGAGCGTGAACCACGCCGGCATGCCGGTCAGCGTCCACGGGCAGGCCGCGCTGGCGTTCACGTTCAGCGTGCCGCTGCTGGCCGTTGCAGCGTAAGAGAACGTGCCCGACAGCGTGGGCTGGCTGGTGCAGGAGGTCGAGGCCGCCTGCGTCACCGTCACCAGGTTGTTGCCCACATAGAAAGTGGCGCTGCGCGGGGTCAGCGAGTTGTTGCCGCTGGTGGTGGCAAAGCCGACTGCCGCATAGCCGCTGGGCGGCACCTGCTGCGGGTTGGGCGCGCCGGCTTGCAGCCAGCCAGGCCAGGTGCCCGCCACTTCAAAGTGGCAACCGGCGGCGCCGCTCAACGTCAGGCTGGCGCTGCCGCCATCGCTGGGCAGATTGATCACGCCGGGGATGGCTTCCAGGCTTTGCGTCTGGCAGGCCGGTTCGAACAGCTCGGCATAGTTCGACGCCGCATTCTGCTCGGTGCCACCGGCCAGCAGCAGGGTGCCGTCATTCAGCACCGTCGCCGTGCCTTCGCGCGATTTCAGGCGCTTGGGGCCGGCCACGCTCCAGTTGCCCGCCTGCGCGTTGTAACGTATCAGGCCGTTATAAAACGTGCCGGACAACAGCACATCGCCGCCGGGCAGCCCCACCGCATAATCCACCGGGCTGATTGCCGCCGGCATGGCCGGCGCAGCCGAGAAGGTGCCGGTGGCCGGGTCATAGATTTCCGCACTGGCCAGCGACGACTGGTTGCGCCCGCCCGCCACCAGCACGCGGCCATCGGCCAGCAGCACCGGTTTGACCTCCTGCCGCGCCTCGATCAGGTTGCCGGTGGCCGTCCACTGATTGGTGACCGGGCTCCACACCTCGGCCTTGTTCAGATAGCCATACACGCCGCCACCGGTATCGCCATAGCCACCCAGCTTCAGCACCCGGCCATCGGCCAGCACCACCAGGCCATGCCAGCCCGACAGCGTCAACATATTGCCGGTCTTGGTAAAAGTGCCGGTCTGCGGGTCATACACCTCGGCAAAGGCCGGCTCGCCAGTGCCATCCTTGGCAATCACGAATACCCGGCCATCCGGCAACAACCGCGCCAGCACGCGCCAGCGCGGCGCATTCATGCTGCCCGTCGCCGTCCACTGGCCGGTGGCCATGTCGAAGATTTCCGCACTGGCCGTGCCCACCAGCGCCGGGTTGTTGGCAATCGAGCCCCCCACCACCAGCACGCGGCCATCGGCCAGGGTCACCGCGCCGTGCTCGGCGCGCGCCTGCAGCATGGGGGTGAATGGCACGAAGATGCCCATGTTCGGGTCATACATATCCACGCTGTTGTACACCGGCGTACCCGGCTGCGCCTCGCCCCCGGTCAGCATCACCCGGCCATCGGCCATCTTGTTCGCCTGACCGAACATGCGCGGCACGCTCATCGTGCCCGTGCTCACCGCCGCCTGCGCGCCACTCGCCGCCAGCAGGCCAGCCAGCAACATGCCTGCCACACCAGCGCGTGCAGACAATTGAAAACAGTTTTGCATGTAAATGCCTCCAAAATGAGGAAAAATGCAATTAAAAATCAGCAATCTGCTAGCAACCGTATGGCAGTGCGTCAGTATACCGGTGTAAAAATGTCAAAAGCATGCTGTAACGCTTTACCGTGATGTACAGAGAACACACTCACACCCCAACCGCTGAGCGGACGCAGCCGCCTTGGCGCGCCAAACAACACCCCGCCCCACTACCAGTGGCACAAGCACGAACACGAGCGCTAAAGTGCAATACATGCACACCCCGCCCTCACCCTACCCGCTGCGCTATGCCTCGCCCTCTGCCCGGCTGACGCGCTGGCTGGCGTTGCCGCCGCTGGCGCTGCTATGGGCATGGCTCATGTGGTATCTGGCCGACGAAGGCGCCCTGCTGCGCGACCCGCGCGCGCTATTGATCACAGCGCTGCTCGGCGGCGGCATGCTATGGATCGAATCGCTGCTGGGGCAGATCGTGCTGGATGAACACACACTCGACCTGCAGTGCGCCTGGCGCCGCCGTCGCATACGGCGTGACGACTTGCGCGGCTACCGGCTGCAGCAGGACGGCTATGGCGGCACCATGCTGCAACTGCAGTACCGCGCGCACGACTGGGTACGCAACATCCGCTGGCCCTGGCCAGTGGACGACGGCCTGCGCCACTGGCTGGCACCACTGCCCGACCTGACCACCGGCGAGCGCCACCTGCTCGATACCCCGCCGCCGCTGGAGCCATGGGACGAAGCCTGGGCCACCCCGGCCGAGCGCCGCCAGCAACATCGCTGGTTTGCCACCCGCCTGCTGGCCGGCCTGCTATCGCTGACGGGCCTGCTGATGTTCTTCTTGCAGTACCTGCCCCTGCCTGGCCTGCAGCGCGTGCTGGCCCTGGTGGCGTTGCCCTTGCTGCCGCTGGTACTGCTGTTGCGCTGGCGCGGCGCAAACGACTTCCGCATCGGCACCGACCAGCGCGGTGGCGACTGGATTTACCATGACCTCAGCCTGCCGCTGTGGGTCACCGCCATGGCTGCAGCCCGCCCAAAGCTGCAACATGCCAACAGCCAAGCCCTGCTCGCCTGCTGGCCTAGCGCCCTGCTGCTGACTGCCCTGGCCGGGCTGGCGCTGTACGCCATCGCCCCCGAAACCCGTCGCGTCAATGGGCACAGCCTGCTTTGCCACGCCACCCTCGCCTTCTACGCCTGCGCGCTGGCGCTGCAGTTCCCCATCCCGGCGGCCGGCTGATGCAGCGCCGGCCCATCCACCTGCTGTTCTGCCTGTCTGATTGCTGCGCCTGGCTGCTGGTCGGGGTTGGCGTAATCGGCGCATTCGACTTTGCGCTGGTGCCGCCCGAGATCCTGTTCAGGAATTCACCACCGTCCGCCATCGTCAACCCGGCCTGCTACTGCACCAGCTTGCTGCTGGGGGCCAAGGGTGCCTTCATGCTGAGCGAACGCAAACCACTCGGCCTGCTGTTGCTGCAAGCCATTGGCCTACTCTACGCTTGGCAGGGCCAATACGCCATTGCCGCCCTCTGGCTGGGCAGCACCCTGCTGCTGTTCGGCCTGCCGCTGCTGCTGGTGTGGCAGGAAGTGCGCCGCCAGGCTGCCGCGCTGGTCGAGTAACCCAACCGGAAGCACCTCGGCGAAGACATTTGCGCAACACCCCCTCGCCTGACCAAATTCAGCACTGCGTAAGCCAGCCAGCGCGTATACCATGGGCACAACGCCAACGCGCCAGGATTGCCATGCCCATCCACGTCACCGCCGTCGAAACCCTGCAAGTGGGCGAACCCACCGTGGTGGAAGCCCCCGCCCCGGCCGGCCCCTATTCCGCCGTGTTTGAAGACGATGCCGAAACCGGTTACTTCTACGCCCTCGACACCAGCCGCAACGACGGCCCGATCGAAGACGCGCTGCACATCTACAACGTCGCCAACGTCAGCGACCGCAACCTGCCGTCTGAAGTGAAAATCGGCTGGTCCACCTGTCACAGCAAGGCCGTGCTGCTCATCAACGGCTACCCGCACGCCGTGTTCGACTTTGCCGCCCAGCGCGGCTACTGCCGCAGCGGCTTCCCCCCGCCCGACGCCGACAGCCCGTGGGGCCGCCACCCGCACGACTGGGACGAAGCCGCTACCGACCTGTTTGCGTGAACAAAAGCCCGGGGCAGGTTTTGACTGAAAACGATGCACGCTGGATCGTAGCCGGATTGAGTGGCTACATGAGCGCAATGGCCGCTATTGATGGCGCAGCATGGGGAGCCGTTCTGGCCTCGGCCTTCCTCGACCAGCTGGATGAGCAAGACATATTGGCAAGCCTGCGGGCACGCGATGAGGAAGGCTATTTTCTGTATGAACGATGCAGCCCGATGGAGGGCCGCTGGAGCAAGACCTTATCCGATGCACTGAATGGGTTTTTCCTGAAAACCCCCTTTGGCGCGACACGGAATCATCACGCATTCGATCTGGCACGCCATAACATGGTGGTGATCATCATGGATAGACTGCGCATGCTGACCGATGAGTTCACCGGCTCAGCACACCGCATCGAGGTTTCAAGCGCCGAAGGCCATCAAGGCTGCTTCTTCGCCATCAAGACGGAACAAGGCCACGTGGTTTTACAGGTGATGAGAAGGGACAAGCCCAAATAACAGGAATGGGCATCAAATTAGGGGCAAATCTTGTTTTTTGCATCTTCCTCTCCACTAGATGCTTGCAAAATACAAGGTCCGCCCTTGGACTCCCGATTAGCAGTACCTGCCATTTAACGTCTGCAACAACCGGCAAGAGAAAACAACCATGAGCAACCCGGATTTTGGCTTTGCAACAGGCACGCTGATTCGCACCAAAGAAGGCCTTAAACCCATCGAGACCGTCACTGTCGGCGACTGGGTGCTGTCCTTCCCCGACAACCAGACCCCGCCCGGCCACAAACGGGAAGAAAGCGAATACACCTTCGCCAGGGTGGCCGAAGTATGCCAGACCCACGACAGGCCCTTTTCCCGGCTGCTGGTCGATCACCTGGCCAGCAACCAACGCGATGAAATCTTCGTCACCGCCAACCAGCCCATCTACCTCGCCGGCACTGGCTGGGTAAAAACCGAACGCTTGCGCGCCACCAGCACACTGGAAAACTACTACTTCGGCAATCTGATGGTAGGGAGAAACTACCCGGAAGCGCAGCGCGGCATCGCCTACAACCTCGCGCTGGAGAGCCTGCACACCTTCTACGTCGGCACGCATGGCGTGTGGGTGCATGCTTGCAGTATTGATTGAGGAAGGAAATCGGGGACAGGTTTCAATACTGTTTGGTTAGGCCAAACATGCGGATCCAAATGATCGTCAGTAGCCGGTTTTTTTGAACCAAACCATCTAAATCAAACAGTATTGGGGCAGGTTTTTTATTTCCGTGCTGCTCGACTTACGCAAAATAAAAGACTTGGCACAACACTGTTTGGTTAGGCCAAAAATGCTGATCAAAAGGCTCATCATCGGCTAACTTCCCATGAAAAAACCATCTAACCAAACAGTA
The DNA here is from genome assembly GCF_900176275.1 of Andreprevotia lacus DSM 23236. Taxonomy (GTDB): domain Bacteria; phylum Pseudomonadota; class Gammaproteobacteria; order Burkholderiales; family Chitinibacteraceae; genus Andreprevotia; species Andreprevotia lacus. The sequence goes on along the minus strand of NZ_FWXD01000004.1, from coordinate 437 downwards.
TTGAGACCTGACCCTAAAATATCTTACACTCAGGCAGGTCAAGCGACGGAAATCGCCATATGCGGCGCATGATCATTGCTACCCAAAAAGGCGACAGGGGGACTAGCAGGCTGGTGAGAAACTCCCCACTTCCTGCGAATTATGTTCTTCCCCTTATTTTTTTCGGCGCCGGAAGCACGCCAAGGCCAATCTTGCCGGGTATTTCACCCCCTCCCTCTGCAACGGCCAACTGGCAGACGGACTGATCCCTATGCCACCGCTGGCCGCATCAGATTCAGCAACCGTGTCAGGTTGTAGGCCGCAAAGGTGAACAAGGCCTGCCCGGAGAGCTTCTCCAGCCCCTTGTGTCGCGTTTTGCGCAAGCCACCCACCGTCTTGATCCAACCAAACGCCTCTTCGATCATCTTCCGACGGCGCAAACTCAGGGCATACCCCTT
>NZ_FWXD01000010.1 GCF_900176275.1 Andreprevotia lacus DSM 23236 | reverse complement strand
GAGCACCACCGAGGCACTGCTGTCTTGCAGCATGTAGGCAATGCGTTCGCTCGGGTAGGCGGGGTCCAAAGGCACATACGCCCCACCGGCCTTGAGCACGGCCAGCAGGCCGAGCAGCATCGGCAGGCCGCGTTCGACGCACAGTGCGACGCGCACATCCGGGCCGACGCCCAGACCGCGCAGGTGACGGGCGAGCTGGTTGGCGCGGGCGTTGAGTTCGCCGTAGCTGAGGGTCAAATCCGGCTGGACCAGGGCAATGGCATCGGGTGCGGCAGCCACCCGGGCTTCGAACAGTTCCTGCACGCAGGATGACAGCGGCAGGTCTTGGTACGTCTGGTTCCAGCCGGCGAGGACTTGTTCGTGTTCGGCCAGCGGCAGCATGTTCAGCTGCCCAAGCGGCTGCATCTCATCGTCCACCATGCCCTGCAGCAGTTCCTGCCAGTAGGTGAGGAAGCGTTCGACGGTGCTGCGCTCGAATTTGCTGGTGTCGTAATCCAGCGGCGCGGCGATGCGGCCATTGGTTTCGGCCAGATCGAATACCAGATCCATGCCGACACCGCCGTTGTTCTGGATGCTGGCGTAGGTACGCAGCTTGACGCCACCCCAGTCCACATCGCCGATTTCGGCACGGTGGGCCATCAGGCCCATCATGTCGGATGCAGCGCGGGCCTTCTGGAAGGTAAACAGCGTCTGGAAATACGGCTGGCCCGACTCGCCGCGTTGCGGGTTCAGCCGCTCCACCAGCTCGGAAAGCGGGTAGTGCTGATTCTTGAGACCGCGCCAGGCAGTAGAGCTGACCTGTTTGATGAAATCGGCCACGCTCAGTGCCGGGTCGATATCGGCACGCAGCACCACCGGGTTGGTGAAGTTGCCGATAGTGTGGTTCCACAGCTTGCTGCGACCCGGCATGGGCGAGCCGACAGCCAGCTCGCGCTGGCCACTCAGGCGCGACAGCAGCAGGAAATACGAGGCCAACAGGGTGGCAAACATGGTGACGCCCAGCCGGTCGGACAATGCACGGATGGCATCGGTCAGCGGCTCGGACACATACAGGTTGACGGTTTCGCGCCCTTCATCGCCGCCCTGCTCGCCCGTGCGATGGTCGGCTTGCAGCGCCAGTGGTTCGCACGGCACACCCACCTCACCACGCCAGTACTCAAGCTGGCGCTCGCCGGCACTGCCTTGCAGCCATTGCTGCTGCTCGGCCACAAAATCGAAAAAGCGTGGTGGCAGCGCTTCAGCCACAGCCGGACCATCCTGCAAAGACAGCAGCGATTGATTCAGCTCCTCCAGGATTTGCCACAGCGACCAGCCATCAGTCACCAGATGGTCAAATGCCAGCAGCAACGCGCATTCGTCATGATGGCGGCTGCGATACAGGCAGGCACGAGCGAGCGGGCCGGCGTGCAGATCGAAGGCCGTGCCACGGTCATCCATGACCCGGGCAATGACGGCCGGATCATCCAGATCGTCCACCTCGACCACGCTGAACGGAAAACGCGCCGAAGCGGAGGCCGCTTGCATGGGCACGCCGTCTTGCAATGCAAATGAGGTGCGCAGCATTTCATGCCGTGCGATCAATTGATCCAGCGCGACCTGAAGGCGAGCGGAATCAATGCCTGGCCGGGCACGTGCGGTAAAGGCTATATTGAAATAACCGCGCAATTCCGGATTCATTTCATAAAGAAACCACAGCGACTTCTGAATGGCCGAGAGCGGATGCCAATCCGAATGAGAAAGCTTGATTTCATTCGGCATATCGTTTTTTGAAGTCAATACGTGCTCAGGCGAAGTCACAATGCTTCTCCATTCAGAATTCGGAGTGGTGCGAAAAGAAGGTGGATAGCCGGTTAGAACCGGCTATCCAGGCTCAAGCTTGGGCAGGTGCCAGCGGCTGTGGAGGAAGAACATCCTCGGTCTGCGTGGTGGGCGGTGTTTCGTCGTCGTCGCGGTTCTGCTCCGGCACCAATTCATCCAGCCGGATCAGACGGCCATTGAGCATGGCCACCAGGGATACCAGTGCAAACACGGCACCAACCAGGATGAAGAGCAGCGCCACGCCACGCCCCTTGCCGGTGCCCAGCCACGGGCCAAGTTGCTCGGCCAGCGCGCTGCCGGGCATCATCAACGGCTCAAGCACGTGCTCGGTCAGCGCGCCACCGCACAGCAGTACGGTGCACATCACCAACAGATTGGCGGCGCCGATGGCTGCAAACACACTGCCCTGCTTTTCCTTGGGTACCTTGCGCATCCACAACGCGCTGGCACACCCTTCGGACACACCGCCGAACGCGAATGCGCCAAACGCACACAGCGACCAGATTTCAATCGACGAACCAAAGCCAGCCCCGGCCACGAACAGCGCCAGACCGACATCAGCAATCAGCACCCACAGCATCAGGTGTTTCTTGAGGTTGGTGGAGGCCAGAATTACCGCGCCGATCACGCCACCAATTGCACCCAGCGTCATCACGGCACCCAGCGTTTCCTTGGAGTGCGTGGCCAGAATCAGCGGTGTGAGCATCGACGAGGCCAGGATCAGCAGACCTTCCTGGATCAGGATGTAGGCAGCCAGGCCCACCATCAGCGGATATGTCTTGAAGTAATCAACCACACCGGCCATGCTCGCCTTGATACCGGCAAACAGCGAGAACGGCGCGCCATCCGAATGCCCCCGTATCGCGCGCGAGGCACTGGTCAGTGCAGCAAAGACCGCAACGGCGCCCGCCAGCACCATGACCAGCTCGATGAGCACGATACCGCGCAGTCCCCAGGCAGCCATCAGGTAACCGGTCAGCAAGGGGGCTCCGATTTGCAGCACCCCCTTGCTCGAATGTACCAGGCCATTGGCTTGGGTCAATTTGTCTGCCGGTACGATCTGGGCAATCGCCGCTTGATAAGACGGGCTACGCAATGCGCCGATCACCGATCCTACCGCACCAATAATGTAGAAATGCGTGATCGCCAGCTGACTATTGAACAGCAGCCAGGCCAGCACCACGATCATCAATACATAAGCCATATCACAAGCGGCAATCACCCAGCGGCGATCAGCCCAATCCGCCAGGGCTCCGGCAACCGGAATGCACAATAGTGCCGGCACTGCCGAAATCAGAATGGCCCAGGAAAATTGCTGCACTGACCCGCTTTGCTCGAAAACCCAAACACCGAGCGCAAAGCCCATCAACGCGGCACCAATATCGAACGCGGTTTCACTAAGCCACAGCAGAATGAAGGCGCGGTTGAACAACTTTTTCATTGGATGAACCTGTATTTAAATGGCGAACCGATAACCATGATGAACGGGGCCGCTGTGCGGCACCGGATTGGGCACGTCTGTTTTCATCCAGTGCGCAACCGAATCGATATGCGGAGACTTGAGCAGGGTGACGTGATTGCCCTTTTCGATGCGCAGCTCCAGCCCCGGGGCCAGGTTTTGCCAGCCTTCAAACGCCTGCTGCATGCGCCGGGTGGCGCTATCACCGAATTCATTGCTGCCACGCACCAGCACCAGCCGTGCAACACCGTTAAAGGTGCCGACCGGCTGGTAACGTGTACGAATCGCTGCCTCGAAGCTGCGCAAGGTACCGCGCAGATGCTCAGGCACGGAACGCGCCGGCATCAGGCCCACCTTGACCAACTGGCGATGCAGCAATTGCAGCTGCCCTGCATGGCCTGCAGTCTCGAACTGTTCTGCGGTCAGCTCCAGTGGCTGGCCGGACGCTTGCTCATACAGCCAGACCAGCAGCATCAACGCCTCCACGCGGGAGTACTCATGCCCTACCCGGCTGCTGAGGCCAGGCGCTTCGCTGTCGAGCAGGGTGAGCGAGCGCACGATGCGGCCCTGCGCCTGCAAGCGCAGTGCCAGCTCGAAAGCCACCCAGCCGCCGAACGAATGGCCAACCAGATGCAGCGGCTGGCGCGGTGCGACACGCTCGATTTCACGCAGATGCACCTGTACTGCGGCCTCGATATTGCCGAAGGGCAGCAGATTGCCGTCCATGCCACGCGATTGCAGGCCGTGCACCGCCACCTGGCTGCCCATGGCGCTGGCCAGCGGCAGAAAATCGAACACGCTGGCACCGGCACCCGGCACGCAGAAATAGGGCTCTGCAGGCTGGCGTGGCGACTGGATGGTCATCAGCGACGAATACGCCAGTTCGGCCGGGGTGGCTCGGCTGGCCGCCGGTACTTCTGCCACGCAGCGCACCAGTTCATCGCCACAGGCATCCGCCGCAGCATGGCCCTGGCCGCTGTCAAGGTGCTGCCGCAGGCTGCTGCCAGCCAGCCCGGCCATGCGCTGCGGCAGGCTGCCCGCAGCATCGGGCGTAGTGCCGAACCAGTGTACGGTCAGCGGCAACGGCTCCAGCTGGTACTGCGCCGCCCAATCGGACCAGACACCAGCAACTGCACCCGGCAGCTCCAGCGCGCCGACAAAGCCGACCGGCTCATCACGCATCAGCGCCTGCCGTGCGACTTCATACGCCAACAGGGCTGCGGAGCCCAGGCCGGCAAAGCGGTAAGGTGCTCCGTCCGTTTTCCAGCTGCGCATTTCAGCCATCACATGCGCGGCCAAGCCTTCCAGCGTGCGAAACAGGCTGGTGTCCTGCACTTCAATCAGGCAGACCGGCGCGATATTGGCCAGATGGCGCAGCAGCAGCGCCGCTTCGGGCCACGATGCATCATTGCTGCGCAGCACGAAGAACGGCGCTGCGCCGGTAACGTGGCTACCCTGCGTGGTGACCACATGCAGCGCCTCGGGCTGCATCAGGCCGTCACCGTGCGGCGCGGTACCGGCCAGCCATTCACGCCTCATGCCGGCACCAGACTCTTGTGAACAGCTGCCGCAACGGCCGCTTCGAAACGATCAAGAATCGCGCCGACATCGGCAGCGGTCACGATCAGCGGCGGCAGGAAGCGCAGCACCGCACCGTGGCGACCGCCGGTTTCCAGCAGCAGACCGTTGGCGAATGCTTCCATCTTGATGCGGCGCGCCATGTCGCCGTCCTGCGGCCCCGGGTAGACCTCATCGCTCGGGCGGATGACCTCGACACCGATCATCAGGCCACGGCCGCGCAGATCACCCAGCACCGGGAAGCGGTTGGCAATTTCGCGCAGGCCATCCATCAGTACATCACCCATCTGGGCTGCGTGCTGACTCAGGTTGTCGCGTGTGATGATTTCCATGGTCTTGCGGCCCGACAGCATGGCGATCTGGTTGCCACGGAAGGTGCCGGCGTGCATGCCGCGTGTCCATGCATCAAGCTGCTTGTTGTACACCACCACGGCCAGCGGGAAGCCACCGCCCAGCGCTTTGGAGAGCACCAGCACGTCCGGCGTGATGCCGGCGCGTTCGAACGCAAACATCGACCCGGTGCGGCCAAAGCCGCTTTGTACTTCGTCGATGATCAGCGGAATGTTGCGATCACGGGTAACCCAGCGCAGCGCACGCAGCCAGGCATCGGACACGGGAATGCAGCCGCCCTCGCCCTGCACCACTTCGACGATCACCGCTGCCGGGGTCGGAATGCCGCTCTCAGGGTCGTTCAGCAGGTTTTCCAGATAGTTGATCGACAGCTCTTCGGTCTGGCTGCCATCACTGCCAAAGGGGCAGCGGAAGCTGTACGGGTACGGTGCAAAGTGTATGCCGGAAGCAGCCGACAACAGGCCGGTCTTGGGCCCCAGATTGCCCATGGCGGCCAGCGCGCCGCTGGTCATGCCGTGATAGGCACCGTGGAAGGCAATGATGGGGTGACGCCCTGTTGCAATGCGGGTCAGCTTCATCGCCGCTTCAACGGCATCCGAACCGCTCGGGCTGCAGAACTGGATCTTGGCGTTGGCCGCAAACTCCGCGGGCAGCAGCGCGAACAATTGGTCTACGAAATCCGACTTGGCCGGCGTGGTCAGATCCAGCGCCTGCAACATGTGGCCCGATTGCAGGAAGGAGATCACTGCATCGCGGACTTCCGGGTGATTGTGCCCCAGCGGCAACGCACCCGCGCAGGCCAGGCAATCGATGATCTCGCGGCCATTGCTGTCCCAGATGCGGGCGCCATTGCCGTATTCGAAAACACTTTCAAATGTCGCCGCATAAGTGCGGGCATTGGATTCGCGCTTCTTCAGCGCTTCATAACGGTGAGTCATGTCTTTCCACCTTCTGGCCGCCGGCCTGAGTTCGTTGATAAACGAAGAGGAGGCCCCCTTTGTTGCGGCGCAATACTAGGCGGAGAACATTACACGTATGTTTATACTTATTAAGTTAATTAAACTTTAAATTACCAAATACTTTCATTTAATCGTCTATACAACCGAATATCAGAAAGAATTAAGATACCAAATGGTATTTATTGCCAAAATCAAGACTGAATGCGGCTCAAGGCACAGCAATGAGGGATTCAGACTAATCCGGCGAACATACCTTTTTGTAAGTAACTTACACAAATGTGTCGAAATTTTCCGGAAACAAGGGAGATGTCGCCAGATAATATTGCGACGCACAAAATCAATAGTTCAAGCAGCCGTGTGAAACAGCTCACCACTTCGCGATTCATGCAGCCCCGGGTAACGGTAAGCACTTTCCCGGAAATCGCGCTTGCTCTCATGCAGGGTGTAGAAAAACCAGGGATTTGAAGTGCCCAATCTGCGCGTCAGGCCGCGCAGCCAAGCCGGGTTCACCCCTCATCCAGCCACATCACCACTTTCTTGCATGGCTCGATCAAGGCAACAGACTGCTGTAATGAAAACGGGGCGCCGCAGCGCCCCGTTTTCATTTCGACCTATCGTGCTATCGTGCTTACTTGAGCAGATTGTCGTAGATGGTGCCGACCAGTTCACCATCGCGATCGCCGCTCAGCTCCCAGGCCATCAGGCCACCCAGCTTCTGGCTCTTCACGAACTCGATCTTGTCCTTCAGCAGCTGAGGATCGTCATAGGTCCAGACATCCTTGCCATTGAGCTTCCACATGGCCTTGGTCTTGTCGTCGCGGAACACCTTGCCCGGCATGGTCTTGAGCAGGTAGTAACCGGCAGTACCCTCTTCCGTCGCACCTGCCAGCTTGGCCTTGGCCTTGGCCGGTTGATAGATGCCGCCATTGTCGGTGTTGTCGACCGTCCAGCCATAGCCATAGAACGGCACGCCCAGCACGATCTTGTTCGACGGTACGCCACGGCCGGTCAGATCCTTCACGGTTGCATCAATGGACACCTTGTCCTTGGCGCTGCCGATCAGCGTGGAATGCGGGCCGGTGACGTTGGACCAAGGACCGTTGAAGTCATAGGTCATCAGGTTGATCCAGTTCAGCGAGAGTGGAATCTTCTCGAACTCGATCAGATCGGTCTTGCTCGACGGTGCCGGCGAGGCAATCGTCAGCAGATAACCCGGCTTGACGGCATCAAGCTGCTTGCGGAACTCGGCCAGCAGTGCGGTGTAGTTCTGAGTATCTTCCGGACGCACGATGTTGCCGTCGTTGCCGGCTGCAGCCGGGTATTCCCAGTCGATATCGAAGCCGTCGAACACGCCGGCAGCCAGACCTTCAGCCAGCTTGCCGTCGCGGGTCGGCACATTGCCCTTGATGTAGGCATCAACGCACGACTTGACAAAGGCAACGCGGTTTTCCGGCAGCGCGGCATCAGAGAAGTACTTGGACCAGGTCCAGCCACCCAGGCTGATCACCACCTTGAGGTTCGGGTGCTTCTTCTTGAGCTGCTTGAGCTGGTTCCAGTGGCCGAACAGGCCGTTGTCACCCTTGTCTTCCTGACCGTCCAGCGTGTTGGCCGCCGGGATGGCATCCCAGTAGTCGTCCGAGGCGGCGCCCACGCCGGCCTTGTCCACGCCGACCACGCACTTCTTGCCATCGACGTTGCCGAAAGCATATTCAATCACTGTGACCTTGTCGGCGGCGCCGCTGGTCTCGATATTCTTCACCCAATAGCCGTTACCCTTGCCCCAGGCGGTGAAATAAGTCACCAGTTGCGGCTTGCTCGGCGCCGGTGCACCACCGGTCACCACCTTGACCTTGGGCGCCTCGCTTGCTGCAGCGCCGCCGCCAAGGCTGGTCAGCTTCAGGTTGTCGATATAGGCATCCTTGCCCTTGCCCTTGGCGCTGTCCCATTGCTCCCACGTCATGTGGAAATCAAACTTGGCAGTGAACTCAAAGTCGTAATGGTTCCACTTGCCGTTGTCGCTCAGCGTATTCGGAAAACCGCGCGCTGTACTGGCGATCCAGTATTCCTTGTTGCCCGGGAAACCTATATGAATGCCCAGCGTAGCGCCGCAGTTGGAGGAACAAGTGCCAAGATAATCGAAGGAAATCTTGTACTTGCCCGCCGGGAAAGTCTGCTTGGTGAAGATGTCGCCGCTGTTTACCGGCTGATCGAACCGGCCAACCTTGTTTCCGGCAACCAGCGGATCATCGACGATGCTGACGTGCATAGGCACCGAGCCATCGCCGCCCTGGCCTACCCAGGCACCCAGATCCTTGTCAAACGTCTCTTCGAACACCACCGATTCGGCGTGTGCACCAACGGCAGCCAGCATCAGCGGCAACAGCAACTTGTTCATGCGTGATCTCCTCCACGACTACTTTTCTGTGAGCAAAACAACTCACGCAGTCTACACCGTCGCCTGATGCTGCAAAATTCTTAATCTGCTTGTGTTGTATCCGTTGAAAGCGCTTCCCCGCCGCCCTGCTTTTCGGCGCGCTTGGCGGCACGGCGCTGGCGAAAGAAGTCGCTCAGCATCTCGCTGGCCTCATCGGACAGCAGGCCGCCGATGACTTCGGTCTGATGGTTCAGGCGCCGGTCGGGAAAGGGGTTGATCACGCTGCCCGCCGCCCCGGTCTTGGGATCGGTCGCGGCATAGACGACGCGCGCCAGCCGGCCATGCAGCATGGCGCCCACGCACATCAAGCACGGTTCCAGCGTGATGTACATGGTGCAGCCCGGCAGCCGGTAATTGGCCATGCGCCGCGCTGCTTGCCGCAGTGCGCGCATTTCGGCGTGGGCACTGGGGTCATGCAGGGCGATGGGCAGATTGTGGCCACGGCCGATGATGACGCCATCCTGCACCAGCACCGCCCCCACCGGTACTTCGCCTCTTGCTGCGGCCTTGCGCGCTTCGGTGAGTGCGGCACGCATGAAGCGCCGGTCTGCTGCGCTCCATGCCGGCGATATTGCTTCACTCATGCCCGAGCAACTCGGCCGCGTGCTTGCGCGTGGTTTCGGTAATGTCCACACCGCCCAGCATGCGTGCGATCTCGTCGATGCGTTCATCACGCCCCAGACCACGCACCGCGCTGACAATGCCACCGGCATCGGTCTTGGCCTTGCTCACCTGCAAGTGCTGGCGGCCTTGTGCGGCCACCTGCGGCAAGTGGGTAATGCATAGCACCTGGCGCGATTCACCCAGTTGCGCCAGCAGACGACCGACAATCTCGGCCACCCGGCCGCCGATGCCGACATCCACTTCATCGAATACCAGCGTGGCCACGCCCGAGCGCGCCGAGACGATGACCTGCAGCGACAGACTGATGCGCGACAATTCGCCACCCGACACGATCTTGCCCAACGCGCGCGCCGGCGCCTCGCCATGCGCCACGCGGAAATCGATGCTCTCCAGCCCGTGTGCCGACGGCGCCCCCGCCTCCAGCACGATCTCCAGCCGTGAATCGGCCAGCGCCAACGGCCGCATCTCTGCCGTTACGGCGGCAGCCAGCTTAGGTGCCGCGGCTGAGCGGGCTTTGGACAGCTTGCGTGCCGCCTTGGTATACGCGGCCTCGGCCTGCTCAACGGCTTTTTCCAGCCGTGCCAACCCTTCGCTGCCGCCCAGCGTAGCCAGCCTTTGCTGCCATTGCGCCAACTGGCCGGCCAGCTGCTCCGGCTCCAATCGGTATTTACGCGCCATGCGCCACACCGCGTCCATGCGTGCCTCAACCTCGGCCAGGCGGTCCGGGTCCAGCTCCAGCGCATCGGCGTAGCGGCGCAAGGTATTCACCGCCTCGGCCAGCTGGGCATCCACGCCTGCCAGCAGCTCCAGCGGCGCTTCCAGTTGGGCATCGTAGCCAGCCAGTTCGGCCAGCCCATGACTGGCGCGGTTGAGCCAGCCCTGGCAGTTGTCATCGCCATCGGCCAGCACCGCGATGGCGGTCTGCACGCCATCAATCAGGCTGGCGGCATGGTGCAGGCGTTTGTGTTCGGCTTGCAGCTCTTCCCACTCGGCATCGGCCAGTGCCAGCCCGGCGACTTCGTCGATCTGCCATTGCAAGCGTTCGCGTTCGGCCTCAAACGCGCTGGCATTGCGGCGGGCATCATCCAGCTGGGCCAGATTGCCCTGCCAGTCACGCCAGCATTCCGCCACCTCGCGCGCCAACGGCAGCGCCTCGGCATAGCCATCAATCAGCTCGCGCTGCACATCGGGCCGCAGCAGCTGCTGGTGTGCATGCTGGCCGTGGATGTCCACCAGCATCTCGCCCAGGGTCTTGAGCTGGGCCAGCGTGGCGCCGATGCCGTTGATATACGCCTTGCTCTTGCCGGCGCTATCGAGCGTGCGGCGCAGCAACAAACGATCTTCCTCATCGCCAGCCATGTCGTTGTCGAGCAGCCAGGCCAGCGCGGACGGCGTTTGCGCCAAGGCAAACTCGGCCACCAGCTCGGCCTTGTCGGCACCATGGCGCAACATGCCGACATCGGCACGATCACCCAGCAGCAGGCCCAGCGCATCGAGCACGATGGACTTGCCCGCGCCGGTCTCGCCGGTCAGCACCGTCAGGCCGCTGGCAAAGTCCAGCTCCAGCTCATCGACGATGACGAAGTTCTTTAGATAAAGGGAAGTCAGCATGGCCGGTGGCTCACATCAGCTTCTGGCCCCAATGCAGCTTGGCACGGAGCATGTCGTAATAGTTGTACCCTTCCGGGTGCAGGATGCGCAGCGTGTTGCGGTAGCGGCGGATCAGCACGCGATCCATTTCCTTCAGCTCGCAGTCGGACTGGTTATCGAAATACACGCGCGTGTCGGCCGAGCGTGTCAGCAGGAATTCGACCTCGCAGTTGTCGTTCACCACAATGGGACGGTTGGACAGCGATTGCGGACAGATCGGCACCAGCGCCAGTGCCGGCAAACTGGGGTGCATGATCGGCCCTCCCGAGGCCAGCGAATAGGCCGTCGAGCCAGTGGGCGTGCTGACGATCAGACCATCCGAGCGCTGGCTGTAGACAAACTGCCGGTCGATGAAGGTTTCAAACTCGATCATCGCACCGGTCGAGCCACGGCTGAATACCACATCGTTGAACGCCAGATAGGGGCCGGACTCAACCCCATCGTGAATCACCGTGGTTTCCAGCAGGATGCGCTCTTCGGGCACGAAGGCGCCGCCGAGCATTTCCGCCACCACGCGCTCCATGTCACCCAGCGGGATATCGGTCATGAAACCGAGCCGGCCCTGATTGATGCCGATCAGTGGAATACGGTATGGCGCCAACAGGCGGGCCACCCCCAGCATGGTGCCGTCGCCCCCCAGCACGATGACCAGATCGGCCAGCTTGCCGATGGCGTCACGCGCGACGGATGGATGGGTGGTAATAGCGTGCTCGCTGGCCGCAGCTTCGTCGATCAATACCTTGACACCCATGCCTTCCAGCATTGCGGCCAGACGCCGCAGCGGTTCACCGATGGCAGGCGTATTGTGGCGCGCCACCAGCGCAATCGTCTTGAACAGGCTTTGCATCAGTTCGCTCTCGTAGCAGATGGCGAATTTAACCATAGCGCGGCCCCATTGCGGCAACTTGGCGCATGAAACCGCTGCGCACTTGCATGACAGTCACATGTCAGGCTGATTTAGCATTTAGAATGCCCTCATCCTTCGTTCACACCGCCGCCATGTTCGACACCGATTACGAAGACCTGGTGCACCGGCTTGAATCCGACGCCAGGCGCAACCCGGGGAGCTTCAAGCTCAAGGTGCTGCTGGTCAGCATGTCCGCCTATCTGCTGCTGGGCCTTAGTTTGCTGTTGATCGTGGCGATCGGCTGGTTTGCCGTATGGATGATTGAAAACCAGCACATGATCATCCGCATGGTGGAGTTGTTGTTATTGCTGGTTGCGGCCAGCATTCCCGTGCTGTTCATCACTGTACGCATGGCGCTGATCCGGCTGGACGCCCCCAAGGGTATCGAGATCACGCGCAAGGAAGCACCCCGGCTGTTCAAGTTGCTCGACAAGCTGCGCAGCAAGCTCAAGGCACCGCATATACACCGCGTCGTCATCGATAACTCGATGAGCGCAACGGTCTTCCAGCTGCCCCGGCTGGGCCTGTTTGGCGGACACAGTAATCATCTGGTGTTGGGCCTGCCACTGCTATTGGCCTGTACGCCCAAGGAAATGCTGGCGCTCATCGCACATGAATATGGTCTGCTGGCCGGCAAGCATGGCTCCGCCGACGCGTGGGTCTACCGCCAGCGGCTGATGTTCAACGCGCTGCAGGAGCGGGTCGACGGGAATCGTGAGGACAACTTCATCAACGGTTTGATGGCCAACTGGCTCAACCGGATCGCGCCCTATTTCAACGCCCATACCTTTGTGCTGGCAAGACAGAATGAATACGAGGCCGACGCAGCAGCAGCCCATCTGATCGGTGCGCAACATCTGGCCAATGGGCTGACCCGTGCCGCGCTGATGTCACCATGGCTGGAAGACACCTTCTGGCCCAAGCTGTATGCGCAAGCCGACGACCGCGCCACGCCGGCCTTCATGCCGCACGCCGCAATGAAGAAAGCATTCACGATGAGTCGCGAACAATGGGCATTGCAGGCGCGGCTGGACGAACTGCTGCTGCAGAATTCCGACCTGCACGATACCCACCCCTGCCTGCGTGATCGTCTGCGTGCGCTGGGCCAGCCGGCCAGGCTGCCCGAAGCGGCGCCCAGAACCGCTGCCGAAGACCTGCTGGGCGAGCTGTGCACGCGGCTGATCAACAAATACGACCTCAAGTGGTGGGAGGATGAGCGCGCCAACTGGCAAAAACATCACCACACCAGGCGCACCGGCAAGACCCGGCTGGCCGAGCTGACGCAGCAACCGCTGGACAACCTGGACGTGATGGCGCTGCACGAGCTGGCCCAGCTTGAAGCCGAACACGGCCACAGCAGTCGCGCCAAGGCCGTACTGGCGCATTTGCAACAGTGTGCCGGCGGGCCGTTCGGCAAGGCGTCACTGCTGCATGGCCGCATCCTGCTGGCCGAAAAAAATGGCAACGGGCTGGACAAGCTGCAGGAGGCCGCTTACCTGATGCCTGAACTCTCCGAGCAATGTGCGCAGCTGGGTTTTGACTATCTGGCCCGCACCGAGGGCGATCTTGCCGCTGAAAGCTGGCTCAAGCGCGTATTCCCGCGCATGGCGCTGGCCCGACAATAGCGCGGTAAGCCGCAGACCCTCTTGTATTTCGCGGCCCTGGCTTGATCTAGCAGATATACCCACCGGCGCACTCGCCGCAGTGTGCGGACAGCCGTTAGAATGGTCGCCATGTTGAACGAACGTGCCCAAATCCTGCTGCGCAGTCTGGTCGAGCGCTATATTGCCGATGGCCAGCCAGTCGGCTCCAAGACGCTTGCCCAGTCCACCGGGCTGGAAGTCAGCCCCGCCACCATCCGCAATGTGATGGCCGAGCTGGAAGACCTGGGCTTCATCGCCAGCCCGCATACTTCGGCCGGCCGGGTGCCCACTGCGCGCGGCTACCGCTTCTTTGTCGATTCGCTGATGATCGCGCAGCAGCGCGAGCTGCTGGACCCGGTTGCCGTGCTGTCGGCCAGCCTGCCCAGCGACAATCCGCAGCGCAGCATTGCAGCTGCCTCGCAGATGCTGTCGCAGCTCACGCAGTTTGCCGGCATCGTCGTGATGGGGCGGCGGCAGGAAGTGCTGCTGCAGCACGTCGAATTTTTGCGCCTGTCGGACAACCGCATCCTGCTCATCATCGTCACCAACGATGGCGATGTGCAAAACCGCATCCTGCATACCGATACGCCGCTAGCACCGATGCAGCTGATCGAGGCTGCCAATTTCCTCAATCAGCATTGTGCCGGCCGCACGCTGAGCCATTTGCGCACCTTTGTCGAGACCGAAGTCTTTGCGCTCAAGCGCGAAATGGTCACCCTGCTCAACCACGAAGGCCAAGCACCCGGCAGCAACGACCAGCTGCTGATTTCGGGCGAGCGCAATCTGCTCAACAGTGATGATCTGGCCAGCAACATGCAGCGCCTGCGCCAGCTGTTTGAATTGTTCGAACGCAAGACCGCACTATTGCAACTGCTCGAACTCGGCCACGCGGCCGAGGGCGTGCAGATTTTCATCGGCGGTGAATCGGGCCTGGAGCCGCTGGGCGATTGCTCGGTGATTACCGCCCCCTATCAAGCCAATGGCGAGATCGTCGGCACGCTGGGCGTCATTGGCCCCACGCGCATGGCCTACGAGCGCGTCATCCCCATTGTGAACATCACGGCCAAGCTGCTGTCGAGCGCGCTCTCGCAGTAAGGCCAAACGGACCCCCATGCGTAAAACCCTGATCGCGGCTGCGGCCGCGCTGCTGTCCTTGTGTGCCCACGCCGACGAAGCCCTGCTGGCCCGTCCCGAGGTGCAGGATTACCTGAACCAGCTCAGCACTACGCAGAACTTTGATCGTGCCCAGCTCGATGCACTGTTCACCCGCGTCAATCTCAAGCCCAATATCATCAGCATTCTGGACCGGCCCTCCACCAGCCGGCCGTGGTATCAATTCCGCGACAACTTCATCAGCAAGAGCCGCGTCGTGGCAGGAGCGCGCTTCATGCGCCGCTACAAGGACACCTTCGATGCGGTGCAGGAGCGCTACGGTGTGCCGGCCGAGGTCGTGGCTGCCGTGATCGGCTGTGAAACCATGTATGGCCGCGACACCGGCAGCTTCCGCGTACTGGACGTGCTGGCCACCATCGCCTTCGACTACCCGCGCCGTGCCGACTTCTTCAAGAACGAGCTGACCGAGTTCATGCTGCTGGCGCGTGAGGAAAACGAAGACCCGCTCAGTTTCATGGGCTCGTATGCCGGCGCCATGGGCCTGCCGCAGTTCATGCCGTCGAGCTTCCGCAAGTACGCGGTGGACTGGAACGGCGACCAGCATCGTGATATCTGGGGCACACCGGACGACGCGATCGCCAGCGTGGCCCATTTCCTCGTCGAGCATGGCTGGCAGAAGAACGGCGAGATCATGCAGCCGGTCAACGTCAGCGGTGAAGAAATTCCCGTGCTACTGGCTGACAAATTCAATCTGCACTACACCGTGGGCGAGCTGATGCAGAAAGGCGTAGCGCCGCTGTCCGAGGTCGACCCGCAGCAGCAGGCGGTGTTGTTTGCGCTGGAGACCGAGCCCGGTTTCACGCGCCACTACATCGGCTACGCCAATTTCTACGCCATTACCCGCTATAACCGCAGCACGCTGTACGCCAGCGCGGTGGCCGGCCTCGCCAATGCCATCCGCACCGCCTATACCGAAGAGAAGGATCTGGCGGTGCCAGAAGCCAAACCCGCCAAGGCCAGCCCCAAGCCTGCAGCCAAAGCGGCCCACAAGAAGAAAACCGGCTGATCGACGAGAACGGAATGCGACGACTGCTGTTGGGATTGTTGCTGTGTGCCACCTGCGTGCAGGCCAAAGAGCCTGCAGTGCGGATAGGCATGATTGCGTCCATTCCGCCCTATGTCTACGCCCAGCAAGATAAAGGCATTGAGGTAGACCTGATCCGCGAAGCCTTGCGCCGTACAGGGCGTGATGCCGAAATGATCTATACCCCGCTGGAGCGGGTGATCTATGGCTTCAAGGCCGGCCAGATCGATGCTGCGGCCACCATGGACGAATCATCCGGGCTGAAAGCCGTTTATTCGGCACCGTATATCGAGTTCCACCACGTGGCCGTGGCGCTGGAGAAAAACCAGCTGGCCATCAAGCAGGTTGCCGATCTGGGCCAGTACCGCATGGTGAGTTTCCGCCGTGCCAGCAACTTTCTTGGCCCGGCCTTCGCTGCGGCGGCCAAGGCAGCCCCCGAGTATCATGAAGAAAACAACGACATCGACCTGAACCGGCTGCTGTACAAAGGCGCGGTGGATGTCGTAGTGGGCGACGAGCGCATTTTCCGCGCCATCATGGCGCAACTGCCCGAGTCGGCAGACAACCCGGTGCGGGTATACCGGGTGTTCCCGGCCAAGCCCTACAGCGTGGCCTTCCGCGATGCCAAACTGCGTGGTGAATTCGACAAGGCCATGGCGCAAATGCGCGCCGACGGCAGCTATGCCCGCATCGTTGCGCACTACCTGGATTTGCTGCCGACCATGACCGAACAGTAGCGCGGCCGAACCGCGCTGCGTTCAGTGCCCGGGTTTCAGCCTTTGGGCGTGGCCATCGTGCGCTGGCGGCGCGATTCGGCCAGCACGATGCCGGTGGCCACCGACACATTCAGGCTTTCCACCGAGCCGAACATCGGAATCGACACCAGCACATCGCAATGCTCGCGCGTCAGGCGGCGCATGCCTTCGCCCTCGTTGCCCAGCACCCAGGCAATCGGGCCGGTGCCACCGGTGAAGTGGTGCAGATCGACATGCGCATCAGCAGCGGTGCCGGCGATCCAGATCTCGCGCTCTTTCATCTCGCGCAGCGTGCGCGCCAGATTGGTCACCATCACATAGGGCATGACCTCGGCCGCACCGCAGGCCACCTTGGACACGGTGGCATTGATGCCCACCGATTTGTCCTTGGGTGCCACCACCGCGTGCACGCCCATGGCATCGGCAACGCGCAGGCAAGCGCCGAGGTTGTGCGGGTCGGTAATGCCGTCGAGCACCAGCACAAATGGCGGCTCGCTCAGATCGTCCAGCACGTCATCCAGCGAAATATATGACTTGCCGGCATCAATGCTGGCCGCCACACCCTGATGGCGACCACCACCAGCCAGACCATCCAGCCGTTTTTCGTCCACCAGCACCACTTTGGTACCCTGGGCCTCGGCCAGCTTCATCAGCTCGCGCATGCGCTGATCCAGCCGCGCGGCGTTCACATACAGCTCGACCACGCTGTCGGGAAAGCGCTTGATGCGGGTGGAGACGGCGTGAAAACCGTGAATGAGCTTGTTTTGCATGGCAATTTCCGGCGCGGGATCAGGCGCGGCACCTTACCCTAGTCGGGCGGGGGCAACAAGCCTGCCCGTTGATTTCAAGCACCCAGCATAGGCAGCAACTGCATCACACCGCCACCGACGGCGCATGAAAGCAGACCTGTCCCTTGCCTGCGTCCTTGGCTTGATACATGGCACTGTCTGCCGCCTTGAGCAGTTGTTGCGCGTCCGCAGCGTCGCGCGGGTAACAGGCGATCCCGATCGATGCCCCCACCTGCAAGGCGGTCTCGTGCAACGTCACCGGCTGTGCCACAGCGGCCAGCAGCCGCTGGGCAATGGCGGCCAGCTCGTCAGTATCACGCACATGATCAAGCAGGATGATGAACTCATCGCCACCCAGACGAGCGATCACGTCGTCATCTTTCAAGCTGCTGCGCAGACGCTGGGCTATCACACGCAGCAACTCGTCGCCCACGTCATGACCGTGGCGATCATTGACCGGCTTGAAGCCGTCGAGGTCAAGAAAGAACAGCGCCAGTTGTTCGCCGCTGCTGCGGGCTGCCGCGATGGCGGCAGTCAGTGCCTCGGTCATCGCTACCCGGTTGCTCAGCCCGGTCAAGGCGTCGGTATGCGCGAGCGCCTGCAATTGCACCTCGACCTGCTTGCGGTCTGAATAATCGGAGAACACGCCCACGTAATTGCTCACGCGGCCCTTGTCGTCATGCACCGCGCTGATCGATAGCCAGGCTGGATACAGCTCGCCGTTGCGGCGGCGATCCAGCGTTTCGCCCTGCCACATGCCGGTGGTCTGCAGTTGCTTGTGCACGGTCTGGTTGAACTCGCGCACCTTGCCGGCCGTATCGAATATACGCGAGGGCTTGCCGATGGCCTCGGCCACCGAATAGCCGGTGATGCGGCTGAAAGCGGGGTTTACCGAGACGATCACCGCGTCGGCATCGGTAATCACGATGCCCTCATGCGTGCTCTCGAACACTTGCGCCGCCATGCGCTGCGCCTTGAGTGCACGCTGCAACAAACGGTTGTAGACGGCCAGCATCAGCGACGAGGTGCCGGCACAAAGCAACGCCAGCACGGCGGCCGGGCTTTGCAGCGCCTCGCCGCTGCCAAAGCGGATGACCACGCTGGCCGCCAGCGCGGCCAGCAGCAGGATGCCGGCATTGAGCGGGTAGCCCGCACGCAACGCAGACCAGATCAACAGGGGAAACAGCAGGAACTGTGCTTCTGCCAGCTCGAACAGTGTACAGGCATAGATGATCGCCACCACGCCCGCCCCCACAGCTAGCGCAGCAAGCAGCCGCAATACCGGCGTGCTCCGCAAGGCAGTCAGACTCGACGGGGACAAAGCCAGCGGCACCAGCGCCAGCACGCCCAGCAGCCCGCCCGCCCACAACCGCAGCCCGTCCTGCCAGCCATCACTGATCAGATCATGCTCTGCCAGGCCAAGGACCAGCATCATCAATCCCGCCACCAGCATGCTGAGCAAGCCCGGCAGCAACACGACGCGCAGCGCGGCAAAACGCAGCGTCAGCGGCATGCCATGCGGGCGTTTTGCCAGGCGATGGATGGCCATGATCTGGCCGGTCTGGAGCAGGGCCAAGCCGCCTGCAGCAAGCCAGGGCAATCCATGCAGCAACGGTAACAGCAAACTGCCCGCCGCCAGCAGCGGCAACATCCGCCTGCCGCGCACCAGCACCATCCACACTGCTACGCCTGTCGCCGGTGCAAACAGGGCCTGATACTGGCCGGCAGGGGCCAGCAGCCAGCCCAGCCATTGGGCCAGGCAGTAAACAAGGGGCGGCAGCAGCAGCGCCAGCCAGGCAGATGCTTTCAAGCGTATCTCCTGCCTCGGGCGGCAAGGGGCTGATCAACAAGGGAAAAAGTCACGGGACAGTAGCGCATGATTCGTTGCTGGTGGTAAAAAATCAACACCTGCCGAATACCCGGCGGGTAGCACAAGATTGCCCCGGACTGTGCATGGTCACGCAACGGTATGGCGCCGACCCCGATATAATCATGCTTTTGCCAGATCCGGCTTTACCCATGCCCGCCCTGCCCCGCGCCAACGAGCGACTGCAACTTGCCCTGCCCCACGGCTCCTTCGACGCCAGAATGCTGGCCGATTACAGCGATGCCGTACGTCCGCTGCTGATCCTGACCGCGCAAGCACAGGACGCCGCACGCCTGAAAGAGGAAATTGCCTTCTTCGCGCCCGGCAAGACGGTGCTGCAGCTGCCGGACTGGGAAACCTTGCCTTATGACCACTTCAGCCCGCATCAGGACTTGATCTCGGAGCGGCTGGAAACGCTGTGGCAATTGCGCGAGCAAAAAGCCGACGTGGTGCTGGTGCCGCTGCAGACCGCCATGAGCCGGCTGGCGCCGGTGGAATACCTGGCCGGCTATACCTTCTTTTTGCAGAAGGGCCAGAAGTTCGATGCCGAAAAGCTGCGCGCCGACATGGCATTTGCCGGCTATAGCCACGTGACGCAGGTCTACAGCCCCGGCGAATTTTCGATCCGTGGCGGGCTGGTCGATCTGTTCCCCATGGGCAGCACCCTGCCGTACCGGCTGGACCTGTTCGACGACGAAATCGAAACCATCCGCACTTTCGACGTCGATACGCAGCGCAGCCTGTTTCCGGTGCCGGAAATCCGCCTGCTGCCAGCGCGTGAATTCCCGCTGGATGATGGCGGGCGTACCAAGTTCCGCCAGCGTTTCCGCGAAGTGTTCGAGGGCGACCCGAGCAAATCGCGGCTGTACAAGGATATCAGCGCTGGTGTCACTCCCGCCGGCGTCGAATACTATCTGCCCTTGTTTTTCGATCTGACGGCCACGCTGTTCGACTATCTGCCCAAGGATGCGCTGATTGCGCTGCATGGCGACATTCACGCCGCCGCGCAGCAATTCTGGGCCGATACGCAGGATCGCTACCGCAACCTGTCGGGCGAGAAAGACCGCCCGATCTTGCCGCCCAAAGACATCTATCTGCCGCCGGACGATCTGTTTGCCAGCCTGAAAAACTTCAAGCGGCTGGAATTCGTTGCCGGCAGCAGCGATGCCACGCTGCCGCTGCCCGATCTGGGTGTTGACCGCCGTGCCGAACAGCCGATCCAGAAGCTGCTCGATTTCATTGCCCGCCACTCCGCCACCAAAACACAGCGTGTGCTGATCTGCGCCGAGAGTCTGGGCCGCCGTGAAACCATGGCGCAGTTCTTTGCCGAATACGGCCTCAAGCCGGCCTTGGTCGATAGCTGGCAAGACTTTGCCAGCGCGCGCGATGCGGTCATGCTGACCGCAGCGCCGCTCTACAACGGCTTTATCGAAGCCGCCAGCCAGCTGGCAGTGATTACCGAGGCCAGTCTTTACGCTACCGTGGCGCAGTCGCGCGGCAAGCGCCAGCAAAAGCGCAGCAATACCGACGCCATGCTGCGCGATCTGTCAGAGCTGAAAATCGGTGATGCGGTGGTGCACGAGGCCCACGGCATCGGCCGCTATCAGGGCCTGGTATCGATGGACCTGGGCGACGGGCCGACCGAACTGCTGCTGTTGCAATACGCGGGCGAAGACAAGCTCTATGTGCCGGTGTCGCAGCTGCATGTGATCTCGCGCTATTCCGGCGGCAGCGCCGATGCGGCGCCACTGCACAAGCTCGGCTCCGGCGCGTGGGATAAAGCCAAGCGACGCGTTGCCGAACAGGTACGTGACACCGCCGCCGAGCTGCTCAATCTATATGCCCGCCGCGCAGCGCGTAAAGGCCATGCGTTCGAGTGGAATCATCACGATTACGAAGCCTTTGCCGCCGGCTTCGGCTTTGAGGAAACCGCCGATCAGGCCGCCGCCATCGAGGCGGTGCTGATCGACCTGCGCATTGATCGCCCCATGGACCGGCTGGTGTGCGGCGACGTGGGTTTCGGCAAGACCGAAGTAGCGCTGCGTGCCGCCTTTGCTGCAGTGCTCGGTGGCAAGCAGGTGGCCGTGCTGGTGCCCACCACCCTGCTGGCCGAGCAACACTTCCAGACTTTCAGCGACCGCTTTGCCGACTGGCCGATCCGCATTGCCGAGCTGTCGCGCTTCCGCTCGCCCAAGGAAGTGGCCGCCGCGCTCAAGGGCTTGGCCGATGGCCAGATCGACATCATCATCGGCACTCACAAGCTGGTGCAGCCGGACGTGCAATTCGCCAAGCTGGGCCTCGTCATCATCGACGAAGAGCACCGCTTTGGCGTGCGCCAGAAAGAACAGCTGAAAGCGCTGCGCGCCGACGTGGACGTACTTACCCTCACCGCCACCCCCATCCCGCGTACGCTGGCGATGAGCCTGGAAGGCTTGCGCGATTTCTCGGTGATTGCCACGGCGCCCAGCAAGCGACTGGCGGTCAAGACCTTCGTTGCAAAATATGCCGACGGCGTGATCCGCGAAGCTGTGCTGCGTGAGTTCAAGCGTGGCGGCCAGGTGTTCTTCCTGCACAACGAAGTCGACACCATCGAGAACATGCGCGAAAAGCTCACCGCGCTGCTGCCCGAGGCCCGCATCGGCGTGGCGCACGGCCAGATGCGCGAGCGCGAGCTGGAGCACGTGATGCGCGACTTCAACGCGCAGCGCTTCAACCTGTTGCTGTGCACCACCATCATCGAAACCGGTATCGACATCCCCAACGCCAACACCATCGTGATGAACCGCGCCGACAAGTTCGGTCTGGCGCAATTGCACCAGATGCGCGGCCGCGTGGGCCGCTCGCACCACCAGGCTTATGCCTATCTGCTGGTGCCCGATCTGAAGAGCATCACCACCGACGCCAAGAAGCGGCTGGAAGCCATCCAGCAGATGGAAGAGCTCGGCTCGGGCTTCTATCTGGCCATGCACGACCTGGAAATCCGCGGTGCGGGCGAGGTGCTGGGTGATTCGCAATCGGGCGAGATGCAGGAAATCGGCTTCTCGCTCTACTCGCAAATGCTCAACGAAGCCGTCAAGGCGCTCAAGAAGGGGCTGGAGCCGGACCTGACCCAGCCACTGGGCGTGACCACCGAAATCAATCTGCATGCGCCAGCGCTGCTGCCGGTGGACTATTGCCCGGACGTGAACGAACGCCTGAGCCTGTACAAGCGCCTGGCCAGCGCCGATACGCCGGACGATCTGGACGACCTGATGCAGGAATTGATCGACCGCTTCGGCCTGCTGCCAGATGCTGCCAAGGTGTTGCTGGACTGCCACCGCCTGCGCATATTGGCCAAACCGGCCGGCATCGCCAAGATCGACGCGGCCGACAGCGCCATCGTGGTCACCTTTGCCAAGAACACCGTGGTCGAGCCGTTCAAGATCATCCAGCTGGTGCAGAGCAAAAAGAACTACAAGATGGTGCCGCCAGACCGGTTGCGTATCGAGGGCAACTGGCCCGAACCCACGCTGCGCACCGTGCGCATCAAGGAATTGCTGGTCGAACTGACCCGCTGATTGGCATGCCACCCGGCGCCCCTGCCGGGTGGTGGTTCTCCACTGCCGTATTGAACATCCCCCAACCGCACAAGCACTCTTCATCATGCAAGGTATCTTGCAATGAAAGATACCTTGCCATAGACTGAGCGCATTCCAGATCACGTCGTGGGGCCGGCATGGCCGAGGCAATTTCCACCCAGCTCAAGAAAGGCGTCCTCGACCTGTGCGTGCTGGCCTTGCTCGATCAGGGCGACAACTATGCCTACGAGATCGCGGGCGCACTGGCACAGGCTGTGGACATGGGCGAAGGCACCATCTATCCGCTGATGCGCCGCCTGCAGCAGGATGGCTATGTCAGCACCTATCTGCAGGAATCGCCTAGCGGACCGCCGCGCAAGTACTACCGCATCACCCCTGCCGGCCAGGCGTCGCTCAGCCAGCAAAAACAGGAATGGCGGCAATTTTCCGGTGCAGTCAGCCGCTTACTCGGAGGCAATGATGAACAAGTTTGAGTTTCTGGCGCGCCTGCGCAAGGCGCTGAAAGGCCTGCCCGCGGATGATGTGAACGAGATCGTGGCCGACTACGACAGCCACTTTGCCGAGGCCAGCGCAGCCGGCCGCAGCGAGGAAGAAACCGCCCGCGCACTGGGCGACCCGGCCCGACTGGCCCGCGAGCACACTGGCGGACGCCAGCGCCGGCAACGTCATGGCGCGGCGGGCAAACCGGTCAACTGGTTGCTGGCTGGCGCCGGCATGACCTTGCTGCTGCCATTTGCCGGCTTGCTGCTGCTTCTGGTGGGCGGACTGCTGTTTTCGCTCATCATTGTGGGCGGCGGCTTGCTGCTGACCGTGCTGCCGCTGATGCTGGGCGGCGTACTGATTGCGCTTACGCTGGCCATCGCACGTCGAAGCCGGCCGGCCAGTGGCCGCAAAGCACCAGACTGGCAAGAGCGCGAGCTGCCCTGGCAACCCGGCCGCAGCATGACCATCAACATCGCCGCGGACGTGACCTGGCGCCCGGCCATCACGCCGCGCGCCGTGATACGGGGCAATGCCCGAGCGCTGGAGCACATCCAGCTTCACGGCACACAAATCAGCGGCAAGTTTCGCTGGCGCGATTTCGACCAGGTGCGGATCGAGCTGGAAGGACCTGCGGTCGAATCCTGGCAGTTGCTCAGCAGCGGCGACCTGCAACTGCTGAACGTAGATCAGGCTCTGCTGGAACTGGAAGTCTGCGGCAGCGGCGATATCGAGGCCAGTGGCAGCGTGCAGGTCTTGTCCGCGCTGGTTGCGGGCTCGGGCGATGTGTCCACCGGGGCGCTGCGGCAAATCCGCAGCTGCGTGCGCATCGCCGGCAGCGGCGATGCCGTCATTGCGCCCAGCGAGCTGGCCGATCTGGAAATTGCCGGCAGTGGCGACATCATCGTGCTGAGCAAACCGGCCACCGTGCACAGCCGCGTGGCAGGCAGCGGCGAAATCCGCATGGCGGCGCGCTGACGGCGGTATCGGCTGGCAGCGATACCGGCTAAAATCCCGGGTTAACCCGTTGATCTGCAGACTGGAATTGCAATGAGCCACACTCCGCTGAACGAGAGCGAACTCGAATACCTCGATACCTTTTTGATGGGGCCAACCACCCCGGACGAAACCATGGACCTGGAAATGGTCGATGGCTTCTTTGTCGCCCTGACCGTCGGCCCGGAAGACATCGCCGAGGACGAGTGGCTGCCGCAGATTTTTGCCGGGCAGACCCCGGAATTCTCCGACCAGAATGAAGCCGATGAAATCCTCGGCCTGATCCGCCGTCATTATCAGACCGTGCAGGATGCCTACTCGCCCAAGCGCCGTGGCAATGTGGGCGAAGAACCGCTCTACCTGCCGCTGATCCTCGAAGATGAAGGTGTGGACGAGAAATGGAAGGAAACGCTGGGGGCCTACTGGGCGTCGGGCTTCCGCGTCGGCATTCTGGCGCGTGAAGACCTGTGGCAAGCCGGGCTGGACGAGGATGAGGAATTCTTCGACACCGTGGCCGGCATTCTGGCGCTGGAAGGCAATGACGGCGAGGACGAAGACCTGGAAACACTGGACATCGCCCAGCGCGAAGAACGCCTGGCCGAACTGCCGTGGCTGGTCGAGGACGCGATGTTCTACTGGCTGGAAAAGCGCTACGGCAAAGTGGAAACCGTGCGCAACGATGCCCCCAAGGTCGGCCGCAACGACCCCTGCCCGTGCGGCAGTGGCAAGAAGTACAAGAAATGCCACGGCGCGTGATTGCATTGCACCTCATGAAAAACGGCGCCTGAAGCGCCGCTTTTCATTGCAATCCACGCAGTTCGTGAATCAGCCCAACACAGCCGGCAACGACGGCGCCAATGCCTGGCGCTGCTTGCTCGCCTCGCCCAGCAGCGCAAAGCCCAGCAGGCTGCCGTCGGCGGCGACAAAACGTGCATCGACGCCTGCCTCGCTCGCTTCAACCCACCACTGCCCGGCGGCACCGGCAGCGGGCAGTGCCACCACGGTCGGGCAAGCAGGGGTTTTCACCACCACCGGCATGGCCGGGTATTTGAGCTCCGTAGCGTTACCAGCCAAGGTAGCGCCCAGCGCACGTGCCTGCTGCATGATGGGCATCACAAAAGGCAGATTCAGCCCTTCCACTTCGGCGGTATCACCCAGCGCATAGATATCCGGGCTGCTGGTTTGCAGCAGCCGGTTCACCACCACGCCGCGCTGCACCGTCAACCCGGCTGCTTGCGCCAGTTGCGTGCGCGGGCGCAAGCCAATGGCAGACAGCACCAGATCGGCATCCAGCCTGCTGCCATCGTCCAGCGTGATGCGATAACCACTGCCTTGCTTGTCCACCGCACTGGCTGCCACGCCAAAACGGAACTGCACACCGGCGGCGGTCAGTTTGGCGGCCAGATAATCACCCGCCTGCTGCGGCACCAGTCGTGACAACGGCCATTGCGCCACATCCAGCACGGTCGGAGTGATGCCGCGTGCCAGCAAATCGTTGGCGAATTCGCAACCGATCAGACCGCCACCCAGAATGGCCACACTGCGTACGCCTTCCAGCTTGTCGGCAAAGCGCGCGTAGTCGTCCAGATCATTCACCGACAGCACGTCGGCTGAGGCATCGCCCGCCAGCGGCAGGCGAATCGGGTCGGCGCCCTGTGCCAGCACCAGTTTGCCGTAGGCAATGCTGCTACCGTCGGCCAGCGTCACCGTATGTGCTGCCGGGTCGATGGCATTGACGTCGCTACGCGCCAGTATGGTTGCGTTCAGCTCTTCAGCCATCTTCTCCACCGGTTTCATCACCAGCGTGGTCGCCGTCTTGTTGCCGGCCAGCGCATTGGACAACATGGGCTTGGAATAGAAACCGGCGCCGTCGCGGCTGATCAGGGTCAGCGGCGTGGCGGTGTCGTGTTTGCGCAGCTCGCGCGCCAGGTTGTAGCCGGCCAGGCCGGTGCCAATGATGACGATGTTGGCAGTCATGGGGTCCTCTCAGCCGCGCCACGGGGGCTGGCCAGCAAATCAACAGATTGGATCAGTGCAGGAACGTAACGCCGGCCAGGCCGGAGTTGAGCACCGCAGTACGCACGGCCTCGATGGCTGCCGTACGCGGGAAATTCTTGCGCCAGGCCAGAATCACCCGCCGCGTCGGCGTTTCGCCCGAGAAGGGCTTGATGGTCAACAGCGCATCGTCAGCTGGTGTCACCGACGTTACCGGCAATACGGTCACGCCGATGCCGCCCGCCACCATGTGGCGGATGGTGGTCAGCGAGCTGCCCTGCAAGGTGCGCTGCAGGCTGCCGGCCGGCAGGCTTTCACGATTCAGGTCCGGGCAGGTTTGCAAAACATGGTCGCGGAAGCAGTTGCCCGGCGACAGCAGCAGCACGTTTTCCTCGGCCAGCTGGCTGGAATCAATGGCAGGCAACGCCTCCCACGGGTGGCCCTTGGGCGTGGCGACGACAAAGGGCTCGTCGTAGAGCTGCATGGTGCTGACGCCGCCTTCAAAGAAAGGCTCGGCCACGATGGCGGCGTCAATCTCGCCCTGTTTGAGCATTTCAGCCAGGCGACCAGTGTAGTTTTCTTCCAGCAGCAACTGCATTTGCGGTGCGACCTCGCGCAGCGCCGGAATCAGGCAAGGCAGCAAATAGGGGCTGATGGTGTAGATGATGCCGAGGCGCAGCGGCCCGGCCAGCGGGTCTTTGCCCTGCTCGGCCAGTTGCTTGACCACCTGCACTTCTTCCAGCACGCGCTGCGCCTGCTCCACCACACGCTCGCCGGTTGAGGTCAGCGATACATCACCAGCCGAGCGCTCGAACAGGGTCACGCCCAGTTCGTCCTCCAGCTTTTTCACTGCCACCGACAGCGTGGGCTGCGATACAAAGCAACTGGCAGCCGCGCGGCCGAAATGGCGCTCGCGCGCCACGGCTACGATATAGCGCAGCTCGGTCAGCGTCATCGCCACCACCCGCGCTGCAGTTCACGCGCACGCAGACGGCACAGCAGCATGGCCGCGCCAAACAGGCCCAGGCAGGCCACCACCACCCATACCGGCATGGAAAGGCCGAATACGGTCAGGTCGATGTTGCTGCAGTCACCCACAGGGCGGAACAGGCCGGAGAACCACGCAGGCCACTTCGGATCGTTGAAATCAATCGGGAAAGGCAGGCTGGGCGCACAGCTTACTGTCGG
Organism: Andreprevotia lacus DSM 23236; assembly: GCF_900176275.1. Lineage (GTDB taxonomy): Bacteria > Pseudomonadota > Gammaproteobacteria > Burkholderiales > Chitinibacteraceae > Andreprevotia > Andreprevotia lacus. The sequence goes on along the minus strand of NZ_FWXD01000010.1, from coordinate 145,068 downwards.
GTCTTTCGGGCCATATTGCAGCATCACGTGTTTGGCTGCGGCAAAGGCGCCACCCAGCGAAGCAATGCTCGCCAGCGCGCCAATCACATAAACACCACCACGCGTTTTGGGCGCCCACAGCACCGCCAGCAAGGCGACAAAACCGTAGCTGATGACGGCCATGCGCTGATAGATACACATCAGGCAAGGCATCAGAAAGTTGTAATACTGTTCATACAGTGCGAAGCCGATCATGCCCGCACAAGACAACGCCAAGACCAGAAAACCCAAACGCCAACGCAACATGACTCCACCCTATCGATTGTTTTTTTCAATCGACGGCAATTGTAGCAGCCTCATCGCCTGCTGGGCGGGCCTGTGGACTTAATCCCAAAAAAGTCTCCAGCGCTTGACGTTGCGCCATCGCATCCTTGTAACCGAGCTGGATCAGCGCGCGCGTGTATTCACCGTGGAACATCAGATAGCTGGCCACCACCGAGCCTTGGCGGCGAAAAGCACCCAGGCCCGACAGCAAAAAGCGCAACCCCGGCGGAAAAGTGGACTTGTGCGGAATCGACAGCCGCTCCAGCGGTTGCGACGGCGCAATCGACAACACCTCGATAGGTTGCAGCTCCAGCTGGCTGGCCCCATCGTTTGGCAACTTCGACAAGGTGCGATTGATGCGCGTCAGCCGTTCCAGATCGGTTTCCAGGCTGTCGAGGAACACGCTGTTCATCAAATGGCCGGCCACCTGGGCCAGCGAGGGATAGGCGTCGGTCCGCTGCCGGTTGGCCCCGTGTTCATCCTGCGGCGCCACCCCGACCACCAGCAGCTTGCGCGCGCCCAGATGGATGGCCGGGCTGATCGGCGCAATCTGTCGCACCGAACCGTCACCGAAATACTCGCGGCGAATGTGCACGGCTGGAAACACCAGCGGGATGGCGCTGGATGCCATCAGATGATCCATCTCGATCTCTACCGGCACGCCGATGCGTTTGGCCCTGCGCCAGCCGTCGAGCGCGGGATCGCCCTGGAAGAAGCTGACCGACTCCCCCGAGGTATAGCCCGATGCGGTGATCGACAACGCCACCAGGCTCCCCTGCTCAACACTCTGGCCTATGCCGGCCAGATCGATCATCTCGCCCAAGAGCTCGCGCAGCGGCGCGTTGTCCAGAAAGCTGCGCGGGTTGTAGCGCCCCATGCCACCGATCAGCAATGACAGCACCCAGTGCCCGGCACGACCGAACAGTTGCAACAAACCGGCGCGGTAGACGCGGTCTGGCGTCAGCGCCCCCCAGGCATGCACCAGCTTGAACACGCTGCGCTTGAAATCTGTGGCCCCCGCTGCCAGTGCAGCGGCATTGATGGCGCCGGCTGAAGTGCCGCAAATGATGGGGAAGGGATTCACCCCACGACGTGGCAGCAAGCGCGCCACCGCCAGCAACACCCCTACCTGATACGCAGCCCGTGCACCGCCACCGGACAGGATCAAACCGACCGGTGCTTGCTTGTGCTGGACATTGTCGGCCATCTCGCTGCCCTGAAAACTTACTTGTCATGCTTTGAAAGTAGTTTTTCTTACAGCCGGGCGCAATCATGCGCCGCAACATCGTTGCATTCCGCGCAGGCAGGCACCTGTTGCCGGTGCTGCTACACCGGGTTTTGCCGACGGCTTGCAGGGGCGTAGCTCAGCGTGGCGGTTTTCGGTATAATCGATTTTTGCCGCCTAAGGATTGCGCCCCATGCGTATCGTTCAGAAAGCCCTGACCTTCGACGACGTCCTGCTCGTTCCCGCTCATTCGACCGTACTGCCGCGCGACGTTTCGCTCGCCACCCAGCTGACCCGCAATATCCGCATCAATCTGCCGCTGCTGTCCGCCGCAATGGACACGGTGACCGAGGCGCGTCTGGCGATTGCACTGGCGCAGGAAGGCGGTATCGGCATCGTGCACAAGAACATCCCGGCAAAGATGCAGGCGCAGGAAGTCGCCAAGGTCAAGCGCTACGAATCGGGCATCGTGAAAGACCCGATTACCGTGCGTCCGGACCTGCTGGTGCGTGACGTGATTGCCATCACCCGCCAGCATCGCATCTCCGGCCTGCCGGTTATCGATGCCGCCGGCCAGGTGGTCGGCATTGTCACCAACCGTGACCTGCGTTTCGAAACCCGCCTCGACGTGCCGGTTTCGACCATCATGACGCCCAAGGACAAGCTGATCACCGTGCGCGAAGGCGCCAGCATCGACGAAGCCCGCGAACTGATGCACGCACATCGCCTGGAGCGTGTGCTGGTGGTCGACGAGTCGTTCAAGCTCAAGGGCCTGATCACCGTCAAGGACATCATCAAGAATACCGAACACCCGAACGCCGCCAAGGATTCCGCAGGCCGCCTGCTGGTTGGCGCCGCCGTCGGCACCGGTGGAGATACCGAAGAGCGCGTGGCGCTGCTGGTGGAAGCCGGCGTGGACGTACTGGTGGTCGATACCGCCCACGGCCACAGCCAGGGCGTGCTGGACCGCGTGCGCTGGGTGAAGCAGACCTTCCCGCAAGTGCAGGTCATCGGTGGCAACATCGCCACCGCCGCTGCCGCACTGGCGCTGGTGGAAGCCGGCGCTGACGGTGTCAAGGTCGGCATCGGCCCCGGTTCGATCTGCACCACGCGTATCGTTGCCGGCGTGGGTGTGCCGCAAATCTCGGCGGTTTCCAACGTGGCTGAAGCACTGGCCGGTACCGGCGTACCACTGATTGCCGACGGCGGCATCCGCTTCTCGGGCGATATCTCCAAGGCACTGGCTGCCGGCGCGCATTGCGTGATGCTGGGCGGCCTGTTCGCCGGCACCGAAGAAGCCCCCGGCGAAGTCGAGCTGTACCAGGGCCGCTCGTACAAGAGCTACCGTGGCATGGGCTCGCTGGGCGCGATGCAGCAAGGCTCGTCCGACCGCTACTTCCAGGAAGAAAACACCGCCAACGTCGAAAAGCTGGTGCCGGAAGGCATTGAAGGCCGCGTACCGTACAAGGGCCCGCTGACTGCCATCGTGCACCAGCTGGTCGGCGGTATCCGCTCTTCCATGGGTTATGTGGGCTGCGCCAGCATCGCCGACATGCACCAGAAGGCCGAGTTCGTGCAGATCACTGCTGCCGGCATCCGCGAATCGCACGTACATGACGTGCAGATCACCAAGGAAGCACCGAACTACCGCATGGAGTAATCGATACTCCGGCGTGTTCAGAACCCCGCACTCCTGCACGGATGCGGGGTTTTTTATTGCGCTTGTGATTCAGCCCGGGACGGGCAGCATCAGCGCTCCCGCCCGGGACGGGCATAGAATGTCACCCTGCCACGCATCTGGCGGCGCACCCGCTCTGGCGTGCTGGCAAGCAGCGCCCGGAAAGACCGTGTCAGATGCGCCTGATCGGCATAGCCGCTCGCAGCTGCGACCTGCACCAGCGGCAGGGCTGGCTCAAGGCACAGCAGCCGTGCCGCCCGCTGAAAACGCGCCAGCAGTCTGAACTGCACCGGGCTGATGCCCTCCTGCGCCATGAATCGCCGTGCGAGCTGCCGCCCTGACATGCCAAGTTGCCGTGCCAGTGCCTCCACGCCCGGAGCTTGGTAGTACAGATGTTGTACGCCCAGCGCAATGTCCATGTCGAAATGCGGGGATGACTGCAGACATTGCAGCAACAAGCCCTCCAGCAGCACGATGCGCGCCTGTCTGCCTGCACAGGCGTGCAGCTGATCCAGCAGCTTGTCGGCGGACAGTCCACCCAGACTGGTCAGGCACTGTGGCGTGTCGATCAATTCACCCACCGGCAGGCCAAGCAGCCGCGCGGCCATGCCGGCCTTGAAACGAACTGCGATGAAATCGAGATCGGCCGCTGGCGCCAGAGCTAGCGACTGCGTTCGCAATGCCAGCAAGGTGAGCGCAGGCAGCGGGCTTGGCCGACCGTGGCCATCGCAGGCCAGAAACGGCGTGCCCAGCTGCAGAAACAGCTCGGCACCCGTGCCGGGCAACAAGCAGGGCAAGACCACGGCCTGCTGCGATGACATGCCCCAGATGCAGTCAACAAATGGTGTCAGCAGTGGTGATACGGCATGCCGCCAGATCGGGGCGGCCGTGCCGGCGCAACGCTCACGCTCCATCCGTGTCCTCCGTCAATCATCCGCGCAAAAGTGCCCGGCCAGCAATCCGGCCTGCACGATGCGGGGCGGATGCTGCAACAGCAGCTCGAATTTTTGCAGCACCGCCTGAATCGGCGCCGAGTGCAGATGCAGCTCGCAGTCTGCCTTGCTGCGGTAGCGCTCATACACCACAAACTCGTCCGGACTATCTTCCCGGCAGAAAATGGCAAAGTCCAGATTGCCGGGCTCGGCGCGGGCTGCTTGCCGGCAGGTATCCAGCAGGCTCCGCACCTCCGCGATGGCATGGGGACGGGCTTTCAATTCGGCGTGCAGCAAATACATGGCTTGCCCCTTTGGCAAATGATCGAGCTCCCATGCTGAAGCGTTGGCAGGCGCATGTATTGAACAAATCCGACATTTCGCCAAAGGCGAAATCCGTCACTACCGGGGCAATTGCAAGCTGCAAATGATTTCCTGCGGCGTTTCCCGCAGGGGCACGAAGCCAAATGAAGCATACAAGCGAGCTGCGGACAGGTTTTCGGGCCGGTGCCCCAACAGGATGCGCCTGCAGGCGCGCTGTGCCGAGAAATACGCCAACAAAGCCTGCATGCCGGCTCGTCCGAAACCCTGTCCCTGGTGAGGGGCGTCAATCACGAATGCGAGCAGCCAGTGCTCGCCATCCTCGGGATCCACGCCCGTCACGGCAAAACCAATCAACTGTGCGTCCACGGACAAGCCATGCAAACGAAAACTCGGCTCAAAACGTGATTCGGCAATCCATCCCAGCACGCTGCAGGGGAAAAGTGCCTGCTGAGCCGCGGTTACCGACAACGCAGCACATTGCTGCCAATTGTCACGATTTACGTCGACCAGCTCAAGCGGGCTTGTCACTTTGTCTGGCAATGCAGCAGAACTCACTGTGAAATACTCCAGCACCTCGTCACCGTCCACCAGCTCGCCTGTCGGACGCCAGCCACAATGGCGATAGAAACCATAGGCCCGCCCCGAGGGAGATCGATTTGCCGTCAACCAGATACGCGGGCACCCGCAGGACACAAGCCAGGAGACAACCTCCGTCAGTAGCCGCTTGCCAATGCCACGCCCCTCGTATTCTGGCAGCACGGCCAGTACCAGCATCTCTCCTGAATCACGGTCACCACTGGCAAAACCGACGATCTGACCAGCCATTTCACACAGCCAGCCCTGAACCTGGCCATTGAGCATGGCGGCAGCCGAACTGGCTGGCGTAATACCCAGGGTAGCGAGGTATTCAATGTCAAGCGCGTTTTCTCGAGTACGGGCCCTGATTTCGAACAATGCCGGCAAATCAGCCGGCCGGGTACGTCGGATTGAAGAAGTCAAAATGTGCATCCCTTGCATCGGTTGTGATCGGATTCTCTCGTTGCAGGGGCGCAGGTCGGGCGCCCGGTAATCCCCCCCCCGGAGGGATTACAGTGCTTCCAGCGCCTGGCGCACTGCCTTGCCAAATTCGCCGGATGCTGCCGGGCCATTGCCGGTGATCAGGCGCCCGTCGATTTCTACCCGGTTACCGGTGTAGCTGGCCTGGCCTTTTTTCAGCTCGGACAGGATGTCGCTGCTGTAAAAGGCGGTGGCTTTGCGTTGCTGCAGCAATCCGGCGCGTGCCAGCACCACCGGGGCGGCGCAAATGGCCGCGACCAGCTTGTGCTGGTTGTAGCCTGCGTTGACGAGTTGCTGCAGCTTGGCATGCCCCCACAGGTCGCCGGCGGCGCCCTCTCCGCCAATCAGCACGATGGCATCGTAGTCATCCGCACGGGCATCGTCGATCAACAGGTCGGGCAGGATGGTCTGTGCGCTGTACGTTGTGGCCGGGCTCATCTTGACGCTGGCGACGTGGACGATGGCGCCAGCCTGCTCCAGTTGCTGCCGTGGCTCGTTGTACTCGACTTCAGCCACCTTGTAAGACGCCACCACCATCAACACCTTGGGGTGGTCCTTGGCAACAGCGCTGGCAGAGCCGGCAATCAGCACGCTGCCCAGCAGCAGGGCTTGAATCAGGGCAAGGGAATGGGTGATACGCATCATGAACTCCGGATGGTGGTTGGAGCCCACATCCTGGATCAGGCCGGATACGGGCGGCAGTACCAAGCGGCAAGCAAAAGGTGCGTAATGACAAATCTTTGCCCTTGCCCCCCGCAGGCCGGCCACCTGTCTCGTCCGGCCTGCCCCTACCCGGAACGGCAATCTATATTGATAGCAGAACCCAATCCCGGAGCGACTCGGCAATGGCGAACACCGCTGATCTCCTTGCCCAGGCGGGGCAGTTGCTGAAAACGCAGGCGCGATCCGCACGGCCTGTCGTTCGCCTGGCGTTGCGATCAGCGCGGCAGCAGCATGACGATGTGGACGAATTGCAGGCGCTCCTGCTCAGTGCGCGTGTGGAGTGGGCTGCCAATGGCCATGGTGCAATGCGCCGCCATGCGCTCAGGGCACATACCCTGGCAGACAGGCTGGGTGCGGCAGCGCAGTGCGCCGAAGCCAGGCAGCTGGCTGCAACCGCGTGCCAGGAGCTGGGCGACTTCAGCACGGCTGTCGATCTGTGGCTGGCCAATCTCGATCTGGCCACCGAGGCAGCGCTGCCTGCCTATGTCGTCGATGCCTATCTGGGCATAGGCAACGTTTTTCTGGTGGAAAACGATCTGCCACGCGCCCGTGATGCACACCGTTTTGCCTATGACGTCGCCTGCCAGGCCGGCGAACCGGTGCAGATCATCAAAAGCGGCCTGTATCTGGCCAATGACCTGACCCGCCTGGCACCGGGGCAGGTTGTCCTGCAGCTGTTGGCCGACATCAAGCATTTGATGAACGGCTCGATGGAGCCGTTGTGGTGGGTGGACTTTGAAAATGCGCGCGCCGCAAACCTGATGGCGATTGCCGCCGAACAGGAGGCCACCAGCGCATTGGCGGTCGCCACGCAGCGTGCGCGCGACGGCCATTACCTGTGGGGGCTGACCCAGGCGCTCTATCACCAGGCCACGCTGGCCATGTCCCAGGGCAAGCCGGCGGCAGCCATCGCGTCGCTGCAGGAAAGCATCGTGCTCAGCGACAAATCGGGCATGTTCCTGCCTACCCATTTTTCCGAGCGGCTGGCGCAATTGCTTGAGCAACAGGGGGACATCCACGGTGCGCTCGCGACCTACGAGCGTTATCACCTGCAGCGCGTGCACCAGCTGGAAGACCGGCATCGGCGGGCTCATTTGATGGGCAGCGTCAAGGCCGAGGTAGTCGAACTCAAAATGGAAGTCCACGCCTTGCGCGCGCAAAACCGTCAATTGCAACAAACGCTGGCGCAGCTGCAAGCCGGGCAGCCACAAGGTGCAGCATGCCGTTGAACCAGCTCTACGCCCGACTCGACACCGAGGCCCGCACTGTCCAGCAAGAAGCAGAGCAACTGGCCCGCACAGCCCGTGACGCCGGCCAGGTCAAGGAACGGCTGGAGGCCGAGCTGCTGGTCGCCATCGCCATCGGCCGCCAGGGGCGGTTTGGTGCCGCACTGGCAGCACTGGACCCGATCATCAAGCAGGCACGGGCCGCCAAGCTGGATCAGGTGGTGCTGATCGCCCTTGATGAAGGTGGCGGGCATGCGCTGCAGCAGGCAGAGGCCATGCGGGCGCTCAATTACTGGGGAGATTGCCTGCAGCTCGCACTACTGCGGCACGATGCCCGCCATGCCATCCGTGCGCTGGTTGGCCTGGGCAAGGCATTTTTCAGCATCAACGACTACTCCACGGCCAAGCGCTACCATTATCGGGCGCTGGAACTGGCGCAACCCTCGCAATCCCCCGCCAGCCTGGCGCAGATTTATGTCTGCCTGGCTGCAGACCTGCTGCATCTGAATGACCCCACCACGGCAGAAGTGGTGCTGCGGGTAGGCGAAGAGCACGTGATGCGGCACGACAGCCGGCACTGGCAGATCGAATACCTGCTGCATTTGGGCACCGCCCTGCTGCAAAGCGGTGACGTAGTGGCCAGCGAGCAATACCTGCAGCGGGCCGAAGAGGCCGCGCTGGTGCTGGGTTACGGCTGGGCAGCGGCCCAGGCCGCCCTGCAGCGCGGCGAGCTGGACATGCAGCGCGGCGAGTCCGATGCATGCCTGACGCATTTCAGCCGGGCCATTGCCCACGCCGAGCAGATCGACTCGCAACTGCTGCTGGAGCGCATCCACCAGGCGGCCTATCGCTGCTACAAGCAAATGGACAGACCCCGGCAGGCGCTGGATCACCTGAAGGCCTTCCATCGCTGCTACGAGGCAAACCAGGCCAAATCCGACCGCTATCGGATCAGCGTGCTGGGGCTGCGCCGCCTCAAGCAGATGGATGCCCGGCTTGAGCTGGCACTGCGCGAATACGAAAGCGTCTTTCTGGAAGGCGCGCTGCGCCAGGAACAAGCGGCGCGCCATGCCCTGCTGACCGAAGCACAGACCGATGCACTGACCAGACTGGGCAACCGGCGTGCACTCGAGCAATCGCTCGACGAGCAGGAGCAACTGCAGCAAACACCCTACGCAATCATCCTGCTCGACCTTGATCACTTCAAGCACGTGAATGACCTGCACGGCCACCGGATGGGCGATCTCGTCCTGCAAACCCTGGCGCAGCTGCTGCGCGAATGCTGCCGCCAGGACCCGGAAAGGATTGCCCGCTATGGCGGGGAAGAATTCTGCCTGCTGCTACCCGGCGCCAGCCGACAGGCGGCAAACGCAATCGCCGAGCGCATCCACAAACGGGTGCACAGGCATGACTGGCACGCCATTGCACCCGCGCTGCAAGTAACGGTCAGCCAGGGGGTTGCTGCAGCGGAGCATTACATCCCGCCCCGCCAGCTTCTAGACTGGGCCGATCATGCCCTCTATTCAGCAAAACATGGTGGCCGCGACCGTATCCATACTTTTCAGGCTACCGCCCTGGACTGAAACAGGGCGGTGCCGCGCCACAACCAATACAGGCATCATGTCGTGACCGGCGGGCTGCTGGAGTCGGGCTCCGCGCCATGCAGGCAATAGCCGTTCTTGCCATGCCGCTTGATGTGATACATGGCGGTATCCGCATATTCCAGCAGCGCAGGCAACGAGGTGCCATGCAAGGGGTACAGGCTGATACCCATGCTTGCACCCAGCACATGCTCGCGACCATCAACGTTAATCGGCGTGGTCAGCACTTCCAGCAGTTTGTCCGCGATGCTGTGGACCTGATCCGGCTGATCCAGCTGGGTACAGATGGCCACAAATTCATCGCCCCCCAGGCGCGCGCAAATGTCGGTACTGCGGGTGGCACTCTTGAGCCGACTTGCCACCACTTTCAAGACCTCGTCACCCGCGTGATGGCCAGCTGTATCGTTGATTGGTTTGAAGTTATCCAGATCAATGTAAATGATGGCGACCAATTGATGCGGTCTGGTTGCAAGCAGCAGGGCCTGCTCGAACAGCGAGCGCATATAGCGCTGGTTACTCAACCCCGTCAGTGGATCAAGAAAAGCCATTTCGAGCGCCCTGGATTCGGCCTCGATGAGCCGTTGCTGAAATTGCTGCAATACTGTCGCCAGCAGGGACAAGTATTGCAACCCGACCAGAAAGGTCCCCAGCAGAAACCCTTGCACGGACCAAGCGGGCCAGAAGCCGATAATGATGAATCCTGTAGCCCAGTGCAGCACCAGCAATCCGCTGGCAAGTGAAGCAACCAGCAACAATCTGGATGGCAGTTCATGGCGTTGACGCCAAGTCATCCACGCCGCACAGGACAACATGCCGGCATTGAACATCGCCACACCAATACCGCGAACAGATGGCGAGAATCCGGCAAACCAAGCAACAAGCAGCCAGAATTCGACCATCAGCGTGGCCAGCACAAACCAGCGCAGCTTGAATGGCAGGTCGAAAAAGCGCACCAGCCCGATAACGAGGCACAGTTTCTCGAGAACGTTCAGGGTGGAGTACAGCATGGCGGTCTGTTGCGCATCGTGTTGGGGCAAGACCAGCAGGAAAGTCAGGCGAGCCAGCAAACCAAATGCCATGGCAGCGGCCCACCAGTTTGCACCCTGGTTGGTCCTCGGTATCCGGCTAACCCACCAGAACAGTACAAAAAAAACGAAATAGCAGGTCGAACCTATCGCATGGACGATGTGATGTGGCATTCCAGAACTTCCATTGATATGTCAGTCATTTGCAGCTGGGTACAATCGCAAGGGGCATGGTCATGCGTCGCTGTTCTCTGTTCTCAGGATAGTCCAGCCATTTTTGGAGCTGGTTATGCACCTGAACGCGTGATTTTCAAAGACCCGATTCGGACCTCTGAGGCGCGAAGCGAGGCCCCCTCGCGCAGGCAAGGGCATGAAATCAATCCGGGAGAGCCGCTGTTCAACCCCAAAAACCGGTGAGCACCCGGCTTTGCCGGGGTGCTTGATGCCGGTGTATCCACAAATGATGGCCCAGAGTGCATATAACTGGCTCTTGCTTGCCGGCCGTGGCCGTGCACCGCAAGCGTGGAATCCACTCATGCGGCATTTATCAAGGGCCCGTCATTCAGCACGCTTTGGCCACAACCCGCCAAGCCATTAACATCTCTTGCAACGGAGCAAGCCATGCTCCACTCAAACAGGATCAAGCGCCTCATGACCAATTTGCGCAGCGTGGAACTCAAGGCCTTTGTGCCAGCGCGTGATTTTGCCGCCAGCCTGGCGTTCTATCGCGCACTGGGTTTCGCCGTGAACTGGGAAGATGGCAATCTTGCTTACCTGCACCATGACCAGTGCAGCTTCTTGTTGCAGAATTTCTACGTGCGCGAGCTGGCCGAAAACCTGATGCTGCATCTGCTGGTCGAAGACGTGGACAGCTGGTGGAGCCAGCTGCAGGCAGATGGATTTTTCGATCGCCATCCGGTCGCACAAGGCCTGCAGGACCAGCCTTGGAGCATGCGCGACTTCGTGCTGCTCGACCCGTCCGGCGTGCTGTGGCGCATCGGACAGAATCTGGACTGATTCTCACCATGCATGACGACACCACGCTTCAGATCGGCTTTTACCAAGCGGACAGGCTCGAATCCACGGCAGACCTGCTGCTGGACATGAGCCGTCATTACAACGGCGCCAACGCATCCAGCCGCGAGACTGTGCACGCCAACCTGCGTGACAACATCCTCGGGGCTGACTCGGGCGTGCAGCTGGTGCTGGCCTGCAGCGCAGATCAAGTAGTCGGGTTGGCGTGCATTTCGCTGCTCTACCCCGCGCCCAAGGAAAGCGCACAGCTGTTCATGAAGGAGCTGTATGTGCATAGCGGCTGGCGCAATGCCGGCATCGGCGCGGCGTTGATGCGCTGGATCGCCGCTTATGCACAGCACAAGGGCTGCAGCCGTTTCGACTGGACGGTGGATGCCGACAATACCCGTGCGCTGGAATTTTATCGCCAACTGGGCGCCAGCCATGTCAGCGACAAGTTGTACTTCCGCTTTGGCGTCGATGCGCTGGCGGCCCTTGCCGGACAAGGCTGAGGGGCCAGCATTCCCGTTGCCAGGAGCGTGACAGGCTGGCAAGGTAGCCCGCTTTCGTTCCAACCCGGTTTCTGATGACCCCAGCTACCCATCAACTGGCGCTGCATGGCGCCGTCGTGTTACTCATCGGCCTGCTGTGCGGCGCACCCTACGCCCGTGCCATCAAGCGCGGCGCGCCCGCAGCGATACAACATGCCTGGCGGGTGGCGCATGCCAGTCTGCCCATTGGCGCCACCCTGATGTTTGCCGTTGCTGCGCTGTTGCCGCAGCTGCAAGTGACCGCCTGGCTGCAATGGGCAATCGTGCTCAGCCTCATCGTATCCGGCTACGCCTTTTGCGCTGCCTTGCCGCTGGGCGCCGCCACTGGTCACCGTGGCCTCGGCAACGGCAGGCCGTTGCTGGCCCGCCTTGTTTACGCCGGCAATCTGCTGGGCGCGGTCACCTCGCTGCTTGCGAGTGTGTTGCTGATCATCGTGCTGTTATGAACTCGCTGAGCATCACTCAGCCAGCAGACGATAACCCACGCCGGTCTCGGTAACGATGTAGCGCGGCAGCGCCGGTTCGTCCTCCAGCTTTTGCCGCAAGTGGCCCATGTAAACACGCAGATACTGACTGGATTCGGAGTGCGACGGCCCCCACACCTCGCGCAAGAGTTCGCGGTGCGTCAGCACCCGGCCGGCATGGCGAATCAAGGTCGTGAGCAAGCGATACTCGATCGGCGTCAGGTGCACGGCTTCGTCACCCTTGAACACCTGCCGCCCAGCCAGATCAACGTGCACATCGCCAAACGTAAACTCGCTCTGGGGGCTGGCCGACTGCCCGGCATGGCGACGCAGCAATACGCGCAGCCGCGCCATCAACTCGGCCACGCCAAAGGGCTTGGTCAGGTAGTCATCGGCACCGGCATCCAGCGCGGCCACCTTTTCCGCCTCCTGCGTGCGTGCCGACAGCACCAGGATGGGCAAAGTGCACCACTCGCGCAGGCGGGCAATCACGTCCACGCCATCAATATCCGGCAACCCCAGATCGAGGATGACCAGATCGGGCTTGCGCGTGGCCACGTCGATCAGACCCTGCTTGCCGGTTTCGGCCTCGTGCACGTGCATGCCTTCGGCCTCCAGCGTGGTGGAGAGAAAACGGCGAATCGGCTTGTCGTCCTCAATGACGATCACGGTAATGGGGGCGGTATCCATGCTCACAAATCTGGCAGCGCCGGCGGGTTGCCCGCCGGCAGGGTAAAGATGAATGCTGCGCCTGCGACACGGCCAGCGTGGTCGATATTCTGCGCCCAAATGCGTCCGCCATGCGCCTCGACGATGGTGCGGCAGATGGCAAGGCCCAGACCAACGCCGGGCGTGGCCGATTCGACCTCGCCACGGGCAAACTTGGCAAACAATTGTTCGGCGCGACCAGGCGGCAAGCCGGGGCCGTCGTCGCTGATGCAGACCTCGACCACTTCGCCGGTCTGCCGGGCTGCCACGCTGATGGTGCTGCCGGCGGGCGTGTATTTGCCGGCGTTCTCCAGCAGGTTGACCAGCACGCGCTCGATCAGCACCTGATCGAATTCCAGCATGGGCAAATCGGCCGGCAGGTGGATTTTGAGCTGGTGCGTACCCAGCACCTGCCGCAAGGCGCGTGCAGCACTGCCGACCACCTCATCCAGCAGTTGCCAGACCTTGTTGAGCTTCACGCCCGATTGCAGCCGCGCCATGTCCAGCAGGTTGACCACCAGCCGGTTCATGCGCTCGGCTTCCTGGCGGATGGCGGCAGTCAGTTCGCGTTGCTGCTCGCCCGCAACGTGGCCGCCGTCGAGCAGGCTGGTCAGCCCCAAGAGGCTGGTCAGCGGTGTACGCAGGTCATGTGATACCGCCGACAGCACGCCGTTGCGCAGCCGCTCGGCCTCCATCGCGACAATGGCATCCTGCGCCACTTCAACGTAGTGCACCCGCTCCAGCGACAGCGCGATCTGGCTGGCGCAGGTTTCCAGCAAGCGCTGCTGTTCGGGCAGGAATACCTGCTGCAATGCGTCGTTGCGTGGTGTCAGCGCCAGCACGCCGCGCACGCGCATCGGCGCACGCAGCGGCACGTAATGCGCCACATTGGCCGGCAAGGTATGCGTACCCAGGCCGGCTGGTTCTTGATGATCGAACACCCACTGCGCTACACCGAAATCGAAACCATCGCCCTCGCCCGCCGCCTGCAGCTTGTCCTTGCTGTCGGGCAGGAACACGCGCACCTCGGACTGGAACAAGCCTTCGAGCTGGCGCATGCCGATCTCGACCACCTGTGGGGCGGTGAGTGCGCCAGCCAGTTCACGGCCCAGCTCGTACAGCGCACGGGTGCGGCGCTCGCGGTAGGTGGCCACGGTGGCCTCGAAACGCAGCCGCGCGGTGAGCTGGCCGATAATCAAGGCCACGGCCAGCATCACCACGAAAGTCAGCAGGTATTGCGTGTCGGACACCGAAAACGAAAAACGCGGCGGCACAAAGAAGAAATCGAACGCCGCCACGCTCAGCACCGCCGCCAGCGCCCCGGCTCCCCGGCCAAAACGGATCGCCACAAGCGCTACCGCCAGCAGATAGAGCATGACCACGTTGGCCAGCTCCAGCACGTGGGTCAGCGTGGCAGCCACCACGGTAATCAGCGCGCAGGCAGCAATGGCCGCCAGAAAGCCATAGCGCTTGCGGCGTGGTGCTTCGCTGTCGAACAGCATGCTGCGCGCCTGGCCGCTGTGTTTGGCGCCGTCATCGTCCAAATCATGCGCAACCACATAGACATCGACATCGCGCGCCGTATGCGCCAGCCGTTCCGACAATGGCGCCTGCCACAGCCTTGATACCGCACCGCGCAGGGACTTGCCCACCACCAGCTTGGAGACATTGCGGCTCTGCGCATACGCCAACAAGGTTGCCGGCAGATCGGCACCGGCCAGCACGCTGGTTTCGGCGCCAAACTCCTGCGCCAGCTTGAGTGCCTTCAGCATGCGTGCGCGTTGCTCGTCGCCCAGCCGCTGCAGGCCGGGCGTTTCGACATACACGGCCAGCCAGTCGGCTTGCAGGCTGGCGGCCAGCCGCGCGCCGCTACGGATCAGCTTGTCGGCATTGCCATCGGAACCGACGCACACCAGCAAGCGCTCGCGCGCCTGCCAGACCGGGCGGATGGATTGATCGGCACGGTAAGCGCGCATCTGTGCATCGACGCGGTCTGCGGTGCGGCGCAGCGCCAGCTCACGCAGCGCCAGCAGATTGCCCTTGCGGAAGAAATGCTGGGCGGCGCGCTCGGCCTGCGCCGGCAGATACACCTTGCCGGCCTGCAGCCGCGCCAGCAGCTCGTCCGGCGGCAGATCAACCAGCGTCACTTCATCGGCAGCATCAAACACGCGGTCAGGTACGGTTTCACGCACCGCAATGCCGGTAATCTGGCCCACGATATCGTTCAGGCTTTCCAGATGCTGCACATTCAGCGTGGTGTAGACATCGATGCTGGCAGCCAGCAGCTCCTCGACATCCTGCCAGCGCTTGGGGTGGCGGCTGCCCGCCACGTTCGAGTGCGCATATTCGTCGATCAGGATCAGCGCCGGCTTGATGGCCAGCGCGGTATCCAGATCGAACTCGGGCAGAGTGTGCCCCTTGTATTCGATGCGACGCAGCGGCAGTTGCTGCAGGCCGGTCAGCATGGCCTCAGTCTCGGCGCGGCCATGCGTCTCGACCACGCCAGCCACCACGGTCACGCCCTCACGCACCTTGGCCTGTGCGGCGGACAGCATGGCATAGGTCTTGCCCACGCCCGCGCAGCCGCCAAAGAAGATCTTCAGCCGGCCGCGACAGGCACGCGCTTCGTCGCGCTGGATTTCCTCCAGCAACTGGTCGGGATCGGGGCGTTTTTCTGTTTCGCTCATGCTGCGATCATCGCTCATAGTCTGACGCCGGGCCAGTGCCCGGCGTATATCTCATTGCACGCTGACAGCGCGGTCAGCAGGCTCAGCGCTCGGCATCCAGCGCCATATTGAGTGCCAGCACATTCACGCGCGGCTCGCCCAGCAGCCCCCACTGGCGCCCCTCGGTATGCGCATCGATCAGCGCCTGCACACGCTCGATCTGCAGCTTGCGCGCCACTGCCACACGCTTGAGCTGGTAAGCAGCCGCTTCGGGGCTGATGTGCGGGTCCAGCCCGCTGGCCGAGGCGGTGATCAGATCAACCGGCACCGCTGCGGTATTGGCCGGATCAGCCGCCTTGAGCGCGGCCACGCGCGCCTTCACCGCGTCAGCCAGCGCCGGATTGGTCGGCCCCTGGTTGGAGCCGGACGAATTGGCGCCGTTATACGGCATCGGGCCGGTGGCCGACGGGCGACCCCAGAAATAGCGCGGCGAGCTGAAGTTCTGCCCGATCAGGCTGGAGCCGACTGCCTTGCCGTCGCGTTCAATCAGGCTGCCATTGGCTGCTTGCGGAAACGCGGCCTGCGCAATGCCGGTGACCAGCGCCGGGTACAGCACGCCGGTCAACAGCGTCAGTGCGCCAAACAGCACCAGTGCGGGGCGAAGATGGTTTTTCATGATGTGTATCCTCATTCGGTTTTCTTGTGGCCGGCCACCATGGGCCGGCCCATGCGTCAGGCCAGGTGCAATGCCACCAGCAGCAGGTCGATCAGCTTGATGCCGGCAAACGGCACGATCAGGCCGCCCACACCGTAGATCAGCAGATTGCTGCGCAGCAGGCGCGCGGCGCTTTGTGCCTTGTAGGCCACGCCTTTGAGCGCCAGCGGGATCAGGAACACGATGATGATGGCATTGAAGATCACCGCAGACAGGATGGCCGACGCCGGGCTTTGCAGCCCCATGACGTTGAGCGCGTTCAACTGCGGATAGGTGCTGGCAAACGCGGCCGGTATGATGGCGAAATACTTGGCCACGTCGTTGGCCACCGAGAAGGTGGTGAGCGAGCCGCGCGTCATCAGCATCTGCTTGCCGATGCCGACGATCTCGATCAGCTTGGTCGGGTTGGAATCCAGATCGACCATATTGCCGGCCTCCTTGGCGGCCTGCGTGCCGGTGTTCATGGCCACCGCCACATCAGCCTGTGCCAGTGCTGGTGCATCATTGGTGCCGTCGCCGGTCATGGCCACCAGGCGACCCTCGCCCTGGTGGCGACGGATCAGCGCCAGCTTGTCCTCGGGCTTGGCTTCGGCCAGGAAGTCATCGACACCGGCCTCGGCAGCGATGGCGGCAGCGGTCAGCGGGTTGTCGCCGGTGATCATCACCGTCTTGATGCCCATGGCACGCAGCTCGGCAAAGCGCTCCTTGATGCCGCCCTTCACGATGTCCTTGAGCTCGACCACGCCCAGCACGCGCTCGTTGTCCGATACGAGCAGCGGCGTGGCGCCACGGCGGGCCACGTCATTGGCCAGTTGCGCCACGACCTCGGGGAACAGGCCGCCCAGCTCGGTCACGTGCTTCTTGATTGCGTCAATCGCACCCTTGCGGATCTGCCGGCCATCGTAGTCCACGCCGCTCATGCGTGTCTGCGCAGTAAAGGCAACGAAATGCGCATCATGCTCACCCAGTTCACGGGCACGAATGGCGAACTTCTGCTTGGCCAGCACCACGATGCTGCGGCCTTCCGGCGTTTCATCGGACAGCGAGGCCAGTTGCGCGAAGTCGGCCAGCTCCTTCTCGGCCACACCCGGCGCCGGCAGGAACGCCGCTGCCTGGCGGTTGCCGAGAGTGATGGTGCCGGTCTTGTCGAGCAGCAACACGTCCACGTCGCCGGCCGCCTCGACGGCACGGCCCGAGGTGGCGATCACATTGGCCTGCATCATGCGGCTCATCCCGGCCACGCCAATCGCCGACAGCAGCGCACCGATGGTGGTGGGGATCAGACAAACCAGCAGTGCGATCAGCGCGGTAATGCTGATCGGCGTACCGGCCTTGGCGACCTCGACGCTGAATTGCGAGAACGGCAGCAAGGTCACCGTCACCACCAGGAACACGATGGTCAGCGCTACCAGCAGGATGGTCAGTGCGATCTCGTTCGGCGTTTTCTGGCGCTTGGCGCCTTCCACCATGGCAATCATGCGGTCGAGGAAGGCCTCACCAGGGTTGACCGTCACGCGCACCACGATCCAGTCCGACAGCACGCGTGTGCCGCCAGTCACGGCAGTGAAATCACCGCCGGATTCGCGGATCACCGGGGCCGATTCGCCGGTAATGGCCGATTCGTCCACCGATGCCACGCCCTCCACCACCTCGCCATCGGCCGGGATCACATCGCCGGCCTCAACCAGTACGTAGTCGCCACGGCGCAGGTCGCTGCTGCTGGCAATCTGCTTGCTGGCTGCCTTGTTGGGGCCAGACAGCTTCTTGGCCATCACGTTCTTCTTGCTGCTGCGCAAGGTGGCGGCCTGTGCCTTGCTGCGCCCTTCGGCCAGTGCCTCGGCAAAGTTGGCAAACAGCACGGTGAACCACAGCCAGACGGTAATCGCGCCGATAAAGCCCACCGGCGCCTCACCTTTGCCGGTGAGCGCCTGCACGAACAGGATGGTGGTGAGGATGCTGCCCAGATACACCACGAACATCACCGGGTTGCGCCATTGCACCTGTGGCGCCAGCTTCTTGAATGCATCGACCAGTGCCGGTTTGACCAACGCCGGGTCGAGCAGGGAAAGTTTTGTCATTTTGTTTATCCTTTGGACGCAAGCTACCGGCTCAGTGATGAACCACAGCCATTTGCAGGTGCTCGACAATCGGCCCCAGCGCCAGTGCCGGGATATAGTTGAGCGCCCCCACCAGCAATACCGAGCCAATCAGCAGCAGCACGAACAGCGGGCCATGCGTGGGCAGAGTGCCGGCGTTGGCATTCAGCCGCTTTTTGGCCGCCAGCGAGCCGGCAATGGCCAGGATGGGCACGATCATCCAGAAGCGGCCGAACCACATCGCCACACCCAGCAGCACGTTGTAGAACTGCGTGTTGGCAGACAGACCGGCAAAGGCCGAGCCGTTGTTGTTGGCCGCGCTCGACAGCGCGTAGAGGATTTCCGAGAAACCATGCGCACCCGGGTTGGCAATGCCTGCCTTGCCAGCCGTGGCCAGCACCGCAATGGCAGTGCCGGCCAGCACCAGGATGGGCGTAACCAGAATGGCCACCGCCGTCATCTTCATCTCGAACGATTCGATCTTCTTGCCCAGGTATTCGGGCGTGCGGCCCACCATCAGGCCGGCGATGAACACGGCCAGGATGGCAAACACCAGCATGCCGTACAGACCCGAGCCCACGCCGCCGAACACCACTTCACCCAGTTGCATCAGCAAGGTGGGCACCATACCGCCCAGCGGGGTGAGCGAATCGTGCATGGTATTGACCGCGCCGCACGATGCCGCCGTGGTGATGGTGGCAAACAGGCTGGATGCCACGACGCCAAAGCGCGTTTCCTTGCCTTCCATGTTCAGCGCGCTGCCCGCCCCCGCCTGCTGCAGCGCCGGGTTGCCGGCAATTTCAGCCGAAACCAGTGCGCCATAGGCCAGTACGAAGATCAGCGTCATTGCCGCCAATACCGCCCAGCCCTGCCGGCGGTCACCCACCATGCGGCCAAACACGAAGCACAGCGAGGCCGGCACCAGGAAGATGGCGATCATCTGCAGGAAGTTGGCCAGCGGCGTCGGGTTCTCATACGGATGAGCCGAGTTGGCATTGAAGAAGCCGCCACCATTGGTGCCTATCATCTTGATCGCTTCTTGCGATGCCACCGGGCCTTGCGCCAGCGTTTGCGTGGTGGTGGTCACGTCTTCCAGCACCGGGTTGCCCTTGGCGTCCTTGAGTGCATTGCCTTGCGCATCCAGCTTGGGTTGCTGGAAGGTGGTGGCCTCGACGGTATGCACGTCCTGATAGGGCTTGAAGTTCTGGATCACGCCCTGCCCGGACAGCGCCACGGCAAACACGATGGACAGCGGCAGCAGCACATAGAGCGTGGCACGGGTGATGTCCACCCACACATTGCCGATGGTGGCACTGCTCTTGCGTGCAAAACCGCGAATCAGCGCAATCGCCACGGCGATGCCGGTGGCGGCAGACAGGAAGTTCTGCACCGTCAGCACCAGCATCTGTGTCAGATAGCTCATAGTGGTTTCGCCACCGTAGCCCTGCCAGTTGGTATTGGTGACGAAGGAAATCGCCGTGTTGAACGAAGAGTCAGGCGACACCGCGCCCAGGCCCTGCGGGTTGAACGGCAGCACGCCCTGCAGGCGCTGCAACGCATAGACAGCAACGACGCCAATCAGGTTGAACAGGATCAGGCCGATGGCATAGCCCTTCCAGCCTGCTTCTTCATCAGCCTTTACGCCGGCGAGGCGGTAAAACAGGCGCTCCAGCGGCGCCAGCCAGCGCATGTAGCGCGGGGTTTCATCGGAAAAAACCTTCTGGATATGCGCGCCCAGCGGCCAGGCCAGCGCCAGCAGCACAGCCAGATAGAGCACGAGTTGAAGTACGGCATTGGTTTGCATTTAAAAGCGCTCCGGTTTGATCAGCGCATAGAACAGGTACACCAGCAGGAAGACGGCGGCCGCACCGGCCAGCCAAATGATCAGGTTCATCGTGCGCTCCCGGCTTGGTCACACAGGTAGATGAACAACAGCGTCAAACCGGCAAAGGCGGCTGTGACAGCGATGTAAAGCAGGTCCATGACAATGCTCCAGGTTCAGTGGGTTTGGCCTGATTGCACTGTAAGGAAGGTGGTGTAAAGACGGCGCTAAAAGCCGGGCAATAGATATAAAAATCGCATAAACATACGACAAAAATACATTTTGTCCAAAAACCAACTAAGAAATCTCATCAAACCCAATAGTCGCACAAGAAAAATTTGACAATACGTCGCCAAATTTGCATTAATGATGCAACGCAGCAGCAAATACATCACTTTTTGTCCAAGACGAGGTGCACCATGCTCAAGAACCCCGCCAGCAAATACCGCGCATTCCAGCCCATCGCCCTGCCCGACCGCACTTGGCCCAACCAGGTCATCAGCAAGGCACCGATCTGGATGAGCACCGACCTGCGCGACGGCAACCAGGCGCTGATCGAGCCGATGAGCGTGGACAAGAAGCTGAAGATGTTCGAAACGCTGGTAGCGATCGGTTTCAAGGAGATCGAGGTCGCGTTTCCTTCCGCCTCGCAAACCGATTTCGACTTTGTGCGCCGCTTGATCGAGGAAAAGCGCATTCCGGATGACGTGACCATCGAGGTGCTCACACAGGCGCGTGAGGACTTGATCCGCCGCACCATCGAATCATTGATTGGCGCGCGCCGTGCCATCGTGCACGTATATAACGCGCTCGCACCCAATTTCCGCCGCATCGTGTTCGATACCGATCAGGCCGGATCGAAGCGCATCGCGGTCGAGGCCACCCGCCTCGTCAAGGAAATCACTGCCAGCCATCCGGAAACCGAATGGGTCTACCAGTATTCGCCCGAGACCTTCTCGGCCACCGAAATCGACTACGCCAAGGAAGTGTGTGATGCCGTCAGCGCCACCTGGCAGCCCACGCCGCAGCACAAGATGATCATCAACCTGCCCGCCACGGTGGAGATGAGCACGCCCAATACCTATGCCGACCAGATCGAGTGGATGAGCCGCAATATCGAGCGGCGCGACAGCATCATCCTGTCCGTGCACCCGCACAACGACCGCGGTTGCGCGGTGGCTGCGGCCGAGCTGGCCGTGATGGCCGGCGCCGACCGGGTGGAAGGTTGCTTGTTCGGCAGTGGCGAGCGCACCGGCAATGTCGATCTCGTCACCCTTGCGCTCAACCTCTATAGCCAGGGCGTCGATCCGGGCCTCGATTTTTCGGACATCGACGCCATCCGCCACACCGCCGAATACTGCACGCAGTTGCCGGTACACCCGCGCCACCCCTATGCCGGCGACCTGGTGTTCACGGCGTTTTCCGGCTCGCACCAGGACGCGATCAAGAAGGGCTTTGCCCGCCGCGTCGAAGGGGAAATCTGGGAGTTGCCCTATTTGCCGCTCGACCCGGCCGACCTTGGCCGCAGCTACGATGCGGTGATCCGCGTCAACAGCCAGTCCGGCAAGGGCGGCGTGGCCTATCTGTTGCAGCAGGAATACGGTTTTGAATTGCCACGCCGCATGCAGATCGAGTTCAGCCGCGCCATCCAGCAGGTGAGCGATGCCACCGGCCGCGAAGTGCGCCCGGACGACATCATGGGCATCCTGCGCAACGAGTACCTCGACCGCAACACCCCGTGGCAATACCTGCGCCACAGCCTGGAGGAGCGCAGCGACGCCAACGGCGGCACGGTGGAAATCGAGGTGGAAGTGCAGCACAACGGCCAGCGCCAGCTGGTGATCGGCAAGGGCAATGGCCCGATTGACGCCTTTGTGGCTGCATTCCGCAGCGCCAGTGGCATCGATGTCGCCGTAGTCGATTACCACGAGCACGCACTGAAGGGCGGTGCCGATGCCGAGGCGGCCTGCTACGTGGAAATGCGCGTAGACGGCAATGCCGCAGGCTTTGGTGCCGGCACCGATCGCAACATCGTTGCGGCTGCCATCAAGGCGCTGCTGTGTGGCGTCAACCGCCAGGCAACGGTGAGCGCAGCATCCAAATCGACAGAGGCTGCTACGGCAAACTGAAACCGGCAGCGGTACCAAACAAAAAGCCCCGCGTACATCACGCGGGGCTTTTTGATAATCAGCGGATCAGTAATCAAGCATCTTGCAGCACGATATGCCCGTCGTTGCAGACGATGCGGATGGTATCGCCCGGCTGATGCGTGTCGTTGCCGGCCAGCAATTTCAGGCTCAGCTCGGTCAGCACCAGGCGGTTGAGCAGTGCGTCGATGATACGGCCCCCGCTTTCCACCTGATTGCAGCGGGCGCGCAGCTCGGCCAGCACCGCGTCGTCCCATTCCAGCTTGAGCTGGTGACGGGTTTGCAGTCGCTCGGCAATGCGGCGCAGCTTGTGCGCCACCAGCTGCTGCAACACATCGTCGGACAGTGGGTAGTACGGCACCACGTTCAAGCGCCCCAGGAAGGCGGCCGGGAAGACCTTGCGCAGCGGCTCGCGCAGTTCTTGCGCCAGCACGGCCGGCGGTGGCGCCAGCTCGGGGTCGGCACACAGACGGATCAACTCTTCGCTGCCGACGTTGGAGGTGAGCAGGATCAGCGTGTTGCGGAAGTCGATATAGCGACCTTCGCCGTCTTCCATCCAGCCCTTGTCGAACACCTGGAAGAACAGCTCGTGCACGTCCGGGTGGGCCTTTTCCACTTCGTCCAGCAGCACCACGCTGTACGGACGGCGGCGCACCGCCTCGGTCAGTACGCCGCCCTCGCCATAGCCGACATAGCCGGGAGGCGCACCCTTCAGCGTCGAGACGGTATGCGATTCCTGATACTCGCTCATATTGATGCAGATGAGGTTTTCCTCGCCGCCATACAGCAGCTCGGCCAGCGCCAGCGCGGTTTCGGTCTTGCCGACACCGGATGGCCCCACCAGCATGAACACGCCGGTCGGTTTCACCGGGTCTTCCAGACCGGCACGGGCAATCTGCACCTGACGGCTGATTTCCTGCAGCGCGTGGTCTTGCCCCACCACGCGGCGGGCCAGGTCTTGCGGCAGTTGCAGGATGGCGCTGGTTTCATCACGCACCATGCGGCCCACCGGAATACCGGTCCAGTCTGCCACCACGGCCGCCACGGCAGCGCCGTCCACGCACGGGTGCACCAGCTTGTTCTCCTGCTGCAGCGCTTCCAGCTTCTGCTTCACCGCCACATAGGCTTCGCGCGGTTCGGCATCGTCCGGATTTTCGCGGATGGCGTTGCCCAGATCAGCCAGCTCCTGCACCAGCACCTGTTCGGCCTGCCAGCGCTCAGTCATGACCTGCGCGGCCGCCTCGTCGGCATCGATGCCGGCACGCAGGCTGTTCACACGCTCGCTGTGATCGATGCCGTGCTTTTGTTCCTCTTCCAGCATGGCCAGTGTTTCATGCGCGCGGGCAATGCCGGCGTGCAGACGTTCCAGCTCGGCCGGTTGCTGCGACTGGCTGACCGCCACGCGCGAGCAAGCAGTATCGAGCAGGCTGACCGCCTTGTCCGGCAACTGGCGTGCCGGGATATAGCGGTGCGACAACTTGACCGCCGCTTCGACAGCCTCATCCAGCAGGAACACGCGGTGGTGACGCTGCAAATGGGCCGCAACCGAGCGCAGCATGCCAATGGCCTTGTCTTCATCCGGCTCGTGCACCTGCACCACCTGGAAGCGGCGGGTCAGCGCCGGGTCTTTCTCGATATAGCGCTTGTATTCGCTCCAGGTCGTTGCAGCCACGGTACGCAGCTCGCCGCGCGCCAGCGCCGGCTTGAGCAGGTTGGCCGCATCGCCCGTGCCGCTGGCGCCGCCGGCACCGATCAACGTGTGGGCTTCGTCGATGAACAGGATGATGGGCTGCTCGGACGCATGCACTTCGTTGATGATCTGCTTGAGGCGGCTCTCGAACTCGCCCTTCACGCCAGCACCGGCCTGCATCATGCCGATGTCCAGCGCCAGCAGGCGCACATTGCGCAGCGGCTCGGGCACGCTACCCTCGACGATGCGCTGCGCCAGCCCTTCCACCACCGCAGTCTTGCCGACACCGGCTTCGCCGGTCAGCAGCGGGTTATTCTGGCGGCGGCGGATCAGGATGTCGATCATCTGGCGGATTTCGTCTTCGCGGCCGGATACCGGGTCCATCTTGCCCGAGCGCGCCTGTTCGGTCAGGTCGGTGGTGTAGCGCTTGAGCGCATCGCCACGGCTGCCCGGCATGCCGCCCTGCTCGCCTTCACCGCCGGCAACCGGTGCTGCCTCGATCACTTCATTGCCTTCCGGCGAGCCGTTCAGGATGCTGCCCCAGCGCTCGGTCAGCGTATCCACGTCCAGCCGGCGCAACTCGCTGCTGATGCGGAACAGATCGCTGCGCATGGTCGCGTCAGACAGGATGGCCACCAGCAAGTGGGCGCCGCGAATGCGCGCCGCACCGTACTTGAGCGAGGCATACATCCACGCCTTCTCGACCGCATGCTCCAGCTCGCCAGAAAAATCCACGCCGCTGGCGTTTTGCGGCAGCTTGCCCATCAGCGCAGTGAAATCGGCCGACAGCTTGCCCAGATCAACGTCGAATGCCTTGGCAATCTGGTGCAGGTCAGACCCGCTCAGTTGCAGCAACTGGTTCAGCCAGTGCGCAATTTCCACGCGCGGATTGCCGCGATAGCGGGCAAAAAGCGTTGCGCTTTCCAGTGCCTCGAACAGCGTGCGGTCCAGTTTCTCGAACAAGGCGGTGCGGCTGATATCGGCCATCAATGATCTCCGGTGCGACATGCTAAAATGGGGTCCGAATGCAGGGCTGTGCGGCCCGGCTCCGAACTGGTTTTCAATTCAATGTTCATTCAACTGCTTTCATCCGGCACCCCGGCCGGCTCGTGCGCCAAACTGGTGGAGCACACCACCGTAGGCAGCGCCGCAAATTGCGATCTGGTGCTGCCCGATAGCGGCGCCATATCGCCCGTGCACGCCACCATCGGCCCCGGACCTGCCGGCTGGCAGATTCGCGATCAGGGTGACCTGATTCCGGTGCTGGTCAACCAGACTGCGCTGGGTGTGGGCGAAGCCCGTACTTTGCGGCTGGGGGATTACATCAAGATTGGTACGTCGGTGATGCAGATCGTTGCGCAGGCCCCGGAGGGCACCTTGCGCCCTGCCGATGCCCCCGCCAGCGCGCCGCAGCAGCCCGCCATGCTGGTGCAAACACAACCTGCCACGGAATACGCCACGCGCATCGCTGCCGAGCGGCTGGCCGAGCTGGGCACGCATCGCGGCCCGAGCATAGACCCACTGGCCATGTTCGGCGGCCCTGCCCCCACGTCCGTTGCCCAGGGCGGCGGTAGCAGCAGCACACGCAGCAGCAACGATCTGGATGCCATGTTCGGTTTGGCCGGCGCCAGCACCGTGCGGCCCGCAGTCCCAACCTTGCCGGTGGACAGCTCGCTGGACCCGTTGGCGCTGCTGGGCGGCCCCAGTCGCAGCCCGCAGGCGAGCGCCTACCCGGAGCAACGCCAGCAAGCCGGTTCGGCCATCCACGTGCCCAAGTCGCGCCCCAGCGACGACGATGCACTGGACGCGCTGTTCCGCCCGAAAGACTAGCGCCAGGGTCGCCGACACAGCGCCGTACAAGCAGGCGAGCCAACTCATCACTGGCGGTGCACCATGGTGGCGCCCTGCAAGGTTTGGCGCGGCACATTCAGATCACGCGCCCAGCCGTCAAAGCTGAGGCGCGCGCCCTTGCCCAGCTGCAGCGGCCTTGCCGTGGCAGCGTGTGCCAGCAGTTTCACCTGCCAGCGGTACTCCACACCCACCCAGTTGTGCACCAGCGCGGTGAGGGCCTGCATCGCAAAGCCATCAGGGGCAAACAATTCGTATTGCTGGCGATCCAGCGGGCCGATTTCGATCTCGAAGCCGTATTGCACGTCCGGCACGCGTTTGCCCAGCACCACGCTGTGCGCCAGCCCGACGTTATCGCGGCTGAGCTGGCTCCATTGCGACGGCTCCAGTTCGATATAACCACGTACGTGCTCGTGCACCTTGACCGGCACGCCGAACAGCTCACCCAGCAGCGACTGCAGCGCACCCGCGCTGCGCACCGAGCGCGCAAAGAAACCGGCATGCAGCAGCTTGAAAGCATCGCTGACCGCATCGCGTTTGGACAGGGTCTCACTACCGTAGCCGCACAGGCTGCCCAGCATGCGCGTGAAGGCGCCGTGTCCGTCGCGGTCAAAACTGATCACGGGCTGGCTGTCTGCCCAAGCGCGGTAGAACAGGCTGTGCAGGCGCTGGTGGAATACGTCGGCAAACGCAACCAGGCTGTCGTCCTGCTGGTTGTGCAGCTGATCCCATGCGGCTTCGGTCAGGTGCAGTTGCAGCGGGCCATTGGGGCCATAGACGCCAAAACCGGCCGAGCGGATGCGCGGTACGCTGCCCGGCTGGCTGCACACCTCGGCCACTTCGCTCGGCGCAAAAATGAGCGCGGGCAGCTGCGACAGCCGCACCGCCTCTTGCTGCGGGCGCGGCGCACGGCCCAGCGGCGGCAAGCCCGGCGATGCGGCATCCACCAGCCGCAGCAGCGCAAAATACTCCTGCCGGCTGGCGGTGTCGACAAACGGGGCCAGCGCGTTCAGATCAGCCCTTTGTGTCCCAGCTGCGCCGGCCATGTCTTGATATCCTTTCTACCCAGCCCGTGCAGGGTGGTTTCCACAAAGCTGTTCAGATGTGCGTGTTGCTTGAGGTAATGCTGCATCACCAGCCCGAGCACGAAGGCGCTGCTGCCGCCAAAGGGCATCTCGTCGAAGGTCAGGTCTACCTTGACGCCCCGCGCATAGACAATTGGGCCGCCCCCCGGATAAGGTCGCGTCACCACGCGGGTTTGCACCTGCTGCAGCGCTTGCGCATGCGCATGATTGCGCCCGCTCACCAAGAGCGCGTGCAAGGACAGCAATTCCTTCACCGCAGCTGCAGCTGCGCCCTCGGTCTGGTCGTGCAGATACAGGTAATTGAGCGACAAGAGGTTGATCAAGCGCCATGGCGTATCCCCCTCGGCCAGCGCCGAGCTAGGCTCGGTTGGCCCGGCAATGAAGCGGATGCCGTCGACCGGCGCCGAATCGGTCATCGCCAGATCATGGCTGCTGCCCTTGGGGCACAGGATGGGCAAGGCACCATTCGTGACCAGGATATCGCCACCGATCTGTGCCAGATCGTTGCGATACGGCACGTTGTCGCGATCAACCAGCGAGACGAACACATCCGAATAGCGGTAGTTGCCCAATTGCGCTTGCGCGCCGGACAGGTTCTGGATCAGCCGTGGCGAACGGCGCAGCGAGAACATGGCGCGCGACGGCGCCCATTCACGTGCATCAGCTGGCGCAAACAGCGGCGCAAAACGGGTGAAATCATTGGCGTCTGCCGCATAGCCTTCGAGCGACAAGACGTCGTAGACCTCGTAACTGAGCGGCCGGCGGCGATCGGGCACCACATGATATTCGGTGGCCAGCTGATTGACCAGGATACGGTCTGTACGGCGCTGAAACAGGTTGATGACCGGCGTGGTGAACAGCAGCAGGTTGTCTCGATCAACCGCACCGGCCAGCGACGCATCGCTGCTCGACAGATAAAACACGATATTGACGCGATTATTCACCGCATGTTTTGCAATGGCCTGAGCCAGTTGTGCACCCGCGAGGCGGAAATAACGGAAGCGCTGCGGAAATGCAAAATACTCGTGCAGCATGCGATAGCCGGCAAAGGCCGCAGTGGCGTGCTCCAGCATGGCTTCGTCATCGCGAAAACCGATGGGGGCCAGTGCATCGAGACGCAACTCGGTAAATCGGCGTGGCTCTGGCCCCTCAGGCGCGCTCACGCGTATCGCCACGCTGCGGCCCAGCACTTGCTCGGTGAGTCGCCCGGCTACATCGTCGGCCCCGGTCAGATGCACGCACAGATCGTCAATGCGCATGCGTGTGAGATCTGCGCCTGTATTGGCCTCCAGGGTAACTTCCAGCTTCGCCTGCGTGGACGGATGCGCAGCCTCTTGCGGGCGGCCCGGCAAATAGCGGCAGGCAGAAATCGCCAGCGGCCAGACCTTGACCTGCTGCGCGGTAACGAACTCGCAAACACCGTCGATGCCAGGCACCGACTGACTGCTCAGCCGCGTGCCACGCGGAATGGCATAGCCTTCGAGCAAGCCGGCCGCTGCCCGCGACGGCGCCATGGCAACGATGGCCATCGACGGCGTGGGCGAACCCCAGTTGGGATAAGCGCAACGCAGCAGTTGACTGGTGAATTGCGGAAACGCCGATTCCTGCTTGAGCTGCACCCGTGCAGTGAGGAAAGCAAAGGCCTCGACCATGCGCTCGACATAAGGATCGCTGATGCCCTCGAAATCGCCCAGCCGTGCAGCGATATCCGGATATTGCTGCGCAAACTCGCGACCGGTTTCGCGCACGTGGCGCAATTCCTGGTTGTAGAGCTCCAGAAAGCGTTGATTGACCATGAATTAATACTCGGAAACCGAAAAGCGGCCGTTTTCAACGTCCAGCTGGGTGCGCAGCAGCAATTCGATCGGCACCGGATTGGCCAGTACATAGCCGGCTATCTGGAAGGCCAGCAACTGGTGATGTGATTCAGCACCGTTAAGCAAAGGAATCACCTTGAGCGAGACCGGGTCGATACGCGGCTCGAAGCGCACAATGGCCTGGCGTATCCAGCGCTCGATCTGCTTGGCCGTCCCCTGGCTGCTGGTTTGGCCATTCAGGCAGGGAAAACCGAAACCGATCACCGAGGTGCTGTACGGCTCGTCACTGTCCGGCGCAATGTGGTACGCAGTAATCGAGTTGAGCAAAAACGACAAGTCACGCTGTATGCTGGCCAACAGCCCCTTGCGGTCAGGCAAGCGAGCGCCATTGCGGCCTGCCACAACGGCCTGCGTACCGGTCAGCCGATCAAACAGCGAGGGGAAAAAGAAGTCTTCTCGTTTCATGCTGGCTCGTTACACAGGTGCAGTTGCGCTGGCGCGCGGCGACATCAGTAGCGAAAACTCGTAAAAATTGGGCAAGCCCTGAAAGCGGCGCATCTGATACTGCTCATGCCCCTGCCCACGCTCCCACCAGACCGACTGACCAGCAAACAAGCGCTCGAACGCCAGACTGCCCAACTGCTGTGCCAGCGTGTTGAGCGGCAGCTCGGCGGGCAGGCCCAACGGCGCCCCCATGGGGCGGTGCTGATGCCATTCGGTTGCCAGCCGACGTGCCTGGGCATCAAAGGGCATGTTCAACTCGTCCAGCCCCAATATCTTCAAACGCTCCAGCTCGCCATCGATCTGCTGGCTGTCCCAACGCTGGCCTACTGCCTGCAACGCGATGGACTCCAGTTGCGCAAACCATGCAGTAACGTCGGCCAGCACCAGTTGCTGCGCCCAGTGCTCGGCCAGCAATTTGCCGAACACGCAGGGGTAGCAGCGGCCGACAGCATCGATACTGGGCGTGATCACACCGATCATGGCCTGCGGGCTGATCACGCCCGGCGCCAGCAAAAAACGCCACTGCGGTGCCTGCAGGAACAGGCTCTGCCAGTCTGCGCCGGCGGTTTGTCGATAGCTGGCGACCGAGCTTTCCAGCCAGTCTGCCAGTCTTTGTGCCAATGCCTCGTCCAGATGGCGGACGATGAAATCCGGCGCAGCCGGGATCTTGCCAAACCAACCGATCACCAACTACTCCTGCCTGCGATCACAGCGCGGTCGGGCATTTGAACTTGTCGAGCTCGGCCAGCCGGAACGGGCTCTGTACGGTCGACGTGGTGATTTCGTACTTCACGTAGCGATCCTGGATCTTGAACACCACGCGCACGGTTTCCGGGCGGGCGGTCTGCTCGATCACGGCCTTGTCCATTGCGTGCCACAGCGCCCAGTCGCCCTCAAAGGTCAGGCCACCGACATCGCTGCCGTTCACTGCATTCATGGCCAGGCGAATCTGGCCAGTGCCCTTGCTGCCCGGCCAGGTCATTTGCTGTGGCACGATGGCACCGTGGCGGTACTTCAGGACCTGACCGTCGATATCGAGTACGGTTTGGGCGAGGGCGGCATCCATTTCAACCGGCTTGATGGTAAACCGGACCTGAGCCTGGTTGCCGCCCGGGAAAAAAACATCGCGAATCACCGCTGCACGCTGGAAATCGGCCAGCGCAACAGACTGGTTGTTGGCCGCACCAGCCGTACCCGGCTTGAACGACCACGGTTTGGTCGAGGTATCTACTTCCTGCGCCAGGCTCTTCTGGAAGAAGGCATCGATCACGCCACCCGGACTGAAAATGCGCGCAAAGTCATCGCGGCGCACATCGCTGCTGCTGGCACGGTTGAACGGATAGCGATCCTTGACCACTTGCGCGCAGGCCTCGCCCACGGTGTTTTCCATCACCGACGACAGATTCTGCTTGGCCACGCCCTGCACGTGATTGACACTGGTGTCACCCAGGCCCTGCAGCATGCCGCCGATCGGCTCGGGCATGCGGGCCGCTTCGCTCTTCAGGCGTTGCGGCAAGTCACTGGCCGGCAGTGCGCCCTTGGATTGAACTGCAGCATCGGCAGCGGTCAGGTAGTTGTACAGGTCGCTGAGCAGCACGATGGTGCCATCAATCGGCGCCGGGGCATTCGGGCCGGGCGGCGTCACCATGCGGTGGATGCTGGTGAAGCGGCTGTCAACGATATACTCGAGTCGGGTTTCACCTTCAACCGCACGGGTGGTCGGCTTTGAGGTCATCAGCTGCTGCAGCTTGTCTTTCTGCGCCTGAACGGCGCTGGCCGCGACTGCATCCAGCTTCGCGCCCAGAGTCGGACCTTCCGCACGGGCCACCAGCGAGGTTTCGTTGGTGATGCCACGCAGCAGGTAGAGCAGCGGCGAATCCGGGCCGGACAGCACCCGTGTCACGTGCACGCTCTGTTCCAGATTGGCCTGCGGCACGATGCGGATGTCGCTGACAAAGCGTTGCCACAAGCCGGCATATTCTTCGAGGTACAGGCGGCGCACGGCATCGCGCACCTTCTTCTGTTCCTGTTCGGCGTTCACCACATCCTTCAGGCCCTTGTTGCCTTGCTCATCGCGCAGCACCCAGCCCTCTTCCTTGAACAGGTCCTTGAGGACAGGATCGATGGCCGGCAGGAAGGCCTTGGTATACCCATCGGCGGTAAACAGGCCCGGCATGCCCTGGCTGAGCGGCGCACCACTGGCGCGAACGAACACCACGGCGGCCGATGGACCGGCGGCCTCGGTAATGCGGAACTCGGCGATCTGGCTGCCCACGCCCATGCGCTTCAAGCGACCATAGATGCGGTTGGGCAGCGGTGCGCTGGATAACAGGCTGCGCACCTGCTGGGTCAGATCCTTGTCGAGCGGAATCAAGCTTTGCACTGCGCCACGCGACAACAGTACATCCAGATGCGTTTCCAGCTGCTTGCGTTGATCGATCGGGAAATCACGCGGCAGATTGCTGTCCCAGTCCAGCATCACCCAAGCCTTGAGCGCGTTGGCATCGAAATGCTCGACATCGTGCAGCATCAGGTAGACCTTGAGCGTTTCATACTGCAGGTCCGGATCATTCTTCAGCGTACGCAGTGCCTGCTCCAGGCGGGCATTGATCTGCGGCACAAAGGTATCCTGCAGCAGACGGTAGTAGGCATTGTTGGCCGCCGAGGACAGCTTGTCGCCCTGGTACATGCCCATATTGCCCAGCCACGGCGCGCTCTTGCCTGCTGCCGGCGCAGGGATGTCGCGCACGGCCTGCAAGGTCGGCAGCAGATCCGGCAACGACATGTCCTGACCGACGTTGATGCGTTCAACCTGCTCGCGCACCTTGGGCACGCGTGCGGCCACGGCATCAACGTAATCGTTGTTGTGTTGATAACCCGCCAGCATCGAGCCAGCCGCCAGCACCACCAGTACGCCCAGCAGGATGTAACCGGCCGAGTTCAGCAACGTGCGCTTGCGCGTCCACGACAGATTGCTGCCGGCAAGGTGTGCCTCGCCCAGCATTAGCTCACGGAATACGCGGGCCACGAAGAAGGGGCGAAATACCATCTGCGCGGAACGAGCCAGCGAGAACGAATGGCGCAGACCCAGCGGGCCGGCCACGGCCGGCAGCAGCGGATCGACCGGTGCACCTTGCTGTGCGCCGCTGGTGAAGTAGAAGCCACGCAGCAGAATGCGCGATTGATATGGGTTGGCGCTGAAGGTCGTTTCGATGAAGTCGAGCAGCGGCTGTTGCAGCGCATGGAAGCTCTGCGGAAAGAAGCCCAGCAAGGTACGGCGCTCGACATCGGTCTCGCGCTGCAGCTTGCCCAGCAGCAGGCCCTGAAGACGATGGTTAAGCTGCTCCAGCTCGCCCTTGATGGTGGTCAGCGCAACGTTTTCCTTCGGCGATGCCGGCAGCGGCAGCGTCACACCCCAGACCTGCTCGCGCTCTTCGGTGCTGAGCGTATCGAAGAATTCGCAGAAGCCGGAGATCAGGTCGGCCTTGGTCACCACCAGGTAAACCGGCACTTCCAGCCCCAGCACGTGGCGGATTTCATGCACGCGGTTGCGGATGGCATTGGCCTGGATTTCCAGCTCGGACTTGCGGCCACCCAGCAGCGTGTCGGCACTGACCGACACCATGATGCCGTTGATCGGCTGGCGCGGACGGGTCTTCTTCAAGAGCTGCAGGAATTCTTCCCACTCGGCCGCGTCGGCATGGCGGTCACTCTCGTGCGTGGTATAGCGGCCGGCGGTATCCAGCAGCACGGCCTTGTCCGAGAACAGCCACTTGCAGTTGCGCGTGCCGCCGACACCATCCACCGCCTCGTCGTTCTTCGGGTCACCCAGCGGAAACTTCAAACCGGAATTGCGGAAAATGGTGCTCTTGCCGGTGCCCGGCGCGCCAACGATCACGTACCACGGCAGGCGATACAGGTAGGTGTCGCGATCCAGCGCGCTGAGCATGCGGGCGAACCAGCCATGACCGGCTTCGTCCTGGCGCACCTGGCGCAAGGTGGCAATCGCATCGGCAAAGCGGCGCTTGAGCGGCTCGCCCGACTGTGAGTTGCCACCGGCGCTTTCGCCTTCCAGCATGCCTTTTTGCAGCTCGGCACTGGCACGGCGCGCGCGCGTCAGGGTCAGGATCAGCGCGCCGAAATACAGCACCGCGATCAACACGGTCAGGCCCAGGCGCACCCACAGCGATGCCAGCGGGCGCCACGACCCCACGGCCACCAGCGGGCCGACGAACCAGATCAACAGCACCAGGCCCAGCAGGCCCAGCGCAGTCAGTACCCAGCGATTGAGAATAAAGCGAAGAAACGTTTTCATCTAAAGCGGCTCAGGGTCGGGTTAGCGTGTCACGAACACCGTGATTTCAACACGGCGGTTTTTGGCGCGATTGGCCGGGGTGTCGTTCTTGACCACCGGTTCGGAGTCGGAACGGCCCTCCACGGTCAGGCGGTTGGCCGGCACATCGATGGCCAGCACATCACGCACCGACTGGGCGCGCGCCTGTGACAGGTGCCAGTTGGACGGAAAGCGCAGGCTGGCAATCGGCTGGTTGTCGGTATGCCCGGTGACGAGCACCTTGCCCTGGATCTTGTTCACTTCCTGCCCGATCCGGTGCAGCACCGGCAGCGCAGCCGGGATCACGTCGGCGCTGCCCGATTCAAACAGGCCGTCGCCCAGGATGGTGACCACCGAGCGGTCGGCAAAGTCGGCCACGCTGACCTTGCTCTCGGCGATTTCCTTCTCGAGGAACTGCGCCAGACGCGGCTGGGCGGCAGCCTTGGGCTGGGCCAGCGGCGCCGAACGGGCGCGGATGCTCTGGATGTCGCCGAAGACCGGATCGGAATGCTGGTTGATGCGCAGCGACAGGAACAGATACATGATGACCAGCACCACCAGCAGCAGGATGGCCGACACCCACAGTGGCACGATGGTCAGCGGCTTGGACACCTTGCCGTGCACGCCTTGCCAGTGATCGGCCAGATCGTTGCTGGCTGCCTGCGGACTGTACTGGCGCAGCAGTTCGGCCAGCTGGTTGCGCAGCACGGCCAGCTGCTGCTGGCCGCCATCGATCACACCAAAGCGGCCGGAGAAACCGTAGCTCAAGCACACATACATCAGCTCAAGCAGGTCGCGCGTATCGGCCGGCGTTTCCTTCAGGCGCTCTAGCAGCTGGAAGAACTTCTCGCCGCCCCAGGTTTCGTTGTGGAACTGCACCAAGAGGCTGCACGAGCCCCAGCTCACGCCCCACTCGCACGAGCAGATCACTTCGTCGAGGAAGGTACACAGCACATAGCGCGCGGCAACCACGTGCTCGTGGCGAACGCCCTTGCGACGCATGGCGTCCTCGAACTCCTTGATGCCTTGCACCAGGTAGCTCTGCAGCGCGGCCAGATTTTGCGGCGTGTCGCTGTGGCGCAACTGCATGGCGGCATACAGCAGCGGGCTGGCGCTGGACACAATGGCATTGTGACCGCTGCGCAGCGCGTCAACCGCGCCGGCATCGGCCGGGCCATAGGCTTGCGCGGGCTGGCTAGCGCCGGGGGCTGCACCCAGAAACTGGTCCAGCGGATGGCTGGATTCGGTGGCGATACTCAATCTTGCTTACTCCTGTATCGGGCTGGCAGCGGTCAGCTGCGCACGGCCCAAAGCTCTAATT
This sequence comes from Andreprevotia lacus DSM 23236, assembly GCF_900176275.1. GTDB lineage: Bacteria > Pseudomonadota > Gammaproteobacteria > Burkholderiales > Chitinibacteraceae > Andreprevotia > Andreprevotia lacus. Next base: position 110,194 of record NZ_FWXD01000010.1, on the reverse strand, counting down.
CCAGACCCGGGAAATCGCCGGCCACGTGCAGGGCCAAGCCTGCCGACTGACTCAATTGCTGCCAGAATTCACTGCCCTTTTCGAGTTCGAAGTAGTTGAACCCGGCATGGAACGGGATCTGGTGTGGCACTACCGGCAACGCGGCAATGCGCACCCCTGGCAGTTGCAGACTGATCAGGTCGCGGATCTTCTCGACCGGTCCGATCTTGATCTGCGACGGCAACAGGTTGCGCAGCACTTCGCTTGCCAGCTGGCCCTTGGCTGCCAACACGAACTTGGACTGCTCGAACAGACCGCTGTCCGGCACGATGGCCACACGGATGCCGTAGTTGCGTTCCTGCAGCTCGATGGCAATCGCACTCTGCTCGAACACCATGGACAGCATGCGGCGCAGCTCGGCAATCAGCGGCGGGAAGCAGGCTTCCGGCGCATCGTGCAGGTAAAGCGGCACGTCGCTGGCAAGGCGGTTCTCGTTGGCAAAAATGGACAGATCGCCCAGCAGGGTCTGGCCCAGGCCAAAGAACAGTGAGGGATGGCAATGATTGCGCGCCACCATCTGTTCCAGCCCCGGCGAGTAACGATTCAGCGTTTGCAGCAGCAGGAATTCGGCGATATCGGCCACGCTGCTCTTGGGCGCGCCCACGCGGGCAGCCACGGCCATGGCACGCTGGCGCACCAAACCAGCCAGCTCCTTGAGCCACGCCTCCAGCACCGGCGAAGCCGTCAGCGCCAGGGTGGGCGGTACAAAGCTGTCGTCGAGCGATACGCGGCCATCGGCCAGGCATTCGATCACGCGTGCCACCGGCAAAGCCACCCAGGCGCCGGACAGCTCGCGTTGCATGACCAGCTGCAGATTCTGCCGCCCCAACAGTGCCGGCACCTTGAGCGCCGGGTCCAGCACATCGGTCAGCTCGTGGGTTTCGGCCACGTAGCGCGCCAGTGCAGCTTCCTCGCTCTGCGTCAGATCAAACTGCGCACGGCCGGCCAACGCCAGCGGCATGGCCAGATAAACCAGCTCATTGCGCGCATCCAGCGGCACATCCAGTGGTTGAGGCAACGGGTCCTGGCCCGGCACATCGAACAAGCTGCCGTCGCGCAAAATGCCGCGCGCACTGGTCAAGCCAAGCTTGCCCAGGCTGTTCAGCCCGGTATCGAGCTTGAGTTCGGCAAAACCCCATTGCCACTCCGCAGCCAGTTGCACGTGGCGTACCAGCTGCGATTCAAAAAAACGTTCCTGCTGCTGGAAGTGCTGCTGCTGCAGGAACAGCCCCTCACTCCAGACGACACGACTGCCGGTCATATCACTGCCCTACCCGTTCAAATCGCATCAGTTCACACCCGGCAGCTTGCTCAACAGCGCATCTTTGGCTTTGTCCTCGGCTGCGCTTACCGCCTTGTCGACAGCGGCATTGGCGGCGCTGGCAATGAATTCGCGTGTTTTTGCACTGACATTCGACGCAGTAGCCTGCTTGGCGGCAGCTTGTTTGATGCGGGCGCTTTCCTGCGCCACATCCAGCAGCGCCACGTCGGCCGGCGACGAAATCTGCAGATTGGAATCGGCCAGATCAATGCGCAGCGCCATGGCGGGTTTGCGCTCATAACCGATCAACGGAATCTTGATCGCGGTCACGTTCTCGACCTGACCATCAACGCGCCAGCGCGAGCGGTCAACATCACGGAATGCAGCCACGGCAGCGAAATAGGTCGCCCCCGGCAGGATGGGCCGCTTGATGCGCAGTGCCTCATCGGGGCGCACCAGCAACTCCTCGCTGCTGAGCAATTCCGGACCTAATGCTTCGGGGTGTTCGACCAGCGAAAAATAATCGGCCGCCTGGAAGGCATTCAGCCCCTTGAGCTGGAACAGGCGCACCACGACCGGCGACGGGCGCGCATTCAGATCCGGGTTCAATTTGGGCTGTGCCAGCACCAGGGCATCGACCTCGGTAGGTTGTGCCGCACAGCCGGCCAGCAGCCCCCCAACGGCGAGCACAGCAAGGAGCAACGCACCGAAGCGCATCTTGGTCTTCAAAAAATCATACATTTGCGTTTTTACTCAACAAGGCCCGGTAAGACCTTGGCTATTGACGTGGCGCGAATCCTAACTTGAGAATTACGACTTCACAACACCTAGAAAATATACGCGCGCGTTTTGACACAGATAAGTAACATTGCCCGGACGTCAGGCTGCGGTATGTTAGCTGCAACGCGATAGAATGGCACGCACGGCAACGACGTTAACAAACAATCAAATACTTATTAATCATGACGTTAGATACGCTACTAGCCCCGGTTTCCAACGAACTTCCTGCAGGCGCCAACCTTGAGTACGCCCCGGAATTCATGGAAATCGAGACGGCTGCGCAGGAAACGCCCGAGCAGCAATTCGGCGATACCATCATCGCCGCAACGCCGCCGGACTGGGTGCGCATACTCGAAAACTGTCAGCAGATATTCAGCAAGACCAAGGATCTGCGTATTGCAGCCATCCTCTGCCGCGCTCTCGTATTCAAGCAGGGCATCAAGGGGTTGGAACAAGGTCTGGCGCTGGTTGCAGGCTTGCTCGACCAATACTGGGAAACGTTGCATCCGGAGCTGGAAGACGGCGATGCAACCTTTCGCATGAATTCCGTCTCGGCACTGGCCAGCCCGGATTTCTTACTGAAGGAATTGCGCCGCGCGGTGTTCTTCCACAGCAAGGGTGCCCCGCCGATCCGCGTGTCGGAGGTGGAAGCACTCTTCACCCCCGGCGCCTCCGGCGAGCTCACGGATGCAGAGCTGCAACTGCAGCTCAACAGCAACCCCGAGGCACTGGCAGAACTGGCCCAGCAACTGGCCAGCAGCCTTGATTCGCTGGCGCGCATCAAGGCTCGGCTGGCCGATCAGGCCCCGGAGCACCAGAACACGCTGGAGGTGCTGGCGCAGTTGTTGGCGCGTTTACAACACAAACTGCCGGGGGTGTTGGCTACCGCCGAGCAGCCGACAGACGGTGAGATTGATTTTGCAAATGACGCCGAAAGTGTGGCGTCGATCACAACAGAGCCCGGTGTGATCCGTTCCAGGGCCGATGTTGACCGGCAACTGGAAGCCATTTGCAGCTATCTTGAGCGCGCAGAACCCAGCAACCCGGCTCCGCTGTTGCTGCGCCGCGCGCAACGTATCCTGTCGATGGACTTCATCGACATCATTCGCGAACTGACACCGGACAGTGTCGGCCACATTGAAATGCTCGCAGGCATCAACCGCTAAACCAGGACGGACCTGGCTATTCCCGAAAAGGACCGCAACATGGCAAGTAACAGCGCCCAGAAATTCATCGCCCGCAACCGGGCACCGCGCGTGCAGATCGAGTACGACGTTGAAGTCTACGGCTCGGAAAAGAAAATCCAGCTGCCCTTCATCATGGGCGTGCTGTCCGACCTCGCGGGCAAGTCGGCCGAAGACCTGCCGCCGCTGGCTGAGCGCAAATTCCTCGAAATCGATGTCGACAATTTCGATAGCCGCATGCAGTCGATGCGCCCGCGTGCCGCGTTCCGCGTCGACAACGTGCTGACCGGTGAAGGCGAACTGGCTGTCGATCTGACCTTCTCCAATATGGACGACTTCTCGCCGGCCAAGGCCGCCCAGCAGATCGAGCCGCTGCGTAAATTACTGGATGCACGCCAGCAGTTGTCCAACCTGCTGACCTATATGGACGGCAAGAACGGCGCCGAAACGCTGATCGCCGACCTGCTGCGCGACCCGACCCTGCTGGCCACGCTGTCGGCAACCGCCAAGCAGCAAGCAGGCGGCGACACCGCCTCCGAAGGTTAAGACCCGGCGCACGCTGGATCGCATTGAGAGATCAGGAACATGAGTAACGAAACGCTACTTGAACACGCCGGCGCAAGTGCCGTCGAACTGGAACAAGGCGATAACGATTTCTATCGCCTGTTGCAGAAGGAATTCCGTCCCAAGTCGGACGAAGCGCGCAGCGCAGTGGAAAACGCCGTGCGCACGCTGGCCGAACAGGCGCTGGGCCAGACCAGCCTGATCGGCAGTGATGCCATCCGCACCATCGAGGCCATGGTGGCCGAGCTGGATCGCAAGCTGTCCGCCCAGCTCAACCTGATCATCCACCACGCGGACTATCAGGCACTGGAGTCGGCATGGCGCGGTTTGCAGTATCTGGTGAACAACACCGAAACCGACGAAATGCTCAAGATCAAGGTGCTACCGATCTCCAAGGCCGAGCTGCATCGCAACCTGCGCCGCTACAAGGGCACCTCGTGGGATCAAAGCCCGTTCTTCAAGCGCATCTATGAAGAAGAATACGGCCAATTCGGTGGCGAGCCGTTTGGTTGCCTCGTCGGCGACTATTACTTCGATCACACCCCGGTGGATGTCGAACTGCTGCGTGAAATCGCCCGCACCGCTGCGGCATCGCACTGCCCGTTCATTACCGGCGCCTCGCCGTCGTCCATGCAGATGGAATCCTGGCAAGAGCTGGCCAATCCGCGCGACCTGACCAAGATTTTCCAGACGCCGGAATACGCCGCATGGCGCTCGCTGCGTGAATCGGAAGACGCGCGCTATCTGGGCCTGGCCATGCCGCGCTTCCTGGCGCGCCTGCCCTACGGCGTGAAGACCAACCCGGTCGACGAATTCGACTTTGAGGAAGACACCGCAGGTGCCGCGCATGAACGTTATAGCTGGGCCAACTCGGCCTACGCCATGGCGGTCAACATCAACCGTTCGTTCAAGCATTACGGCTGGTGCACACGTATCCGCGGCGTGGAGTCGGGTGGCGCGGTCGAAAATCTGCCCAGCCACACCTTCCCGACCGACGACGGTGGCGTGGACATGAAGTGCCCGACCGAAATCGCCATTTCGGACCGCCGCGAGGCCGAGTTGGCCAAAAACGGCTTCATGCCGCTGCTGCACCGCAAGAACTCGGATCTGGCGGCCTTCATCGGCGCGCAATCGCTGCAAAAGCCGACCGAATACATGGACCCGGATGCAACCGCCAATGCCAATCTGGCTGCGCGTCTGCCCTATCTGTTTGCGGTATGCCGCTTTGCGCATTACCTGAAATGCATCGTGCGCGACAAGATCGGCTCGTTTACCAGCCGTGATGAAATGCAGCGCTGGCTGAATGACTGGGTCCTGCATTATGTCGATGGTGATCCGCTCAATTCGTCCGAATCGGTCAAGGCAGAAAAGCCGCTGGCTTCCGCCGAAGTGCAAGTGGAAGAAGTCGAAGGCAATCCGGGTTATTACTCGGCCAAATTCTTCCTGCGCCCGCATTATCAGCTGGAAGGCCTGACCGTGTCGCTGCGCCTGGTATCGAAGCTGCCATCGGTCAAGAACGGGGGCAGCTAAGACCCAGTCAGCATGATGACGTAGTATCCCGGCAGGTATGCCACAAACCTGCCGGGCCTGAATCACCCCCTGTGTTCCCGCTGTTTGCAATCCATGCTGTCTATCGGCAGGGGTCTTTTCGGCCTGCAGATTGCATATTTCGCCGATTAAATATCAGGGAATCGTGATTTCACGGTGATTCTATTTGTTGGCAATTCAATATTTTCCAGTATTCCGGTGCCGACTTTCAAGGCAGCGGAAATTGATGTACCGCAGCAGCATTGCTGTACTTTTATCAAGGAGCTTTAAATGGCAAGTGATATTTTTCTGAAGATCGACGGTATCGATGGTGAGTCCAAGGACGACAAGCACGCCAACGAAATCGAAATCCACTCGCTGCAGTGGAGCATGAGCCAGGCTGCAACCATGCACGCCGGTACCGGTGGCGGCGCTGGCAAGGTCAGCATCGACGACCTCGTCATCACGCACGCCGTGGACAAGGCCAGCCCGATCCTGATGCAAAGTTGTATGAGCGGCAAGCACATCCCCAAGGCTGTGCTGACCGTGCGCAAGGCCGGTGAGAAGCCGCTGGACTACTACAAGATCACCATGACCGACGTGATGATCTCGAGCGTTTCGCCGGCTGGTGCCAATAACGGCAACGAGCTGCTCGAAACCGTGGGCCTGGCTTTCTCCAAGGTCAAGATCGAGTACCAACCGCAAGGTGCGGACGGCGCAGCCAGCGGCGGCGCAGTGGTCACCGAGTGGGACATCAAGGCCAACAAGAAGGTCTGATAGGCTGTACGGCCGGGGCTTGCTCCGGCCGCAGGACAAAGGCGCGCAAGCGCCTTTGTTCGTCCTGATTGCCAGGGCAGATCCGCCCGGGCAACACGCACCCGACCATTGTCCAATCCTGTCTGTCCCCGGGGCCGATCATCATGACCACACTGAGCACACCACAAGCCAATATCGACGCACTGATCAAACAGGGGCAGCTCGACGAAGCGCTCCAGCACATCCAGGATGTCGTGCGCAACGCACCTTCGCACGCACCGCACCGTGTCGTGCTGATCCAGCTACTGCTGGTGCTGGGCCAATGGGATCGCGCCGAGAAGCAACTGCAGCAACTGGAACTGGTAGACCGCGAATACACGCGTTTCTGCCAGACCTATCTGGCTGCCCTGCGCGGCGAGCGCCAGCGTCTGGCCGTCTTCAAAGGCGAGGCCGCACCGCAGCTGCCAGAGACCCCGCCGGCATGGATGGTGACCTATATCAACGCGATGTTGATGGAGCGCACCAAGGCGCATAGTGCCGCTGTAGCAGAACGCCAGCGCGCCGCCGAAGCCGCGCCGACCGTGGCCGGTGAAATCGACGGCGTACCGTTCGACTGGCTGGCCGATGCCGACCCGCGCCTTGGTCCCGTGGTCGAAGCCATTATCGACGGCCACTATCACTGGCTGGCGCAGGACGAAATCCGCCAGATCGATTTCTTCCCGCCGCAAACCTTGCTTGATCATGTCTGGCGCCAGGCCACCATCATCACCGCCAGTGGCCAGAACCGCCCGGCGCTGATTCCGGCGCGCTATCCCGAATCGCCGGAAGCCGGCGCACCACTGGCCCTGGCCCGTGCAACGGAATGGATTGCCGTCGGCAGCGATGGCTGGCAAGGCATGGGCCAGCGCCTGCTGACCAGTGACGAAAACGAATATGGCCTGCTGGACATCCGGCTGCTCTGTTTTGCTGCTGGCCACCCGGCCAGCGCGTAGTACGCTTTCTTGAACAACGTGGGGCAGCACCCGCTGCCTCACCCGACCTGGATTTGATTTGAAATGGCAGACCCCATCAACGAAACAGCCGCCCGCATCATCGCCGCTTGCGAAAGCAACTGGGATGCCTGGAAAAGTGATTGCAGCGGTTTTCTCAAAGCAGTCGCCTCTGATCTCGGCGTACTGTTGCAAGGCAACGCCAACGCAATCGGCAACTACCTGGAAAACGCGGCTGACTGGCAAAATCTGGGCACGGACAAAGCAACCGCCCAGATGCGCGCCAATAGCGGCATGCTGGTGGTCGGCAGCCTGAATGCCTCGGGACACGGCCATGTGGTGGTCATCGTCGCCACCGATGCCGCACATGTACAGCCCGTAGGCTACTGGGGGCGCTTCGGCTCGGTCGGCCGCAAGAACACCACCATCAATTACAGCTGGAACAACGCTGACTTGGCGCAGGTCAAGTTTTACGCCAGGACCATTTTCTGATGCGCATGATCGCTCTGACCGCCTTGCTGATTGCCGGCAATGTCGCCGCCGGTACGATAGCAAGCGGCTGCACGCTGCAAGCTGCCGACCCGGACATCCTGGCCAAAACCGCAGGGGGCATCACGCTGGAAGGCGGTGATGGCAACAGCGAGGCGCCGCTCTGGCTGGGCCCGATCCACACCCCGGCATGCAGCCTAGAGGTCGATTTGTTCGGCGGGCCGCTTGCAGTGGCGCGTGATCGCTTTCTGTTCGTGGTGCAGGTCAGCGGCAGCCAGCAACGCGTCACGCAATATGACCTGCAATCCTGCAAACAGCGCTGGCAAAGCGCGCCGCTGTTTGGCCAGGCAAAACTGCTGAAGGATGGCTACCAGATCGGCAAGAAGCTGGTCCGCTTCGGCCCGCAATGCCAGCCGGCACGGCGAGGTCATTGATGGCAGCAGCGCGCTGATTCGTCTGTCTGGCGCGCAAATGCATTAGGGCCTGTTAACACTTATTTCACGCTTGCGTTCGGGGTAGTTCGGGATGGAGCGCAAGGCGCAGAACGCGCCGCGGTACGGGTACCGCAAGCGGTTTGCAACGCAGCGAACCGCCCGAAATACCCCGAACCCGCAGGGCTGGGCCGCAAAGAGGCCATCTACGGCGTTACGTGCCTTGGCAATAACCGGTTATTGCCTGCGTTGCGTGCCTTGTAGCTGACCTCTTTGCGGCCCAGCGCAAGCGCGAAATAAGTGTTAACAGGCCCTAATTGCGATGCCGGCTTGACGTTCAAGCCGGCATCGCAACAACAGGGCCGACCTCTGCCGGCTATACGTCACCGTCATGTCATCTGCATCGCGTAAGTTCCGTGCGCGCCGCAGCCCCCTCCCCGGGCAGGCTGCGAGCGCCATAACGATACGAACCAACGCGAGCAACGACAGGACACACGCCCATGCTTTCCCCGCTTTCCCGCCTTACCACCCCTTTGCTGGTCATCGCACTGTCTGCACCGGCACTGGCGGCACAATCCGCTTGCGACACCAGCCTGCCGGCCAGCGCCCAGGCCCCTTATCTGTGTGCACAGCCGGGCGATCTGATCGACGCCCGCCTTGATGCCTTCCGCCCCACGCAATCGGTGCTGGGCAAGGATGAAATCTTCTACAAACTGGGCCGCTACCGCAGCAACAAGGACCAGTTGAACGGCAACTTCAACAAGCGCTTTGATGACTGGTGCGAGGCCAACGGTCAGGTTGCCACCGCATGGGCGAATGCCGATGCCCGCCTCGATAACCCGGCCAGCTTCGGTTGCAGCGTTGCGCTGGGCAGCGAAACGGCCGACAGCATCGCCGTGATGAAGTCGGCCGTGATTGGCCCGGGCGGCCAGCTCTATCTGACCGATGGCCACCACACCTTCACTTCCTTCATGGAAGCCAACGATGGTGGTCCGGCGCTGCATGTGCGCGTGCGCGTGGTCGATAACCTGAGCGCGCTGTCGCAAGCCGATTTCTGGCAAGCCATGCAGGACAACCGCCGTGTATGGCTGCGGGACGAAAACGATCAGCCCATCACCGTTGAACAGCTGCCGGCGCGCCTCGGGCTGGCCAGCTTCCATAACGACAAGTACCGCAGCCTGGTGTATTTCACCCGCGACATCGGTTACTCGGTGCCGACGCAAGCCACCGAGTTCCTCGAGTTCTACTGGGGCAGCTGGCTGCGCCGCAATGGCGTGGACGTGAGCAAGACCAATCTGGCCGACAGCGCGGCCTATCTCAAACTGGTGAAGCAGACCTCGCAAACCATGGCGGCACTGCCGCTGACCACCGTGCTGGATGGCAGCGTCACTGCCGCCTCGGCCGGCCGCATCGCACAATGGAACGGCGGTAAAAAGGAAACCGGCGGCGAGTTCGACAAACTGAGCAAGGCGTTCAGCGAAGCCAAGCCGGGCAAGATCGCCTACTCGCTCAACTTCCAGTCCGATATCGTGGCCGCACCGGTGTGCACCAGCACACTCAGCGGTGCGCATGACGGCACGCTGAACGTGAACAGCGGCGTGCTGTGCCTGGACCGCGTTACCCAGCAAGGCGACGTGATCGTGGCACCGGGCGCGGCGCTGGTTGCCAATGGCAGCAGCCTCAATGGCGTGCTCAGCAGCAACGGTGCTACAGCGATCTACCTGTGCGGTAACCAGATCAGCGGTTCGCTCGCCCTGAACGCCACCAATGGCGCGCAAGTGCTGGGCGGCAACGGTTGCACCTTCAACAGCGTGGCCGGCTCGGCTGCCATCACCTGGGGCAACGGCACCAGCGTGCTGAGCGGCAACCAGTTTGGCGGCGCATTGATGTGCTTTGGCAATCAGCCCGAGCTGCTCAACCCCGGCCGCAGCAACCAGGCTGGTGGTGCCAAGGTCTATCAGTGCGAATCGCTGTGATCCCGCGCTGATAGCCTGCATGCCAGACCGAACACCCCGCCCCGGCGGGGTGTTTTGTTGCCGGATGCCAGGTTGACACCATCAGCACAAAACAGAACAATCGTTCTACTTTAAAAAAACAGGAAGCAACATGCGCCCCCGTCTGAATCTCATCCTGCTTGGCGTGAGCAATATCGCTACCGCCACCGCCTTTTACGAAGCACTGGGCTGGCCCAAGGCACCCACCAGCCATGATGGCTTTGCCAAATTTGATCTGGGCGGCGTAGTGCTGGGCCTGCTGCCACGCGAAGATTTTGCACGCGATGCCGGCTTTGCCAGTGCAGAGGGCAACGGCTTTGCCGGTATGGCGCTGGCCTATATCGCGCGCAGCGCCGATGACGTGCCGCGCATCCTCGACAAGGCAGCCGCGCTGGGCGCCGAGGTGATCAAGCCGGCCACCCGCAACGACTGGGGCATTGCCGGCTACTTTCGTGATCCGGACGGCCATCTGTTCGAGGTCTGCTACGAAGATGGCTGGATTTTCGACGCGGACGACAATCTACGCGTTTGACGCCATGCCGGGGCGCTGCTGCGGATGGCGCCCCGCTGCGCACCGGAACGGGCAGCGCAATGCTGTCCGCTACGTCTCTCCTGCGCACGATGTGACCCTGGTCACGAAAAGTTCTTTTTCGCCCCATGCCATGCAAATGCCTGATCTGCTAGGGGAAACCCTTATGTCGTTTGCTTGCCTTCCGTCTTGATCGTAAATTTTTGTTGCAACGCACACAAAGCAAACGCAATATTTACGGACAAAATGATGCAAAGCACAATAATTACACCCCAAAGAAGGATGGAGGCCACATAACAAGCACACTTCAAGGGAGCAGCAGATGCATCTCATATCCAACCGCTCGCGGCGCCTGCTGGCTGCATTGGCATTTGGCACACTGGGCCTGCTGAACAGCGGCCTGAGCCACGCAGCCGCATGCCAGCCGGTCTGGCAGGACGGCAGCAGCTATATCGCAGGCCAACAGGTTTCCTGGCACACCCACAACTACAGCGCACGGGTAAACCATACCGCTTATATCGGCGTGAACTGGAATCCGGCCGATACCCCGTCGCTGTGGCAAGACCTTGGCGATTGCAGCGCCACCAGCACCACCCCGACGCCCACGGCAGCACCAACCGCAGCACCAACGCCAGTCCCGACCGCCACACCGCGCCCAAGCAACACGCCGGTGCCAAGCAACACGCCCACGCCGCTGCCGACGACCCCGCCGTCCCCCTCCCCGCTACCGACGCCCACCACGGCGCCCACTGCTACACCCGCGCCCACGGCAACGCCGACAGCGCCCGCCACGGTCACGCCTGTCGTTACCGTCACACCCACACCGGCAGGCAGCACTTGCCAGCCCGCCACTTGGGACAAGGCCACGGCCTACATCACCGGCAGCCGCGTACTGCAGGGTGGCAATGTTTATGAAGCGAAATGGTGGACCCAGGGCGACGATCCTGCACTGACCGGGCAATGGGGCCCGTGGCGTGCGGTCACCGAATGCAGCAGCCAGCCTACCGGCACGCCCACGCCTGCACCGGCCGACTTTTCCAAGCTGGTGATCAGCGAAATCGCCACCAGCAATGCGCCGGCCGATGGCGCCTGGCTGGAAATCTACAATGCAGGCACCACGCCTTATCCGCTGGGCGGCGCCAGCATGCGCACGCGCAGCAGCTATAACTGCCTGCCGCCATGCCCGATCAACACCTTCACCATTCCGGCTGGCACCAGCGTGCCCGCGCAGGGCTTCCTGGTGATTGCCGCCACCATAGATCCGCAGCCATACAACACCGCGCAGGTCATTTACGCCAATGACCCCAACAGCTATCCGCAATGGGGCGCCAGCGGATTTGTCGAGCTGGTTTCCTCGGCGGGCACCACCATCGACTTCATCCGCTTTGGCGATGAGCAGACCAACCCACTGACCGCCAGCGCGTGGACCGGCAGCAACTATGCCTACCTGCCCACCGGCCAGGCGGGCACAGGCCGCGCGCTGGCACGCCCCTTCCCGCTACAGGCCAACACGCACAGCGCAGCAGACTGGAAACTGCTGCCGTTCTCCACTCCGGGCGGCCCCAACGATGTGGCAAGCACGGCCGTGGATAGCGACAACGACGGCATTCCGGACAGCGCCAAGCAGCCGGGTGGCAGCTACAACGGCATCAACTACTACGCACTGGGCGCCCGCCCCGGCAAGCGCGACATCTTCATCCAGATCGACTGGATGCAAGGCAGCGACCCGGCGCTGACACCGCGTCGCGAGGCACTGCAAAAGGTGGTGGCCGCCTTTGCGCCGCACAATATCGCCATTCACTTCGACGTCGGCCCGCTGTTCAACCCCAACTTCAGCCCGGCCGACTTCAACCTGGGTGGCGGTGCGCAGATTGCCACTGCACAATGCGTGAGCATGGACAGTAACAGCAGCGGCAGTTGCAAATCGCTGTATGACTACAAGCAGCGCATGGACATCCGCCGCCGGCAGACCTTCCACTACATGCTGTTCGGCAGCTCGCAGAACAGCGATGGCAGCGGCGGCAGCTCCGGCCGGGCCGAAATGCCGGGCAACGACGTGATCATCACCCTGGGCGGCTGGGCGCTGAGCACCGGTGATGCCACCAGCACGCAGGTACTGATCAATCTGCAGGCTGGCACCATCATGCACGAGCTGGGGCATAACCTCGGCCTGTTCCATGGCGGCAACGACGGCATCAACTACAAGCCCAACTATCTGAGCGTGATGAACTACCTGTACCAGATTGCCGGTGTGGGCAACGACGTGCAGAGCGACGAAGCACTGCAGCGTTACTACGCACAGCATGGCTACGGCAACTTCGCCTCGCGCTGCGGCATGCGCCATGACTCGTGCGACCCGGACATGCGCATCGACTACTCGGATGGCAGCAGCATGGCGCTGGACAAGAAGGCGCTGGTGGAAAGCAAGCTGCTGGGCCGCGGCGCCTATGCCGGTGTCTATGCCGACTGGAACGGCAACTACCTGGCCGATGCCGCAGCCTACAGTTTCGATATCGACACCGACACCACCGACAGCGTGCTGCACGACTACAACGACTGGGCCAACCTGCTGCTGCCCTTTGCCCGTTACGGCAAGGTGCTGCAGGGCGAGCAAAGCAACACCAGCAGCAAGAGCACGGTGGCGCTCACCCCGCTGCTGAACGACCATCAGCCGCTGGCAGACGAACCGCCGCTGCCGAAGTGGGCGATCAACCCGCAGCATTGAGCACGCTGCCCACCGAGGTAAAAGCCGGGTATCTCCCGGCTTTTTTCTTGCCAGCAGCGGCAAGTGATACCGGAAAAACTTTCTCCATCTCGCACAGGAAAAATTCCAAACACCTCTTATAACTAGGGTACGCGGCATGCCATCACCATTGCTGCAACGCAAAAAAGCGAATCAGGGAGTGCATCATGGGCAAACGTTGGCCGTGCATCGTGCTGGGCCTTGCATGTAGCGGTGCAGCACACATGACTGGGGCAGAAGATCCAGCGCCGGGCCAACCGGTGGCAGCGCAAAAAACACTCGATATCGACCTCTATGCGAATCAATCCAGGGAATTCGGCTTCATTGGTACCGGTGAAGTCACCGGCGTACTGTCCGGAACCTACCCGCTGTTTTCACGCCTGCAGCTTGGTCCGAATTACCGGGACGCATTGCTGCGTGTCGGCACTACCTTGTTCGGTCAGAAAGGCTTGCTAACCCTGACGGGACGCGGACTGCAGACTCTCCGTGAATATGATTTCGGTATAAGCCGTGACGAAGTGTGGACTCGCGAAACCAGCTTCGGTGTCGATTTGTCAGGCAAGTTTCTCGGCATGACGTTTGGCGGCTATGCCGGTGGCAACAATGCCCCCGGCAAGGATCTGGGGACGCTGAGCCAGATTGTGAGCATGCCGGATGGTCAGTATGAATATCTGGTGCCACGCCGCCTGAGCGGCAGCCACAACTATACAGCGGGCTTGTTGATGAGCAGCGTAGTCAACGCCAATCTGCGCACCCGCATGAGCGTCGGCGGGCAACGCATAGAGACTGACTTGCTGCAGGGCCAATCCGTCAAGAGCGGCTTGACCGGCAACGTGGCGGTGGATGTATTGCTGTACAAAGGCATCCAGATGAATGTGTACGGCAACGCCGGGCTGGATGACTACTCCGGCGGGATACGCTTTTACTTTCCGGTCGACAAGACCCTGTCACTGTCTGCGCAGTGCAATGGCCAACGCCGCAAGGGCGATACCAGCCTGTATGCCTGCGGCCTGGGCCTGCAATATCGCTTTGGTGGAGAGCACATCGTTACCGCCTTCGATACCGAGCGACGTGACACTTATACCGATGAAGAACTCAAGCAGTTGATCCGCTGGGTGCCCGATTACGCCAACCATGTCGGAACCGCCACCGGGATCGATCCTTCGGCCAAACCGCAGCTGGTGCGGGTCATCACGCCCACGCCGGTTCCGACACCGGTGACAACCCCAACCCCAACGCCAATTACGACCCCCACCCCGGTGCCGGGCATAACGCCCACACCAGCGCCGACTACCACACCTACCCCGGCACCGTTGCCGACACCCACACCGGTACCACGCGGCACGCCACCCATCGTCGGGCGCATTCCGAACATGTTCTATACCAGCGGGCCGTTCTCGGGCAGCCTGGCGCCGTTTGTCACAACCACGGATGGCGACCCCATACTCAGCTTCACGCTCAGCGGCGTATTACCACCGGGCATTACCTTCAATAGTGCGAACGGCACTTTCTCGGGCAGTTCAACGGATAACCGCAACTATGTGCTGACCTTGTCTGCCACCGACAAGGATGGCGTTTCCAATTCAGTGTCCTTTGCCCTGATCTGGGGTGGTTGACACAGGATTACTGATTGCGCATGAAATCCGCAGTGCGATAGAACGACTCCTGCAAATGCTCGTAAAGCGCGCTATCCATGGGGATTTCATCCATCGCGCGGAACATGCAGTGCAGCCACTGATCGCGTTCTGCCTCGCCGATGGAAAAAGGCATGTGGCGGGCGCGCAGGCGCGGGTGGCCGTATTTTTCGACAAACAATGGCGGGCCACCCATCCAGCCGGAGAGGAACTCGAACAGCTTCTGGCGGATTTCTGCAGTATCGGCAGCGTGCATCGCGTGAATGCCGGCTGCCAGCGGGTCGCTGGCCATAATGTCGTAAAAACGGTCGACCAGCTGGCGCAAAACCGCCTCCCCACCCAGCAGATGGTAGGGCGTCATTTCACGTACTTCACTCATATTATTCCTTGACGGGTTTGACGAGGCTGGCGGCGTGCTTGGCGCGTTCACGCGCAATGCCGACATCCGGGCCGGCTGCCAGGGCCACGCCCATGCGGCGGCGCACATAGGCCGCCGGCTTGCCGAACAATTTTACATCGGCACGCGGGATCGACAGCGCTGCGGCCAAGCCGTCGTAGCTGATGGCTTCGGCATCAATGCCGCCATAGATCACCGCACTGGCCGCCGGCTCGTGCAATTGTGTATCCACCGGCAGCTTGAGGATGGCGCGCGCGTGCAGATCGAATTCGGAGAAACGCTGGCTCAACAGGGTAACCAGACCGGTATCGTGCGGGCGCGGGCTGACTTCGGAAAACCACACCTGCTCGCCCTTTACGAACAACTCGACGCCGAATATGCCACGGCCGCCCAGATTATCCGTCACCGTCCTGGCCAGATCACGTGCTTTGGCCAACGCAGCCGGGTTCATCGCCTGTGGTTGCCAGCTCTCGACGTAATCACCCTTTTGCTGGATGTGGCCGATGGGCTCGCAGAAATGCGTTTCCACCTTGCCGGCCTTGTTCTGCGCACGCACGGTCAACTGGGTGATTTCGTAATCAAAGCCGATGAAGCCTTCAACAATCACCCGCCCCTGATTCACCCGGCCGCCGCTGGCCGCGTAGTCCCATGCCGGCACGATATCGGCCTCGCTGCGCAGTGTCGATTGCCCCTTGCCCGATGATGACATCACCGGCTTCACCAGGCAGGGAAAACCGATTTCGGCAATGGCATCCTGCAACTGCGCCAGGCTGTCCGCAAAGCGGTAGGGCGAGGTGGGCAGGCCCAGCGTTTCGGCGGCAAGGCGGCGTATGCCTTCGCGGTTCATGGTCAGATTGGCAGCGCGCGCAGTGGGGATGACTTCGGCCAGGCCGTCGGCCTCGATACGCAGCAGTTCCTCGGTGGCAATCGCCTCGATTTCCGGCACGATGAAATGCGGTTTTTCCTGCTCGACCAACGCACGCAATGCCGCAGGGTCCGCCATATTGATCACATGGCTGCGGTGGGCCACCTGCATGCCTGGCGCATTGGGATAGCGATCCACCGCAATCACTTCCACCCCAAAGCGCTGCAACGCAATGATCACTTCCTTGCCCAGCTCGCCACTGCCAAGCAGCATGACACGGGTGGCACTACTGCTCAGCGGCGTTCCGATACGCATTTGCTTTTTCCTTACAAAATATGGTCTAGCATCCAGTTGAATGGTAGCACGCGGCCTCTCCCCGGCCGCGGCCATACGACCGGCGTGGAGCTTAACATGCTGAAAAACATGACAGTCGCAGCGCGCATCGCGCTGGGTTTCGGAGCCCTGATCGTGCTGATGCTGGCGATTGGTCTCGTAGGCTTTGTCAGCCTGAACCAGCTGCAGGACGAAGTAGGCAAGCTGCTGAGCAAAGACCTTGCTTACCATGCTGCGCTGGTCGAAACCCGTTACGACGTGGGCAATCTGCGCCGCTTTGAAAAAGACAGTTTCCTCAATTTCCAGAACCCCGCCAAGGTGAAGGAATACGAGGAAAAGTGGCAGAAATCCTACGATGCCGCAGCACAGGCGCTCAGCAAGGTAGACCCGTTACGGCCAGAGGGGGACGAAGCCGATCTCAAGCAGCTGCGCGACAACCTCAAGCTGTATGGCGATGGTTTCACGACCGTGCTCGCCGACGTCAAAGCCGGCAAGTTCACCAGCTCGGGTGACATCAACCAGGCCTTCAGCAAGTACAAGACACCGGTGCACGATATGGAAGAAGCGCTGGGCAAGCTGGCCGAGCGCTCGATCAAGCGGGTGGGCAGCATGAATGACACCGTGTCGTCCATCAGCCACAAGGCCATCGGCATCTCGTCGCTGCTGCTGGTGCTGGCCATTGCCGGCGCGGTGGTTTTTGCCTGGATCATCATCAACGGGGTACGTCGTCCCTTGTCGGCCATGCAGACCACGGTGGAGGAAATCGCACGCACCGGCCAGCTGGGCCTGCGCATGCCGGTCAGCGGCCGTGACGAGATCAGCGCCACATCCGCTGCGGTCAACAACCTGCTGGTCAATATGGGTCAGGTCATTGCCGAAGCACACCGCAACGCCAACGAACTGCAACGCGCGGCCGATACGCTCGCCAGCGCCGCCACCCAGGTGACCGAAGCATCACAAACACAGGCAGAGGCTGCCAGCGCCACAGCGGCAGCCATCGAGGAAATGACCGTCAGCGTGAACCTGATCTCCGGCAGCGCCAATACCCTGGAAGCAGAGGCCAAGCGCACCTCGGCCACCGCCGGCCGTGGTGTGGAAACGGCAGAGCGTACGTCATCCGAAATCAACCAGGTGGCACGATCAATTGCGCAATCCGCCGATGTCATCACCCAGCTCAACCAGCGCTCGGATGAAATCGGCAGCATTGCACTGGTGATCAAGGACATTGCCGACCAGACCAACCTGCTGGCCCTGAACGCCGCCATTGAAGCCGCCCGTGCCGGCGATCTGGGGCGTGGATTTGCCGTGGTTGCCGACGAAGTGCGCAAACTGGCCGAGCGCACCACGCAGGCCACCACCGAAATCACCAGCAAGATCAACGCCGTGCAGCAGGATACCGAGCGCGCAGCCAGCGGTATGGGGCAGGCCAGCAAGCTGATGCAAAATGGCGTGGAAAGCACGCAGAGCGTTGCCCAATCGCTGAACGAGATTGATCAGCTTGCCCAGCAGACCGTCGGCAACATCAGCAGCATGGCCAGTGCCATGCAGGAACAAAGCCAGGCCAGCCAGGACATTGCCCGCAATGTGGAACGGATTGCCCAGGCCAGCGAGGAAAACCACGCCGCGGCAGCCAGCACCAGCGATCTGTCCACCCAGCTCAAGCAGCTTGCCGACGATGTGCAGCGCTCCATCAGCCGCTTCCGTTATTCCTGAGCACCGGCCACCCTGCGTGCGAAGCACCAGCAACAAAAAACCGGGCCATGGCCCGGTTTCTTTGTGACGTATCGGCAGCTCAGTCCGGCTGGTAGGGATACGGCTTTTGCGCGACAGCGGACGAGTTCTGGCGAGCGCGCTCGTCCAGATTGATCGGCGCCTTGTCCCACAGCAGTGCACGGCCCTCGATCTGGCCCTGGGCCACTTCCGGCTTGTCCTGCAGGTACTGGTTCATGAACTGGGTGAATTCGGAAACGTAAGTCGTATCTTTGAACATGCTGCTTGCGCCAATCGTCTGAGCTATCAATACACCGATTATACAACCAGTGCGCGCAATTGCGGCAGCACTTGCGCATGCAGATCGGCATTGGCAGCCGCAAGCACGCGCCCTTCGCTGCCCAGCTGCAGCGGTTTGCCCTGCCAGTCCGTCATCACGCCACCGGCAGCCTGCAGCACCGGCGCCAGCGCGGCAAAGTCGTGCAGCTTCAACCCTTCCTCGATCACCAGATCCAGCCAGCCACTGGCCACTTGCGCATACAGATAGCCATCGCCACCGTAGATCGGATAGCGGCAGGCATCCGCCAGCGCATTGAACACCGGCTTGGCGGCATTCAGGTATTCCGGCCCGGTGGTGCCGATGCGGGCCTGCGCAATCTGCGCCACGTCGCTGGCCTTGATCGGTTCGTTGTTCAACGTGGCGGGCACACCTTCGCCACCAATCCAGCGATCCTGGGCAATCGGCTGGTTGATGATACCCAGCACCGGTACGCCCTTGTAGAGCAGGCCGATCAGCGTGACAAACAAGGGACGACCCACGGTAAATGATTTGGTGCCATCCACCGGATCAAGCACCCAGACCCAATCCGCATCTGCCCGCTCATCACCGAATTCCTCACCGATGATGCCGTCCGCCGGTCGGTTGGCTACGATCAATTCACGCATCACGCGTTCGGCCTCACGGTCGGCCTGGGTTACCGGGCTGGCGTCGAGCTTGTCGTCAATCGACAGCGTACTGCGGTAATAACCGCGGATCACGGCGGCGCTTGCATCGGCCAACTGGTGTGCCAGCGCGATCTGGGCGGGGCTTGCGGTTGTCATCGGATACTCCAAAGGTCTAGACGAGCAGCAGGCTAGCACGTTGGCGTCTATTGCTCTACCCTGCCACATGACGGTTTTCTTACGTGGCGAAATGAGAACAATTATTTCAATTAATTGCGAATGAATATCGAATTCATGATCAATTATAAATAATTCAAATCACCCAATTCAATTGCCAAATCCAATTGCCTATAATGTGCGGATAAGTAAACTGGAGCAAAGCCATGCAAGGCGACAAAAAGGTGCTCAAGGCTCTGAACGGCGTACTGGGTAACGAACTCACGGCCATCAACCAGTACTTCCTGCATGCACGCATGTACAAGAACTGGGGCTTCAAGCGCTTGAATGACCGGATTTACCACGAATCCATCGACGCGATGAAGCGTGCCGACAAACTGATCGAACGCATCCTGTTCCTCGAAGGGCTGCCCAATCTGCAGCAACTGGGCAAGCTGTTCATTGGCGAGCAGGTGCCGGAAATGATTGCCTGTGACCTCAAGCTGGTCGGTAGCCATCTGCCGGTGCTGCGCGATGCCATCGCGCTGTGCGAAACTACGCAGGATTATGTCTCACGCGATCTGCTGGAAGACCTGCTTGAAGAGGGAGAAGAATACCTCGACTGGCTGGAAACCCAGACCGAGCTGCAATCGTCGCTGGGCCTCGCCAACTATCTGCAATCCCAAGTGGCCGAATAAGGAGCATCATCATGCAAGGCAACAAACTGGTGATCGATGCGCTCAACATGCTGCTGGCTGCCGAGCTCACGTCCATCGACCAATACTTCGTGCACAGCCAGATGTATCACAACTGGGGCTATCACAAGCTCTACGTACGCATCGACCACGAACGTGGCGATGAAATCGGCCACGCCACCAAGCTGATCGAGCGCATCCTGTTCCTGAACGGCATTCCCAACGTGGCTGCGCGCACTGCATTGCGCATTGGCGCCGATGTGCCGGCCATGCTAAAGAATGACCTGGAAACCGAATACGAGGTTGCTGCGCTGCTGAAGAAAACCATCGCGCTGGCCGAAACCGAGCAGGACTACGTCACGCGCAGCATCCTGCTGCAATTGCTCGACGATACCGAACAGGACCACGCCCACTGGCTGGAACAGCAGCTGGGGCTGATTGCCGCCATCGGCTTGCCCAACTACCTGCAGCTCCAGGCAGCCGAGTAATCCGGCAGCACAGCAATGCAAAACGGCGCCTGTGGCGCCGTTTTTGTATCCATTTCGCCAACCGCGTTCAGATCGGTTGCAGTTGCAGGCTCCATACCGGCTTGCGGTCGGCCTGCAGCGCCTCGTCCATCACCTCGCGGGCGCAGCCGGCACACTTGCCGCAGCAGGTGGCGACTTCGGTGGCTTGCTGCAATTGCTTGAACGTGCGCACGCCATTACCCACCGCCTTGCGGATATCCCGGTCGGTTACGCCATTGCAGACACATACGTACATTGAGCAGCCTCAACACTGATAATCGTTCTCATTATCCTGCGTTTCTGTCAGCTTGCCAAGTGCGAACGACTCTCAATCACATACCGTAACACCAAACAACCGCCCTGCCCGACCAACGGCAAACAAACAAAAAGCCCGCATTACTGCGGGCTTTTGTGGCTGCAATGCCGCTTGAAGCGGCAAGGCAGATCAACCGTGGTACGGGTGACGCATCACGATGGTTTCTTCACGATCCGGACCAGTCGAAATGATGTCGACCGGTGCTTCGCAGATTTCAGCAATGCGCTGCAGATAGGCACGCGCGTTGGCTGGCAGGTCGTCCCAACGCTTGACGCCGAAAGTCGATTCGCTCCAGCCCGGCATTTCTTCATACACCGGTTCGCAGCGGGCGATTTCTTCGGCACCGATCGGCAGGATGTCGATGGCCTTGCCATCCAGCGTGTAGCCGGTACACAGATTGATGGTTTCAATACCATCCATCACGTCCAGCTTGGTGACGCACAGGCCGGATACGCCGTTGATCTGGATCGAGCGCTTCAGCGCAGCTGCGTCAAACCAGCCGCAGCGACGCGGGCGACCGGTCACCGAACCGAATTCGTTGCCACGCTTGGCCAGGCCCGCGCCAACGTCGTCGAACAGCTCGGTCGGGAACGGGCCGGAACCCACGCGGGTGGTGTAGGCCTTCACGATGCCCAGCACGTATTGCAGCATTTGCGGCGCCACACCGGCACCAGGCGCAGCCGCACCGGCCACACAGTTGCTGGAGGTCACGAACGGATAGGTGCCGTGGTCGATGTCGAGCAGCGTGCCTTGCGCGCCTTCAAACAGCAGCGGCTGGCCGGCCTTGTTCATGTCGTACAGCGTGCGCGACACGTCGCCCACCATCGGCTTGATGCGCTCGGCATACGCCAGGGTCTCGTCGTACACCTTCTGGAAGTCGACGGTTTCGGCCTTGAAGTAGTTCTTCAGCGCGAAGTTGTACCAGTCGAGGTTTTCCAGCAGTTTTTCGGAGAAACGCTCCGGGTGATACAGGTCTTGCAGACGGATCGAGCGGCGCGCGATCTTGTCTTCATAAGCCGGGCCGATGCCGCGACCGGTGGTGCCGATCTTCTTCTCGCCCTTGGCGGCTTCGCGCGCCTGGTCGATGGCGATGTGGTACGGCAGGATCAGCGGGCAAGCTTCGGAAATGGTCAGGCGGCTCGGCACGTCGATGCCGGCAGCGGTCAGCTCGTCGATTTCCTTCAGCAGCGCTTCCGGCGAGATCACCACGCCGTTACCGATGAAGCAGGCTTTGCCTGCGTGCAGGATGCCGGACGGAATCAGGCGCAGTACTGTCTTCTTGCCCCCTACCACCAGCGTGTGGCCGGCATTGTGGCCGCCCTGGAAACGGACCACGCCTTGCGCCTGATCAGTCAGCCAGTCAACGATTTTGCCCTTGCCCTCGTCACCCCACTGGGTACCGATCACGACCACGTTTCTGCTCATGTAAACCTCAACAATAGATAGCAAATCAAAATACGCGGCACGCACGAACGCCACGGCATCCGGCACGCCCACCCCGCCGCGCGGGCGCCGGGGTACTCAAAATCAGGCCAGCGACACAACCTGCCACTGGCCGTTGATCTGGCGCAGCGCGCGATCGCACGGCGACTCGTCCAGACGGACATCCAGGTCGACCAGCACGGTCTCGCCCGCAGCGCGCAGCTGGCGGATGGCGGCAATCAGGGCCGCGTCGTCACTGGCCGGGGCCAGAATGGCAGCAGCTGCAGCCGGGAACGGCAGATGGGTCAGCGCACGCAGGTCCAGGCTGAAACCGGTGGCCGGACGCGAACGGCCGAACTTCTCGCCCACGCTGTCATAGCGGCCACCGCGTGCAATCGCGTTGGCAAAGCCGGGGGTGTAGGCGGCAAACACCAGGCCGGTGTGATAGTCGCTGCTGCGCACTTCGGCCAGATCGAAACGGTAGGCGATGCCGCGCGCATCGAGCGCATCGACCAGCGCCTGCAATGTATCCAGCGCACTGCTGACGCCTGCAATCTCCGGCAGCACCGCGCGGGCACGCTCCAGCACGCCTTGGCTGCCATACAGCGTCGGCAGCGCCAACAGACCGGCAACAATGCCCGCATCCAGCCCGGCTGTGGTTTCGCGCAAGGTCGGCAGGTCTTTCTGCTGCAGTGCGTCGAACACCGCATCACGTGCGTCGCCCTTCAGACCGACCGCATCGGCCAGCGCGTGGAACAGGCCGATGTGACCGATATCCAGCGACACTTGCGCAAGACCGGCCACGCTGAGACTTTCCACCAGTAGTTCGATCACTTCCACGTCGGCAGCAATGCCGGCATAACCGTAGATTTCCGCGCCGATCTGGCGCGGCTCGCGGCTGGACAGGATACCGTCCGGCCGGCTGTGCACCACCGAACCGGCATAGCACAGGCGTGCCACGCCCTGGCGGTTGAGGATGTGCGCATCAATGCGCGCCACCTGCGGCGTGATGTCGGCGCGCACACCCATCTGGCGGCCCGACAGCTCGTCGACCAGCTTGAAGGTCTTGAGGTTGAGCGCCGGGTCATCCAGCACGAACAGCGATTCGACGTACTCGACCAGCGGCGGCATCACCAGCTCGTAGCCATAACGGCCAAACAGGTCGAGCAGGCTGCGGCGCAGCGTTTCGGTCTGGCGCGCTTCACGCGGCAGCACGTCGGCAATGTTCTCGGGCAGGATCCAGTTTCGCATTTTCGCTTTCTATTCAAACCAAAAGCCCGCCGGCCAACAGGCCGGACGGGCGTATCACTGCTATTTTAACGGATTAGTCGCAATCCCAGTAGCCCGGCAGGCTGGTTTTACAGCAATTAGCCGGCCAGGCCGGGCTGATGCTCGGGCTTTGCGGGGCTTAGTAACGGATGATCAACACCAGTACAAGCCCGCAGAGCATGGCCGCCAGACCAACCAGGCGTATCTGCCGGTCAGTCAAGCGCGCCAGCCGCAACATGGCACGCCGCCACAGCGCCGGCACGGCAAAAGGGAGCAAGCCCTCAATCACCAGCACCAGCGCGCAAGCCAGCCACAGACTGTCATCACTCACTTGCCGTTGCCTGCCTTGGGGTTCTTCATGTACTTGAAGAAATCCGCGCTCGGGTCGACCACCAGCACGTCGCTCTTCTTGGCAAAGCTCTTCTTGTACGCATCCAGGCTCTTGTAGAACGCGTAGAACTCGGGGTTGCGGCCATAGGCTTCGGCATAGATGGCGGCGGCTTTGGCATCGCCTTCACCCTTCAGTTGCTGCGCCTGGTTATAGGCATCGGCCAGGATCACTTCACGCTGTTTTTCAGCTTCGGCCTTGATCTTCTCGGCCTCGGCGCTGCCCTCGGCGCGCAGCTGGTTGGCCACCGCCTTGCGCTCGGACTGCATGCGCTCGTATACCGATGTCAGGGTACTGTCTTCCAGCTCGACGCGCTTGATGCGCACGTCGATCACGCGCACGCCGATGCGCGCTGCATCGGCATCTGCCAGACCACGCACCTTGGCCATCACTTCGTCGCGTTTGCCGCTGATCACGTCTTGCACAGTCAGCTTGCCGAACTCGTCACGCAGCATGTTGTTGACGGTATTGCGCAGGCGATCCACCGCCTTGTCACGATCCAGGCCGACCGCACGATAGTAGCGCTCGACATCGACGATCTGCCATTTGATGAAGCTGTCCGCCTTGACGTTCATCTTCTCGATGGTCTGGATACGCGCCGGAGCTTGCGCATCGATGGTCTGGATACGGTTGTCAAAGTAGCGAACCTCTTGCAGCAGCGGCACCTTGAAATTGAAGCCTGGCTGTTTGATGACGCGCTTGAATTCGGAAAACTGGAACACCACGGCGGACTGACGCTGGTCGACAGTGAAAAACGACAAGCTCAGCACAAACAGGGCCACCAGCACGACGGCCAATGCAGGAAGAATGCGGCTCATGGGAATTCCTCCTTAACGGCCTTCGCGCTCGATGGCGCGGGGGTTGGTCTGCGCTGCGACGGGCGCAGCGGGGGCCGCAGCGGCCGGGGCTGCTGCTTCCGGTTTGGCGGGCTCCTGATTGGTCGACATCTGCATCAGCTTGTCCAGCGGCAGATAGAGCAGATTGCCACTGGTTTTCTGATCAACCAGCACCTTGGTGGTGTTCTGAAAGACCTCCTGCATGGTGTCCAGATACATGCGGTCACGCATCACCTGCGGCGCCTTGGCGTACTCGGACGCCACCTGCTTGAAGCGCGAGGCATCACCCTCGGCACGCGCGACGACCTGCTGCTTGTAGCCGAGTGCTTCCTGGTTCAGGCGCGCAGCCATACCACTGGCGCGTGGCACCACATCATTGGCATAAGCACGGCCTTCGTTGATCAGGCGCGCCTTGTCCTGGCGCGCCTTCACGGCATCGGCAAATGCGCCCTGAACTTCGTTCGGCGCCTGCACATCCGAGATGTTGACGCGTGCGATCTGGATGCCGGTACCGTACTTGTCCAGCAGGTCCTGCATCAGTTCCTTGGTGTCATCGCCGATCTTGCCGCGACCTTCGTTGAGCACAAAATCGACCTTGTTCTTGCCAACCACTTCGCGAATGGCGGCCTCGGCAGCCTGCTTGACCAGGTCATTACCCAGCGCTTCGCGCGTGGTTTCAGTGCTGCGGTTGTTGAACAGGAAATCCTTGGCCGACTTGATGGTGAACTGGATTTCCAGTTGCACCTCGACCAGATTCTGATCACCCGTCAGCATCATCGCTTCGTCGCGACCACTGCTGGCCTGAGCATCGTTGCCTACCTCGACGCGGCGAATTTCGGTCACGCGCACGATTTCACTGCGCTCGATCGGCCACGGCAAATGCCAGTTCAGGCCCGATTTTTCCACCGTACCGGCATAGCTGCCAAAACGGGTGATCACCGCATTTTCTCGCTCGTCCACCACGTAGCAGCCCGAGGCCACCCATAGCGTGCCCAGCACGATCAGCACCACGCCGGCGCCGGCGATACCACCGCCACGCCCGGTTTGCGGGGCGTTGCCGTTGCTGCCAAACAGCCCGGAAAGCTTGTTTTTGAAACTGCGGAAGATATCGTCTAGATCTGGCGGG
Source organism: Andreprevotia lacus DSM 23236 (assembly GCF_900176275.1). GTDB lineage: Bacteria > Pseudomonadota > Gammaproteobacteria > Burkholderiales > Chitinibacteraceae > Andreprevotia > Andreprevotia lacus. Next base: position 84,313 of record NZ_FWXD01000010.1, on the reverse strand, counting down.
CCGTTGCGGCGACCGCCCCACTGCGGGTCGTTCTGGCTCATGTATTCTCGTTGTCCTCACTGGGTTGACTCATGGCTTCGACCAGAGCAGTGCGCAGCAGGTCAAGCCCTTGCCCCTGCATCGCGCTGACACGCACGGCCTGGATCTTACCATACTCGTCATGCTCGACTGCAGGCTGGCCGTCTTTCAAGTCAATCTTGTTCCAGACCATCAATTGCGGAATCCGTTCCGCACCAATTTCTGCCAACACCAGATTTACCGCTTCAATCTGCGCCTCGCGCATCGGATGATTCACATCAACCACATGCATCAGCAGGTCGGCGTGGATGGTTTCCTCCAGCGTGGCGCGGAATGCCGCCACCAGCGTATGCGGCAGATTGCGGATGAAGCCCACGGTATCGGAAACAACCACCGAATGCTCGGCATCCAGAAACAGCTTGCGCGAGGTAGTGTCCAGCGTGGCAAACAGCTGGTCCGCTGCATATATCTTGGCTTTGGTCAGCGCATTAAACAATGTCGATTTACCGGCATTGGTGTAGCCGACGATGGAAACGCTGAATTCACCGCGGCGCACGCGCGCCTTGCGCTGCGTGGCACGTTGTTTTTGTGCCGTCGCCAGCTGCTCGCGCAGCCGCTTCACGCGAATGCCAATCAGGCGGCGGTCGGTTTCCAGCTGGGTTTCACCCGGGCCGCGCAGGCCGATACCGCCCTTCTGCCGTTCAAGGTGGGTCCAGCCGCGAATCAATCGGGTCTGGATGTGCGCCAGCTGTGCCAGCTCCACCTGCAGCTTGCCTTCGGCGGTGCGGGCGCGCTGCGCAAAGATGTCGAGGATGAGCGTGGTACGATCCAGCACGCGGCACTGGATGCGTCGTTCAAGGTTGCGTTCCTGCGCGGGCGAGAGCTGGTGGTTGAAAATCACCATTTCCGCGCCCTGCGCGCGCACTACCTCGGCAATTTCATCGACCTTGCCGCTGCCGGCAAAGTAGGCCGGGTCGGGCCGTGCGCGCTTGCCCTCGACCACCGCCAGCGGTGCAACACCGGCACTTTCAACCAATTGGACAAATTCATCGACACCGTCCTGGTAGTCCGGCTCGTTGAAGTCGAGGCAGACCAGCACAGCGGCATCGCCACCCTTGTGGCGTTCAAACATGCGTGATTTCTTTTGCTATAGCGTGATGGGCGGGGCAATGCCCCTACCGGATGCAGATGGGGCCAGATGCGCCATTCTCAAGCGCGGCAAGACCGCCAGACAGATACCGGCAATAGAAAACCCCGGCCAAGGCCGGGGTTTGCATACCGCTTGCGTACCAATCAGGCTTCGGTTTCCGGGCCGACGGTCGCGTGTTGCGGATTTTCGTGCGGGATCGAAACCGGACGCGACGGCACCACCGTGGAAATGGCGTGCTTGTAGACCATCTGGGTGACGTTGTTGCGCAGCAGCACCACGTACTGGTCGAACGATTCGATCTGACCTTGCAGCTTGATGCCGTTCACGAGATAGATGTAAACAGGCACGTGCTCCTTGCGCAGCACGTTCAGGAACGGGTCCTGCAGCATTTGCCCCTTGGCACTCATATTGTTGTTCTCCGATGCATTGTTATTAGGTATAAAGCAGCACGCTTACGCTTATAGTATAAATTGCGCAACCTGCCAATAGGCAGCATTACCAACGTGCTCAGGCAGCCGCCGGTTTACTTCTCGCGCCGCCCCGGATGCACCATCTTGCGCGGCACGCGCTTGTCATCGTAGGGGTTGCCACTCAGCTTGTACTGTACTCGCAAAGGCGTGCCCTGCAGCTTGAAAATCTTCATGAATGTGTGTTCCAGGTAACGCCAGTACGAGGCTGGCACCTTTTCCAGCGCATTGCCGTGCACGATGACCACCGGCGGATTGGTACCCCCCTGGTGTGCATAGCGCATCTTGGGGCGTACCTTGCCCACCAGCGGCGGCTGCTGGCGCTCGACCGCCAGTTGCAGCGCCGAAGTCAGGCGTGGCGTCTGGATCTTGATCATCGCGGCGGCATAGGCCTGGTCGATCGACTTGAACAGATCACCCACGCCGGCGCCACGCAATGCCGAGATGTAGTGGAACTTGGCAAACTCGAGGAAGCCCAGCTTGCGGTTGATTTCGCGCTTGATGCGGTCGCGCTGTTCTTCGTCGGCGGCATCCCACTTGTTCACCGCCACCACCAGCGCACGCCCGGTTTCCAGCACGAAGCTGGCCACGCGTGCATCCTGATCCGAGACTTCCTGCGTCGCATCCAGCACCAGCACGGCCACGTTGGCATCTTCAATCGCCTGCATGGTCTTGATGACCGAGAACTTCTCGATCATCTCGGTGACCTTGCCACGCTTGCGCACACCAGCGGTATCGATGATGGTGTAGGGCTTGCTGCCATGTTCAAAGTCGATGTACACCGAATCACGCGTGGTACCCGGCTCGTCGAATGCAATCACGCGCTCTTCACCCAGCACGGCATTCACCAAGGTGGACTTGCCGACATTGGGACGGCCGACCACGGCGAATTTGGGATGATCTGCCTCGCCCTCGTCTGCCGGCACTTCAAAGCGTTCAAGCACCTCGTTGATCAGGTCGCGCACGCCTTCGCCGTGACTGCCAGAGATGGCCACCGGATCGCCCAGGCCCAGCTCGAAGAAGTCGGCGGTGACCACCGCACGCTGCATACCCTCGACCTTGTTGACCGCAACCCAGACGGGGCGATCGGTCTGGCGCAGGCGCTGCGCGATGATCTTGTCCTGCGGCGTGATGCCGACACGGCCGTCGACGATGAAGACGATGGCATCCGCCTCATCCACCGCCTGCAGCGTCTGGCGCGCCATTTCAAACATGATGCCTTCATCGACCACGGGCTCGAAACCGCCGGTATCGACGACAAAATACGGCTTCTCGCCCACCCGGCCATGGCCATAGTGGCGGTCACGGGTCAGGCCCGGCTGGTCCGCCACCAGCGCATCGCGCGTTTTGGTCAGGCGGTTGAACAACGTCGATTTGCCGACGTTGGGACGTCCGACCAATGCAATTGTGGGTTTCATTTCTTCTCTGTTTCTCTTACTTCACTTTCACGGCATAAACATTGCCAGCCTGCGTCTGCAGCACCAGCTGATCATCCCACACCTGCGCCGCAGCAGCGATACGGCTGCCATCGGTTGGCAACTGGCCGATCAGGCTGCCATCATCCGGGTCAAGCACATGCACATACCCCTGATAGTCACTCACCACCAGACGGCCATTCACCACCGCCGGCGAGCCAACGCTGCGCGCCAGCAATTTATCCTGCCGCCACAGGCTGCGGCCGCCTGCGCGGTCATAGGCCTGCACGGCACCATCGGCAGCCACCATGTAAACGTGATCGCCCTCGATCGCTACGCCGGCAAAGCTGGATGCCTCGCGCGACCATAGCAGGCTGCCATTAAGTACATTAAAGCAGCTCACACGGCCCTGATAAGCGGCTGCGCATACCGTCTGGCCGGAAACCACCGGCGCAGCAACGATATCTGCAATCCGCTCCAGCTCGGTGGCGCCGCGTGGCAGCGCCACCGGGCTATCCCAAAGCACGCGGCCATCGGTCACGCCCAGCGCCACCAGGCGACCACCGGCCAGACCAGCCAGTGCGGTGCCTCCACTGATGGTGATCGGCGCGAAATTACGCAGCACCAGTGTGGGTTGTTGGCGCTGGAACTGCCATACCCTGCTGCCATCGGCAGCAGACAGGCCGGTAATGCGCCCGTCGCCAGTGCGCACCAGCACGGTCTGCTTGGCAATGGCAGGCGGCGAAATGATTTCGCTGCTCAGCTGCGCCTTCCAGCGCAACTTGCCGTCACCACCATAGGCCAGCACTTCACCTTTGAGTGTACCGACTGCGATCAGATTGTCATTCGCCCCCACGCCACCGGCGATTTCCTTGTCGATCTGGGTGTGCCAGATCGTGGCACCGCTGGCGATATTGAGCACACTCAGCGTGTTCTTCGCCCCGGCAACCACCAGCTTGTCATCACCCAGCCGTGCCGGCTGGAAGCGAAAATCGGTTGTCGAGCCGGCGCCGCTGCGCCATGCAACCGCAACATTGGCCTTGTTGCCAGACTGCGGCAGCGGCGAGGGTGTCGGCGCGTTGCTCACGGCGCCACAACCGGCCAGCGCCAGTGCCAACAGGCTCAGACCTACACGCACAGCAGAGCGGATTCGGGTCATACGTTCCCCAGCGCAGCCAGCTTGACTTCGACAAACGGATAATTGGGTGCGTTCTTGTCCAGCTTGGCCAGTGCCTGCTTGTAGGCATCGCGTGCGCCGGCCACATCACCCTTCTCGGCCAGCACGTCGCCACTGGCTTCTGCAAACAACGCCGTCGATGCGGCCTCTTCCCGACCCTTGAGAGCGGCCAGCGCTGCATCATATTGCTTCAGGTCGATATTCACCGCCGCCAGACGCAGGCGGGCAGCATCACGCAGGCCAGCTTCGCCAGCGTGGCCGATGACCCACTGCAACTGAAGAGCGGCTTCCTTGAAATCCCCATTGCTGGCAGATGCCTTGGCGGCCAGCAAGGTCGCGCGCGCGGCAAAACCGGTGCTGCCATATTCATTCTGCAACTTCTGCGCTTCTGCCTTCAGCTTGGCGGCATCGTTCCCCAGCAGCTCGGCCTTGGCATAGATTTCGGCCGCTGATTGGGCATCACTGGTCTGGTAAGCAGACCAGCCCTGCCAGCCCAGATAGCCAATGCCGGCCGCAGCCAGCACGGCAGCCAGATATTTGCCCCAGTCTTTCCACCATGCCTTGAGTTCGGCGATTTGTTCTTGTTCTTGCAGATCGAATGCCATTTTTATGATCCTTGCGGCCCCGAGGGCATCGCTTGAGAGTGGTTTGCTGCCGGATTATGCCGCAGCGAGGATTTGTGCCGCCAGCCCTGCTTGCGGCAAGGTGATTTGTTCACCTCCGCCATCACCGGTCAGACGCTTCAGATTGGCCGTACCCGCTTCGGCTTCGCTCTCGCCGATCACCACCGCATAACGCGCGCCGGAGGCATCGGCCTTCTTGAATTGCGACTTGAAACTGCCACCGCCAGCATGCAGCACCACCTTGAGGCCGGCAGCGCGCAGCGCACGTGCCACACCAAACGCAGCACGGCCAGCAGCATCGCCGTCGTTGATCAGGTACACATCCGGATTGCTGGCCGGCGGGTTGATGCCCTGCACTTCCAGCAGCAACAGCAGGCGTTCGATACCGATGCCAAAACCGACGCCAGGGCATGGCTTGCCGCCCAGTTGCTCGACCAGGCCATCATAGCGGCCACCCGCTGCCACGGTCGCCTGCGCGCCCAGCTCGCTGGTGGTCCACTCGAAAACGGTGCGGTTGTAGTAATCGAGGCCACGCACCAGGCGGTCATTCAAGGTGTAGGCAATGCCGGCATCGTCGAGCAGCTGGCGCACGCGGGCAAAGTGGGCACGTGATTCCTCACCGAGAAAATCAGCCAGGCGCGGCGCGTTTTCAGCCATTTCCTGCAGCGCCGGGTTCTTGGTGTCCAGCACGCGCAGCGGGTTGGTATACAGGCGGCGCTTGCCGTCCTCGTCGAGGATATCGACGTGCTTTTCCAGATAGGCAATCAGCTCGGCACGATGTGCGGCACGCTCGGCCACATCACCCAGCGAGTTGAGTTCCAGCTGCAGACCGGTCAGACCCAGGCGTTGCCACAGGTCGGCCAGCATGGCGATCAGCTCGGCATCGACTTCCGCGCCGGCAAAGCCGAATGCCTCCACGCCGACTTGATGGAACTGACGATAACGGCCTTTCTGCGGGCGTTCGTGGCGGAACATCGGTCCGGTATACCACAGGCGCTGGGTCTGGTTGTACAACAGGCCGTGCTCGATGCAGGCACGCACACAGCCAGCGGTGCCCTCGGGGCGCAGCACCAGCTGATCGCCGTTCAGGCTGTCTTCGAACGAATACATTTCCTTTTCGACAATATCCGTGTGCTCGCCAACACCACGCACGAACAATGCGGTGTATTCCAATACCGGCGTACGCATCTGCTCATAACCATAGGCGGCAAGCCAGTCACGCACGACTGCTTCGAAATGCAGCCAGACCGGGGTCGGAATCGGCGCGGCCTTGTTTGCAATGGGCAGCGCGTCATTCATGCCCTTGATGCTCTGGATGGTTTTACTCATGGGTATGCTTCAATCTGGATCAGAAACAGGCAGCTGAACGAGGCTTATCGTTCAAACTGCCTTCAAAGAAATTGTTTTGCTGCTGGTCTGGCGGCGCTTTGCGCCGTCTTCGCCATAGCGTGTCTTGACGTAATCTTCGACGATGGCCTGGAATTCGACCGCCACATGGTCGCCCTTGAGCGTCACGGTCTTTTCACCGTCCACGTAGACCGGGCAGACCGGCACTTCACCGGTGCCGGGCAGACTGATGCCGATGTCGGCCAGCTTGGATTCACCCGGCCCGTTCACCACACAGCCCATCACCGCGACCTTCATTTCTTCCACGCCCGGATAGGCTTCGCGCCACACCGGCATCTGCACGCGCAGGAATTCCTGGATATCGCGCGCCAGCTCCTGGAATACGGTCGAGGTAGTACGGCCACAACCGGGGCAGGCAGTGACCAGCGGGGTGAAGCTGCGCAAACCCATGGTCTGCAGCAGTTCCTGCGCAACGATGACTTCCTTGGTTCGGTCGCCACCCGGCTCGGGGGTGAGCGAAATGCGCACAGTGTCGCCTATACCTTCCTGCAGCAAGACGGCCAGCGCCGCGCTGGATGCCACAATGCCCTTGGAGCCCATGCCGGCTTCGGTCAGCCCCAAGTGCAGCGGAAAATCGCAGCGCTTGGCCAGATCGCGATACACGGCGATCAAGTCCTGCACATGCGATACCTTGCACGACAGGATGATCTTGTCGGCCGACAGACCCCAGCCGATGGCCTGCTCGGCCGATTCCAGCGCGGAGCGGATCAGCGCTTCGCGCATGATGGCCTCGACCGGCAGCGGTTGGGCCAGTTTGGCGTTTTCGTCCATCAAACGCGTGGCCATGGCCTGATCGAGCGAACCCCAGTTCACACCAATACGCACCGCTTTATCGTACTCGATGGCTTTTTCGACCATGTAGGCGAATTTTTCGTCGCGCTTGCTGCCCTTGCCGACGTTGCCGGGGTTGATGCGGTATTTGGCCAGCGCCTCGGCACAGTCCGGATAATCACGCAGCAGCCGGTCGCCGTTGAAGTGGAAATCACCGACGATGGGCACTTTGCAGCCCCAGTTCTCCAGCTTGGTCTTGATGGTGGCAACCTGCGCTGCCGCCTCCGGGCTGTTGACGGTGATGCGCACGGCTTCGGAGCCGGCACGCCACAGCTCGAAAATCTGCCGCGCCGTGCCTTCGGCATCGGCGGTATCGGTATTGGTCATCGACTGCACCAGCACCGGGTGATCGCTACCCACCCAGACATTGCCAACCCGTACCTGGCGGGTCTGGCGGCGGGGAATCAGTACATCGCTCATGGATCGCTTCTATCTGCTTATTGCAATTCCAGCGTGGCCACATCGGTCTTGGTATAGGTACTCAGATCGATTGCCTTGCCACGCAGGTAGACTTTGGTTTTCGGCGCATTGCCGATTTTCAGCTTGTAAGGCGCTGCGCCACCAATGGCGCGGCTTTCACCCTGCTTCACGATTTCGGACAGCAATTTGTTGCCGTGTGCATCAAACACCTGCACCCAGGTATCGGCCTCGGCCACCAGGCGCAGTTCACCATTGCCCACTACGGCCGACGCACGCGAAGCCGCCTTGGCGGCACTGGCTGCGGCGGCAGGCTTGGATGCCACGGCCGGAGCAGCAGGCGCAACGGTAGGCGCTGGGGCAGCTGTCGGGGCCGGCGTTGGCGCCAGCGTAGGCTGCGCCGTGGCTTGTGGCGCGGGCGCGCTGGCCGCTGCGGTCACTTCACTGGCTGCACTTGCACTGGCTGCGGCGCCATCCGTATTGCTTGCCACCTCGCTGGCCACCGCAAGCACTGACGACGCTTCCGAGGCCACGGTCAGCGCAGGCTGGGTATCCAGCTGCGGCGATGCTGGCGATTTCAGATACCACATGCCAACGCCAGCACTCAACACGGCACTGACAGCCACCGACAAATAGAACTGGATACCCTTGCCGACATTGCGCCTGCCAGCAAAGGCCTCTTCTTCATGCACCTTGGGCAGCGCAGTCTGCACGCGCTCGACAGGCAACCAGGCAACCAGATCGTCCAGCAGCGGGGCTGGGTCGATTTCCAGCAAGCGGGCATAGTTGCGCACAAAGCCGCGGGCAAAGGTATTGCCGGGCAGCGTGTCATACGCATCGCGCTCGATGGCGGCAACTTGGGTCTTGGTCAGCTTGAGCTGCTGTGCTGCCTGTTCAATGGTCATGCCCAGCTGTTCACGCCGGGCCTTGAGGCGAGCGCCAACGCTGATGGTGCCGGGCCGGCCGGGATTCGTGTTGAATTCTTGTTCTTGTGCGGTCATTCGGCTGCGTCGTATTGATTGTTCAGGAGGCGGGCAGTTTCGGGCGCATCAGGATAAGCCTTGCGCAGCAAGTCTGCATAGCGTGCCTCGCCGTCTTTTTCGCCAGCAGCCCGTTCAACACGCAGCGCCAGCCAGGCCAGCGCAGCGCTGGGCTGAACCAGCTTTTGCAACTCGGTCATATAACGGCGCGCTTCTGGCACATCATTGCGCTTCAGATCAAGTTCAATCAATTGCTGCCTGGCAAGCGGGCTGCTGATACGCGCCTTGAGCGCTTGCAGATAGAACAATCGCGCACCTTCCAGATCACCACCCTTGGCCGTGCAGTCACCCGCCTTGATCAACGATTTTTCAGGTGTCGCGTACAGTGGGTTCTTGGCAGCAGTCAGGAAATAGGCAATGCCATCTTGCGCCTTGCCGCGTTCGCACAGAAACCAGCCGTAGTTGTGATTGGCATCCGGGTCTTCCGGTGCCAGACGCAGCGCCTCCTGAAACTGCTTCTGTGCAGATGCGTAGTCCTGCATCTGATAGAAAATCAGGCCAGCCACGCTACGCGCGGCAGGCCATTTCGGATCGGCCTCCATGGCCCTCTGGATATCATCCAGCGCCACGCTGAGCTGCCCTCGGCGCAAGTACTCGGCAGCCAGCTGGGTATAGATGGAGGCCCGATTCTTGCCGGGGGTATCATCGTCATCGGCTCGAACCACAGTGCTTGCCATCAGCAACAGCGAAAGCAGTAGTGCAAAGGGTTTGAGCGTCATTCGGTCCTCACGTCAGGGGCGGAATATGATCGGTTTTGCTTCCATTGCCGCGGCATGCTTCTCGGCACGCCGGGTCTTGTCCTTCACCTGACCAGCCAACTGGCCGCAGGCGGCGTCAATATCGTCGCCGCGGGTTTTCCGTACCGTTGCCACATAACCGGCTTCGACAAGGATATCCCGGAACGCGAGGATAGCATCACGGCCCGAACGATTGTAGTCCGCACCCGGAAACGGGTTCCACGGAATCAGGTTGATCTTGCACGGCACCTCACGCACCAGCGCTGCGAGCTGGCGCGCATGCTCGGGCTGATCGTTGATACCGGCCAGCATCACATACTCAAAAGTGATGAAATCGCGCGGTGCCTTTTCCAGATAACGATTGCAGGCCGCCAGCAGCTCTTTCAACGGATATTTCTTGTTGATGGGCACGATTTCGTCGCGAATCGCGTCATTCGGCGCATGCAGCGACACGGCCAGCGACACCGGGCAGGCATCGCGCAACTTGTCCATGGCGGGCACGATGCCCGAGGTAGACAGCGTGACGCGACGACGACTCAGCCCATAGGCGTTGTCATCCAGCATCAGCCGCATGGCGGCTACCACGTTGTCGAAATTGGCCAGCGGCTCGCCCATGCCCATCATGACGATGTTGGTCACCTTGCGGCCACCTGGCTCCAGTGGCGTCTCGCCGATACGGGCCTGCGCATCGGTCAGGCGGTTTTCCGCCCACCACAGCTGACCGATGATCTCGGCCACGCTCAGGTTGCGGTTAAAGCCCTGCTTGGCGGTCGAGCAGAAGGTGCAATCGAGCGCGCAGCCCACCTGGCTGGATACACACAAGGTGCCGCGATCATCCTCGGGGATGAACACGGTTTCAATGCCGTTGCCGACATTGACGTCCAGCAGCCATTTGGCCGTACCGTCCGAGGCGATTTTCTCGGATAGCAGGTCCGGGGCCTTGATTTCAGCATCGTGCGTGAGCTTTTCACGCAGGCTTTTGGCGATATCGGTCATCTGCGCAAAATCGGCCTCGCCACGCTGATGAATCCATTTCATCAGTTGCTTGGCGCGGAAAGGCTTCTCGCCCAACTGAGTCATCAGCTCGGCAAGACCGTCCGCATCGTAATTGAGCAGATTGACCGACATCATTCCCTTCCCGGTCTTAGCGACCTGCGTACACTTCGCTCGAGGCGAAGAAGTAAGCGATTTCGATTGCAGCATTTTCCAGCGAATCGGAGCCATGCACGGCATTGGCGTCGATCGAAGCGGCGAAGTCGGCGCGAATGGTGCCGGCGTCAGCCTTCTTCGGGTCGGTAGCACCCATCAGTTCACGGTTCTTCAGCACGGCGCCTTCGCCTTCCAGCGCCTGGATCATCACCGGGCCGGACACCATAAAGGTCACCAGATCATTGAAGAACGGGCGTTCCTTGTGCACGGCGTAGAAGCCTTCGGCTTCAGCGCGCGACAGTTGCTTGAATTTGGCAGCAACGATCTTCAGGCCAGCCGATTCAAAACGGTCGTAGATCTTGCCGATCACGTTCTTGGCAACTGCATCGGGTTTGATGATCGACAGTGTGCGTTCAATAGCCATGATTACTCCAAAATAGGTGTTAAAGGTTGAATTGCAGATGTGTATTGATCAGCCACCGGCACGGGCGGCACGGCAACAATCGAATTCGTTTACAAGCCCCATCGCTTTGGGATAGCCTCGCTGGCAAAGAGCACATCCGGACCCCACGCCAGACCTGCGACGCAGGCTGAATAGCCGGACAGTATAGCAAATCTATACCACCTCTGCCTTACACCCCGATTAAAGATTCAATCGAGCACACAGCAGCGCAATGAGCGACGGATTCGACCCGATACTGCAACAGGCCGAACAGCGCCGCCTGCGCGAGCAGGTTTACTGGCGGCTGGGCATTGCCGCCGGCCTGATCATCGTCGTACTGGGCGGCATCTACCTGCTGGACCGGCCGGACGAAAAGCCCAAGCTGGAAACCACCACCAGCACGCCGCGCATTGCCCCGCAAGCCAGCGAGCCCACCCAGGCCCCCACCGAAGAGCCGGCCTCTGCCGTGGCCAGCGAACCTGCCGCTGCCAGCGCGCCGGGGGCCACCCTCACCCCCACCACAGCCCCGACACCAACGACGGCGCCCACCGCAGCACCGGCCGCCGCAGCGACCGTACGCCCTACTTCAACGCCCATCTCGGGCAAAGTGCCGCCGCGCATTACCAACGCACCAGCACCGGTCAATACCGCACCACCGGTCATCCAGACACCGGCCAGCCCGCACACGCCGGCACGAGCAGCCGCACGCGATGCAGACCGCCTGCTGCAACCCGGCAGTCTGCTGCCCCCCGCCGACCAACCCGAGGCAGTACGCGGCCCCGGCGGCTACAGCGTACAGGCTGGCGTGTTCCTGCACGCCGACAATGCCGAGAAGCTGCTCAAGCGCCTGCAGACCGCCGGCATTCCGGCCTATCTGGAAACCCGCGTGCAAATCGGGCCATTCAAGAACAAGGCGGAGGCCGATGCTGCCGCCGCCAAGCTGCGCGCACTGGGCATAGAGCCGGTCCTGAAAAACAACTGATCATCATTCCCTGTGGATTCCCTGTGGACGGCGGGAGTCGAACCCGCGTCCGCCGCTGGCTCGGCTATAATCGCGCTTTTGCGCCTTTCAAAGCCCTGCCGCCATGCATCGCCTCGTCATCCAAGCCCCGAACATCGCCACGCAAGACCTCAAGCAGCTCGCCCGGCTGTCCGATGCCTACCAGATCGATGCGATCAACCAGCAGGCCTTCCGTCTGCTCGGCGCGCACATCGACAATGACGAAGCGGTAGCCGATTTCTGCGAGAGCAATCAGCTCGATTATGCCTTCATCCCGGAGGACGCCAACGTGCACGATATCGGTCTGGTGGTGATGGACATGGACTCCACCTTGATCACCATCGAGTGCATCGACGAAATCGCAGACATGGTCGGGATCAAACCGCAAGTGGCCGACATCACTGCTGCCGCAATGCGTGGCGAACTGGATTTCCGCGAGAGCCTTACCCGCCGCGTAGCACTGCTGGCCGGCCTGGAGGAAAGCGCGCTGGCGCGCGTTTACGATGAACGCCTGCAATTGATGGCCGGCGCAGAAAAAATGCTCAAGGGCTTCCAGCAGGCAGGCGCGAAAACGCTGCTGATTTCCGGCGGTTTCACCTTCTTCACCGGCAAGCTGCAAACCCGCTTGAGCCTGAGCCGCGCGATTGCCAATGTGCTGGAAATCGACAACGGCAAGCTCACCGGCAAGGTCAACGGCGATATCGTCGATGCGGAACGCAAGAAAACCGAGCTGATTGCCTTCCGCGAAGAGCTGGGCCTGCGCCGCGACCAGGTGGTTGCCATCGGCGATGGCGCCAACGACCTGCCCATGCTGCACGAGGCCGGCTATGGCGTAGCCTGCCACGCCAAGCCCAAGGTCAAGGCCGAAGCGCCGTACAGCATCAATCAGGTGGGACTGGAAGGCGTACTCAACTACTTCCTGTGAGCGCTTGCGACGGCTAGTGGCTCAATCTTGCCGCCAGTTCGTCGATCACCTCGGCCCAATCGCCGTCGCGGTCGATTTCCTCGGCCAGAAAGCGCGCCTGGGCGTCATTCCAGAATGGCGCAGCGGCCAGCTCATCGCCGCGGCCGATATGATGCGCATGCAGGAACAACGCGATCGATGCCGCATCATCGGGCAGGCCCAACTGTCCGAACAATGCCGTCAGATCATGCTTGCTGGTATCCATCACTCCTCCTTGCCACACTCGCGTGGCGTGGCCCTGCAAGCATAGCCGATCCAGCCTAGCGTCGTACTTCCTCGAACACGCCCCGCTCCAGCAACACACCGGTGGGTTGCGGGTGGAAATACGTCCAAGCCTGTACCACCGCCCCGTCGCTCAGTCGCACCGGAATTTGCCGACGGCAATAGTCGTCGGGATGAGCCTCCAGAATATCCAGCTTGTGCAGCCCCGCCATGCTGACGCGATATACCTCGCCCTCGACCGGATAAAGCGCCTGCCCGTCATACAGGAACGGGTATTGAATGGTGTACAGCGCGTAATGCGCCACCGTGCTGGCCGACCCCAGACAGGGCGCCTTGTCCATCCAGTGATGGTTGCTGCAACCTTGCTTGAGCGTGCCGTAAACAAAAACCAGTTCGCTCATTATTGCGCGCCACCTGCCATATTGCGCTGGCCCGACTGCGTTTCGGCCTCGTCGGGCGTGAATGCTGCGCTGTCGATGCACTCGTCCTTGCGGCACAGCCGCACCGCCAGTGCGCCGGACACATCCAGCCGCGCCACGCGGCCATCGCCGCACCAGCTGCTGATGCGCGTCTTGGGTGTGCCCGGCTCGGCGGCCATGCATTCCCGCACGCCGCCCTGCTGCTTGCCAAACACCTTGCCGGTGCCCGTATCCACCCATTGCCAGCGCTCGGGCTTGCCGGCACTGGCGTAGCGCGGCAGGCTCCAGCCCACTACCCAGCCGTCGACCGTGGTGGCCTGCAGCGCCAGCACGGGCGCGGGTGGCTGCGCGGTCGGCAGAATCACTTCCAGCGCCTCGCTGCTGCTTTCGGCGCACTCAAGTCCGCTGCACAAACGCACCTGCAGCGCATGTTTGCCCGGCTGCAAGCCATTGAGGGTGATGCGGCCCGCCTGGCTGTGGGCGTCGCTGACCTCGAAAGCCGCCGACTCCACCAGCACCTTGCCGGCATCCAGCACCTGCCAATAGCGGCCGGTATTACCCCACCACATATTCCACGCCAGCTCGACCGGCTCGCCGGTGGTCACACTGGGCAGCCAGTTGATTTGCGGCGCATCGGGCTTGCCCGTTGCCGCCTCGCTGCCCTGCCCGCCATCTACCCAAGTCTGGGCACTGACGACGGTACACGCTGGCTGGCTGCTGTTCTTGCCCTGCGCATTCACGGTATTGCACAGCCTGACTTCCAGCGCGTGACGGCCCGCAGGCAGGTCGTCCACGCTCACTACGCCACTCTGTACCGAAACAATCTTGACGTCGGTAATGCCGGTATTCACCAGCGGGCGTTGCGTGAAGTTGCGGCTGCGGATGCGCAGCACGCCGTTGTCCCAGACCTCCCAATATTCGGCCGTGGTGCCATAACCGATATCCCAGCCTATCTTGACACTGTTGCCGGTGAGCTTGGCAGGAATGGCATCCAGCGTCGGCTTCATCGGCGTATCGGGTGCTGCAGGTGGAATGCTGTCGCCAAAATCGGTGGGCTTGAGCGGCTTGGGGTCGCGCTCGTCCAGCACCGGCTGCAATGGGGGCGCAATGGTCTGACAATCGAGCATGCCATGGCTGGCTGGCTTGCAAACGCGCTCGCCCAATGCCTCAGCCTCGGACGGGGTGAGCAATACGGCGTGGCTTGCACCTGACAGGCACAGCAGCGTGGCAAACATCCAGCGCATGATCTCTCTCCTTCTGGCCGCCGATACCGGCACGCACCGCGCGGCAGCTGTTTCAGCGAGACTTTACACTGCCACGGCCAGCGGCGTCAGTCCGCAAACCATGCCGGATACAACGCGCGCAGTCGTGACACATACTGCCGGCGTACCGGCACGACGGTTTTGCCAACGATCAATTCGCACGCACCACGCGTTTTGGCCTCTGCCCGCACTACGCGGCGCGGGTTGACCAGATACGAACGATGCACCTGCAGCAGCACGTCATCAGGGAAGTACAGCCGGATGGTGCGCAAGCGCAGCGTGATGTACAGCGGCATGGCTCCATCCATGCAGTGTATGCCGCTATAGCCCTTGTCGGCGCGTATGAACAACAGCCGCTCGCGCCGCGAGGCGATCTCGTACAGCTCCGACAGCACATGTGGCTGGCGCGTCAACTCGGTCAATTGCTGGCGGATCAACGCCAACTGGGCCAGCAAATGGCGCAGCATGGCTTCGTCGTCCGGGCTGGCGGCGGTATCAAACGCCACTGCCAGCACCTGATCGGCGTTGTCATCAGGAACAATCCACGCCTGCGCCTTGTCCGCACTGAGCTGCAGGGCACCTTCGGCGCCTTCGGGGCGGGTAATCTCCTGCTCCGGCCAGTCACCAAGCTGTTGCTGCACCTCACCGTCCTGCATCAGCCTGACCGCACGCACGCCTTGCTCGTTGGCCAGAAAACCCATCACCGTTTCCAGCATGCGCTCGACACTGCGTTGCTCACCCAGCGTCTGCGCCAGCCGGCTGAGGTTATCCAGCCGCTCTGCCAGCGGCGATACTGCGGCAACGGCATCCGGCATCGCCTCGATCGATGACGTTTGCATTCCGCCCTGGCCCGGCGGCAGCAAGGGCAGGAGTTGGTGCGCCATCATCGGCAGTTGTGCCGCCAAGGGCGCCAGCGGCGCCAATTGTGCTTGCATGCCGGCCCGTTGCTGCAGCTGTTGATAATGCCGCCAGCTCACCTCCAGCAAGGGCAGCAGTGTCTGGATATTGGCTTGCACCGCCCGCACCGTCTCGACCTCGCGCCGCAACGCCTGCCTGCGCCGCAGGTAGTGGTACAACAACACGCCGCCGGCCAGCGCCAGCAAGGTGAAGATCACTCCCAGCAAGGGGTCCAGCCATACGGGCCGGCTCTCCCAGGCACTATCCCAGAGCGCCAACTGCCCCAGCAGCGGGTGGTAGTGACGATAGCTGTGCCGCAACAGGCTGTGCGCGCCTGGTGCATCGCTACCCAGCTGCCACAGTGCTACGCCGGCATAACCGGCCTGGTCGGCAAAATCGAGCTTCTCGCTGGCGGCACGCGGGCTTTCGAAGGTAACAAACTGGCGGCGCTGCGCGTTGTACAGAAAGCTGGCGTGGGCGACGTCGTCCCAGTATTCAACATAGTTTGGGTCGGCCAGCATGTAGCGTACTTCGCTGGCGGTAAAGGTGCCGGTGGGGCCGGTATCGGTATCGTCCCAGCTGCCGAAGGGCCGGCCGGTCGCCTTCTGGTACAGCCCGTGCGCATGCGGGTCGACGCCGATCCAGCTGGTCGCCTCCAGATCCAGCGCCAGCAGTAGCTTGCTGGCGGGTACGCCGCGCTGGCGCAGCACCTCGGCCACGTGCGCAACATTGTTGCCATCGCGGCCGCGCAGCGGTGCACTGTGTGTGGTATGCAGCGCGTCATCCCCCTGGAAATCGAATGCGCTGACCACGGCAAAATCCACCGGTGCAACCTCGTCACGGGTCAACGGTGGCTGCAACTGCGTGCCGTTCACCCCCAAGGTGGTGCTCAGTGTGTAGTGCCGCCCCGTGGCGTGCCCGCGCAGATCCATCGCGCCGCGCAACGCTTGCAGCAACAGCGCCTTGTTGACCTGATCATCCGGACGCGGGTGCAGCTCGGGAGTGCCGCCAACCACCGGGTATTGCCAGTCAATCTCGATACCGTCAAAACAATGGCGGTCGATGAAATCCAGCGCGTTGGCGGCAAAGCGGGCGCGCAGCACCGGATCGGCAGCAATCGCCGGGAACGGTGTCGACCAGTTCCAGCCGCCGATGGACAGCAGCGTTTTCAGATGCGGATAGCGGGTCTTGATTTCACGCAGCTTGGCATAGCCTCCCCGCACCGAGCCCGGCCCCTCGGGCCCACTGTAGGCAAAACTCAGGTCGGCCACGTAGTCGCCCGGCGTAATGCTCGCATCGGGGTGCGGGCGGGCATACACATAGGTCAGATAGTCCAGTTGCTCGAACGGAATCTGTGCCAGCGAGTTCTGGTTCTGGAATATGGTCCAGAACGGGTAGTAACCAACGATCAGCGGCTTGGCAACGGCAGGCAGCGCCACAAACAGCATGGCAGCGCACAAAGCCAGCAAGCCGCGCAGGGCTGGTCGGGCCATGCGCGCATCTCCTCTCACATTGACCTCGTCAGCGGGCCAATTCTGTGCTGCTGATTGTAAGCCTGAATACGCCGCACACAGGCCGAAAGCGCTATCAAAGCAGCCAAAAAACCACGCTTTCCGTGAAACGCGCAAACAGGGTTTTCACGCCCAAGCTACTGATTTCAATCAGGGAAGATGCCATTTCGTGAAATGCCCTGCCTACCCCTCTTGGCCCGGGCGGCGACAAGGGCGAAGCTGACGTCGTGCCGCCAACCTGCGCTGGTGGCACGGCACCATTTCCCCTGGCGCCAAAACAAGCAGGATGGAGGAGTACCCAGCAGGACCAGCGTCGCTCCGGCTGCCATCAGGGCAGCGGTGCGCTTTGTGGCAACGGGCAGGCTGCCCGTTGCCAACGCTGCAACCAGCGGGTGCACCACACCAGCTGCTGCACGCCCGGGCCCGTGCCTGACGATTTCCTCTGGCATTCGGCCCGGCATTGCGCCGGGCCATTTTTTTGACCGGGCCCGCGCCACCGATGCGGAGAACGAGGCAATTGCGCGGAACAGCGCAATGGCCAGCGGCTGTTTCACCCGTCGGCGCCAGCCCGTAGCCGAGGTGTTCGATTACTTGACCTTCACCATCCGGACACCGCGGACTGAAGGGATATCACAACCACTCAGGCGGCATCGCAATACTCGATCAGCAACTGCAAGGCCCGCTCGCCACGAAACTCGTTGATGCCCACGCTATAGACCGCCCGAATGGTGGGGGGCAACGGATCGGCATGCTGGAAGCGCATGGCACCCACCTGCTGGCCGTATTCATTGGCCAGCCGCAACCGCAAATGACGCTCGCCGACGATGCGTTGCTCGATCACCTTGAACGTGCCCTCGAAACGCGGCGCCGGAAAGCCCTGCCCCCACACCTGCGATTCCAGCTTTTCGGCCACGGTGAAATTGAGCGCGTCGGCCGGCAGCTCGCCATCGGTTTCGATCACGTGCGTCAGCACCGATTCATCCATCAACTCACGACAAACTGCCTCGAAGGCCTGCCGGAAGCGCTCGAAATCATCGCTGCGCAAGCTCAAGCCTGCCGCCATGGCGTGACCGCCGAACTTCACGATCAGGTCAGGGTGACGCTTGGACACCAGATCGAGCGCATCGCGCAGATGCAGCCCCTGTATCGAGCGCCCCGAGCCCTTGATCTCGCCTTCGCCACCATCGGCAAACACGATGGTCGGCCGGTGGAAACGATCTTTCACGCGCGAAGCCACAATGCCGATCACGCCCTGGTGCCAGTCCGGCCGGTACAGCGCGATGCTGTAGCAATCTTCCACCGCCACCGACAGCAAGGCGGTTTCGGCTTCTTCGCGCATGCCGGCTTCGATTTCGCGCCGGGCGCGGTTCATCTGATCCAGCTCGCGCGCCAGCGGCATGGCGGCTGCCTCGCTATCGGCCAGCAGGCAGGCGATGCCCAGGCTCATGTCATCCAGCCGCCCAGCGGCATTCAAACGCGGCCCGAGGGTGAAACCCAGATCGAAGCAACTGGCCTTGGCTGCATTGCGCCCGGCTGCGGCAAACAGCGCCGCCACGCCGGCACTTGCGCGCCCCGCACGCATGCGCTTGAGGCCCTGCTCGACCAGGATGCGGTTGTTGGCATCCAGCTTCACCACGTCGGCCACGGTGCCCAGTGCCACCAGGTCAAGCAATACCGCCAGATTCGGCTCGGCGCGTTCGGCAAAGGCATTGCGCGTGCGCAGCTCGGCGCGCAGCGCCAGCAGCACGTAGAACATCACGCCGCAGCCAGCCAGATTCTTGCTCGGAAACGGGCAACCCGGCTGGTTGGGATTGACGATCAGGCAATCGGGCAAGCTGTCGCCGGGCAAATGGTGATCGGTCACCAGCACATCGATGCCACGCGCCTTGGCTGCCGCAACGCCAGCCACGCTGGCAATACCGTTATCGACGGTGACGATCAGATCAGGCTGTTTTTGCGCGGCGAGCGCGACGATCTCGGGCGTCAGCCCGTAGCCATACTCAAAGCGGTTGGGCACAACGAAATCGATCGCCGCGCCCAGCATGCCCAGGCCACGCATGGCCACGCTGCAGGCCGTGGCACCATCGGCATCATAGTCGGCCACAATGAGGATGCGCTCGCGCGCGGCAATGGCATCGGCCAGCCGCACAGCAGCCTCGCAGATGCCCTTCATGCCGGCCGGCGGCAACAGGTTGCGCAGCTCGTGCTCCAGCTCCTGCGGCGAGGCGATGCCACGCGCAGCGTACAGGCGCGCCTCCAGCGGGCTGAGACCGGCACCCTGCAGTTGCTGCTGCAGCGCGGGTGATATTTCTCGGGCACGGATCAGCGACATCATGCCTCCCATGGCCAGCGCGCACGCTGCCAGAAGTGCCAGAGCTGGCTGCGCTTCACCTGTACGCTGCGCCCCAGCTCGGGAAAAGTCAGCGTGACGCTGGCAATGCGGCCATCCTGCAGCGTGGCTAGCGCGGGTGCAAGCCAGGCTTGCTCCAGTTGCTGCCAGCCCTCATACCAGGCTTGCGCATCGCCATACAGCGCGCCGTTGCGCAGTTGCGGCAGGAGCGCCAACGTATCGCGCGCCAGTTCGGGCAATTGCACAGGCAAGGGTTGTGCGTCGGCGCCTCTGCCGTGCAGCAATGCCGCCAGCAGTGCGTCGTCACCCAGCACCTGCAAGGCCGGCACTTGCGGCCAGCTTGCCAGCGGGTGCACGCCACCGCCCCACGGCCAGACGCTGTTGATGGCCGGCTTGCCGGCAGCAACACGCGCATCGTTGACCGGGTGGGCATACAAACACATCTGCATTTCGTTCAGCAGCCGGTGCCAACGCAAGGCATCCACGCCCTGCGGCAGCAGACTATCGACATTGCGGCCCAAGGCTTCGTCAAAAGCGGTAAAGGTCAAACCAGGGTCGGCGGGCAGGCGTAGATACCAGCGCAGCGGCGTTGCGGCAACAAATTCGAAGCCGTCTTCGGCAAACACCTTGTTGAGGCCGGCACACAGGCCATCGGCCTCGGCCTGCGTGAGCGAGAACGCGCGGCCATCCAGCATCACCAGTTGATCACGATCCGGCCGCAGATGCACCGGGTCGGCACGCAGCCAGTAGCCCGGCTGTGCATCGGGCAGGTCGGCCTGCAAGGTGAGTGGCGCAACAGACGCATCGGCCAGACCAAACAGGCTGGCCAGATGGGCCTGCCAGCTGGCAGCGGGAATGGGCTGGCGCCGCCCCCGGCCGATCAGCCGGGTGAGCGCAGGGGTAACAAGTGCCTTGGCAATGGCGGTGCGGCCGGCCGCATCAGGCCAGTCGGCATGGGGAATGACTAAATGCAGATTCATGCCGCATTTTACCCCAGCTTGCGGCCCGGCCGGCGAAACACCGGCCGGGCTTCACCCCCTCAAGGCACAGGACAGGTCAGGCGCCGTGGGCAGACGTACTCAGCCAGTTGGCTGGCTCATTACGCCCCAGACCAATGGCGAGGGTAATGCCGGTGAGTATGGCAGCTGCTGCAATGCAGCAGAAAACCAGCATCACTTCACCATAAGGCATGACCTTGTTCCACGGCCGGGCAATACCCAGAAATGCCGCAAACAACCAGCTGCATCCGGAAATGGCGCCCAGCAAGGCCAATTTGGCCCGCTCGGATACAGGCAGTGCAATAAAGGCGATTCTTTTCTGCAATGCCGGAAAGGCAATTGAATGCAGCAAACCACCATTGATGGTCAGCAATATCACCACCGTGACTTTGGCCCACAATTTCGGATTGGCCAGATATTGCGCGCCATCCTGCAAATAACCCAGCGTGATCAACATCAAGCCACTGAACCACAAAATCGCCAGTGTCGTGGATGCAGTACGCTGCGTGGACTGCAAATAGCCAAGGCGCGTGCTGTCCAGCGGCTTCTTGCGCCAGGCCCACAATCGCCTGTCGGCCTTGAGCACGGTTGCAAGCGCAATACAGGTGGTTAAAAGGTGAATATAAACCATTATCATTTTCAACATTACACCATCTCCTCATCATTTGGCAGCGGCGTATGGCAATTGAATCGCTCGTGGGTGGCCGCCTGTTATTGATTAAGCCTGTTCCGGCTGGATGGACGATGCAGCAATTTCCGCACACTGACGGTGCTTATGAAGTGGAAATTGCTGCGGCCAGCCGCAAACAAGCCAAATGATTCTATCCGAGGGAGTGAATGACGCTGGACTAGCGTGAGAAACGGCAAGCTGCTGTTGCTGCAAACATACAATGCAATTATTCAGCAGTAAATTCTAATAAAATCAGATAAAAATTTACTGCACTATTCTGCAGTGGATTCCGGCAATACCAGGCCCTGCAATTCGGCCAGTGGCGGCAACTCGCTCAGCCTGGACAGGCCAAGGTCATCGAGAAACTGCGGCGTAGTGCCCAGCAGTTCGGGGCGGCCCGGCACGTCCTTGTGGCCCAGCACTTCCAGCCAGCCGCGCTCTTTCAGCGTCTGGATGATGGCACTGGAAACCGTCACGCCGCGTATCTCTTCGATATCGCCGCGCGTTACCGGCTGGCGATAGGCGACGATGGCCAGCGTTTCCATTACCGCGCGCGAGTAACGCGGCGGTTTTTCCGGCTGCAGGCGGTCCAGATGCGGCTGCATTTCCAGCCGGGCACGAAAGCGCCAGCCCGATGCCAGCCGCACCAGTTCGACGCCACGCCCGCTCCATTCGCCTTGCAGTGCCTCCAGCTGGTCGTTGAGTACCGTGGCCGGCGGCTCGTCGGCAAACAAACGCTTGAGCGTGTTGACCGACAACGGGTCCTGCGCGGTCAGCAAGGCAGTTTCAACCACCATGCGGATGTGGGCCAGCTCGCGGTCGGTGTATTTGGCATCGCTCATGGCAGCGGGATGGCCTCGTGGGATTCTTCGGCACTGGACAGCCGCACATAGATGGGGGCAAAGCCCTCGTCCTGGCTGACCACAATGTACTTTTCCTTCACCAGCTCCAGCACCGCGCTGAAGGTCACCACCAGCAGTGGAATGCCCTGCGCGGTATCGAACAGCGTTTCAAAACGCGCAAAGCGCCCGTCCTGCAACAACTTGAGAATGGCCGACATCTGCTCGCGCACCGACAGCGCGCTGGTGGCGATCTTGTGATGCTGGTTGCGCTTGGCGCGCGCGAGGATGCCCTGCCAGGCCGCGCGCAGATCGGCGGCGCTCACATCAGGCAGGCGCACGATCATTTCGCGCTCGAACAGCACCGCCACCACCTGGAAATCACGCCCGGCCTGCGGCAACTGGTCCAGCTCGAACGCGGCCAGCTTCATCTGCTCGTATTCCAGCAGCCGGCGCACCAGCTCGGCACGCGGGTCGTTCTCGTTGTCTTCGCTGGCGCTCGGGCGTGGTAGCAGCAGGCGGGATTTGATTTCGATCAGCACTGCGGCCATGAGCAGGTATTCGGCTGCCAGCTCAAGCTGGCTGGCCTTCATCGCCTCGATATACTTCATGTACTGGCGCGTGACCTCGGCCATCGGGATATCGAGGATGTCGAGGTTCTGCTTGCGGATCAGGTACAGCAGCAGGTCGAGCGGCCCCTCGAACGATTCGAGCAGCACGCGCAGCGCGTCGGGCGGAATATAGAGATCAAGCGGCAGCTCGTTCACCGGCTCGCCCAGCACATGCGCCAGCGGTGCGGCCGAGGATGCTGGCAGCAGTTCGGTTACGTCACTCATGCGTCGGGCAGGTCGCCCTCACCCCAGCGGATGCGGCGGCGGCGCATGCGCTGCACACGCTCGGGCAGATTAAGCGCGCGGCCCAGCAGCAACAGCAAGCCCCACAGCATCATCAACACCGGCACCAAAAAGCGCCAGCCAATCTCGTTGTGGTCATGCACGAAGGTAGCCAAGCCGCCGGCAATCAGCAGCGGGCCGGTGACGATGCTGCTGCGGTTCAGCCCCTCGGCCACCAGCACGGCCATGCCGCCTGCAATCAGGCCGAGGATGACGATCCAGTTTGCATCGGGCAGCAGGTGCAGCTCGCTTACCAGCCAGCCGGCACCGAAGATGATCAGGATGATGGGAAACAGCGTATCGCGCATGACTTTTCCTTGTCGATGGCTGCGCCAACCGGCAACAGCCGCACAGGCCACGCAGCCCATGCATACGACATGACGCTAACACCAAATGTTGCCGCTGCCATGCGGCGTATTCACACCGCCGCGTGGCCTGGGGCCGGCATATTCACACCGGCCCGCAGGGCATCAGGTGTAGGACAGCCCCATGGCCTCGCGCACGTCGCGCATGGTCTCGCGCGCCAGCTCGCGCGCGCGCTCACAGCCATCGGCCACGATGTTCTTGATCAGTGTCGGGTCTTCCAGATACGGCTGCGCACGCTCGAACATCGGCTTTTGCTCGGCCAGCACGGCCTCGATCACCGGGGTCTTGCACTCGATACAACCGATACCGGCGCTCTTGCAGCCTTCCACCACCCAGTTTTTCGTGCTGTCATCTGAATACACCTGGTGCAGCTGCCATACCGGGCATTTTTCCGGATCGCCCGGATCGTTGCGGCGCACGCGTGCCGGGTCGGTAGGCATCACCTTGATCTTTTTGGCCACGGTATCGGCATCTTCGCGCAGCGAGATGGTGTTGCCATAGGACTTGGACATCTTCTGCCCGTCCAGCCCCGGCATGCGCGATGCAGCAGTCAGCAGCGGCTGGCACTCCGGCAGGATCATCTTGCCGCCGCCTTCCAGGTAGCCGAACAGGCGCTCGGTATCACCATGGCTCAGGTTCTGCGCCTCGGCCAGCAGTGCACGGCCAGCCTCCAGCGCCTCGACGTCGCCAGCCTGCTGGTAGCGGGTGCGCAGCTCTTCGTACAGCTTGCCCTTCTTGCCGCCCATTTTCTTGATGGCCGCCTGCGCCTTCTCTTCGAAGCCCACTTCCTTGCCGTACAAGTGGTTGAAGCGGCGCGCGATTTCGCGGGTGATTTCCAGATGCGGCACCTGATCCTCGCCCACCGGCACCAGATTGCCGCGATACAGCAGGATGTCCGCGCTCATCAGCACCGGATAGCCCAGGAAGCCATACATGCCCAGATCCTTGTGCGACAGCTTGTCGATCTGGTCCTTGTAGGTCGGCACCCGCTCCAGCCACGACAGCGGCGTCATCATCGACAGCAGCAGGTGCAGCTCGGCATGTTCGGGCACGCGGCTCTGGATGAAAATGGCCGATTGCGCCGGGTCCACGCCGGCCGCCACCCAGTCGATCACCATGTCCCACACGCTCTTTTCGATGATGCTCACGTCGTCATAGCTGGTGGTCAGCGCATGCCAGTCGGCCACCATGAACAGGCATTCGTATTCGCTTTGCAGCTTGACCCAGTTCTTCAGTACGCCGTGGTAGTGACCGAGGTGCAGCTTGCCGGTCGGGCGCATGCCGGAGAGAACGCGATCGGGGAACATGTATTCAAATCCTAAATAGGGTGGTTCTAGACAGGTGTCATTCTAGCAGGCCATCGCCTTGCATCAGAATCGCGGAACCAATAACTCGATGGGTAGTTGGAAAATAGCGCCAATAACGGTAAATCCGCTCAGCATCATTGGCCAGAGGATAACGCCCAATACCTTCATGATCATCAAGCCGATCAGGATGAAGAAGCCATAGGGCTCAATCCTGGATAGTAACTCGGCTTGACGGTGGGGCAACAAGGACACAAGGACACGACCTCCATCCAGAGGCGGAATCGGGAGCAAATTCAACATCATCAGACTCAAATTGATGTACACGCCGGCTGCGGCCATTTGCCACAGCGCAGTAGCAAGCCCAAAGCCACCGGAGTGCACAGCAATCCACACCATTGCCCCCCAGAACAGCGCCATGAGGAAGTTGGCCAGCGGGCCGGCAATCGCAACCCAGAACATATCGCCTTTCGGGTTGCGCAAACGACTGAAACGTACGGGCACTGGCTTGGCATAGCCAAACATGAAGCTGCCTGGCAGGACAAGAAACAGCAAAGGCAGCGCAATGGTACCGATCGGATCGATGTGCTTGAGCGGATTGAGCGAAATGCGACCGAGCTTCCACGCGGTGTCATCGCCGAAATGTCGTGCGACGTAGCCGTGCGCGGCCTCGTGCACGGTAATGGCAAACAGCACTGGAATTGCCCAGATGCAGATATTGGAAATGATGCTGCTGATGTCTGTACTGCCCATGATATGTCCTGTTGAAACGGCGCGGGTCAAAGGCCGAAAGGCGCAAGCGAACCGCAGCCCTGGCGGATTACATGGGGGTAGTCCTCGGATAAATCCACCACCGTGGTCGGGTCCATGCCGCAGAAGCCACCATCGATGACCAGATCGACTTCATGCTCCAGCCGCTCGCGTATGCTCCACGCATCGGTCAGCGGCTCGGTTTCGTCGGGCAGCAGCAAGGTACTGGACAGCAGCGGCTCACCCAGTTCCTCCAGCAGCGCCAGCACCACCGGGTGATCGGGCACGCGCAGGCCGATGGTCTGCTTTTTCGGATGCCAGACACGGCGTGGCACATCCTTGGTGGCGCGCAGGATGAAGGTATAGCTGCCCGGCGTGGCTGCTTTCAGCATGCGATAGGTTCGGTTATCCACCTGCGCATATTGGCCCAGCTGCGACAGATCGTGGCACACCAGCGTGAAGTGGTGCTTGTCGTCCAGCTTGCGGATGCGCTTGATGCGCTCCAGCGCGTCCTTGTTGTCGAGCTGGCAACCCAGCGCATAACAAGAGTCGGTGGGGTACACCACCAGGCCGCCCTTGCGGATGATTTCCACGGCCTGTTTGATCAGGCGTGCCTGCGGCGTTTCGGGGTGTATGGCAAAAAACTGCGACAAGCGGATGTCCTCAGGATTTCAGGTAATGCAGTTGCACCAGTCCGTCGGCAAATTGCCGGCTGGATGCCAGTTGCCAGCGGCTGAACGGCACGCCGGAGAACAGCGGAACACCTTCGCCCAGCACCACCGGCACCAGGGTCAGGATGATTTCATCGACCAGGCCATCTTCCAGCCATTGCCGCACCGTGTTGGCGCCGCCCATCAGCCACACCTTGCGGTGCCCGGCAGCCTGCAGCCGGGCCAGCAATTGCGCCGGTGGCAGATCGGTGCATGCAACATCATCGCGGCCGGTCTGCAGCTGGCCGTGCGTGTAAACGTGGGTCTGCTTGCCGGCATAGGGCCAGTCGCCCATGCCGCACACCTGCGTATAGGTTGAACGGCCCATCACCAGTGCGTCGATACTGGCATAGTAGGCGGCGTAACCGTAGTCTTCACCCTCAAGCGGGATCGCCGGCAGCCAGTCGAGTCCGCCATCGCGGCCGGCAATATGGCCGTCGATCGAGGTCGCGATATACAGGCTGACCAGCATCAGGCCGTCATCCAGCGCGACCAGACCGGCGTGCAGCCATCGGGCAGATCGGGGTTCAGGCCAGGGTCGCGCGCGCCCTCGCCAGTGGCATGGAAATCGGTGCCACTGGAGGCCAGATAGCCGAACTCTTGCGCCAGCCGGCCAAAGCGTGCCGCCTCGTGCACACCATGCACGCCGGACACCACCTCGATACCCTCGCCGCCCAGCCGCTTGAACTCGGTCAGCAGCACGCGCATGGTCTCGTTGCCCATGTCATAGCGCGCCGGGTGCGCCAGCACCGCCACGCCGCCGGCGGCACGTATCCACTCTACCGCGTCGTGCAAGCGCGCCCATTCGTGCTCGACATAGCCGGGCTTGCCGCGCACCAGATATTTGTGGAACACGCTCTTGGTGTCCTTGCAGCGGCCGGTTTCCACCAGAAAACGCGCAAAGTGGGTACGGCTGAGGATTTCGGGATTGTCGGCGTGGCGCTGCGCGCCCTCCATTGCCCCCTCGATGCCCACCTTGGCCAGCGAGTCGCTCATGCGTTGCGCGCGCTCGTAGCGACCGGCACGCACCGTCGCCAGCCCCTCGGCAATCGCCGGGTGGGCCGGGTCAAAGCCCAGGCCAACGATATGCAGGGTGTGCTTGCCCCAGCTCACCGACACCTCGACGCCATTGACGAACTGCACGCCCAGCAGCGCCGCTTCATCGGCCGCATCGGCCAAGCCGCGCGTATCGTCATGGTCGGTCAGCGCCAGCATTTTGCAGCCGCGCCCTGCCGCTTTGCGCACCACTTCGCGCGGCGGCAGCAGGCCGTCCGATACGTTGGAATGACAATGCAGATCAACAGGCGTGGTCATGGTGCGCGGTCCGTTTCGAAGGAGTCAGCCACCTTGGCGGTGAGCTTGTGCATTTCCAGCTCGACCTCGGCCGCAATGCGGTCAAAGCGCAGCTTCATGACCAGCACACTGGCCGCCAACACCAGGGTGATGGCATTGGCGACGATCACCGGCATGGCATTGGCCAGAATGCCGTACACCAGCCACATGAACACCCCGGATACGAACAAGCAGTACATGCCCAACGAAATATCCTTGGCCGAGCGCGTACGCCAGACCATGATCACCTGCGGCACGAAGGCTGCCGTGGTACAGGCGCCGGCCATCAGGCCCAGCAGGTCGACCAGGTTCATGCCGGAAACACCCCGGTGGACAGATAGCGATCACCACGATCACACACGATGGACACGATCACCGCGTTTTCCACCGTCTTTGACAACGCCAGCGCCGCCGCCAGCGCCCCTCCGGACGAAATACCGGCAAAAATGCCTTCCTCGCGCGCCAGACGGCGGGCCATTTCTTCGGCCTCGGGCTGGCTCACCTCCAGCATGCGGTCGATCTTGCTGAAATCGCAGATCGCCGGCACGTATTCCACCGGCCATTTGCGGATGCCGGGAATGCTCGCGCCATCCATGGGCTGCACGCCGACAATCTGGACATCCGGATTCATTTCTTTCAGGTAACGGCCAGTGCCCATGATGGTGCCCGTCGTACCCATGCTGGAGACAAAATGCGTGATGGTGCCGGCGGTATCGCGCCAGATTTCCGGGCCGGTGGTCTCAAAGTGCGCCAGCGGGTTGTCCGGGTTGGCAAACTGATCCAGCACGATGCCCTGCCCCTGCGCCACCATGGTCATGGCCAGATCACGCGCCACTTCCATGCCTTCAACCAGAATCACCTCGGCACCATACGCCTTCATGCTCTGCACCCGTTCGACGCTGGAGCTGGCCGGCATGATCAACACCATGCGATAGCCCATCATTGCCGCCGCCATCGCCAGCGCGATGCCGGTATTGCCACTGGTGGCCTCGATCAGCGTATCACCGGGCTTGATGGTGCCGCGCGCCTGCGCATGGCGGATCATGCTCAGCGCCGGGCGGTCTTTTACCGAGCCGGCCGGGTTGTTGCCTTCGAGCTTGACGAGGATGGTGTTGGACGTATTGCCGGGCAGACGCTTGAGCCTGACCAGCGGCGTATTGCCGACAAAGTCTTCAAGCGTCTTGAATTCGGGGAGGGATGTGGGCGTGGTCATGGCTGCGATTATACGCGCAGCAACAGCCCGCCTGCGACCAGAGAACACCTGACCATGTCGATTGGCCCACATCAGTGAAAACTTGCCCGTCAGCACGCATTCAGGCACAAAGACATACCCACCCCACGGATAGACCTCATGCGCCGCCCCCTTGCCGCCCTGCTGCTACTTGCCATCAGCACTGCCACATTCGCCAATGATGTGGTGCTGCGTTTTGGTAGCCAACGCGAGGGGCAAGCCATCCTGGGCAAGCTGGACGAGTATGCCAGCCAGACTTCGGCTTACGAGCGGCAGGCCAAGCTCAAGCTGGATCGACCGCTCAGCGCTGCCGCCTTCAGCGCAGCACAGGGTAATGAGGTGCAGGACTGGGATAAGGCCGAGTTGCAACGACTGCTGCCCATGCTGGCGCGCATACACAACGATGTTGCCGCGTTCAAACTCAAGCCACCCGGCGAGATCATGCTGTTCAAGACCTCTGGGCGCGAAGAGGGCAACGCGGCCTACACGCGCGGCAACGGCATCTTTCTCAGCAGCAGCGATGTCGGCAAACCGGATCGTGAGCTGGAGGATGAAATCCGCCACGAGCTGTTCCATGTGCTGAGCCGGCACGACCGTCAGCTGCGCGAGCGCGCCTACGCCATCATCGGCTACACGCCCTGCCCCTTGCTGAGCGTGCCGCCTGAAATCGAAGCTTCGCGCATCAGCAACCCGGACGAGCCGCGCAATGCCAGCTATTGCATCGAGCTGACCATCGATGGTCATTCAGCGCGCTACACACCGATGCTGTTCAGTACGCTGGGCCACATACCCAAGGGCAAGGAGAACTTTTTCGACGGTCTGGTGATGCGACTGCTGCAAGTCAGCACCAGCGACGGGCGCAGCACCGCCGTGCGCGACGGCAAGGCACTGCAACTGATAGACCCGGAACAAACGCCGGCCTTCCTGAAAAAGACCGGCATGAATACCGGCTACCTGATCCACCCGGAAGAAACCATGGCCGACAATTTCGTGTTTGCCAGCCATCGCAACACCAGCGTGCCATCACCGTGGGTGGTGGAGCAGTTACTCAAAGTATTGCAATAACCCTCGCCGCCCTTACCCCTTCAAGGATGACATTTCATGGATGAAGCAGAAAACCCGCAATTACTCGGCCGCACCTTCAACCGGGTCGATCTGGGCAACTCAACCTTTCACGAGGTCAATCTGGCCAGCAGCATTTTCAACAATGTGGATTTTGTCGGTTCGACTTTCCACACCATCTCGTTTCAGGATGTGACAGTCGAAAATGTCGAACTCAGCGGCATGAAAATCAATGGCGTGCTGGTGAGCGAGCTGTTCCGCGTTTACCACGAACACAAACGCTGAGCCGCACGCCAAGCATGAAAAAGCGGGGCTAGCCCCGCTTTTCATCAACTACGCAGCAAAGCCCGTACGTAGCGGCTGACGCCCTGCTCCACCGTCAGGAAATCCTGCTCGTAGCCTGCTTCGCGCAATAGCGTGAGATCGGCTTCGGTAAAGCACTGGTACTTGCCCTTGAGCGCATCCGGGAAGTCGAAGTATTCCAGCAAGCCCTGCGCCAGCAGTTCGTCGCGGCTGAGCGCCGGTTTGCCCTCGGCAGCGCGGCAGGTATTGACCACGGTGACGGCGATGTCGTTGAACGGTTGCGCACGGCCGGTGCCGACGTTGTAGATGCCACAGACTTCCGGATTGTCGAGGAACCACAGGTTGACCTTGACCACATCCTCGACCGACACGAAATCACGCGTGTGGCCGCCCGCTTCATAGCCGCCGTATTCACCGAACAGCTTGACCTTGCCGGTCTCGCGATACTGGTTGAAGTTGTGGAAGGCCACCGAGGCCATGCGGCCCTTGTGCTGTTCGCGCGGACCGTAGACGTTGAAGTAACGAAAGCCGGCCACTTGCGCGGTAATGCGCTCGTCTTCCATGCGGCGGCGCAGGATCTGGTCAAACAGCAGCTTGGAATAACCGTAGACGTTGAGCGGTTGCTCGCAATCGGGCGTCTCGATGAAGCCGTTGCTGCCGTTGCCGTAGGTGGCGGCAGACGAGGCGTAGATGAACTGCGCCTCTTGCTGCTGCGCCCACTCGAACAGGGTCAGCGTGTACTGGTAGTTGTTGTCCATCATGTAGCGACCGTCGTGCTCCATGGTGTCGGAGCACGCGCCCTGATGCAGGATGGCGGTGATCTGGCCATCGTAGTCACCCGAAGCCAGCGCTTCGATGAAATCGAGCTTGTCGATGTAGTGCGCAATGCCCAGATCGACCAGATTGCGGAACTTGTCACCCTTGGTGAGGTTGTCGACCGCAATGATGTCGGTTTCACCGCGCTCGTTCAGCGCCTTGATCAGATTGGAGCCGATGAAGCCGGCCGCGCCGGTTACCACGATGGTCATGCCGATTTACTCCTGTGGATTCAGACGCGCGCTCAACGCCAGCAGCAGCCAGGCGCCGTGCGGCATCCATTGTTCGGTAAAGCGCCAGCTGTTGGCCATGGTCGCCGTTTTGGTGTCGGGGAAGGCAATGTCTTCGTCATCCTCGAACCCGCTGGTAATGCCATTGCACACGCCACCTGGCGCGTTGAAGAAGCCAGCCTCGTAGCGCGGGTTATTGCGCCCCCAGCCTTGCAGCATGCAGGCATCGAAGGGGTTGGCACCCAGCACCCAGTGCAGCGCATTATCACCGTATTGGGCGATGGCGTCGGCAAAAGCAGCGTCTTCATCAGCAAAGAAGGCCGCAGCACGCGTTGCAGCGGCAGAAACCGACCCGAGGCGCGCGTTCTCACCCTGCCACCAATATTGCGTTTCGTTGTCGTGCGGAATGAAAAACTGCACCTTGCCCGGCTTGCCGGCGTGCTGCACATACTGGCGCGGATAGCCGAACGGGTTGGTGACGCCATTGGTGGCTGCCAGTTCGAAGGCATAGCCACGGCGCAGTGCCTCGCGAATGCGGCCGGCCAGCGGCGAGGCCGGCACCACTTCCAGATAGCGCAGCAGTGCCAGATACACCAGACCCGCCTCGGCAGCATGGAAATAGCTGCGCGCGCCGCTGCTGTCGGCGCGGAACCAGCCTTGCTCGGTCTGGCGCTCCAGCAAATTCAGTACGCGGCGTGTGGCGGCATCGGCATGTTTGCCGTCGCCGGTGATGGCCAGCAGTTCGGTCGCAGCCAGCAGCGCGCAGTAGTCGTCGATGATGTTTTCGACACCATCTTCGAGATAGCTGACGTTGTGCGCCTCAAGATGATCGAAGCCCTTCTCGGCCGCAGCCAGATACTGCGCACGGGTAAAGCCTTCGCCATCACGGTCGAGCTGCGAGGCGCGCGCCAGCGCGGCAATGGTCACCCCGCCGCCCTGGCGATAGGCAGCCTGGTAGCTGGCAAACTTCTCGCCACCCTGCTTGTATTCGCAAATGTCGCGGGCGTTTTCGTCCTTGCTCCATTTGTCGAACACGGTCATGCAGAAGAAGCCGGCCGGGTCTTGCAGGCGCATGAGGAAATCGGCGCCGTGCAGCGCTTCGTCATTGAAGCGCTCGAAGAACCACTTGTTGAAGAAGGTAATGTGCTTGTCGGCGGCTTCGCCTTGCAGATCGCCCATGGCCTCGGTCACCCAGTCCGGCCGCTTGGGCAGCAGGCGCGCACTTTCGATCAGGCTCCACACCACCAGCGGCGTCTGTTGCGGGTTCATGTATTGCGCGTAGGATAGGTGGGACAGGTATTTGGACACATCACCCGATGCGTCATACCAGCCGCCGTGCACGTCGCGGCGCACTTCCTTGCCGGCCTCGGCGCTGCCCCACAGCGGGCGCGACCGGTCGGCAATATCCCAGATGCCGGTACAGCGCTGGCCCTTGATGTAGTGCACGATGTCCGAGATCAGCAGCTCGCCCAGCACGCGACGGCGGATAGCGAAAGTGTGCGACACCAGCGGCGGGCTGACACCATCCAGGGCGATGAAATACTCGCCCTCTGCATCCAGCGCACTGAAGTCTGCCACGCAGAAATACAGTTGCGCACCATTGGCCACACCCCAGTTGGCCACCGACATGGCCTCCCCGAGCGCACCACGGTAAACCGCTTCGCGTGTGTCTGCGTTATAGACGGTGAACCCCGCCCCGAAACCCGCTGGTGCCTGCACCAGCGCGCGCTTGCGCCTGCCCGGCTCGAAGCCGATGTGATTCAGCAAGATTTTCAATGTATAAGCTCCTGGCCACTCAGGTTTTTGGATCTTGTTATTAGAAGAAACGCTTGGTCAGAAACCAGTTGCGTGCAGCGCCCATCATGCCCGCATGATTGCCTGCGCTAGCCAGTACGATCTGGCTTTGTTGTTGGAAATCGGGCAGCAGGACACGGTTGATGGCCGCATCCAGCTCGCTGCGGAACGGCTCGCCACGGCCGGCAATGCCGCCACCGATCACGACCCGCTCCGGGTTGAAAGCATAAATCAGATTGGCAATACCGGTTGCCAGCAGCTCCAGCCACTCGGCAACCACGGCCTGCAGTTGTGCATCACCCTCATCGCAGGCGGCAAAAATCTTGCGGCCATCCCAGCCAGCCACACCGGTTTGCGCAGTCACGCTGTTCACCAGGCCGCGCATGGACGCGTGGTCTTCCCACAGCTTGCCGGCGATCTTCATATAGCCCCACTCGCCCGCCGCGGCGCGGTGGCCACGGTACAAACGGCCATCGATGACAATGCCGCCACCAATGCCAGTGCCAACGGCAATGGCCAGAAAGTGCGCCACGCCCTTGGCCGCGCCCAGCCAGCCCTCGGCCAGCGCAACACAGTTGACATCGTTCTCGACCGTTACCGGCAAGCCATACGCGCTTTCCAGTGCCGCCTGCACCGACAAACCCGCATAGCCCGGCACCGCTTCGGCGGCGCCCAGTACTGCGCCGGTATGCGGCTCGATCAAGCCCAGCGAGCTGACAGCGATGCCGGCTGGCGCGTATTGCGCAACCATCGGCGCGGCCAGTGCCACCACCTTGGCCAGCAATGCGGCGCCACCGGCAGCCCCCTCAGTGTCGGCCAGGCGCGCGTCGATTACTTCGCCGGTGTCGGTCACGATGCCGTATTTGAGGTGGGTACCGCCGATATCGAAAGCAAGCAGATTCATGAGTCAGGCAGCCGCCCAGTCTATGGGCGCCTTGTGTCGGGTTTGCAGATAGGCGTTGGCCGCCGAAAAATGGCCGTTGCCGATAAAGCCGCGATGCGCCGATAGCGGCGATGGATGCGGCGAGGTCAGCACGCAATGTTGCGCGGCATCGATCAAGGGCAACTTCTTTTGCGCATGCGCGCCCCACAGCATGAAGACGATGCCGCTTTCGCGCTGCGCCAGTGCATGGATCAGGCGATCGGTAAAATGTTCCCAACCGCGTTTGGCATGGCTGCCGGCGCAGTCGGCTTCGACCGTGAGCGAGGTATTGAGCAGCAGCACGCCTTGCCGTGCCCAGCCAGCCAGATTGCCGTGCTGCGGCGGTGTAATGCCCAGATCGCGGGCGATTTCCTGCCAGATATTGCGCAGCGACGGCGGCGTTTTCACGCCGACGGGCACCGAGAACGCCAGACCATGCGCCTCGCCAGCGCCGTGGTACGGGTCCTGGCCCAGAATGACGATCTTCACATCTTGCGGGGTCAGCGCATCCAGCGCGGCAAACCAGTGCTGGCGCGGCGGGTAAATCTGCTTGCCGGCCGCCGCTTCGGCCACCAGGAACTCGCCCAGTTTGGCAAAGCGCGGACTGGTGGTCTCGGCAGCGACGAGCGCTTGCCACGCGGCCGGGAGGTGTTCAAATACCGACATCAACTTTCCTGTTTGTGCTGGCGGCGTATCTGTTCGCGGTGACGGCGGAACACCAGGCGCTCGAAAGCGATGCGCAGTGCTTCGTCCGTCAGCGCCCAACTGCCCCGGCAGCGCCAGCCGCCCTGCTCGGCTACGCTATCCTGCAGCACCAGCGGCAGGCTGACCAGATAGGGCAAGGTGTCGCTGAAACTGACGGCCAGCCAGCCGGAGGCCGGCTGTGGCGGCTGCTCGGCCCACCATTCGACGTGCTCGATGCCGACGCGCACCGCTTGCGGGGTCGGCAGCGACGGATTAAGCAACCGCGCCAGCCACAGCAACTGCAGATCCAGCCGGGCATGTTCAGGGTCGGGCTCTTCGGCCTGCTCGAAGGCGCTCAGCACCTCGAAATAGCGGCCGGCCTCAAACGCCGATTGCAGTGGCGCAGCTTGCCAGCGCAGCGGCAGGCTGGCAGAAAAACACACACCGTCGGGAAACTCGCCCATGCAGATACGCGCTCAGCGAAAAGCCCGATTATACCGCGCCGGATTGGTGTTTTCGCACGATACGGCTAAGCTCGGAAGGTCTCATTGCATTTATGCCACGCCATGCGCCTGTTTGCCCTGCTCGCCCTTGTCCTCTCTACCGCCGCCATGGCCTCAGACCCGCACGCCGCGCCCAAGCCGGCAGCCAGCGCAGAAAAGCACGCCCCCGCCAAGGCCACACACGCTGCCGAGCCGCACGACCCCAAGCACTGGACCTATGACGGCAGCACCGGGCCAGGCTACTGGGCCGACCTCGACCCGGCCAACACGCTGTGCCGCAGCGGCCAGCAGCAATCGCCCATTGATGTCAGCACCGTCTATGCACAACGGCTGGAACCGCTGACGCTGCGCTACATGCCGGGCAATGTCACCACGCTGAACAACGGCCACACAATCCAGCACAATGTGGAGCCGGGCAGTTTTCTGGAAATCGGCGCAGATCGTTATCAACTGCTGCAATTTCACTTCCACACCCCCAGCGAGGAAGCGATTGCCGGCCGCCGTTACCCGATGGTGATCCATTTCGTACACAAGAATGATGCCGGCCAGCTGGCCGTGATCGCGGTCTTCCTCAAGCAGGGCAAGGACGAACAGCGCACGTTGAAATCACTCTGGAAGAAATTCCCTGCCAGCGGTGAAACCGACAGCGACAGCCACCTGCTGGTCAACCCGCAGGCGCTGATGCCGGCACGGCTGGATTACTGGACCCTGATGGGCTCGCTGACCACGCCGCCGTGCAGCGAGGGGGTGCGCTGGATCATCCTCAAGACGCCCATTACCGTCTCGGCCCGCCAGCTGGCTCAGTTCCGCAAGTTGTTTCCGATGAATGCCCGTCCGCTGCAACCGCTGCGCCAGCGCGCGATTCTGGACGCACAGGGGTAAGGTTCAGACCGACCCCGACGTAGCATCACGGGGTAATGGGGCAACACCGCTCGCAGCACCTTGAGCGGTGCTTAGCGCGACTGCCGCACGCGTTCGTACAAGCAGATGGCCGCCGCAGCACCTACATTGAGTGATTCGATGCCCGGCGCCATCGGGATGCGCAGCCGCAGCGTGGCCAGTGCGGCAATGTCGGGGCTGACCCCCTGCCCCTCGGCCCCCAGCACCAGCGCCAGATTGCCGCGCAGGTCAGCATCGTACAG
Source organism: Andreprevotia lacus DSM 23236 (assembly GCF_900176275.1). Classification (GTDB taxonomy): domain Bacteria; phylum Pseudomonadota; class Gammaproteobacteria; order Burkholderiales; family Chitinibacteraceae; genus Andreprevotia; species Andreprevotia lacus. Next base: position 48,266 of record NZ_FWXD01000010.1, on the reverse strand, counting down.
GTCGACCGACCCTTCGAGCAGGGTTGCGGCCACCGGCCCATCGAACGCCGCCAGCAGTGCCGGCAGATTGGCCCGTTCGTGTAGCGCCAGCACGAATTGCGCTCCCATGCCGGCACGCAACACCTTGGGCGACCACACATCAGCACAGCCCGGTGACAGCCAGACCTGTCCGACCCCGGCAGCCAACGCGGTGCGCAGGATGGAGCCGACATTGCCCGGGTCCTGCACGCCATCCAGCGCCAGCACCAGGCCACCGCGCTGCGGCGTAGCGGGCGCCGGCATGGCGGCAATCGCCAGCATGCCGGTCAGACTGGGCAGCTCGCTCAGCGTGGCGAACAGCGGCTCATCCAGCAGGTGCACGCGTGCATCAGCACGCTTGACCAGTGCCACGCATTCCGGGTTGTTGATGGCCGCCTGGGTCACCAGTACGTGTTGCAACGCCAGGCCCGCATCCAGCGCCGCCGCCACCAGATGCGTGCCATCCAGCAGCATCAGCCCTTGCTTGAGACGGTCGCGGCGGTGCGTAGCGAGCTTGCCGGCCAGCTTGTAGAGCGGGTTTTGCGTGGACTGGATCAACTCCATGGGGCATTCCTGGATACGACGGGGCTAGCGACACAGCGCGCGGGGGCGCCAGTTTGCCTGCAAGCAGCCTGCGCAGGCAAACGCGGGGGATCAAGCCTTGCTGCGGTCGGCCAGCGCACGGCTGACCAGGGTGCACACCTGCTTGAAAGTCTGGTAGGCCGCATCATCGAGCGGTTGCTCCGCCTGGCGGTCGGCGTAAATCATGCCCACCGGCCGCGCACCGACAAAAATCGACATCGCACAGAAATCGCCATCCCCGGCCTGGCGCACGAACAGCGGCGGCAGTCGGCCAAGCAGCTCGGCACGCGTTTGCGGGTTCAGCCAGATGCTTTGCGGCTTGCTCATCAACTTGGAGATCAGGTGTGGCGGGTCCAGCGTCAGCGCGAAGCTGCGCAGCGGGTCATCGCTCGCACCACAATGCGTAAATCGTGCCTTGAGGGTGATCTTGTCGCTATCGAGCAGGCTGAGCATCACGCGCCGCATACCCAGACCGTGGATCAGCGCCTTGAAGGCCAGCTGCATCACCTGATTGGTCTGTGCGCCCTGCTGGCCCGCCTGTTGCAACGCCAGCATGGCCTGGCGCAATGCCTCTGACGGAGTGGCCGGCTGCGGGGGCGTCGCCTTGACCTCAGGAGCGGGCGCAACAGGCGCCGCTTCGGCCTTGGGTACTTGCACTGGCTTTGGTGCAGGTACGGCAGCCTGCACAGCGGACGGCTTGGGTGCGGCAGGCGCCACCGGTAATGGCCACTCACCCGGCAGCATGGGCAACCAGCGCGCAGCGGGCCAGTGCGGTGCGGCCTGCGCCAGCAGATCCGGGCCGAGCAAACGGCTGCGTATCGGCACCCAAACGTCCTCGACCGGCACGTTGAGCACCTCGGCAATTTTTTCCAGCGACAGGCGCACGTCGTCCTGCCACCAGCCTTTGGACAGTGCGGGCACGCCGCGCACCACGGCGGCCTGCATGGCCACCCGCGCCGGCAATTCCCCGTCGAAGTCGTTGAGCTTGCGCAGCGCCTCTGGCAGCTTCCAGCCGGTGATCATCGGCAAGGCCTGGCCGGGCGCCTTGGGCGCTGCGGCATCAATGCTGGCAATCAAGCGCAGCAATTGCGGCACTCGTGCCAGCACGGCGGCCAGATAGATTTCGTCCAGCCGCGAATCAATGCGCTGGTTGGCAAAATCACGCGCCAGCCCTGCCAGCATGCGGGTCTGCTGCACCTCGGCATGCACGGCACTCAGCACGCCCTTGTGCGTGGCCAGCACGTCTTCAACCGTGATGCCGTGGCTGAAGCGCTCCAGAAAAGCGGTGGCGCCATAGAGCATGATGGCGTTCTCTATGGTGACCACATCGGCCGCCAGGCTGTTTTTCTCGCGCTGGTTCACCAGCTTGAGCACTTGGGCGCACAGCAGCGGATCCAGCATCACCGCATCGGCAATTTCATCCGACTTGATGCGTTCGGCGCGGCGTAACATGGGCTGCAGGCGCTCGCGCGTTTCGCGCAGCACCGGCCAGGGCCGTGCGTTCCAGTAACGCAACCAGCTATCGATATCCGCAACAGGGGCGCTCACAGTCGCCATAACAACAACTCGCTCTCTTTCCAATCCTGCACCGGCAGCACCAGATCGGGCTCATGGCCGGGCACGGCAAAACTGTTGCTCACAAGCAGCGCGCCGGGTTTCATCTCGGCACGCGCCTTGGCCCAGAGCTGCGCCATGGGTTCCGGCGACAGGTAGGCATACACCACATCGTAGTCGGCCAGCGGTAAGGCGAACAGGTCGCCGCGCAGCAAGCGTTGCGAGGTGCGCCACAGCCGCAGCCTGCCCAGCCAGTAGGGCAGCCAGGCAAACTCGATGCCGCTGGCGGCCACGTCGGTGCGATGACGCGCCAGCCAGGCCAGCACGGTGCCGGTGCCGGCCCCCAGATCGACAAAACGGGCTTGTGCGGGAATGTGCTCGGACAACAAGGCCAGCGCGCGCGCATTGCTGAGGTAAAGCGGCACGCGATTGCGCAAGGCCCCGGCATAGACCAGCCAGCACAACACAAATGCCACCGCCCACCACCACGCCGGCCAGTGCAGCGCCAGCGCGCCCAGCAAGGCAAACGGCAACAGCGCCTGCAGCGCCAGTTGCCACCACTGCCCGGCACCGGCAAGACGGGAGAAAACCAGTGCCAGCAGGGCTGCCAGCGCGGCGCCGGCGATGGCCGGCCAGCGCAGGCCATACGCAGCAGACAAACCCAAGGTGAAGCCGGCCAGTTGCGGCAGCAGAAAACGCAGGATCAAGATTTGGCCGCAGGCGCCGACGCGGCAGTATCCGGCGGCGGGCTGCCGACCTGATCACGGATATCCTGTTCGGCATCCTTGTTGAGCACGACAATGCTGATGCGGCGGTTCACCGGGTTATAAATGTTGCCCTTGTCGATGGGCACCTCGTCCGAGAAGCCGTTCACGCGCAGCACCTTCTTGCCGTCCATGCCGCCGCCGGCAATCATCTGCCGCCGCGCCGCATTGGCACGATCGCTCGACAGCTCCCAGTTGCTGTAGCCGTTCTGGCCGCCGCCAAACGGCGTGGCATCGGTGTGGCCGGACACGGACAGGTCATTCGGCACGTCATTCAGCAGCTTGCCGATTTCATTCAGAATGTCGCGCGCATAAGGTTCGAGATCGCTGCTGCCCGACTTGAACATCGGCCGGTTCTGCTCGTCCACAATCTGGATGCGCAGTCCTTCGGCCACCATGTCCAGCTTGAGCTGGCTCTTGTACTGTGACAGTTTGCTGTTGGTCTGCGCCTTGTCATCCATCAGCGCTTCGAATTTCTTCTTCAGGTCGGACAGGCGGCGCTTGTCGCGCGCGGCCTCTTCGGCCGCCGGGCTGCCCTTGTTGACCTGACCGGCCTGCTTGGTGATGTCGTTGCCGCCCCCCTTGATCAGCGAGGTGGCATCACCCGCACCTTCACCGCCGCTGTTGGCGACCTTGAGCGGGTTGGAGAAGTAATCGGAGATGCCCTTCAGATTGCCCTTGGACACCGAGCCCAGCAGCCACATCAACAGGAAGAAGGCCATCATCGCGGTCACGAAGTCGGCATAGGCGATTTTCCACGCACCACCATGGTGGCCGTGACCGCCTTTCTTGATCTTCTTGACGACTATGGGGCGTTGCGAATCATCGCTCATCGTGACTGACCTGAGTAAAGCGGAGAAGTAACCGGCGCATCAGCGCGGCTTATTTGCCCTTGGCGTTCTTGACGAACTCTTCCAGCTCCTTGAACGACGGGCGTTCGGTGGAGCTGAGCGCCTTGCGGCCGAATTCGACCGCCACCTGCGGCGCATAACCGTTCAGGCTGGCCAACAGGGTCACCTTGACTGTCTGGAACACCTGGGTGCCTTCGGCTGCCTTGGTTTCCATCGACGCCGCCAGCGGCCCCACGAAACCATACGCCAGCCAGATCCCCATGAAGGTACCCACCAGCGCGGCGCCGATCAGCTCGCCCAGCTGGGCCGGCGGCAAGTGCAGCGAACCCATGGTGTGCACCACGCCCATCACCGCAGCCACGATACCGAAGGCCGGCAGGCCGTCGGCCAGCTTGGTGATCACCGTGGCGGGCACCTCAACCTCGTGATGGTGGGTGTCGATTTCGACATCCATCAGGTTTTCGATTTCGAAGGCATTGAGGTTGCCGCCCACCATCAGGCGCAGATAGTCGCAAATGAACTCGACCACGTGATGATCATGCGACACTTTTTCATACTTGGAAAACACGGCGCTGGCATGCGGGTCTTCGACGTCGGCTTCGATCGACATCAGGCCTTCCTTGCGCACCTTGGACAGCAGCTCGTACATCAGCGCGAACAGGTCCATGTAGAACGCCTTGGTGTACTTGGAGCCCTTGAACACCGAGGGCAGCGCCTTGAGCGTGGCCTTGAGCGGCTTGCCACCGTAGCCGGCAATCATGCCGCCCAGTGCACCGCCGAAAATGATGACGACTTCGGAAGGTTGCCACAGCACGTGCAGCTCGCCGCCGTGGAAGGCATAAGCACCCAGAATGCAGGTGCACATGAAGACATAGCCGATGATGACGAACATGCGTCGTAATCCCTGTCGAATCGGTGCCAGGCGCCGGAGCGGTCGCCTGTACACATGGGGTTTGTTCTAATACGCCCTAGTATCTTAGAGGCTGCGCATGCCAGCGACAACAAGGCGATACATTCGCAACACACCGGTCAGCCCGCGTCACCCGCCATGCCTGCCGCCAGTTGCTTTTACCACAGCGTAGACTGGGAAGCCGCCGCGCGCACCGGTGCAAAGCTCATGCGGTGCGCCGGACACGGGCCCAGCGCCTTGAGCGCAGCCAGATGCATGGCCGTGCCATAGCCCTTGTGCTGGGCAAAACCATAGCCGGGATAGCGTGCTTCCAGCTCGTCCGCTTCGGCATCCCGGGCCACCTTGGCCAGAATCGAGGCGGCGGAAATCGCCTGTACCTTGGCATCGCCCTTGATGATGGTTTCCACCGCCATCGCCACCTTGGGGGCACGATTGCCATCGACCTGCGCCAGTTCGGGCTGCACAGCCAGTGCCTCCACCGCGCGCTGCATGGCCAGCATGGTGGCCTGCAGGATGTTGATGCGGTCTATCTCCTGCGCATCAACACCACATACCGCCCACGCTATGGCACGTTCGCGGATCAGCACGGCAAGTTGCTCGCGCTTTTGTGCGGTCAGCTTTTTCGAGTCGGCCAGACCGACAATGCCGTGATCGTCGGGCAGGATGACCGCAGCCGCAAACACCGAACCCACCAGCGGGCCGCGCCCTGCCTCATCCACACCGCAAATCAGCGCCATCTGCCCCCCAGCACGCCGGCTACCGCTTCTGCGGCACGTTCGGCGGCACCACAGCGCAACGCCTCGTGATGATCGGCAAAGCGGGCAGCCAGACGGGCCGCAAAACGCTGATCGGTAATGCTGTTGCTCAGCGCCTGCACCAGGTTATCAACTGTTGCATCGTGCTGCAGCAGTTCCGGCACCAGAAAGCGCCCTTCCAGCACATTGGGCAGGCTTACGTACGGCAGACGCAGCTTTTTCTTCACCATGCGATAGGTGGTGTTGGAGAGGCGATATGTCACCACCGTCGGCCGCTTGGCCAGCATGGCTTCGAGCGCAGCGGTACCCGATGCGACGAGAATGGCATCCGCCGCCTGCATGGCCTCGTGCGCGTGGCCAAACAGCAGGCGGAAAGGCAGCTCTTGCGCGCCCTGCTTCCACATTTCGGTTTCGAACTGCAGTCGCGTCTCGCGCGTGATCAGCGGCACCAGAAAAACCGAATTCGGAAAACGCTCGTACAGTTTTTGCGCAGTCTGCACAAACAGCGTGGCATGCATCTCCAGCTCGCTCTGGCGGCTGCCCGGCAGCATGGCAAACACGGTTTTGCCGGACGGAACATCAAGCACTTCGCGTACTTCGTCCTGCTTGGGTACCAGCGGCATCATGTCGGCCAGCGGGTGGCCCACATAGGTGGCAGGAATGCCGGCCTGGCGATAGATGTCCTGCTCGAACGGGAACAGCAGCAACACGTGCGACACGGCCTTGCCGATTTTCTTCAGCCGCTCCGGCCGCCACGCCCACACGGACGGGCCCACGTAATGCACGGCCGGGATGCCCGCTGCCTTGGCAGCAGCCTCGATATTGAAGTTGAAATCAGGCGCATCAATGCCGATCACCAGATCGGGTTTTTCAGCCAGGATGGCGGCCTTGAGTCTGCTGCGGATACGCAACAACCGCGGCAGGTGGCGCAACACCTCCACGTAACCACGCACGGCCAGCGCATCCATCTCGATCACGGTGGTGGCACCGGCAGCCTGCATCTTGGGGCCGGCAATGCCGGCAAAACGGGCCTGGGGATAGCGCAGCTTGAGCGCATCGATGAGCTGGGCGCCCAGCAGATCGCCCGAGGATTCCCCCGCGATCACGACAATGCGGGGCCCTGAACCGGCGGGTTCAAAGAGTCGATACGTCATCGGCTCGTTCAATCTTTTCTTAGGGTTGGAAAAACGGCAGCGGCATGCCGGGGGCAATGCCGCAGAGGATGCAGCGCGAGCGCTGCGCAGCCAGTGCGCATGATACTTGAGTATGCCGTGTGACAGGGCGATTGCTTGCGCAATCGCGCGGCAATCAGCGAATCAGCCCGCGCGTGCTTGCGGCGAAGAAATCGACGAACAGCTGCAATTCCGGCGCGGATTGCGCGGCAGTTTCGATTTGGGCACGCGCCTCGTCCAGCGGCAGGTTCTGCCGGTACAAGGTCTTGTAGGCCCGCTTGACCACGGCGATCTGCTCGGCGCTGAAGCCGCGCCGGCGCAAGCCCTCGCTATTGATGCCGGCCGGTATGGCGCGATTGCCGGCCGCCGTCACATAGGGCGGCACATCCTGCGACACTGCTGCCGTAAAGGCAGTCATTGCATGCGCGCCGATCTTGCAGAACTGGTGGACGGTGGTAAAGCCCCCCAGAAACACCCAGTCATCAATGTGCACGTGGCCGGCCAGCGTGGCATTGTTGGCCAGGATGCAATGACTGCCGATGCGGCAGTCATGGGCGATGTGTACATAGGCCATGATCCAGTTGTCATCGCCGATGCGCGTCAGTCCCTCGTCCTGAGTCGTGCCGGTAGATACCGTGATCGACTGGTGGAAGGTGTTGCCGTTGCCGATTTCCAGCCGCGTCGGCTCGCCCGCATACTTGAGGTCCTGCGGCGTGCAACCGATGTGGGCAAACGGGTGAAAACGGTTGTTCTCCCCAATGCGCGTCACGCCATCAATGACCACATGCGGTCCGACCACGGTGCCCGCGCCTATCTCCACGTCCGGGCCGATGACCGAAAACGGGCCAACCTGCACGTCGGCGGCCAGCCGGGCCTTGGGATCAACAATGGCGGAGGGGTGGATCAACGTCATGACAAACCGTTCTTTGATTCAATGATTTGACTGTATATCAGCGCTTGGCTTCGCGCTGCGCGACCATCAGCTCGGCTTCCGCCGCGAGCTCGTCGCCCACCAGCGCCTGCGCCTTGTACTTCCAGATGCCACGCTTGTGCGCAATGATCTCGACTTGCAAGGTCAGTTGGTCGCCCGGCACCACCTGACGCTTGAAGCGTGCATTGTCGATGCCGGCAAAGAAGTACAGCGTATCGGCCGAGGGCTGGTTCTCGACACTCTTGAACGACAGCACGCCGGCCGCCTGCGCCAGCGCCTCCAGGATCAGCACGCCCGGCATCACCGGGTAGCCCGGAAAGTGGCCCTGGAAGAACGGCTCGTTCATCGTCACATTCTTCAGCGCCTTGAGCGTCTTGCCCGGCTCAACCTCCAGTACGCGGTCTACCAGCAGGAAGGGGTAACGATGGGGGAGATATTTCATGATCTCCACGACATCCATTTGTTCGCTCATTGCTTTTCCTCTCCGGACGCCACCTGTAGTGCCGTCAATTGTTTTTCGAGTTGCTTCACCCGTTGCACCAGCTCGTTCAGATGGCGCAACTGGGCTGCATTCTTCAGCCAGTCACCGTGCTCCTGCATCGGGTACGAGCCCGAATACACACCACTCTGGTGGATGGTCTTGGCCACCAGCGTGCCGCCCAGCACCACGGTCCCGTCGGCGATTTCCAGATGGCCACTGATCATGGCCGCACCACCGATCTGGCAGCGCGCGCCGATTTTGGTCGAGCCGGCAATACCGACACAGGCCGCCATGGCGGTATGCGCGCCTACCTCGACGTTGTGCGCCACCTGGATCAGGTTGTCCAGCCGGGCACCCTGCCCGATCACGGTATCTTCCAGCGCACCACGGTCTACCGTGGTGCAGGCCCCGATCTCGACGTCGTCACCAATGATGACGCGACCGAGTTGCGGAATCTTTTCCCAATGATCACCCGCCCACGCATTGCCAAACCCATCCGCGCCGATGATGGCCGCCGGGTGCAGAATCACCCGCGCACCGATTTCGCAGTGGTCCAATACGCATACCTGTGGATACAGCAAGGCACCCTCGCCAATGATGACATCGCGGCCGACATAAACATTGGCTAGCAGGATGGCACCGGCAGCGATGCGGGCACCCGCCTCGACCACCACGCCGGGGCCGATCTGTGCACTGGCATCCACCTGCGCGGCATCGCTCACCGTGGCACTCGGGTGTACACCACCCTGCGCCACGCGTGCCGGGTGCAATAATTGCGCAGCGCGGGCAAAGAACAGATGCGGGTCTTTGGCAACGATATGCGGGCGCGTCAGCCCTTCCGCATCGGCGGCCTTGAGCACGACTGCGGCAGCGGCACTCTGTGCCATCTGCGGTTTGAAGCGCGGGTTAGCCAGGAAAGCCAGCGCACCGGATGCGGCCGATTCAAGCGAAGCGACGTGGTCTATCGCCACGTCGTCTCCATGCCATGCACCACCCAGCCGCTCGGCCAGGGTGGATATCGTCCAGCTCTGGCTCATTGCTTGTCCGTCAAAAGCTTGAGCACTTTGTCGGTAATATCGATGCGCGGATTGCTGTACGCAGCCTCCTGCAGGATCAGGTCGTACTTCTCGGCATTGGCAATTTGCTGAATGGCGCTGTTGACGCGCTCACGCAGGCCGGCAAGCTCTTCGTTCTGGCGCGCGTTCAAGTCTTCGTTCAGCTCACGCTGCATGCGGTTGAAGTCTTGCGTCAGGCGGATCAGTTCACGCTCCTTGACTTTGCGATCCTCCTCGCTCAGACCGCCACGATCAAGCTGCTGTTGCAAAGCCTTGCCTTGCTGGGAAATTTTCTGCACTTCGCTACGGCGCGCATCGAATTCACGCTCGAGTTTCTTGCCGGCACGCAGCGCCGGCGCCGACTCGCGCAGGATGCGATCGGTATTGACCACACCGATCTTGGTCTCAGCCCAAGCCGTCATCGAGCTTAGAAACAATGCGAAAATCAACAAGAGTTTTTTCATGGCCATCTCTACCGCTTAACCAGGATCAGAATACCCGACCCAACTGGAACTGCACCGGCTGCAACTTGTCACCTGTCTGCGCCTTGAATGGCTTGGCATAGCTGAGTTTGATCGGGCCAATTGGCGAAATCCAGGTAAATGCCGCGCCAGCGGAGTAACGCATGTCACTCACGCCCATCTTCTGCCCGTCACCCCAAGAGGCCCCACTATCTACAAACAGGCTCAAACGCGCAGATTTGTCATCCTTGAGGCCAGGGAAAGGGAAAAACACTTCGAAGCTGTTGGTGACAAAACTGCTGCCACCCGTGCCATCACCATTCTCGTCCTTGGGTCCTGCCGTGCCATAGTTATAACCGCGCAAGCTGTCCACACCGCCCACGTAGAAGTTTTTGTAGAACGGGAAGGTCGAGTTGCCATAGCCCTTGCCATAACCGGCATTCACGTTCCACTCAAACGTCAATGAAGGGCTAAATGGTGACCAGAAAATCTGGTTTTGCCCGCTCAGCTTGTAATAATCCACCGTGGAGTTGGGCAGGGCAAATTCAAGGTTGACGCGGCTCAGCATGCCATCAGTCGGATAGGTGGCGCTATTGCGCGAGTCGCGACCAAATGCACCGCTCACCGAGTAGGTCTGAACGGAATCACCATAACGTTTGACGAAATCCATCACACGCTGCGGCGAACTGGTATTGGTCTTGATTTTCAGGTTTTCGTAGTTACCCGCAAAATTCAGACGGTTGGTCTCCGAAATCGGAACGCCCGATTGCAGGCCCATGCCCCAACCAGTTGTAGAGTAGTTACCGGTATTGGTTTCGTTGGAATCAACGGTGCGCAAGAATGCGCTGTAGCCCAGCGATACGCCATCGGGCGTGAAATAAGGTTCAAGCAGCGAGAACGAGACCGTCTTGCTGGCCTGGCTGGTATTCACCTCGGAGGTAAATTGCTTGCCGCTACCCAGGAAGTTGTTCTGTGACAGCGACATGATGAACACAATGCCTTCGGACTGCCCATAACCCACGCCCACGTTGAACGAGCCAGTCTTCTTTTCGGTCACGCGTACGTTCATATCCACCTGGTCGGTGGCTTCAGGAACGATGGGAGTGTCGATCGTCACTTCATCAAAGTAGTCAAGCTGCTGCAGACGCTCCTTGGAGCGCTTGACCTTGGCGCCATCATACTGCGCCGACTCAACCTGGCGCAGCTCGCGGCGGATGACTTCATCACGCGTACGGTTGTTACCGGAGATATTGATGCGACGTACGTAGATCTTGCGACCCGGATCGACGTAGAAGGTGAAGTTGGCAGTATGCGTGTCTTTGTTCAGATCCGGTACTGCATTGACGTTGGCGAAGGCATAGCCAGCGTCGGCCATCTTGTCGATCAGGGCCGCAGACGATTTGTTCAGTTTTTCACGCGAAAAGACTTCACCACGCGAAACGGTGATGAGCTTGGCAAGCTCTTCGTGCGACACCACAGTATCACCGACGATTTTCACTTCGCCGATCTTGTACTGCTCGCCCTCACTCACGTTGATCGTAAGGTAGATATCCTCACGATTCTCGGAGAGCGCAACCTGGGTGGAGTCGATATTGAATTCGATATAACCGCGATCCAGATAGTAAGAGCGCAGCTTTTCCAGATCGGCCGAGAGCTTGGGCTTGGAATATTGATCACTGCGGGTATACCAGGTGAGCCAGCCGCCCGTGCTCAAGCTGAACTCGTCAGCCAGATCGCTTTCCGAAAACACCTTGTTGCCAACAATGTTGATCTGCTGAATCTTGGCAATTGCGCCGTCGGAGATACTGAATTCGACGCCGACGCGATTGCGATCCAGCTTGGTCACGGTGGTATTGATGATCACCGAATAGCGACCGCGCGAATAGTATTCCTGCTTGAGCTCTTGCACCGCCGTATCAAGCGTGGACTGATCAAAGATGCGGCCCTCGGCAAAATTCTGCAGCTTGAGCGCGTTCTTGATCTGGTCTTTTTCCAGCAGTTTGGAGCCGCCGATATTGATCTGGGCAATCGTCGGGCGCTCTTCCACCGTCACGATGAGCAGATCGCCTTCGGCCTCGACGCGCACGTCATTGAAGAAGCCGGTGGCAAACAGCGCCTTGATGGCTTCGCTGGCCTTGTTGTCGTCGAAGGTATCGCCGACCTTCACCGGGAGGTAGTTGAAGACGGTACCAACGTCGGTACGCTGCAGGCCTTCAACACGGATATCGCGAACCTTGAACGGATCGATTGCAAGAGCCTGCAGGCTGACGGTGCCAAGCGCTGCGGCAAGCAGCAAGGAGAGCGGTTTGAGTGTCATTGTCTCGGTTCGAAGGCTGATCGCAGGGCGATCACCCGAATAGGAATCGATGGAAATCGTTGAACAATGCCAGCGACATCAGCGCCAGCAGGAATACCAGGCCAATGCGTTGACCGATCGCCTCCACCGTGGCCGACACTGGTCTGCCGGTCAGGAGTTCGGCGGTATGATACATCAAATGCCCGCCATCCAGCACCGGCACGGGCAGCAGGTTCATGATGCCCAGGCTCAGGCTGATCACCACCAAAAACTGAATAAACGGCTGGAAACCCATTTCCGCGCTTTCACCTGCCACCTGGGCAATGGTCAATGGTCCACTCACCTGTTTTACCGATTCGCGGCCAATCAACATGTGGCCAAACACCGATAGTGTGATCCTGGCCTCATCCCAGAGCTGCAAGGTGGCGACATAGGGCGCCTCCAGCCAGCCATAGCGTTGTTGAATGCGCAATGCACGCAAACGCGCATCATCGATGCCGGTCGACAACGCCACACCGATTCGCGGTGCGCGCTGCCCTTCCTTATCCATCATCACCGGCGTCACCGGCAAGGTGAATTGTTGGGCACCACGGCGCACGGTAATTTGCAACGGCTGACCATCGCCACGCGCCGCAAGCCGCACCAGCGCCGATCCATCGCTGGCATCCTCACCATTCACGCGCAGCAACAGATCATCGGCCCGCAAGCCAGCCTTGGCCGCCGGGCTACCCTCTTCCACCTTGGTCAAGCGCGTTTCTGTCGGTGCCGGCGCCACGCCGATCACCCGCATCAGTGCCGGACTGAGCGGCCTGGCCGGCAAGCGGGCCAGAGGCAAATCCAGCGTGATTTCACCTTGCCCCGGTCGGCGCACGGTCAGCGGGGTTGACTCGGAATAAGCCTGCTTGAGCATCTGCAGGAAAAAACCATCCCAGGTATCGATACGGCGACCGCCGACCTGCACCACCTCGTCACCAACGCGCAAGCCGCTCTCTGCCGCCAGCGAACCAGCAGCAACCTGACCGACCACCGGCTTTATCGTGTCAAAACCATATACATTGATACCGATCAGCAACACCAGCGCCAGCAGCAGATTGGCCAACGGCCCGGCCAGCACCACGGCCATTTTCTTGAGCGGATGCTGGGTATTGAAGGCCAACTGGCGCTCGCCGGCCGGCACCGGCGCCTCGCGCTCGTCCAGCATCTTCACGTAGCCACCGAGCGGAATCGCTGCCAGCTGCCATTGCGTGTCGCCACGCTGCCATTTCAGCAGCGGCTTGCCGAAACCGATCGAGAACACCAGCACCTTGATGCCACAGCGCCTTGCTACCCAGTAGTGGCCGTATTCGTGAATACTCACGAGGATGCCCAGCGTGACGACAAAAGCGAGCAAGGTGGTCAGATTGTGCATGGCTATGCCTCCGGCACAGGGTTAGCCCAAGCGGCGCAAGGCGCTTTCGCGGGCCTGGGTATCGGCGTGCAACAGGTCTTGCAGCGTGTCGGCACGACAAGCGCCGGCGCAGTCATTCAGTACCTGCTCGATCAACGCGGGAATGCCGACAAACGAGAGTTTTTCATCCAGAAACGCCGCCACCGCAACCTCATTGGCTGCATTCAGGATGGCGGGGGCAGCCCCGCCCGCGCGCAAGGCATCGAACGCCAGCCGCAGACAGGGAAAACGCTGGTAGTCCGGCGCCTCGAAATCAAGCCGGCCGGCAGCAAACAGGTCCAGCTGCTTCACGCCAGCGTCAACGCGCTCCGGGTAGGCCAGCCCATAGGCAATCGGCGTGCGCATGTCGGGCTCGCCCAGCTGCGCCAAGACCGAACCATCAGCGTACTCGACCATGGAATGCACGATGCTTTGCGGGTGTACGACCACGGCGATTTCATCAAGTTGCGCATTGAACAGCCAGCGCGCCTCGATCACCTCCAGCCCCTTGTTCATCAGGCTGGCCGAATCGACCGAAATCTTGCGCCCCATCGACCACTTGGGGTGCTTGACCGCCTCGACCGGTGTGATGGCGGCAAAGGTATCAAAGGAGCGGGTGCGGAACGGGCCGCCGGATGCGGTGAGCAGGATGCGCTTCACCCCCACGTCGCGCAGCGTCTGCGCATAGGGGTGCTCGCGGTGCGCACGTGGCAGCACCTGGAAAATGGCATTGTGCTCGCTGTCGATCGGCAGCAGCTCGGCACCGCTGACACTCACCGCGTCCATGAACAGCTGGCCGGCCAGCACCAGAGTTTCCTTATTGGCCAGCAGCACCCGCTTGCCGGCCTTGGCGGCCGCCAGCGTGGGCGGCATGCCGGCGGCGCCGACGATGGCCGCCATGACGGCCGTGACTTCAAGCGCGACCGAAACCCGGATCAACGCATCGGCACCACACAGCACCTCGGTCTCGCTGCCTGCTGCGCGCAAACGCGCGCGCAATTGCTCGGCGGCCGCCTCATCCAGCACCACCGCGTAACGCGGTTTGAATTGCAGCGCCTGCTGGAACAGCTTGTCGATCTGGCTAGCGCCGGTCAGCGCGTATACGCTGAAGCGCTCGGGATAACGTGCCACGACATCCAGCGTGCTGACGCCGATACTGCCGGTGGCACCCAGGATGGTGAGGGTATGATGCACAGGGGTCATGACCAGCCTCGCGCCTGCCCGTTGCGGTGCTTATACCGGGACGGCAAACAATAGGGGATAGAGATAGCAGGCCGTGGCGACCGGCAGGATGGCCAGCTGGCTATCGACGCGATCAAGCACGCCGCCGTGGCCGGGCAGCAGATTGCTGCTGTCCTTGATGCCGGCCTGACGCTTGAACAGCGATTCGAGCAGGTCGCCAACGATGCTGACCGCGGTCAGCACGGCAGCCAGCAACAGCCAACCCCACAGGGGCAAGTTTGCCGCCTGCGGGAACAGGGATTTGGGCAGCACGGCCACATAGACCAGCACCGCCAGCATGCCACCCGCCGCGCCTTCCCAGCTCTTGCCGGGGCTGATGGCCGGCGCCAGCTTGTGGCGGCCAAACGCCTTGCCGCTGAAATAAGCCGCCGTGTCGGCAATCCAGGCAATCGCCAGCACGCTCAGCAACACCCAGCCACCGCGCACGTCATTGTGCAGCAGCCACATGGCAAGACCAGCCGGCATCAACAGTGCCCAGCCCAGCAATACCGAGGTCGGCCCGGCCTTGGCCAGCGACCAGCGCGCACGCAACCACAGCGGCGCCAGCAACAGCCAGAACAGACTGCCCCCCAGCATCAGGCCAAACAGGCTGGTGATAGGCAACACATAGACCAGCAGCACGAACAGTGGCGCGGTCACCAGCGGGTAAATCCAGCGCATGGGCGCGGACAGGGCAGCAAGCCGCGTCCACTCCCACGCACCCAGCGATACGATCAAGGTCACCAGCGCCAGCCAGCCAGCCGGCGGAAAGACAAACAGGCCGGCAAGGATGAGGGGCACCAGCAGCGAAGCGGTAATGATACGGGTCTTGAGCATGTCAGCTGGCCGGATTGACCTGCTCGCTGATTCGGCCAAAGCGCCGTTCACGCCCGCCAAACCAGGCCACGGCCTCTTCCAGCGCCGCACGGCCAAAATCCGGCCACAGCATATCGGTGAAATACAACTCGGTATACGCCAGCTGCCACAGCAGGAAGTTGCTGATGCGCTGCTCGCCACCGGTGCGGATGAACAGATCCGGCTCCGGCGCATAGTTCATGGCCAGATAAGGGGCGAGATCGCCCTCGTCAAAGCCGGCAGCCAGCTCTGGCCGCTCGGCCAGCATAGCTTGCGTTGCCTGGATCACGTCCCAGCGGCCGCCATAATCCACTGCCACGCTGAGTGTCAGGCCGGTATTGCCGGCCGTACTGGCCTCGGCCTGCTCGATCAGCGCCAGCAGATCGGGCGTGAAGCGTTCGCGGTTGCCAACGATGCGCAAGCGGATCTGGTTGGCGTGCATGCGCTCGATTTCGGATTCCAGCACCCGCAGGAACAAGCCCATCAGGAAAGACACTTCGTCGACCGGGCGCCGCCAGTTTTCACTACTGAAGGCGAACACGGTCAAGAATTCGACGCCCATCGCATCGCAGGCCTTGATGGTCTCGCGCAGCGCATCGACGCCGCGCTTGTGACCGAAAATGCGCGGCATGAAGCGTTGCTTGGCCCAGCGGCCATTGCCATCCATGATGACGGCAATGTGCCGCGGCACGGCATTGAGCTGCTCGGGTACGGCTTCGGTGGAACTCTTGAACATGAACGACTCGACGTAATTCAGACGCGGACGGATTTAGACCGTCATCAGTTCTTTTTCTTTCTCGGCGTAAATCTTGTCGATTTCGACCACGTATTTGTCAGTCAGTTTCTGGATTTCGTCCTGGCCACGGCGCTCGTCGTCCTCGGAGATTTCCTTGTCTTTAAGCTGCTTCTTCAGCTGTTCGTTGGCATCACGGCGCACGTTGCGCACGGCCACGCGTGCATCTTCCGCTTCGCCACGCACCACCTTGGTCAGCTCCTTGCGGCGCTCCTCGGTCAGCATCGGCATCGGCACGCGGATCACGTCACCCATCGAAGCCGGGTTCAGGCCCAGATCAGAATCGCGGATCGCCTTTTCAACTTTGGCCACCATGGGCTTTTCCCAAGCCTGCACACCGATGGTGCGCGCATCCAGCAGCGTGACGTTGGCCACCTGGTTGATCGGCGTCGGATTACCGTAGTAATCGACCATCACGTGGTCGAGCAGGCCGGTATGGGCGCGACCGGTACGAATCTTGGTCAGACTGTTCTTCAGTGCCTCGATGCTTTTCTGCATCTTGGTTTCAGCATTTTTCTTGATTTCAGCGGTCATTCTTGACTCCTTTCGGCAAAACAAAACAGGCGGATATTCCGCCTGTTTACCGGCACGCCACACGGCGTACCGCCACGAAAATCTTAGCAGTGTACCAGCGTGCCTTCGTCTTCCCCAAGCACCACGCGCTTGAGCGCGCCGGCCTTGAAGATGCTGAACACGGCGATATTCATCTTCTGGTCACGACAGAGGGCAAATGCTGTGGCATCCATCACTTTCAGATTGCGGCCGATGGCCTCGTCGAAGGTAACGGTCTGGTAGCGCACGGCGTCCGGGTTCTTCTTCGGGTCGTCGGTATAGACACCATCCACCTTGGTGGCCTTGAGCACGATGTCCGCACTCATTTCCATGCCGCGCAGCGCCGCAGCGGTATCGGTGGTGAAGAACGGGTTGCCGGTGCCGGCGCCGAAGATCACCACCTTGTTTTCTTCCAGGTAGCGGATGGCCTTGCCGCGCACATAGGGCTCGGCCACTTGCTGAATGGTCAGCGCCGACTGCACGCGGCTGACGATGCCGGCGTGGCGCATGGCATCCTGCAGCGCCAGCGCGTTCATCACCGTGGCCAGCATGCCCATGTAGTCGGCCGTAGCGCGATCCATGCCGGCGGCAGCCGGGGCCACACCGCGGAAGATGTTGCCGCCGCCGATGACGATGGCCACCTGCACGCCCAGATCAACCACCCCCTTCACTTCGTCGACAATGCGGCCGATGGTGGCACGGTTGATGCCGTAGCTGTCGTCCCCCATCAAGGCTTCACCAGAGAGTTTCAGCAAAATTCGTTTGTACTTGGGTGCTTGGCTCATGAGGGCTTCCTTTGTGGAGAGACGTTTGGATTATCCGATTGTGCAATGGTTCGCGCGAGCAAACGATTGCACAATCAGACAAGCCGGCGCGGGGCCGGGCGCAGAAACGCCGCGCGTCTCCGCGCGGCGTTCCGGGTACTGCGTGCAGGCCAACCGCACCTGCAGAATAGACGATTACAGCTGGGCTGCAGCAGCAACTTCAGCAGCGTAATCGACAACCTTCTTCTCGATGCCTTCGCCAACCACGAACATGGCGAAACGGTTCACGCTGGCCGATTGGCCCTTCACCAGTTGTTCGATGGTGACCTTGTCGTCCTTGACGAACGGCTGGTTCAGCAGGGTCACTTCCTTCAGGAACTTCTGCACGGTGCCTTCGGCGATCTTTTCCAGCATGGCTTCCGGCTTGCCGGCTTCCTTGGCACGCTCGACAGCAACGCGGCGCTCGGTTTCGATCAGCTCGGCGTCAACGCCCGATGCATCCAGCGCCTTCGGCTTGGCCGCAGCGATATGCATGGCCAGATCCTTGCCCAGTTGTTCGTCGCCACCGGTGTAGTCAACCAGCACGCCGATCTTGGCGCCGTGCAGGTAGGCCGCCAGTTGGCCGGCAGTTTCGTAGCGCTGGAAGCGACGCAGGGTCATGTTCTCGCCCAGCTTGGCGATGATGGCCTTGCGCAGGTCTTCCACGGTTTCGCCGGAATCGGTCACGGCAGCAGCCAGTGCATCGATGTCGGCCGGGTTGGCAACCACGACAGCCTTGGCGGCAGCACGCGCGAAGGCAGCGAAGTTTTCATCCTTGCCCACGAAGTCGGTTTCACAGTTGACTTCGATGATGGCGCCAGTCTTCTTGTCGTCGGAGATGAACGAAACAACCACGCCTTCGGCAGCAGTACGGCCGGCCATCTTGGAGGCCTTGTTGCCCGACTTGATGCGCAGCAGCTCTTCAGCTTTCTTCACATCGCCTTCGGTCTCAACCAGTGCCTTCTTGCACTCCATCATGCCCAAGCCGGTTGCTTCGCGCAGCTCGGCAACCATCTTTGCGGTAATTTCAGCCATGTCAGTCTCCTGAATTCGATTCAAATATGTCAGTTACGAAAAAGGGGCTGTTCTGCCCCTTTTTCGCTGGATGCTAATGCTTGCGGATTACGCTTCTGTGCTTTCAGCAGCAGCAACGATTTCCTGCACGGCCTGGTTACGGCCTTCCAGCACTGCATCTGCGACGCCGCGAGCGTACAGGCGGATCGCGCGGGACGAGTCGTCGTTACCCGGGATGATGTAATCGATGCCTTGCGGGTCGTTGTTGGTATCAACAACGCCGATGACCGGGATACCCAGCTTCTTGGCTTCGACGATGGTGCCGTGCTGGTAACCGGTGTCGATCACGAAGATCGCGTCCGGCAGACCCTTCATATCCTTGATGCCGCCCAGCGAGCGCTCGAGCTTTTCAACTTCGCGCTGCATGTCCAGCAGTTCTTTCTTGCCGTAGCCGCTGTTTTCGTCAGACAGCACAGCCTGGATTTCTTCCAGACGCTTGATCGATTGCTTGACCGTCTTGAAGTTGGTCAGCATGCCACCCAGCCAGCGGTGATCGACGAACGGCGAGCCAGCGCGTTGCGCTTCTTCAGCCACGATCTCGCGTGCTTGACGCTTGGTGCCCACGAACAGAACGGTGCCCTTGTTGGCCGACAGGCGACGCACGAACTTCAGTGCTTCTTCAAACAGCGGCAGGGTCTTTTCGAGGTTGATGATGTGAATCTTGTTGCGCGCACCAAAGATGTATTGACCCATCTTCGGGTGCCAGTAACGGGTTTGGTGACCAAAGTGGCAACCAGCTTCGAGCATTTCACGCATGCTGACAGACATTGCTAAAACTCCAATAAGGGTTATGGCCTACCGATCCGCGCGACACCCTGCACATGCAGGGCACCCTTAAGGGGCGAACCGGGAAGATTGCCTTTGCTGGACCATCCAGACAAAGGACGCAAGATTATAGCGGAAGATCGCCCCTGCACTCAAGTCACGATTCAATTACCGGAACAAGCCGCCGAGCTGAACACGGCGCAGAGCGATTGCAGGCGCTGCCCCGCCTCGGTACGCAGCACCTCGTCACCGGCCGCGGCCGCATAGCGGCGCAGGAACACGTAGTCATCAACCAGATAGGCCGGCTCGGCCAGCTGCCGGTCCAGCACGATGGCAGCATCAATGCGCTGCCGGGCGTCGGCCAGCGCTCCGTCGTGCAAGGCGACCTCGGCCATCAGCCGCAAGGCATGCGCACGCTCGCCCCCCGGCAGGCCGGGCGCCGCCAGCACCCTGGTCAGCAATGCGCCGGCACCGGCGTAGTCACCGCCCTGCACCGCCAGCCGGGCCTGCAGGTTGTCCAGCCGCGCCACCCAGCCGCAGGCCGCACCGCACAGCGCGCGTGCCTGCGCCAGGCTAGCCTTGGCCAGATCCGGCGTGGCAAGCTGCAGCAACGCCTGCTGGTAGGTGGCCCGCGCCCGTAGATCGGCAGAGAACAGCTCGTTGCCGCGCATGCTGGCCAGGATGCGCACCGCCTCGTCGCGCTCGCCTTGCCGCACCAGGCTGTTGGCAAGACCCAGCCGTGCCTCGCCCTGCCCGCCCCAGTCATCAATGCTGGCATAAGCCTGCCATGCCTCGCGCCAATAGTGGCTGGCATCGGCATCCGCGCCGGACTGGGTGGCCCGGTTGGCCGCCAGCACGGCGGCCTCGGCGGCCTGCAGCCGCGCCGGCTTGGGCGCAAGCGGCGCGCCACCACAGGCGGCCAGCAGCAGCGTGGCAGGCAAAAGCATGTACAGACACTTGAACATGACGCTCCTTTGCAGCGTGCGATGGCCGCTTATTGGCGGCTATCGGGCATGGGTGCAGATGCAGCGGGGGGCTGCATCCAGTTTTTCAGCGGCCAGCTTTGCGAGGCGCCGTCGAGCAGTTCGCGCGTGGTACGCAAGGTGGCGTCACCATTGCGCAAGATGCCGGGCACGCGCGGCGCGGCCTCGTCGACGATATGTCGCGTGGCGCCCATCACGGCAGCGGCCTCGCTGGCCGCCTGGGCGGCGTGACCCATGGTGCGGTCCAGCTGGTCGAACACGCCGGGCAGACGGCCTTGCACGTCTGCAAGGGTGCGGTCTGCGCGCTCCAGCGTGCGCTGTGCGGCCTCCAGCGTGGCCGGCACTTGCTTGTCGGCCACACGGTCGGCCTTGGCCAGCAAGGCATCGACGGCGGCGCGCGTCTGGCGCACCTCGGCCGACAGCTCCTTCAGATTACCCAGCATCTGCCGCACATCGCCCTTGGGGTCGTTGATGTATTCCAGCGTGGTTTGCGTCGAATCAATGATGGGAATGATGCGCTGGCGCAAATCAAGCGCGATGTCGGCCAGACCCAGCGCGGGTGCGAAATTGAGCTTGGCGCCATCCTGCGCCGGCGGCAGCTTGGGCGAGCCACCGACGATCTCGATGAAATGATCCCCCAGAAAGCCGTCCTGCTGCAGGATGGCCTGCGAATCGGCCTTCACCCATTTCATGTAGCGGGTTTCCACCAGCAGCTCGACGTCCACCTTAGCGCTCTCGCCCAGCGCCACGGTATCGACCACGCCGATCTTGAAGCCGGACAAACGCACTTGCATGCCGGGCAGCAGGCCCGCACCGTTCTCCGCCACGAAGTTGAGGCGCGTCTTCTGCACGAAATAACCCTGCCGCAAGCCCAGCGCCACCACCAGTGCCAGCATCAGCCCGAGCGCGAGCAGCGCAAAGCTGCCGGCCCGCCAGCCCAGCATGCGAAAACGCGGATCACTATCCTTCAAATACTTCATTCCTGCCCCTGTTCAGGCCGCTTGCCGCCGATGACCGGCAAATCCGGCGCAGCCCCTTCGCCCAACTGCAGTACAACGCTGGTCGCCTCGATAGCCTGCCACAATTCGGCGCCCAACGGCGTTTGCCGCACCCGGCGCAGCCAGGCCGGCTCGACCAGCACATAGCGTGGTGCCAGCACCAGCGTGCGCAACAGCACCAACTCCTGCTTGCGGGTGGCACTCAGCGCAGCCGGCAGGCCATCCAGCAATGCCGCTATGCCTTCATCATCCAGCTTGAACGGGCGCAACGCGGCCAGCACCCGCTGCTCCAGCACCTGCAGCTCGGCGTGGCCGTGATACCAGGCAGGCAGGATGAGGTTTTCCCACACCCGCAAATTGCTCAGCAGACTGGTGCGGAAATCCAGCACCACCGCCTGCCCTGGCTGCTGCACATGCAGGGCGGCCAGCAATGCGGCAGCCAGCGCATCATCGCAAACCAGGGCATGGCTTTCACCAAAGCGGCACTGCGCCAGCCGGGCAATCAGATCATCCAGTTCCTGCGTCTGTGGCGCGCTCATGAGGCCAGCACACACAGGAAATCAGTCACGAACACGGCCAACATGCCACGCATGACCGCGCGCGACGATGCCTTGGGAATCTCGGTGACATACGGCCGCGCCACCAGCCCCATGCGGCAAGCCACCGCTGCCGCCATGAAACCGAACAGCGCTGCCTTGCCCACGCTGAGCAAAATCATGCCCGGGCGCAGAAAACGATCCAGCTGGAATACCTGGTAGCCCACGTCCCAGCCGGACGACAGCAGAGCCCCGCCCAGCATGATGGACAGCGACAGATACAGCGCCAGCGCGGCAGACGAGATGGTCATGCCCAGCAAGCGCGGCACCACCAGATAGGACGACAGCGGGATACCCATTTCGACCAGGCTATCGAGCTCGCCATGCGCCTTCATGGCCGCCAGCTCGCTGGCCACCGCGGACGACGAACGCGCCACCAGCAGCAAGGCTGCAAACAGCGGTGCCAGCTCGCCAAAGCTGATATCGGCCAGCAGGCGCAACGAGGCTTCGCGGCTCTGGCCATACTGATCATGCAACTGGCTGACCACGATGCCGCCGAGCGAAAAGCCGATCAGCACGATCAGCAGCAGGGCTTCCACCCCGGTGAAATAGATTTGCTTGAACAACACGCGACGCACCGCCGGCCGGCGCAGGTCGGCGATGGATTGCAGCAAGGTACGGGAATAGGCGGGCAGCGGCAGCATGGTGGCAGTAAGCGGGGCTCACCATCCAGACTACCGCATGGCCGCGCGCAACGGCAAACCGCCCGGCTCGCAGCGAACAGCATCTTGTCAGCAAACAGCGGGAAACCGGCTACGCTGAGGACAAGATCGCGGCACGCCCCCTGTCCGCGCTCCCACATGACGAGGCCCGGCCATGCATCACCAGCTACTGCGCTTTTACCTGCGCCGCACCGAGCGGCACGGCAGCCTGCTGCTGTACGAATGGTTGCTGCAACTGGCCCGGCGCCACAGCGCCAGCGCAGCCAGCGCCCTGCCCGCCCTGGCCGGCTTCGCCCATCTGGGCAACCCGCAAACCCATACCACCGACCTTGGCAGCGATCAGGCCGTGGTGGTCGACATTGCCGCACGTGAAGAAGTGGTCACCATGCTGCTGGCCGATATCGAGGCCGCTGGCGTCAGGCTGTCCTGCCTGCGCATGCCGGTTGAAATCGTCCATATCGGCACAAAATCCTGATTGAGCAGGGCAAGACACGCTCGGTGACCGTCACAATCGAACCCATAGCAAAAATCGATTAGTGGCCCCGCCAGCGACGTTTTAAACTATGCCAAAAATGACGCCAACCACCCCATTCAGGACTTCGATCATGGCTACCAAACACTCCCGTCTGTTGATCCTCGGCTCCGGCCCTGCCGGTTATACCGCCGCCGTTTACGCGGCCCGTGCCAACCTCAAGCCCACGCTGGTGACCGGCCTGGCGCAGGGCGGCCAGCTGATGACGACCACCGACGTGGACAACTGGCCGGCCGATGCCGACGGCGTGCAAGGTCCGGAGCTGATGGCCCGCTTCCAGAAGCATGCAGAGCGCTTCGGCACCGAAATGATCTTCGACCACATCCATACCGTTGACCTGCGCAGCAACCCGAAGAAGCTGATCGGCGATTCGGGCGAATACACCTGCGATGCGCTGATCATTGCGACCGGCGCATCGGCACAGTATCTGGGCCTGCCGTCGGAAGAAGCCTTTGCCGGCCGTGGCGTATCTGCCTGCGCCACCTGCGACGGTTTCTTCTATCGCGGCCAGCAGGTTGCCGTGATCGGCGGCGGCAACACCGCCGTGGAAGAAGCACTGTATCTGTCCAATATTGCCAGCCACGTGACCCTGGTGCACCGCCGCGATACCTTCCGCGCTGAAGCCATCCTGGTTGACCACCTGAAAGAAGCCGTCGAAGCCGGCAAGATCACGCTGGCACTGAACAGCACGCTGGACGAAGTGCTGGGCGACAACAGCGGCGCCACCGGCATCCGCCTGAAGTCGACCGAAGACGGCAGCACGCGCGAACTGGCACTGACCGGCGTATTCATCGCCATCGGCCACAAGCCGAACACCGACCTGTTCAAGGGTCAGCTGGAAATGGACAGCACCGGCTACCTGATCACCAAGGGCGGCCGTGATGGCGGTGCCACCGGCACCAGCATTCCGGGCGTGTTTGCCGCCGGCGACGTGCAGGATCATATCTACCGCCAGGCCGTTACTTCGGCCGCCTCGGGCTGCCAGGCCGCGCTGGATGCAGACAAGTATCTGCAAACATTGAAGTAATCACCGCGCCATCCACCAGAACCCCGGCCTGCGTGCCGGGGTTTTTGCTGTCTGGGGCGCGGCTGGCTTGCCGACGGAGCTGTACGCTGTGTCATACTTCCGCTCGATAATGCCTGCCCGCTTACTGATTGCGACGGAATGACCTCTCCCCTGCCCCCTTCCAGCCACGCGCGCCTGTTTGTCCTGCTGCCTGAATCGTCAGACCCAGCTGCAGCGCTGCACTGGTTCAACCCGGATAGCCGCCAGAGCGGTCACACACCCCTTGCCGGCCTGCCCGCCAGCGAGCGGCTGACCCTGCTGCTGGCACCACCACAGCTGAACACCCACGCGCTGAAGCTGCCGCGTCAGCCTGCACACAAGCTCTTGCCCCTGTTGCGCCAGACCCTGGAAGACCGCACGCTGGGCAAGGCAGACACGCTGCACCTGAGCCATCGCCAGGACAAGGACGGGCTAACCCGCCTGCACGCCTGCGACAAAGCCTGGCTGGCTGGCTGGCTGGGCCGTTTTGCCGATGCACAACGCCCCGTTTTTGCCGCACATGCACTGACCGATTACCTGCCCGCTGGCGACGAGGCCGTGTGGCTGGCGCTGCCGCACGGCGGCGTGCTGCGCAATGCGGCTGGTGAATCGGCCTGGTTTGACGATGCGGCCATTGCGCGTGCCTGTGCTGGCGGCGACACCGAGCCGGCGCAAACAGACTGGCAAACTGCACTGACCAGCAATGGCAGCAACCCCATCGCGCTGCTGCATGGCGATATCCGTCCGCGCAATCCGGCCCGCAGTGTGGACTGGCGCCTGCTACGCCGTCCGCTGCTGCTGTTGGCACTGCTGGCCGGCGCAACCTATCTGGTGGCCCTTGCCCAGTGGTGGCAAGGCCGCAACGCCGTCACCAACCTGCAGCGTGAAATCCGCCAGAGCTATGCCGCTGCCTTCCCCGGCGAACCGATTGTCGATCCAACCCTGCAGATTGCCAGCAAGCTGCGCGCTGCCGGCATCAGCCAGAACGGCAGCCAGGGCCAACGCCTGAGCGACTGGCTGCAACGGCTGGAAACCACGCTGGATGCCGGCGTGCAGTTCACCGAACTGTCGTGGAACAACAATGAGCTCAAGCTCACCCTCGGCAACGGCGATGCCCAGGCCGCTGTAGGCAAGCTGAACGCAGCCGGCTTCAAGGCCGTGCTGGACACCAAAAGCGGCAAGCCGGTGCTGACCCTGAGCGAGAAAGCCCGATGAAACAACTCAAGCAAACCGTGCTGGCCTACTGGCAGGCGCGCAACGAGCGCGAACAACGCATGCTGACCCTGTGTGGCGTGGTCGTGGCGTTGTTCGTCCTCTATGCCGGGCTGTGGCAACCGCTGAGCAAGGCGCAGGCCAGCCAGCAACAACAATTGCCACGGCTGCAGCAAAGCCTGATCGAATTGCAGCAAGGCATCACCGCCCTCAAGGGCCAGCCGGCCACCGGCGGCAATGACGGCGACCTGCGTACTACGGTGCAGGCCCAGCTGGACCGCTACGGCATCAAGGCCGACTTGCAGGTTCTGCCGCAGGAGCGGATCAAGCTGCAGGCCGGCCAGCTCGACACCGACAAGGCATTGAAACTGATTGCCGCGCTGGAACGCGGTGCAGGGCTGCACTTGGAAGAAAGCCACCTCTCCGGCAATGCCGGGCAATTGCAACTTTCGATGACGGTGGGGCGGTGATGAAGTCCAGGCGTTTGTTGTGGCTGGGTGTCGCCAGCCTGTTGCTGTTCATGCTGATCCGCCTGCCGGTGGGTCTGTTTGCCGGCCAGTTGCCGCAGCCGTGGCAACTGGGCGAAGTCAGCGGTTCGCTCTGGCATGGCCAGGCCGCCCAGCTTGGCGCACGCGGGCAACTGCTGCTGTCCGGCCTGCGCTGGAATTGGCAGCCGGCGGCGCTGCTCAAGGGCAGGCTGGCCTGGCAGGTATCGGCGCAACACGAGCAAAAGCTGGGGCATGCGCGGCTGAGCGTCGGCGTGGGCGGCTGGCGTGCAGAGGAAATCGACGCCGTGCTGCCATTGGCACCGTTGCTGGCGGGTGATCCGCAGCTCGGCTCGCTGCAGATCGGCGGCAATCTGGCCGTGCAGGCACGCAAGCTGAGCCAGACCGAGTGGGACGGCGTGGCCGCCACACTGAGCGACGCACACTCCGCCGTCACGCCGCAGGCCAATCCGTTCGGCAGCTACCGGCTGCAGAGCACGCGCAACGGCGGCGATATCGCGTGGCAAATCCTGCCGCTGCAGGGCACCCTGCAGATAGACGGCAACGGCGTACTGCCGGCACACGGGCCAGTACAAGGCCAGCTGCGCTTCACCCCTGCACCGGGGCAGGAAGCACTGTTTGCGCCGCTGCTGCAACGGCTGGGCGGCGGAGCCGGTGGCTATACCCTGCAACTGGGCAAGCACTGATCCGGCCCACCACATGAAAAACGGGGCCCCAGGCCCCGTTTTTTGCATCAAACGCCGGCTTTTTCCCAATCCACGTCACGCAGCAGCGCTGCCAGCTCGACGCCGGAACGCACGCGCAGTTTGGAATAGATGCGCGCGCGGTGCACTTCCACCGTCTTGATGCTGATATCGAGCACGTCGGCAATCTGCTTGTTCAGGCGGCCGATCAGCAGCTCGCGCAGCACGTCGCGCTCGCGCGGTGTCAGGCTGGATAGCCGTTCGGTCAGGTGCTGGCGCACTTCCCAGTCGCCACGCTCGATGCGGTCGGTTTCCAGATACTGTTCGACCTTGCCCACCAGCAAGCGGTGGTCAAACGGCTTTTCCAGAAAATCCGCCGCACCATCCTTGATGGCGGCGACTGCCATGGGCACATCGCCGTGGCCGGTCAGGAACAGTACCGGCGGCAGGTAGCTGGCCGATTTCAGCTCGGCAAACAGCTCCAGCCCGCTCATGCCGGTCATGCGGATATCAACCACCAGACAGCCAAAATCGGCCGGGTTGCCGGCACTGAGGAAATCCTCGGCAGATTCAAAGCCCAGGCTGGGCCAGTGGCGGGTTTCAAACAGCATGGACAGCGAATCGCGTACGGCAACGTCGTCGTCGATGATGGCAATCGGACGCATCAGGACAGTTCCTTTTCGAGTTTGTCGGCAGATACCGGCAGTGGTATCCGGCAGATAAAGCGCAAGCCGCCGCCCGGATTGGGCTCGGCCCGCAAATGGCCCTTGTGCTGCTCCAGCACCGAGCGGCAGATATTCAGGCCGATGCCCATCCCCTCGCTCTTGGTACTGTAGAACGGCTGGAACAGATTGCCCGGCTCGGCCAGGCCCGGGCCACGGTCGGCAATGGTGACCTCCAGCGCATCGCCATCGCGCACGGCGCTGACGCGGATTTCGCGCCGGCTGGCCGACTGGCTTTCCAGCGCCTCGACGCCGTTCTTGAGCAGGTTGAACAGCACCTGCTCCAGCATCACGCTATCGCCGACAAAGCCCGGCAGATCAGGCGGCAGATCAACATGGATGCGCACGTGCGCTTTGCGCGCCAGCGGCTCCAGCAATTGCAGCGGCACCGCCAGCAGGGTATCGAGCCGGCACGGCTCCTCGCGCGGTGCGCGCTTGGCAGCAAAGTCGCGTATGCCACGGATGATCTGACCGGCACGGCGTGCCTGCTCACCGATCTTGGCCAGCACGTCGCGTGCGCGCGGCAACAACGGCGGTTCGGTCTCCAGCAGGCCCTCGCCCGCCGCTGCATAGTTGGAAATGGCCGCCAGCGGCTGATTCAGCTCGTGCGCCAGGCTTGACGCCAGCTCACCCATGCTGACCAGCCGCGTGGTGTGCTGCAGGCGCTCGTTGCGCACGCGCGCCTCTTCGGCGGCCAGCCGCATCTCGGTGATGTCGGTGGCGATATCCAGCCAGACCGAGCGGCCATCGACCCAATCCAGACTGCGGCGCTGCACGCTGTACCAGCGCCCGTCCACCGGGTCGCAGCACTCGGCAAACTGGGCATCGCCCGGCAGCAGCGGCAACAAACAATAGTCGCCATCCACCGGCAGCACGAAGGTGGTGGCATGGTGGCGGTTGCGGTACAGCAACTGGCCGGAATGCGCATCGGTGACCGATACTGCGGCCTCCAGCCCCTCCAGCACGGCGCGCAGCTGCGAGCGCGATGCCGCCAGCGCTTCGCGCTCACGCTTGACCTCGGTTACATCATACAAGGACGCCATCCAGCCGCGATGCTCGCCCCGGCCGTCGACCAGCTTGGAGGCATACAGGCGCACGTCGAAGCGTTCGCCATCCTTTTTCATGAAGCGCAGCTGAAAGCCATTGGCCGGCGACTGCCCGTTCAGGATGGCCTGATACACCGACGCACAGCGCGTCAGTTCCTCTGGCGGCCAGAACGGGAACGGCGGCACCAGATTGATCAGCTCGCTGTTTTCCCAGCCCACCATCTTGCAGAAGGCCGGGTTCACGTAGATCAGCCGCCCTTCGGTATCCATGGCGCGCAAGCCGGTGATCAGCGAATGCTCCATCGCGGCGCGGAAGCGGATTTCGTCGTGCAAGGTGTCTTCAACCGCCTGCCGCTCGCTGATGCGCCGTCGTACCTGCGCCAGCGCCCACAGCAACAATGCCAGCAACACTGCCACGGCGAACACCAGCGCCGGCAGCGACCAGCTGGTGGGCTCGACACGGATGCTGGCGCGCAGCATCAAGCCGTGGCCGGGTGGATCGAAAGCGATCTTGCGGGTAATCGCGTTGCCGGGTTCGATGGCGTCGGCAGGCGCAATCACGCCGCCCTGCGCATCCAGCAGTGCCAGATCGTAGCGCTGCACCATCCACCAGGGAATGCGCTGCTGCAGGAGCTGCGGCAAGGCATAGCTGGCCAGCACCGCCCCCTGATAAACCGTGCCGTGGAAATACGGCACGATGAGCATGGCGCTGGGCGTATCGCCCTCGATGATGTTGCTGTAGATCGCATAGCCCAGGGTGGCGGCACCATCCACGCCCTCCTTGACTTGCACGCTGTCCAGCGCCGGCAGGCGGCTGGGGCGGTCGCTATACACCGGCAAGCCGCTGATGCGCCGGCCGGTGAGGTCGATATATTCAACGGCCACCAGCTCGGGGCTGGCCTTCATCAACGCATCGGCACGCGAATTGAAATCAGCCGGGCGTATCGCCCCGGCAGCCAACCCGTAGGCCAGGTTTTCCAGTGCATTCTGGTTGGTTTGCAGATACAGGCGTATGCCCTGCTCCTGCCAGAGCAGGTCTTGCATCATGGTGTTTTCGCGCTGCACCCGCGCCTGATGCTCGGCCGTCCAGGTGTATCCAACCAGCGCGGCCAGGGTCAGGCCGATTGCGGCGTAGACCAGCAACCACGGCCACTGCCCGGCAAAACGGTTGAATAAGGAGTGAAAGCGCATGCATGCAGAATAGCGCGGAATGCGGCCCCGGCCCCATACAGGATTACCAAGGGCCGGGAAAACAACAACGCCGCCCTGGGGCGGCGTTGTTCAGACAAGGGCCTTGTTCGCTTAGTCGCGGCGACCAGTCAGCATCATCAGGATGTTCAGCAGGTGCACGAAGATGTTGTACACATCGAGGTACAGCTGCAGCGTAGCACTGATGTAGTTGGTTTCACCGCCATTCACGATGCGGCTGGTGTCGTACAGGATGTAACCCGAGAAAACCAGCAGCGCGACAGCGGAAATCGCCAGCGAGGCAGCCGGAATCTGGAAGAACAGATTCGCCAGCGATGCCAGCACCAGCAGCACCAGACCAACGAACAGGAACTTGCCCATGAAGGAGAAATCCTTCTTGGTTACCGTCGCCACCGCAGACAGGGACAGGAAAATCGCTGCCGTGCCCACTGCGGCCATGCCGATCATCTGGCCGCCGTTGGAGAAGCGCAGCGCAACCTGCAGGATTTGCGACAACCACAGGCCCATGAAGCCGGTATAAGCCAGCAACAGCACCACGCCAGTGGCGCTTTCCTTGGTCTTTTCAATCGCGTAGAAGGCAGCGAACGAAATACCGATGAACAGCAGCATACCCAGACCCATGCTGACGCGGAAGTGCATTGCGATGCCCAGCAGCGCGCCTGCGGCAGTAGGCAGCATGGTCAAGGCCAGCAGCGCATAAGTATTGCGCAGAACCTTGTTGCGCTCGACGGCCAGCGAATCGCCGCCGTACGTGGCGGTGTTCAATTGCATGAGTGTATCTCCCGATGAATGATCTTGGCGGGCAAATCGGCCCACAGCCCATAAGATGGCGGGGAAGCGAAAAAGTTTCAAGCTGAAAATGAATGTCAGCCCACGAAATACCGTACACAACTGCTTGCAAGCGGGTTGCTACGTAAAAAAGCCTCGCTGGCGCGCTATCCGGCCAGTGCGGCCCGGGCTGCATCCAGCGCCTGCGCCAATGTCTGCGCCTGCCAGTTTGGCGCACCATCGCGGTGGATCAGCTTGGCGCGTACGCCTTCGCGGAAGTCACCATGGCGCAAACAATACCTGGCCATGGCAATTTCCAGTGCCAGCAGGGCACGATCATCCTGCAGTGCCACCGCGCGTTGCGACAGCGCCCAGGCCAGCGCAATCGAATGCGGCGAGCCGGCACGATGCAGCGCAGATGCCTCGGTCAGCCAGGTGTCTGCACCGGCATACGCAAGCAGCCGCGCCGATATAAGCGCTAGGTCATCACCCGCTACCAAGGCAGCCACCTCGTCGCGCACAGGTTGCCATTGTGCTGCCGGCAAGGCGCAGGGCTGGGCACTGGCGAGCGCTGCCAGCACACCATGCAGCAACACCGCATCACCGTGGCCCGCTGCGACCCAGGGCAGTTCACGCAGGGTTTCCAGCAGCAGCGGCCACGCTGCGGCCGGCAAGGCCGCGTCGGCAGCGCCGGCAGCCAATGCATCGTGTGCGTTCAAGCGGATGCCGGACAGCGCCATCAGCCGCCCCACACCATCCTCAAGCTGGTGCAGCCAGTCGCTGGCTCCCACATCCGGAAACAGGCCGATGGCCACTTCGGGCATGGCCAGCAGGCTGCTTTCGGTCACCACGCGGTGGCTGCTGGAAGCAAACAGCCCGAAACCACCACCCATCACGATGCCCTGCCCCCACGCCAGCACCGGCTTGGGGTAGCGGCGCAGCTCGGCGCACAGCGTGTATTCATGCGAGAAAAACGCGTCGGCTTCATCAATCAGCGCCGGCTCGCACATTGCTTCATACAGCGCCTTGATGTCGCCACCGGCGCAGAAGGCGCGCTCGCCCTCGCCACGCACCAGCACCGCCACCACGGCGGGGTCGTCACGCCATAGTGCCAGTTGTTCCTGCATGGCCCAGACCATGGCAAGATTCTGCGCATTCAGTCGCGCCGGGGCATCCAGCGTGATCAGGCCAAGCTGGTAACCGTTGCGGGTGGGAAGCGTTTCAAAACGGACCACAGTATTTCCTCGCCGGCAGGCCGGCCCTAACATGCCAATACAAACGGCAGCCTAAGCTGCCGTTGCGTTTGTTGCGATGCGGGATGTTAGCAAGCGTAGCGCTTGCCTGTACCGCCGGCAGCACTCAACCGCCGGTGCCGCCCACCGTCAAACCGCCGTCGATGCGCAGGGTGGGCTGGCCAACACCCACCGGCACGCTCTGCCCTTCCTTGCCG
The DNA here is from genome assembly GCF_900176275.1 of Andreprevotia lacus DSM 23236. Classification (GTDB taxonomy): domain Bacteria; phylum Pseudomonadota; class Gammaproteobacteria; order Burkholderiales; family Chitinibacteraceae; genus Andreprevotia; species Andreprevotia lacus. The sequence continues at coordinate 16,535 of NZ_FWXD01000010.1, read as the reverse complement.
CAGGTGCCCACGCCGGGGTCCAGGGCCAGATCGTTGCCGATCATCGATACGCGGGTCAGCACGTCCGGGCCATTGCCGATCAGGGTCGCGCCCTTCACCGGATACAGCATCTTGCCGTCCTCGACATACCACGCCTCGGCAGCCGAGAACACGAACTTGCCGCTGGTGATGTCGACCTGGCCGCCGCCGAAGTTGACCGCATACAGACCGCGCTTTACCGAAGCCAGGATTTCAGCCGGGTCCTTGTCGCCGCCCAGCATGATGGTATTGGTCATGCGCGGCATGGGCAGGTGGGCGTAGCTTTCGCGGCGGCCGTTGCCGGTCAGGCCGGCGCCCATCAGGCGTGCATTCAGGCTGTCCTGCAGATAGCCCTTGAGCACACCGTCCTCGATCAGCACCGTGCGCTGGGTCGGATTGCCTTCGTCGTCGATATTGAGCGAGCCGCGACGATCCGGAATGGTGCCGTCGTCGATCACCGTCACGCCGGGTGCTGCCACGCGCTCGCCAACGCGGCCCGAGAACGCGGACGACCCCTTGCGGTTGAAGTCGCCTTCCAGCCCGTGGCCGATGGCCTCGTGCAACAGGATGCCCGGCCAGCCCGAGCCCAGCACCACGGTCATTTCGCCGGCCGGCGCCGGGCGGGCGTGCAGGTTCAGCACCGCCTGATCGACGGCCTTTTTTGCATAATCATGCACCACGTCATCAGTGAAATAGCCGTAATCGAAGCGGCCACCACCGCCGGCGCTACCCTGCTCGCGCCGGCCTTGCTCTTCCACGATGACCTGCACCGACAAGCGTACCAGCGGGCGCACGTCGGCAGCGCGGTGGCCGTCGTGGCGGGCGATGAAGATCACTTCGTATTCGGATGCCAGGCTGGCCATCACCTGCACCACGCGCTTGTCGATGGCGCGGGCAGCGCGTTCCAGCTTTTCCAGTAGCGCCACCTTGGCGGCTTCGTTCAGGCTGGCCAGCGGATCAACCGGCACATACAGATCGTGGCGGCTGCCGGTGCGCGGCACGGCCACGGTGCCATTGCCGCCCTGGCGGCCAATGGCGCGCGTGGCGCGTGCGGCCTCCAGCAATGGGTCGAGACCGATGTCGTCCGAATAGGCAAAGGCGGTTTTCTCGCCCGCGACGGCACGCACGCCCACGCCCTGGTCGATATTGAAGCTGCCCGATTTGACGATGCCTTCATCCAGGCTCCAAGCCTCGGCGCGACTGTACTGGAAGTACAGATCGGCATAATCGAGGTCGTGGCTCATCAGCTCGCCGAACACTGTATCCAGCCGGGATTCGTCCAGGCCGAATGGCGACAGCAGGGTTTGTTGGGCAGTAGTCAACGGTGCGTTCATGGGGGCTCGGCTGGGCCCGTGGACAACGGGCCGGAAAGATGGGTCAATAAGCTCAAGGTAACGCGCGGCGGCAGCCTATGCAATGCAAAACGGCCAATAGCACAGCTGCGGTTACAGAATACGGTGCTGCAAGGCGGGCAAGATGCGGCGCACGCGGTCAATCTGGCTGGCTTTCAGCTCGGCGGCGGCAATGCCTTCGCCCTCGGCCACCAGCGCCAGCACCTCGCCCCACGGGTCGGCAATCAGGCTGTGGCCGAAAGTGGCGCGCCCGGTCGGGTGCAGGCCGCCCTGGCCCGGTGCGATCACATAACACTGGTTCTCGATGGCGCGGGCCCGCAGCAGCACCTCCCAGTGCGCACGGCCGGTGGTGGCGGTAAACGCAGCCGGCAGCACCCAGATATCAACATCGTGCCCACGAAACAGCTCGGGAAAGCGCAAGTCATAGCAGATGGCAATGCCGACCCGGCCAAACGGGGTATCGACCACCACTGGCGTATCGCCACGCTGGATGGTGTCGGCCTCGGCAAAGCGCTCGCTGCCGTTGTCGAAGCCGAACAGGTGAATCTTGTCGTAGCGCGCCACGCACTCGCCCTGCGGGTTGTACACCAGGCTGGCATTGCGCACGCGCGACGGATCGTCCGATACCAGCGGCACCGTGCCGCCCACCAGCCAGACGCCATGCTCGCGCGCGGCCTCGGCCAGCATGTGCTGGATGGGGCCATCACCAAAGCGCTCCTGCACCGACAGCTTGTCGGTGTCCTTGGCGCCCATGATGGCAAAGTACTCCGGCAGCGCCAGCAACTGCGCACCGGCATCGGCCGCCTGCGCGATCAGGCGCCGGGCGGTGGCCAGGTTGGTCGCCACTTCGGGCGTCGAAATCATCTGCAGGGCGGCGGCGTGGATGCTGTTCATTATCTAGAAAACCTCAATGCGGTTTGACTTCACGCAGGCGGTCGGTCAGCGTCTGTTTGGCAGGGGCGATCTGCGGATCGCGCATCGAGCCGGTGATATCGTATTCGTAGGCCACCAGCTGGCCCAGCGGGTCTTTCAGGATGCGCTGCAGCAAAAAGGCCGCGGCCCCCGCAATCGGGTTGATCAGGGTGGTGGCCACCGCCACCGAATCGCCCACCGTGGGCACGATGCGCACGCGCAGGTTCTGCGTGCCGGCCACGAAGTTGGCGTCGCCCCGGAACAGCACCTGCGCGGCAGGGCCGCTGATGATCAGGTTCTCGGTATGCGCCTGGCCACGCTGGATCACCGCCTCGCCCTTGATGGTATCGAACTCGAAGCCCTCGGAAAACACATCGCGGAAATCGAGCTGCACACGACGCGACAACGACTGCAGGCTGAGGATGGACAGAAAGCGCCCGGCTCCCGGTGCAATCTTGCTGAACTGCCCAGCCTGTACGTCGAGCTTGAGCGAACCTTCCAGCGTCGACAGATCAGGCGGGAACAGCTCGCCCTCCCACGCCAGGTCGCCGCTGAATTGCGCAGGTGCGCGCTTCATCGTATCCGGGTAATCCAGGCGGGTCAGCAGCTTGCCCAGATTATCGGTATTGATATTGATCTTGCCCTCGACGCGCGAGCGGCTGGGGCGCTGCCGCCACAGGCCGGACATGGTGAGCTTGCCGTCCGGGTTGTTGAGCACCACGTTGTTGAGTCGCCAGATTTCCCCCTGCTGCGCGGCATCGACATCCAGCTTGCCCAGTTGCAAGGCCTTGTAGCGGAAATCATCCACGTGCAGGTCCAGCGCCGGCAAGGTGCTTTGCGTGGGCACGGCGCGCGCGCCACCACCGGGCGCGGGCGTTGGCGTCGCTGCTGCGGTATCTTCCTGCAAGGGCAGGTAAAGACGGGTCAGATTGGCGGCCAGCTTGCCGCGCCCCTGGCCGTTCCAGTTCAGCTTGCCGGCAAACTCGCGGCTGCTCACCTCACCCAGCCATTGGGCGCCCTCGGCGTGCAGTTTCAGGCCCAGTTCGTTGAGCACATAGCCATGCACGATGGCGCGCGGAAAACTCACATCGACGCTGCTGACGACCGCAGCATCGTTGCCGCCCTTGCCGTCATCCAGCAGCTTGCGCCAGATATCGGCATTGATATCACTCCAGCCCCCCACCACGCTGATGCCCGGCTGGCCGCTTGCCTGTGCCGCACGTCCAAGTGCGATCTGCCCACCCAAGACACCATTGCGGCGTGCCAGCACGCCTTGCAGCAAGGTATCGTAGGCAAAATCGATCTGCGTCTGCCCCTTGCCACCGCCCACCTTCACGCGCAACTGACGCGTATCGGCCGCGTTTTTGCCCAGCGGGGCAGGCAGGTCAAGCGTAGCGCCTTGCAGCGGTGATTGCAGCGCCAGCTCGAAATTGTCGCCGCCGGCAGTCAACACACCCTGATAGGCCACCGGCCCGCGCATACGGCTGGCGAGTGGCAGCTCGAAGCGCTTCACCACGTCGCCCAGCTGGGCCTGGCCGGCCAGTTGCAGCTTGAGCGCACCGGCAGCATCGGTGCCACCCGACACACGCAGCGGCCCGCCCAGCGATTGCGCGGTGGCTTCGCTGATCTGCAGCTGTTTCTCGGTAAAGTTGACGCGCCCGTTGGCACCGGCAAGACGCGGCACGTTCTCGCCAAAATCGAGCTGGTTGTTGAGGAAGCGGTACTGACCGGCAATGCGGGCGGCATCGATATTGGCCAGCGGTAGATCAAGCCGCAGCAGCAAATCGCCCTCGCCCTCGGCCTTCAGGTCACCCAGATAGCCATCGGTGCGCTCGTGGATCGGGCTGGCACGCAAAAAGCGCAGGAATTCACGCGTGGGGCCACGCACCTGGCCGTCGATCTGCAGCAGCGGATTGAAGCTGTCGAGATCGGGGATTACCGCGCTGACATTGCTCAAGCGCGTGCCCAGCAAGTGTGCGTCGCGGCCATGGATTTCCATGCGCGTGCCGTGGAAGTCCAGCTCGCCGGCGATGCCTTCGATCATCGGCCAGCCTTCAGCGTATTTGAGCGCGGTATCGCGTACCTGCGCGGTAACGCGGAATACGCCACCCTTGTCGGCCGGGAACGGGAACTGCGCCAGATCGCCCTTGAGCGCCACCTTGCCGTCATAGGCCTCGCCCACGCCCAGCGCCTGACGCAGCCAGTGCAGGGTATCCGGCCCCACCACCTTGGGCAGATAGGCCGGCACGCGGCTGGCGCGCAGGCGCTGCAGGTCGCCGTTCAGATCAAGATAACCGGGGCCGCTGGCCGTGCTGGTATAACGTGCGGCCAGCGTGGTGGCGACGTCGTCATTCTGCAGCTGGATGCGCTTGAACTCGGCCCTCACGCCTTCTTTGGTACGCTGCCAATCCACATCCAGTTTGAGTTGCCTGAACTGCAAGACCTCGCTGAACAATGGAGGGTAATCAAGCTGGAATTGCTTGCTGGTCAACTGCAGCTGGCCACCGCGAGTATCGAAGCGCGCCTCCGCATCGACACCAGCCAGCGTGGGTACGTCCGGATAACCGGCCAGACGCAGCCCCTGGCCGCTGAACACGCCCTCATAACCCTCGGCAGCGTGCTGCAACTGCAGCTGCTTGAGCGTGCCGCCCAGCACCACCTTGCTCATGCGCTCACCCCACGGTGCCGGCAACAGCGGCAGGAACTCGCCCAGCGGGGCCAGCCGCCAATCGCGCGCCTCCACCTTCCAGTCCTGCTCACCCGATTGGGTCAGCGCGATGCTGCAGTGATCGCACAGCACGCCGCTGGCAGCCTCGATGCGGTTGCCTTGCACCTCCAGGTTTTGCGTGCCGTGCTGCTGGTACCACTGCAAGCGCATATCCACCGCCGGCAGACGCATCACATGGCCCTGGAACTGTCCCTGCAGGTCGTTGCCGTGCAGGCCGAGCTGGAAGCGCTCCGCACGCCCTTCCTTGAAGGTGAACGATGCCTCGCCGCCGCCCTGCCCGTGCCAAGCCACACGGCCTTGCAACGCCGCCGGCAACCAGCGGGATGCACGCGCCAGTTCGACCCGGCTCATGCGCGCGGTAAGCACGCCATGCCACTGGCGCCATTCGGCCACCGTGCCGCCATACCAGTTGCCCTCGACCTCGAGCGGCGAGGCCAGAGTGGCGGGCGGCGTAACCGCCAGCGAGAAACGATGGCGACGGAAAAACTTGCTGGTGGTGATGCGCACATCGGTAAGCCGCTGTGCCGGCTCATCACCCAGCTGGTCCTGCCATTCGATCTCGCCGTCGGCGATGGCCAGATTGCCTTGCTCAAGCAACCAGTCCACAAAGCGGTTGTCGTTGCCCGGCTTGCCGGTCAGCGCAAAGCCGCCTACATGCCAGATATCGTTGCGATCACGCAGCACGCTCAAGCGCGGGCGGTTCAGGGTCAGGCTATGGAAATTGGGCGATAGCAGCACAATGGACGACCACGACAGCTCGGCATCAATCGCGTCGATCGAAATGCGCGGTTGCTGCTGCGCATCGCGCACGGTCACACCCTCGATCAGCAAGCGCGGAAAAAAGCCGGCCCAGCCGCCAGAGAGGTGCCGAACGGATAGATTGGCGCCGCTGGCATCGGCAATCGCCTTGACGATGGCCGGCCGGAACTGGTCCAGCCGTGGCAGCAGGTAAAATTGCCACGTCAGCGCGATGATCAGCAACAGCGCCAGCACGGCCAGCAAAAGGCGCAGCAGCAGCCGCGAATGCCAGGCCAGCACTCGGTTGACAATGCGCGCTGCGGCGCGAATACGGGTAGTGAACGTCATGCGGCTGCCACCACTGTGCAGCAACGGGACGATCCGGTTGCGGGAAAGTACATCATTAGGCGGTCTGGGCGCTTTTCCCCGCAAGGATGGGCGCAGATATATGCTAGCTTGATAGTGAACTGCTAATTCTACCGGATTCCCCGCCTTTCGCTTATGAACGAGCTTTCAACCGCAAGTCTTGCCCCCGCCCTCGCCCACAGCCGTTATCTGGAACGCCTGTTTCTTTGTAACCCGGCACTGGCGGAAGAAACCGCCGCCAACCTCTACAAGCCGTTTGCCCGCTCCGAAATGGAGCTGCGCCTGCTCAAGCAGCCTGCGACAGACGACGCCACCTTCCGCCGCCAGCTGCGCCAACTGCGTCAGGCGGTGATGGCGCGCCTGATCGCGCGCGAGCTGGAGGGCCTCGCCACCCTGACCGAGGCCGTGCACACCGTCAGCGATCTGGCCGAGGTGGCCGTGGAACAGGCGCTGGAATGGGCCACGCAGCTCGACCCGCGCGTCGGCACGCCCATCGGCGAGGACAGCGGCCTGCCACAAACGCTGATCGTGGTCGGCATGGGCAAGCTGGGCGGGCGCGAGCTGAATGTCTCCAGCGATATCGACCTGATCTTCGTCTATCCCGAAGACGGCGTGACCGATGGCGAACGCCACCTGACCAATCACGAGTATTTCTGCAAGGTTGGCAAGAAGCTGATCAACCTGATTTCCGATTCGGACGAGAACGGCTTTGTCTTCCGCGTCGACATGCGGCTGCGGCCCTTTGGCGATGCCGGCCCGCTGGCCTGCTCGTTCGCGGCGCTGGAAAACTACTTGCTGACCCAGGGGCGCGAGTGGGAACGCTATGCGTGGATCAAGGGCCGCGCACTCACGGGCGATGCCGATGCGCTGATGCAGCTGGTTACGCCCTTCGTCTATCGCAAGTACCTGGACTACGGCGCCTATCACTCGATGCGTGAACTGCACAGCCAGATACGGCGCGAGGTGGAGCGCAAGGACCGCATCGACAACATCAAGCTGGGGCCGGGTGGCATACGCGAGATCGAGTTCATCGGCCAGGTGTTCCAGCTGATCCGTGGCGGGCGCACACGCAGCCTGCAACAACGGCCCACACGCGCCATCCTGGATGAACTGGGCAAGCTGGGCCTGCTGCCGCCGGATGCGGTCACCGAGCTGCAGGATGCTTATGCCTTCCTGCGCAATCTTGAACACCGGCTGATGTATCTGGATGACGCGCAAACCCAGTCACTGCCCGGCAACGATGGCGACAAACAGCGCATTGCCGTCAGCATGGGCTTTGCCGACTGGGACGCTTTCCGCACCGAGCTGGACAAGCAACGCGCCCGCGTCACCCGCCATTTCGAGCAGGTGTTCGTACTGCCGCCCAACCAGGACGAAAACCACCCGCAAGCCGCCGTGTGGCAGCAGGTGCAGCAATCGCGCCAGGCCAATCAGGCCGAGCAGATCAGCGACAACGACACCGGCAACCACAGCCTGGCGCAACTGGGCTATCAAGACCCGCTGGAAATCCAGCGCCGGCTGGCCACCTTTGCCGCCGGCAGTGCCTATCAGCAGATGCCGGACCGTTGCCGCAAACGCATTGACGTCATTCTGCCGCCGCTCATCGAAGTCGCTGCCAGCTTTCCCAACCCGGATGCCACCTTGCTGCGCATTCTCGACCTGCTGGTGGCCATCGGACGGCGCGAATCCTACTTGGCACTGCTGGCCGAGCACCCGCAAACACTCAAGCGCCTGGCCGGCCTGTACAGCGCCAGCCCGTGGGTGTCGGAATACCTGACTCGCCACCCCCTGCTGCTGGACGAGTTGCTGGATGTGCGCCTGCTCTACCAGAGCCCGGACTGGCACAAGCTGGGGCTGATATTGCGGCAAGAGCTGGCCGACCTGGGCGACGATGTCGAAGCCAAGATGGATTGCCTGCGTCATTTCCAGCACACGCAGGTATTCCGCCTCGTGTCACAGGATCTGGCCGGCCTGCTGCCGCTGGAAACGCTGTCCGATCATCTGTCCGATCTGGCCGATCTGGTGCTGGCCGTCACGCTGGAACAGGCGTGGCAGGAGCTGCCCAGCCGTCATCGCCCCAAGCCTCGCTTTGCTATCATTGGCTACGGCAAGCTGGGCGGCAAGGAGCTGGGCTATGCCTCCGACCTTGATCTGGTCTATCTGTACGACGACGACCACCCGAACGCATCGGAGATTTATGCCAAGCTGGCCAAGAAAATCGTCACCTGGCTGAGCACCTTGACCGCCGGCGGCCTGCTGTACGAAATCGATCTGCGGTTGCGCCCGAACGGGGCTTCCGGCCTGCTGGTCTCCAGCGTCGAGGCCTTTACCGAATACCAGCAGGCCTCGGCCTGGGTGTGGGAACACCAGGCGCTGACCCGGGCGCGCTATGCCGCCGGCGACAAGGAAATCGGCGTGGCATTCGAAGCCATACGCGAGGCCGTGCTGCGCAAACAGCGCAATCGCTTCGAACTGGCCCACGCGGTGGTCGACATGCGCAACAAGATGCTGGAAACCCACCCGGCCAAGACCAGCGATGTAAAACACTGCCGTGGTGGTATCGTCGATATCGAATTCATCGTGCAGTATCTGGTGCTTGCCTGGTCGGCCACCCACCCGCGCCTGACGGCCAACCGGGGCAATATCGCGCTGCTGGGCTTTGCCGGCGAAGATGGATTGCTGGACCCGACACTGGTTGCGCGGGTGCAGCATGCCTACCGCGAACTGCGCCGGCTGCAGCACGCCAGCCGGCTGAATGGCAGTGCACTGGCAGCAGAAAGCTTTGCGCCGCTGGGCGAGGACGTGGCCGCAGTTCGCGCGCTATGGCAGCAATTGTTCGACGAGACGCCTGGCCCGCACCAGCAGGACCAGCAATGAAAAAACCGGGCCGTTTTCATGGCCCGGTTTCTATATCCGGCATGGTCAGGGCAAACAGGTACGCTGCAACTGATGCGCAGCTTCAAGCCGGGAAGGCAAAGAAAGCAATGCTGCTCTCACCCTGCGGCAGATACGGCGACAACCAGCGCATTTCCAGCTTGATATGGTCGATCAGTGCAACCACGTGCCGCGGATCGGCATTGGTGGCAAACCAGAATTCCTTGCGCCATACCACACCCTGCCCCGGCTCACCCACTTCGACACCCGGGTGCAGCTCGTCGGCCGATTTGCTGCGCCGGCCATAACCCACGGCGGCCAGCAGATCGTCCATTTCGTCAGTGGTATCGGTCACTTCGGCCACGAAGGCCGCCATGCCCGGCGAGATTTGCTGCAGGTTCACATACACCTGAGTGTTGATGCCCAGCCGGCGGCTGACTTCGGCCATGCACTGCGGACAACGAAAAGCGGCCCGAATCAGATTCGCTTCGTGGTTATCGAATTCGGCCCCTACGTCCGCCAATGCATGCCCGCACCGGTGGGTGAGGCTGGCAGAAAATCGGTCCATTACCTGCGCCCAACAAATATTTACTTATTTCGTATGTTAGTGAAACAACGCGCATAAGAAAAGGCGCATTGCGCGCCTTTTCTTGTTTTACGACTTTTTACCAACACTCATGCTGCGAAGCAGCATGCCTGCATCATGCCGCCGGTTGCGTATTGCGCAGACGGATGTGCAGTTCGCGCAGTTGCTTCTCGTCCACCGCGTTCGGTGCATTGGTCAGCAGACACTGCGCGCGCTGGGTCTTGGGGAAGGCGATCACGTCGCGGATCGACTCGGCACCGGTCATCAGCGTCACCAGGCGGTCAAGACCGAAGGCCAGGCCACCGTGCGGGGGCGCGCCGTATTGCAGGTTGTCGAGCAGGAAGCCGAACTTGTTCTGTGCTTCTTCAGCACCAATGCCCAGCGCTTCGAACACGGTCGATTGCATGTCGGCACGATGGATACGCACCGAGCCACCGCCCATTTCCCAACCGTTCAGCACCATGTCGTAGGCACGCGCCTTGCACTTGCCCGGATCGGTCTTGAGGAACTCGATGTGCTCGACCTTGGGGCTGGTGAACGGGTGGTGGCAGGCATTCCAGCGCTTGCCGTCTTCGTCGTATTCGAACATCGGGAAATCGACTACCCACAGCGGCTTCCAGGTCTTGCTGAAATAACCGCCGGCCTCGCCCTTCTCGTGGCCGATCTTCAGGCGCAGTGCGCCGATGGCTTCGTCCACCACCTTGCGCTTGTCGGCACCGAAGAAAATGATGTCGCCGTTCTGTGCACCGGTGCGCTCGATGATGGCCTTGAGCGCGTCGTTGGACAGGAACTTGACGATCGGCGCTTGCAGACCGGAGCCTTCGGCGTTGCTGATGTTGGAAACGTCATTGACCTTGATGTAGGCCAGACCCTTGGCGCCATAGATGCCGACGAACTGGGTGTAAGCATCGATTTCGGAGCGGCTGAACGTCGAGCCACCCGGAATGCGCAGGCCGACCACGCGGCCGCCGTCCATGTCGGCTGCGCCACGGAAGACCTTGAATTCCTCGGTCTTCATCAGGTCCGTCAGTTCGGTGAACTTGAGGTCCACGCGCAGGTCCGGCTTGTCCGAGCCGTAGTAGAACATTGCATCGTCGTACTGCATGCGCGGGAAATCGCCCAGGTCAACGCCGATGGCTTCCTTGAACACATGCTTGGCCATCGATTCGGTGATCGACATGATTTCTTCCTCGTTCAGGAACGAGGTCTCGATATCAATCTGGGTGAATTCAGGCTGGCGATCAGCGCGCAGGTCTTCGTCGCGGAAGCACTTGGTAATCTGGTAGTAACGGTCGAAACCCGCCACCATCAGCAGCTGCTTGAACAGCTGCGGCGATTGCGGCAGTGCGAAGAACTGGCCGTCGTGCACGCGTGACGGCACCAGATAATCGCGCGCGCCTTCCGGGGTGGACCGGGTCAGCATCGGGGTTTCGATATCGATGAAGCCCTGTGCGTCCAGGAAATTACGCACCAGCAGCGCTACCTTGTAGCGCAGGCGCAGGTTCTTCTGCATTTGCGGGCGGCGCAGGTCGATCACGCGGTTGGTCAGGCGCACGTTTTCCGACAGGTTTTCGTCGTCGATCTGGAACGGCGGTGTCACGGCGCTGTTGAGCACGGTGATTTGCTTGGCCAGCAGTTCGATCTCACCCGAAATCAGGTTCTTGTTGGCAGTGCCTTCCGGGCGCGCACGCACGATGCCGGTGATTTCCAGCACGTATTCCGAGCGGCTGCTGTCGGCAGCGGCAAAGGCATCCGGGGTATCCGGGTCCACCACCACCTGCACCATGCCTTCGCGGTCGCGCAGGTCGATGAAGATCACGCCGCCGTGGTCGCGGCGACGATGGGCCCAGCCCTGAACGGTGACGGTCTGGCCGAGGAAGCGGGTGTCAATCAGGCCACAGTAATCGGTACGCATTGAAGGCAAATCCTTGCTTTAAACATGTTCGGCGCGCGCAGGCTCGCCGCTTTCAGTGGTGGATACGGGAAGAACAATCTTGTTGCCAGCCTGGGCCGGGCCACCGGGCGCAACCACACCCAGCGAAATGACGTATTTGAGCGCTTCGTCCACGCTCATGTCGAGCTCGCGCACATCAGCCTTATTGACCATGAACAGGAAGCCGGAGGTCGGGTTGGGCGTAGTCGGCACGAATACCGACACCAGCTCGTCGTTCAGCTTGGCACTGATCTCGCCCTTGGGCGTGCCGGTAATGAAGCCGATGGACCACGAACCCTGATGCGGAAACTGCACCAGCGCAGCCTTGCGAAAGGCCTGACCGGAGTCGGAGAACAGCGTGTCCGAGACCTGTTTCACGCTCGAATAGATCGAGCGCACGATGGGAATGCGGTTGAGCACCTGCTCGCCCAGCTGCAGCAAACGGCGGCCGAGCATGTTGCGCGCTACCATGCCGGTCACCAGCAACACGGCAACGGCAAACACCAGCCCAAAGCCCGGAATGCGCTGATACCCCTTGAAGAAGGGGATGTAATCGGCCAAATGCACCAGCAGCCAGTAGTCCGGCCGTACGGCAGACGGCAGGATGGCTCCGATCTGGTCCATGGTGCCGATGATCAGCTGGATCACCCAGATGGTGATGCCCAGCGGAATCCAGATCAGCAGGCCGGTAAACAGGTATTTTCTAAGCACGGACATCCTTTGGTCGTGGGCTTGGGCGAACTAGTGGCAGGCGCAGGCGCCGCCCGGGCAAGCCGGGCCGCTGTCTGCCGCCGGCGCTGCGACACTGCTGCCACCCTTGAAGTCAGTGGCATACCAGCCAGTGCCCTTCAGTTGAAAGCCGGCTGCAGTCACTTGTTTCTGGTAGCTCTCGGCCTTGCACGACGGGCATGCCGTGAGGACGGGGTCGGCCAGCTTCTGCATGTGTTCGTCGGCATGGCCGCAAGCGGCACAACGATAGGCATAAATAGGCATGACTTCCTCCCCTCTCAAAACAGGCCATTATACCGGAAGCAGCTTGAACTGCGCTGCAGCATGCATATCAAGGCAATGCAGCGGTAAATCAAGGGCTTCCGGACATCGGCAAGCGATGCCGAGCAGGGTATGCGCTCATTACGACTTGCATGTTGCACCCGGCTCGATTTAGAATTTTCAATAATTATTGAAATTACAAAAACACATGAACCTGTCTCCGCTGAATGAACGTTTCGTTCTCCATTTCGGCGAGATGGGCAGTCGCTGGGGTGTCAACCGTACGGTTGGCCAGATCTATGCTTTGCTGTTCATCTCTCCGAAACCGCTCAATGCCGACGACATCGTCGAGCAGCTTGGCATGTCACGCTCCAATGTGAGCATGGGCATGAAAGAGCTGCAGTCGTGGCGACTGGTCAAGCTGGTTCACCTGCCCGGCGACCGGCGTGACTACTTCGAGGCGCCCAAAGACGTCTGGGATATCTTCCGCACCCTCGCGGAGGAAAAGCGCCGCCGTGAGATCGCACCGACCTTGACCCTGTTGCGTGACGCCTTGCTGGAGACCCCGGCTAACGAGGAAGAGCGCCATGCCCAGGCGCGCATGCGTGAAATGCACGAGCTGATCGAAATGAGTAACAGCTGGTTCGACGAAATCCACCGCCTGTCGCCCGAAACACTGGAAGGGCTGATGAAGCTGGGTGCCAAGGTGCAAAAGGTGCTGGGCTTTGCCGACAAGCTGCGCGGCAAGGACGAGTGAGATGCCCCGGCCCCGCAGCACGCTGCTTAAAACCGGCCTGCCGCTGTGGGCCGAGATCACCCTCATCGTGGCAGTGAAGTTCTGCCTGTTGTGGGGGGCCAAGGCGCTGTGGTTCTCCCACCCGCTCACGCATACACACCAGATGTCCGTCCCGCAGGAGGACATCGGTAGACAAATACTCGGCACGCCCAACGCAGGTGCGTCGTCCCCGATTGATCACACTGGAGCACAACCATGATACCCGCCGCCGATGTGGTGGAACTGTCACGCCTGCAGTTCGGGCTGACCGCCATGTTCCACTTCCTGTTCGTCCCGCTCACACTGGGCCTGTCGTGGATCCTGGTGATCTGCGAATCGGTCTACGTGATGACCGGCCAGCAGGTCTACAAGGACATGACCCGCTTCTGGGGCAAGCTGTTCGGTATCAACTTCGCCATGGGCGTCACTACCGGCCTCACGCTGGAATTCCAGTTCGGCACCAACTGGGCGTATTACTCGCATTACGTTGGCGACATCTTCGGCGTGCCGCTGGCCATCGAAGGGCTGATGGCGTTCTTCCTTGAATCCACCTTTGTCGGCCTGTTTTTCTTCGGCTGGGATCGCCTCGGGCGCGTGCAGCATCTGCTGGTCACCTTCCTTGTTGCATTCGGCTCCAACCTGTCGGCACTGTGGATCCTGATTGCCAACGGCTGGATGCAGAACCCGGTGGGCGCCGAATTCAACCTGCTGACCATGCGCATGGAGCTGGCCAGCATCGCCGAGGTCATTTTCAACCCGGTGGCGCAATCCAAGTTCGTGCACACACTGGCAGCCGGCTATGTGGCTTCGTCGATGTTCGTGCTGGGCATTTCGGCCTGGTATCTGCTCAAGGCGCGCGACACCGGCTTTGCGATTCGCTCGTTTGCGGTTGCCGCCGGCTTCGGTCTGGCCTCGGTCTGCTCGGTGATCGTGCTGGGCGATGAATCGGGCTACACAACCGGTGAAGTACAGAAAGTGAAGCTGGCCGCCATCGAAGCCGAATGGGAAACCCAACCGGCCCCGGCCGCCATCACGCTATTCGGCATCCCCAACCAGGCCGAGGAGCGTACCGACTACGCCATCAAGGTTCCCTATGTGCTGGGCCTGATCGCCACCCGTTCGGTGGACAAGCAGGTGACGGGGCTGAAAGAGCTGCGCGAGGAACACACACAACGCGTCCGCAGCGGCATGCAGGCCTACGACGCGCTGGTGAAGCTGCGTGCCGGCAGCAAGGATGCAGTGGTGCAGCAGCAGTTCGATGCCCACAAGGCCGACCTTGGCTTTGGCTTGCTGCTGAAGAAGTACACGCCCAATGTCGTCGATGCCACGCCGGTGCAGATTGCCGCCGCCGCCAATGACACCATTCCCAAGGTGGCACCGCTGTTCTGGAGCTTCCGTGTCATGGTGGGGCTGGGCTTCTTCTTCCTGTTCATCTTTGCCGCTTCGTTTTGGTTCCTCGCACGCAAGCGCCTGGCGCCGCAGCGCTGGCTGCTGCGCTTGATCGTGCTCAGCATCCCGCTGCCGTGGATTGCCACCTCGGCCGGCTGGTTCGTCGCCGAGTACGGTCGCCAGCCGTGGACCATTTCGGGCGTGCTGCCCACCTTCCTGTCGGCCTCGTCACTGGAGGGTGGCCAGCTGGTGTTCAGCCTGATCGGCCTGTGCACCATCTACAGTCTGCTGTTCGTGGTGGAGATGTACCTGATGCTCAAATACATCCGCCTCGGCCCCGCCAGCCTGCACACCGGCCGCTACCACGGCGAACATGCGCTGCCTGCCAACGCCCAACCTGCCCACGCCTGAGGAGCACAACCATGTTCGACTATGAAACACTCAAGCTGATCTGGTGGGGCGTGATCATCGTACTGATGCTGGGCTTTGCCCTTACCGGCGGCTTCGACCTCGGCGTGGCCACCCTGCTGCCCTGGGTGGGCCGCAACGATGACGAGCGCCGCGTCGCCATCAACACCGTCGGCCCCACCTGGGAGGGCAACCAGACCTGGCTGGTTACCTTTGGCGGGGCGCTGTTTGCCGCGTGGCCGCTGGTGTATGCGGCGGCGTTCTCGGTGCTGTATGTGGCGCTGATCTTCACGCTGTTCGCCTTGTTCCTGCGCCCGGTGGGTTTCGACTTCCGCAGCAAGCTGGCCGACCCGCGCTGGCGCAGCTTCTGGGACTGGGGCTTGTTCGTCGGCGGCGTGTTCCCCTCGCTGGTGTTCGGCGTGGCGGTGGGCAACCTGTTCGTCGGCCTGCCGTTCCGCTACGACGAAGTACTGCGCGTGAGCTACAGCGGCAGCTTCCTCGACCTGTTCAATGTGTTTGGCGTGTTCTGCGGCGTGCTGTCCGTGTCCATGCTCACACTGCACGGCGCCGCCTTCCTTTACTTGCGCAGCGATGGCGCGGTGGCGCGCCGCGCGCGGCTGGCCACCGTGATCTTCGGCCTGGCAACCGCCGTGCTGTTCGGCGCAGGCGGCGTGCTGCTGGGCGGCATGAGCGGCCTGCACCTGGCCAGCGCGGGTGGCGACCTCAACGGCGTGGTACTGCCGCTGCAGAAAACCGTGGCACGTAACGCCGGGGGCTGGTTTGGCAACTTCGTGGCGCAGCCGCAGCTGTGGCTGGTGCCGCTGGCCACCTTGCTGGCCGCACTGGCCTGCGCGGTGTCAGCCGCACTCGGCCGCCGCTGGCTGGCGCTGCTGGCCAGCAGCCTGACGGTGACCGGCATCATTGCCACCGCAGCCATCGCGCTGTTCCCCTTCGTGCTGCCATCCAGCATCGACCCCACCTCCAGCCTGACCCTGTGGGATGCGGTATCCAGCCGCAAGACCCTGGCCATCATGCTGGTGATGGCGGCGATCTTCGTGCCGCTGATCATGCTTTACACCAGCTGGGTTTACCGTGTGATGCGTGGCACCGTCACCATCGAACGCATCCACACCGACACGCATAGCTATTAAGGAGACAAGCCATGTGGTACTTCGCCTGGATACTGGGCCTTGGCCTGGCGCTGGCCTTCGGCATCATCAATGTGATGTGGCTGGAAAGCCAGTACGCCTTCGGCAGCCGCGATGCCGATGCAACGCAGAAACGCTTTGAGGACTATCGCAAGAAGCGGCGCAAGCGCTGACAAACAACAACAAGGCCGGGATATCCCGGCCTTTTTCATGTGCACTGGCAGGCTAGGGCCTGTTAACACTTATTTCACGCTTGCGTTTGGGGTAGTTCGGGATGGAGCGCAAGGCGCAGAACGCGCCGCGGTACGGGTACCGCAA